>CBIHLF010000017.1:0-101097 GCA_966210435.1 uncultured Pseudomonas sp. | reverse complement strand
GGGTAGGGCGGGACTATCGGGAGGGCAGTTATCCATAACCATAGGGTTATGGATGCTCGGCGTCTTTTCAGTTTTCGCCCAGTGCCGGCTGATCGAAACTGCTGACCCTAGCCCCCTCCATCACTCCAACGAAAGGAGCTCGATATGCTCGACGCGGACAGCCGCCGCTTCGTCATTCGTGACCGTAACTGGCACCCGAAAGCCTTCACCCCGGACTACAAGACCTCGATCGCCCGTTCGCCGCGCCAGGCGCTGGTGAGCATTCCGCAATCGATTTCCGAGACCAGCGGGCCGGACTTTTCGCACCTGACGCTGGGCCAACACGACAACGACCTGCTGCTCAACTTCAATAATGGCGGCCTGCCGGTGGGCGAGCGCATTCTCGTCGTCGGCCGGGTCATGGACCAGTACGGCAAGCCGATCCCGCATACCCTGGTGGAAATGTGGCAGGCCAACGCCGGTGGCCGTTATCGGCACAAGAACGACCGTTACCTGGCACCGCTCGACCCCAACTTCGGCGGCGTCGGCCGTGCCCTCACCGACAGCGAAGGGCGCTACAGCTTCCGTACCGTCAAGCCCGGCCCCTACCCATGGCGTAACGGCCCGAACGACTGGCGTCCGGCGCATATCCATTTCTCCATCAGCGGCCCGTCGATCTCAACCCGGCTGATCACCCAGCTGTATTTCGAGGGCGACCCGCTGATCCCGTTGTGCCCGATCGTCAAGTCGATCGCCGACCCGGAAGCGGTACAGACGCTGATCGCCAGGCTCGACATGGGCATGGCCAACCCCATGGATTGTCTGGCCTATCGCTTCGATATCGTGCTGCGTGGCCAGCGTCAGACCCATTTCGAAAATTCCTGAGGAGGATTCCCATGCCCGTCCAACTGCTGCCGGAAACCCCTTCGCAAACAGCCGGCCCCTATGTGCACATCGGCCTGGCCCTGGCCGCCGCCGGCAACCCGTCCCGCGAGCTGGAAATCTGGAACCGGATGGCCAAGCCCGAGGCGCCCGGCGAACACGTCCTGCTGATCGGCCAGGTCTACGACGGCAACGGCCATCTGGTGCGCGACTCCTTCCTGGAGCTGTGGCAGGCCGATCACCAGGGCCGTTACGACGAGGTCTTCGACCCGGAAAAAGCCTTCAATGGCTTCGGCCGCAGCGCCACCAGCTTCGACGCCGGCAGCGAGTGGACGGTGCAGACGATCAAGCCCGGCGTGGTGCGCAACGCCGCCGGGGTGCCGATGGCGCCGCATATCAACGTCAGCCTGTTCGCCCGCGGCATCAATATCCACCTGCAGACGCGCCTGTACTTCGATGACGAAGCCGCAGCCAATGCCGTGGATCCGGTGCTCAACCTGATCGAGCAAGCGCAACGCCGGGAAACCCTGATCGCCCGGCGCTGCGAGGTCGACGGCAAGCCGGCCTACCGCTTCGATATGCGCATTCAGGGGGAGGGCGAGACGGTATTTTTCGACTTCTGAGCCGCCAGCGGCAGAGTGGGTGGGCTGTGCAGTTTGCGATTACCGCACCCTGGTTCGATAATCGCCAAACGCTGCCCACCCACTCGGAGGTTCCATGAGCGATACCCGACCGCCGCTGTCCAGCCTGGCGCCGCCGCCCTATGTGTCGCCAGCCAAGCGCATCGAGGAATTCGCCGGCGATCCCAACTTCATGACCTCCCTGGCCCGTGGCCTGGCGGTAATCAACGCCTTCCAGGAGCGCAAGCGCCACCTGACCATCGCGCAGATCAGCCACCGTACCGAGATCCCCCGCGCCGCGGTGCGCCGCTGCCTGTATACGCTGATGAAGCTGGGCTACGCGACCACCGACGGGCGCACTTATTCGCTGCTGCCCAAGGTGCTGACCCTGGGCCATGCCTATCTGTCGTCGACGCCGTTGGCGGTGTCCGCCCAGCCCTATCTGGACCGCATCAGCGAGCAGCTGCACGAGGCCTGCAACCTGGCCACTTTGGAGGGTGAGCAGGTCCTTTACCTGGCACGCTCGGCTATCCCGCAACGGTTGATTTCGGTGGACCTCAGCGTCGGCAGCCGGTTGCCGGCCTATTGCACCTCCATGGGCCGCATCCTGTTGGCCGCGCTGGACGATGCCAGCCTGCACGACTATCTCGAACACGCCGAATTACAGGCCAAGACCAGCCGTACCCTGTACACCCCGGACGCCTTGTGGACGGCCCTGCAGCAGGTGCGCGAGCAGGGCTGGTGCATCGTCGACCAGGAGCTGGAGCAGGGCCTGCGCTCGATCGCGGTGCCGGTGCGCGATTCCAGCGGCCATGTGCTGGCGGCGATGAACGTCAGCACCCATGCCGGTCGGGTGCCGGTCGGCGAACTGGAGAAGCGCTTTCTGCCGATCATGCTCAACGCCAGCCGCGAATTGAGCGACCAGCTGTTTCGTCCGTTGTAAGACGGGTTCCTGGTGTCGCGACAACCCTCATGTGTCGGTTCTATGCCAGGGCTGCGTGGGAGGGGCTTTAGCCGCGATGCTTTCAGCACCTTCAAAGTCAATTGCGGCTCAAGCGGAGTACCGCCCGCCCCCTGCCCAAGGAAAGCGGCAAACGATTCGGGTCGCGAGACCCTATATCGGTAGTGTTCGATAATCGAACGCTACATCGATTATCGGATTGTTTGCCGTTGGTGCCGGCCCTACTGTTGCCTCACTCGCTACCTCGACTCGGTAGCACCGTTCAATCAGTGAGAGCAGCAGCATGGCCGAACTCATTTCCCTTGGCGAAGCCGTAGAGCGCTTCGTCAATGACGGCGACACCATCGCCCTCGAAGGTTTCACCCATCTGATCCCGACGGCGGCGGCCCACGAGATCATCCGCCAGAACAAGCGCGAGCTGACCCTGGTGCGCATGACTCCGGACCTGGTCTACGACCTGCTGATCGGCGCCGGTTGCGCGAAGAAGCTGGTGTTCTCCTGGGGCGGCAACCCCGGCGTCGGTTCCCTGCATCGCCTGCGCGACGCGGTGGAGAAGGGCTGGCCCAAGCCGCTGGAAATCGAGGAGCACAGCCACGCGGCCATGGCCAACGCCTATGTCGCCGGAGCGTCGAATCTACCGTTCGCCGTGCTGCGCGGTTATCAGGGTTCGGACCTGCTCAAGGTCAATCCGCGAATCAAGTTCATCGAGTGCCCGTTCACCGGCGAGCAGCTTGCCGCAGTGCCAAGCGTGCGCCCGGACGTCACCGTGATCCACGCGCAGAAGGCCGATCGCAAGGGCAACGTATTGCTCTGGGGCATTCTCGGCGTGCAGAAGGAAGCGGCCCTGGCGGCCAAGCGCTGCATCGTCACCGTCGAAGAAATCGTCGATGAACTCGACGCGCCGATGAACGCCTGCGTGCTGCCGAGCTGGGCGCTGACCGCGGTTTGCCTCGTGCCCGGCGGCGCCCATCCGTCCTACGCGCTGGGTTATTCCGAGCGCGATAACCGCTTCTACCAGGCCTGGGATCCGATCGCCCGCGACCGCGAAAGCTTCAGCGCCTGGATCGACGAATATATTCGCGGCACTGCCGACTTTAGAGAGTTCCAGGCCAAGCTGGCCGCATCGCAGGAGGCCAAATAATGAGCGCCTACAGCACCAGTGAAATGATGACCGTGGCCGCCGCTCGCCGCCTGCGAAACGGCGCGGTGTGCTTCGTCGGTATCGGCCTGCCATCCAAGGCCGCCAACCTGGCGCGCCTGACCTCGTCGCCGGATGTGGTGTTGATCTACGAATCCGGCCCGATCGGCGCCAAACCCAGCGTGCTGCCGTTGTCTATCGGTGACGGCGAGCTGGCCGAAACCGCCGATACGGTGGTGCCGACCGGCGAGATCTTCCGTTATTGGTTGCAGGGCGGGCGCATCGACGTCGGCTTCCTCGGCGCGGCGCAGGTCGACAAGTACGGCAACATCAACACCACGGTGATCGGCGATTACCACCGGCCGAAAGTGCGCCTGCCCGGCGCCGGCGGCGCGCCGGAGATCGCAGGCAGTGCCAAGCAGGTGCTGATCATCCTCAAACAGTCGCACCGCACCTTCGTCGACAAGCTGGCCTTTATCACCTCGGTCGGTCACGGCGAAGGCGGCGACCACCGCAAACGTTTGGGTCTGCCGGGTGCTGGGCCGGTCGGCATCATCACCGACCTGTGCATCATGGAGCCGGAAGTCGAGACCAATGAATTTATCGTCACCGCGCTGCACCCGGGGGTGACTCGCGAGCAGGTGATCGAAGCCACCGGCTGGCAGATCCGCTTCGCCGTCGATCTCGGCGAAACCGCCGCGCCGACTGAAGCCGAGCTGGCCGCGTTGCGTGCCCTGGAAGCCCGTACCGCCGCGGCCCATGGCCAGGCCGGGGGTGAGGAATGAGCCGCGACGTCTATATCTGCGACGCTGTGCGCACGGCCATCGGTCGCTTCGGCGGCGGCTTGGCCGCGGTGCGCGCCGACGACCTAGCCGCGGTGCCGCTCAAGGCGCTGATCGAACGCAATCCGTTCCTGGACTTGGCGGCGATAGACGAAGTTTTTATGGGCTGCGCCAACCAGGCCGGCGAGGACAACCGTAACATTGCGCGCATGGCCGCGTTGCTGGCCGGTTTGCCGGACAGCGTGCCGGGGGTGACGCTCAATCGCCTCTGCGCTTCGGGCATGGACGCGGTCGGTACGGCCTTTCGCGCCATCGCCAGCGGTGAGATGGAGTTGGCGATCGCCGGCGGCGTCGAGTCGATGTCGCGCGCGCCCTATGTCATGGGCAAGGCCGATAGCGCCTACGGTCGCAGCCAGAAGATCGAGGACACCACCATCGGCTGGCGCTTTATCAACCCGCTGATGAAGGCCCAGTACGGCGTCGACGCCATGCCGCAGACCGCCGACAACGTCGCCGACGAGTGCAATATCAATCGCGTGGATCAGGACGCCTTCGCCTTGCGCAGCCAGCAGCGCGCCGCCGCCGCCCAGGCCGCAGGCTTCTTCGCCGAGGAAATAGTCGCGGTGACGATCAAGGGCAAGAAGGGCGACACCCTGGTTGATCAGGACGAACACCTGCGCCCGGACACCACCCTGGAAACGCTGGGCAAATTGAAGCCGGTCAATGGTGACGGCAAGACCGTCACCGCCGGCAATGCATCGGGGGTCAATGATGGCGCCGCGGCGCTGATCCTGGCGTCGGCCGAGGCGGTGAAAAAACATGGCCTCAAACCCAGAGCGCGTGTGCTAGGCATGGCCAGCGCCGGGGTGGCGCCGCGGATCATGGGCTACGGCCCGGTACCGGCAGTGCGCAAGCTGTGCGAGCGCTTGGGTTTGGCGGTCGCTGACTTCGATGTGATCGAACTCAACGAAGCCTTCGCCAGCCAGGGCTTGGCCGTGCTGCGCGGCCTCGGCCTGGCCGACAACGCGGCTCAGGTCAACCCCAACGGCGGCGCCATCGCCCTCGGCCATCCGCTGGGCATGAGCGGTGCGCGCCTGGTGCTGACCGCCTTGCATCAACTGGAGAAGTGCGGCGGCAAGCGCGGTCTGGCGACCATGTGTGTCGGCGTCGGTCAGGGTTTGGCGCTGGCGATTGAACGGGTGTAAGCCCCCGATCCTTAGGGGTTTATGTAGGAGCCAGCTTGCTGGCGATCCAGGTCGAACGCATCGCCAGCAAGCTGGCTCCTACACTCTGGGTTAGCACCCCAGACCGTAGGATGGGTCGAGCGAAGCGATACCCATGCTGTCCTTATGATGGGTTACGCCTTTGGCTAAACCTCCTATGGGCTGAACAGTTTGCAAGACAGGCTCGTCTGCGATCATCCGGGTCTCGGAAACCCGATCGTCAGGCGGGCCTGCTCATGCAAAATCTGTAGGATGGGGCGAGCGAAGCGATACCCCCATGGGGTTCTTATGATGGGTAACGCCTTCGGCTAACCCATCCTACGGGCTATCAACACAGCAAAAACGAGATCGCCTTGAACAATCAACTGTTCGACCGTTACTTCGCCCGCGCCGCTATGAGCGCGGTGTTTTCCGACACCAGCCGGGTGCAGGGCATGCTCGATTTCGAGGCGGCCCTGGCCCGTGCCGAGGCCCGCGTCGGCCTGATCCCCCAGGCCGCCCTGGCGCCGATCGAGGCGGCGTGCCGCGCCGAATTCTACAACTTCGCCGAACTGGCCGAGGCCATCGCCACGGCCGGCAACTCGGCGATTCCGCTGGTCAAGCTGCTAGGTAAACGCATTGCCGATACGGACCAGGACGCAGAGCGTTATGTCCATCTCGGCGCCACCAGCCAGGATGCGATGGACAGCGGTTTGGTGTTGCAACTGCGCCGGGCCGTCGAGCTGCTGGAGGCCGACCTGGCGCAGTTGGCCGAGGCGCTGGCCGTGCAGGCCGAGCGCCATGCCGATAGTGTGCTGCCTGGGCGTACCTGGCTGCAGCACGCCACGCCGGTGACCCTGGGCATGAAGCTGGCCGGCGTACTCGGCGCGATCACCCGCCATCGCCAGCGCCTGGGCGAACTCAAGCCACGCCTGCTGGTACTGCAGTTCGGCGGCGCCGCCGGCACCCTGGCGGCGCTCGGTGAGCAGGCCTGGCCGGTGAGCGAGGCGCTGGCCGAGGAATTGGGCCTGGGCTTGCCGGAGCAGCCCTGGCACAGCCAGCGCGACCGTCTGGTGGAGTTCGCCGCGTTGCTCGGTCTGATCGCCGGCAGCCTGGGCAAGCTGGGGCGCGATCTGAGTCTGCTGATGCAGACCGATGTCGGCGAGGTGTTCGAGCCCTCGGCGCCGGGCAAGGGCGGTTCCTCGACCATGCCGCACAAGCGCAATCCGGTCGGCGCGGCGGTGTTGATCGCCGCCGCCACCCGCGCCCCTGGGCTGGTTTCGACGATGCTGGCGGCCATGCCCCAGGAGCACGAGCGCAGCCTGGGCCTGTGGCACGCCGAGTGGGAAACCCTGCCGCAACTCTGCTGCCTGGTTTCCGGCGCCCTGCAACAGGCGCTGCTCGCGGTGCCCGGCCTGGAGGTGGACGCCGCGCGTATGCGCAGCAACCTCGACCTGACCCAGGGCCTGGTACTGGCCGAGGCGGTGAGCATCGCCCTGGCCCAGCGCATCGGTCGCGACAACGCTCATCACCTGATCGAACAATGCTGTCGCCAGGCGCTTGCCGAGCGCCGCCATCTGCGCGCGGTGCTTGGCGATAACGCCGAAGTTGGCGCCCAGTTGAGTGCCGAAGAACTGGATCGCCTGCTCGATCCCGCCCATTACCTGGGCCAGGCGCGCCGCTGGGTCGCCCGCGCCCTGGCTGAACACCGTGCCTTATCTATCTGAAGGAGTTTTCCGTGCCCTTTGTCCACCTCGCTGACGGCGACTTGCATTACCAACTCGAAGGCCCGGCCGGTGCGCCAGTGCTGGTGCTGTCCAATTCCCTGGGCACCGATCTGGGCATGTGGGACGTGCAGACGCCGGCCTTTACCGAGCACTTCCAGGTACTGCGCTACGACACCCGAGGTCATGGCCGGTCGCTGGTGAGCGAAGGCCCCTACAGCATCGAGCAGAACGGCCGCGATGTGCTGGCGCTGCTCGATGCCCTGGATATTCCCAGCGCCAGTTTCTGCGGCCTGTCCATGGGCGGGCTGATCGGCCAGTGGCTGGCGATCAATGCTCCGGCACGTATCGAGCGCCTGGTGCTGTGCAATACCGCGGCGAAGATCGGTAGCCCCGAGGTGTGGAACCCGCGTATCGATACGGTGCTGAGCGGCGGTGCGCAGGCGATGCGCGATCTGCGTGATGCCTCCATTTCCCGTTGGTTCACCGCGGAGTTCGCCAGCACCCAGCCGGCCAAGGTCGAGCCCATCGTCGACATGCTGGCGCAGACCTCATCACAGGGTTATGTCGCCAATTGCGCGGCGATACGCGATGCCGATTTCCGCGAGCAACTTGCAGCCATCGCCGCGCCGACCCTGATCGTCTGTGGCAGCGCCGACCCGGTGACTACCCCGGCCGATGGCCGTTTTATCGCCGAGCGCATCGCCAATGCCGCGCTGATCGAGCTGCCAGCCGCGCACCTGTCCAATGTCGAGGCCAGCGCGGACTTTACCCAGGCGCTGCTGGATTTTCTTATCGCGTGAATTGACCAAACGTAGGATGGGTTGAGCGCAGCGATACCCATCGCCTTCCATCCATGGAGCCTGAAATGGACGAGAAACAACGCTACGAAGCCGGCATGCAGGTACGCCGCGCGGTGCTCGGCGATGCCCATGTCGACCGCAGCCTGCAGCACATCACGCCGTTCAACGAAGAGTTCCAGGACATGATCACCCGTCACGCCTGGGGCGATATCTGGACCCGTCCCGGTCTGTCGCGGCACACCCGCAGCCTGATCACCATCGCCATGCTGATCGGCATGAACCGCGAAGGCGAACTCAGGCTGCACCTGCGCGCGGCGAAGAACAACGGCGTGACCCGCGACGAGATCAAGGAGGTGCTGATGCACAGCGCGATCTACTGCGGCATCCCGGCAGCCAACGCCAGCTTCCACCTGGCCGAAGAGGTGTGGAGCGAGCTGGGTGTGGAGTCCGCTACTTAGCCGACGGTTGATAAAGCCGGGTGACAGGCAGGGCAGCCCCTGCCTGGGTTGGCATCAGTCGGCACTCTGCGGCGGATTGCGCATACCCTCGAAGATCAACCGAGTAGTGCGTCGCACCTGCTGGCGGTGGGCTTCGAAGTTGGGCTCGTCGGTCTGGGTCAGGCGCAGCAACTGCAGGTGTGAGTAGTCGTTGAGGAGGAAGGCGGCCAGGTCGACGTCCAGGTCGGGACGTAGCGCGCCGCGGCCCTGCATGTCGCGCAGCAGGTTGGCGATTTCCGCCTGCAGGCCGGCGTTTATTTGCCGGTAAGCCTCCGGCAGGCCGTCGCTGCCGCCACCCAATATCAGCGGCAGCAGCTCGCGCCAGAGCGCTGGCGGCAACATCTCCAAGGCATAACCGACGATCAGTTGCTCCAGATGGCAGAGGGCGTCGACCGGGTCGTCGAAGCTCAGGCCAGCCTGGCGGGTGTCGAAGATGGCGCGGCGATCCGCTTCCTTGAGCATCTCCAGGATGATTTCCTGCTTGCTGCCGAAGTACTTGAACACGGTGGGTGCAGACACGCCGGCGACCTTGGCGATTTGCTCAACCGTGGTGTTCTGAAAGCCCTGGCTCTGAAACAGATCGATGGCGGCTTTGGCGATGGCCTGGCGGCGCATTTCCTTTTGACGTTCACGCAGTCCGCTCACGGCTGCTCCTCAATTACGGGTCGATGGCTAGGATCATAGCGGCGAACACTTTCCAAAGTAAAATATTTTATTGACTAAAGAATTTAATCTGATTAATTATGTTCCTGCATCTGCTCCAACGCAGAGTCATATTCAGGATCAGTCAGATGAGTCAGACCGCCGCCATATCGCTTGCCCTTCGCTACGCCGAGGCCCACCAGGCCATTTCCGCGGAGGCTTGTGCACCGTCATTGATGAAAGGATTCCCGGCCGTGCCGGGCGAACGCGTGACGTGGGACAACTGGATGCAGCCGCCTTTCAACCGCTGGGGTTTCCGTAATCTGGCGCGGTTGCGCCCATCGATAGACATTGAAGCCGGTGGTGCGGCCGGCGTTCTGCGTGAGGCGCCGCTGCCTCTTGGCCAGGTGCACTTCGACAGCGTCTGCAAGCTCTCGGTGAGCGTCGACGAGCACCTGCAGGCTAGTCATACCGACGCTTTCCTCGTGCTGCGGCAGGATGAGGTGCTGTTCGAGCGCTACTTCAACGGTCAGCGTCCGCAGGATCGGCACATCATGTTTTCGGTGACCAAGTCACTGATCGGCGTCTTGGGTGAGCAACTGGTGTCCGAGGGCGTGCTCGATCCGACGGCTCTGGCCACACACTACGTCCCCGAGCTGACGGGCAGCGCTTTTGGCGACGCCAGCGTGCGCCAATTGTTCGATATGGCGGTGGGAATCGAATACGGCGAGGTCTACGACGATCCCGCTTCGGAAAGCTCGCAGTACGGCTATGCCTGTGGCTTCCAGCCGGCACCGGGGCAGTACGCGCAATTCGAATCGCTCTACCAGTACCTGCCATCGTTGCGTAAGCGCGGCGAACATGGCGGTTTCTTCCATTACGTGACGGCGACCACCGAGGCGCTGGCCTGGGTGATGGAGCGCGCTTGCGGCAAGCCGTGCTCGGACTTGCTGGAGAACATCTGGCGGCAGCTGGGTTGCCAGCGCGATGGCTACTTCATGGCCGACCCCTGGGGGCGCAACGTGGCTGGTGCCGGCTTCAGCGCCACTCTGCGCGACATGGGGCGCTTCGGCCGGTTGTTGGCCAACCGCGGTCGCCACAACGGCCAGCAATTGCTGCCGGCCGACGCCATCGAGCGTATCGCCCGCGGCGGCGATCCGGCGATCTACGCGGCCAATGCCGAGTTCTCGCAGTGGGCGCCAGGCGCCTCGTATCGCAGCCAGTGGTACCTGTTCAACGATCACAGCCAGGCGCTCATGGCCTGTGGCATTCACGGCCAGTACCTGTTTGTCGATCTGCCCTCGCAGGTGGTGATCGTCAAGCAATCGTCGCTGCCGGCGGCGGTAACCGACATGGACGCCGACAGCGTGCGGATGCTCAGAGCCATAGCCGCGCACCTGAGCCAATAACGCCTATTTCAATAACGCGAGCCTGCTTGCGACCACGCCCGCTGCGGCGGGCAACTGGCGATGCAGCGCATCGTCCTTGACTGCCCTGTAACACAACAACAAGCACACAGGAGCTATATATGCATACCACCACGCGTTTCCCGGGCATGCTTTTCTTGCTCGGGCTTCCCCTCGCGAGCCCGATGGCTTTCGCCGGATACAGCTTCGAGGACGGCAACCTCTCGGGCGAGGTCAACCTGACCGCAGGGGCGGCTTCGATCTCCGCGCGCAATGTCAACTTCGGCAGCGGGCGCCTCGATCTGCGCAGCGGCACCAACGACGGCGGCAGTGTTGATTGGCAGGAGTTCTACCTCAAACCGGGAGCGACCCTGAAGTACAGGGTGAATGCGGACTTCGACCTGCTCGCGGGCGTGTCTGCCGTCGGCGCGACCACCGTCGGTGACGGTGATGCTGGCGGCTTTAGTCGTAGCTCGGATGGTGGGGTCGCCATAGAGGAGGCTTTTGCGGGCTTGCGCTCCGGCGAGTGGACGTTTACCGCAGGGCGTCAGAACTACATGATCGGCAATGGCTTCATCGTCATGGATGGCAACCTCGACCTGTTCGACGACGGCGCCTATTGGTTGGCGCCGCGAACGGCGTTCAGGGATTCGGCGATCCTCGCCTGGGATCACGAGGCGCTGCAGACGCAGGCATTCACGCTGCGTACCGACGATCACTTTGGCGACTTCCGCATGAGTGGTGCCAACCTGGACTACAACCTCGACGATCGGGTGACCCTCGGTGCCATGGCCATGAAGGTGGATTCGCTGGTCAGCAACGGCGCCGCCATGGCCAAGCGCGATGGTATGCAGGTCTACAACGTGCGCGCGCTGCGCGGCAAGGTTGCGGGGCTGCCGGCATTGACCCTCAATGCTGAGTACGCGCTGGAGCGGGGTAGCGGCGACGGCGTGGATTACGATGCCGATGCCTGGTACGCACAGGCCGACTACGCGTTCGATGCGCTGCCGCTGAAACCGCTGCTTGGTTACCGTTATGCGGTGTTTTCCGGTGACGACGACCTGAGCGACAGCCAGCAGAAAACCTGGGACCCGCTGAGCAAGGGGTTCATCGACTGGAGCACCTGGCTGGTCGGCGATGTGGTCGGCAACTATCTGCTGTTCAACAGCAACGAACGGGTACAGCAGTTCTCGATCAAGACCCAGCTAAGCGAAACCCTGACGCTGGGCGCCATTCACTACCAGTTCTGGTTGGATGAAAAGAACTTCCAGGGTGTCGCCGTCAGCGACCGACGTTTCGCCGACGAAAGCGTCGTCTACCTGGACTGGGCCGCAAGCCCGTCGTTCTTCACCTCGCTGTCCTACAACTGGGTCGATCCGAAGGCCGCCGCCAAGCAGGTATTCGGCGACGACAAGAACTTCAGTGCGCTGGAACTTTATTTCACCTACCGCTATTGAATGCCGCGCGCCGTCGAGGCATGTGGAGGAGAATTCCCGAATGAACAAGTATCTGCGTCAATCTGTACTGGGCTTTACCGTTGCCATGCTCGTCGCCGGCACCTGTGCGGCAGAGCCGCGTACGGTTCGCATCTACAACTGGATCGAGTACCTGCCACCGGCGGTGCTCAAAGACTTCGAGAGCGAAACCGGCATCCACCCGGTGCTGGATGTGTTCGATAGCGTGGAAACCCTGGAGTCCAAGCTGCTTACCGGCAACTCCGGCTACGATGTGGTATTTCCGGGCAGTTCCAACATCGGCAAGCTGATCGCCGCCGGCGCCTTCGAGCCGCTGGACCGAGGCAAATTGCCTAACTGGCAGCACCTCGACGCTCAGTTCATGACCACCCTTGAGGCGGCTGGCGACCAGGGCAATCGTTTCGTCGTGCCCTATCTGTGGGGCACGACGCTGATCGGCTATAACGTCGACAAGGTGCGGCAGGCGCTGGGCGCCGATGTGGCGATGGACTCCTGGGATGTCATCTTCAAGGAGGAGAACCTGTCCAAGTTGGCAAGCTGTGGCGTCGGTTTCCTCGATGCCCCCGGCGAGATAGTGCCGATCGCGCTGAATTACCAGGGACTCCCGCCCAACAGCCAGAACCGCGCGGACTACAAGCAGGCCGAGTCCCTGATGTTGAAGATCCGTCCGTACGTCACCTATTTCAACTCTTCCCGATATGGCATGGATATCGCCAATGGCGACATCTGCGTGGCAGTCGGCTGGTCCGGAGGTTTTGTCTTTGCCCAGCAACTGGCCGCCGCTGCGGGCAAGGGTGTGAAGGTGGAGATGGCCCTGCCCAAAGAGGGCGCGCCGATGTGGTCGGATGTCATGGCCGTGCCGGCGAAGGCGCCCCACGCCGAGGAAGCGCACGCGTTCATCAACTACATCTTGCGGCCGGAGGTAATCGCGCGGATCAGCAACCAGATCGGCTATCCGACGCCGAACAAGGATGCCGTCGAGCTTGTGAACCCGGAAATTCGCAGCGACCAGAGCCTGTATGCGTCCGATGCAGCACGCAAGACGTTGTTCCCGCTGACGCCTTTGCCCATGTCGATCGAACGGGTACGCACCCGCACCTGGACGACGATCAAGTCCGACCGCTGACTGGCCGGGCCCAGAACCAGGGTTCCGGGCCCTTGGCGTTCGTCATGAACAGCGTGACGGCGCCTGTCTTTTATCAAAAGGGCCCTGGCAGGTCGTTTTCAACGACCTGCCAGGGCGCACGCTGTCAGGGTCTGAACTGCTTGCTCTATGGCGGGCGCAGGCCTGCGACGGACGGCGTCTGCGGCCTACCGCTGGTAGAGGCGTCCAATAGCGAATTGGACTTCAGCCTGATCGAACATCTTGCTAAATGCTTTTAACCCGGCGCAGGGGCGAGTCTGGGCGAGGCTTGCTGTCTGGGTATAAGGTTATGTTTATTAATGTAATTTCATTTCCATTCATGCGAGGTGATCTCGCTACCTTGGTTTTCCTAGGTTTGAGCAGGGTTTGTGCCGGTATCATGCAGTTCGGAAAGGCATAAATTCGCAAATATAGTTAATTGACATAACTATATTTGCGGAGTAATTTTGCTTCCAGGCGCTAACAGCCATGACAAGAGGTGAGAGATGAGCAATTACGAAAACCGCTGGCAAACCGTCAAGGTCGAGCTCGAAGAGGGCATCGCCTGGGTGATTCTCAATCGCCCGGAAAAGCGCAACGCCATGAGCCCGACGCTGAACCGCGAAATGGTCGATGTGCTGGAAACCCTGGAGCAGGATCCGGCGGCCGGCGTGTTGGTGCTGACCGGCGCCGGCGAGGCCTGGACCGCGGGCATGGACCTGAAGGAATACTTCCGGGAAATCGACGCCGGCCCGGAAATTCTGCAAGAGAAGATCCGCCGCGAAGCTTCGCAATGGCAGTGGAAGCTGCTGCGCATGTACACCAAGCCGACCATCGCCATGGTCAATGGCTGGTGTTTCGGTGGCGGTTTCAGCCCGCTGGTGGCCTGCGACCTGGCGATCTGCGCCGACGAGGCGACCTTCGGTCTGTCGGAAATCAACTGGGGCATCCCGCCGGGCAACCTGGTCAGCAAGGCCATGGCCGATACCGTCGGCCACCGCCAGTCGCTGTACTACATCATGACCGGCAAGACTTTCGGCGGGCAGAAAGCCGCGGAGATGGGCCTGGTCAACGAGAGCGTGCCGTTGGCACAGCTGCGCGAAACCACCATTGAGCTGGCGCGCAACCTGTTGGAGAAAAACCCGGTGGTGCTGCGTGCGGCCAAGCATGGCTTCAAGCGTTGCCGCGAGCTGACCTGGGAGCAGAACGAGGATTACCTGTACGCCAAGCTCGACCAGTCGCGTTTGCTCGACAAGGAAGGTGGCCGCGAGCAGGGCATGAAGCAGTTCCTCGACGAGAAGAGCATCAAGCCCGGTTTGCAGGCCTACAAGCGCTAATGCGCCTACTGCGACCGCCTCCAGGCGCCCGCTGCTGACGTTGCGCTACGCAAAAGACGGGGTCATTTAGCTGACTAAACTCCCCCATCTTTCGCATAGCGCGCCTTGCCGCGAACGCCTGGAGACGCTCTCGCTACGGCGATTGATTTGAACAAGCACAACAAGAGGAATTCCCCATGTTCAAGGTGCCTTTGCTGATTGGCGGTGAGTCGCGACCGGCTGCCGATGGTCGTGTGTTCGAGCGCTGCAATCCGCTGACCGGAGAGGTCGTGTCGCGGGTCGCCGCCGCCACTTTGGAAGATGCAGATGCAGCGGTGGCAGCTGCTCAGGCGGCGTTTCCCGCCTGGGCCGCGTTGGCGCCCAACGAGCGACGCGCGCGTCTGCTCAAGGCTGCCGAGCAAATGGCGGCGCGGGCACCCGAATTCCTCGCACTGGCTGGTGAGACCGGGGCGATGGCCAACTGGTACGGCTTCAACGTGCACCTGGCCGCGAGCATGCTGCGAGAGGCGGCGGCGATGACCACGCAGATCTATGGCGAGGTGGTCCCCTCCGACGTGCCCGGCAGCTTCGCCATGGCCCTGCGCCAGCCTTGCGGCGTGGTGCTCGGCATCGCGCCCTGGAACGCGCCGGTGATCCTCGGCACCCGCGCCGTCGCCATGCCACTGGCCTGCGGCAATACCCTGGTGCTCAAGGCGTCGGAGCTGAGCCCGGCGCTGCATCGGCTGATCGGTCAGGTGCTGCATGATGCCGGCCTCGGCGATGGCGTGGTCAACGTGATCACTAACGCGCCGGAAGATGCGCCGGCCATAGTCGCCCGGCTGATCGCCAACCCGGCGGTGCGTCGGGTCAATTTCACTGGCTCCACCCATGTCGGGCGGATTATCGGCGAACTCTCGGCGCGGCACCTGAAGCCGGCGCTGCTGGAGCTGGGCGGCAAGGCGCCGCTACTGGTGCTGGACGATGCCGACCTGGACGCGGCGGTCGAAGCGGCGGCCTTCGGCGCCTACTTCAACCAGGGGCAGATCTGCATGTCCACCGAACGCCTGGTGGTCGATGCCAAGGTCGCCGATGCCTTCGTCGAGAAACTGGCGCAGAAGGCCGCGAGCCTGCGTGCCGGCGACCCGAACGACGCTGGCTCCGTGCTCGGTTCGCTGATCGATGCCTCGGCCGGGCAGCGGATCAAGGCGCTGGTCGACGATGCCCTGGCCAAGGGCGCGCGCCTGGTATGCGGCGGCCAGCTGGATGGCAGCATCATGCAGGCGACCCTGCTCGACGGCGTCACTCGGGATATGCGCCTATACCACGAGGAATCCTTCGGCCCGGTGGCGGTGGTGCTGCGCGGTGCGGGCGACGAGGAGCTTCTGCGCCTGGCCAACGATTCCGAGTTCGGCCTGTCGGCGGCGATCTTCAGTCGCGATGTGTCGCGCGCTCTGGTGCTGGCGCAGCGGGTCGAGTCGGGCATCTGCCATATCAATGGGCCGACCGTACACGACGAGGCGCAGATGCCGTTCGGCGGGGTCAAGGCCAGCGGCTACGGCAGCTTCGGCAGCAAGGCGTCGATCGACTTCTTCACCCAGTTGCGCTGGGTCACTATTCAGAACGGGCCGCGCCACTACCCGATCTGAAAACCTGATCAGGATCTGCTGCGCAGATCCTCAACAGGCAGCGGCACCATAAGAACAATCGGCTCGGGTCGGTCGCGCACCTCGGGTGTGGCGGTCGGGCGTCCGGCAATGCTTTGCTGAGGAGTTTTACAGGTGAATAGCCAATCCAGTGGTCGAGTCGAACCCGCCTACCGGCCGGTATCGATCGGCCAATCGGCGGTGCAACTGCGCCAGGTCGGGCAGGCGCTGTACATGCAGGCGGCCGAGCCGCTGCAGGCCTATCCGCAGCGCCTGCTCGAGCGCCTGCTGCGCTGGGCCGAGGAGCGTCCCGAGCAGACCTTTATCGCCCGCCGCTGTGCCGCCGGCGAATGGCAGCGCATCAGCTATGCCGAGATGCTCGGGCGGGTGCGCAGCATCGCCCAGCGCCTGCTGAGCTTCGATCTGTCGGTTGAGCGGCCGCTGTTGATCCTCTCCGGCAACGACTTGGAGCACCTGCAACTGGCCTGCGCGGCGATGTATATCGGCGTGCCCTATTGCCCGGTGTCGCCGGCCTATTCGCTGGTGGCCCAGGACTACACCAAGCTGCAGCACATCTGCGCGCTGTTGCAGCCGGGGCTGGTGTTCGCCGCTGACGGTCTGGCCTTCTCCCGCGCCATCGAAGCGGTGGTGCCGGCCGCCACGCCGTTGCTGCTGACTGCGGGCGCAGTGGCGGGGCGCGAGTGTCATTCGTTCGCCAGCCTGCTCGGCACCGAGCTCTGCGATGAGGCGGATGCGGCCTTTGCCGCGACTGGCCCGGATAGCATCGCCAAGTTTCTCTTCACCAGCGGTTCGACCAAGCTGCCCAAGGCGGTGATTACCACCCAGCGCATGCTTTGCGCCAACCAGCAGATGCTGTTGCAGAGCTTCCCGGTGTTCGGCGAGGCGCCGCCGGTGCTGGTCGACTGGTTGCCGTGGAACCATACTTTTGGCGGCAGCCACAACGTCGGCATTGTGCTGTACAACGGCGGCACCCTGTATATCGACGACGGCAAGCCGACTCCGCAGCATTTCGCCGAGACCCTGCGCAACCTGCGCGAGATTTCGCCGACCGCCTACCTCACCGTGCCCAAGGGCTGGGAAGAGCTGGTCGCCGCCCTGGAGGTGGACGCCGGGCTGCGTGAAGTGTTCTTTGCGCAGATCAAGTTGTTCTTCTTCGCCGGCGCGGGTTTGTCCCAGGCGGTCTGGGATCGCCTCGATGCCGTGGCCGAGGCGTACTGTGGCGAGCGTATCCGCATGATGGCGGGGATCGGCATGACCGAAACCGCGCCGTCCTGCACCTTTACCACCGGGCCACTGTCGATGGCCGGCTATGTCGGCCTGCCGGCGCCGGGCTGCGAGGTCAAATTGGTGCCGGTGGACGGCAAGTTGGAAGGGCGCTTCAGCGGCCCGCACGTGATGCCGGGCTACTGGCGCTCGCCCGAGCAGAGCGCCGCGGTGTTCGACGAGGAGGGCTTCTACTGCTCCGGCGACGCCTTGAAATTGGCCGATCCCGAGCACCCGGAGTGGGGCCTGATGTTCGACGGTCGCATCGCCGAGGACTTCAAGCTCAACACCGGGGTGTTCGTCAGCGTCGGCCCCTTGCGCACGCGGGTGATCATGGCGGGCGCGCCCTATATCCAGGATGTGGTGGTGACCGCGCCGAACCGCGAGTGCATCGGCCTGCTGCTGTTCCCGCAGTTGCCGGCCTGCCGTGAACTGGCCGGTTTGCCGAGCGACGCCACGGCTGAGCAGGTGTTGAACGCGCCGCGGGTACGCGCCTGGCTCGGCGAGCTGCTCGAACACCTCAACGAGAAGGCCACCGGCAGCGCCTCGCGCCTGGCCTGGGCCTGCCTGATGAGCGAGCCGCCGTCGCTGGACAAGGGTGAGGTCACGGACAAGGGCTCGCTCAACCAGCGGGTGATTCTCAGCTGCCGTGCCGAGCGCATCGATGCGCTCTATCGCGGCGAGGATCCGGCACGCGTCACGGCGGAGCGCTGAGTATGAGCGAGGGCCTGTATTCGGCATTCGACGATGTGCTGATTCTCGAGGCCGTGCGTACGCCCTGGTGCGACTACGGCGGCGCCCTGGGGTTGGTCTCGCCGACCGACCTGGGAATCAAGGTCGGCCGCGAGGTGCTGCGCCGCGCCGAGATTGATCCGGCGGTGGTGGACTCGGTATTGGCCGGCTGTGTGGCTCAGGCGAGTTTCGACGCCTACCTGTTGCCACGCCATATCGGTCTGTATAGCGGTGTGCCGCAGGCGGTGCCGGCCCTGGGCGTGCAGCGCATCTGCGGCACAGGTTTCGAATTGCTGCGCCAGGCTGGCGAGCAGATCGCCGCGGGGAGCGCGGAATTGGCCTTGTGCGTCGCTGCCGAATCGATGTCGCGCAACCCGATTGCGGCCTATACCCATCGCGGCGGTTTTCGTCTTGGTGCCGGGGTGGAGTTCAAGGACTTCCTTTGGGAGGCGCTGTTCGATCCGGCGGCTGATATCGACATGATCGGTACCGCGGAGAATCTGGCGCGGCGCTATGGCATCAGTCGCGAAGAGGCCGACGCCTATGCCCTGCGCAGTTTCGAGGCGGCGTTGGCGGGGCAGGGCGAGGGCGTGTTCGCTGGCGAAATCGTCAGTGTGCGCAGCGAATCCTTCGAACTGGACTGCTATCGGTCGCGCGGCATCGCCTTGCCGCGCGGGGTCGAGGCGGTCGAGCGCGACAGCCATCCACGGCCGACCAGCCTGGCGGCTTTATCCCGCCTGCGCGCGATCCATGCCGGTGGCGTGCAGACCGCCGGCAACAGTTGCGCGGTGGTCGACGGTGCGGCGGCGGCTTTGCTCGGTTCGGCAGATATGCTCGGCGGCCGCCGGCCATTGGCGCGTTTGCTGGCGACGGCGGTGGTCGGCGTGGCGCCCGAACTGATGGGTATCGGCCCGGCGCCGGCGATTCGCCTGCTGCTGGCGCGCAGCGGTTTGAGCCTGGACGATATCGCCCGCTTCGAGATCAACGAAGCCCAGGCCGCCCAGGTGCTGGCGGTGCAGCGCGAATTGCAGCTCGATCCGCAGCGCCTCAACCTGCACGGTGGCTCCATCGCCCTCGGCCACCCGCTGGCTGCCACTGGCCTGCGCCTGACCCTGGCCCGCCAATTGCGCACCGCCAACCAACGCTACGGCATCGCCGCCGCTTGCATCGGCGGCGGTCAGGGTATAGCGGTGCTGATCGAAAATCCGGGGTTCGAGAGGGGTTAGTTTTCGTAGCCCGGATGCAATCCGGGGATCGATTTTACGGCCGCAACCGGCGCCCCGGGGTGCCGCCCAGCCCCTCCCACGATTTGTAGCCAAATCAGCGAGGTAGGGCGATCAGCCCGCGGCTTGGGCGTCCTGTCGATGAACTTTATGCAGCAACTGCAGCAACTGCTCGCGCTCCTCGTCGCTGAGCGCCGCTGTGGCTTCCCGGTCGCTGGCGAGGGCGATTTCCTTGAGCTGTTTGAGCAGGGTTTCACCGGCCTTGCTGAGGAAAATACCGTAGGAGCGCTTGTCCGGCTTGCAGCGCACGCGCACGGCGAGGCCGAGTTTTTCCAGTTTGTTCAGCAGGGTCACCACCTGCGGCGGCTCGATCGCGAGGATGCCCGCCAGGTCGGTCTGCATCAACCCAGGGCTGGCTTCGATGATCAACAGGGCAGAGAACTGGGCGGGGCGCAGGTCGAAAGGGTTGAGCTGTTCGACCAGGTTCTGCGCGACCTTCAATTGGGCGCGGCGCAAGGCGTAGCCGACTAGCTGGCTGAGCAGGGTGCCGCTCGGCTCCGTGGCTGGGCTGTTCACTTCTGGAACGGGTGGGCTTTTCTTGGCCATTGGCTTGAACCGGGTACTCGCTATGGGTTGCCGAAATGGAACTGGTTAATAAGGCTAAGCAGTTTCGCACCAATGGCCAGGCTTTGGCCAGTTGATCGTTTCCTAGAGGGTGCTTCTGGTCAGGTCGTGGGTGGGCCCGGCAAAACCGATAGTAGGCCGCATAAGTCTTTGCTAATGCCGATCGGGCGCCGTAATCGGAAAACATAAAAATAAGGAAACTTAGTGGTTTCCTTTATTTTATTTTTTGTCATACTCGGTCCATCGAGGCGGTAGAGGTGCCGGCTCGCCCAGCACTTAGTGCTGGCTAATAACAATTCAACCAGCAGGAATTACGCCATGAACATTCTCGGTCATCAGGCTGCGGCGGTCAGCGCCGACCAACTGGCTACGGCCCTTGCGGCCATGAAATCGGCCCACCTACAAGAGGGGCCGGCGAGCCTGGAGTTGCGCCGCGACCGCCTCGACCGGGCGATCGCCCTGTTGCTGGACAACCGCGAGGAGATAGTCGCCGCGGTGTCCGCCGACTTCGGCAACCGCAGCCGCGAGCAGACCCTGTTGTCCGATATCGCCGGTTCGGTGGCCAGCCTCAAGCACTGCCGCGAGCACCTGGCCGAGTGGATGCAGTCCGAGTCCCATTCGGCGCCGTTCCCCGGTTGCGAAGCGCGGGTCGATTACCAGCCGCTGGGCGTGGTCGGGGTGATCAGCCCGTGGAACTTCCCCATAGTCCTGGCCTTCGGCCCGCTGGCGAGCATTCTCGCCGCCGGCAACCGCGCCATGCTCAAGCCTTCGGAGCTGACACCGCGCACCTCGGCACTGCTCGCCGAGCTGATCGCCCGTTACTTCGAAGCCAACGAACTGAGCACGGTGCTGGGCAGCGCCGAGACCGGTGCGCTGTTCAGTGCCCAGCCGTTCGATCATTTGATCTTCACCGGCGGCACCGCGATAGCCAGGCATATCATGCGCGCCGCCGCGGATAACCTGGTGCCTGTGACCCTGGAACTCGGCGGCAAGTCGCCGGTGCTGGTCTCGCGTAGCGCCGATCTCGCCACCGTGGTGCAGCGCGTGATGACGGTGAAGACTTTCAATGCCGGGCAGATCTGCCTGGCCCCGGACTATCTGCTGCTGCCGGAAGAGTCGCTCGGCGATTTCGTTGCCGAGGCGGTACGCTTCGTCAGCGAGATGTACCCGACGCTGCGCGGTAATCCCGACTACACCTCGATCATCAATCCGCGCAACTTCGACCGGCTGCGCAGCTACCTCGCCGATGCCCACGCCAAGGGCGCGCGTCTGGTCGAGATCAACCCGGTGCAGGAGGACCTGAGCGACCGCGAAGTCCGCAAGATCGCCCCGACTCTGGTGCTCGATAGCAGCGATGAGATGCAACTGCTGCGTGAGGAAATCTTCGGCCCATTGCTGCCGATCAGGACGTACCGCGACTTCGCCGAGGCGATCGACTACGTCAACGGCAAGCCGCGTGCGCTGGCGGCCTACTACTTCGGCGAGGACGCCGACGAGCGTCGGCAGGTGCTGGAGCGCACCACCTCGGGCGCGGTGGTGGTCAACGATTGCATGACCCATGTGCTGTTCGAGGAACTGCCATTCGGCGGCGTCGGCCCCTCCGGCATGGGGGCTTATCACGGCGTCTATGGTTTCCGTACCTTCAGCCATGCCAAGGCGGTGGTGGTGCAGAGCCCGATCGGCGAATCCAATCTGGCGATGCGCGCGCCTTACGGCGCGATGATTCATGGTCTGCTGGATCAGCTGCTGACCGCCCACTGACAGACCGCTGAAAAACTACTGCGCTCGGCTATGCGCCGTTGAAAGCAGCCTCGGCAAGCCGCTTGCGGCTAACGCGCTTCAGCGCGACCCGAAGGGCGAGCGAAGCGAGTAATGCTCATGTACAACTCGTACACTCGCGTGCGAGCCCAGTCCGCTTCCTCGGCTGATTTCGCCTTGCCTAGCCGTCGCTCGCTACGTTTTTCAACGGCCTGCTAATCCTTTTGGAATCAGATCATGAAACTATTGAAAACCCTCAAGGCCAAGCTGCTGCGCGCCATCGCCAAACGCATGAAAGGCAAGTTCGTCTACGACGCGGCGCAGTTTCCACTGCGCGCGGTCGCCGAGGAATTTATCCCCACCGCATATGGGCCGGCGAGGGCGCTGTTCTACTGGCCGCATGTGACCAGTGCGGAGCCTTTACCGGTGTATCTCAATCTGCATGGCGGCGGTTTCGTCGCCGGTGTGCCCGAGCATGACGACAGCTATTGCCGTCGCCTGGCACATAACCTCGGTTGTCTGGTGGTCAATCTCGATTACGTGTTGGCGCCGGAACAGCCGTTCCCCGCCGGCTTGCGACAATCCTTCGCGGTACTCGAATGGTTGGCCGAACAAGCCACCGCCCTCGGCATCGACCCGCAACGAATCGCCGTCGGCGGGCACAGCGCCGGTGGCAACCTGGCTACCGGAGTGGCCAGCCTGGCACGTGGACATCAGCGGCTGCGGGTGGTGCATCAGTTGATCGACTATGCGGTGCTGGATCTGGCCCAGGATCCCGCGCTGAAAGTATCGAGCCTCGACAAACCCTTGCTCGGCGCCGGCCTGGTGCGCTTCTTCAATCGCTGCTACCTGAGCGACCCGGCCCAGGCCCTGAACCCGCTGGTCTCGCCGCTGCTGGCGACTGTTGAGGAATTGCGCGGGATGCCGCCGGCCACCCTGATCACCGCCGAGTACGACATTCTGCGCGCGGAAGGCGAGGCCTACGCCAGCAAGCTGCGCCAGGCAGGCGTGCCGGTGAACGAGCGGATGTTCGCCGGCTGCGACCATATGTTCACCCACCTTGGGCCGGACGATTCGGCGGAGCAGGCCTGGCAGTTGATCGAGGACTCTTTGCGTCAGGCGTTTAAGGCGGCGCAAGGTGCGGGCGCTGTCAGCACTGACAGCGCGTTCGCCTAGCAGGCCGTTGATGGTGAGATTGCCTTACGGCCACGCAAGCGCGCGGCGCGTGAGGTGATGCACAGGTTTCAGTGCTTGGCGATCAGATTGCCGGCGTGCAGGCCGCATTCCTTCTGCGTGGCTTCTTCCCACCACCAGCGGCCTTCACGTTCGTGCTGATTCGGCAGTACCGGACGGGTGCAGGGCTCGCAGCCAATGCTGATAAAACCGCGCTCGTGCAGGGGGTTGTAAGGCAGCTCGAGCATGCGGATGTAGGCCCACACCTCTTCGCTGCTCATCTGCGCCAACGGGTTGAATTTGTACAGCGGGCGTTCCGGCGTGGAGAACGCGCCGTCGACTTCCACCACCGCGACCTGGCTGCGGGTGCCGGGGCTCTGGTCACGGCGCTGGCCGGTGGCCCAGGCACTGACGCCGCTCAGTTTGCGCCGCAGTGGCGCGGTCTTGCGAATGCCGCAGCATTCGCCGTGGCCGTCCTTGTAGAAGCTGAACAGGCCCTTTTCCTTGACCATTGCCTCCAGCGCCGCAGCATCGGGGGAGAGCACCTCGATGGCGATGCCATAGTGCTCGCGTACCTGCTCGATAAAACGATAGGTCTCGGGGTGCAGGCGCCCGGTATCCAGGCTGAATACCTTGACGTTCTTGTTGAGTTTCCAGGCCATGTCGACCAGCACCACGTCTTCTGCGCCGCTGAAGGAAATCCAGAGGTCGTCGCCGAAGTGTTCGAAGGCGAGTTTGAGTATGTCCTGGGGGGATTTGCCGGCGTACTGGCCGGCCAGCTCGGTTACATCGAAGGGGAGGCTCATCGGGCTATATATCCTGCTTGATATGGCGCTTTGCGCTCTGTGGGCCGGATAGTAGCAAATACATCTTATGCGGCTAAATAACGATGTGCCTGCATGACCCATAGGTTTGGATATAAGCGGTGCGTTGCGCCGTCGGGGGCTAGCGGCTAGAGTGCCGCCTTCTTTGTCAGTCGAACTCTAGGAGTGTCCTGTGGAAATCGCGTGTCTCGACCTGGAAGGCGTTTTGGTCCCGGAAATCTGGATCGCCTTCGCGGAAAAAACCGGCATCGAATCGCTGAAAGCAACCACCCGGGATATCCCTGATTACGACGTATTGATGCAGCAGCGCCTGCGCATTCTCGACGAGCACGGTCTGAAACTGGCCGACATCCAGGAAGTGATCGCTACCCTTAAGCCCCTGGACGGCGCGGTGGAGTTCGTCGACTGGTTGCGCGAGCGTTTTCAGGTGGTGATTCTCTCCGACACCTTCTACGAGTTCTCCCAGCCGCTGATGCGCCAGCTGGGCTTCCCGACGCTGCTCTGCCATAAGCTGATCACCGACGAGAACGACCGTGTGGTCAGCTACCAACTGCGCCAGAAAGACCCCAAGCGCCAGTCGGTGCTGGCGTTCAAGAGCCTGTACTACCGGGTGATCGCCGCAGGCGATTCGTACAACGACACCACCATGCTCAGCGAGGCCCATGCCGGCATCTTGTTCCACGCGCCGGAGAACGTGATCCGCGAGTTCCCGCAGTTCCCGGCGGTGCACACCTATGAAGACCTCAAGCGCGAGTTCCTCAAGGCGTCCAATCGCGAGCTGAGTCGGTAAAGCTGGTCGCAATTGAGAAGGCCCACTTTCCACGTGGGCCTTTTTGCATCATTCGCAGAATTGTTCCAGCGTCTCTAGTAACACCTTCACCTTGGTGATCGACTCCTGGTACTCCGCCTGCCAGTCCGAGTCCGCGACTATCCCGCCGCCGCCCCAGCAACTGAGCTGACCATCCTTGGCCAATAGGCTGCGGATGGCGATCGAGCTGTCCATTTCGCCGCGTACGTCCAGGTACAGCAGCGAGCCGCAATAAAGTGCGCGGCGTGTGGGTTCCAGCTCATCGATGATTTGCATCGCGCGGATTTTCGGCGCGCCGGTGATCGAACCGCCGGGGAAGCTGCCGGCGATCAGGTCCAGCGCGTCCTTGCCGGGGGCCAGCTGGCCGGTCACCGCGCTGACCAGATGATGGACGTTCGGGTAAGTCTCCAGGGCGAACAGCTCGGGAACCCGCACCGAGCCGATTGCGCAGCTGCGCCCCAGGTCGTTGCGCAGCAGGTCGACGATCATCAGGTTTTCCGCACGATCCTTCAGGCTGGCGAGCAGGTCGTCGGCCTGGGCGGCGTCGCGCTCGGGGTCGTTGTCACGAGGGCGGGTGCCCTTGATCGGACGGGTTTCCACCCGGCCGCCACTGACCTGCAGGAAACGCTCGGGCGACAGGCTGATGATCGCGTCGTTGCCGGGCAGCGCCAGGTATCCGGAAAAGGGCGTCGGACAGGCTGCGCGCAGCGCTCGGTAGGCGGTCCATGGATCGCCCCGGTAGGGCGCGCGAAAGCGCTGGGCAAAGTTCACCTGATAGCAGTCGCCGGCCCGGATATAGGCCTGAATGCACTCGAATGACTGGCGGTATTGGTCGGCATCGAGATCGGCACGGAACCTCTCGAGCAGTTCGAAGGGTTGCGTGCTGCCCGCTTGCGGCTGGTCGAACAGGGCGAGCAGCCGGCGTCGTTCGCTGTCCCCGAGTGCGGGATGGAACAGCAACTGGCTGGTGCCCAGGAGGTGATCGCTGATCAAGGCCCAGGCGTACAGCCCCAGACGCGCATCGGCCAGATCCAGGTCATCGCTGGCGGTGTGCGGCAACTGCTCAAGACGGCGGCCGAAATCGTAGCCCAGATAGCCGATCAGGCCGCCGGTGAAGGGCAGTTCGAGGCCCTCAGGCGCGTCGGCCAGCCCCAGGCCGCTGAGGCTGGCGCGCAGGCGCGCGAGAAACTCGTTACCCGTCTCATTCCCGGCAGGCGTCAATTCGGCCAGGGGCCACGCGCTGAGCAGGTCGTAGCGGCCGCGCAATGCGATCGGACGCCCGGCATCCAGCAGCACCGCGCCCGGGGCGTTGGCGATAGCGCTGAAATAAACGCCGGGGTCGGCGTGATAGGGCAGCGGGTAAACGGAGCAGGTTGGCATTCGCGGGGCTTCGAAACACGAGGGTGCCGATTGTAGAACGCGGCCGGCATTCATCCTAGGGGCTGTCGGGCATTGGCATGTCTGTCGAAATCCGTGTCGAGCTGGCCAGGTCAGCCAGCCCGGGTCGAGCTGCACCGGTAATCGAACGGGCTGAAGGGTTTCGTGGGTGTCCGGCTGAGCGGCGCTGCAGGTTAAGCAAATGGCTGGTTCGTCGACTTCGTCGCAGTTCGCCATCACATCTCAGCAGAGTTCGCCGATTCTGCTTGGTTTACTCGGACACATGGGGCTGAGTAGTATGTTGGACTTTAGTGCTAATTGGCCCGGCCGATTCAGCAGTGCGCTATACCACGGACTGGTGTTTCACCGGTCCTGTTCGACAGATGCACTTGGCTTGGTCGCGTCGTATCGCGACTGGCCAGAGGAATAGACCCATAAGGATTCATGCCGTGCCCATAGCGCAAGATCCCGCCGCCGGCAGTCTGCAACGCTCGAAACTCACAGCGCCACGGGCGCCCCTCGATTATCTGACCCGGCCCCTGGTCGATGCCGCGCTCGCGTCGCACCCGCATGCCCGGCTGTGGCTGTTTTCCGCGCCGGCTGGGTTCGGTAAAACCAGTGCGCTGGCCGTCCTGGCGCAACGGCGGCTGGCCAACGGTTGTGCGGTGACCTGGCTGTCGCTCAGTCCCGAAGACGACGATCCGTCACGTTTTCTCCTGCAGTTGATCGATGCGCTCGGCGCCTGGCTGCCGGGGCGGGGTGCGGAAGCGCGAAGTTATCTGCAGAACACCATGCGTGTGCCGGTGGCCGCGGTCATGGAGCGCCTGTTGATGGACCTGGCGGCCCTGGGGTCGCCCTTGCTGCTGGTGCTCGACGATCTGCACCTGATTACCGACGGCGAGCTGCTGGCGGCCTTGAGCAGGTTGATCCGCTTCGCCCCAGGTGCTCTTACCCTGGCGGTCGGCAGCCGTTCGCAGCCTGCGCTCAACCTGGCGACGCTGCGGGCCAAGGGGTTGCTGGTCGAAATCAGCGAACAGGACTTGCGCCTGGATCAGGACGAAACCCGCGCCTACCTGGCTCGTCATGGCCAGGAACTGGATGACCAGGCATTTGCCGCGCTGTATCGGCAGACCGAGGGCTGGATGGTGGGCGTACACCTGGCGAGCCTGTGCCTGCGGCAGCAGCCGGATGCGCTCGCGCAACTCGCCGCCATCGGCGGAGGGCAGGGTGCGGTAGGGGATTACCTGCTGTGCAGGGTATTTCGCCAGTTGCCGCTCGATCAGCAGGAGCTGCTGTTGGCGTTGGGCGTGGCTCAACAGCTGAACGGCGCCCTGGTCGAGGCATTGAGCGGGCGCCAGCATGGCCAGCGCTTGCTCGAGCAACTGGAGGCTATGCAGCTGTTCCTGCTGCCGCTCGACCATGAGCGCCAGTGGTACCGCTTCCACAATCTGTTTGCCGAGTTTCTGCGCGATCAGCTCAAGGCGCGCGATCCCGAGCGCTTCAAGCAATTGCACTTCACCGCCAGCCTGTGGTTCGCCAACCACCATATGCAGAACCTGGCGATCGAGCATGCGCGTCTGGCCGAAGACCCACAGATGCTCGCCGCGCTGGTGGATAGCTGTGGCCTGGAGTTGATCAACCGGGGGCAATTGAACCTTATCTACAAATGGCGCCAGCATGTGCCCGACGATATCGTCGAGGGCTTTCCGATCCTGGTGCTGGTCGATGTCTGGGGGCGTGCCGCAGAACTGGGTCTGGCCCAGGCCAATCGCATTCTTGACGAGCAACTCGCGCGCTGGGGCGAGGGCGCCAGTGAAGGCCCGCTGAGCGACAGATTGATGGCGACGCTGGCGATCAAGGCGATGGTCGCTCTGCAGAAGGATGACCTGCTTACCTGTGTCGCCCTGGCGCGGCGAGTCGAGGAACAGTTGGGGCAGCACACCGCGTTTCTTGAGGTCGCTTTGCTGATCATCGGTGCCCTGGCCTCGGTGGTGATGGGCCTGCCTGAGCAGTCGCGCCGGCTGTTGGCGCTGGCCCAGCAGCGCAATCATTTTCTCGAAGGGCGCTACCTGGACACGCAGCTGGCCAACGTCGAGATTCTCATGTGCCTGGAGCAGGGGCAGGTGAAGCAGGCCGAGACGCTCTTCGGCCAATTACATGCGCGGATAACGCCCTGGTTCGCCGAGCGTTCCAGGGCCCTCGCCCTGCCGACCATTACCGAAGCCTTGATCGCCTACAGCCAGGGGCGCCTGGACGGTATCGAGGAGCGCTTGTGCCGGGTGCTGGAAACCGTCGATGTTATCAATCCCATCGACCTGTACGCCCAGGGCATGCTCTGCCTGGCGCGGGTGAAGCGTATGCGCAACTCCCCGGCGGAAGCGGCCAGTACTCTGGTGGCGATGCAGAACCTGGCCTCGCGCAATCAATCCTGGCGGTTTCATGCGATGGCCGTTGGCGATGAAATCGCGCAGATCCTGCAAGAGCCGGCCAGCGACAGCGTGAAACGCGCCGAACAGCGTTTCAAAAGCATCGACTGGCAGCGGCTGGCCGAGCATTACCCGCATATGCGTTGCAATCCGGTGCGCTGGGTCGAAGGCCTGACGCGAATCCGCCTGCAACAGGCGCGGGCGCATTACAGCGAGGCCTTGCATGAAATCGCTCAGTTGCGCGGTACCCTGCTGGACAACTGGCACGGGCTGCAGCGCCTGCGCCTGGATCTGCTCGCAGCACTCAGTTACAAGCACCTGGGCTATCAGGATCGCGCGCAGGGCCTGCTGGTGCAGTGCCTGGTCGGCGCCGAGCGCGAAGGCGTGCGCAGCCTGTTCATCGAGGAGGGCGAGGGCGTTCGCCTGATGCTCCAGCAACTCGAAGCCGCTGAAAGCCAGCCGGCGCTGCAGGCGTTCGTGCGTCGGTTGCTGGCGCTTTGGCCGGGGCAGCGGGCGTACGACTCGTCCGCCGGCATGCCGGAAGCCTTGACCGAGCGCGAGTGCGAGGTGGTGTGCCTGGCGGCCCAGGGCCTGTCCAACGAACAGATCGGTGTGCAACTGTCCTTGGCCCTGGGGACGGTCAAGTGGCATCTGCATAACATCTACGAAAAACTCGATGTGCGTAATCGGACCCAGGCGATCCGGCGGGCCCGTGAGTTGAGTCTGCTGACATGAACGATCTATCCCGCGCATTTCCGCTGCTGCCCACCAAACTGTTCCCGGCGGACTCGGGTGTTCGCCCATTGCTCGAGCGCAACGCCCTGCAGGAACGCTTGTTCAATGCTTGCGAGCGACGCCTGACGCTGCTCAGCGCCCCCGCGGGTTTTGGTAAAAGTACTGCGCTGAGCCAGCTGCGCGCGCGTTTGCAGGCGGCTGGAAATCGCGTCGCCTGGCTTACCTGCGATGAATCGGATGGTCAGCCCCATCGCCTGCTGCGCTATCTGATCGCGGCGATCGAGGTGCCGTTGCCCGGCTTCGGCAGGCATGCGGCGAGGCTGCTGAGCGAACAGCTGGATGCACCGCTCGATGCGTTGGCGGACGCCTTTCTGGTCGATCTGCGCCAGGTCGAGGGCGCGCTGTATCTGATGCTCGACGACTTTCACCATGTTCGCCATGCGGCCATGGAGGACCTGGTCGGCTATTTCGCCGAACGGATTCCGGGCAACGTCCACGTAATCGCCAGCACGCGCTATACGCCGGCCTTTGTCGAGCGCCAGGCGCAGGCACCGGCGCCTTGGTTGGCCTGGATCAGCGTGGACCAACTGCGCTTGAGCCGGACTGAAACGGGGCGCTATCTGCAGGAGATCAAGCAGCTGTCCTTGAGCGATGCGCAGATCGATCTGCTGCATGCGCGCAGCGAAGGCTGGATTACCGCGCTTCACCTTGCTGCCTTGGCGTTGGCGCGAAGCGCCGATCGTTCGGCGTTCCTCGCCGGGCTATCGGGCGGCGAGCGGACCATCGCCGATTACCTGTACGAGGATGTGTTGCAGGTCCAGCCGGAATGGCTGCAACGCTTTCTCGAGCAGACGTCGGTGCTCGACGAGTTCAACGCGGCATTGTGCGATGCCTTGACCAGTCGCAGCGACAGTCGGCAAGTGCTGCAGCGATTACAGCGTGAGCAGCTGTTTATCGTGGCGCTGGATGGCCGCGAGCAGTGGTTCCGTTACCACCCTTTGTTTGCCGAGTTTCTGCAGAGCAGCCTGAGCCGCCAGGGTGACGCGACGCACCTGTTGCATGCGGCAGCGCGCTGGTGCGAAGCCCATGAATTGCCCGGCAAGGCCATCCGCTATGCGCTGCGGGCTCGCGATTATGGCTCTGCCGCACAGCTGCTGGAGCGCCAGGGAGGGCGCCTGATTGCGCAAAACCGGGTGTACGACGTGTTGAGCATGCTCAAGGGCATTCCTGCCGAGGTGATCCACGAACATCCGGTCTTTCAGGTCTTCTATGCCTGGCAGCTGGCTCTGGAGCAAAAATATGCCGAATCCGAGGCGCTGATCGAAGCGCTCGGCAGTCGCCTGGCGCAGGGCCGTAACGGCATTTCGCCGCAAGCGGGGGCGGAGCTGCTGATTGCGGCGCAAGTGCTCAAGGCGCTTGTCCTGCTGTATCAGGACCGGCTCGATGAGTGTCACAAGGTGGCCCGTCGATGGTTGAGCCTGGTGCCCGATAACCAGGCGGTATTGCGTGCGAGCCTGTCCTGCATTCAGGCGACCGCCCATGCCTCGCGCGGCGAATACGGCGAGGCGAAGGATTCCATCGCGGTGGTGCGCGAATGCCTGCGCCAGGTCGACAGTGGTTATCTGCAGCTGGTTGCCAGCGTGATCGAGACGCTGATCTGCAAAGAGTCGGGCGAACTGGAACGCGGCGCCGCCCTCGCCGAGCGGGCACGCAAGAGCGCCGTGCAGCTGTTCGGCCGAAATAGTCGCGTCGGCGGCCCGCTGGCCCTGGCCTATGCCGACCTGCTGTACGAGCAGGACCGGCATGCGGCGATTCTCGCTGAGCTGCCCCTGGCGACCACCTGGCGCGATGTGGCAACGCCCATCGAATTGATCAGTCGCGGCAAACTGGTGCTGGTGCGGGCGCAATTCTTCGCCGGCGCCGGCGAGCAAGCTCTGAGCGAGCTTGACGAGTGGCTGGCAACCCTCGGCGGGCCGGGCTATGAGCGGGTATATGCGCTGGGCATGTGCTGCAAGATTCAGTTTCTGCTGTGGTTGCAGCGCCCCAACGAGGCTGAGCGGTTTTGCCTGCAACTGCAGCAGCACCTGGAGTCTCGTGGGGCGCATGGCTATGGCGACGCGGACACCGCGCTGGCCCTCGCGCAGGCCAGGCTGGCGCTGCACGAACGGCTCGCCGGCAAGGCTCGGGCGGTACTGGAAGCCTGCCTGGCGCAGCAGACCGCGGCGCATCACCGCGATCGACGTTTGCGCCTGAGTGTACTGCTGGCGGTCGCACATTGGCGCAAGGGCAATCGCGACAAAGCCTTTGCGTTGTTGGCGCCCACGTTGGAGGAGGCCTGGCGGAGCGGCTATCGGCGCATGTTTGTCGACGATGCGTTGTGGCTATTGCCGCTGCTCGAAGGCTGGCTCAGTGCCGAGCCAGAGCAGGCGGGCCCATGGCAGGAGTTGCTGACGCAGTTGCGTGAGCAATGCGGCCGGCTCGCGGTGCTTGTCGAAGGTGTCGATCAGCACCAGGACGTCAGCCACCGTGAACGGGAAATTCTGCGTTTTGTCGCGGCCGGCATGGCTAACCGCGATATCGCCCAGGCGGTGCATTTGTCCGAGGCCACGATCAAATGGCACTTGCACAAACTGTTCGCCAAGCTGGGCGTGCGCAGCCGGACTCAAGCGGTGCTCAGGGGCAAGGAGTTGGGGTTGCTGAGCGACGCCTGAGATGAGGCGGTGGTTGGAACGATGACAGGGCTGGCCGGCGAAATCGGCTGGCGAGGGCGACGGGGAACGAGTGCCGGGTTTGAAAACGCCGCTCACCGGTGGGGAGCGGCGTCATGGAGCGGGGCGGCGGTCAGATTTCGGCCGCTGGCACGTGGCCGAACAGGCCTTGGGAGAAGCGCATGCGTTCTTCCGGGGTTTCCTGCACACCTTTCTTTTTCAGCTCTTCCAGGTGTGCTTCCACCGCGTGGGCGCGATGGGTCAGGCCACAGTCGTTGGCGATCTGGATATTCAGTCCGGGGCGCGCATTGAGCTCGAGAATCAGCGGGCCTTTCTCCTGGTCCAGCACCATGTCCACACCGATATAGCCGAGACCGCACAACTCGTAGCAACCGGAGGCGAGCTTCATGAAGCCGTCCCAGTTGGGCAGTTGTACGCCGTCGACCGCGTTGGTGGTGTCGGGGTGTTTGCTGATCTTGTTGTTCAGCCAGGTGCCGCGCAGGGTCACGCCGGTCGCCAGGTCCACGCCGACGCCGATGGCGCCCTGGTGCAGGTTGGCCTTGCCGCCGGACTGGCGCGTGGGCAGGCGCAGCATGGCCATGACCGGATAGCCCATCAACACGATGATGCGGATATCCGGCACGCCCTCGTAGCTGATGCTCTTGAAGATCTGATCCGGGGTCACGCGATATTCGATCAGCGCACGGTCGCGGTGCCCGCCCAGGGAATACAGCCCGGTGAGGATGCTGGAAATCTGGTGCTCGATTTCCTCGTGGCTGATGATCTTGCCGGAGACGGTTTTGTATTTGTCCTCGAACCGATCGGCGATCACCAGAATGCCGTCGCCGCCAGCGCCCTGTGCCGGCTTGACCACAAAGTCCGGACGATCGCCAATGATTTCGCGCAGCTTATCGATGCCTTTTTCGGTCTCGATTATCCCGTATAGCTCCGGCACGTCGATGCCGGCCTGGATGGCGCGTTCCTTGGTGATGATCTTGTCGTCGACGATCGGGTAGAGGTGCCGTTTGTTGTACTTCAGCACATAGTCCGCGTTACGCCGGTTGATGCCCATGATGCCTTTGGCTTCGAGGGCCTTCCACGTGTTCCAGAGACCTAGCATGGCTCAATCCTTAAGGAAGGCTTTGAAGCGGAAGAGTTCGGTCAGGCGGTAGCCGCGGTAGCGCCCCATCGCCAGCATGAAACCCACCAGAATCATCAGGATGGCCGGGAAGGTGAATACGAAGTAGACCAGTTGCGGCACGCTCATCAGCAGGTGCGCCAGGGTCGCCGCAGCCAGGGTGCCGATCGCCACCTTGAAGGCATGGCCACCGCCGCGCTCTTCCCAGGTGATCGACAGGCGTTCGATGGTCATGGTCAGGATCACCATCGGGAACAGGGCGACCGACAACCCGCGCTCCAGCCCCAGCTTGTGACTGAACAGGCTGATCACCGCAATCAGGACCACGACGAAGGTCAGCACCACCGATAGCCTGGGTAGCATTTGCAACTTCAGGTGTTCGAGGTAGGAACGTAATGACAGGCCCAGCGCGGTGATCACGGTGAACAGGACGATGCCGAAGCCGAGTTGGGTTTCACGGAAGGCCAGGGCGATCAGCACCGGGGTAAAGGTACCGAGGGTTTGCAGGCCGCCGAGGTTGCGCAGGATCAGAATCACCAGCACGCCGATCGGGATCATCACCATGATCATGAAGGTCTGCTGGGTTTGCAGCGGCAGGCCGTACAGCGAATATTCGAGGAAGCCGGCGTCGGTATTCTCGTCGGTCAGCTTGGCCAGGCGAATGGCGTTCATCTCGCTGTTGCTCAGGCTGAAGCTGACCTTGGCCTGCTTGCCGCCCTCCAGATCGATCAGGCTGTCGTCGCCGATCCACCAGACCAGGCGGTCGGCCGGCAGGCCCTGCTCACCGGTCTCAGGGTTGAAATACAGCCATTGCTCACCGTTGAAACTGCGCAGCCAGAGCTCCGGGCTCTGCTGGATATCGGCCGCCAGGCGGATGGTGTGCAGGCGCTCCATTGGTACGTGGGCGATCGACAGCAGCAGCTCAATGGCCTTGGCCTTGTTGGCGGTCGAGGCGTCGCCGGCCAGCAGCAGCTTGACGTTGTCGTCGTTACTGTTAACCCGCTTGATGGTCTCGCTGATAAAGGTTTCGATATCCGCCGAGTGCTGACGGATCGGGGCGAGCAGGGCTTCTGCGGCGATTTTTTCCGCGCCTTCGACAGCGATGCTGTCGCGGAAGATCGGCCCTTTGGCTTTCGTCTGTTCGCCGCTGTAGCGCTTGGTCAGCACCAGGCGGTAATACAGGGTCTGCTTGCCGCTGGCGCGACGGGCCGACCAGGTGACCCGGCGGTTGCCATTGCTACGGTTGATGCTCACCCCGTAGTTGTTGGAGATGAAGCTCTCATTGAGGCTGACGTAGTCCTGGGCCAGTGGCGGCACGAACATCTGCAGTTTCACCGGCTCGCGCGGGTTGGCCTGGAATTCGACTCTGGCATCGATGTTCCACAGGTCGTCGGTTTCGTCTTCGGTCAGCGGAATGCCGAGGATGAAGATCTGATAGGCCGTAATCAGAATGCCCAGGGTCACCAGTAGCGTGATCAGGACTTTCAGATGCAGGTTAAGAGAGCGCATGGGAATTACTCGCCAGGGGTTGCGTCAAGGGCACAGGCAGGTTTCCCCGCTGCGTATTTGAGACTCGGGTCGACCATCGCATCGAAGCGTTTCAAGGCTTCGGAGCCAATCAGCAGTGGGTAGAGAAACGCACTGCGGTCGGTCAGGTTCACTTCGATCGTGCGCAGGGCCTCGCCCATGCACACATCCATTTCGATTACCGGCCGTGCGGTGTAGGTCTTTTCAGCGTCGGGGTCGTAATCGCCCGCGCGCCGTTTGATTTTGCTGATACGTGCCAAGGGGCGTTCGATCGGGTTGCTGTGGGCATCGTCGATGGCCAGGTAAAAACGCACCCAGGGCTCGCCGTCTCGCTCGAATCGCTTGATGTCGCGGGCACTCAGAGAGGCGGTCTTGGCGCCGGTGTCGAGTTTCGCGGCCAATTGCAGATCCGGTTCGTGAATGCGGGTGTACTCGTTGAGGCCATAAACGGTCTTCTGCGCGGCAAGGCCAGCCCCGGGCAGGATAGTTAGGCATAGCGACAAGACAAAGGGCTTTAGTGTCATAAGTCCTGGTGGAAGGTATCGCAATAATTGAATCAGAAGGTCCGGCGCGGCGGCCGGCTTGTCGGAAGCGCTTGCTTGGAAGTTTAGCCAGGCACGGCAGAAAAGCTCGCCCGGGCTCGAGCGGTCGGCATTCTACCATGGGGATTTTCCAGCAGAACAGGCGCTTAGGCAGGTTTCTACGGGTGAATTGAATGATTTTTACGACCATGGTCTACCTGTAAATTGTCAACAATGTGCGCCTTTATGTTTGACGAATAGCTGCTTTGTGAGTAGTTTTTGTGTTGAATAAATCAAGGTGTCGACAATCTCTATGACTATTTCCGAACCTGTAGAGGTGGAATCGGCGGACTCCGAAACCCTTTCGGAGCATGTTTTCCGGCGAATCCAGGCGGCTATCGTCAAAGGCGAAATCGCCCCGGGCAGCAAGATTTCCGAACCGGAGCTGGCGCGCACCTATGGCATCAGCCGCGGGCCCTTGCGCGAGGCGATCCACCGTCTGGAAGGTCAGCGCCTGTTGGTGCGCATACCCCATGTCGGCGCGCGGGTGGTATCGCTCGACCGGACCGAGCTGATCGAACTCTATGAGATTCGCGAGTCCCTCGAGGGCATGGCCTGCCGCCTGGCTGCCGAGCGTATGACCCAGGCAGAGATCGATGAGTTGCGTCGGGTGCTCGATCTGCATGAACGCGACGCGGCATTTCAGGCTGGGGTCGGCTATTACCAGCAGGAAGGCGACTTCGATTTTCACTACCGGATCATCCAGGGCAGCGGTAACCGCACCTTGGTGCAGATGCTCTGCGGCGAGCTATACCAGTTGGTGCGCATGTATCGCCTGCAGTTTTCCGCGACGCCCAAGCGGCCACACCAGGCCTTCGCCGAACACCATCGCATTCTCGACGCCATCGCCGACCGCGATGGCGAGTTGGCCGAGTTGTTGATGCGCCGCCATATCGCGGCCTCGAAACGCAATATCGAGCGTCACTACGTCACGAACGTGGGGCAGGACGCGCAAACCAAGACGAACAAAACCAGAGGTGAGGCATGAGTCAGCTTTCCAAACCGAGCAGCCCCGGCCAACGTTTCCGCGATGCGGTCGCCGAGGAGCATCCCCTGCAGGTGGTCGGCGCGATCAACGCCAACCATGCGCTGCTGGCCCAGCGCGCCGGTTTCAAGGCCATCTACCTCTCCGGTGGTGGCGTGGCGGCGGGCTCGCTGGGCCTGCCCGATCTCGGCATCACCGGCCTGGACGACGTGCTCACCGATGTGCGCCGGATTACCGATGTCTGCGACTTGCCGCTGCTGGTGGATGTCGACACCGGCTTCGGTAGTTCGGCGTTCAACGTCGCCCGTACGGTCAAATCAATGATCAAGTTCGGCGCCGCAGCCATCCACATCGAGGACCAGGTCGGCGCCAAGCGTTGCGGTCATCGGCCGAACAAGGAAATCGTCTCGCAACAGGAGATGGTCGATCGCATCAAGGCGGCGGTGGATGCGCGCACCGACGACAGTTTCGTGATCATGGCGCGTACCGACGCGCTCGCCGTGGAGGGCCTGAATGCCGCGCTGGATCGCGCCGCCGCCTGCATCGAGGCCGGCGCCGACATGATCTTCCCTGAGGCGATCACCGAGCTGGCGATGTACAAAACCTTCGCCGAGCGGGTCAAGGCGCCGATTCTGGCCAACATCACCGAGTTCGGTGCCACGCCCCTGTACACCACCGAGGAGCTGGCGAGTGTCGATGTGTCGCTGGTGCTTTACCCCCTGTCGGCGTTCCGCGCGATGAACAAGGCCGCCGAGAACGTCTACACCGCGCTGCGCCGCGACGGCACCCAGAAAAACGTGATCGACACCATGCAGACCCGTATGGAGCTGTACGAGCGCATCAACTACCACGCCTTCGAGCAACACCTCGATGCGCTGTTCGCCGCCAAGAAGTGACCGGCCCCGGCCGCCCAACGCAGGCGGCCGGCGCAAGAGCAGAAATAACCGGATTAGATGAGGAGACAGACCGATGAGCGCTAGCCCAGAAACCACCAGCCCGGGTTTCAAACCGAAGAAGTCGGTGGCCCTGAGCGGCACCGCCGCCGGCAACACCGCGCTGTGCACCGTCGGCCGCAGTGGCAACGATCTGCATTACCGCGGCTATGACATTCTCGATGTCGCTACCACCTGCGAGTTCGAGGAAATCGCTTATTTGCTGGTCCACGGCAAACTGCCCAACGCGGCCGAGCTGGCTGGCTACAAGACCAAGCTGAAGGCGTTGCGCGGCCTGCCCGCGGCGTTGAAGGCGGCGCTGGAGCAGCTGCCGCCATCGGCCCATCCGATGGACGTGATGCGCACCGGTGTGTCCGTGCTCGGTTGCCTGTCGCCGGAAAAGGACGATCACAATCACCCCGGCGCCCGCGACATCGCCGACAAGCTGATGGCCTCCCTGGGCTCGATGCTGTTGTATTGGTACCACTTCAGCCACAACGGCAAGCGTATCGAGGTGGAGACCGACGACGACTCCATCGGCGGTCACTTCCTCCATCTGCTGCATGGCCATACGCCGCGCGACAGCTGGGTGCGCGCCATGCACACCTCGCTGATCCTCTACGCCGAGCATGAATTCAACGCCTCGACCTTCGCCTCGCGGGTGGTCGCCGGCACGGGCTCCGACATGTACTCGGCGATCGCCGCCGGTATCGGCGCGCTGCGCGGGCCCAAGCACGGCGGCGCCAACGAAGTGGCGTTCGAGATCCAGAAGCGCTACGACAATCCGGATGAGGCCGAGGCCGATATCCGTGCGCGGGTCGAGAAGAAGGAAGTAGTGATCGGCTTCGGCCACCCGGTGTATACCGTCAGCGATCCGCGTAACAAGGTGATCAAGGAAGTCGCCCGCGAGCTTTCCGCCGAGCAGCGCAACAACAAGATGTTCGACATCGCCGAGCGTCTGGAAAGCACCATGTGGGACATCAAGAAGATGTTCCCCAACCTCGACTGGTTCAGCGCCGTCAGCTACCACATGATGGGCGTGCCGACCGCCATGTTCACTCCGCTGTTCGTCATCGCCCGCACTTCGGGCTGGTCCAGTCACGTCATCGAGCAACGCGTCGACGGCAAGATCATTCGCCCCAGCGCCAATTACGTGGGCCCGGAAGATCTGACCTTCGTGCCGCTCCAGGAGCGTCCATGAACAGCCTGCTGAACAGCCAATACCGTAAAGCCCTGCCCGGAACCCAGCTGGACTTCTTCGATGCCCAGGAGGCGATCGATGCGCTCCAGCCCGGCGCCTGGGCCAAGCTGCCGTATACCTCCCGGGTGCTGGCCGAGCAACTGGTGCGGCGCTGCGAGCCGTCGGCCCTGAACGACGCGCTGATGCAACTGATCGAGCGTCGGCGCGATCTGGACTTTCCCTGGTACCCGGCCCGCGTGGTCTGCCACGACATTCTCGGCCAGACCGCACTGGTCGACCTGGCCGGCCTGCGCGACGCGATCGCCGAGCAGGGTGGCGATCCATCCAAGGTCAACCCGGTGGTGCCGACCCAGTTGATTGTCGATCACTCGCTGGCGGTGGAGGCGGCGGGTTTCGATCCGGATGCGTTCGCGAAGAACCGGGCCATCGAGGATAGGCGCAACGAAGACCGCTTCCATTTCATCGAATGGACCAAGACCGCGTTCAAGAACGTCGACGTGATCCCGGCCGGCAACGGCATCATGCACCAGATCAATCTGGAGAAGATGAGCCCGGTGATCCAGGCCCGTGGCGGCGTGGCGTTCCCCGACACCTGCGTCGGCACCGACTCGCATACCCCGCACGTCGACGCGCTCGGTGTGATCGCCATCGGCGTCGGTGGGCTGGAGGCGGAAACCGTGATGCTCGGGCTTCCGTCGATGATGCGCCTGCCCGATATCGTCGGCGTGCGCCTGACCGGCAAGCGCCAGCCCGGTATCACCGCCACCGACATTGTCCTGGCGCTGACCGAATTTTTGCGCAAGGAGCGGGTGGTCGGTGCCTGGGTCGAGTTCTTCGGCGCGGGTGCGGACAGCCTGACCATCGGCGACCGCGCGACCATCTCCAATATGTGCCCGGAATACGGCGCCACCGCGGCGATGTTCTATATCGACCAGCAGACCATCGACTACCTCAAGCTGACTGGTCGCGAGCCGGAGCAGGTCGCCCTGGTCGAGCAGTACGCCAAGACCACCGGCCTGTGGGCCAGCGCGCTGACGACCGCCGAGTACGAGCGTGTGCTGGAGTTCGACCTGTCCACCGTGGTGCGCAACATGGCCGGCCCGAGCAACCCGCACAAGCGGCTGCCGACCTCGGCGCTGCAGGAGCGTGGCATCGCCGACGAGGCCAAGCTGCAGTCCGGCAGGGCCGAAGAGGCCAGCGGCATGATGCCCGATGGCGCAGTGATCATCGCCGCCATCACCAGCTGCACCAACACCTCCAACCCGCGCAACGTGGTCGCCGCCGGTCTGCTGGCGAAGAAAGCCAATGCGCTGGGGCTGGTGCGCAAGCCCTGGGTCAAGACGTCCTTCGCCCCGGGTTCGAAAGTCGCCAAGCTTTACCTGGAGGAGGCCGGCCTGCTCAGCGAACTGGAACAGCTCGGCTTCGGCATCGTCGGCTACGCCTGTACCACGTGCAACGGCATGTCCGGCGCACTGGATCCGGTGATCCAGCAGGAAATCATCGATCGCGACCTTTATGCCACCGCCGTGCTTTCGGGCAATCGCAACTTCGACGGCCGTATTCATCCGTACGCCAAGCAGGCCTTCCTGGCCTCGCCGCCGCTGGTGGTGGCCTACGCCATCGCCGGCACCGTGCGTTTCGATATCGAGCAGGACGTGTTGGGTACCGATAAGGCCGGCAACCCCGTCACCCTGAAAGACCTGTGGCCGAGCGACGAGGAAATCGATGCGATCGTTGCCTCGGCGGTGAAGCCGGAGCAGTTCAAGCAGATCTATATCCCGATGTTCGACCTGGGCAGTGTGCAGGAAGCCGAAAGCCCGCTGTATGACTGGCGCCCGATGAGCACCTACATCCGTCGCCCGCCATACTGGGAGGGCGCTTTGGCTGGCGAACGCACGCTCAAGGGCATGCGCCCGTTGGCGATCCTGCCGGACAACATCACCACCGACCACCTGTCGCCGTCCAACGCCATCCTGCTGGACAGTGCCGCCGGCGAGTACCTGCACAAGATGGGCCTGCCGGAGGAGGACTTCAATTCCTACGCCACCCACCGTGGCGACCATCTCACCGCGCAGCGTGCGACCTTCGCCAACCCGCAGCTGGTCAACGAGATGGCGGTGGTCGACGGCCAGGTCAAGAAGGGTTCGCTGGCGCGCGTCGAGCCGGAAGGCCAGGTGATGCGCATGTGGGAAGCCATCGAAACCTATATGCAGCGCAAGCAGCCGCTGATCATCGTCGCCGGCGCCGACTACGGCCAGGGTTCGTCCCGCGACTGGGCGGCCAAGGGCGTACGCCTGGCCGGGGTGGAAGTGATAGTGGCCGAAGGCTTCGAGCGTATCCACCGCACCAACCTGGTCGGCATGGGCGTGCTGCCGGTCGAGTTCAAGCCAGGCACCACGCGCTTGACGCTCAAGCTCGATGGCACCGAAACCTACGATATCCGGGGCGAGCTGTCGCCAGGCTGCGACCTGACCCTGGTCATCCAGCGTCGCGGCGGGGAGCAGCTCGAGGTGCCGGTGACCTGTCGCCTGGACACCGCCGCCGAGGTCAATGTGTACAACGCCGGCGGCGTGCTGCAGCGCTTCGCCAAGGACTTCCTCGAAGGCGCGGTCGCCTGATTCCGTAGGGTGGATGGCGTTTTTCCATCCACCGGGCGTCCACCGTAGGGTGGATCGGTGAAGCCTGATCCACCCTACGGTCCTTTCACACTTCAGCCAGGACTTACTCATGGCTTATCAACCCCAGGTCAAAATCCCCGCCACCTATATGCGTGGCGGCACCAGCAAGGGCGTGTTCTTCCGTCTCGACGATCTGCCGCCAAGCTGCCAGGTGCCGGGCGAGGCCCGCGACAAGCTGTTTATGCGGGTGATCGGCAGCCCCGACCCCTATGCCGCGCATATCGACGGTATGGGTGGGGCGACGTCCAGCACCAGCAAATGCGTGATCCTGTCCCGCAGCAGTCAGCCGGATCACGATGTCGACTACCTCTATGGTCAGGTTTCGATCGACAAGGCCTTTGTCGACTGGAGCGGCAACTGCGGCAACCTCTCGACAGCGGCGGGCGCTTTTGCCCTGCACGCAGGGCTGGTCGAGCCCTCGCGCATCCCGGACAACGGCACCTGCGTGGTACGCATCTGGCAGGCGAATATCCAGAAAACCATCATCGCCCATGTGCCGGTGAGCAATGGTCAGGTCCAGGAAACCGGCGACTTCGAGCTGGATGGCGTGACCTTCCCGGCCGCCGAGATAGTGCTGGAATTCCTCGATCCGTCCGACGACGGCGAAGAGGGCGGTTCGATGTTCCCCACCGGCAATCTGGTCGACGACCTGGAAGTGCCGACTGATGTGGTGGCGAGCGGCCGGCTCAAGGCGACCATGATCAGCGCCGGTATTCCAACCGTGTTCGTCAATGCCGAGGACATCGGCTATCAGGGCACCGAGCTACGCGAGGAGATCAACGGCAATCCCGAGGCGCTGGCCCGTTTCGAGGCGATCCGGGTAGCCGGCGCCTTGCGCATGGGCTTGATCAAGACGGCGGCGGAGGCGGCGACCCGCCAGCACACGCCGAAGATCGCCTTCGTCGCCAAGCCCAAGGACTACCGGGCCTCCAGCGGCAAGATGGTGCAGGCCAATGAGGTCGATCTGCTGGTGCGGGCGCTGTCCATGGGCAAGCTGCACCACGCGATGATGGGTACCTGTGCCGTGGCCATCGGCACCGCGGCGGCTATCCCCGGCACCCTGGTCAATCAGGCCGCCGGTGGCGCTGCGCGCGAAGCGGTGCGATTCGGCCATCCGTCCGGTACCTTGCGCGTCGGCGCCGAGGCGTCTTTGCAAGGGGGCGAGTGGCTGGTGAAGAAGGCCATCATGTCGCGTAGCGCGCGGATATTGATGGAAGGCTGGGTGCGGGTGCCGGAAGACTCGTTCTAACGCTCAGAAATAAGAAAGGCTCGATTTTTTCGAGCCTTTTCTTTTGTTTTTCAATTGCTTGAGCGTATTACTTGAGGCGGCGTTCGACGCCTTTTTCCACCAGAATCTTCGCCGAGATCTCCTCCACGGAAAAATACGTGGAATTGATGAAGGTGATGTTCTCGCGGCGGAACAGGTTTTCCACTTCGCGTATCTCGAATTCGCACTGGGCGAAGCTGGCGTAGCGGCTATTGGGTTTGCGCTCATGACGGATGGCGGTCAGGCGATCGGCGTCGATGGTCAGGCCGAACAGCTTGTCCTTGTGCTTTTTCAGCACCTCGGGCAGCTGCAGCCGCTCCATATCGTCTTCGGTCAGCGGGTAGTTGGCGGCACGAATCCCGTATTGCATGGCCATATACAGGCAGGTCGGGGTTTTGCCGCAGCGCGAGACGCCTACCAGAATCAGATCGGCCTTGTCGTAGTAGTGGGTGCGTGCGCCGTCGTCGTTATCCAGGGCGAAGTTAACCGCCTCGATACGCTCCATATAGTTGGAGTTGTGCCCAATGGAGTGGGACTTGCCGACCGAATAGGACGAATGTGAGGTCAGCTCCTGTTCCAGCGGGGCAAGGAAGGTCGAGAATATGTCGATCATGTAACCTTCGGATTCAGCCAGGACCTCACGGATCTCCTGGTTGACAATGGTGTCGAAGATGATCGGGTTGGCGCCATCTCTCGCAGCAGCGCTATTGATTTGTTGTACCATTGCGCGCGCTTTTTCCACGCTGTCGATGTAGGGGCGCGTGAGTTTGGTAAAGTCGATGGTTTCGAACTGCGCCAACAAACTCTGACCCAGGGTTTCGGCGGTAATGCCGGTACCGTCGGAGATGAAAAATGCGGTTCGTTTCATTTGCGCGTAGGGCCTTAAGCTGAGAACGTTTCTTGGCTATCATAGGCCCCGCTGCAGACAGGGCCGATTAGTTGGCATTGTTACTTATTTTCCTGGGGGCGGCCACAATCGCGCGGAATGTCCGCCGAGCTTTCCGGTCCCTATAGAGCATGTTAAAGCCTTGCAGGCTAGAACCATGCATGGCGAAGAGCAACGGCGGTAACCGCCGAGACCCAGCGCCAGCGGGTTATGCAGGTGAGAAAGCGACTGGGGTCGCATTCAAGTCTGTTTTAAAACGGCAAGGCCGACGCGCAGCAGACCTTGAACAGGTTTTGAGCTTTTCCAACACTTTAGTGGAGAGATCCCTTGGTAGAGTACGTAGTTTCCCTCGATAAGCTCGGCAATCACGATGTTGAGCACGTAGGGGGCAAGAACGCCTCCCTGGGCGAGATGATCAGTAACCTTGCTGGTGCCGGCGTATCGGTTCCTGGCGGTTTCGCCACCACGGCTCAAGCCTATCGCGATTTTCTCGATCTGAGCGGCCTGAACGATCAGATTCACGCCGCACTCGACGCGCTGGATGTCGACGACGTGAATGCCCTTGCGAAAACCGGCGCACAGATCCGCCAGTGGGTCATGGACGCAGAACTCCCTGCCGAGTTGGACAAGCAGATCCGCAGCGCTTTCGCCGAAATGGCGGGCGGTAACGAGCATATGGCTGTCGCCGTGCGTTCCTCGGCCACTGCCGAAGACCTCCCGGACGCCTCCTTTGCCGGCCAGCAGGAAACCTTCCTGAACATCCGCGGCGTCGACAACGTGATCCGCGCGGCCAAAGAAGTATTCGCTTCGCTGTTCAACGACCGTGCCATCGCCTACCGCGTGCATCAGGGCTTCGACCATAAACTGGTCGCCCTGTCCGCTGGCGTGCAGCGCATGGTGCGTTCGGAAACCGGCACCGCCGGGGTGATGTTCACCCTCGATACCGAGTCGGGCTTTCGCGATGTGGTGTTCATCACCGGCGCCTACGGCCTTGGTGAAACCGTGGTGCAGGGTGCGGTCAACCCTGACGAATTTTATGTGCACAAGCAGACCCTTGAAGCCGGGCGTCCGGCGATTCTGCGCCGTAACCTGGGCAGCAAGGCGATCAAGATGATTTACGGCGAAGAAGCCAAGGCCGGCAAATCGGTCAAGGTGGTCGATGTCGAACATGCCGAGCGCGCACGTTTCTGCTTGAGCGATGCCGAAGTTAGCGAGCTGGCCAAGCAGGCCATGATCATCGAAAAACACTACGGCCGGCCGATGGATATCGAGTGGGCCAAAGACGGCGACGACGGCCAGCTGTACATCGTTCAGGCCCGCCCGGAAACGGTGAAGAGCCGTTCCAGCGTCAACGTGATGGAGCGTTACCTGCTCAAGGAAACCGGCACCGTGCTGGTGGAAGGTCGCGCCATCGGCCAGAAGATCGGTGCCGGCAAGGTGCGCATCATCAACGACGTTTCGGAAATGGATAAAGTCCAGGCCGGCGACGTGCTGGTTTCCGATATGACCGATCCTGACTGGGAACCGGTCATGAAGCGCGCCAGCGCCATCGTCACCAACCGCGGCGGGCGCACCTGCCATGCGGCGATCATCGCCCGCGAGCTGGGTATTCCGGCTGTGGTCGGTTGCGGTAACGCGACCCATGTATTGAAAGACGGGCAGGGCGTCACCGTATCCTGCGCCGAAGGCGATACCGGCTTTATTTTCGAAGGCGAACTGGGCTTCGACGTCCGTACCAATTCGGTCGATGCTATGCCCGAGCTGCCGTTCAAGATCATGATGAACGTCGGTAACCCGGACCGCGCTTTCGACTTCGCCCAGTTGCCGAACGAAGGCGTGGGCCTTGCTCGCCTGGAATTCATCATCAACCGCATGATCGGCGTACACCCCAAGGCGCTGTTGAACTTCGCCGGGTTGCCAGCGGAAATCAAGGACAGCGTCGAGAAGCGCATCGCCGGTTACGATGATCCGGTCGGCTTCTATGTCGAGAAGCTGGTTGAAGGCATCAGCACCCTGGCCGCGGCGTTCTGGCCGAAGAAGGTCATCGTGCGTCTGTCGGACTTCAAGTCCAACGAATACGCCAACCTGATCGGCGGCAAGCTCTACGAGCCGGAAGAAGAAAACCCGATGCTCGGCTTCCGTGGTGCGTCGCGCTATATCAGCGAGTCCTTCCGCGATTGCTTCGAGCTCGAGTGCCGTGCGCTGAAGAAGGTGCGCAACGAGATGGGCCTGACCAACGTCCAGATCATGGTGCCCTTCGTGCGTACCCTGGGCGAAGCCAGCCAAGTCGTCGATCTTCTGGCGCAGAACGGTCTGGCGCGCGGTCAGGACGGCCTTAAGGTGATCATGATGTGCGAGCTGCCGTCCAACGCCATCCTCGCGGAAGAGTTCCTCGAGTTCTTCGACGGTTTCTCCATCGGTTCCAACGATCTGACCCAGCTGACCCTGGGGCTGGACCGCGACTCCGGCATCGTCGCCCACCTGTTCGACGAGCGTAATCCGGCGGTCAAGAAGCTGCTGTCCAATGCCATCCAGGCTTGCAACAAGGCCGGTAAGTACATCGGTATCTGCGGCCAGGGCCCGTCGGATCACCCGGATCTGGCGAAATGGCTGATGGAGCAGGGCATCGAAAGCGTTTCGCTGAACCCGGACTCGGTGCTCGATACCTGGTTCTTCCTCGCCGAAGGCCAGAACGGCTGATTTTTCCGTAAATCTTCCATTCAGGGTGGGGTTACGACTCCACCCTTTTTTATGCCAGAGCGAAAATGCAAAGCAGCAGCAGGCTTTTTCCCGTCGCCTTGATCAGTGCGGAAATCCGTGGTGATCTGAGCGAGGACGTCTATCGCCTCAAGCCCGGTAACAGTCCCGATGCCAGCGTTGAGCTGGCGCTGACCCGCCTGGGTCTCGCCGATCACGAAACCCGGCGCGGTGTGCCGGTGATCCTGATACCCGGCAGTTTTTCCAATCGGCGTTTCTGGTATTCGCCCAAAGGTGTTGGCCTGGGCGCCTTTCTCGCGCGGGCTGGCTACGATGTGTGGATCGCCGAAATGCGCGGGCATGGCTTGTCGCCGCGCAACCACGACTACAAGCACAACAAGGTCAGTGACTACGTGCGTTACGACCTGCCGACAATCGCTGACTTCGTCTTCGAGCAGAACTCGCAGAAAGTTCATTGGCTGGGCCATTCGCTAGGTGGCATCACTCTGGCCGGGGCAATGGGCGGCGGCTATCTGGAGCAGTCGCGTATCGCCTCGGTCATCCTCTGCGGCAGTCAGATCAGCCGTGTCTACTGGCCGTTGAAGTTTCCGCCCCTGGAGTGGGGCAGCCGTGTGCTACTCAAGCGCTTCAGCGTGATCTCCGGGCCGAGGCTCAAGCGTGGCCCGGAGGACGAGCCTATCGGTCTGGCACTGGAGAGCCTGCGCTGGCATGGCCTGTTCGGGCGTTTTGGCGATGCCGAGCGGGACTGGTGGGCGGGGCTCGCCGAGGTCAAGGTGCCGGTAATGGCGGTCGCGGCGGTCGGCGACACGCAAGACCCGGCATGGGCCTGCCGCAAACTCTTCGAGCAGTTCGGTTCGGGCGTGGCGGAGTTCTTGTGCCTGGGCAAGAAAAACGGCTTTAGCGGCGACTTCGGCCACGTGGAAATGCTTGTCAGCAAAGAAGCGCAGCGCGAAGTCTGGCCACTGATCGAACAATGGCTGCGCAAGAGTCCCCTGGTCGCTGTACAAACCGATGCATCTGCCAGCATTTCGCCAGAGCCTGCATCCGGCTAAGATGCGGGCGACAAGCTTTACCAGGTTGACCGCGTCGTTATCGCGCGGCGAGCCCGACGTTCACTGCCAACAAGGAGTTTTTCCATGCATTACATCACCCCCGATTTGTGCGATGCCTATCCGGAACTGGTGCAGGTGGTCGAGCCGATGTTCAGCAACTTCGGCGGTCGCGATTCCTTCGGCGGCGAGATCGTCACCGTCAAATGCTTCGAGGACAACTCCCTGGTCAAGGAGCAGGTCGAACAGCCGGGGCAGGGCAAGGTAATGGTGGTCGACGGCGGCGCCTCCCTGCGCCGTGCCTTGCTCGGCGACATGCTGGCGGAAAAAGCGGCGAAAAATGGTTGGGAAGGCATTGTGATTTACGGCTGCGTACGTGATGTCGACGTGCTCGCGCAGACCAATCTGGGCATTCAGGCCCTCGCCAGTCACCCGATGAAAACCGACAAGCGCGGCATCGGTGACCTGAATGTCGCCGTCACCTTCGGCGGTATCACCTTCCGCCCGGGCGAATACCTGTATGCCGACAACAACGGCATCATCGTGTCGCCGAGCGCACTGAAGATGCCCGAATAGGTGCCGAATCCGCAGATGTACGAGCAGGACAACAGCAAGTGGGGGCTGGTGCATGCCTTTGTCCTCGATGGACAGGGTGGCGCCCGGGCGCTCGCCCAGGAGCAGTTGGCGGGCCTCGAACTGGCCGAGCAGGAAAGCCTCTGGCTGCATTGGGATCGTGGCCATCCGCAGACCCAGGCCTGGCTGCGCCATGACAGCGGTCTGAGCGAATTCGCCTGCGACCTGCTACTTGAAGAGAACACCCGGCCGCGACTGCTGCCGTTGCCCGAGCATGAAATGCTGCTGTTTCTGCGTGGCGTCAACCTCAATCCGGGGGCTGAGCCCGAAGACATGGTCTCGGTGCGGATCTTCGCCAGCGCCCGCCGGGTGATTTCGTTGCGTTTGCGTCCTTTGCGCGCCACCGAAGAGCTGATCGCCGAATTGGCTGCCGGCAAAGGGCCGAAGTCCGCGTCCGAATTGATACTGAGCCTGGCGCACTACCTGACCGACAAGATCGAAAATCTGGTGACGGAGCTGTCCGAGCAGGTCGACGAGCAGGAAGAGCTGATCGATGCCGCCGACCGCTCGGTGCCCGATCACGCCACGCTGCTGCAGATGCGCCGCCGCGCCGCCAGCCTACGGCGCTTTCTCGCCCCGCAGCGCGATATCTACGCGCAGCTGACGCGCAACCAGCCGCCCTGGTTCGTTGCCGACGATACCGGCTACTGGAACGAGCTGAACAATCGCCTGACCCGTTACCTGGAAGAGCTGGAACTGAGCCGCGAGCGGGTCAGCCTGGTGCTCGAAGCGGAAAACCGGCGGATGGACCAGCGCATGAACCGTACGATGTATCGCTTCGGCATCATCGCCGGGGTGTTTCTGCCCATTACCTTTGTCACCGGGCTGCTGGGTATCAACGTTGGCGGTATTCCCGGTGCAGACAGCCCCTACGGTTTTCCCATCGTCTGCCTGATGATGATTTCTCTGGCTCTGGGGCAGTGGTGGTTGCTGCGCCGTCTGCGCTGGGCCTGATGTGACTTGCCCCGCTCTCGATTCGTCTAGCCGACACACCCCGTGAGGCGCGCCATGCACGATCCTTTTGAAGAATCCCTACGCGATCTGCTCAAGTCGCCGTCGTCGTCGCACGATGATGACGCGTGCCTGCATCGCGTATTGAAGACAGCCAACCGCCAGGTCGGTGCCGGCGATCTGTTCGCGGTGGTCGGGCATTGGCTCGGTGCCTTGATGATCGCCCTGAATAACGGCTCCGCGCATATCGCACCAGTGTCCCGCCGTCCTACTTCCGCTCGTTCTACTGATAAGGCTGACTGAAATGGAACTCGATCCCTGGACTCAAAGCCTGGTAGCCGCGATGACCGCGCTCTGGACCAAAGTCGCTGTGTTCATTCCGAACCTGTTTGTGGCGCTGATTCTGGTGTTGCTCGGTTTCGTCGTGGCCAAGCTGCTCGACACCTTGCTCTCGAAGCTGCTCGGCAAGATCGGTCTGGACCGTCTGATGGCGGGTACCGGTCTGACCAAGCTGCTCAGCCGCGCCGGCATCCAGGTGCCTGTGTCGACCTTGATCGGCAAAATCATCTATTGGTTCGTGCTGCTGATCTTCCTCGTCTCGGCGGCGGAATCGCTCGGCCTGGAACGGGTCTCGGCGACGCTCGATGTGCTCGCCTCGTACCTGCCCAAGGTGTTTGGCGCGGCGCTGGTGCTGGTGGCCGGCGTACTGTTGGCGCAGCTGGTCAGCGGCCTGGTGCGCGGCGCAGCAGAAGGGGTGGGGTTGGACTACGCCCATGGCCTGGCCCGCATCGCTCAGGGCTTCGTGATCATCATCAGTATTTCGGTGGCCATTGGTCAGTTGGAGGTCAAGACCGACCTGCTCAACACCGTAATCGCCATCGTGCTGACGTCCGTGGGCCTGGCCGTCGCGTTGGCGCTGGGCCTGGGCAGCCGGGAGATCGTCGGGCAGATTCTCGCCGGCATCTACGTGCGGGAGCTGTATCAGGTGGGGCAGCAGATTCAAGTGGGTGAGATAGAAGGGCAGATCGAAGAAATTGGCACGGCCAAGACTATTCTGTTAACCGATGCGGGCGAACTGGTGTCCATCGCCAATCGGACCTTGCTCGAGCAGCGGGTAAACAGCCACTAAGGCACCGCACTGTTCATGCAATCCCTGCTAATGTATGCCGCCGGCCAGCCGATTTCTGGCGCGGCGGCTTTTGTCCTGACTGTCGGCCCAACTCGTTTTGAATAAAGCCCAAACGCTACCTGTGCGCTATGACCCTCGCGAGCTTTCGGACGAAGAGCTGGTCGCGCGTGCCCACGACGAATTGTTCCATATCACCCGAGCCTACGAAGAGCTGATGCGTCGTTATCAGCGCACGCTGTTCAATGTGTGCGCTCGCTATTTGGGCAATGATCGTGATGCCGACGACGTGTGCCAGGAGGTCATGCTTAAAGTTCTTTATGGTTTGAAAAACTTCGAGGGCAAGTCGAAGTTTAAAACCTGGCTATACAGCATTACCTATAACGAATGCATTACCCAGTACCGTAAAGAACGGCGCAAGCGTCGTTTGATGGACGCTTTAAGTTTGGACCCGCTGGAAGAAGCCGTCGAAGAAAAGGCGCCGAAGATCGAGGATCGTGGTGGACTTGACCGTTGGTTGGTACATGTCAACCCCATCGACAGAGAAATATTAGTGCTGCGCTTTGTCGCCGAGCTGGAGTTTCAAGAAATTGCAGATATCATGCACATGGGCCTGAGCGCCACCAAAATGCGCTATAAGCGAGCCCTCGATCGGCTCCGTGAAAGATTCTCCGACACGCCTGAACTTAACTAAACCATTTGCGTCAAACTTTCCGGTTAATCCTTATGAGGATTGCCGGCTGAGTTTTCTTGCGCGTGCGCGAGATAACTTACTGACCACCAAGATAGGGATCACAAATGAAATCGAAGAACACTTTTGGCGTTGTCATTGGCTCACTGCTGGCTACCTCGTCTCTCAACGTGTTGGCTCAGGGTCAAGGCGCGGTCGAAGTGGAAGCCTTTGGTAAGCGCTCTTTTACCGAAAGCAATCGTGAAGTAACCGATGGCAACTTGTTCGGCGGCAGCATCGGCTATTACTTGAACGATGATGTATCGCTGAATTTGTCCCATGGTACTTACCGCAGCATCCGCTCTCAGGACACCTTGCCGGGTTCCACCCACGGCCGCGAGCAGATCGATGGCAGCTTGAGCACTGTGGAAGCCTTGTACCACTTCGGTACTCCGGCCGCACAAAGCCTGCGTCCTTATGTCTCCGCCGGTTTCGGCCACCAGGAACTGGATAACACCTTCACCCGCGGCGATGACAAGACCACTTTCGCCATGGTCGGTGCTGGTGCCAAGTACTACTTCAACGAAATGTTCTTCGCCAAGGCCGGTGTCGATGTGCTGCACAGCCTGGATACTGAAAACACCGAATGGCAAGCCGGTGTAGGCGTCGGTCTGAACTTCGGCGGTAGCAGCCGTCCGGTGGCACAGGTTATCGAAGCCGCTCCCGAGCCGATCGCTGAACCGGTCGTTACCGAAGAGCCGATGGAAACCGTTCGCGTCGAACTGGACGTCAAATTCGATTTCGACAAGGCTCGCGTCAAGGAAGAAAGCTACAGCGATATTCAGAACCTGGCTGATTTCATGAAGCAGTACCCGCAGACCAGCACCACCGTCGAAGGTCACACCGACTCCGTAGGCACCGACGCATACAACCAGAAGCTGTCCGAGCGTCGCGCCAACGCCGTTCGCGATGTACTGATCAACCAGTACGGCGTGGAAGGCGAGCGCGTTAATGCCGCCGGCTACGGCGAATCGCGTCCGGTTGCCGATAACGCTACCGATAGCGGTCGTGCGATCAACCGTCGCGTAGAAGCCGAAGTAGAAGCTCAGATCAAGCAGTAACAGCTCTGGCTTTATGGAAAACCCGGCCCTGGTCGGGTTTTTCTTTGCCTGCAGAAAAGTTTATCGCGTGCGAAGTTTTCAAATGTTTAGGTCATTGGTCCTTGTCGTAGTCGACATAAATACGAGAATAAAAAAAGCCCGGCTATTGCCGGGCTAAGAACTACTCCGCAGGAGCGCGAAGCGGTTAGGCACTCATGGCAGCAGCCAGTACTTGCTGCTGCGCGGCGACTTCGCCGATGACCAGGATGGCCGGGCTTTTCAACTGGAAGTCGAGGGCATCCTGTTGCATGGCGGCAAGCGAGCTGCGGCATTCGCGTTGTTGGGGCAGGGAGGCGTTTTCGATCAGCGCCACCGGCATGTCGGCGCGCATACCACCGGCCAACAGGCTTTCGCGGATTTCCGGCAGTTTGGCGACGCCCATATAGACCACCAGGGTGGTGCCGCCCTGGGCCAGGGCCTGCCAGTTCAGCGTGCTGTCGTCCTGGGTGTGCGCGGTGATCAGGGTCACGCCGCGGGCCACGCCGCGCAAAGTCAGGGGGATGCCGCAGTTGGTCGCACCGGCCAGCCCCGCGGTGATGCCATTGACCATCTCCACCTCAATGCCATGGGCGATCAGCCAATCGGCTTCTTCGCTGCCACGACCGAAGATGCATGGGTCGCCACCTTTCAGGCGCACCACGCATTTGCCCTGACGCGCGTAACGCAGCATCAGACGATGGATAAACGCCTGGGGCGTGGAGCGACAACCGCCGCGCTTGCCCACCTGCAGCACCCGCGCGTTGGCGCAGTGTTCCAATACGGCGGGGTTGACCAGGTCGTCGATCATCACGACTTCGGCCTGGTTCAGCGCGCGTACCGCTTTGAGGGTCAACAGCTCCGGGTCACCCGGGCCTGCACCGACCAGCCAGACTTTTGCGCTCATATCGAATTCCTCGGTTATGCGTTCACTACTGCCGGCTGGGTGGCCAGCAGGCGTTTGATCTCGGGTACGCAGGAGCCGCAACTGGTGCCGCACTTGAGCTCCTGTTTCAGCCCAGCGAGGTCGAGGCCACGGGCGATGCCGGCGCAGACCGCGTCTTCGCTGACGTTCAGGCAGTTGCACAGGGTCTTGCCGGCTTTCTTGCCGCTGGCGGCGCCAGGTGGGGTGGACAGTGGCGCGAGCAACCAGCGGCGCAGGTCGGCATCGGCCTGGCCTTCGCTCCACAGGCTTTTCAGCCAGTCGCGGGCGATGGTTTCTCCGGCCAGGCGCAGGCTGACAATGCGACCTTCTTCGATGCGTACGCGCTTGCCGACGGCTTTGCGTGGGTCGTCGTAGGCCAGCACCGGGCCTTGATGCAGGTCGAGCAAACGATCGATCTGCGCCAGCAATTCAGGCTGCGGCGCCACGGTGCTGGCGGCGCGGATCAGCAGGGCGGGGCGCTCGCGGCCGGTCAATGTCAGGTTGGCGTAGGCGAAACCTTCGAATAGCGGGCGTAGGGCCTGGAAGCGTGTTTGCACCTCGCCTTCGACCAGGGCGAAAAACGTCCAGGGCAGCTCGACCTTTTCCACCTCGATGCCGGCATGCTTGAGCTCAGGCTGTTTCGACAGCGGGTCGAACGCCGGCTGGGTCAGCACATTGGTGCCCAGGCCTTTGAGAAAGCGATCGCCCCAATGCATCGGCAGGTAGGCTTGGCCGGAACGTACCGAGTCGTCGGCCTGCACCGGCACGATAAGGCTGCCGCGACGACTACGTACCTTGATCAGATCGCCGCTTTGCAGGCGACGCCGGCGCAATTCGTCGGGGTGCAGGCTAAGCACGGCATCCTCGACATGGCCGAACAGGCGTGCGGCGGTGCCGGTGCGGCTCATGCCGTGCCACTGATCGCGCAGGCGGCCGGTATTGAGCGTCAGCGAGTAGCGCGTCTCGCGCTTTTCCTTGGGCGCGCGGTACGGGTCGGCATGGAACTGCGCACGCGTATTGGCGGTGGGGAAGCGGCCGTCGCCATACAGGCGCGCGGTGCCCTGGGTAGCGCCGGCCGGGAACGGCCATTGCTGGGGACCTTGGTTATCCAGAATCGCGTAGCTGAGCCCCGATAGATCGAGGTCGCGCTTGGCGGTCAGGTGTTTGTACTCGTCGAACAACTCCATGGGGTTGGAGAAGCCGAACAGGCTGGGCAGGCCGGGGCGTAGCAGTTTTTCTAAACGGCGGGCGAAATCCGTGGTGATCGCCCAATCCGGCCGCGCCTCCGCGGGCGCGGACACGGCGCGGCGTACATGGCTGACGCGGCGCTCGGAGTTGGTCACGGTGCCTTCCTTCTCGCCCCAGCTAGCGGCGGGCAGCAGTAGGTCGGCGTAATGGCAGGTCTCGGTGGTGAAAAAGGCTTCCTGCACCACCACAAATGGGCAGGCGGCCAGCGCTTCATGCACCTTGTTCTGGTCGGGCAGCGATTGCGCCGGGTTGGTGCAGGCGATCCACAAGGCCTTGACCTTGCCAGCCCGCACCGCTTCGAACAGTTCGATGGCGGTCAGTCCGGTGCTTTCCGGTAGCGCCTCGACGCCCCAGTAATCGGCAACCTCGGTGCGGTGCTGTGCATTCGCCGCATCGCGATGGCCAGGCAGCAGGTTGGACAGGCTGCCGGTTTCGCGGCCGCCCATGGCATTCGGTTGGCCGGTCAGGGAGAAGGGGCCAGCACCGGGTTTGCCGATCTGCCCGGTGGCCAGGTGCAGGTTGATCAGTGCGCTGTTTTTCGCGCTGCCGCTGCTCGACTGGTTGAGGCCCATGCACCAGAGCGAAAGAAAGCTCGGCGCGCTGCCGATCATCCGCGCGCATTGCTGCAGGCTTTCCTGGCTGATGCCGCAGAGTTCGCTGACCATCTGCGGGCTGTAGTCGCGCACCAGGGTTTTCAGCGCATCGAAGCCTTCGGTGTGGGCGTCGATATAGGCGCGGTCGATCCAGCCTTCCCACATGAGGATATGCAGGATGCCGTGAAACAGCGCGACGTCGGTTCCCGGAACGATCGGCAGGTGCAGGTCTGCCAGGTCGCAGGTGTCGGTACGCCGTGGGTCGATGACTATGACTTGCATGTCCGGGCGTTTGGCCTTGGCCTCTTCCAGACGACGGAACAGCACCGGGTGGGCGTAGGCCATGTTGCTGCCGGCAATCAGCAGGCAATCGCTCTGCTCGATGTCCTCGTAACTGCATGGCGGTGCGTCGGCGCCAAGGCTGCGCTTGTAGCCGACCACAGCCGAGGACATGCACAGGCGTGAGTTGCTGTCGATGTTGTTGGTGCCGACCAGGGCGCGGGCCAGCTTGTTGAAGGCGTAGTAGTCCTCGGTCAGCAGTTGACCGGAGATGTAGAACGCGACGCTGTCCGGGCCGTGCTCGCGAATGGTTTCGGCGAAGACATTGGCGGCATGATCCAGGGCGCTGTCCCAGTCCGTGCGCGCACGCGCCAGGCCCTTACCCAGACGCAGCTCGGGGTAAAGCGCGCGGGCATCGAGGTCGCCGGTCAGGTGTAGGGTCGAGCCCTTGCTGCATAGCTTGCCGAAATTGGCCGGGTGCTCGGGATCGCCCTGAACGCCGAGGATCTTCTCGTCATCGTGTTCGATCAGCACGCCACAGCCCACGCCGCAATAGCAGCAGGTGGAGGCGGTGATCTGATGGGAATGGGTCATGGCGTCATCTCTCTGCGGTAATCCTGCAGGCCGCGCAGCGCGTGGCCTGCAAGTGACCTATCAGGCACATTCGGTGGCGGTATTCAGGGTCAGCAGCACGCGTCCGTTCTCGACCTTGGCTTGATGCCGGTGCGCGCAGCCGACGTCCGGTGCCACCGCTTCGCCCGACTCGAGCTCGATCTGCCAGTTATGCAGCGGGCAGGCCACGCGCTTGCCGTAAATAATCCCCTGAGACAGTGGCCCGCCCTTGTGCGGGCAGCGGTCGTCGAGGGCGAATACTTCATCGGTCGAGGTACGGAAGATCGCGATGTCGCCCTTGGGCCCGGCGACTATGCGCGAACCCAGCGGGTTGATTTCTTCAAGAGCGCAGATATCCAGCCAGCTCATGCTTGCACCTCCAGTTCGCGCAGGGCGATGCGGTCGAATTCTTTCTTCAGTTGCGGTTTGGCCAATTGCTCCTTCCATGGATCCTGCTCGAACGACAGCGAGAACAGCAGGCGAGCATGCAGCGCCTTACGCCGCTCGGCATCTTCCAACACGGCTTTCTTGATGTGCTCCATGCCGACGCGCTGCATGTAGTGCACGGTACGCTCGAGGTAGAAGGCTTCCTCGCGGTAGAGCTGAAGGAAGGCCAGGCTGTATTCCATCACTTCTTCGGCAGTCTTGAGCTTGACGAAGAACTCGCCGGCCTCGGTCTTGATCCCGCCGTTGCCACCTATATACAGCTCCCAGCCGGAGTCGACGCCGATGATGCCGACGTCCTTGATCCCCGACTCGGCGCAGTTGCGCGGGCAACCGGAGACCGCCAGCTTGACCTTGTGCGGCGACCACATATTGAACAGTGCGTGTTCCAGGTCGATACCCATCTGCGTCGAGTTCTGCGTGCCGAAACGGCAGAATTCGCTGCCGACGCAGGTCTTCACGGTGCGGATGGATTTGCCGTAGGCGTGCCCGGACGGCATATCGAGGTCTTTCCACACGCCCGGCAGATCGTCCTTTTTGATGCCCAGCAGATCGATGCGCTGACCGCCGGTGACCTTGACCATGGGCACCTGGTACTTGTCGGCGACATCGGCGATGCGGCGCAGCTCGGCGGCATTGGTCACCCCGCCCCACATACGGGGAACAACGGAGTACGTCCCGTCTTTCTGGATATTGGCGTGGGCGCGCTCGTTGATGAAGCGCGACTGCGGGTCGTCCTTGGCTTCGCCCGGCCAGGTGGAGATCAGGTAGTAGTTCAACGCCGGGCGGCAGGTGGCGCAGCCGTTCGGCGTGCTCCATTCCATAAAGGCCATGGCGTCGGCGATGCTGGTCAGGTGATGCTCACGGATCGCCTTGCGCACTTGCCCATGGTTGAGATCGCTACAAGCGCAAATGGCTTTTTCGCTCTTCGGCTTGACGTCCGCCGCGCCGCCCACGGTGTTGATCAGAATCTGTTCGACCAGGCCGGCACAGGAGCCGCAGGAGCTGGCGGCCTTGGTGTGCTTTTTCACGTCGTCGACGCTGAATAGGCCGTTTTCCTGAATGGCCTTGACGATGGTGCCCTTGCATACGCCGTTGCAGCCGCACACTTCCATGTCGTCGGGCATATTGGCGGTGCTGCTCTGGCCCTGGTGACCGGCGTCGCCGATGGCGTTCTCGCCGAACATCAGGTGGTCGCGGATCTCGCTGACGTTATGGTTCTCGCGGATCTGCCGGAAGTACCAGCCACCGTCCGCGGTGTCGCCGTACAGGCAGGCGCCGACCAGCACGTCGTCCTTGATCACCAGCTTCTTGTACACGCCGCCGATCGGGTCGGAGAGGGTGATGGTCTCGGTGCCTTCGGCGCCCATGAATTCGCCGGCGGAAAACAGATCGATGCCGGTGACTTTCAATTTGGTCGAGGTCACCGAGCCTTGGTAGCGGGAGAAGCCGAGCTGGGCCAGGTGGTTGGCGCAGACCTTGGCCTGCTCGAACAGCGGCGCCACCAGGCCATAGGCGATGCCGCGGTGGCTGGCGCATTCGCCGATCGCGTAAACCCGCGGGTCAAAGGTTTGCATGGTGTCGTTGACCAGAATGCCACGGTTGCAGGCGATGCCGGATTGCTCCGCCAGATCGCTGTTGGGGCGGATACCGGCGGCCATCACCACCAGGTCGGCGGGAATCACCTCGCCATCCTTGAATTTAACCGCGCAGACGCGGCCTTCGCCGTTGTCGAGCAGCTCGGCGGTGAGCTTGGGCAGGAGGAATTTCAGGCCGCGGTCCTCAAGGGATTTCTGCAGCAACTGGCCGGCGGTACTGTCGAGTTGGCGCTCCAGCAGCCAATCGCCCAGGTGCACCACGGTGACATCCATGCCGCGCAGCTTGAGGCCGTTGGCCGCTTCCAGGCCAAGCAGGCCGCCGCCGATGACCACTGCATGCTTATGGGTCTTGGCGGTCTCCATCATCGTCTGGGTGTCGGCGATATCGCGGTAACCGATTACACCGTCCAGGTCCTTGCCGGGAATCGGCAGGATAAAGGGGTTGGAACCGGTGGCGATAAGCAGGCGATCGTACTCGGCCTCGCTGCCGTCATCGGCGACTACCACGCGGGCCTTGCGGTCGATTTTCACCACTTTGCGCCCGAGCAGCAGCTTGATGCCGTTGTCGGCGTACCAGTTGAGGTCGTTGAGCACGATCTCTTCGAAGGTCTGTTCGCCGGCCAGTACCGGGGAAAGCAGGATGCGGTTGTAGTTCGGGTGCGGCTCGGCACCAAATACGGTGATGTCGTAGAGGTCGGGGGCGAGCTTGAGCAGTTCCTCCAGCGTACGCACGCCGGCCATGCCGTTGCCGATCATCACTAACTTGAGTTTTTTCATCAGGTGTCTCCGAACCGAGCCTGCGCCGCAGGCGTGTCCATAAAAATCAAGGCAACAAAAAAAGGCGTCCCGCTAGTGCTAGCGAGGACGCCTTTGTCCATTCCCGTTATCAGCCTTGGGCCTGCCGGGCGAGCGTCGCCTTCATCGTTGAAGGCCGCGCTTGATGTAGCTGTTTCTTGGCTGGTTACTAGCAGGGTACGTGCCAACTATGCGAGAGCCCCGGTTGATAAGGGTGTGCGCGTGATCGGGCGGAGAATGAGTTGCGTTGGGTGCACCACGCTGCAGCACGCTGCACGTTTACTGTGCGTCTAGCCGGCCAACATTTTGCCAAGGTTTTCTTCACATAACCTTGACTGTTGCCTCAGCAGACTATCGCCATTCCCTTCTATGGCTGACCGTCATGTTGAATCTCCGCCCGATACGTCCCGAATGGCTCACCCTGATCGTCAGCGCCGCGCTGCTGATGTTCTACAACCTGCCGCTCTGGCAGCATCTGTATCAGGTACTGGCGCCCCATGGCATGGCTGACGCGGTGTTCACCCTGTTGGCCATCGGTATTCTGTTCGTGGCTGCCTTCAATCTGGTGCTGACGCTGCTGGCGTTTCGCTGGATCTTCAAGCCGCTACTGACGCTGTTGCTGCTATCTGCCGCTGGCGTCGCCTACTTCATGAACCAGTACGGTGTGATGATCGACACCGAGATGCTGCGCAACACCCTGGAAACCGACGTCGCGGAAGTGGGCGATCTGCTGAGCTTGAAGCTGGCGGCCTATCTTCTGGTGCTGGGCGTACTGCCGGTCTGGTTATTGTGGCGAACGCCGGTTCGCTATCGGCCGTGGCCCCGCGAGGTGCTGAGCAAACTGGTCAGTGGCACGGCGACTGCAGCGGTGATGGTGGCGGTCGCCATGCTCGACTACCAGAGCCTGTCGTCGCTGTTTCGCAACCATCACGAGATTCACCTGCAGCTCACCCCGAGCAATATGGTCGGTGCGCTGATCGACTATGGGGAAAACGCCTTTGCCGCCCCGCGAGGGCCACTGCGTCCGATCGCCACCGATGCGGTTCGAGTGGTCCGGGCGGGTGCTGGTGCGCGCAAGACGCTGACAGTGCTGGTGGTGGGAGAAAGCGCCCGCGCGGAGAACTTCGGCCTGGACGGCTACAAACGCGACACCACACCCGAGCTGCAGCGGGAGGAGGGGGTGGTGAGTTTCACCGCCATGCAGTCCTGTGGTACCGAAACGGCGGTGTCGGTGCCCTGCATGTTTTCCAATCTGACCCGCGCGAAATACAGCGACAGCCAGGCCAAGAGCCAGGAGAACCTCCTCGATGTGCTCAAGCGTGCCGGTTACGACGTGATCTGGCGGGACAACCAAGCCGGCTGCAAGGAGACCTGCAACCGGGTCGCCTTCCAGAGCCTGACCAAGTCGAAAGACCCGGTGCTCTGCGGCGATGGCGAATGCCATGATGAAATCCTTCTGCAGGACCTGCAGGGGCTGATCGACCACCTGCAGCGCGACACCGTGCTGGTGCTGCACCAGATGGGCAGCCATGGGCCGGCCTACTTCAAACGTTATCCGGCGGCCTTTGAGCACTTCACCCCGGTATGCGCCAGCAACGAGCTGAGCGATTGTTCGCGGGAAAGCATCATCAATGGCTACGACAATACGATCCGCTACACCGACCACGTCCTCGCCAGCCTGATCGATACCCTGCGGGCCAACCAGGGCAAGGTCGACACGGCCATGCTGTACCTGTCCGACCATGGCGAGTCCCTGGGCGAGTACAACGTCTACCTGCACGGCATGCCTTACAGTTTTGCGCCCGCCGAGCAGAAGCATGTCGCCAGCATCGCCTGGTTCTCTCCCGGCTACCAGCGTAGCGCCGGTATCGATACCCGCTGCCTGGCGGCGCAACGCGACGCGCCGCTGAGCCAGGACAACCTGTTTCACAGCATGCTCGGGTTGCTGGGTGTACGGACCCAGGCATATGGCGCGGATCTCGACATGTTCGCCGGCTGCCGTAGTCGGGCGGGTTCGACTGGCGCTCGCATAGCCGCCGCCGAATCAGTGTCGGTAAAGCCAGGTCACGAGCAGCAGCAGGTGCAATAGCAACGACGCACACGCCAGGCCGCGCCAGAACTTCAGGGGTTCGCGTTCCAGCAAGGGGCGCGGGCGCTGGCTCAGGGCCTGGCGCTCGCCTTGTTCCAGATTTAGCAGCCACTCTTCGGCCGTTTCGAAGCGCTGTGCCGGGTCCGCGGCGACGGCCCGGCTGAGGTTCTCGTCGATCCATGCGGGCAGATCCGGCCGGTAGCGGCTGGCTGGCACCGGGCTGCCGAAGCGTGGACGCTGGAATGCTTCGACCTCGCCGTAGGGATAATGCCCGGTGAGCAGTCGATAGAGCGTCACGCCTGCGGCGTACAAATCCTGCTGTGCGTTGGGCGCTGTGCCGGCAAAAGCTTCCGGGGCGATATAACTGGGGGTGCCGGGCAGATCATGTGCCTCGTCGCGGGAGAGGCCGGGGCAGTAGGCCAGGCCGAAATCCAGCACGCGCAATTCACCGTCTTCGCAGCAGAACAGGTTTTCCGGTTTGATGTCGCGGTGCACGATATTGCGCCGATGCAGCATGCCCAACGCTTTGATCAGCCGCGGCGCGAGATCCAGCCATTCGGGCAGAGCCATCGGCCCGGCCAGTTGCTGACGTTCGGCGAGCGTCTGCCCGGCATACTCGCGCTGGATGTAGTACAGGTGCTGGCGTTGCGGCAGCGGGTGGACCTCGGCGAAGAAGCGCCCGGCGACGCGCCGCAGGAACCACTCTTCGAGAAGCAGCGCGGGGGCGGCCTGGGCCTCGCCGTCGCGGCTAGCGGGCAGGGTTTTCAGCAGCCAGCGCCGGCCCTGGGCGTCCCGCACCCGATAGACCAGCGACTGGCGCGATTCGCTGAGTATGCCCTCGACCTGCCAGCCTTCGAATTGCTGGGCGTCGCGCAGCCTCGGCGGCAAGGGCCAGTGTTCGAGCTGCGCCAGGGTGTCGGCCAGGTCGCCTTCGGGCAGGCCGTCGACCCGCAGCAGCAAGGCACTGGCGTTGTCCTGACTGCCCGCCAGGTGTGCGGCATTGACCAGGGCACGACTGGCCGCCTGCAGATCCTGTTCGTCATGCAGTATTTGCTGGATACCGTTGTCGCCAAGTGTTGCCCAGACCCCGTCGCTGACCAGCACGAAGCACTCGCCGAGCTGCAGTTCGCCATCCAGGTAGTCGACCACCAGGTGTTGATCGAGGCCCATCGCACGCTTGAGCACGTGCTGCATGCCGGCCTGTTCCCAGACATGGTCTTCGCTGATCCGCTCAAGATGGCCGTCGTGCCAGCGATAGGCGCGGCAATCGCCGACGTGCGCCAGGGTGAAACGTCGGCCGCGCAGAACCAGCGCGGTCAAGGTGGTGAGCAGCGGTTGACCGCCACCGTTGGCTTGCAGCCAGCGGTTGTGGGCGACCAGCAGGCGATCCAGGGACTGGGTCACGGCCCAGGTTTCCGGGGTCGCGTAGTAGTCCAGCGCCAGCGCCTGCAGGGTCGCTCGCGCGGCCAGGCCGCCGTCGGCGCATTGGCTGACGCCATCGGCCAGGGCAAACAGATAGCCCTTGCTCGCCGCCAGCGCCGGGGCCGGGGTCACCACGCGAATGGCGTCCTGGTTTTCGGCTCTGGGGCCGGTGGCGCTGGCTTCGCCGAAGGTCAAATGCAGGGCCATCGAGCGTTCTCGCTGAAAGAGGGACAACCAATGTGCCGAAAGGCTGAGGCAAAGGCGAGGCCGGGGCATCGCTGCGGGGCTGGCCGTTACCGACTTCGCCCCGCCTTTCCTGACCAGTGCTGTGCAGCGATGCCTGACGGTCTCGCCTTTGCCTCAATCTTCCGTTGTGATCATCGTGACCGAGATGGTAGGGCGGCGATCGCTGTGGTCAGCAATCGCCCCCTTTGTGTTTCGAAAAACCGCTAGACGCGAGCGGCGGTAACCGCAGCCGATCCCCAGGTGGTGCGCCAGCGACGCTTGACACCATGCAGGCCGAACCAGGCCAGGACGCCAAGGCTGGCGAATAGCCACAGGCCCAGCTGGTAGTCGCCGGTCTGTTGCTTGATCGCGCCCAAGCCCGCGGCCAGGAGAAAGCCACCAACGCCGCCGGCCATGCCGATCAGCCCGGTCATCACGCCGATTTCCTTGCGAAAGCGTTGCGGGACCAGTTGGAACACCGCACCGTTACCCGCGCCCAGGCCAAGCATCGCGGTGACGAACAGGGTCAGCGCGGCCGCCGAACTGGGCAGGTTGAAGCCAACTGCGGCAATGCTCAGCGACGCCAGGGTATACATCATCAGCAGCGAACGGATACCACCGATACGGTCCGCCAATGCGCCGCCGAGTGGACGCAACAGGCTGCCGGCGAATACGCAGGCGGCGGTGTAGTAGCCGGCGGTAACCGGGCTGAGGCCGTATTGGTCGTTGAAGTAGCCGGGCAGGGCGCTGGCCAGGCCGATAAAGCCGCCAAACGTGACGCTGTAGAAGAACATGAACCACCAGCTGTCGCGGTCGCCCAGCGCTCGCAGGTAGTCGGACAGCGCTTTCGGCTTCGGCCGCTCCGGGGAGTTCTTCGCCAGTACCGCGAACGCCACCACACAGATCAGCAGTGGCACCAGTGCCCAGCCGAATACGTTCTGCCAGCCGAACAGCGCCGCCAGGCCGGGTGCGAACAGGGCGGCCAGTACGGTGCCCGAGTTACCCGCGCCCGCGATGCCCATGGCTTTGCCCTGGTGTTGCGGCGGATACCATTGCGAGGCCAGCGGCAGCGCGACGGCGAAGGCGGCGCCAGCGAAGCCGAGGAACAGGCCGAGCAACAGCGCGTGCTCGTAGCTGTCGACGCCGATTTGCCAGGCGCTGAACAGCGCCGAGATGACTACCACCTGGCCGATCAGGCCGGCGGTCTTTGGCGACAGGCGATCCGCCAGAAAGCCCATCAGCAAGCGCAACACCGCGCCGGCCAGGATCGGCGTCGCGACCATCAGGCCACGTTGCTGGGCGGTCAGGTCGAGATCGGTGGCGATCTGCACGGCCAATGGACCCAGCAGGTACCAGACCATGAAGCTCAAGTCGAAATAGAGAAACGCGGCGAACAAGGTCGGGGCGTGGCCGGATTTCCAAAAGCTCGTATTCATCGAAACCTCGTCAGCAGAAAAAGGGTCCCGGTCGAGTGTGGTGCGCCATGGTCGTGGACACGGCGACCACAACCCGCCGGGGAGGTACCGCGCTTGTGGCGCCGCACCCTGGGGCCGAAGCCACAGCTGGGTTGAGAGTTGTAAACACGTGCTCTGGATCGCAGTGCGCGTGCCGGCTCCAAACGCTGGAGCGTGAAACGAAAAACGCCGCATGACCCGTCCACCCTGAGGTGTGGTTCATGCGACGTCTTTGTCGTTTGCCGAGCAGCCACCGTTGGCCGTCTGTGCTGATGACTAAGCAAGAGGCGAGCCAAGACCTGACCAGGGCGGGAACAGACGCTTTAACGGGAAGGCGGGCGCCAGATGCGCCGGATTTATGTTGCAAAAAGAGGCGCTATTTTCGCGCACGCACCGAAGTGGGGCTATTGGGCGGGCGAGTGCCTGGTAAAGCGTCTATCCAGGGCTGCTGCATCCTCCATCTCCCGCAGGATGCTGGCTAGGCTTCTTGTAGTAGCGCTGTCCGCTTCGAGCGTGATGGTTGGCGATTCCAGTGTCGGACGGATGAGGGCATGAAGCTGCTGGGGCATAGCCAGCAGGGGAAGCGCCACTAGGCTGGCTACCAGGCCCGCGTGCCGGCTGTGGTTATGCAAAGCTAACATGGCGACTCCCTCCCTTATTGTTGTGCCCTAAGGCCTAGCAGACGAATTGTGTACTGTCACGGCCAGGCGTCGGCGATACGGTTGGCGTTGCCACGGGCTGACCGGCGGTGTCTGCAGCAAGGTTCCGCTCTTGGGAGGACCACCGGAAACCCGGGATGTTCGGCGGCGATAATCATTAAGATTTTTGGTTGACGGTTTTCGTTTTGTGCGGTAAGCCCATTAAGGCAGTGGCGCAAAATGCGCTGCTTTCTTCACTCATTTTTGGGCCGACGACGCCGGCTCCGGAGAGGGAGGTGTGCCGTGAAACGACACTATTACATCAGTGAAGACCTCGATGACCTTGAGGTACTGGAACATGAACTGGAAGCCGACGGGATCAGCACCGAGCAGATTCATGTGCTCAGTGAAAGGGACGCGGATGTCGAGCAGCATCGCCTGAACGATGTCGCTTCGTTGATGAAGCAGGACGTCGTCCATTCCGGAATAGTTGGGACCCTGATCGGCGTGGTGCTGGCGTTGTTGGTGCTCGGTGGCGCCTATTTGCTGGGCTGGACCGATTCCCCGGCGGGCTGGGCGCCGATGGGCTTCCTGGCCATCGTGATCATGGGGTTTTGCATGTGGGAAGGCGGTTTATTCGGTATCCAGGTGCAGAACAGCCAGTTCCGGCGTTTCAAGCAAAGGCTCGAAGAGGGTAAGCACGTATTTTTCGTGGATGTCGAGCCGGAGCAGGAGTCGCGACTGGAGCAAGCGGTCAGGCATCATCCCGGCCTGGTCGTCGCCGGGGTCGACCCTTCGGCGCCGAGCATGGCGGTGATGCTGTTGCAGCGTTTCAATCGCTTCAGACGCGCCATCTAAAGCCTGGCGTGGTGCGCTGGGTTTATCCCAGCCAGTTGACCTTGGGAAATTTGCCGCTGAATGACGGTGGCATCTCGACGACCTGTGCGTGCCGATAATCGAAGAACACGAAGCCGGATTTTGCCATCGCGATCAGCTTGCCATCCTGCGGACGGGTGATGCGGAAGCTGATATCGCCGCCGTATCTGTTGAAGTCCATCACCCCGACCTCGAACAGCAGCTGATCGCGGGCATGGGCTTCGGCGCGGTAGGTGGTCGCCAGATCGGTGACGATAATGCCGGTGCCGTCCTCGTGGGTTTCCTCGATGCCGAACGCGAACAGAAAGCGCGCCCGCGCCTCGGAAATCATCGAGATCATCGAATCATTGCCCAAATGGTTGGCCGCATTGATATCGGTGACTCGCACCGTCAGATGGGTGCTGTAGCAAAACTGATCTTCAGGGAATTCGAGCTTCAAACGGGCCATCGACAGCACTCATGCGGGTTGGGTGAGGCGCAATTGTACGACAGCGCCGCACCCGCACGGCGATGATCCGCAGTATCAGCGGTGCAGGCTATTGAGCCAGAAGAAGCGCACCCGGCCGCCTTCATCGCTGGGGCCGTAGTTGTCCTGAATGTAAGCGCCGGCCTTGAAATACAGCAGCTGGTTGCTCCAGTAGCCGCTGAGTTGACGGTACAGCCCGCCCTTGTCGCCATCGCTGCTGATGACGCTGACCCCGAGTTTCCCGCTCGGGGTAATGCGCAAGTCGTAGCCGAAGCGTTCGCCGAGCCGGATGTTTTCCGCCAGCAGGATATTTTCCACTTCGGGGTCGCCGGGGCGCTTGCGCAATAACAGTTCGAGGCGGCCGACGCCGCGCAGGTAGTGGTATTGCAGCTTGAGCAGGGGATCGTTGTCGCTGCCTGCCTGGTCGTTGCTGTGGACCTGCCCGATGATGATCTTGTGCTTGCTCGGCACCTGATCGACCGAAAGCACGGCGCTCAGATAGCTGTCCGCGCTGGCGTGATACCAGAAACTCAGGTTGCCGTCGGTTTGCGTCTCGCGCAACTCGCTGCGCGGGTAACGGGCATCCGCGGTATGTGAACCGTTGACGGGTACCCAGAAACTGACGCTGCCATCGGCATGGCGGCGAAAGTACTGGCTCTGGTAATTGTTGTTCAACCGCGCGGTTTCGATGGTGGTGGGGCTGCTATCGGTGGGGATCGAAAGATTCCAGGTAGTCAGATCTAGCACGGTAGTTCCTTATGCAGTTCGGATATTTCAAAGCTCCTGTTCGGTTATTGCAGATAACTGAAGTTCAATCGGACTGATCGGCGGGCGCCATAAACGCTGAAACCCGCATGCAGCGGGTCTCAGGATTGTTGCGTCGATGCTCAGGCGGCTGGGCGCTGTTGCTTCTGGTAGAGGAATTCCAGCACCGCGGCACGATATTCGTGGTAGCGCGCACTGTGGGCGAGGGCGATGCGATCGCGTGGACGCTCCAGCTCGATCTGCAGTATCTCCCCGACACTGGCCGCCGGGCCGTTGCTCATCATCACGATGCGGTCGGAAAGCAGCACCGCTTCGTCGACGTCGTGGGTGATCATGATCACCGTGTTGCCGAGGTCGGCGTGAATCTCCATCAGTGAATCCTGCAGGTGGGCGCGGGTCAGGGCATCGAGCGCACCGAAGGGTTCGTCCATCAGCAACACCTTGGGTTGCATGGCCAGGGCGCGGGCGATGCCGATGCGCTGTTTCATGCCGCCGGAGATTTCGCTGGGACGTTTGTCCTTGGCGTGCGTCATGTGTACCAGCTCCAGGTTGTGTTCGATCCATTCGCGCATTTCGCTACGCGACTTGCTCTCGCGAAATACCTGGCGCACGGCCAGTTCGACGTTCTGGTAACAGCTCAGCCAGGGCAGCAGGCTGTGATTCTGGAACACCACCGCACGCTCGGGGCCGGGAGAGTTGACTTCGCGACCGTCGAGAATCACTCCGCCGGTAGTCGCTTGATAGAGCCCGGCGACGATATTCAGTACGGTCGATTTACCGCAGCCGGAGTGGCCGATCAGGGAGACGAATTCGCCCTTGTCGATTTTCAGGTTGACGTTCTGCAGCGCGCAGTAGAGGCCGTGGTCGGTGGGAAAGCTGATGCCGACGCCGGTCAGTTCGAGGTGGTGGTTGTTCATGGCGAGCTCCTGATTCCTATTGTGAAAGTCGCGTAGCGATGACCTCCTCTTATCCTTCTCCCACCGGGAGAAGGTGGCGCGCAGCGCCAGATGAGGGGGCGGCATGCCGCGAAGGCTTTCGTCATTCGGGGTGTGCCTTTGGTGGCATGCCCGTCAACGTAGATCGGCGTTCTTGTCCCAGCTGACATGGCGCTGGAGCATAAGCATGAGACGGTCGAGGGCGAAGCCGATCAGGCCGATCACGACCACCGCAACCATGATCCGACCGAGCGAGTTGGAGCTGCCGTTCTGGAATTCGTCCCAGATGAATTTTCCCAGGCCTGGGTTCTGCGCGAGCATTTCCGCTGCGATCAGCACCATCCAGCCAGTCGCCAACGACAGCCGCAGGCCGGTGAAAATCATCGGGATCGCGGCCGGCAGCACGATCTGCCGCACATGGCTGAGTGGCGACAGGCTCAACACGCGGCTGACGTTCTGCAGATCCTTGTCGAGGTTGGCCACCCCGACCGTGGTATTGATCACCGTAGGCCATAGGCAGCACAGCGCAACGGTGACCGCCGAGGTGACGAAGGACTTGGCGAACAACGGGTCGCTGCTGGTGTAGACGGCGCTGACCACCATGGTCACCAGGGGCAGCCAGGCCAGCGGCGAAACCGGTTTGAAAATCTGGATCAGTGGATTGATCGCGTTGTAGATCGGCTTGCTCAGGCCGCAAACGATACCCAGGGGAATGGCCACCAGCGAGGCGATGAGAAATCCGGTCATCACTGTGTAAAGGCTGGTGAATATCTGTTTGAAGAAGGTCGGTTTACCGGTGTAAGGGCGGATGCTGACGCTCGCCTGCGGATCTTTCGCCAGCTTCTCGGCGTTACGTGCTTCTTGTCGGGCAAAGAATGCATCGGCTTTCTTCTGCTCGCGCAGGTGTTCGTTGACCAGAGCGCCGAACTGGCCGGCAACCTGGGTCGGCCCAGGAAATTTGCCAAGGCTGGTGTCGATGCTGCCGGCGATCATTTGCCAAAACAGCAAAAATACCAATACGCCGATCGCGGGCATCAGCACGCTGGGTAGCCAGCGTTTCAGAGCGGCGCTGCGCGCGGATTTCAGGGTGTCTTTAATGGGCTGGGCGACGGCGGGGTTACTCATCGTCTTGTCCTCTAGGCAAAGGGGGCGCGGTAGATCGGCCCCCAGGGCAATGGATGGGTTACAGCGTGGAGTCGGCCTTCAGGCCAATCTTGAACTGATTGATGTAGGCGTTCGGCTGGCGGCCGTCGTAGGTCAGGCCATCGATGAACTCATTGGTCGGCGCGCGGAAACCTTCCTCACTGGCCGCCGGAAAGTCCTCGGCTTTGGCCTTGCCTTCGGCAATCAGCTCGTTCGCTGCGGCGCGGTAGACCTCGGGCAGATACACCTGCTTGGCGATGTCGAAGTACCAGCTATCCGGCTTGTTCTCGCTGATCTGGCCCCAGCGGCGCATCTGCGTCAGGTACCAGATGGCATCCGAGTAGTAGGGGTAGGTGGCGTTGTGCCGGAAGAACACGTTGAAGTCTGGCACGGCGCGGGTGTCGCCTTTCTCGTACTCGAAGGTACCGGTCATGGAGTTGGCGATCACCTCGGCATCGGCGCCCACGTATTCCGGACGCGAGAGGATTTCCACCGCTTCCTGGCGGTTGGCGTTGTTGTTCTCGTCCAGCCACATGCCCGCGCGGATCAGTGCCTTGACCAGGCGCTTGTGGGTTTCAGGGTTGGCATCGGCCCAGCTCTTGGAGACGCCCAGGACTTTCTCCGGGTTGTTCTTCCAGATTTCGTAGTCGGTGATCACCGGTACACCGATACCTTTGAACACCGCGGCCTGATTCCACGGCTCGCCGACGCAATAGCCATTGATGGTGCCAGCCTCGAGCGTGGCGGGCATTTGTGGTGGCGGGGTGACCGAAAGCAGGGCATCGGCGTTCAGCGTGCCGGTGATATCGCCTTTAGCCGGGGCGTAGTAGCCCGGGCTGATGCCACCCGCTGCCAACCAGTAGCGCAACTCGTAGTTGTGGGTGGACACCGGAAACACCATGCCCAGATTGAAGGGTTTGCCCTGGGCCTTGTACTGCTCGATCACCGGCTTCAGGGCATCGGCCTTAATCGGGTGTACCGGATTGCCATTTTCCATCGGCAGGTGCTTCTTCATTTCCTCCCAGACGGAATTGGACATGGTGATGCCGTTGCCATTGAGGTCCATGGAGAAGGCAGTGACCACATCGGCCTTGGTGCCAAAGCCGATGGTCGCCCCCAGGGGTTGTCCGGCGAGCATGTGCGCACCATCCAGTTCGCCGGTAATCACCCGGTCCAGGAGGACTTTCCAGTTCGCCTGGGCTTCGAGCGTGACGTACAGACCTTCGTCTTCGAAAAAGCCCTTCTCGTAGGCGATCGCCAGTGGGGCCATATCGGTCAGCTTGATGAAGCCGAGCTTGAGTTCGTCTTTCTCCGGGTTGGCGGCGTAGGCGAGCTGCATGCTCAACGGTGTAAGCAGCAGCGTGGCGGCGCAGCCCAGGCCGGCCAGGGCTTTTTTCAGCAAGGAGCGACGAGCGATGGAGTGACGCATGGAAGAATCCTCATATCAGAAACGAAAAAAGACGTCGCAGACAACTCGGCCCGGGGGGGCAAGGTGTCTTTGACGTCTTTGTCTATTCGTCCCGATCACCGCCGTTGGCGATCCTAAGACGTGTGTTGGTGTCTTGATATGGGTATAAGCAAAGGCCTTGCCAAGTCCTGCGCAAGGCTTTGCAGGTCAGTCTCCAACGCTTGAAAACGGTTTTTCTGAACGCTCTTGTTTGCGGGTTTTAAGTAATTATATCAATAGGTTAGATTGCTATTCTAAACGTTCAGGAAGAAGTGCCATCAGCGCGAGCAGGATGTGCAGGGCTACGGCTTCGCAACATGGCTGTGCGTGTGCGCGGTCGCCTGGACCGTTTTGGGTCGTTTTGCGAGCCTGGTCCGAATCGCGCCGGGGAAGTGATCTATCGCCCGGCGCCTGGGGCACTCATCCAAGCTGAGGCAGCGTGCGCGACTGCGCTTCCTCAACGAACTCCTTCAGCCATTTCAGCACGTCCACCGCCTGCCAGCGCGATGGGTCGAACATCGCATAAGCCATACCTTGATACCCCACCACATCCAGCTGTTTGTGATAGCCGGCGCGTTGCAGCAATGCTTCGATTTCGGCGAAGCAGGTATTGAAATGCACACGAGTGAAAGGGCTGCGCCCTTCGGTCACGATGCCTTCCAGATGCAGCTCGGCAACCGTGGCGCGAACTTTCTCCAGCGGCATGCGGTTTACGCTTTGTTTTAACTGCAGTACGTCCAGCATGGTCTTTCTCCTGGTTACGTCCGGTAGCGACTGGAACTTGCCGGGTGCGCCAGGCTTTTTGTGCATCTGGCGCGGCCTTTCGCTCGGGTTGGAGCCTGTCGATAAGGGTAATCTAAAAATACTGTACAAATAAACAGTATTCGATAATAGTAAGCCTACGACTCAGCCAACACTCACCGATTGCCTTCGCCGAAAACGATTCACCATCAGGCGAGAAAGCGCTGCAGAGGAGCAAACAGCAATGCAACAAATCATGATGACAATTGTGCTACTGGTTTTATTGAGTGGTTGTGTTCAGCCTCAACCTCAAAGTGAACAGCCCCGGGTCAACGGGGCTTATCTGGTCATTGAAAACAGTCAGGCCTGGGCCGTACTGGTGGCTGATGGTAAGCGGGTCGAAGAACAGGGCAGGGTGGTCGATATGATCAAGCTGCCGAGCCAGGATTCTACGGTCGCTGCCAGTTACGTCATCGAAACCCCCAACTGTGGCCGGGTTCAGTGGGTGACCGAGCGCAGCGATGCTGCTGATGGCGCAACCTCGCTGATGTCACTGCATAACAATCATCAGCTAGATAATGCCGACTGCATGATTGGCGTCGGTTTGAGTCAGGTCTGGACGGTATTGGATTACTCGGGCTGAACCCGCTCGTTGACGAGCGGGGTTTGCGTATCTCCATCAGGCAAGGGAACGATTTCCGATCCTGTTCAGGGGTTTACCAAAATGGAGAGTTTCTTCGAGTAGGTGCTGCCGTTGGCGTCGCGTACGCGCACCATGAAATCGTTGTCCTTGGTAGATATCGCGCCAGAAGTCGGTGTGCCGCTTATCAGCCCTTGCGGGTCGAGTGCCAGGCCGGAGGGTGGAAAGCCGCTGACCAGTGACCAGGTACCGCCTCCCACGCCACCGCTAAAAGCTAACTGGATGCTGTATGGGGTGTTCGCCCGGGCGTTCGGCAACTTGCTGGCGGTCCTGATCAACAAGCCATTGGCCGGGTGGCTGGTGGCCAACCGATAGAACTTCACCAAGCCACCCTCGCTGCTGCTAGTGCCACTGATATGCAGGTAGGAGCCCGCCTTGAAGTACATGCCGACCCCGTCCCAGGAAGAGTCCATGACCATTTGCGCGGGTATACCCGAGTTGGCCGATACCGAGACGGTCGCCGGGCCGCCAGGCTGGCGCTCTACCTTGATTTGATAGGTAAATGTCTGGCCGAGTTTGATGTCCGTGGCAATCGTATGCTGGGTGTAGGGCGGGCCCAGCACGGGAGTACCCTGCAACTTGGTCATCAGCTTGCCGGTTTGCTTGGCTGCGTCATAGCGGTAATAAACCAGAACCAGTGGGGCAGCATCGAATCCATGTACCTGACCGACGATGAGGATTCCGTCACTGGGCACCTGCAGGATCCGTAGTTGCGCGTCGAGTATGGAATTGCCGGAGCTCGTCCAGTTCACCTCGTGATTGCCGGGGTCGATCATTTCCCTTAGTTCGTTGCGCGGGTGTGAGGAGCCCCCAGCCGTGGCACCGTTGACCGGCGTCCACATGGTCATGGCGCCATCCGAAGTGGTATAGAAATAGGGCGCATAGACAAAGCCGTTCGGGCCGCTCAGTTGCGCAGGCTGAATACTAGCGATGCCATCACTGCCAATCTCGACCGGAAAGTCCAATCGCCAGTTCTCCAGGGCGAAGTTTCCGCCGGGTGCCAGGTCAGGCGCCAGTTCGGCATGGCTTCGCTCTATCGTGAGGCTTAACAGCGCCGCGAGGAAAAGTGTTTTACGGAAAGTGCATGGGAGAGGCATCTTGATATCGTCCTGATTAAAGATGGCTGGATAGACCCAGGCTGTGCTTTAGCCGATGGCAAAGTGCTGAACACGCTGATGGGTCGGAGGTAGAGCGGCTCACGTCGATTTGACCAGGAAACATGAGCGCAGGTTCTTGCGCTGGTTGGCAAATCACAGCCGCCTGTCCGCTTGTTTGCTGTCCTGCGGCCTGGGTCGTTTTCGCAGGGCGGGCAGGCGAGTTTTCGGCTATCCGATATGGGTAGAACCGGGCGCTATCAGACTGTTGAAAACCTGGCAGACCGTTGAAAAATGTAGGCGAGGCAAGCAAGGACTAGGGTGTTGTCTACTTTCCCCCGGCCTGTCCAGTGGCCAGGCCGGGGGCGCAGGCGCCTATTGGCCGTCGCTGGTTTTACCGCCTTTACCGACGGATGGCAGCAGGCCATCGGCGCGAAACATTGCCTTGATGCCGCGCAGAGCCTGGCGAATGCGATCCTGGTTTTCGATCAGGGCAAAACGCACGTGGTCGTCGCCGTAGTCGCCGAAGCCGATGCCCGGCGACACGCAGACCTTGGCATCCAGCAGCAGCTTCTTGGCGAACTCCAGTGAGCCGAGCCCGGCGTATTGTTCGGGAATCTTGGCCCAGACGTACATCGAGGCTTTCGGATTGACCACCATCCAGCCGATTTCATGCAGCCCTTTAACCAGCAGGTTGCGACGCTGACGGTATTGCTCGGCAATATCACGCACGCATTGCTGATCGCCTTCCAGGGCGGCGATAGCGGCGACTTGCAGCGGGGTGAAGGTGCCGTAGTCGTGATAGCTCTTGATCCGCGCGAGGGCGTTGACCAGTTCCTTGTTGCCGACCATGAAGCCGATGCGCCAGCCGGCCATGTTGTAGCTCTTGGACAGGGTGAAGAACTCCACGGCGATGTCCTTGGCTCCCGGCACCTGCATGATCGACGGCGCTTTCCAGCCGTCATAGACGATATCGGCGTAGGCCAGGTCGTGGATCACCAGCACGTCGTATTGTTTGGCCAGGGCCACCACGCGCTCGAAGAAGTCCAGTTCCACGCACTGGGCGGTGGGGTTGGACGGAAAGCCGAGGATCATCATCTTCGGCTTGGGAATGCTTTCGCGAATCGCCCGTTCCAGCTCGGCGAAGAAGTCCACGCCCGGCACCAATGGCACCGAGCGCACCTGTGCGCCGGCGATCACCGCGCCGTAGATATGGATCGGGTAGCTGGGGTTGGGCACCAGCACGGTGTCACCATGGTCGAGGGTGGCGAGCATCAAGTGTGCCAGGCCTTCCTTGGAACCGATGGTAACGATGGCCTCGCTTTCGGGGTCGATCTCCACCTGGTAGCGGTCCTGGTACCAACGCGAGATGGCCCGGCGCAGGCGCGGAATACCGCGGGAAGTGGAATAACCGTGGGTGTCTTCGCGCTGGGCGACCTGTACCAGTTTTTCGACGATATGCGGCGGCGTGGCGCCGTCCGGGTTGCCCATGCTGAAGTCGATGATGTCCTCGCCGCGGCGGCGTGCGGCCATCTTCAATTCGGCGGTGATGTTGAACACGTAAGGGGGGAGACGATCGATGCGCGCAAAGCGGCGCGAAGCTGAATCAGCCATGCTTTCCTCGGAAACGTAAGCGCCCGGAACCGTCCGAGCGACGTTGGCCACTGCGGTGGCCAGGTGGCGAAGATAAACGCAGCGCCCGGCGCTTGTCGAGCGGATTATCGCTGTGCTGCGCAGGCGCTGTGGTTCATGCCGGGGTACTACGTTTGAGTTCGCACAACAGCTCGATCAGCGTTTCGATATCGGCGTCGCTGGTGCGCCAGGACGAGACGCTGAGGCGAAAGGCCGGGCGCCCCTGCCAGACGGTCGGGCCGAACCAGACCTGGCCCGAGCGCTGGGCGGCGACGCGGATCGCCAGTGTCTGCTGGTCGCTATCGGCGCGCACCAGTACCTGATTCAGCACGACCCGGTTGAGCACCTGATAACCGGCTGCGCGCAGTTGTGTCGCCAGGTGACCGGCCTGGCGGATATGCCGGTCGATCATTTCACGCAGGCCGGTGCGGCCCAGGGCGGACAGTGCGGCCCAGATCGGCACGCCACGAGCGCGGCGGGAGAACTCCAGGGTCAGGTTCTTTTGCGCATCCTTGGAGGCGCTGGCATACACCGCATCGCTGTTCATCGCGCTGGCCAGGGCGTCGGCGTCGCGGCAGATGGCCATGGCGCCGTCATAGGGGGTGTTCAGCCATTTGTGCCCGTCGGTGGTCCAGCTGTCGGCCAGCTCGACGCCCTCGGCGAGCGCAGCCGAAGACGAGGCGCGCGCCCACAAGCCGAAGGCGCCGTCGACATGCACCCAGGCGCCGGCAGCCTTGGCCCGTGGGATCAGTTCGGCGAAAGGATCGAATTCGCCGGTATTCACCTCGCCGGCCTGCAGGCAAAGGATGCTCAGGTCATCGAGTTCCGGGAGTTGTGCAGGATCGATCCGACCATGGTTATCAGTCGGTGCGACTTTCAGGCGTTTGATGCCAAAACCGAGGATGCGCAGGGCTTTCTGCACCGTAATGTGGCAGCTGGCGGAAACCACCACGCGTACTTCCGGCGCGCCGATCAAACCGTCGCCGTCGAAATCCCAGCCCTTGCGCGCAAGTAGAGTACGCCGTGCGGCCGAGAGGCAGGCCAGGGTCGAGGCGGTGGCGCTGGTGCCGAACCCCACCGCGCTCAATGACGGCAAGCCGAGCAGCTCGACGACCCAGCGCCCGGCAATGCGCTCCAGGGTGTCGGCGACCGGCGAGTTATCGAAGGACGAAGCGCACTGGTCCCAGGCCAGTACCAGGCGTTCCGCTGCCGCGGCGGCCGGCAGGGTAGCGCCGATGACGAAGCCGAAATAACGCGGTCCATTGGACGCTACTGTCGCTGGGGAGCCGATTTCATCCAGACGCTGCAGCACTTCATGGGCAGCCACGCCTTGCGCCGGCAGGGGCTCGTTGAATTCGTCCAGGCGGGCGATGGCCTCGTCGCCGGGAAATACAGGTCGTGTGGCGGTGCTGTCGAGATAGTTCAGGGCGCGGCGGTCGGCTTCGGCCAGAAGCCCACGCTCTTCAGAGGCTGTACTCATTCTGTGCTCTTCTTGCTGCGGACTGGGAGGATTTAGTCTAGTCAGCCCGGTGCGAGCGCAGCAGATACACCCGCTTGCCCAGTCAGCCGTACAGTGCTGTGGAGAAGCGGGTGCGAAGAGGAACAGTGGGCCTGCTAAGCAGTACAGCTGCGCGCTGAGTTGCCTGGTTCGCGGCCCAGGTTGAATGGTTAAGCCATCAAGGCGAGACGAGTATGGAAAACTTCTTGGAGTAGGTACTGCCGTTGGCGTCCGTAACGCGCGCCATGAAGTCGTGCGGCGTCGTCGATGCGGCGCTGGCGTCGGCAACGCCGCTGATGTGTCCGTCACGGTCGAGCTCCAGCCCTTTCGGTGGGAAGCCGCTGGCCAGCGACCAACTTGCCCCGCCGACGCCGCCCTTGTGCTGCAGGGCAACGTCATAGGGGTTGCCGACTTTCGCTGGCGCCAGTGCGGCATTGCCGGTGATAAGTAAGCCGTCGCGTGGATGGCTGGTCGCGAGCCGATAGAATTTGACCATGGCGCCTTCTTCGGCGCTGTCGCCGTGCATGTGCAGGTAGGCGCCCGCCTTGAAGTAGAGAAGCTCGACATCCCACTCATGGGGAATATCCATATGCGCCGGCTGGCCGTTGTTGACCGAGGCCCAGACGGTGCCATGGTCGCCGTTGTGGGTAACCTTGATCTGGTAGGAAAAGCGCTCTTTCAAGTCGATGTCGCTGGCCAGTACAGCCTTGTAATAGGGTGGGCCGAGTGCCGGGTAGTACTGAAATTTACCCACAATCTCGCCGGTGCCCTTTTGCTGGTTGTATTGGTAATAGACCATCACCAAGGGCGCGGCGCGGTGACCATGGATCTGACCAATGATCGCCTTGCCGTCGCTGGGCACTTGCAGGACGCGAACCTGGGCATCCAGGATCGAGGTTGAGAAAATATCCCAGTTGACGCCGTTGTTGCCTGACTGCTGCATTTCCCGCAGTTCGGAACGTGGGCTGGAGGAGCCGCCGACGGTTGCGCCGTTGAGCGGGGTCCAGAACGTCATGGCCCCGTCAGGCGCGGTATAGAACCAGGGGGACTGGTAACCGCTACTGCCGCTAAGCAGATTCGGTTGCAGGGTCAGCGCGTCGCCTTCAGTGCCACCGTCAGCGTCGGCAGGGACGGTAAGCGACCAGTTTTCCAGGGTGAAATTACCGCCTGGCGCTACATCGGGGTACAGGTCCGCTTGAGCGGAGGTGCTTAGCAGGCCAAGCAGGCTTAGGCCGACTAGCCAGGCGCCGGCTCCAGCCATGGGACGGATCGATGGGGGTGTATGAAACATTCGCTAGCTTCCTTTCTGACGTCTGACGGTAGGAAAGGGGCCAGGCAGCAACCGTGCCCCATAAACATGACCGACACAAACGGCTCATGTTCATGGCTTTTGTCATGAATGTGCGACACGGCACGAAATTGTCCGGATAGAAAGCAGAATGCCCGCCGAATGGCGGGCATCTGGGTAACGCCGGCAGCTATTCGCCCAGCATGTCGTGCATGGCGATGATCTGTTCGGCGACCTGCACCAGCTTCTGCTGGCGGCTCATGGCCTGGCGGCGCATCAGGGTGTAGGCCTCTTCCTCGTTGCAGCTCTTCATCTTCATCAGCAGGCCCTTGGCCAGTTCGATGCGCTTGCGCTCGGCAAGCTGGGCGTCGCGGGCTTGCAGTTGTGCGCGCAACGCCTGGTCGCTCTCGAAGCGCGCCATGGCCACGTCGAGGATCGGTTGCAGGCGCTGGGCGTGAATGCCTTCGACGATATAGGCGCTGACGCCCGATTGGATGGCCTGGCGCATCACGCCGGGGTCGTGCTCGTCGGTGAACATGACGATCGGTCGTGGCTGGTCGCGCGAGACCAGCACCACTTGTTCCATCACGTCGCGGCTCGGCGATTCGGTATCGATCAGGATGACGTCAGGGCGCACGGCCTCGACCCGCTCGGGCAGGTCGATGGTCAAACCGGATTCGTCGATGACTTCGAAACCCGCTTCGATCAGTGCGGCTTTCAGGCGACCGACTTTTTTCGGTGTGTCGTTGATCAACAGGATACGCAGCATGAAGGGCTCTCCTGTTCGTTACAGGCCGACAGCGGTGCTGTCGGCCAGGGCGTTGAGACTGAAGCTGCGGGCATAGCCGACCGGATCGCTGCCATCCCAGACCTGGCCGTCGAGCAATTGGCTGCTGCGCATCACCTCGGGTACCGCGATGCCGAGGCTTTCAGCTGCCTGACGGTATAGCCCGAGCTGGTGAACCTGCTGCGCCACGGCCAGGTAGTCGGGATCGTCACGCAATAGTCCCCAGCGGCGGAATTGGGTCATAAACCACATGCCGTCAGAGAGGTAAGGCATGTTCACTGCGCCTTCTGCATGAAAGCGTAGCGGATGGGCATCGAGCCAGGCGTGGCCGAGGCCGTCCTGATACTGGCCGAGAAAACGCGGCTGGATGACGTTCAAGGGTGCATCGACGTATTCGCTGCCGCTGAGCAATTGGGCGGTGCTGCGTTTGTTCTCTTCGTTTTCGTCGATAAAACGGCTGGCCTCGAGGATCGCCATGATCAGCGCGCGCGCGGTATTGGGGTTTTGCTCGACAAAGGCGCGGGTGCAACCGAGGACCTTTTCCGGGTGATCCGGCCAGATCGATTGGCTGGTCGCCAGGGTGAAGCCGAGACTTTCCTCAACCGCCTGGGCGCTCCAGGGCTCGCCGACACAAAAGCCGTCGATACGCCGTGCCTTGAGATGGGGCACCATCTGCGGCGGCGGGACCACGACGCTATCGACGTCATCGAGCGGGTGGATGCCCTTACTGGCCAGCCAGTAGTAAAGCCACATGGCATGGGTGCCGGTAGGGAAGGTCTGGGCAAAGGTCAGTTTTGCGCCACTTTGGTGCGCGCGCACGTTGAGTGCGTCGCTAGTGGTCACGCCGGCGAATTTCAGACCCTGGGAGAGATTGATGCTCTGACCATTCTGGTTCAGGCCCGCCAGGATCGCCATGTCGGTGGCGGTTGCGCCGCCAAGGCCGAACTGAGCGCCGTAAATCAACCCGTAGAGGCTGTGGGCGGCATCCAGTTCGCCGCTTAGCAGCTTGTCGCGCAAGGTTGCCCAAGAGGCCTGGCGCTGCAGGTTGAGGGTCAGACCATATTTCTCTGCGAAGCCCTGAGTCGCCGCGACAATCACCGATGCCGCATCGGTCAGGGCCATGAAGCCGATGTTCAGAAGGCGCTTCTCGGGGACATCATTGGCGGCAACCCAGGCCTGTGCATCGTTACGGCTGATAGCGTGTTCGCTCATTGCGTTTTTCCCAGGTCAACACAAAAGGGGGTCGTGCCAGTGGCTGTCAGGCGCAGCGATCGGGACGACACCATTGTCAAAATAAGCCGATTCCGCCGTTGGAAATGGCTTTGCTGCCTATGCCTTAGCAAGGCATATGCCAGAGGTGTTACCGGGGTGACATTCTCGTAGTCCGGATGAAATCCGGGGGCGCATCGCCGCGCAAGCCGCTCCCAGGATGCATCCGGGCAATGAGCGCGCTTCTGTAGATATCGCCACCGGACATGGCTTGGCGGGCTTACAAAACAGAAAAGAAAAAGCCCCGCACGGGGCGGGGCTCTTTTGACGCGGGTAACGCTTAGGCTTGAACGACCGGGATCTGGGCGTTGGCAGCCGCTTCGCGGAACTCGGCGATCTGGTCGAAGCTCAGGTAGCGGTAGACGTCGGCAGCCATGCTGTCGATGTCCTTCGCGTAGCCCATGTACTCCTCGACGGTCGGCAGGCGACCGAGGATCGAGGCGACCGAAGCCAACTCAGCCGAAGCCAGGTAGACGTTGGCGCCATCGCCCAGACGGTTGGGGAAGTTACGGGTCGAAGTCGAAACCACGGTGGCGTTCGGTTCGACGCGTGCCTGGTTACCCATGCACAGCGAGCAGCCCGGCATTTCCATGCGCGCGCCAGCCTTTCCGTAGATGCCGTAGTAGCCTTCCTCGGTCAGCTGGTGAGCGTCCATCTTGGTCGGCGGCGACAGCCACAGGCGGGTCGGCAGCTGACCTTTGACCTTATCCAGCAGCTTACCGGCTGCACGGAAGTGGCCGATGTTGGTCATGCAGGAACCGATGAACACTTCGTCGATCTTCTCGCCTTGAACGCTGGACAGCAGACGGGCGTCGTCCGGGTCGTTCGGGGCGCAGAGAACCGGCTCGTTGATGTCGGCCAGGTCGATTTCGATGACCTCGGCGTATTCGGCGTCCTTGTCGGCTTCCATCAGCTTCGGATCGGCCAGCCAGGCTTCCATCGCCTGGGCGCGGCGCTCCATGGTGCGGGCATCGCCGTAGCCTTCGCTGATCATCCAGCGCAGCAGGGTGATATTCGACTTCAGGTATTCGGCGATGGCCTTTTCCGGCAGCTTGATGGTGCAACCTGCAGCGGAACGCTCGGCGGAGGCGTCGGACAGTTCGAACGCCTGCTCGACGGTCAGCTCGTCCAGACCTTCGATCTCGAGGATGCGGCCGGAGAAGATGTTCTTCTTGCCTTTCTTCTCGACGGTCAGCAGGCCTTTCTGGATGGCCACGTAAGGGATGGCATGCACCAGGTCACGCAGGGTGATGCCCGGTTGCAGTTTGCCCTTGAAGCGCACCAGTACCGACTCCGGCATGTCCAGCGGCATGACGCCAGTGGCTGCGGCGAAGGCCACCAGGCCGGAACCGGCCGGGAAGGAGATGCCGATCGGGAAGCGGGTGTGCGAGTCGCCACCGGTGCCGACGGTGTCCGGCAGCAGCATGCGGTTCAGCCAGCTGTGGATGATGCCGTCGCCAGGACGCAGGGACACGCCACCACGGGTGCGGATGAAATCCGGCAGGGTGTGGTGGGTGGTGACGTCGATCGGCTTCGGATAAGCCGCGGTGTGGCAGAACGACTGCATCACCAGGTCAGCGGAGAAGCCCAGGCAAGCCAGGTCTTTCAGCTCGTCGCGGGTCATCGGGCCGGTGGTGTCCTGGGAGCCGACGGTGGTCATCTTCGGTTCGCAGTAGGTGCCTGGACGCACGCCTTTGCCTTCCGGCAGGCCGCAGGCCTTGCCGACCATCTTCTGCGCCAGGGTGAAACCCTTGGTGCTGGCAGCAGGCGGCTCAGGCAGCTTGAACAGGTCGGTTGGGCCCAGGCCCAGTTCGGCACGGGCTTTCTCGGTCAGACCGCGACCGATGATCAGCGGGATACGGCCGCCAGCGCGGACTTCGTCGAGCAGAACCGGGGTCTTCATTTCGAAGGTGGCCAGTACTTCGTCGGTACCGTGCTTGCAGACTTTGCCGGCATGCGGGTACAGGTCGATCACGTCGCCCATGTTCAGTTGGGAAACATCGAACTCGATCGGCAGAGCGCCGGCGTCTTCCATGGTGTTGTAGAAGATCGGGGCGATCTTGCTGCCGAAGCAGAAGCCGCCAGCGCGCTTGTTCGGCACGTTAGGGATGTCGTCGCCAAAGAACCACAGCACCGAGTTGGTGGCGGATTTACGCGAGGAGCCGGTACCGACCACGTCGCCGACGTAGGCGATCGGGAAGCCGTCGTTGCGCATCTGCTCGATCTGTTTCATCGGGCCGATGGCGCCTTGCTGGTCAGGCACGATGCCGTCGCGGGCCATTTTCAGCATGGCCAGGGCATGCAGCGGAATATCCGGGCGCGACCAGGCGTCGGGAGCCGGGGAGAGGTCGTCGGTGTTGGTTTCGCCGGTGACCTTGAATACCCGCAGGCTGATCTTGTCGGCCAGGGTCGGGCGGTTCTTGAACCACTCGCCATCGGCCCAGGATTGCAGTACGCCTTTAGCGTGAACGTTGCCGCTCTTGGCTTTTTCTGCGACGTCATGGAAGGCATCGAACATCAGCAGGGTGTGCTTCAGTTGCTCGGCAGTCACGGCAGCCAGTTCGCTGTCATCGAGCAGGCTGACCAGGGTGGCGATGTTGTAACCGCCTTGCATGGTGCCCAGCAGCTCAACGGCGTGTTTTTTGCTGATCAGCGGGGAAGTGGCTTCGCCTTTGGCGATAGCAGAGAGGAAACCGGCCTTGACGTAGGCGGCTTCGTCGACGCCTGGCGGTACACGGTTGGTGATCAGGTCGAGCAGAAAAGCTTCTTCGCCTGCTGGCGGGTTTTTCAGCAGCTCGATCAGGCCTGCGGTTTGTTCGGCGTTCAGCGGCTGGGGCACGATACCCTGAGCGGCACGCTCTGCTACGTGGTTGCGATAGGCTTCAAGCACAGTTATTACCCTCATCATTGGTCCCAAAGGGTTGTCCGGGACACGATCCAGAAACCAGCAAACCAAGCGCTCCGTGGCTTCATGGGCCACTTAGCCGAGGTTTCGCTGATCCCTTCCAGAAGCTGCTTTCAAAGTTTTACGCCGGCAGGACGGTTTGATGAGGGCTGTCGCAAGCGCTTGAAAAGGCTTTTAAATGCTTGCGACAACTAACGTACTGCAGGATCGACTGTGCTCGTGACGCTTTGAAAACAGCTTCCAACGGACATCGGCGCCTATAAAAGGCGGGCCGATTCTACTGGAAAGCTTAGATAAAGTTAAGCTAAAGCCCCAGCTGATCCAGGGGTGATTCGCCTTAGACAAAGGGCTAAGATGCGCAGCTGTCAGCTAGTGTCCGCGTCTGCCTTATGTCTAATCAGCGTATTAAAACGCCTTGTGTCGGTCTTTGTTCCACGGTCTATGGCGATGTGGTGTGCCGCGGCTGCAAGCGTTTCCATCATGAAGTGATCAACTGGAACGGCTACGACGAAGAACAGAAACAGGCGGTCTGGACACGCCTCGAGGTGCTTCTGGTTCAGGTGATGGCGGCCAAACTGGAAGTTTTCGACGCCGCTCGTCTGCGTGCGCAACTGGAGCAGCGGCAGATCCGCTTCGTGCCGCAGCAGTCGCCGTATTGCTGGGCCTACCAATTGATTGCGCGCGGCGCGCGGGTGATCAGCCAGCTGGATGCTTATGGCATGGTGCTACTGCCGGAGTTCCGCGACTGGGATCTGCCGGCGTTGCGCGATGCCATCGATCGCGAATTCTTTCTGCTGTCCGAAGCCCATTACGAGCGTTATATCGCGCCGCGATTCCTGCGTGAGGGGCTGGAAATTCGGGGTTAAGGCAGGCCGCAGCCCGGAAAGTATTCGTTCGTCCTCAGGCATCCAATACGACAAAGCCGCCTCGGTTGGGCGGCTTTGTGCAGGTGCGTCGAGGCTGATCTCAGTGCTGGGCCACCAGCTCTTCCAGGTGCGCCATGATTTCCTCGGGCTTGAGCACCAGGACATCGCTTTCCAGCGAGTCGAGCACCACCTCGGCGGTGTTGCCGATCAATGCGCCGGAAATGCCGGTGCGCGCCACCGTGCCGATGACCGTGACCGTCGCGCCGAGTTGGTGGGCGACCTGAGGAATCACCGCATCTGCCGGGCCTTCGAGTACATGCAGGCGATCGTCGGAGATGTCGTACTCGGCCTGGAAGGCTTTGCACTGCTCGCGGTAGCGCGCCTCGATGGTTTCCTTCAGTTGAAAGGTCGGGTCGGCAGCCGAAAGCATCGGTGTTGGGTGAGCGGCAATCACATGCAGCTTGGCATTGGCCAGGGCGGCGATGTCGTAGCCGTGGCTGATGATGCTCGAATGCAGGGTGCGATGCTCGCCGTCTGCGTTGCCAACATCCACGGCGGCAAGAATGACGCCATTGGTCCAGGGCTTGTCGGTTTTCACCATCAGTACCGGGCCCGGGCAATAGCGCAACAGCTTCCAGTCATCGGGTGTCAGCAGGGCACGGCGCAGTGGGTTGTCGGGCAGGTGTTGCTTGATCACCAGGTCGCAGCCTTCGGCTTGTTTCACGGTGATGATGGTGGTGTGCAGGCTCTCGTGCCAGGCTTGTTGGCCGGAGACGCTGAAGCCCTCGAGGGCGAGCGCGGCACGGTGATCGTTGAGAAAAACCGAATAGTCATGCTTTCTGTCGCAGACCAGCAAATGCAGGTGGGACTGGGTCACGCTCGCGATCAGTTTGGCGCGTCTAAGCGCCAGCGCTTCCGGTTGATCTGGCTCCATGACAACTAACAGGTTGCGAATAGATTGCATGTTCGTCTCCGTTCGAATGTTTTTCTGATAATACTGCTTCCGACAACTATAGATGCAGCGCGTAACCTTTGTTGTTGACAGGTATCAACTGACCGGCTGGTCGCGCGCTGCTTCACTCGTATAATGGCCCGCCCGATTCGCCGGCCACCATCACCCACTGTCGTGAGCTTATGCAACTGTTACCAGAAATCGAAACCTTCCTTCTGTGTCAAACCCCCGATACCTGGATTACCCAAGCATTGGACAACCAGGACGTGATGTTGATCGATCACGCCAATTGCGAGAAAAAGGCTGCCTCGACCGCGCTTACGCTGCTCTTCCGTTATATCGAGAAGGCTGACCTGCAGCACAACCTGTCGCGGCTGGCGCGTGAAGAGTTGCGTCATTTCGAACAGGTTGCGGCATTGATGAAAAAGCGTGGGGTCGTCTATCGCCCGGTCAGTGCGGCGCTATACGCCCAGCGACTGCACAAGCACATACGTACCAGCGAACCGCACAAGCTGGTCGATACCTTGATCGTCGGTGCCTTTATCGAAGCGCGCTCCTGTGAGCGGTTCTTCCGCCTGGCCCCGCACCTGGACGAGGAGCTGGGTCAGTTCTACCAATCCTTGCTCAAGTCAGAGGCGCGGCACTATCAGGGTTACCTGAAGATGGCGCGGGATTATTCCGCGGAACCAATCGATGAACGGGTGGCTTTCTTCGCCGAAGTCGAGCGCGAGGCGATACTCACACCGGACAAAGAGTTTCGCTTCCACAGCGGTGCCGCCGCCTGAAGCAGCGGCGCGTGGCCGTTCAGATGGCTTCGCTCGCCGCCGGTTTCGCCGCCGCTGCTTTGCGATCGCCGCGCAGAATGACGATGGCCAGGGCCACCAGCAGCAGCGATGCGGCGCTCAGCGCCAGGAACACGTCGTGCAACGAGCCGGTGCTTTCGCGGATATAGCCGGCCAGCAGGTTACCCAGGGTTCCCCCCAGGCCGAACGTCACCATGCAGATGCCGCTGATCTGCATGGTCGCCGTCGATGAGTAGGACTGGTTCACCCAGCCGGCGACGATGCCCCACATCGGAAAATACATCAGGCCATAACCGAAGCCGGCAATCAGGGCGCCTTTGCCCGGATCAATGACAAACGCCATCAGGCCCAGGGCGAAGCCGCTGAAGATCACCGCAAGCGCAGTGCCATGGCCCTTGCGATCGGCCAGCTTGCCGGTGATGAAACCGGCCACCATGCCTGTGCCGCCGACCGTCGCCCAGGTATAGCCACCCAGGGCTGCCGGCAGGCCGCGCTCATCCAGGTAGCTGTTGAGCCAGTAGGAAAACGGCATGGTGGTAAAGCCCACCAAAAGGCAGATCAGGCAGGCGAACAGGGCGGTGCGCTCGCCGATAACGGTGGCGAACAGGCGGCGCGGCGGAATAATCGTGTCGCGGTTGTCCACCTGGACCTCGGGCAGGCTCTTCAGGTTCGTCAACAGGTGCCAGGTCAGGCAGACCACCAGGGCACCGAACAGCGAAGCCAGCTGCCAGCTCCTTTGCCAGCCGAGCAGGGGCACCGCCAGCAGAATCAACAGGCCGTTGAGCGCATAGCCCCAGGCCGTGCCGCTGGAAATGCAGGACAGGTAGGTGGAGCGCAGTTCGGCGCGGGCGCAGCGGCTGACGATTTCGACGATGCAGCCCCAACTGATCGCCGCACTCGCAGCCAGACAGGTCAGTACCAGGGTAATCAACATGGGGTCATGCAGCTGCGACATGGTGAACAGCAGGCTGCTGCTGACGATGCCGGTGAGCAGCGCCAGACGGGCCGTGCCCAGTTGGTGACCGACCAAGCCGAGGAGCATGGCGCCGCCCAGATAGGCCAGTTGCGTCAGGGCGCCGATGCTCGCCAGCTGCCAGGGGGTGATCTCGATGGACTCGCGCATGAACGGCATCAGTGCGGCGAACAGGAACATTCCAAAACCGTGGCTGACGATCTGGTTCATGCCGAGCGTGGCGGGCATTCGCATCATTCGAACTCCGTGATGGCGCATAGGAGGCGCTTGGGTGACGCCTACGATATTCGCTTGCCAGAATTCGGAGAAACGATAAATATTGATCGCCTCATTCAAGAAGATTGAACTCTGCCATGCGCGACCTGCCGATTGTCCTGCTGCGTACCTTCGCCGTGGTGGCCGAGACGCTCAACCTGACCACCGCCGCTCAACGCCTGCATCGTGCGCCTTCGACCATCAGCATGCAGCTCACGCGGCTCGAAGCCCTGGTCGCGGCCGAGCTTCTGCAGCGCGGGCAGTATGGCGTCAGGCTGACTCCGGCCGGCGAGCAACTGAAGTCCTGCGCACAGCAGCTGCTCAATCTGCATGACCGTATCCTGGGTACGTTTCAGCATGCCGAGGTAGGCGGGCAGGTGCGTTTCGGCACCCATGACCAGTACGCCACGCGCAGCCTTATTCCGTTGCTGGAAGCATTCGTATTGAGTTACCCCGAGGCCAGTCTCGAGGTGGTCTGCGATCATCGTCCCTTTCACCTGGCGTCGCTGGTGGCCGAAGGCAAGCTGGATCTGGCGCTGGTTGAGATGCCGGCGCTGTCCGATGGTGGACGGCGGCTGTTCCGTGACGAACTGGTCTGGGTGCGCGATCAGGCGCATTCGACTCATGAGCGTGAACCGTTGCCCCTGGCGGTGTTCGTCGAGGGCTGCTATCACCGCGACTCGGCACATAAAGCCTTGGTCGGGGCGCAGATCCCGTACCGTATTGCCTTCACCAGCCAGAGTCGGGCCGGAGTGCTGGCGGCCGTGCGTGCGGGAATCGGTGTCGGCATCATCCCGCGCTCCACGCTGGAGCCAGGTTTGCAGGTGATCGAGGAGGGCTTGCCGCCCTTGCCAGGCACCGATATCACGCTGTTCGTTGCCGATCGGGTCAACGAGGCCAGCCAGCGCCTGGCGCAAACCATCGAAACGAGCGAGCAATACGTGCGGCACGCGCACCATTTCACTCAACAGCGTTAAGGCGAGGGAGTGCTCGATCAACTAATCGTTGCTGCGATAACCATCGAAAGCGCTGCCATACACCGGCCTGCTCGACTAAAGAAAAATCGAGCAAGGAATCCAGCCCTCGATTGAGCTGGGAGTGAAGGCGATGTTGTAGGTGAATTCCAGTGCCTGAGCGAGACGCATAAAAAATCCGATGCCAAACTGGCATCGGATTTTGATTTCTTGCGGCCAAAGGTCAAGCAAGAGGGCTTAACTGGTCGGCATTAGCCGTTGGGGCGCTTTTCTGGATTAGGGTCAGGCTTATTGCTGCACTTTCAGGTCCAGCGCCAGGTCGCGCGCCGCCTTGGTGGCGAGTACGCCCATCAGTTGACCGATTTCATCCTGGCGACTGCTCGCGCCATCCTTGCCAGCCATCATCACGCTGGGTACCGGCGCTTGTGCTGCCGCCTCGGCCCAGACCTTGTTGATCTCGATCAGGGCGTCGAGCTTGGGCTGTAGCGCGCCGTCGGCCTTGATCACCGCTTCGCGGGCGTAGGCTTCGGCGTCGGCGGTGATCTTGGTGGCGTCGGCGGTGATCGCCGCCTTGTCGCGCAGCAGCTCGGCGGTCTGCTTCTCGATCTCGGCGCGGCCTTTTTCGCGTTCGGCATTGATGCGCGCCAACTGTTTTTCGGTTTCGGCCTGGGTGGTGCGCTCGATCTGGTCGCGCAGGGTTTCCTGGCGACGCGCTTCGACTTCCTTTTCGCCGCGGGCGGTGACCAGCAGTTTTTCTTCCTCTTCCTTCAACCGGTTCTGCCGCGCCACGGCGAGCTCGGCAAGGGCCTGCTGAACCTTGACCATGCGCTGCTTGTACTGCGGATTAGGGTCGACATTGGTGATGCGCGCTTCGACCACTTCCACGCCGTACTTGCGGAACTGCTGTTGCTTGCGCACCGGGATGCCTTTGCTGTCCAGGACCTTCTCGGTGATGAACTGACTGACGTTGTTGTCGCCAAATGCGCCTTGCTCGGGGCCGGCTTGCAGAATAGCGGTCTGGCTCGGCTGGTGGCCGCGCGGGGCGCGGATTTCTCTGCGCTTGATCAGATAGAGGTCGTCGTTGAGCTGATTCTCGAACTCAGCGGCGAATTCGCTGCGGGCACCGGCGTAAAAGTCATCCGCGCTCATCAGCGAGGCGGTGGCTTGCAGCGTTTCCTTGATCGCGGGAACCAGGGCGGTCTTGATGAAGTTTTCCGGGTTGCGGTACTCCCGGGCAATTTTCAGAAACTCATCGCCGACGGGCAAACGGAACCGAGCGGAGGACTCGACCTTGGCGTCGACGTTGCCGAGGAATACGATCGGGAAGGCCTCGATGGTGGCGCTAAGTGAGTCGTTATCGCTGCTGTCGTCGATTGCCAGGGCTTCGGTGAGGACCGATTGCACACTCAAGGCTTTTTTCCAGGCGGTGGCGCGACCGAACCATTTGGTTGCGTAGCCGACGTCGTCGACCACTTTTTCTTCACCGAAAATGGTCCGTACATGAGTGGCAAAACCGGCTTCGTTGTAGAAAAAAACACCGTTGAATATTACGAAGGCCATGGCGACCAGCGATACCGGCGCAATGACATATTTGAACAGGCTTTCCTTGCTGAGCAGCATGATTGTTCCCTGATGGCATTTTGAGGGCGCAGATGCTGATGGGCGACAGATTGCCCGTCAAGGGCGCCTGTCGAGCACTTTGTGCGCGCCTTCAAATTCCCAGAAATTTCATAGCGGGAAGGGCGTTTGCTCAACGCCATGCTCATCGATTTGCAGCGCCCACCCCTGCCTGTCCCAGTCGCCCAGCACGATGCGTCGAGCGGCTTGGCCGTCGAGCATGAGTTGGTGCACCGCAGGGCGGTGAGTGTGGCCGTGAATCAGGGTGCGCACATCATGGAGGGCCATCACGCGCGACACTTCGTCTGGCGTCACGTCGACGATCTCGCTGGCTTTCATGCGCGTCTGCGTGCGGCTTTCGTTGCGCAGTTTGCGCGCCAGTTTGTGGCGGGTCGCCAACGGCAGGTTGCGCAGGATAAAAAGCGATAGCGGGTTGCGCAGCCAGCGGCGTAGCTTCATATAAGCAGCGTCCTGGGTGCAGAGGCTGTCACCGTGCATCAGCAGCACACGCTCGCCGCCCAGTTCGACCACGCTGGGGTCGCTGAGCAGGGTGCAGCCCGCTTCGCGGCAAAAGGCCTTGCCGAGCATAAAGTCGCGATTGCCATGCATCAGATAGATGCGTGTGCCGCTGTCGCTGCATTGGCGCAGGGCTTGGGCAATCGAACGTTGAAAGGGGCTCATGGCATCGTCGCCGACCCAGACTTCGAAGAAGTCGCCGAGGATATACAGCGCTTCGGCCTGAATCGCGCGCGTCTCGAGGAAATGCAGAAACGCCCGGCTGATATCCGGGCGCTCCTGTTCAAGATGCAGATCGGAGATCAGCAATATCACTCAACGATCTCGGCACGCTCGATGATCACGTCGTCGACCGGCACGTCCTGATGGCCGGACTTCATGGTGGTCGGCAGCGCTTTGATCGCGTTGACCACGTCCATGCCTTCGACCACTTCGCCGAATACCGCGTAACCCCAGCCTTGCACGGTCGGTGCGCTGTGGTCGAGGAAGCTGTTGTCGGCAACGTTGATGAAAAACTGCGCGGATGCCGAGTGCGGCTCCATGGTGCGGGCCATGGCCACGGTGCCGATCTTGTTGGCGACGCCGTTGTTGGCTTCGTTCTTGATGGGTGCGCGAGTGGCTTTCTGCTTCATGCCCGGCTCGAAACCGCCGCCCTGGATCATGAAGTTGCTGATAACGCGGTGGAACACGGTGTTGTCGTAATGACCTTCTTTGACGTACTGCTTGAAGTTGGCCACGGTTTCCGGCGCTTTGTCTTCGAACAGGTTGAGGGTGATGACGCCGTGATTGGTGTGCAGCTTGATCATGTAAGTAATCGCTCTGTCGAGAAATCCGTGAGCCGGCTCGATTTCCTTTTGATTACGCCGCGTTAGCGTTGCGTAATGGGCCTCGAGACGCCTCTTGGGCCTGTCAGGGGGTTGACAGCTTCGGCTATGATAAGCGCTTTGTATAAGCCGGCCTACCCTGAGCGCTTGTCCACGATACCGCTGCGAGATCGTGAACAGGCTCTGAGCCGTGCCCCGCACTCGTTAAGGACCCCATGAGCAAGCCAGAGACTGTCGCCGCTTCGAACTTTCTTCGCCCCATCGTCCAGGCCGATCTGGACTCGGGAAAACACGCCAAGATCGTCACCCGTTTCCCGCCGGAGCCCAATGGCTACCTGCATATCGGCCATGCCAAGTCGATCTGCCTGAACTTCGGTCTGGCCCGCGAATTCGGCGGCGAGTGCAACCTGCGCTTCGACGACACCAACCCGGCCAAGGAAGACCAGGAATACATCGACGCGATCAAGAGCGATGTGCAGTGGCTGGGTTTTCAGTGGGCCGGCGAGGAGCGCTACGCCTCCAACTATTTCGACCAGTTGCACGCCTGGGCCATCGAGCTGATCAAGGCCGGCAAGGCCTATGTTGACGATTTGTCGCCGGAGCAGGCCCGCGAATACCGCGGCACGCTCAATGAACCGGGCAAGAACAGCCCGTTCCGCGAGCGCTCGGTGGAAGAGAACCTCGACCTGTTCGCCCGCATGAAGGCCGGCGAGTTCGCCGATGGCGCTCGCGCCCTGCGCGCCAAGATCGACATGGCCTCGCCGAACATGAACCTGCGCGACCCGATCCTTTACCGCATTCGCCACGCCCATCACCACCAGACCGGCGACAAGTGGTGCATCTACCCGAGCTACGACTTCACCCACGGTCAGTCGGACGCCATCGAAGGCATTACCCATTCGATCTGCACCCTGGAGTTCGAAGACCACCGCCCGCTGTACGAGTGGTTCCTCGAACAACTGCCGGTGCCGGCGCAGCCGCGTCAGTACGAGTTCGCCCGGCTGAATCTGAACTACACCATCACCAGCAAGCGCAAGCTCAAGCAGCTTGTCGACGAGAAGCACGTCAGCGGCTGGGACGACCCGCGCATGTCGACCCTCAGCGGCTATCGCCGCCGCGGTTACACGCCAGCATCGATCCGCACCTTCTGCGACATGATCGGGGTCAACCGCGCCGGCGGCGTGGTGGATATCGGCATGCTCGAATTCGCCATCCGCGAAGACCTCGACGCCAACGCGGCGCGCGCCATGTGCGTGCTCAAGCCGCTGAAGGTGGTTATCACCAACTACCCCGAAGGCAAGGTTGAAAACCTCGAGCTGCCGCGCCACCCCAAGCAGGACATGGGCGTGCGCATGCTGCCGTTCAGCCGCGAAATCTATATCGATGCCAGCGACTTCGAAGAAGTCCCGCCGGCCGGCTTCAAGCGCCTGATTCCCGGTGGCGAAGCCCGTCTGCGCGGCAGTTATGTGATCCGTGCCGACGAGGCGATCAAGGATGCCGACGGCAATATCGTCGAACTGCGTTGCAGCTACGATGAGAACACCCTGGGCAAGAACCCCGAGGGCCGCAAGGTCAAGGGCGTGATCCACTGGGTGCCGGCCGCCGAAAGCGTCGAGTGCGAAGTGCGCCTGTACGACCGCCTGTTCCGTTCCGCCAACCCGGAGAAGGACGAAGAGGGCGGCAGCTTCCTCGACAATATCAACCCGGATTCGCTGGTCGTGCTGACCGGTTGTCGCGCCGAGCCCTCGCTGGCCCAGGCCGCACCTGAAGAACGCTTCCAGTTCGAGCGTGAAGGCTACTTCTGCGCCGATATCAAGGACAGCAAACCGGGCGCGCCTGTGTTTAACCGTACTGTAACCCTGCGCGATTCCTGGGCTTAATCGAGCCGGTCGCGCGATCGGGCCAGCTAACTGGCCCGTGGTTTTCCAAGGAATGCCGATGCTCTCGATCTACAACACGCTGACCAAAAGCAAAGAAGCCTTCAAGCCGCTGGATGGCAACAAGGTGCGTATGTACGTGTGCGGCATGACCGTATACGACTACTGCCATATCGGCCACGGCCGTAGCATGGTGGCCTTTGACCTGGTAACCCGCTGGTTGCGCTTTAGCGGTTATGACCTGACCTACGTGCGCAATATCACCGACATCGAAGACAAGATCATCAATCGGGCTCGGGAGAACGGCGAGCCGTTCGACGCGCTGACCGAACGCATGATCGCTGCGATGCATGAGGACGAGGCTCGTCTCAATATCCTCAAGCCCGACATGGAACCGCGTGCCACGGACCATATTCCGGGCATGTTGAGCATGATCCAGACCTTGATCGACAAAGGTTACGCCTACGCCCCAGGCAATGGCGATGTGTACTACCGCGTCGCCAAGTTCATGGGTTACGGCAAGCTGTCGCGCAAGAAGATCGAGGACCTGCGTATCGGCGCGCGCATCGAGGTCGACGAAGCCAAGCAGGACCCGCTGGACTTCGTCCTGTGGAAAGGCGTGAAGCCGGGCGAACCGAGCTGGGAGTCGCCCTGGGGGGCGGGCCGCCCTGGCTGGCATATCGAATGCTCGGTGATGTCGACCTGCTGCCTGGGCGAGACCTTCGACATTCATGGCGGCGGCAGCGACCTGGAGTTCCCGCACCATGAAAACGAAATCGCCCAGAGCGAGGCGGCCACCGGCAAGCCATACGCCAGCACCTGGATGCACTGCGGGATGATTCGCATCAACGGCGAGAAGATGTCCAAGTCGTTGAACAACTTCTTCACCATTCGCGATGTGCTGGAGAAGTACCACCCGGAGGTGGTGCGCTACCTGCTGGTGTCCAGCCACTACCGCAGCCCGATCAACTACTCTGAAGAAAGCCTCAAGGACGCCAAGAGCGCTCTGGAGCGCTTCTACAACGCGCTTAAAGGTCTGCCGGACGCAGCACCGGCTGGCGGCGAAGCCTTTGTCGAGCGCTTTACCTCGGCCATGAACGATGACTTTGGTACGCCGGAAGCCTGCGCCGTGCTGTTCGAACTGGCCCGCGAGATCAACCGCCTGCGTGAAACCGATGTGCGTGCAGCTGCCGGTTTGGCGGCGCGCCTGAAGGAGCTGGCCGGGGTGCTTGGCGTGCTGCAGCTTGAGCCCGAGGCATTTCTCCAGGCCGGCCCTGCCGGCAAGGTCGATGCAGTGCAGGTCGAGGCGTTGATCGCCGCGCGTCTGCAAGCCCGCGCCGAGAAGAACTGGGGCGAATCCGACCGCATCCGCGACGAGCTCACTGCCATGGGCGTGGTGCTGGAAGACGGCAAGGGCGGCACGACCTGGCGCCTGGCCGAGTAATAAAGCCGTGCTACGCAATGCGATGCTGCTCACTTAAACCAGTGAGCGGCATTTTTTTATATTCGGGTGCCGAGATAAAGGCTTTGCTTGCACCTGCTTCGCTCCCGGATTGCGCTGACGCTTATTCGGGCTACGGACTTTGGGTAGGCGGCAAGGCACGATTTCCGTAGCCCGAATAAGCCTTTGGCGCAATCCGGGACGCTTTTGTCGACGCCAAACTCTCTGCGTAAAAACGGCGCCCACGAGGGGCGCCGTGAAGTGGCTCAATGGCAGCGACGTAATGCCCAAAGAGCTTGGGCACCAGCGGCGTTGCAACGCGTTGAGAAAATCGCGCGCGTAGCGCCTGTTAGCGAATATCCACGGTGTAATCCTCCACCTCGCCATAGTTGAAGGTGCCGCATGGCGTGGGCGCGCTGTTGTAGCGCATGGCCACGCGCATCCGGGTTTTGCCCAAGGCGGTACCCGCGGGGATAGTCAGGTTGCCGGTCACCATACTGGAGCGCGCGCGGCCGGAGCTGAACACTTCTTCGTTGCTGTCGAAAGTGCCGTTACGGTTCAGGTCGATCCAGACCTTCCAGTACTCGTTGTACGAGCGCCCGGAGAACTGCGGCGTCAGGCTCAGGCTATTGGCGCCGCGGATCAGCGGGACGATATCGCCGGTAAAGTCCGAGTATTGGCTCGATCCCGAGGTTTTCGCGAAACCACCCAGCGCGACCCGGCCGATCCACTCCTCGTTGGCATTACCGCTGCCCGCTGCGCAATAGCTCAGCGGCGGTTCGCCACCATCCTCGCCTATCACCAGGAATGCCGCCGTCACTGCGCCCCAGGTGCCCGAGGTATCGCGACTGCGCACATACACCATATGTTTGCCGAGCGCCAAATCGCCCGTATAGATGGTACCGGTCAGCGCCTCGGTCTTGCCGTTGAAGCTGCCATCCTGCGCTTGTAGAGGGATGGCGCTGGCGCCGGCCTCCCAGGGCGCTTTATCGATGTAGTATTCGGCCGCGGCGATGTTCTGCGTCGTTTCGGTGCCACCGCTGTTATTGAAGCGCGTATCGGTCGCGCTGGCGCTCAGGGTCACTGCTGTTCCTGCGGGTACGCCTGCGCCAGAGGCTGCGCCGCTCAGGCCCACCGCGGTGATATCCGGCCCGCCCGGGGTGATGTAAGGCGTGCGCACCACCTTGGCGGCATAGATAAGCGCCGGCAGGTTGCCCGGTTTGACGGTGTTCTCGTAGGTCGTGCAGTTCTGGAAGAACTGGGTGCCCAGTTCGAAGGTATAGGCCGCCACGCCCAGCTCGCCGTAGCTGATGCCATCACTGGTGCCGTCGGTGGGGTAGAGGCCGATGGATTGCTGCGGCGCATAGCCGTTGAAGTACGCGAACTTGCGCCCCAGGGTTTGCAATGCCGAGCCATTGGGGGCCGGTTGGCTGGTATCGCCCCAGGGCCAGAGCACCAGCTGGCTGTAGCTGTGAATATCCAGGTGGATACCACTGGTGTCGCTCGGTGCGGGGTCGTTCGGGCCGGCGCCTCGGCGATCGGGCCAGATGGTGCGCAGGTAGCTCTCCAGCGCCTGGATCTCCGGCTCGGACCCGGCGCTGGGGCCCCGATAGGTCTCGTCGCACTGGCTACCGCTGGAACCCTCACCGTTGGTGCTGTTCCAGCCAAAGGTGAAGTTGCGGTTGAGGTCGGCGCCGCGGCTGTTGCTGTTGGCGCCGCAATAGTTCTGGTTGGCGTTCTTGCGCCAAGATAAGCCCGCTTCGGCCTTTTTCCGTCCGTCCGGGTTGCTCTGTAACAGTAGATGCACTTCGTGGTGATCGAGGATCCAGGTCGCGTCGGCATTGACGCCGTAGCCCTCCACCAGCCAGCGGGCGAAGTCCAGGGCCAAGGGGGCCGTGGTGTATTCGCGGGCATGAATGGCGCTGTTGATGAACAGCTTTGGCTTGTCGCCGCCAATCGCCTTGTTGGTCAGCTTGAGTACACGCATGTCGTAGCCGCCCAGTCCCTGGGACTGCTGCCATGAGTCGCCAATCTTGAACCATTCCGCCAGGTTCGGTTTGCTCGCGGCCATATTGGCGGCCACGGCAAAGGTTTCTTCCACTGTTTCATAACAGGAATAGCCCGGAATGCTGGCAATACCCATATCCGCCATGGTCGATACCGAGCCGTCATTGGACTGCATATTGTTCTGCAGCTTGGACAGTACGCTGTTGCGCTTTTCGATAAACTCCGTTGCCGGCGAAAAGGTGAAGTCGAAAACCCGGAGTTTCTCCATCTCCTTGTCGGTCAACTCCATGATCAAATAGCCATCGTCAAAGTGTGACTCCAGCAATTGCCCGTGAAAACTGATAGCCGCCTTGCGCGCAATATCCAGATTGGGGAAATAAGCCTTGTAAACGCGGTTATCGGCTTTTTCCTGTTCGAGCAACATGAAGGCTTCATGTTTGTCGTTGGCATATGCGAAATAAGGCGAGGCGAATAACGACGCGGCGACAATGGCCGTTAACGGTAACGCTTTTTTTTTGAATTTCATTTCAGTTCCCTGTGACGGATATTATTCCTGACGAGCGTTCCGAATGAGAACGCCTGGCTGGGCGTTGCCCTTGTGGAGCAAGCCTTTCGAGTGCAACCAATGAAATCCTCGACTGCTACCGCACTCCGACAGAACGACGCGTCTGGTTATTGCCGCAGGCTGGGGAAGCAGAGAGATTTTTGAAAGTAGAGGGGGTTCTATAGGCTGTCAAACATGGCGCTCGAGCCAAGATGAAACTGCTGTCAAAGTGCCTGTATGACAGTGAATCGCCAAGTATTTGGCCGTTGCGCGGGAAGTGCGACATAATCGTTCGCCAAATCGACATTATCTGGTTGTCTGCCGTTTTGACGAATAATGTCCCCTAACTTTAGTTTGTTTATTTGCTTATCGGCGGGGCTGTGAATATGGGCGATAGTTACCTTTATAGGGCGTTTTCAAAACCTCAAGTTCTATTAGCGAGCATTCTGTTTTTCATGTTTCTTGCGCTGCCTCACAGTTATGCCGCCGAGGAAGCTGAGCCGGGCGCGCAGAGCATGGCGAGGGAATTTCTCCAGCTACGCCAGATCAAAGGTCACTTCGAAGGGGGCGTCTGGAACGACGCGGTCGACAAGTGGCAGGGCGATAAGCATCGCCTGCTGCAAAGGGCGCTGGCACTCATGCTGCGAGACGCCTACAGCGCGCAACAGATACGGGACTTGCTGGGTGAGCCGGACAGCATCTTGCCAGTATCGGCGGCCGAGTATGCGCAAACACTTGAACACACCGATTGGCGAGGCGTGCCATCCGGCGAGCTCTGGGCTTATTACTGGCGAGGTGCGCATGATCAACTGATCGTCGCTGTAGCGCAGCAGCAGGTTACCGCAGGCGGTTGGCTGATGGCCTGGGAGTAAGCGCCCGAGCGCCGGCAACGTTCGGCTTCAGCAGTTATTTCACCAGTGCCATCCAGGAAGGGCGAGCCAATGAGCATCAGACGAGTGTCGCGCGTGGTGATTTCGCTTCTGGCCCTGCTGGTGCTCCTGTATGTATTGCTGTGTATCTCCCTGTTGCTGTTCCAGCGTTCGTTCATCTACTTCCCACAGCCACGTGCAGTCAATGAGCCGGGGTCTCTGCTCCGGTTACCCGTCGCCGATGCCGAAGTGCTGGTTACCGTGAGGCCTCATCCCGGGCCGAATGCGCTGATCTACTTTGGTGGGAATGGCGAGGATGTTTCGCGGAATTTGCCGGTATTCTCCAAGGCCTTTCCCGATCAGGCACTTTATCTGCTGCATTATCGGGGCTACGGCGGCAGCTCTGGCGAGCCATCTGAGGCAACCATCCGGCGCGACGCCCTGGCATTGTTCGATCGGGTCCACGACGAGCACCCTTGCACCACGGTAGTCGGACGCAGCCTGGGCTCCGGGGTCGCGATCCGGCTCGCAACGCAGCGACCGGTCGCGCGACTGGTGTTGGTCACGCCCTACAACAGCATCGAAGAACTCGCACAGCGCAAATTCCCCTTCGTGCCGGTGAAATGGTTGCTGCAGGACAAATTCGAGTCCTGGCGGTATGCCCCCCAGATCACCGTGCCGACCTTGCTGATCGCTGCCGCCGACGATCAGGTCGTGCCGCGCTCCAGCAGTGAAATGCTGCTTAGTCGGTTCCCCAAGAGTGTGGCCGCGCTGGAACTCATCCCGGCCGTCGGCCATAACAGCGTCTCGGAAAGCCCCGAGTATCTGCGCCTGATAAAGGGTGCCTTGTGCAAGGGCCAGGGCCTGGCGCCCTCAATTCCAGATCCACTCCCATAGCCCGGGCAGGTGCGCGTATTGCAGCGGATCGCCCAGGGCCCGCTTCAGCGCGGCACGCTCGAGGGCATCGCGCTGATCGTAGAAGGGCTTGCTCGCCACGGCGAGGCCGACGTCGCGGGCCACCTCCACGAGGATTTGCAAATACTCCTGCATATGCCGCGCGGTGTAGGGATTGAGGTCGTGCAAGGTGACCACTACCGGAATGACCCCGTCCACCACCGGTAGGGCATCGGCATGGATCTGCCCGGCGACCAGCGCCAGCTGGTTGCGCAAGTTGCTGCGCCGGCGCAGGCTGCCGTTGATGCCCCAGGTTTTGCCGTCATAGGCGCTCAGATCGGTCAGCAGCAGCCGCAGGCCGTGGGCCTGATAGGCGGCGAAGGTGCGTTGGTCGTAGTTCCAGAATGGCGGCCGTACCAGGCGTGGCGGTTTTGCGCTGATGGCGGTGAGGTCGGCCACACCGTCGAGCAGCGACTGTTCCAGCTGCTCGGGACTGAGAAAGCGGTGATTTGAATGCGCGGGCGTTGCGGTATGAAAACCCAGCAGATGCCCGTCTTGCTGCTGTCGCCGCAGCAGAGCCTGACCTTGAGCGCTGCCTCCGGCATAGGGGGCACGGGTCTGGATAAAGAACAGGGCCTTGATTCCCGGTTGAATCGGATTATCCGCCAGCACGTCGAGAATCCGCTGGGTCGGATTGGCCTCGAGATCCGCGCTCGGCCCGTCGTCGAAACTGAGTAAAAAACGTATTGGCGCGATGCCGGGTAAAGGTACGGGCGGCGGAGTGCTGACACAGGCATTCAGCGCCATCAATAGGGCAATCGCCAGGCAGCATTTGCCCAGCTTGCGCAGGATGGGAAAACGCAGTGCCGCCAGTGGGGCGGCGTCCGGTGGTAGTGGATGGTTCATCGTGTTTTCGGCTCGTGCAGGCGGGGCGCAGACAATCTCTACTCCCGGAGACCTTGTTCCCTGAGGCGCTTGTAAAGCGTATTGCGACTGACGCCTAGCAACTTGGCGAGCGATGAAATATTGCCGCCGCAGGCCTCGAACTGCGTTGCCAGATCATCGTCGCCGGCCATTGCCGGGGCCGTCGGTGGTGATTCTGGTGGCCCGGCGGAGGCGCTGCCGGCCGGCGTCTGCTGCAAGTCTGCAAAAAAATCATCCGGTAGATGCTCCGGGCGAATTGGCTGGTCGTCGGCCATCGCCAGGGCGATCTGCAGCACGCTGCTCAACTGGCGCAAGTTGCCCGGCCAGGGGTGCCGCTCGAACAACGCCATGACTTCGGCGCTGGGCGCGGCCCATTGCTGCGGTTCGCGGTGGTAATCCCAGATGCGTTGCACCATCGCGGCTTTATCGGTGCGTTCGCGTAGCGGCGGCAGCTCCAGGTTGAGGCCGCTGATTCGGTAGTAGAGGTCCTGGCGAAACAGGCCGGCATCGACGTCCTGGCGCAATGAGCGGTTGGTGGCGGAGATCAGACGGATATCCACCGGGAACAATTCGCTGCTGCCCAGCGGCTGCACGCAGCGCTCCTGCAGTACTCGCAACAGTCGGGCCTGGACCCGCAGCGGCATGTCGCCGATCTCGTCGAGGAACAGCGTGCCTTTATGGGCCTTGCGGATTAGGCCGACGCTGCCTTTCTGGTTGGCACCGGTAAAGGCGCCTTTCTCGTAGCCGAACAGTTCCGATTCCACCAGCTCGGCCGGAATGGCCGCGCAGTTGACCGCGATCAGCGCCTGCTTGGCGCGGGAGCTGGCGTGGTGCAGGGCTTTGACGAATACCTCCTTGCCGACCCCGGTTTCGCCATGCACCAGGATCGGGATGTCCTTTTCCAACAAACGCTCGGCCTGACGCACGGCCTTGTCGACGCGCGGATCGCCGAGGTTGATCGAGGCCAGGGTAAAACCCTCGTCGCGTTCTTCTGGCTTGGTCGTCGGGCGGAAATCCCGGGCCTGGATAGGGGCGGGCTGATGCGGGCGCTTGACCTGGGCGTGGAAGCGGAAACGCCCGCTGGCGCGCAGGTTGAAGGGCAGCGCTTCGGGCTGGTTGAGCAACTGGCGCAGGGGCACGTCGAACAGGCTTTCGATATTCACCCGGGCCAGACCGACACCGAGCAGGCTGTCGGCGCGGCGGTTGGCGGAAACCACCTGGCCCTGCTCGTCGAAAATCAGCAGGCCGGCCCAGGGGCTGTCGAGGTTGTTCAGGCTGGTATTGAACGTCAGCTGGAAGTAGCGCTGCTGGAAGAGATTGAGGATCAGCCGGTTTTCCACCGACTGGCTCATCATCTTGACCATGCCCAGAGTGTGGGCGGGCGGTAAGTAGCTGTCGCTGGAGACATCCAGCACCGCGATCATCTGCCGCTGCTCGTCGAAGATTGGCGAGGCGGAGCCGGTCATGAAGCGATTGAACTTGAGAAAGTGCTCATCGTGCTGGATATGCACGGCCTGGCCGCAACTCAGGGCGGTGCCGATCGCGTTGGTGCCGGTATAGCGTTCCTGCCAGCTGGCGCCGGCGACGAAGCCCGGCGCGCGACTGGGCTCGATAAAGCGTTGATCGCCCCAGGATTGCAGAACCTGGCCCTGGTTATCCGCGAGCATGATCAGGCAATTGGAGTTGGCGAGGATGTTGCCGTAATAGGGCAACACTTCCTTGTGCGTGGTTTGCACCAGGGCGTGCTGGTTGTCGAGCAGGGCAGAGACTTCGCCAGGGCTGGGGCGGGTAAAGATCGGCGTGCTCTGGTGGGTCAGGCCGAAGTCCCGACAGCGCGACCAGGAATCCTGAATGATGGTCTCGTGGGGCAGCGCGGGGGCTTCTTCAGCCATAACGACGGTCTCGCTGGGTTCTTGTTGTTATCGGCGCCGGTCTTCGCCAGCAGGCCCCCAGTGTCGCGCATAAGTGTTCAATGTCAACGCCTGGAGTGTTCATTTGTTCACATCTGACTGTTCAAATCTGTTCAGTTTCGAAAATTCGCCTCTAGGCTGTATTTAATTAAATCTTTAAAAATCAATGACAAAGGAGGTTTATTCGGTATCTGGCACGGAACTCGCCTTATCACTGCGCAGAACGAAAGCACATAACAAGAAAATAGGACGGCCCATGTCACTTACGCTTGAGCATGTCACGCGTATCGTCGATAACCAGGTGCACATCGACGATGCCTGTCTGAGTTTCGAACCCGGTTCCTTCAATGTCTTGCTCGGTCGCACGCTTTCCGGCAAGACCAGCCTGATGCGCTTGATGGCCGGGCTGGATAAGCCGAGCAGCGGACGCATCCTGATGAACGGCGCGGATATGACCGGCGTGCCGGTACGCCAGCGCAATGTCTCGATGGTTTATCAGCAATTCATCAACTACCCGACGCTGACGGTATTCGAAAACATCGCCTCGCCTCTGCGTCAGGCTGGCGTGAGCAAGGCCGAAATTCTCGAAAAGGTGCATGCCACGGCGAAAATGCTGCGCATCGAAGGATTGCTCAAGCGTTATCCCCTGGAGTTGTCGGGCGGTCAGCAACAGCGCACGGCGATGGCCCGCGCATTGGTCAAGGACGCCTCGCTGATTCTGTTCGATGAGCCGCTGGTCAACCTCGACTACAAGCTGCGCGAAGAACTGCGCCAGGAAATGCGCGAGCTGTTCCAGGCGCGCCACACCATTGCCGTGTACGCCACCACAGAACCGAACGAGGCTCTGGCGCTGGGCGGCACCACCACCATCCTGCATGAGGGGCGCGTGGTGCAAAGCGGCAAGACCGCCGAGGTCTATCACCAGCCGCAGCAGGTCTTGGCCGCGGAGCTGTTTTCCGAACCGGCGATCAACCTGATGCCCGGGCGCATCAGCGGCACCGAGGTGAGCTTCGCCGGAGCGGTGCATTTTCCATTGAATCCCGATTTGAAGAACATCGCCGAAGGCGAATACCGCTTCGGTGTGCGCCCCAGCCATATCGGCCTGGTGCCGTCCAACGACGATGATCTGGAACTGGCGGTTACCGTCGAGCTTGCCGAGATCAGCGGCTCGGAAACCTTCCTGCACGTGCGCAACGAGCAGTTCGTGCTGGTGCTGCACCTGCCGGGCGTGCACGAGTACGACGTGGATACCGCGATCCTGATTTATATCCCGACGCACAAGCTGTTCGTTTTCGGTGCCGATCAGCAGTTGATCCAGGCGCCCAGCCGCCGTTTAGCGAGGAGCGCCTGATGGCCGAGATACGCCTGCATAACCTGGCTCACAGCTATAGCCGCGAGCCCAAGAGCGCCGCGGACTATGCGATCCGCGAGATGAATCATGTATGGGAGCAGGGCGGCGCTTACGCCTTGCTCGGCCCATCCGGCTGCGGTAAGTCGACCCTGCTCAATATCATCTCCGGTTTGCTCAGCCCGTCCCATGGCGAGGTGCGTTTCGACGGCAAGGTGGTCAATCAACTGCATCCCGAGCAGCGCAACATCGCCCAGGTTTTCCAGTTTCCGGTGGTCTACGACACCATGAC
>CBIHLF010000016.1:0-102125 GCA_966210435.1 uncultured Pseudomonas sp. | reverse complement strand
CGCTGCCGCCCATGGCCTTGTTGCGCATGAAGTCGCGCTTGATCTGCGCCCAGCGTTCGGCCTGCTCGACGGTCATGTTGCCGCGCAGTTCGGCGAGCTTGAGCAGATTTTCTTCGGCGCCGGTGGTCAGCAGCTGGGATTCGCCCTGGTAGTGGTCGGCGATCAGTTGCAGCACTTCGCTATCGTTCATCACAGCGGAAATCTTCTCCGCCATCTTGTTCATGTTGCGGTAGCTGCCTTGCAACTTGAACGGCGGCTCGCTGCGGTACTGATCGGCCTGGGCGGCGCTGGCGATGTACTGCTGGTTGACCCGGCCGACCACATCGCGCACCTGCATCAAACGCTGCAAGGTGGTGACGATTTCGTTGACCTCGGCGCCGCTGTAGCTGTGGCTCAGCTCGTTGCTGGAGAACGGCTTGCCCTCAGCCTTGGCGACGAAGCGATAGACATCGGCCATATCGCGAGTGGCCAAAGGCGCGAGCACCGGGTTGGAGGTCAGGCCGTTTTCGATATAGCTGAGGGCGAAGGCTTCCTGCATGCCGCCCAGGGTGTCGCCGAGGTTATAGATATCGGCGCGGTTGGCCAGCATATCCGGGATTTTGAACACGTCACCGGACTCGGTATAGGGGTTGCCCGACATGATCACGCAGAACTTGCGCCCGCGCATGTCGTAGGTGCGGGTGCGGCCCTTCCACACCCCTTCGATACGCCGGGTGCCGTCGCAGAGCGAGATGAACTTCTGCAGGAATTCCGGGTGGGTATGCTGAATATCGTCGAGATAGAGCATCACGTTGTTGCCCATCTCCAGCGCCAGGTTGAGCTTTTCCAGCTCCTGGCGCGAGGTGGCGTCCGGCGCCTGGGCCGGGTCCAGGGAGCGCACCTCGTGGCCCAGGGCCGGGCCGTTGATCTTCATAAAGATCAAACCGAGGCGGTGGGCGACATACTCCATCAACGTGGTCTTGCCGTAGCCCGGCGGCGAGATCAGCATCAGCAGGCCAGACAGATCCGAGCGGCGGTTCTCCCCAGCGGTGCCCATCTGCTTGGCCAGGTTGTCGCCGATCACCCCGAGATAGACATCGTTGATCAGCTTGTTACGGACGAAGGAGCTGAGCGGCTTGGGCTTGAATTCGTCGAGGCGCAGCGCTTCGCGCTCGCGCGCCACCACCTCCTGGCGCAGCGTCTGGTAGCGCTGCAAACCGGGCAGGAACTGCTCGCGGTGCACGCGCAAGCGGGCGAAGAAGTCGTCCACCGCCAACACCAGTTGCCGCTCGGCGATGCGTGGGTGCTCACCCATCAGCTCCTTGACAGTGAAGCGCAGGTCCACCTCGGTGATGCGCTTGGGCAGGTCCTCGCTGAGTAGGCTCAAGGCCACGGCCTCGGGCACATAGGCGCTGAGTGCGGCGAATTCGTCTGCCGCGCAGAGGCCACGCAGCCAGTTCTCGACCAAAGCCCACTGCGCCGCCGGGCGCTTTTGCAGGCTCTTCAGGGTTTGCTGGTAGAGATCCCAAGCATGTGCGGTCTGCAAGCGCGCCTGCAAGCCGGCCAGCAATTCGCGGGCGTATTTGCTGAAAACGAATTCGATACGCTCGGCGGCCAGTTCCTGCACCAGGTATTCCGCCGCTTCTTCCCGAGTCGCCTGGGTCAGCGTCATGTCCTGCTGGGTGCTATAGCCGGCCATGGCCTCGGCGATTTCCGCCTGCAACTGCAACAGGCTGTCGCGCTGGCCGAACAACAGCTGGATATGCCGGGCATTGCGTGCGCGTTGCGGCCATTGCTTGGCCTCGTCACGGCGCTGCGCCTGGCTCCAGAAAAAGCTGGCGAAACCACGGGGCAAGGCGCCATAGCTGAGCAATCCGGCGCTGTCGCGCAACGGCAGCAACTGGGTGAGGATCAGCGCCGCATCGTGGTCGTGGATGCCCTTTTCGTAGCCTTCCTTGTAGCGCGGCGCGGCGAAGTCGCGAATGCTTTTGACCAACGCTTCCGGCTGGGCCAGCTGTTGCTTGAGCAAATCCAGGCTGAGGCCATCGCGCCCGGCATCGGCGGCCGCCAGCACTTCCCCGGCCAGATATTCGGCGCGGTAAAGCGTGGCGGACTCGGACTCCAGGGACACCTGCCAATAATCGCGCAGCGCTTCCAGCTCGGCGTTCTGCAGCGGCTCGAGGAATTCGGTACCGGTGAGGTGCAAATAGAGCTGATCGCCACGCGGCATCAGGGTCAGGTCCAGCTCCTGGGTGTTGACGCTGAAGCGGTGGCGCGGGCCGAGCTTGATGACGTTGCCGCCCTCTTCGAACAGCTCGCTCTTGTCGCGCAGGCTGCGTACCGCCTGGTCGCGAGCGGCCTTGAGGCGCGACTCGACATCCTCGGCCTTGACGCTGTCCTTCAGCTCGCGCAGACGCTCGGCCAGTTCGCGCAGCTTGAGAATCAAGGGATCGGAAGCGAAGAAGGCGTTCAGTTCATCCGCTTGGGTCAGGCGTGCGGTGCGCCGACCGAGGCTTTCGAGGATTCTTCGCGCGGCATCGAGCAGGCCCTGGGCCTTGCGTTGACGCTCGTCGAGCAGCGCCTGCTTGTGCGCCTCGAAGGTTTCCAGCAGCTCTTCGCGCTTGCTCAGGATATCGCCGAGGAACTGCTCCTGATCGCCGAACTGGCTCTCCAGCTCTTCGAGCTGCACCAGCAGGCGCGACAGCTGTTCGTCGCAGCGCTCAGGGTCCTGGGCCTGGCCTAAGGCGTTGGTGATGCCCTGGCTGAATAATTTGAACTGGGCGCCGAACTGCGCCACCGTCTCCGCCGAGCCCAGCCCCTTGCGCCGCTGTTCGGCGCGCGCTTTGGCCTGGTTGAGGCGCGCGTAGACTTCGGAAATCGATTCGACGATGCCGGTACGCTGGGTGGCGTCGTCGATCGGCAGCGAGGCCATCAGGCCGGACAGCATGTCCAGGTTGCCGGCCATGGCCTGCAGCGCCACCAGCGGCTCGTTGAGCTGGCTGACGGTCTCGGCCTTCTGCGCCTGAGCGTCGAGCTGGGCCAGCTGCTGCACATAGGGTTGCAGCGCCGCCGGGCTGGCGAGAAACGCCGAAGTGGCGGCCGCAACCCGTTCCTGCGCCGCGAGCAGGTCCGCCTCCATGGCGTCGATACGCGCCACGTCGATATAGCGGTAATCGCGGATGGTCAGCAGTTGCCCACGCTGGGCATTGATACCGTTGAGTGCATCGACGAACAGCTGCACCTCGTCCCAGCTGTCGAGCAGCAGGCCGGAGAGCAGCGCCTTCTGCCGGGTTTCCGCTTCGGCCATGGCGCGGGCCGACTGCTGGCGGATGCTCTCGACCTTCTCGAATTCGTCGAGCACCAGTTCGCCGGTGGCGGCGATCTCGCGCAATAGCGGCGCCATATCCCGGCAGTGAGCATCGCCCAGCCAGTGGTAGATATCGAACAGCCGCCGGGTGTTCTGGCACAGCTGGGTGTAGCGCGGCACCGAGACTTCCGGCGTCTCGATCTCGCGACAGAGGCCCAACAGATCGGAGACGCCACGCACCAGTTCGGCATTGCCGATACGCCCGAAGAAGCCGTTGCGCGCGGGCTGGCGGGCGGCGAAGTCGTCACTGCAGAATGGCGTCTGCCATATCTGCATCGGATGGATGCGGGTCGGCTCGCTGCCCTCGGCGGCGAAGATCACCATGCGCCCGTCTTCCAGGCGCGCGTAGCCGTGACCGAAGATCGGGTTGTGCAATTGGCGGTTGATCATGTTGTAGGTGAACAGCGCCGAACGACCTTCCTCCGGGTGGTAGAAGATGTACTGCACGTCCTCGCCGTTGGGCGAACGCACCGCACGCTTGAAGCGCATGCCGGCCATGGACTGTTCGAAGGCCTTGGACTCGCCGTTCTGCAGGTAGTAGCCGCCGGGGAAAATGATGCCGTGGTCTTCCGGTAGCTGCACACAGGCCAGGCCGATGGCGTCGATGCGCTCGACCTTGCGCGTCAGACTGTTGAATACCAGGTAGCGCCATTGCTCTTCGCGGTACGGCAGCACCTTGAGCAGGATCAGGCTGCCGAGCTTGGCGTATTCGATCTGCGCGTCGTCCAGCGACTGGGTCTTGTCCAGCACCGCTTCACGGTAGATGCCCTGGCCGTCCTCGGTGTTGTTCTCGACCTTGACCGTGAGGTCGCCGCCGATGGTTTCGACAAAGATGGTGTCGAGGATATTCACATGCGGATGGCGGCCGTTGACCACCATCTCGCGGGACGTCTTTTGCCATTCGAAATCGAACGGCGCCGGCAGCGCTATATCGCGCTCGCCGCGGTTATCGATATAGCGAACTTCTTTGCCATCGAGGGAAATCGACCAGCGGAACACGCGGATATCGCTGACCCGCTCGCCGATCTGGAAACTCGCCAGCAGCTTGCCGTCGCGCACCAGCAGTTGCAGCAAGCGGGTGTTCTTGTAGTAGGTGTAGAGCTCGTTGAAATCGTTGACGAAGCTGCTCTGGCCGAGAAAGCTGTCGGCCAGCGCGACGCTTTCGGCTTCATAGCCTTCGTCCTGCTCGCTCAGGCGATACAGGGAAAACACGTCCTCGACCCGGGTTTCCTTTTTCAGGCCGAGAAACACGTTGTAACCGAACAGCAGATTGTCGCCGACCTGGACGATATCGCGGGCCGTGCAGTTGTTTTCGGTCCGGATACGCACCCGCCCGATCACATCCATCTTGCTGCTGCCGAATTCCTCCAGGCGCTGCTGGTTCAGTGCTTCGGTGCTCTGGCGCAAGCGCAGGCCCTGGTCCAGCAGACGCTTGTGCAGCACCTCGTAGGCGCCGCCTTCGGCTACGGCCTTGTCCAATACGTCCTGCGCCTGGTTAGCGGTTTGCGGCTGCGACATCGTGGTCTTCCTGAATCTGCGGCGTCTTGGCGGTCATGTCGTTCGTGTGGGAACCGGCTTGCTGCGCGTCAGACGAGAAACGCCGGATCGCCGGGACGCCGGACCGCAGCAAGCGGCTCCTACAAGGAGCACAGTGACTTTGTTCGAATCGCTCGGTGCCCTGGATGCGGGCACCGAGGCAGCGGTTTATAGCTCGCTTGCACCATTGCCGGTGCTGCTAGGCGCTGCGGCCACCGGCACCGGGGTAACGCTGGGCACCGAGGGCTTGCCGGCCAACAGGCGGGCAAGCACATCCTGCACCACCGGGCTCTTGCCGACCACGCCTTCGATGGCTTTGCCCACCGACAGCGACTTGGCGAAAGAGTTGAAGAAGTCGCCTTCGCCGCCGACGATCTCGATCTTCGCCTTGGACAGCGCTGCCGAGAGCACTTCGGCCTGGTCCTTGGCGATTTCCTTGTTGGCGGCGATCGCGGCCATGGCCTCGTCGAAGTTCTTCTCCAGCTGCATGCGGAACTCTTCGTGCTGACGTGCACTGTCGCTGAGCGCGTCGAGGGCGCCGAATTTCTTGCCCAGACCTTCGGCCTCGGCGTTCAGGCGTTCGAGCAGCACTTCGGCTTCGGCCGAACCCAGGTCCTTGGTCGCCTTCGCCTTGGCCACACCCAACTGCTCCTCGCCGCGCGCCTGGGCGGTGAGTTTTTCTTCCAGCACCTTGGCGTCGGCCAGGCCGTCTTTTTCCTTGGCGGTCGCTTTGGCTTCGGTGACCCGCGCCTCGGCAAGGCCTCTTTCCTGCTCGCCCTTGGCATCGGCGATCAGTTGCTCGGCATGCACACGCGCCTCGGCCAGGCCCTCTTTCTCCTTGGCCGCTGCGGTGACTTCACGTACCCGTGCATCGGCCAGACCAGGAGCGGCGCGCTCGGCCTCGATGCCCTCGGCCATTTTCTTCTTGGCTTCGGCCTGTTTGGCTGCGGCCTCCAACTCGGCCTGGGCCAGGTTGTTGATTTCCACCGCCTTGTGCTTGGAACGGGTTTCGTCGGCTTCGGCCTGTTTGACCTGACGCACCAGCTCCTGCTCGGCCTCGGCTTGCGCCTGCAACACGATGACCTGCTTGGCCCGCTCGGCCTCGGACACCTCGCGCACTTCCTTGATCCGCTCTTCTTCCTGGGCCACGGTCTTCTCGACCGCCACGCGCTCACGGATCACTGCGGCGATGTTCTTGCGCTCCTCTTCCAGGGCCTTTTCCTTCTCGATGCGCTGCAGCTCGACTTCACGCTCGCGCGAGACGATTTCCAGGTCTTTGGCACGGGTGACTTTTTCCACCTCGATGACCACCGCGCGCTGACGGTTCTGCTGCGCCACCTCGACTTCGCGCTGATGGTTCTCGGCGCGGATGTCCAATTCCTGCTGGGTATTGATGCGGGCCTGCTCGGACTTCAGGCGCTCCTCTTCCTGGACCTTGAGGGTTTCGGCCTGCTCACGCGCACGGATGGTTTCGATCTCGCGCTTCTGCCGCGCCACGGCGTCGGCTTCCTGGCGTTCCAGGGAAAGCGTGGCCTCGCGGGTTTCGACGTTCTTCTTCTTGATCGCCAGCTCTTCGTTGCGCTCCAGTTCGTTGGTGATGACGTTCTGCGCGGCGGTCAGCTCGGTGATCTTGCGGATACCCTCGGCATCGAGAATGTTGCTCGGATCCAGGGAGGCCTTGGAGGTCTGCTCCAGGTAATCGATGGCCACGTCTTCCAGCACATAGCCGTTGAGGTCGTTACCAATCACCTCGACGATGCGGTCGCGGAAATCCTGGCGATTCTCGAACAACTGGACGAAATCGAACTGTTTGCCGACGGTCTTCAGCGCTTCGGAGAACTTGGCGTTGAACAGCTCATTAACCGCGGCGCGGTCGGAGGCGCGGTCGACGCCGATGGCCTTGGCCACCTTGAGCACATCTTCCTGGGTCTCGTTGACGCGCAGGTAGAAAGCCACCGTGATATCGGCGCGCATGTTGTCGCGGCAGATCAGCCCGTCCTTGGCGCGGCGGTCGACTTCCAGGGTGATCAGGGAGATCTTCATGAACTCCTTGAGGTTGATCACCGGATAGACCATCGCGCCAGTGAAATGCACCTTGGGTGTTGCGGACATATCGTTGACGATCAGTGCCGTGCCTTGCGGAACCTTGATATAGAAGGCTTTGACCAGCATCAACACTGCAAATACGAAAAAGACGACGCAACCCAATATAAGTGCGCCCGCTATTAGAATGTCATTCATTGAAATCTCAGCTCCATTGATTGCTAATTAAATGCCTTCGAACTCTTCCACACTGAACACCCGATAGGCATTTTCGGCCTGTAGGTACTCCAGTAACACAACATGATCGCCGCGCTTGAAGCCCTTCGATTCGTCTGCCCGCACCTTCAGGATCAGGCCCGCCCCACCATCTTCCAAGGTCGCCTCGCCATGACTCAAGGTCACGCGGGAGCTGCGTACTACTGCTGTCTGCCCCAGAAATGACCGCGAGGTCGGTGCCTCGAACTTTAGGAATAGTTTGCGCAAGGGCCTGCACAATGCAGCAGCCGGAGGGACAGCCACAAACAGCACCCCCACCGCCACAACCAGCCCCAAGGGATAACGCAGCCAGCCCAATGGCAGATAGCTGAGCAGCAGTGATTCGAGGAGATAACTGATGACCCAACTGAATATCGCCAATATGGTCAACACGATGGTAATAGGCACACCGCCGAGGCCGAGCTTAAGTAGAAGCCCGGCAAGCCCCTCCGCTTGCAGTCCATCGCCTTCCAATGCGGAATCGCCTTCGATATCCAGCACATCGATTTCCACTGTGCCTAAAGCAGCGAAGAGCCAATAGACCATCATCAGGCTAAGCAGAAAACTGAAAATCAGCGTGGGAAACGCAAGGGCATTCTGCAGGAAGATATCCATAGCTTTCCTATCCCGGAGAGAACCTGGGCAGGGCCAAATGGCCCCGCCGGCTTATTGGCGAACGAACCGAATCAGGACTTGGCCTTTTCCTTCAGCCGCGCCAGCACGCTGTCGGCGCTGGCGTTGGCCGGCACTATGCCGGCCGCGCGTAGCTTGACCTCAAGGGCGTCGTCCGGCGTGCTGATTTCGGCCAGCTCCGCCGCCGCTTCCATCTTCGCTGCGCGCTCGGCCTGCTTGAGCTTGATCCGCTCCAGCGACTCGACCGCAGTGTGCAGCTTGGCCTGGGAACCGCCGTAACGGTGGGCCACGGCCATCTGCGCCTTCTGCACGCTTTCGGTGGCCTTGACCGTATCCACTTGCTGCTTGAGGCGCTTGATATGCCCTTCGGCCTGGGTCACCGCTTTGCGCAGCTGCGCCACACTGGCGGCGAACGCGTCGGCTTGCTCGCGCTCGCTGGCCTGGGCGGTTTCCAGGTTGGCGATTTTCTCCGCCACCTCGGTCGCCAGCGCTTCGTTGCCGGCCTCCAGGGCTTTCAATGCGTACTGCTCGTACTCGGCGATCTTTTCCACACTCTTGCCGACACGTTCGGCGGCGAGCTTCTGTTTGGCCATGATCTCGGCGAGGGCTTCCTTGGACTTGCGCAGCTCGAGATCGGCGTCGCGAATCTCCTGATCGAGAATTCGCAGTGCCTGGCCATCGATCACCGCTTCGCCCATTTCGTTGGCGCCACCACGCAGCGCCGTCAGCAACTTGCTCCAGACGTTCATAGCATTTCTCCTTGCGCGTCGACCTTGAGGAAGCCTTCGTAGGCCTCGGTGGCCTTGATCACGTTGTCCGCCAGTAATTCGATTTCGAACACCACATCGCTGAGGGTGGAAGCCGAGCTCAGCGCGCCGAACATGGTGTAGCAAGGCTGGCCATCCGGCAGGGTTTCCAGGCCGATGGAGGACAATGGGAACAGTTTGTGGGTGCGCAGCACTTCTTCGTTGAAGGCCGCGCTGTCGCGTATGTCGGCAGCCGGCCAGAGCAGGCTTTCGACAATGATCTGCTCGCCATACACCGCAATGAACACCGGCAGATCGCCGTAGTCGTGCATGGTGACGTGCAAGCTGGCATCGGCGCCTTGAATCAGCTCGATGCCCGCCTGGCCGCTCTTAAACAGCTCGGCCGCCGACAACGCATCGTACAAAGCCTGTGCAGTCCATACCTGGGGCATGCTCATACCCTCCTCCTTTTCCATCGAAGCCAGCGTTAACGATTGCGGCTGGCGAAGCTTGCGTTCGAAAGCCATGAGCAGCGGGGCATGCTCCGGCAGTATCCAGACTTCCTTCTTCACCAGGCCCTGCTCGCGCAGGCGCTGACGAAAAAGACGCTGGTAATGGGCTGATGATTTGCTTTCCATAGGCAGAGACTAGCCTCACACATGTAATGAATCAATGCATCACATGTAATACTTTCAAACGCTCGTTTTTCAGCCACGACTCGGCCCGCCGCATCAGGCAGCAACGAGCAGATAGACAAGGAGAAATCGCAGAAGGGAAACCATCCAGGTTCAAAACGCCGCGCATCCATTCGTAATGGCAATTTAACCCTATATCGCAACCCGATTGAACCGGCAAAATCGCCAACCCCATCGCAGCTGGAGCAGCCGGCCTAGGCATTCGAATATGACGTGACGACGCATAATCGAATAGGCTTGGCCAGCACTCCGACACGGACCCTCCGCATGACAACAGCCAACAAACCCCTCGCCGGCCTGAAAGTGATAGAGCTCGGCAGCCTGATCGCCGGCCCGTTCGCCGCCCGTATTTGCGCCGAGTTCGGCGCCGAGGTGATCAAGGTCGAATCGCCGGACGGCGGCGATCCCCTGCGCAAGTGGCGCAAGCTCTACGAGGGCACATCGCTGTGGTGGTTCGTACAGGCGCGCAACAAGCAGTCGATCACCCTCAACCTCAAACACCCGCAAGGGCTGCAGGTGCTGAAACAACTGCTGAGCGAAGCCGATATCCTGATCGAGAACTTCCGCCCCGGCGTATTGGAAAAGCTCGGCCTGGGCTGGGAGGTGCTGCATGCACTGAACCCCAAATTGGTCATGGTGCGCCTGTCCGGCTTTGGCCAGAGCGGACCGATGAAGGATCAACCTGGCTTCGGCGCGGTCGGCGAATCCATGGGCGGACTGCGCTATATCACCGGTTTCGAGGATCGCCCACCGGTGCGCACCGGCATCTCTATCGGCGATTCGATTGCCGCACTCTGGGGCGTGATAGGAGCGCTGATGGCACTGCGTCACCGCGAAGTGAACGGCGGCAGCGGCCAGATGGTCGATGTGGCGCTATACGAGGCGATCTTCGCCATGATGGAAAGCATGGTGCCGGAGTTCGATGTGTTCGGTTTTATCCGCGAGCGCAGCGGCAATATCATGCCTGGCATCACCCCTTCCTCGATCCACACCAGCAGCGACGGCAAGCACATCCAGATCGGCGCCAACGGCGATGCGATCTTCAAACGCTTTATGCACGCCATCGGCCGCACCGACCTGGCAGAAGATCCGAGCCTGGCCAGCAACGACGGCCGCGACGCGCGACGCGACGAGCTGTACGGAGTGATCGATCGCTGGGTCGGCGCGCTACCGCTCGACCAGGTGCTCGATACGCTGAATCGGGCCGAGGTGCCGGCCAGCCGCATCTTCAGCGCCGAGGACATGTTCCACGACCCGCAATACCTCGCCCGCGAAATGCTGCTCAGCGCCAAGCTGCCGGACGGCAAACCGTTCAAGATGCCCGGCATCGTGCCCAAACTCTCGGCAACCCCCGGCGGCGTCGAATGGACCGGCCCGGAGCTGGGCGAGCATACCGAGCAGATACTCGCCTCGCTCGGTTACGACGCCAAGCGAATCGAAGAACTCCGCAGCAATGGAGCCATCTAACGACCTCCACCCGGGAGGAGCGCCATGCCCGACATCGAACCCTCGCTACCCGACGACGTATTGCAGGCGCTGCGGCATGACGACCGAGCCAAAGCCATCGACCTGCTGCGCCAGCGCGAGGGAATCGCCAGCAAACAGGCGCAAATCCTTATCTATCAGCACCTGGAGGCGAACCCCAGAGTCCGCCCGCGGGGCGCCGGGATCATTCGCCAAAGCAAACTCAACGGCCTGATCTGGCTCAGCCTGATCGCCCTTATGGCTATCGCCTATCTACTGCTGCTCGGCTGATAGCAACCACCCTGCAGCTCCCCCCGCGCTACAACCAACCACCGAACCAGGCCACGGCAACGCCGAGTACGCCCAACAGCACCAGCCAAAGCAGCGACGAATACCCGCTCGACCCCGGCTGCACCACCAAATCGGCAGCCTCCGGCGCACGCTCCGGCTTGTAGCGATCCACCGCATCCTTGGCTTCCTTGAGGCCTATCCCCCTGGCCTCGCGCAACAACTTGATCGCTTCGATCTTGTGTCCGCGCTCGAGCGCGACCACGACTTCGGCCGGCAACCCATCATCCATCTCAGCCATTGCGATACTCCTTCAGGAAAACCTCACAGAGCGTAGCTGCACATCCGCAAAGGGAAAGTCGGCAATCGGCAATCGGCAGCCCCGGCAGCCCCGGCAGCCCGGTGAACGACACACATAAAAAAACCGGCACCCATGAGGTGCCGGCTTTTCGGGCAAAACGCGGTGCTTACAGCGGCTTGCCGCGGTTGCCATGCTGACTGACGAAGTCCTGCACGCCCTTCAGGTCGTTGGCCAGCACCGTGCAGCGCTCTTCGCGCTCGAACAGGTCAGCCAGGTGCGGCGGCAGCGTCAGCGCTTCAGCAATGCCGGCCTTTTCCACCGCCTCGGGGAATTTGACCGGGTGTGCAGTACCCAGGATTACCATTGGCGTGGCCAGGCTGCGACGACACTCGCGGGCGGCACGCACACCGATGGCGGTATGCGGATCGAGCAGCTCGCCGCTCTGCGCGAATACTTCGGCAATGGTTTCGCAAGTCTGCGCATCGTCCACCGCCAGGGAGTCGAACAACTTGCGCGCTTCCGTCCAGCGATCGTCCTCGACGCTGAAACCGCCGCTTTGCTTGAACTCGGCCATCAGCCCGGCAATGGCCGCGCCGTTGCGGCCGTGCAGGTCGAATAACAGACGCTCGAAATTCGACGAAACCATGATGTCCATCGACGGCGACAGCGTCGGGTGCAGCGCATCCTTGGCGTAGCGATTACCGCTCATAAAGCGATGAAGGATGTCGTTGCGGTTGGTCGCGACTATCAGCTGACTGATCGGCAAGCCCATGTTGCGCGCCAGGTAACCAGCGAAAATATCGCCGAAATTGCCGGTCGGCACTGAAAACGCCACGGAACGTGCTGGACCGCCCAACTGCAAGGCCGCATAAAAGTAGTAGACGATCTGGGCCATGATCCGCGCCCAGTTGATCGAGTTGACCGCCACCAGACGGGTGCCCTTGAGGAAGCTCTGGTCGGCGAAGCTCGCCTTGACCATCTCCTGGCAATCGTCGAAGTTGCCCTCGATCGCGATGTTATGAATGTTGTCGCCGAACAGCGTGGTCATCTGCCGACGCTGTACCTCGGACACCCGGTTGTGCGGGTGCATGATGAAGATGTCGACGTTTTCGCAAGCCTTGCAACCCTCGATCGCCGCCGAGCCGGTATCGCCGGATGTGGCGCCCATGATCACCACCCGCTCGCCGCGCTTTGTCAGCACATGATCGAGCAGGCGACCGAGCAACTGCAGGGCGAAATCCTTGAACGCCAGGGTCGGGCCATGGAATAGCTCGAGCGCCCACTCGTTGCCATCCAGCTGGCGCAGCGGGGCGATGGCCTTATGGGCAAATGCCGCATAGGTCTCTTCGAGAATCTTCTTGAAATCGGCATCGGCGATGCTGCCGGCAACGAACGGGCGCATCACTCGGAACGCCAATTCGTGATAAGGCAGGCCGGCCCAGGAAGCGATCTCTTCCTGGGTGAAACGCGGCAGGTTTTCCGGCACATAAAGGCCGCCGTCACTTGCCAGACCGGCGAGCAATACGTCTTCGAAATTCAGGGCCGGTGCCTGGCCGCGGGTACTGATATAGCGCATTTATGCAAACCTTCGGTTTGAGCTGCAAGCTACAAGCTGCAAGCTACAAGAAAAACCCGGTGGGCGTATATCTGGTAGCCGGCAGCCTGTTCTCATGCCGCTGGATTATCGGTTCAAATCTGAGCAGCAAGCCGAAGGCCGATACAGGCTTGTTTTTCGGCTTGCTGCTTGAGGCCTGAAGCTTGCAGCTTCAAGCGAGTTGTTCCACACGAATCCGCATGACCTTGCCCACCACGTCGTCGAGCGCTTCCAGCGCGGTGAGCGCCTCGTCGATACGCGCCTCGACCACCCGATGGGTGACCAGAATCATAGGTACCAGACCGTCATGCTCCTCGACTTCCTTCTGCATGATCGACTCGATGTTGATCCCGCGCTGCGAGAGGATGCTCGCCACCTGGGCCAGCACGCCAGGGTGATCCTTGGCCTGGACACGCAGGTAGTAGGCACTCTCGCAGTCCGCGATCGGCAGAATCGGATGATCGGACAACGAGTCGGGCTGGAACGCCAGATGGGGGACGCGATTGGTCGGATCAGCGGTCAGCGCCCGCACCACATCGACCAGGTCGGCGACAACCGAAGACGCGGTCGGCTCCATACCGGCGCCAGCACCGTAGAACAGCGTCGAGCCGGCGGCATCGCCATTGACCATCACCGCATTCATCACGCCATTGACGTTGGCGATCAGGCGGTCGGCAGGAATCAGCGTCGGATGCACGCGCAACTCGATGCCGGCCTCGGTGCGGCGGGCCACCCCGAGGTGCTTGATGCGGTAGCCCAAAGCCTCGGCGTAACTCACGTCGGCCGTGGTCAATTTGGTGATGCCTTCGGTGTAGGCCTTGTCGAACTGCAACGGAATACCGAAGGCGATGGAGGCGAGAATGGTCAGCTTGTGCGCCGCATCGATGCCTTCGACATCGAACGTCGGATCGGCCTCGGCATAGCCCAGCGCCTGCGCTTCCTGCAGCACGTCCTCGAAGGTTCGCGCCTTTTCGCGCATTTCGCTGAGAATGAAATTACCGGTGCCGTTGATGATCCCGGCCAGCCAGTTGATGCGGTTGGCGGCCAAGCCCTCACGGATCGCCTTGATCACCGGAATACCGCCGGCCACCGCTGCTTCGAAGGCGACTATCACGCCCTTCTCGCGAGCACGGGCAAAAATCTCGTTGCCGTGCACGGCAATCAACGCCTTGTTCGCGGTGACCACGTGCTTGCCGTTATCGATGGCCTTGAGCACCAGATCGCGGGCGATGCCGTAGCCGCCGATCAACTCGACGACGATTTCTATTTCGGGGTTATCGACCAGCTCGAACGGGTCGTGGGTAATAGCGATACCGGTAATGTCGCACTGTGGGTTCTGCGAACGCAGTGCAATCTGCACCACCTCGATGCCACGCCCGGCACGACGCGCGATTTCCTCGGCGTTGCGCTTGAGCACGTTGAAAGTACCGCCACCGACAGTACCCAGCCCACAGATGCCTACTTTGACCGGTTTCACACTGAACTCCCCATCTGCACCGCATAAAACGGCCGGAGCATGCTCCGGCCGTGGAAAAAGAGCCGCACCATACGAAGCGGCTGTTTATTAGTCAATCCAGCGCGAACCGCTAGTTGGTCGGATTGGATTCCAGCGCCAGCTTGGCCAGCTGCGGCGCCGGCTGGTAACCCGGCACGAGCTTGCCATTGGCCAGCACGATCGCCGGCGTACCGCTCACCCCGATCGACTGGCCCAGGGCATACTGCTTGGCCACCGGGTTGTCACATTCGGCCACTTCGATGGTCTGCCGGGCCTTGGCGCGATTCATCGCATCGTTGCGATCCTTGGCGCACCAGACGCTTGCCAGCTCTTTCGCCGCCGGGCTGCCCATGCCCTGACGCGGGAACGCCATGTAACGCACTTCGACACCCAGACGATTGAGTTCGGCCACTTCGCTGTGCAGTTTCTGGCAATAGCCGCAATCGGTGTCGGTAAACACCGTGATATGGGTCTTCGGCGTCTTGCTGGGGAATATCACCATCTCCGACAGCGGCACAGAATTGATTGCCTTGGCCACCGCGACACTTTCCGATTTCTCCGTCAGGTTCGCCATCTTGCCGTCCTTGAACTGATACAGATAACCCTGCATCACGAACTCGCCGTTGGCGCTGGCATAAAGCACGCGGCCACCGGCGAGCTGGACCTGGTAGACACCCTGCATCGGGCTTTCGGCGATCGCTTCGATCGGCAGATCGGGCTGAATGGTCTTCAACGTCTTACGAATGGCCTGATCGGCATCCGCATCGCCAGCCAGGCAAGCGCCGCTGACCACAGTCAAAGCCAACGCGGCAAAAATACGGTTGTAACCCATGGGAACTCCTGTCGAGCGATTAATACCCTGCGGACGATCGAGCGGTCCCGAACCAGGCCCGCAGCCACTGCCACAAGGGCGCTATAGCGTTGGGCAAAGCCTATCATAGAAGCCTCGAAACGCCGACCACCACAGCCGGACGGCCATCTCAGCCGCGCGGATGGTGCTGTGCATGCAACTCCTGCAATCGCGCCCGGGCGATATGGGTGTAAATCTGCGTGGTCGACAGGTCGCTGTGCCCCAAAAGCATCTGCACCACGCGTAAATCCGCGCCGTGGTTGAGCAGGTGGGTGGCGAAGGCATGGCGCAGCGTATGCGGCGATAAGCTCTTGGCGATACCCGCCACTTTGGCTTGATGCTTGATCCGGTGCCAGAACGTCTGCCGGGTCATCTGCTCGCCACGCAAACTGGGAAACAGTACATCGCTGGGCTTACCGTCGAGCAGGAACGGCCGCGCCTCGCGGCAATAGCGCTCGATCCAGGCGATGGCCTCTTCGCCCATCGGCACCAGCCGTTCCTTGCTACCCTTGCCGAAGACTCGTAGCACGCCCTGGCGCAGATTGACCTGTTCGAGGGTCAAGCCGATCAACTCGCTGACCCGCAAGCCACAGGCATAGAGCACCTCGAGCATGGCGCGGTCGCGCAGGCCGATAGGGTCGTCCAGCTCCGGCGCTGCCAGCAGCGCTTCGACATCGGCCTCGGAGAGGGATTTGGGCAACGGCCGGCCAAGCTGCGGCAAATCCACCTGCAAGGTCGGATCGATTGCGATAACGCCCTCGCGCAACAGAAAACGATAGAAACCGCGTAATCCGGAAATCAAACGCGCAGTGGAACGGGCCTTGTAACCCTCGTTCATGCGCCAGGCCAGGTGATCGAGAATCAGCTCGCGACCGACACCCGGGAGCTCCAGATCGCGCGCTTGCAACCAACCATTGAACAGCGCCAGATCACTGCGATAGGCCGCCCGGGTATGGGCGGACAAGCCTTTTTCCAACCATAGGGTTTCAAGAAAGCGATCAATCAGCGGATGGTCGATGGCGGGCATGGGGTTATATCGGGATGGCAGGCAGGCTAGTCTTTCACAGCCCGCCCCCCGATAACCAGCCCGAGCAACCGGCGAAACGATCACAGGCGCCAGGCCGGCGCAGCCGCAAATTGCGCAGACGACTCACAAAAGGACTTTTGATGAACGAGCAGTACATCCTTCTCGCCTTCGCCGCCATCGGCACCGCCTCGCTGGCCTGCCAATGGCTGGCCTGGCGCTTGCGCCTGCCGGCAATCCTGTTCCTGCTGCTCGGCGGCATCCTGGCCGGCCCACTTCTGGGCTGGCTCGACCCCCAGGCACTGTTCGGCCCACTGCTGTTCCCAATGGTGTCGATGTCGGTGGCCTTGATTCTGTTCGAGGGCAGCCTGACCCTGCATTTGTCCGAATGGCGGGAAATCGGCAGCGTGGTCAGGCGCATGGTGACGATCGGCGCCCTGTCCACCTGGGGCGTGATCGCCGCCACCACCCATTACCTGCTGGATTTTTCCTGGGACATGGCATTGCTGTTCGGCACCCTGACCCTGGTCACCGGGCCGACGGTAATAGTGCCGATGCTGCGAGTGGTCCGGCCCAAGGCTTCGATCGCCAATATCCTGCGCTGGGAAGGCATCGTCATCGACCCCATAGGCGCACTGCTGGCGGTCGTGGTGTACAGCTTCATCATCGCCAACGCCGACGGCAGCGGCTGGCAGCACAGCCTCGGCACCTTCGCCGGCGTGATCCTCTGCGGCAGCCTGTGCGGCGTTGCCGGCGGCTGGACGCTGGGCCAGGTACTGCGCCGCCAATGGCTGCCGGACTACCTGCACAACCTCGCGGTACTGGCCACCGTACTTGGCATCTTCATCGCCTCAAACGAAATCATGCACGAATCCGGGCTGCTCGCCGTAACCCTGATGGGCATGTGGCTGGCCAACATGAAAGGCGTCGATGTCCGACACATCCTGCACTTCAAGGAAAACCTCAGCGTCCTGCTGATTTCCGGGCTGTTCATTCTGCTCGCCGCGCGCCTCGACCTGAACGCCCTGCTCGCCCTGGGCCCGGCGGTGCTGTTGCTGCTGGCGGTGATCCAGTTCGTCGCCAGGCCATTGAACGTGGCCCTGTCCACGTTCGGTTCGAGCCTCAACTGGCGCGAACGAGCCCTGCTCGCCTGGATTTCGCCACGCGGCATCGTCGCCGCCGCAGTGTCGGCGATATTCGCCATCCGCCTCGGTGAGGCCGGCCATGATGGTGCGCAGCTGCTGGTACCACTGACCTTTGCGGTGATCATCGGCACCGTGGTGTTGCAAAGCGCCACGGCACGCCCCCTGGCCAGACTGTTGAAGGTCGCCGAACCGGCGCCCAGCGGTTTTCTCATCGTCGGCGCCAACAGCATTGCCCGGGAGATCGGCAAAGCTCTGCAGCAACTCGGCTGCCGCGTACTGCTGACCGATTCGAGCTGGGAGAATATTCGTGCGGCCCGCATGGACAATCTGCCGACCTACTTCGGCAATCCCGCTTCGCAGCATGCCGAAGCCCATCTAGACCTGATTGGCCTTGGGCACCTGCTGGCGCTGTCGCCGGCCGGCGAATTGAACACCCTGGCGAGCATGCGCTTTCGCCACGAATTCGGCAGCCAGCGTTTGTTCAGCCTGGCTAGCGGCCAGGAAAGCCGACGCACCGACAAGCATCGCGCCAGCGACGAGCATCGTGGCCGACCACTCGGCAGCCAGGTACTGACCTATCCGCAAGCCGCCAGTCGCCTGGCCCAGGGCGCGCAAATCTACAGCACGACGCTGACCGACGGCTTTTCCTGGAGCGATTACCAGGCCCTGCACGGCCAGCGCGCGACCCTGCTGTTCGCCCGCGACCGCGAAGGCCGCGTGCACGTCGCAACGCCGGAAGAACAGCTGCAGCCGCAAACCGGCTGGACCCTGGTCGCGTTGGTCGAGGCCAATCCGGTGCAAGCATCCGCGGCGGCATAAACATGGCGCTACGTTGGCGGTTCGCTGCGAAGCGCCTTATACGCCGTGCGCCAGCCTGACGCCAAAACGAAAAAAGCAGCCCGTAGGCTGCTTTTTTTAAAACCGAAGCTTTATCAGCCCAGTTTTTCCTTGATGCGTGCTGCTTTACCGGACAGGTCGCGCAGGTAGTAAAGCTTGGCTTTACGCACGTCGCCGCGGCGCTTGACAGCCAGGCTGTCGACCAGCGGGCTGTAGGTCTGGAAAGTACGCTCAACACCAACACCGTTGGAGATTTTGCGAACGGTGAATGCGCTGTTCAGGCCGCGGTTACGCTTGGCGATAACAACGCCTTCGAATGCCTGCAGACGCTGACGGTCACCTTCCTTTACCTTGACCTGAACGACGATGGTGTCGCCCGGTGCAAAGGTAGGGATCTCTTTGCTCATCTGCTCAGCTTCGATCTGCTGAATAATCTTGTTAGTCATACTGCGCTCCTAAGACAAGCCGGCCAGGCCTGCCATCGATACATCATCTATCGTCCCGCTGGCGGACGTATTCCTCCAGCAGCTTCTTCTCTTCTCCAGAAAGCGAGCGGCTTTCCAGAAGATCAGCACGACGTTCCCAGGTCCGACCAAGGGACTGCTGCAAACGCCAGCGCCGGATGTGTTCGTGGTTGCCGCTAAGCAACACCTGCGGAACACTTTTATCCGCATACACCTCAGGTCGGGTGTAGTGCGGGCAGTCGAGCAGGCCATCCGTAAAGGAGTCCTCCTCGGCCGAGTCAGCATGACCCAATGCACCAGGCAAAAGGCGCGTTACCGCATCGATCAGCACCATGGCCGGCAGCTCACCGCCGGACAGGACGTAATCCCCAATCGACCACTCTTCATCGACATGCGCTTCGATAAAGCGCTCATCAATGCCTTCATAACGACCGGCAATCAGGATCAACGCATCCTCATTGGCCAGCTCGCGTACCGCCGACTGCGTCAGCCGACGACCTTGCGGCGACAGGTAAATCACCTTGGCCGCACCGCCTGTAGCCTGCTTAGCATCGAGCAAAGCATCTTCGAGCGGCTTGATCTTCATCACCATGCCGGGGCCACCGCCAAAAGGCCGATCATCCACGGTGTGATGACGGTCTGTGGTGTAGCTTCGCGGGTTCCAACAGGTCAGCTGCAACAGCCCCTGCTTCACCGCACGACTGGTAATGCCGTATTCGCCGATTGCGGCAAACATCTCCGGGAACAGCGTAATGACTTCAACGCGCACGTTTAGAAGTCCGCATCCCAGTCGACCCGCATTTCGCCAGCATTCAGGTCGATCGCCAACACGCATTGCCCGGTGTAGGGCAGCAAACGCTCACGATCATCCAGGCTGTCGACGCACGGCTTAACCACAATCACGTCGTTGGCGCCGGTCTCGAACAAATGGTCGATCTTGCCGAGCAACTGCCCCGCCTGATCAATGACCTTGAGACCTTCCAACTGATACCAGTAGAACTCGCCTTCGCTGAGTTCCGGCAATTGACCGCGAGGCACACAGATGTCGAAACCCGCGAAGGTACGAGCCACTTCGCGATCATCCAGCCCCTTGAGCCGAGCCACCAGAACCTTGCCTTGCAAGCGTCCACCAGCCAATTCGACTTGTTTCACCTCGTTGTCGCGTTTAAGCGTCCAGCGAGGGTAATTGAGCACGTTGGTCAAAGGATCGGTAAAGGAATACACCTTCACTTCGCCCTTTACGCCATGCACCGAGACAATCTTGCCGAGAACTACAAGGTCCTCGGCGGGAGCTGGCGTCATGCTCATAAGTGCTTAGGCAGCAGCCTTAGCAGCTTCCTTGAGCAGCTGAGCAACACGCTCAGACGGCTGCGCGCCCTGACCGAGCCAGTAAGCGGCACGCTCTTGGTCTACGGACAGTTTGATTTCGGCACCCGAAGCAACCGGGTTGAAGAAACCGATACGCTCAACGAAACGACCATCGCGCGCATTGCGGCTGTTGGTCACGGTGAGGTGATAGAAAGGGCGCTTCTTGGAGCCGCCACGGGCAAGACGGATGGTTACCATTGAACTTCGTTCCTGTAGTCGGTGCTGCAAAACTGAAATGCACGCATAGGGCACTGGGCCCGAAAGGCCGCATATTCTAAGGATTATCGGTACTTTTGCAAAGCCTTTTTCCGAACGACGGAAAAGGCTGCGCAAAAGCACCGCCGCAAGCTTTAAGCGACAAGCGCAAAGCTTTGCCCTACCACCTGTGCTTGCGGCTTGTAGCTACTACTTCTAAAACTTCGGCATACCGCCCGGCATCATCCCACCCATGCCGCGCATCATCTTGGCCATGCCGCCTTTGGCGGTGAATTTCTTCATCATCTTCTGCATTTGCTTGTGTTGCTTGATCAAACGCCCGATGTCCTGCACCTGGGTGCCGGAGCCCATGGCGATGCGGCGCTTGCGCGAACCACTGATGATCTCGGGGTCGCGGCGCTCGGCCGGGGTCATGGAGTTGATGATCGCCTCCATCTGCTTGAACTGCTTCTCGGCGGCGCCCTGGGCATTGCCCATCTGCGCCAGGTTGACCCCGCCCATCTGCGGCAGCTTGTCCATCAGGCCGCCGAGGCCGCCCATGTTCTTCATCTGCTGCAGCTGATCGCGGAAGTCTTCGAGATCGAAGCCCTTGCCTTTCTTCAGCTTCTTAGTGAGTTTTTCGGCCTTTTCGCGATCAAGGGTCTGTTCGGCCTGCTCGATCAGGCTGAGCACGTCGCCCATGCCGAGGATGCGCGAAGCGATACGATCCGGATGAAAGGGCTCCAGCGCGTCGCTTTTCTCGCCCATACCGATGAATTTGATCGGCTTGCCAGTGATATGCCGCACCGACAGCGCCGCACCACCGCGGGCGTCGCCATCCACCTTGGTCAGCACCACACCGGTCAGCGGCAGCGCATCGCCGAAGGCCTTGGCGGTATTGGCAGCATCCTGACCGGTCATGGCGTCGACCACGAACAGGGTTTCGACCGGCTTGATCGCCGCATGCAGCGCCTGGATCTCCGCCATCATCTCGGCATCGATGGCCAGACGACCTGCGGTATCGACGATCACCACATCGATGAACTTGAGCTTGGCTTCCTTGATCGCCGCCTCGGCAATTGCCACCGGCTTCTGGCTGATATCGGAGGGGAAAAAGCTGACGCCGATATCGCCGGCCAGGGTTTCCAGCTGTTTGATCGCCGCGGGACGGTAAACGTCGGCCGAAACCACCATGACGGTTTTCTTCTTGCGCTCCTTGAGAAAGCGCGCCAACTTACCGGCGGTGGTGGTCTTACCGGCGCCCTGCAGGCCGGCCATCAACACCACCGCGGGTGGCGTGGCATTGAGCGCCAGATCCTCGTTGGCCGCGCCCATCAGCTCTTCCAGCTCGGCGCGCACCACCTTCACGAAGGCCTGACCCGGCGTCAGGCTCTTCGACACCTCGGTGCCGACCGCCCGCTCCTTGACCTTGTTGACGAAGTCCTTGACCACCGGCAGCGCGACGTCGGCTTCGAGCAAAGCCATGCGCACTTCACGCAGCGTGTCCTTGATGTTGTCTTCGGTCAGCTTGGCCTTGCCAGTGACGTTTCGCAGCGTTTGCGAGAGGCGGTCTGTTAGATTTTCGAACATGCGCGTTCCTTTCAGGCCCTAATGGAGCCACGGATGGGCTTGTAGCAGGCGGCGGATTATAGCGAAGTGTCCGCAGCACCGACACCGCCAACAGTCTTTCGTGAAATAACCTTGTATGACACACTCAGCGCCTTTCGGGCCCGCCCAACAAGGATTTATGCTCCCATTGCTGCCCAGCCTGGCCGCCGCATCTCTATATGCGGGCGCCGCCATCTACCAAGGTCTGCGTCTTAGCCAACGCAGCACAGCCGACAAACGCCTGCTGGCGCTGCTTGGCGTCCTCGCCCTGTTCTTTCACGGTGGCAGTCTGTTTCTGCAGATGCACAGCAGCGCGGGGCTCACCCTGGAATTCTTCAATGCCTCGAGCCTGATCGCCTTCGCGGTGATCCTGCTGACGCTGCTGGCTTGTTTGCGCATGCCGGTGGAAAACCTGCTGATGCTGCTGTTCCCGCTTGGCTGCCTGACGGTGTTACTCGCACAGTTCATGCCCAGCGGCACCATCCAGCCGATCACCGAACAACCCGGCATCCGCGTACATATCCTGCTGTCGATCATCGCCTACGGCATGCTCACCATCGCCGTACTGCAATCGCTACTGTTGCTGCTGCAGGATCATCAGCTCAAGCACAAGCACCCCTCTGGACTGATCAAGAATTTCCCACCGCTGCAAACCATGGAAAGCCTGCTGTTCGGCTTTCTCTGGGCCGGCTGGCTGCTGCTGTCGCTGTCGCTGCTGTCGGGCGCGCTCTATATCGACAACCTGTTCGCCCAGCACCTGGCGCACAAGACCATACTGTCCTGCTTCGCCTGGGTAGTGTTCGCCGTACTGCTCTGGGGTCGTCACCAGCTCGGCTGGCGTGGACACAAGGCCATTCGTTGGACCCTGGCGGGCTTCTGCCTGCTGATGCTGGCCTATTTCGGCAGCAAGCTGGTTCGCGAATTCATCCTGCACATCTAGGCTATCTACAGTGGATAACGTACACCCAGGTTTCCTGCTCGGGCTGCTGATCTTCCTATTAGCCTGCTCGGCATTTTTCTCCAGCTCCGAGACCGGCATCCTCAGCCTCAACCGCTACCGCCTGCGCCACCTGGCCAAGGAAGGGCATCGCGGCGCCAAGCGCGTCAGCGATCTGCTCAGCCGCCCTGACCGCTTGCTCGGCACCATCCTGATCGGCAACAACTTCGTCAACATCCTCGCTTCGTCGATCGCCACGGTTCTGGCGATCAAGCTGTGGGGCGAAGCCGGTATCGCCATCGCCACCATCGGCCTGACCCTGGCGCTGCTGATTTTCGGCGAAATCACGCCGAAAACCCTGGCCGCATTGCACCCCGACAGAGTGGCCTACCCATTCAGCCTGCCGCTGCTGCTCTTGCAAAAGCTGTTCTACCCGCTGGTGATCATGCTCGGCTGGATCAGCAACGGCCTGCTCAGACTGATCGGCATCGACCCGGCCAGCAAGCATAACGACAGTTTGACCACCGAGGAGCTGCGCAGCGTGGTGCGCGAGTCCGGACACGAATTGCCGAAGAATCGCCAGAGCATGTTGCTGGGTATCCTCGACCTGGAGCGGGTGACGGTCAACGACATCATGATCCCGCGCAACGAGGTCACCGGCATCGACCTGGAAGACGATATCGAGACGATCATCAGCCAGCTGACCACCACTACGCACACCCGCTTGCCGCTGTTCCGGCATGACATCAATCAGGTCGAAGGCATCGTGCACATGCGCCAGATCGCCCGCTTGATGAACAACGACCAACTGACCAAGGAAGCCTTGCTCGCCGCCTGCAACGAGCCCTATTTCGTTCCTGAAAGCACGCCACTGTCCACACAGCTGATCAACTTCCAGAAGGAGAAGCGCCGCATCGGCATCGTCGTCGACGAGTACGGCGACGTGATCGGCATTGTCACCCTGGAAGATATTCTCGAAGAGATCGTCGGCGACTTCAGCAACCAAAGCGCGCTGCGCAGCCCGGATATTCACCCGCAGGAAGACGGCACCCAGGTGATCGATGGCGCCGCCTATATCCGCGAAGTGAACAAGGCGCTCGATTGGCACCTGCCCTGCGACGGCCCGAAGACGCTCAACGGCTTGATCACCGAAGTGCTGGAAAGCATTCCCGACAGCGCTGTGTGCCTGGCGATCGGACCTTATCGCCTGGAAATCCTGCAGTCTTCGGAAAACCGCGTGAAAAGCGTCAGGGCCTGGCAGGCCAGCACTAGGCCGCAGCCGGAAGCAGCCGAGGAATAAGCGCCTCGGCGAGCCCCTCGGCCCAGACCCGGTAACCCTCGCTCGACGGGTGATAACCGTCGGCCGCCAGGTACTCGGCGGAAAACCGCAGCTGCAGCGGACAGTATTCAGCCCGCGAATCCGCGGCGACCTGACGCAGGGCCGTATCGAGCATGGCGGCACGCGCCCCCAACATCGAGCGCAACAACCAGGGCAAGGCGCTGAAGTGCTGCATCGGCGCCACCGCACTGAGCGCGACACGCGCCCCGCCAACCGAGAAATGCGCGACCAGGCTACGCAGTGCGCGCTGCCAGCGACGCATCGAACTGAGCCCGGTGCTGTCGTTGACCCCGAATACCAACAGCACCAGATCCGCCGGCTCGCCCGCCACCTCGGGCACCAGGCGCTCCCAGGCCTGCGCTGCGGTGATACCGTTTTCGCCGCAGGCGCGCCAGGCCACCGGCCGCCGCTGACAATTGGCCAGAGCGCGGGCCAATTGACCGACCAGGGCCTGTTCCTGTGAAGCGGCACCGACACCGGCCACCGTGGATTCCCCCAGCACCAACAAGCGCAGCGGCTCGCCGGGCCAATTGGCACCCGCCAGGCCAAGCTGTGCACCGCCCGCCACGGGCAAACGCAAGGCATGCCGGCGGGTATGCAGTGCCAAAGGCAGCAATACCGGCAGCAGCAGGCAGAACCCTAGCCACCAAGTGGCCACGCGCCAGCGGCTCACGACTTATAACTCGACAACCACCGCTTGTGCCGCACGGGTCGCCTTGGCGCGCGCCGCCGTCAGCGACTCGTCGCGCGCCAAAGCCACGCCCATGCGCCGCTGGCCGTTGACCTCGGGCTTGCCAAACAGGCGCAACGCGGTGTCCGGTTCGGCCAGCGCGGCGGCCAGATTGCCGAAAGCAACCTGCCGCGATACGCCTTCGACCAGCACCACCGCGGATGCCGAGGGACCGAACTGGCGAATCAGCGGGATTGGCAAACCGAGAATCGCCCGCGCATGCAGGGCGAACTCGGACAGATCCTGGGAAATCAGGGTGACCAGACCTGTATCGTGGGGCCGCGGTGAAATCTCGCAGAACCATACCTGATCGCCTTTGACGAACAGCTCGACACCGAATAGCCCGCGCCCACCCAATGCGTCCGTGACCGCCAGCGCAATGCGCTCGGCCTCCTCACGCGCCTTGGCGCTCATCGGCTGCGGCTGCCAGGATTCCTGATAGTCGCCCTTGACCTGACGGTGCCCGACAGGCGCACAGAAACTGGTGCCGCCAGCATGGCGCACGGTGAGCAACGCGATCTCATAATCGAAGTCGACGAAACCCTCGACGATCACCCTGCCCTTGCCAGCGCGACCACCGGCCTGGGCGTAATCCCAGGCGGCTTGCAGGTCGTCGGCGCTCTTGAGCAGCGACTGGCCCTTGCCGGAGGAGCTCATGATCGGTTTGATCAGGCACGGAAAACCGATCTCCCCGGCGGCATCACGGCAGGCCTCGAACGAATCGGCGAAGCGGTAGGGCGAGGTCGGCAAGCCCAGCTCCTCCGCCGCCAGGCGACGAATCCCCTCGCGGTTCATGGTCAGTTGCGCGGCCCGCGCACTGGGAATCACGGTAAAACCTTCGCGCTCCAGCTCGACCAGGGTGGCGGTGGCGATGGCCTCGATCTCCGGCACTATGTAATGCGGTTGTTCCTGCTCGATCACCGCGCGCAACGCCGCACCGTCGAGCATATCGAGCACATGGCTGCGGTGCGCGACCTGCATTGCCGGGGCATTGGCGTAACGATCGACGGCGATGACTTCGACACCGAGGCGTTGCAACTCGATTACCAGTTCCTTGCCCAGCTCGCCGGCACCACACAGCAACACGCGGGTCGCGCTCGGCGACAAAGGGGTTCCGATACGGGACATAGGTATTCCTCGAGCACAGGGGGATTTACAGAATGGAAGGACTTACAGCAACACGCCTTTGGCCTCGGCCCGCACATGGCAGAGGCGCAGCACCTGACGACGCTCGGCATTGTCCATACGGCTCCAGCGGGTGATCTCCGCTACGCTACGCTGACAGCCGATACAGATATCCTCGTCGTCCAATGCACAGACATGCACACAGGGCGAAGCGACCGGGCGTTCCTGCTCGCTCACTCGTCCTGCTCCGCCAACTCGCGGGCATAGCGCTGGGCGTTATGCACATAATGCGCGGCGCTGGCTTCGAGCATTTTCATTTGCTGCTCGTTGAGCTCGCGCACCACCTTGCCGGGCGAGCCGACGACCAGGGAGCCATCGGGAATTTCCTTGCCCTCGGCGATCAGGCTGTTGGCGCCGATGATGCAGTACTTGCCGATCTTCGCGCCGTTGAGCACCACCGCATTGATCCCGATCAGGCTGTAATCGCCCACCGTGCAGCCATGCAGCATGGCGTTATGGCCAATGGTCACCCCCTTGCCGACACTCAGCGGAAAGCCCATATCGGTGTGCATGACGGTGCCGTCCTGCACGTTGCTGTTTTCACCGATATGGATCAGCTCGTTGTCGCCGCGCAGCACGGCGTTGAACCAGACACTGGCGCCCGGCTCAAGCTTGACCTTGCCGACCAGCGTGGCATTCGGGGCGATCCAGCTGTCAGGGTGTGCGTCGACGCGGGACTGGCCCAGGCGATATTTCATTCGAATACCTCACTCACAGGATTAGACGTTTTCGCCGGGCCTGATGAAATGTTCCGGCGGCAGATGCAAATCGATATCGGCGTCGTAAATCAGATTGACCAATTCGACCAGCATTATCGCCGTCAAACCCCAGATTTTATATTCGCCATAACGGTAACTCGGCACATACCAGCTGCGCCCGAAATAGTCGATGCGGTGGGTGGTTTCCCGTGGATCATCACGGAAGAACGCCAACGGCACGCTGAAAACCGCGGCGATCTCGCCGTCGTTGGCTCGGTAGTCGACAAAATCGGGCACCAGGCCGACATAGGGGGTGACCTGGATACCGTGCAACGAAATCAACGTGCTCAAGGGCCCGACGACTTCGACCAGGCCAGGCGGCAGACCGATTTCTTCCTCGGCCTCGCGCAATGCGGTACGCGTCAGGTCGGCGTCCTCCGGGTCGCGCCGCCCGCCCGGAAAGGCCACTTCACCGCCATGGGTGGACAGGCCGCTGGCGCGCAGCGTCAACACAACTTCCGGTTCGTCACTACGGGTGATCGGAACCAACACTGCCGCCTCGGGGTAGGCACAATCGGCGTGCAGGAGGCGCGGGCTATAGCCACGCATGCGATGGAGCAGATCGTCCAGCATGGGCATTCTCGATTTTTATTCTCGCTCGGATGATTGCACGAAAGCGCCGCCCTGCCCAAGCCCCAAAGCCGCCAAACAATGTCACTGCAACGCCAGCGAGCCGCTTGCCGACTACGTCACAGGCGAGCCAAGATAGACGCTGAATAGAGAGAGCCCGTTATGAAATTCTGTAGCCAGTGCGGCGGCTCCGTCAGCCAGACCATACCCCAGGGCGACAATCGCTTGCGGCATGTCTGCGGCCAGTGCCAGACCATCCATTACCAGAACCCGCGAATCATCGCTGGCTGCCTGCCGGTGTGGGGTGACCAGGTGCTGATGTGTCGCAGAGCCATCGAACCCAGGCGCGGCTACTGGACCCTGCCCGCAGGGTTCATGGAAAACGGCGAGACCCTGGAACAGGCCGCCATGCGCGAAACCGAGGAGGAAGCCTGCGCCCGGGTACGCGACCTGCACCTGTATACCCTGTTCGACCTGCCGCATATCAGCCAGGTGTACATGCTGTTTCGCGCCGAGCTGGTCGATCTGCAATTCGCCGCCGGCGAAGAAAGCCTGGAGGTCCAGCTATTCCATGAAGCCGAGATCCCCTGGTCTGAACTGGCATTTCCGACCATCGGACGCACGCTCGAATACTTTTTCGCCGACCGCAAACAGCAACGCTACCCGGTACGTAACGAACCGCTGGAAGCCCTGCGCGCCCATTACAAAAACGCCTTTTGAACGATGAGAGCATCCATGCACCGCTTCCCCGCCCTGCTCCTAGCCGCCTGCAGCATCATGCTCGCCGGTGCCACCCATGCCACCAGCGCCCCGGCGCCGGATGGCAAACAGGTGGACAAGGTTCTGGTGCTCAAATCCGAGCACAAACTGCACCTGCTGAGCCGCGGCGAAACCCTCAGGTCCTATCGCATCTCCCTGGGCAAGCAACCCGTCGGCGCCAAGCAGAACGAGGGGGACGCGCGTACCCCGGAGGGCCTGTACTGGATCGATTGGCGCAAGGCCAGCGAGAAATACCAGCTTGCGCTGCATATTTCCTACCCCAACGCTCGCGATCAGGCGCAGGCCCGCAATCGAGGTATAAAACCCGGCGGCATGATCATGATTCACGGCACCCCCAGGGATGAGGAATATCCCGAGTGGTTTTTCCATACCCTGGACTGGACGCAAGGCTGCATCGCGATGAAAAACGCCGACATGCGCGAGGTCTGGAGCCTGGTCAAGGATGGCACGCTGATTGAGATTAGGCCTTGAAGCCGCAAGCGGAGAGCGAATCAGCCCGGTCGACAGCCAACGCCGACCACACCGTTTCACTCTTTACTTGCAACTGATGGTCTGAGGTTTCCCGGCTAGAACTGGATATCCGACAGGCGCCATACGTCGAACGCTGGCGTCTCGTAAGGATGGCTGGTTTTCAGCGCTTTTACGGCGTCATGGATCAACTCGTCGGCAACCACCAATTCGACTTTCCATTCCGCCACCTGCTCGACCCTGCCGAGCTGCCCGATAAAGGCATTGCTGCCTTCCAGCGCACGAAACTGCCCCTGCCCCAAGGTCTGCCAACAACAGCTGTCGTAGGCACCGACACGCCCGCCACCAGCAGCAAAGACAGCCTTCTTGACTTCTTCCAGATGAGCTTCTGGAACATAGAAACACAGCTTGTACATCAATATCTCCGCAGACAGGGATGGCCACTTACAGTCGAACAATCATGCCACAGGATAATGGCATTTTGCCCGCACCCTAGATCGCGGCGGCGATCACAGCTTGAACATTTGACTCCGCCAATGCGCTGCTGTTCGTCCACTGGTACCCAGTAGTTAAGCACCAGTCAGAGACCTGCAACTGGCAATTGAAGTTTCAAGCGAGCAGGCGAGAGGGCAAACACCGCGACGGGCGTCACAGCGATGGGCTTTGATTGCGAAACAACGGAGTGGAAGGCCTGTCAGTCGAGAAGGACGACAAGGGGAAGCAAGACGATAACCTAGCAAGTAGGGCGGACTTGCCGAAGGCTTGTCCGCCACCGAGGCTGCGGAGGTGGACAAGGCTTCGCCATGTCCACCCCACTCCAGGGTTGGGGTCCGGTTTTAGTCCACCCAAACCCGAGCATTGCGGAACATGCGCATCCAGCCTGCGTCTTCCTGCCAGTCTTCCGGTTTCCAGGAGTTCTGCACGGCGCGGAACACCCGCTCCGGGTGCGGCATCATGATGGTCACGCGACCATCACGACTGGTCAAACCGGTGATCCCGCGCGGCGAGCCGTTGGGGTTGGCCGGGTAGTTTTCGGTGACCTTGCCGTGGTTATCGATAAAGCGCATGGCCACGCAACCGGACAGATCGGCCTCAAGCAGCGCTTCCTCGCTCTCGAACTCGGCATGACCTTCGCCGTGGGCGATGGCGATCGGCATCCGCGAACCGGCCATGCCTTGCAGGAAGATCGACGCCGATTCCTGAATCTGCACCATGGCCACGCGGGCTTCGAACTGCTCCGAGCGGTTGCGCACGAAATGCGGCCAGAAATCGCTGCCGGGAATCAGCTCGTGCAGGTTGCTCATCATCTGGCAACCGTTGCACACACCCAGGGCGAAGCTGTCCTTGCGCTCGAAGAAGGCCTGGAAACCATCGCGCGCGCGGCTGTTGAACAGCACCGACTTGGCCCAGCCTTCACCGGCACCGAGCACGTCGCCGTAGGAGAAACCGCCGCAGGCGACCAGCCCCTTGAACTCTTCGAGACTGACGCGGCCACTGAGGATATCGCTCATATGCACATCCACCGCAGCGAAGCCGGCGCGGTCGAAGGCCGCGGCCATCTCCACCTGGCCGTTGACGCCCTGCTCGCGCAGCACCGCGATCTGCGGGCGCACGCCCTTACGGATGTAGGGCGCGGCAATATCCTGGTTGACGTCGAAGCCCAACGTGGCCTGCAGGCCCGGATTATCTTCTTCGAGCAGTGCATCGAATTCCTGATCGGCGCAGCGCTCGTTATCGCGCAGGCGCTGGATCTGGTAGCTGGTTTGCGCCCACTCGCGATGCAGCAAACGACGCTGACCGGCGAACACCGGCTGATCGTTGAAGCGAATCGTCACTTCGTCGTTGTTCACCGGCTGGCCGATCACCGCCACGCAGTCCAGACCGGCGGCGCTGAATTGCGACAGCACTTCAGCGGTGGCGTCCTGGTGCACCTGGATCACCGCGCCCAATTCTTCGTTGAACAACACCGCCGCCAGCTCTTCGCGGCTCGCAGCCAGCGAATCGAGCGCCAGGTTGAGGCCACAGTGACCGGCGAAAGCCATTTCCAGCACGGTGGTCATCAAGCCGCCGTCGGAGCGGTCGTGATAGGCCAGCAGGCGACCGTCGGCATTCAGCCCCTGGATCACCGCGAAGAAGGCCTTGAGGTCTTCGGCATCGTCGACATCCGGCGCCTGGCTGCCGAGCTTGCCGTAGACCTGGGCGAGGATGGACGCACCCATGCGGTTCTGCCCACGGCCGAGGTCGATCAGGATCAGATCGGTTTCACCCTTGTCCATGCGCAGTTGCGGAGTCAGGGTCTTGCGGATATCGCTGACCGGGGCGAAGCCGGTGACGATCAATGACAGTGGCGAGGTGACGCTCTTCTCCGCGCCCTCTTCCTGCCAGCGGGTCTTCATCGACATCGAGTCCTTGCCCACCGGGATGCAGATGCCCAGCTCCGGGCACAGCTGCATGCCCACGGCCTTGACCGTCTCGTACAGGCGGGCGTCTTCGCCAGGATGGCCGGCGGCGGCCATCCAGTTGGCGGACAGCTTGATATCGGAGATTTTGTCGATCCGCGAGGCAGCCAGGTTGGTCAGGGTTTCGCCGATCGCCATGCGCCCGGAAGCCGCGGCATCCAGCAGCGCCAGCGGCGTGCGCTCGCCCATGGCCATGGCTTCGCCGGTGTAGACGTCGAAGCTGGTGGCGGTGACCGCGCAATCGGCCACCGGTACCTGCCAAGGCCCGACCATCTGGTCGCGGGCAACCAGCCCGGTGATGGTGCGGTCGCCGATGGTGATCAGAAAGCTCTTGCTGGCCACGGCCGGGTGATGCAGGACACGGCTCACGGCCTCGTCGAGGGCCAGGCTGCCTGCGTCGAAATCGTCGCCCAGCTCAGCTTCGCGAGCGGCCGAACGATGCATGCGCGGCGGCTTGCCGAGCAGCACTTCCAGCGGCATATCCACCGGGGTGTTGGCGAAATGGCTGTCGGTCACGGTCAGGTGGGCTTCTTCGGTGGCCTCACCAACCACGGCAAACGGGCAACGCTCACGCTCACAGATGGCCTTGAAACGTTCGAAATCGACGGCACTGACGGCCAGCACGTAACGTTCCTGGGATTCGTTGCTCCAGATTTCATGCGGCGCCATGCCCGGCTCATCGTTGGGCACGTTGCGCAGCTCGAAGCGGCCACCACGGCCGCCGTCGTTGACCAGTTCCGGGAAGGCGTTGGAAATACCGCCGGCACCAACGTCGTGGATAAAGGCGATGGGGTTCTGCTCGCCCAGCTGCCAGCAACGGTCGATAACCTCCTGACAGCGGCGTTCCATTTCCGGGTTCTCGCGCTGCACCGAGGCGAAATCCAGATCAGCCGAGCTTGCACCGGTCGCGACCGACGAAGCGGCGCCGCCGCCCAGGCCGATCAGCATGGCTGGGCCGCCGAGTACGATCAGCTTGGCGCCCACGGTGATCTCGCCCTTCTGCACGTGATCTGCACGAATGTTGCCCATACCGCCGGCGAGCATGATCGGCTTGTGGTAACCGCGAACTTCTTCGCCGCGCGGGGTCTGGATCGCCTGTTCGAAGGTGCGGAAGTAGCCGGTCAGGGCCGGACGGCCGAACTCGTTGTTGAACGCCGCGCCGCCCAGTGGGCCTTCGATCATGATGTCCAGTGCGGTAACGATGCGCCCAGGCTTGCCGTAAGGCACTTCCCAGGGCTGCTCGAAACCGGGGATGTTCAGGTTGGATACGGTGAAACCAGTCAGCCCTGCCTTCGGCTTGGCACCACGGCCAGTGGCACCTTCGTCGCGAATTTCGCCGCCGGAACCGGTGGACGCACCGGAGAACGGCGAGATGGCCGTCGGGTGGTTGTGGGTTTCCACCTTCATCAGAATATGCACGGGCTCTTGTACCGCGCCGTACTGACGGGTTTCAGGGTCCGGGAAGAAGCGCCCGGCAACACTGCCGACGATCACCGAAGCGTTGTCCTTATAAGCGGACAACACGCCTTCGTTGTGCATCTGGTGGGTGTTCTTGATCATGCCGAACAGAGATTTCTCCTGGCTTTCGCCATCGATATCCCAACTGGCGTTGAAAATCTTATGGCGGCAGTGCTCGGAGTTGGCCTGGGCGAACATCATCAGTTCGATGTCGTGAGGGTTGCGCCCCAGACCATTGAAGCTGGTCACCAGGTAATCGATCTCGTCTTCGGCCAGAGCCAGGCCCAGTTCGACGTTGGCCTGCTCCAGCGCGGCGCGGCCGCCGCCGAGCACATCGATCGCGGTGAGCGGCTTGGGTTGCGCATGGCTGAAGAGTGCCGCGGCGTCTTCCAGGTTGCTCAGCACCATCTGCGTCATGCGATCGTGCAGCAGCTCGGCGACCTGCTCCGCCTGGACTTCGCTCAACTCGCCGGTGACGTAATAGGCGATACCGCGCTCGAGGCGCTGGATCTTCGCCAAACCGCAGTTGCGCGCGATATCGCTGGCCTTGCTCGACCAGGGCGAAATGGTGCCGACGCGCGGAACGCTGAGAAACAGACGACCGTTGGGCTCCTGCACCGGCACACTCGGGCCGTACTTCAACAACCGGGCCAACACCTGCTGTTCATCGGCGCCAAGCATGCCGGCAACTTCGGCGAAATGCGCGAACTCGGCGTACAGCCCAGTCACAGCGGGTACTTTGCTGGTCAGTTGGGCGAGCAATTTACCGTGGCGAAAAGCAGAAAGGGCGGGAGCGCCGCGCAGGATCAACATGGAAAACAGCCTCTGAGAAGGGGGTGTACTTCGAACCGTTCCGGGTCTGCTGCGCGTCGCGGACGGCGTTGAAGGCGGGCTCGGACTGCTCATTTACAACTCGTAAATTCCGCGTCCTCGCCCACCTTCGCCTTGCCCGGCTCTAGCTCGCGAGCCCCAGAACTGGTTCTTGGAGGCCGTGCATTCTAGCCTAAACCGTTCGCCACGACACCCGCAGCCTTAAGGTTGCGGGTGGCGAATCGGGCATATCGCCGCGTTCGCCCGGTAACCAGCGCGCATCCTGCACCGCCAGGGTGCAAACCCGAGGGCTCGCCGCTTCGCTAGCAGAGAAGCGCGGCGCTGTCGAGATATGGCACATCGAATGCTTTGCGTATACTGCGCCAATGTTTGCCCAATTAGCGTTCCGCTGCCGCTGCGCCTTATGGTTGTCAGCGATCGGAATCCTCCTGCAGCTCGGCGGTTGTGTTGACGAACCCAACACACTCGAGCGCGTTCAGGCGGAGGGTGTACTGCGGGTGATCACCCGTAACAGCCCGGCGACCTATTTCCAGGACCGCAACGGCGAAACCGGCTTCGAGTACGAATTGGTCAAGCGTTTTGCCGACGACTGGGGCCTGAAGCTGCAAATCGAAACGGCCGACAACCTCGATGAACTGTTCGACAGCCTGAACAAACCCAACGGCCCGGTGTTGGCCGCAGCCGGCCTGGTCGCCAGCGACGGACGCAAGCAGGCCGCGCGCTTTTCCCTTCCTTATTTACAGGTCGACCCGCAGATCGTTTACCGCAATGGCGAACGACGCCCAACCCGTCCGCAAGACCTGGTCGGCAAACGCATCCTGGTGCTCAAGGGCAGCAGCCACGCCGAACAACTAAAAGCACTGCAAGTCGAGTTGCCGGAACTGACCTTCGAGGAATCCGCCGCCGTCGAGGTCGTCGACCTGCTGCGCATGGTCGATGAAGGGCAGATCGACCTGACCCTGGTCGACTCCAATGAGCTGGCGATGAATCAGGTCTACTTCCCCAACGTACGGGTGGCCTTCGACCTCGGCGATTCGCAGAGCCTGGCCTGGGCCGTGGCGCCCGGCGAAGACACCAGCCTGCTGGACGAAATCAATACCTTTATCAGACGCGCCCATGAAAACGGCAGCCTGCAGCGCCTGAAGCAACGCTACTACGGCCACGTCGACATGCTCGGGTATGTTGGCGCCTACACCTTCGCCAAACATCTGCAGCAACGCCTGCCCCGCTACGAGAAGGACTTCCGCCTGGCGGCGCAGAAACAGGGCGTCGATTGGCGCCTTCTGGCCGCCATGGGCTACCAGGAGTCGCTGTGGCAACCCTCCGCCACCTCGAAAACCGGGGTCCGCGGGCTGATGATGCTGACCTTGCGCACGGCCCAGGCCATGGGCGTCTCCGACCGCCTCAACGCGGCGCAGAGCATCGCCGGCGGCGCCAAATACATCGTCCAGGTGAAAAGCCAGCTACCGGAAAGCATCAAGGAACCGGATCGCACCTGGTTCGCCCTCGCCGCCTACAACGTCGGCGCAGGTCACCTCGAGGATGCGCGCAAGCTGACCGAAGCCGAGGGCCTGGACCCGAACAAATGGCTGGACGTGCAGAAGATCCTGCCGCGCCTGGCGCAAAAGCAGTGGTACAGCAAAACCCGCCATGGCTACGCCCGGGGCGGCGAGCCGGTGCATTTCGTGCGCAACATCCGCCGTTATTACGACATCCTCACTTGGGTCACGCAGCCTCAGCTGGAAGGCTCGCAGGTGGCGGCGAGCAATCTGCACGTGCCTGGCGTGAACAAGACGCCACCCGAGGAAGACCTGCCGCCGCTGTGAAGACAGCCAGGCAGCAGATTGCTAACGCTGCTCGCGCCGCCGCTTGAAAAACTCGCTCAATATCGCCCCGCACTCCTCGGCCAGGACGCCGCCCTCGATCAGCACCCGGTGATTGAGGAACGCCTGACTGAAAAATTCGCCGCGACTCTGCACCACGCCGGCCTTGGGCTCGGTGGCGCCATATACCACGCGCTGCACCCGCGCATGCACGATCAACCCGGCGCACATGCTGCACGGTTCCAGGGTCACGTAGAGCGTGCTGCCGGGTAGCCGATAGTTGTCGACGGCTTGGGCCGCCGCACGAATGGCCACCATCTCGGCATGCGCGCTGGGATCGCTGCTGGAAATCGGGCAATTGAACCCGGTACCGATGATCTCGCCATCCTGCACCAGCACTGCGCCAACCGGCACCTCGCCAAGCGCCGCGCCTTCGGCAGCCAGAGCCAGGGCCTCGCGCATGAAGCGCTGATCCTGACTGCGATCGACAATCTGCATGCGCGCCATGCTCAAGCTACCTCGATGGAAGCCATCAGGCCGGTTTCCATGTGGTCGATGACATGGCAATGAAACATCCACACCCCCGGATTATCGGCAACCAGAGCGACGCGGGCCCGCTCGTTGCGGCCCAGCAGGTAGGTATCAGTGTAATAAGGCACGATTTTCCTGCGGTTGGAATCAAGCACCTTGAACGTCATCCCATGCAGGTGAATCGGGTGCTGGTACTGACTCATATTGCGCAGCTCGAAAATATAGCTCTTGTCACGCTGCAGGCGCGCAATCGGCCGGTCGGCGCAGCTCTTGTCATTGATATCCCAGGCCTTGCCGTTGATCTGCCAGAACTTGTGGCTCGCACCCTGGGCCACCCCGACCGAAAGGGCACCCACCCACTCGAAGTTGAAATTCAAGGTTTCGGCAACCGCCAGATCGGGTTCGGCGATCGGGTTGGCGGGCAAGGCCGGCGGCCAGTCTCCCGCCGCCTCTGCGCTGGCGACCGCACGCAAAGTCGCCAAGCGCAGCGGACCGTTGCGCAGCGACAGCTCTAGACCAGCGGCCGGCACGCGCAATCCCAACTCGATACGCATGCCCGGGCCCAGCCAGTATTCCTTGCCGAGCGGGCGCGGTTCGATCGGGTTACCGTCCAGCGCATAAATGCGCGCCTCGGCATCCGGCAGGTTGAGCCTGTAGGTCAGCGTATTGTCCAGATTCAAGATTCGCAGGCGCACCACCTGCCCTGCCGGCAGTTCCAGGGTCGGCGCGTGCTGGCCATTGACCGTGCTCAGGCGCCCAACCGTGCCGCCTCGCGCCGCCTCGCGGGGCACACTGAAATCGGTGAAGGCGCCCTGCTCGTCGACATGCCAGCTCTTCAGGCTGAGCGTGCGTTCATGGGCGAACCCGGACGGCTCGCGCTCCTCGATAATCAGCGGCCCGACCAGGCCGCGCCCGAGCTGCTCGCTGCTGGAGGTATGCGGGTGGTACCAGAAGCTGCCGGCATCGAGGGTTTTGAAGCGGTAATCGAAGTATTCGCCGGGTAGCACCGGCAATTGCGAGACATAGGGCACACCATCCATCTCCAGTGGCAGACGGATACCATGCCAGTGGATGGTGGTCGGCACCTCCAGCTTGTTGATGAAACGCACGCGCAACCATTCGCCCTGCCTGCCGCGAATTTCCAAGCCGGGCGCCTGCCCCCCATAGCCCCAGGCCGGGGTAAGGTGCCCGGGCACCAATTCCACATCGATCGGTGCGGCGATCAATTCGTAGTCATGAGTTGCCAGATTTTCCGGGCGGCCCAGCCAATAGCGAACACCACCGGCACCAAGGCCGGCAACGCCAAGGCCACTCAGGCCGATAAGGACTTGCCTGCGGGTAAAGGACATAAGATTTCCCGTAGCCCGGATGCAATCCGGGAAGACATAAGCCCGACGTGTACCGGGCTACCAATTGCAATATCTTCTCATTTAGACGACACGCTGGCGAGCCCTTCGATGCCGCAGCACTGCTCAGGCAAGGCAAGAACCCGGGGTTGCCCCGCTTCCGGTGCGGCCGGCAATTCTTCCGCACGCCAGGCTCATCTTGCCGAGCGTCGAGATCCGCCTCACCGCTGCCACAGGATATGAGCGTCTTCCAGAGGAACCATGCGTTCATCGCAGTGCGCTATGAGCCGTACCGTATAGTCTGTCGCCGGACGGGTCGCGGGGACGCTGGCGCGAAAGGCATAGCCGTTGGCCGCGCCCAACAATTGCCGTACGCGCGTCATCGCCACGCGCTCCGGTCCGCCGCCGTTAACGCCGTCGGCATACAGTTCGACCGCTACCATCGTCGGCTCAAGGTCATCGAGGTAAGCCTGCACCTCGAACAGATGTCGCACGCCGTCGGACTCGAGCATGACTTCGCCGAAACGCAGCGCGGCCCATTTTTCCTCCAGCGCGTGTCGTACCCGGATTATCTCCCTGGCAACCTCGCCGTCGTCGGCCGCTCGCTCACGGTAGGCCGATGCGGCCGGTAAGTAGTAGCGCTCGGTGTATTCGCGCACGGCTCGGTTAGTGGAAAACTGCGGCGTCAGCCGCGCCATGCTTTCCCGCATGCGCGCCACCCAGGCCTGGGGAATCCCCTGCTCGTCGCGAGTATAAAACTCCGGAATCACCTCGCGCTCGAGCAGATCGTAGAGCGCCTCGGCGTCACTGGCGTCCGCAAGCGGATCGTCATGTTCCTGGCCATCGCCTAACGCCCAACCCACTTGCGGCGTGTAGGCCTCGGCCCACCAGCCATCCAGTACGGACAGGTTGATGCCGCCATTGACCAGCACTTTCATGCCGCTGGTTCCGCTCGCTTCCCAAGGGCGCCGCGGGGTGTTGAGCCAGACGTCCACACCCTGCACCAGGTGTTCGGTCAGCAGCATGTCGTAGTCACTGAGGAAGATCGCATGGGCGCGCACCTCCGGCCGTCGAACGAACTGCACCCACTCTTGAATTAGCGCCTGCCCCGCCAGATCCGCCGGATGGGCCTTGCCCGCAATGATGAGCTGCACCGGACGTCGCGGATCGGTCAACAGACGCAGTAACCGCTCCGGATCGTGGAGCAGCAAATTCGGTCTTTTGTAGGTCGCAAAGCGGCGAGCAAATCCCAGGGTCAGGGTATTGCAGTCGAACAGTCGCTTCGCGCCGTCGACCTCCATGGGCGAAGCTCCAGACGCGGCCAGATCCCTGGACAGACGCTCGCGGGCGTATTCAATGAGGGATTTGCCGGCGGCGATACGAAATTGCCACAGCCTGAGAGTCGAGAGGCGACGAATATCCTGCTCCAGGCATTCCGTCGTCCCCAGCCAGCGATCCTTGCCACAGGCCTTCGTCCAGAGGCTATCGGCTGGCGCCGAATCCCAGGTTGGCATATGCACACCATTGGTCACATGCCCGACCGGCACTTCGGCCGCCGGCCAGCGCGCAAAAAGCGGCTGGAACAACCGCCGACTCACCGTTTCATGCAAACGACTGACGGCATTCACCGCCCCGCTTCCCCGGATCGCCAGATACGCCATATTGAATGGCTCGGTCGAATCATTCGGATTCTCGCGCCCCAGGGCCAACAGATCACGCAGCGGTATACCGAGGTTCTGCGCGGCATACCCGGCGAGGTATTGCTCGACCAGGGCCGGTGCAAAACGGTCGAAGCCGGCCGCCACCGCCGTGTGGGTAGTGAACAGGTTTCCCGCTCGGGTGGCGGCCAACGCGACAGCGAAGGGCTGGCCCGTTTTTGCCATGAAGCCCCGCGCTCGCTCCAGCACGGCGAAAGCCGCGTGTCCTTCGTTCAGGTGGCAGACTTCCGGCTGTATGCCGAGCGCGGCGAGCAATCGCCAACCGCCGATGCCGAGGAGCATTTCCTGCTTGAGGCGCAATTCCGGTCCGCCACCGTAGAGTTCGTTGGTGATGCCGCGGTGCGCGGGATAATTCGCAGCGTCATTGCTGTCCAGCAGATACAGCTTCACGCGTCCGACCTGAGCCTGCCAGGCACGCAGCCATACCGAATAGCCGGGCAAGGCTATTTCCAACCGCAACCACTCGCCGTCCGACTGGCGCAAGGGCGTGATCGGCAGCTGTCCTGGATCGTTATAGGGAAAGAGGGCCTGTTGCGCGCCATCCTTGTCGATCACCTGATGAAAATAGCCCTGCTGGTAGAGCAGACCGACGCCTATCACCGGCACACCCAAATCACCAGCGGCCTTGAGTTGATCTCCAGCCACATTGCCGAGCCCGCCCGAGTAGATGGGTAAGGCCTCGCTCAACATGAATTCCATGCTGAAATACGCAACACAGCCCAGCGGCGACTGCGGATACCTTTGCTGAAACCACGCAGGCATCTCCACGGCCTCCCGCCTGGCCTGCAACAGCTCTTCGAGGTTTTTGCGGAATGCGGGATCGGCCAGATCCCTCCTGAGCTTCTCCCGCGAGACCGTCTGCAACACGACCCAAGGATTATGGGTCAGCTCCCACAGCACAGGATCCAGCTGCCGCCATATCTGGTCGGTGGCATGATTCCATGACGAGCGCAGATCCAGCGCCAGCTCGCTCAGGGCATCGAACCCTTCGATGCCCCGGGATAAAACACGTTGCTTCGGGTGGTCGATTGGTGCCTGGTCGCTCATCGGCCCTCCTCACACGCTTCCCCGACGGCTCCAGGCCCAACCGCGCTTCGATCGAGCATGCGCCGCATCGCACCTCGAAAGCGGCGCAGCGCGCGGTGCCAGAGTAGTTATTTGGTTTTTCTGGAGTTCCAGAAGCAGCAGTTTGTCGACCGCGATACCGCAACGAAATTCGATCTCATCCGGTAATTCCGGTGAGCCCGAACGGGCATTACAAGGCGCAGGGGCTGATCTGGTCCTGCGGGACAAAGTCTGTCCATATCCATGCTGTCGAAATCCGAACCCAGCGATCCGGCGACGATATTATTTTTGTCATCGCTCTTCCGCCGGATACCAGCTCCCAGGAGGGCGCAACGAATAACCAGATTTAAACCGTTCCTGCAGATGCAACAAGGGCGCCTCACGGCGCCCTTGTTGTTCAACTCACTCCCACTCGATAGTGGCAGGCGGCTTGCTCGACACGTCGTAGGTGACGCGGGAAATGCCTTCGATTTCGTTGATGATGCGGTTGCTGACTTTTTCCAGCAGCTCGTAGGGCAGGTGCGCCCAGCGTGCGGTCATGAAGTCGATGGTTTCCACCGCGCGCAGGGCGACGACCCAGGCGTAACGGCGACCGTCGCCGACCACGCCGACCGATTTCACCGGCTGGAACACCACGAACGCCTGGCTGGTCTTGTGGTACCAGTCGAAGTTGCGCAGCTCTTCGATAAAGATATGGTCGGCGCGACGCAGCAGATCGGCGTATTCCTTCTTCACCTCGCCGAGGATGCGCACACCCAGGCCCGGACCCGGGAACGGGTGGCGGTAGACCATGTCGTAGGGCAGGCCCAGCTCCAGGCCGATGCGGCGTACTTCGTCCTTGAACAGTTCGCGCAGCGGCTCGACCAGTTTGAGGTTCATTTCCTCGGGCAGGCCACCGACGTTGTGGTGCGATTTGATCACGTGGGCCTTGCCGGTTTTGGCGCCGGCCGACTCGATCACGTCGGGATAGATGGTGCCCTGGGCGAGGAACTTGATGTTGTCGAGCTTGCTGGCTTCGGCGTCGAACACGTCGATAAAGGTGCGGCCGATGATCTTGCGCTTCTTCTCCGGATCGGCTTCGCCGGCCAGGTTGTCGAGGAACTGCGCCTCGGCGTTGGCGCGGATAACCTTGACCCCCATGTTCTCGGCGAACATGGCCATCACCTGCTCGCCTTCATGCAGGCGCAGCAGGCCGTTGTCGACGAATACGCAGGTCAGCTGGTCGCCGATCGCCTTGTGCAGCAATGCCGCGACCACCGAGGAGTCGACGCCGCCGGACAGGCCGAGCAGCACGTTGGCGCCGCCGACCTGGGCACGCACCTGAGCGATGGCGTCTTCGACGATATTCGACGGCGTCCACAGTGCTTCGCAGCCGGCGATTTCCAGGACGAAGCGCGAAAGAATGCGGCCGCCCTGCTTGGTGTGGGTCACTTCCGGGTGGAACTGCACGCCGTAATAGCCGCGATGGTCGTCGGACATGGCGGCAATCGGGCAGCTCGGGGTGCTGGCGAGGATATGGAAACCTTCCGGCAAGGTGGTGACCTTGTCGCCATGGCTCATCCACACGTCCAGACCGAACACGCCATCGTCGTCGACATGGTCTTCGATGCCCTGCAGCAAGCGGCCTTTGCCGACCACATCGACGCGGGCGTAACCGAACTCGCGAATGTCCGAACCCTGGACCTTGCCGCCGAGCTGCTCGGCCATGGTCTGCATGCCGTAGCAGATGCCCAGCACCGGCACGCCGAGGTCGAATACCGCGTGCGGCGCACGTGGGCTGTCGGCCGCGTGCACCGACTCCGGCCCGCCGGCGAGGATGATCCCGCGCGGGGCGAAGGCACGAATGTCCTCATCGCTCATGTCGAAGGGGTGCAACTCGCAATACACGCCGATCTCACGCACGCGGCGGGCGATCAACTGGGTGTACTGGGAACCGAAATCCAGGATCAGGATGCGGTGGGCGTGAATGTCAGGATGAGCCATGGCCGTCTCTCGTAGCGGAATTCACAAATGACACGGGGCTGAATAGCAGCCCCGGGTCTTAATCAAACCTCACAAAAATCGATTTGCCACGTCGCGAGCGATGAAGAGGCAAGGCGGAAGGAGGTGAGGAAGCGCAGTTGGCTGTAGCCAATGAGCATTTCGAACCTCCTTCCGACGCCGCCTATTCGAGCGCAGCAACGGCATATCGATTTTTTAGCCGACGCGGTAGTTCGGCGCTTCCTTGGTGATCTGCACGTCGTGAACATGGGACTCGGCCATGCCCGCGCCAGTGATGCGCACGAACTCGGGCTTGGTGCGCATCTCTTCGATGGTCGCGCAGCCGGTGTAACCCATGGAGGCGCGCAGGCCGCCCATCAACTGATGGACGATAGCCGCCATCGCGCCCTTGTAGGGCACACGACCTTCGATACCTTCCGGCACCAGCTTTTCGGCACCGGCGGATGAGTCTTGGAAATAACGATCCGAGGAACCCTGGGCTTGGGACATGGCGCCCAGCGAACCCATACCACGATAGGCCTTGTAGGAGCGGCCCTGGAACAGTTCGACTTCGCCTGGCGCCTCTTCGGTACCGGCCAGCATCGAGCCGATCATCACGCAGGATGCGCCCGCGACTATGGCCTTGGACAGGTCGCCGGAGAAACGGATGCCGCCATCGGCGATCAGCGGGATACCGGTACCGGCAAGCGCCGCGGCAACGTTGGCCACCGCGCTGATTTGCGGTACGCCAACACCGGCGACGATACGCGTGGTGCAGATCGAACCCGGGCCGATACCGACCTTGACCGCGTCGGCGCCGGCCTCGGCCAAGGCCTTGGCCGCATCGCCGGTAGCGATATTGCCGCCGATCACCTGCACATCGGGGAAGTTCTGCTTGACCCAGCGTACCCGGTCGATCACGCCCTTGGAGTGACCGTGGGCGGTGTCGACGATGATCACGTCGACGCCGGCGGCAGCCAGCGCAGCGACACGATCACCGGTATCGGCACCGGTACCGACCGCAGCACCGACGCGCAGGCGACCCTGGTCGTCCTTGCTGGCCAGCGGGTAGGCTTTGGCTTTTTCGATGTCCTTGACGGTCATCATGCCCTTCAGCTTGAAGGCGTCGTCGACGATCAGGACTTTTTCGATGCGGTGCTTGTGCAGCAGCTCGCGCACGGTGTCCTTGTCGGCACCCTCCTTGACCGTGACCAGACGCTCTTTCGGCGTCATCACTTCACGCACAGTGGCGTCCAGGCGGTTCTCGAAGCGCACATCGCGAGAGGTGACGATACCGACCAGGTCGCCATCGCAGAGCACCGGCACGCCAGAAATGTTGTTCTGCCGGGTCAACTCGAACAGGTCGCGGACGGTGGCGTCGGCCTCGATGGTAATCGGGTCCTTGACCACGCCGGCCTCGAACTTCTTGACCTTGCGCACTTCCAAGGCCTGCTGCTCGATGGTCATGTTCTTATGGATGATGCCGATACCGCCTTCCTGGGCCATGGCGATGGCCAGACGGGCTTCGGTTACGGTGTCCATGGCGGCTGAAAGCAGCGGAATATTCAGCTCGATACCACGGGTCAGGCGAGTCTTGAGGCTGACATCCTTCGGCAGAACTTCGGAATAACCAGGGATAAGTAGAACGTCGTCGAAGGTAAGAGCTTCTTGACTGATACGCAGCATGGCGGGGGCTCCCGGACGGGAAAATTGGAAGCGCGCCATTATACCCACGCGACCGCTGCCACTCAATGCAAAGAATGATATCGCTGAGCGAAGCCGCTTTTGCGCCGTTCGGCCAACCGGGGCAGCGGATTGGCGTGACCCCGGCGCTTCGGCACCAACCCTGGCCGCAACCGCCCGGTTACCCGCCAGGTCGCTCAAACGGCTCGTGCCAGAGGCGGCCTACTCCACCTTGCAGTTCACCAGCGACACCGGGTAACCCAAGCGTTCGGCGAACTCCTCGAGAAAGCTCTGCTTGAACCCGGCCTCGCCCCAGTTATTGAAGATGAAGCCGAGATTGGAAAAGCCGCAGGGCTGCAGGAACAGGAAGCCGTTGATATCGTCTTCATGGCCGCATTCGGGGCAGATGAAGTTATCGGTATGGCCGGGCATCCACTGCTCCAGGCTGTCGAACAGCGCCTCGCCGATTTCCCGCCTGCATTGCGGGCAACCCGCCTCTTCGAGGAAGCCTTCGGTGGGCGTATAGATGCAGCGCTTGGTGACGATCTCCAGCCCATTGCATGGCCGCTCGAACGGCAACAACGCGGGCTGCTCCACGATGCGCCGCGCTCCTGGGGCAATGGCATAGGCCATGCGATTGCCGATGCGGCCGCAGGTGGTCGCCAACTCCTCGACGATATTGCGCTGCACCAGCCAGCGCAGCATCACCCGAGCACGCGCCTCATGCCCCGGAAAGCTGGAAATCTGCGGCACCAGAATGGCTTGTCGCTCGCTCATGGCGGAACTCGGTCAGAAAGAAGGCGCGCAGCTTAACAGGCCGCTTAAAAACTACCTGCGTTGCCATCGCGGCGTTAAAAACAGGCTCGTGTGCGAGTCCAATCAAAATGCTCATTTACAGCTCGTAAAGTCGAATGCGACCCCAGTCGCTTTTTCGCCTGTTTTTGCGGGGCCGCCATCGGTATTGCGCTGGCTGCCTCGCCTAGGTTTTTCAACGGCCTGTTAGCGGTCAATGCGCCCCGGTCAAGACACCGCTCGCGTAAAGCCTTTATCATGCCGGACATGATCAAAGACCCCTTCCAACGCCTGAACCTCGACCGCGAAGTGCTCAGCGTCAGCCAACTGAACAACCGTGCACGCCTGCTGCTCGAGGATGTGTTCTCCGGCATCTGGGTCGAGGGGGAAATCTCCAACCTGGCCAAGCCGGCGTCGGGGCATATCTACTTCACCCTTAAAGATAGTCAGGCCCAGGTGCGTTGCGCGCTGTTCCGACAAAACGCCGCGCGAGTGCGTCAGGCCCTGCGCGACGGCCTGGCGGTCAAGGTGCGCGGCAAGGTCTCGCTGTTCGAGGGTCGCGGCGATTACCAACTGATTCTCGATGCCGTGGAGCCCGCCGGCGACGGCAGCTTGCGCCTGGCCTTCGAAGCACTGAAGGAGAAACTCGGTGCCGAAGGCCTGTTCGCCAGCGAACGCAAGGTCGCGCTGCCGCCGCACCCGAAACGCATCGGCATCATCAGCTCGCCGACCGGCGCGGTGATTCGCGACATCATCAGCGTGTTCCGCCGCCGTGCACCGCAGGTCGAACTGACCCTGATCCCCACTGCGGTTCAGGGGCGCGAGGCCACCGCGCAGATCGTCCGTGCCCTGCAACTGGCCGACCGCCAGGGCTTCGATGCACTGATCCTGGCCCGCGGCGGCGGCTCGCTGGAAGACCTCTGGTGTTTCAACGAGGAAGCCGTTGCCCGCGCCGTCGATGCCTGCGCCACGCCCATCGTCAGCGCCGTGGGCCATGAGACCGATGTATCCATTGCCGATTTCGTCGCCGATGTGCGTGCGCCCACGCCCTCGGCCGCCGCCGAATTGCTCGCCCCCGACGGCAGCGAACTGCTGCAGCGCCTGAACAACCTGCAGCGCCGCTTGATTCTGCGCATGCACAACCGCCTGGAGCGCGAGCGCATGCGCCTGGACGGGCTGAGCAAACGCATGCGCCACCCCGGCGAACGCCTGCGTCAGCATGCCCAGCGTCTGGACGACCTGGAAATGCGCCTGACCCGCGCCTGCCAGCGCCAGCTCAACGAGCGCCGCGAACGCCTGACGCGCCTGCGCAGCAGACTCGCCGTGCAGCATCCGGAGCGCACCCTGAAGTTGCTGGATCAGCGCCTGGGCACGCTCGCCGAACGCCTGCAGCGCGCCATGCGCGAAGGCTTGAAGGCGCGCCAACTGCGCCTGCAAACACAGGTGCAGACCCTGAACGCGGTCAGTCCCCTGGCGACCCTCGGCCGCGGCTACAGCATCCTCCTGGACGAGCGCGGCCGAGCGATCCGCAACGCCGCAGACACCCGTCCCGGCCAGCGTCTGAAAGCCCGATTGGGCCAAGGCGAACTGGATGTCCGGGTCGAGGATAACCATGTGCAGCCAGTGACCTTGTCGCTGCTGGACTAGCAGACCGTTGAAAACCGGCGAGCGTCGGCTCACCGCTGTTGTTCTTTGTAAGGAGCTGAATATGCCGCAAGCGCTAGCCGTATGGCTTGAGTGGCTGCAACAACACCCCGAATTGTTCACCCTGGCCGCGACTACGTTGCTGCTGATCACCGCCTGGCTGAGCAACTGGCTGGTCAAGCGGATTCTCGTGCGCGGCCTGTGCCGCCTGCTCGACGCCACAGCCCTGGGGCGCAATGCACAGAATCTGGATAACGAGTTGATCAAGCGCCTGGCCAACATCGTACCGGCGCTGCTGATCAGCGCCGGTGTGGGCCTGATTCCCAATCTTCCGGAAAGCCTGGTCAGCGTCACACGCAACGTCTGCAGCGCCTTTATCGTGCTGACCGTCGCCTTGGCCCTGAGCATCCTGCTGGAGATCGCCAACACCCTCTACCAACTGCGCCATGACGCCAACATGCGGCCGATCAAGGGTTACCTGCAGGTGCTGAAGATCGCCCTGTTCGCCGTTGCCGCGATCCTGATGGTCGCCACCCTGCTCGACCGCTCGCCGCTGATCCTGCTTTCCGGCCTCGGAGCCATGGCCGCAGTGCTGATGCTGGTGTTCCAGGACACCTTGCTGTCGCTGGTGGCCAGCGTGCAGATCACCTCCAGCGACATCATTCGTGTTGGCGACTGGATCGAGATGCCGCAACTGAATGCCGACGGCGATGTGGTCGACATCGCCCTGCACACGGTCACGGTGCAGAACTGGGACAAGACCATAACCAGCATCCCGACCAAGCGCTTTATCACCGACCCGTTCAAGAACTGGCGCGGCATGCAGGAATGCGGCGGTCGGCGGATCATGCGCAGCCTTTACCTCGACCAGACCAGCATCGGTTTTCTCAGCCCGGAGAAAACAGAGCGGCTGCAGCGCATCGCCCTGCTTCGGCAGTACCTTAAAAACAAGCACAGCGAGTTGCTCAGCTGGAACAGCGCACTGGCCGAGGACGGGCAGGAGCCGGCCAACACCCGCCGCATCACCAATATCGGCACTTTCCGCGCCTATGTGGAGCAGTACCTGCGCCAGCACCCGCAGATCCATCAGGACATGACTCAGCTGGTGCGCCAGCTCAGCCCGACGGCTGACGGCCTGCCGCTGCAACTGTATTGCTTCACCAACACCACCGCCTGGGGCAGTTACGAAAGCATCCAGGCGGACATTTTCGACCATCTGCTGGCGATCCTCCCCGAGTTCGGTCTGCGGGTGTTTCAGCACCCCAGCGGCGCCGACATGCGCGAGTGGCGAAGCGGCTCGCCGGTCAACGCCTGAACGCCTTTTTTAGGCGTGAGCGAACTGACTGTACGGATCGAAGCCAACCCTGCGCAGATCGGTGATCTTGTCGCCACTGGATCGGTCACTAATACGCTGGATGCAGAGCGCGCCACTCACATATATAGGATTACCCATGCGCCTTCTCTCAACGCTGTTCGTTCTGTTGTTCACCCTGCCCGTCCAGGCCGAAGGTTTTATCAGTCGCCTGCTCAACCACCCGGTACCCGGCGGCGTCGCGGTGATCGACCTGGGCACGGCGGCCACAGCGCCCAGAGCGACCTATCAGGGCAAACCGCTGCTGGTGATCCACGAAGACGGCCAGCGCTGGATCGCCATCGTCGGCGTACCGCTGAGCAGCAAACCCGGCGCCGAGCAGATCGAGCTCGACAGCGGCCAACGCCTGAGCTTTCAGGTCGGCGCCAAGCACTACGTCGAACAGCGCATCAGCATCAAGAATGAGCAACAGGTCAACCCGAACGCCGCCAACCTCAAACGCATCGAACGCGAACTTGCCGAGCAGACCCGCGCCTACCAGCAATTCAGCCCGCGCCAGCCGAGCAACCTGCTGCTCGACAAGCCGGTCAACGGCCCGCTCTCCAGCCCCTTCGGCCTGCGCCGCTTCTTCAATGGCGAGGAACGCAATCCACATTCGGGCCTGGACTTCGCCGCCAACCGGGGCACTCCGGTCAAGGCGCCGGCGGCCGGCAAGGTGATTCTGATCGGCGACTACTTCTTCAACGGCAAAACGGTCTTCGTCGATCACGGCCAGGGGCTGATCAGCATGTTCTGCCATCTTTCGGAGATCGGCGTGAAGGTCGGCGACGAACTGCCCCGCGGCGGCGTGCTCGGCAAGGTCGGCGCCACTGGCCGCGCCACCGGCCCGCACCTGCACTGGAACGTCAGCCTCAACGACACGCGGGTCGACCCGGCGATCTTTATCGGGGCCTTTACCCCATAGCCGTTCGTCACCCTCCACCGCGCCTATTTCAAGATCCTTCAAGCGCAGCCGACTTATTCGATGGCGCCGGGCTTCTCCTGCCCGGCTGACTGGATAGGTAAGTCGATGCAATCTACGGCCCTCCTCACAACTGGCACCCCGGTATACATCCGAGGCGCCGCTGCGTCGCCAGGCCGATCAATCCAGCCCCATCCAACTAACGCCATTACCCCAGTGCACAGGCCATGAAAATCATCATTATCGCGCTATCCCTGACCCTGTCGTTCGGCGCACAGGCCGCGCAAAAGACCTGGATAGTCATAGGCGATAGCATTATGTCGTCGGTCCCTCAAGGGCAGGTCAAAGACCATGTCCTGCACCTGATTGCGGCGGAACGAAACGTCATCTTCAAGAACATTTCGTCGCCAGGTACGGCCCTGGGGGCGACCAATAGCACCGGGTTCAACAAGGCCGCTACCAACGAAATCATGGCCACGCTTGGCGGGATGTTTTCAGCTTATGACGGCATCATCGTGCAGGCTGGAACCAATGATTATGGCCGCGGCATTCCCTGGGAAAACATGGTGGTGTCGATGTACCGGATACTCAACCATGCCCGAGCCATGAATAAGAAGGTGTTGGTGCTGGACCCCATTTGGCGGGCGGGCGAGGACATCCCAAACTCTATCGGTCTGACGCTGAACACCTATCGTTATCTGCAATTTCTGGTATGCACCTACTACTACCCGGATATCTGCAAATTCGCCCATCGCTCGAATACAGTCATGGGGACAGCGGCAGGAGCGGCGATGTACGACTCGAATGAGGTGGCAGTCGGCGGTCAGCTCCATCCTAATGCCATGGGGCATCGCAAGCTGGCTGATTGGATCGAGAAGGAAGCGGCGGCGGTAGGCTACTTCTAACCGCGCAAAGCGCGTTTGCCCAAGCCAATCGATAGCCGCAAGCGGCTCTCACCCCGCCCGACTAATCGCTGCGCAATTTTTAGCATACAAAGCGAAATTTTACGCAATAGCTAGCCATATAAATTTACGTTTCAGCCTTTAATAATCGTTCTTTTAGCATTGCTTGCCAGCTTTAACCGCTCCGGTTAGGGTTGAGGCCATGAACGCTACCCACACCCTTATTCTGCTGCGCCAACACGCCAACCTCTGCCTGGTCAGCGAACGACTGCGTGGCTAACGCATACGCCATCGCCTCTTCTTTCGTTGTTTCTGACCAGCCCAGGCTGGCGCCAAAAGGATTGCCCCATGAGCATGCTTAAAGACCCCTCCAGCAAATACCGTGCGTTCCCGGCTATCGACCTGCCGGATCGCACCTGGCCGTCGAAGACCATCACCGAGGTACCGATCTGGTGCAGTTCGGACCTGCGTGACGGCAACCAGTCGCTGATCGAGCCGATGGATGCCGAGAAGAAGATGCGCTTCTTCAAGACCCTGGTGCAGGTCGGTATCAAGCAGATCGAAGTGGGCTTCCCCTCGGCCTCGCAGACCGATTTCGACTTCGTCCGCGAGTTGATCGAAGGCGGCCATATTCCCGACGACACCACCATCCAGGTGCTGACCCAGGCGCGCGAAGATCTGATCACCCGCACCTTCGAATCCCTGGTCGGCGCCAAGCGGGCCATCGTTCACGTCTACAACGCCACGGCGCCGAGCTTTCGCCGTATCGTCTTCAATCAGGACAAGGCCGGCGTGGTGAACATCGCGGTGAATGCCGCGCGGATCATCAAGGACCTCGCCGCTCGGCAACCGGACACCCGTTGGACCTTCCAGTACTCGCCGGAGATCTTCACCTCCACCGAACTGGAGTTCGCCGTGGAAGTCTGCGATGCGGTGCTCGACGTTTGGCAACCGACCCCTGACAACAAGGCAATCCTCAATCTGCCGGCCACCGTGGAAGTGGCTACGCCGAATGTCTATGCCGACCAGATCGAGTGGTTCGGCCGGCATATCAGCCGCCGCGACAGCGTGTTGATCAGCCTGCATACGCACAATGACCGCGGCACCGGCGTCGCAGCCAGCGAGCTGGGCCTGATGGCCGGCGCCGACCGCGTCGAAGGTTGCCTGTTCGGCAACGGCGAGCGCACCGGCAACGTCGATTTGGTCAACCTGGCATTGAACCTCTACACCCAGGGCATCCACCCGGGCCTGGATTTCTCCGATATCGACAACGTGCGCAAGTTCGTCGAGGAGTGCAACCAGATCCCGGTGCACCCGCGCCACCCCTATGTCGGCGACCTGGTGCATACCGCATTTTCCGGCTCGCACCAGGACGCGATCCGCAAGGGCTTCAGCCAACAGGATCCGAACGGCATCTGGGAAGTGCCCTACCTGCCGATCGACCCGGCCGATATCGGTCGCAGCTACGAGGCGGTGATCCGGGTCAACAGCCAGTCCGGCAAAGGCGGCATCACCTACCTGCTGGAACAGGAATACGGCATCTGCCTGCCGCGGCGCATGCAGATCGAGTTCAGCCAGGTGGTGCAGAAGGAAACCGACCGCCTCGGCCTGGAAATGAGCGCCGCGCAGATCCACCAGTTGCTCGACCGCGAATACCTGCAAGCCACCGCACCCTATGCCCTGAAAGGCCATCGCCTGCAGGAGGAAAACGGCACCAGCGCGGTGGACGTCGAAGTTATCAGTGCGGGCGAAACCCAGCACTGGCGCGGCATCGGTAAAGGCCCGCTGGAAGCCTTGGTGGCCGGTTTGCCGGTCGCCGTGGAAATCATGGACTACAGTGAACATGCCATCGGCGCCGGCACCAACGCCAAAGCCGCGGCCTATATAGAGCTGCGGGTCAACGGCGGGCGCGCCCTGCATGGCGTCGGCATCGACGAGAACCTGACCACGGCGAGCTTCCGCGCCCTGTTCAGCGCATTGAATCGTGCGCTGGCTCAGGAACAGGTGCAAGCGGCCTGAAGCCGTACGCCACAAATGACAACGCCGGGCATTGCCCGGCGTTGTCGTTTTTGCAGGGGGAGCACCGCCCAGGTTGAGCGCCGCGAAATTCATCCCTGGGTATCGCTGCGCTCAACCCAGGCTACGGCTTCAGGTCGAAGTCATCGGCATCCAGATGCGCCGGGAAACGCTCGCGATAAGCGGCCAGTTCAGCGGCACTGAGCCTGACGCGAAACACCCCATCGGTCTCACCGGCATCAAGTAGTGGCTCGCCCTGGAAATCCAGCACCTGAGAGTCGCCAGTATAGCCGTGGCCCTTGCCGTCCTCGCCGACACGGTTCACAGCCACAACATAGCAGAGGTTCTCAATCGCCCGCGCTGGCAGCAAGCGGTTCCAGTGCTGGCGTCGCGCCGCCGGCCAGTTGGCGGTATACAGCAGCAGATCGGTGGTGTGCGGGTCGCGGCTCCAGACCGGAAAGCGCAGGTCGTAGCAAATCAGTGGGCGGACTCGCCAGCGGTTGAGTTCCAGCAGCACCTGCTCCGCACCCGCCGCATAGTGCTTGTGCTCGCCGGCCATCCGGAACAGATGGCGTTTGTCGTAATGCGCCATGGTGCCGTCCGGCCGGGCCCACAGCAGGCGGTTGCGGTAGCTGCCATCGGCCGCCTGGATGATCAGGCTGCCGGCAACCACGGCATCGATGCGCCTGGCCTGATCGAGCATCCACACGCTAGTCGGGCCGCCTTCCGGCTCGGCCAGAGCGGCCGAATCCATGGAAAAGCCGGTACTGAACATCTCCGGCAGCACGACCAGGTCGGCACCATGGGCCTGCTCCAATAGCGTTTCAAAATGCTCACGGTTGGCGGCGGGGTCCTGCCAGGCCAGTTCGGTCTGGATCAGCGCCAGTTCGAGATCCGGCAAATTGGTCAAATCGCGCATAGTTTTTCCGCCGCCTGGCGCAGCGTCTCCTCGCGTTTGGCGAAACAGAAGCGCACCAGGCGCAGGTCCTTCGGCGCCTGCTCATAGAACACCGACACCGGGATAGCCGCCACGCCGTGTTTGCGGGTCAGCCATTCGGCCATGGCCACGTCATCCAGATCGTCGCGGATCGCCGCATAGTCGACCAACTGGAAGTAAGTACCGGCCGCGCGGACGAACTCGAAGCGCGAGTCGATCAGCAGGTCGCAGAACAGGTCGCGTTTGGCCTGGTAGAAGGCTGGCAACTCATAGACATGCTCGGGATGCGCGGCCATGAAATCGGCCAGGGCCCACTGCAACGGGGTGACGCCGCAGAAGCTGACGTACTGGTGCACCTTGCGCAGCTCGGCGCTCAAGGCCGGCGGCGCCACCACATAGCCGGTCTTCCAGCCGGTGACGTGATAGGTCTTGCCGAACGAGCTGACCACGAAGGCGCGCGCATACAGCTCGTCATGGGCAAGCACGCTGGCATGCTTGCCGCCGTCGAATACCAGGTGCTCGTAGACCTCGTCGCTGATCAGGTAGATATCGCGACCACGGATCAAGGTCGCCAGTTGATCCAGCTCCTCCCGAGTGATCAAAGCGCCACTGGGGTTGTGCGGACTATTGATGATGATCAGCCGGGTTCTGTCGCTCAACGCATCGCCCAGGCGCTGCCAGTCGATGGCAAAACCCGGCAACGCCAGCGGTACATGCACGCAGCGCCCGCCGGCCAGCGTCACCGAGGGTTCGTAGCTGTCGTAACTCGGATCGAAAACGATGACCTCATCGCCCGGCTGGATCAGCGCCTGGATCGCACAGAAGATCGCCTGGGTAGCGCCAGGGGTGATGGTGACTTCACTGTCGGCACTCACCGAACGCCCATAACAACGAGCGATCTTCGCCGCGACCTGCTCGCGCAAAGCCGGCAGCCCGGTCATGGGCGCGTATTGGTTATGCCCGGCCAGCACATGCCGACCGACCGCTTCGCGCAACGCCTGCGGGCCGTCGAAATCGGGAAAGCCCTGGGACAGGTTCAGCGCCCCGGTTTCCATGGCGAGCTGCGACATGCGGGTGAAGATGGTGGTGCCGACGTTGGGCAGTTTGCTGATAATCATAAGCTGCACAGCCTCAGGGAGAAGGCGACAAGAGGTGTTTGATAGCGGTGGCAAAAGGTAGTTGAGCGGTAGCTAGCAACTCCTCCTGAATGAAAACCCATGCGACATCCTCTCCGTGCTCGGCCGCTATTTCAAACAGTGCAGCCTTGGTCTGGAAATGTCCTTCTATGGCGCGTTTCCTCTCCCAGCGTAATCCGCTCCGGGGATTCAGATTGAGAATGCGCAAGGTTTCTTCGGCACGGTGTTTATCCCGAGCATTCAGCCCCTCGCGCACAGCGATAGTGCCATCGCTGACGAACAGGAAGAATTGCTCCGGGTTTTCCACATCAGGCTTGATCAGGTCGCCAGGCACGTACCCGCCGCAACGATCCTTGTGTTTACCGCAACTATCCTCGCGATTGCAGGAGCCAAAAAGGTTGTCCCAGACGAAAGTCCCCTGCGGGTAACGGTCACGCTGGCGGAAATGTTCGATATGCCTTGCCGCATGACCGATATCCGCTTCGCAGTATGCGCAGCGCTGTTCTTGCATGGTCTGCAATTCCAGCCAGATAGCTGCTTTGTCGGCAGAAGTGACTTCACCCCACCTATTCACCCCATGCCTATAATTCGTCAGACAGCCGGGAGCCGCGCCGCGTTGAAGCTGGTGCATCCCTTCTACTCCTTGGGCACCTTGGGCGGCAACTGTCGCCTGAAGCCCTGCAAGCGGATCAGCCGATCACACTCGAGCAAAGCTGGGTGGTGCGCACCGAAGTGTCGCTCCAGTGTCGCGCGCAAACCCTGTGCGATATCGCCACTTCCCATGTCTTGCTGGATGAGCGCTTTGTACTGACTGAGCTGACGAGCTGGCTTGACGTCGGGTGTAGGGTCGGTCCCCATGACGGTAGCAAGAATGTCGGCACTGGCCGTTCCTTGCGTCTGCTGCTCTGGTACCGCAACGACCGCTTCATATTTTTCCGCTTCGCTGTTCCAGCGCTGCCCAAGTATCCGGATGGATGCTGCGGGCACGGTACTCAACACCTGCGGGCTATGAGTGGTGACGATGAATTGCAGGCGGGGAAATGCGCTAGTCAGGCTTCGTAATACCACTTGTTGCCATTCGGGATGCAAGTGCATGTCGACTTCGTCGATCAGCACAACACCAGGGGTTTCTTTGGCGGCATCGTTGGCAAGCTGCGGATTGAGCTTGGTAGCACGAAAAGCTATGTCGGCCACCATACCGATCATATTGCGAATGCCATCGCTAAGCAGTTCGACGGGCAATTCACCATGTTCGTCGTGGTGGGCAACGAGTTCTTCGCGAGCGAGCGAATAAGCAATGTTTTTCCAGCCGGCTGGTACCAAACAGGTATTAACGGCACCGCTCACAGACTGAATGTAATGATCAAATTCAGTGGGTACGTATTCCCGGCCCGCCTTACTAGCATCTAACTGATCCTTGAGTGCATTGGTACTCCAGTAGCGAAACCACGCCACTAAGGACTTGTAGCTAGAGGCAGGATCAAGGCAATCGGAATAACCTATGGTGCGCGAGGTACGCGGCAATTTTGCATCGGTTAGCTTCTTCTGTTGCCAGAGGCGGCCCGTACCGTAGTAGGCGAGCAGGGGCAACGTAACGTTTGCGCCCGGAGTGCGCACGGCTTCTTGCTGGCGCTTGCCGTAGGCAATCAGTTCCTTGGCATCCCTGATGGTGGTCTTGGCCTTGACTGGGCCGGCAAGGTGTCGCCTCCATGCACAGGGAGAGTCTTCACCTACTAGCTCAGCAAGCATATTGCCGGGAATAAATCCGATTGCTTCTAGGCGTGCCCCCTTGGGCGCGTATTCCATTTCACTGCTAGCGGTGTCCCGGACACGCACAAGCCGAATGTCGCTAGGGAGGAAATGCTTGCCCACGCCTTCATCGAAGGCCCCCACGTAAGGGCCAAAGGCCACAGCGACAGCATCGAGAATTGACGTCTTTCCCGCACCATTCGACGCAACCAACACAGTCAGCTGCGGGTGAAAATCGATGTCGATCGACTCAAAACAGCGATAGTCCCGCAGACGCAGCTTCTGGATGTTCAAGCTTGGCATGGGGCCTCCACTCCCTATTGGGGTGCCATCAGTTTTTTCTTCCAATCGCTCACCTTCCTTAGACGCCACCGCACAATCCGGCAATCGATAGTCGATTCATCCCTGCCTCACCAGAGAGCCCAGAGGTGGCAGTGACCGTATCCCAACTTCGCTGCCTTACGGCCACACCTCCGGGTGAATCAACGCTTGTCTTTGCGCTTCTTCTCGGCCTTTTTGTGGTGGCTCATCAACCGCCGCTTCTTGTTCACCTGGCGGTCGGTGAGGGTGTTCTTGTTGCCCTCGTAGGGGTTTTCGCCGCCTTTGAACTCGATACGGATCGGCGTACCGACCAGCTTGAGCACTCGCCTGTAAGTGTTTTCCAGGTAGCGCACATAGGACTTGGGCACCGCCTCGACTTGGTTACCGTGGATCACGATCAATGGCGGGTTGGCGCCGCCCAGGTGGGCGTAACGCAGCTTGATCCGGCGGTTGTTGACCATTGGCGGCGCATGATCGCCGACCGCATCTTCGAGAATCTGGGTCAGGCGGTTGGTCGGCCAGCGGGTGATCGCCGACTTGAACGAGGCCTGCACCGACTTGTACAGGTTACCGACACCGGTGCCGTGCAAGGCGGAGATGAAGTGGATATCGGCGAAGTCGACGAAGAACAGCCGGCGCTGCAACTCGGTCTTCACGTAGTCGCGCTCGCTGGGCTCCATGCCGTCCCACTTGTTCAGGGCGATGACCAGAGCACGGCCACTTTCCAGGACAAAGCCGAGCAGGTTGAGGTCATGGTCGACCACGCCTTCGCGGGCATCCATGACGAACACCACGACGTTGGAGTCCTGGATCGCCTGCAGGGTTTTCACCACCGAGAACTTTTCCACCGCCTCGAAGATCTTGCCACGCCGACGTACGCCAGCTGTGTCGATCAGGGTGTATTTCTCGTCGTCGCGCTCGAATGGGATATAGATGCTGTCACGGGTGGTACCAGCCTGGTCATAGACGATCACCCGGTCTTCGCCGAGCATGCGATTGACCAGGGTCGATTTACCGACGTTGGGCCGGCCGATGATCGCCAGCTTGATACCGTCCTTCTCGCTCGGACCAGGAATACGCTTGGCTTCCTGACCTTCGAGCACCTCCTCCTCTTCCTCACCTTCCGGCAGTTCGGCTTCATCCTTGGGGAAGGAGCCCAGCACCGCTTCGAGCATCTGCGTGATGCCGCGACCGTGGGCGCCGGCGATCGCCAGGGATTCGCCCATACCCATCGAGGCGAACTCGGCGCGGGCCAGGTCTGGGTCGAGGTTGTCGACCTTGTTGATCACCAGGAAGCTGCGCTTGTTGCGCCGGCGCAGGTGCTCGCCAATCATTTGATCGGAGGCGGACAGACCGGCGCGAGCATCCACCAGAAACAGCACGGCATCGGCTTCTTCGATAGCCTGCAGCGACTGCTCGGCCATCTTCGCGTCGATGCCCTCCTCGTCGCCGGAAATACCGCCGGTGTCGATGACGATATAGGTACGGCCCTGCCACTTGGCCTCACCGTATTGGCGATCTCGGGTCAGACCGGACAGGTCGCCGACAATCGCGTCGCGGCTTTTGGTCAAGCGGTTGAACAGTGTGGACTTGCCCACATTCGGGCGGCCCACCAGGGCAATTACGGGAACCATTAGGCTCTCCACTTCGTTATTTCAGAAAATACAAAAGCCGCTGCATGGGCAGCGGCCGGAAATCACAACTTCGACCAGGCTACACAGCCATCAGCGCTGTGCAGCCTGGCCAAGGCGGATCACTTGATGGTCAGAGCCACCAGGTTGCCACCGTTGCCGAAAGCGTACAGCCAATCGCCCACGACCAAGGGACGGGCGCGCAGGCCGTCGCTGTCGATACGCTCACGCCCGACGAAGCGGCCATCTACCTGACTGATCAGGTGCAGATAACCCTCGAAATCGCCAACCGCGACATAGCTGGAAAACACCTCCGGCGCCGACAGTTCGCGTCGCGCCAGGGCATCGTTGTTCCACAGCGCCGACGCGGAACGCTCGTCGATGCCTTCTACGCTGCCGTTGGCCAGGCTTACATAAACGCTACCGTAACCCTGCGCCAGACCGACCGAACTGGAGGCTTCGCGTTGCCAGAGAATACGCCCGCTTTCCAGATCCAGCGCCGCGAGGCGGCCCTGATAGCTGACTGCGTAGAGCGTGCCGCCGGACAGCAGCAAGCCGCCGTCGATATCCACCACGCGCTCCAGCTCGGAGCGACCTTGCGGAATTGCCACGCGCTGTTCCCAAACCGGGATACCGCGCTGCGCATCGAGGGCGATCACCTTACCGCTGGACAGGCCGGCGACGGCCAGACGATTGGTCAGCACCGGGCTGCCGGTACCGCGCAACGTGAGCACCGCCGGGGTATTGTCGAACAACCAGCGTTGGCTGCCGGTATTGGCGTCCAGAGCGATCAGGCGGTCATCCTGGGTTTGCACCAGCACGATATCGCCGTTGATCGCCGGCGCCGCGAGCACTTCGCTGGGCACCCGGGCGCGCCATTTTTCTTCACCGGTCGCCGAGTCCAGAGCGATGATTTCGCCTTTCAGGGTACCAACCACAACCAGACCGTAACCGGCACCGACTGCGCCGGAAACCGGCAATTCCAGGTCAAGCTTCCACAGCACCTTGCCAGTCATGCGATCGAGCGCCATGACCAGGCCTTCGACATCTGCGGCGAAAATGCTGTCGCCATCGACGGCGGGCACCAGCATATTGAAGCTCTCGCCCTGGCCCTGACCGATCGAACGGTTCCATTCCTTCTTCAGCTGCACTTCTTTCTCGAACTTCGGCAGCTCTGCCGGCGGAAGTTCCTTCTTGCTAGTGCTGCTGCAACCCGCGGCCAAAACGGCCAGGGCCAGCAGTGCGGCAGTTTTCCAACGCATCACGTCACGCATCCCCTTTCGCCAGATCGTCGAGCTTCATTTGCAGACCGCCAATCGCCGCCTCATCGGACAGCGCGGCTTTAGCTTTGAGATAGGCAGCGTGCGCATCATCGGCACGACCGAGCTGAACCAGCAGGTCACCCTTCAATTCTTCGCGGCTGGCCTGATAGGCCGGCACGGCATCGCCGTCGAGCAGCTGCAGGGCGTCCGCCACCTTGTCCTGCGCGGCCAGTACCCGGGCCAGGCGCTGGCGCGCCAACTCGCCAAGGGTCTCGTCCGCCGGTTCGTCGATAATCGCTTGCAGCTCGCCAACGGCGTCGTCCAGCTTGCCCGCCTCGACGGCGACCTTGGCGACGAACAACCTGCCGTACTGGGCATAGTGAGTACCGGCATAGTCGTTCTTCAACTTGCTCGACAACTCGACCACCTTGGCCATATCGGCTTTGCCGCTCGGGGCCAATGCCGCTTCCAGCAATTGCTGGTAGATCATCGAGGCGCCTTCGGCCTTGTTGGCCTGGTATTTCTGCCAGCCCTGCCAGCTGAAAACCACCACGAGGGCCAGCGCCACACCGCTGAGCAACGGCTTACCACTACGCAGCCACCACTCCTTGATTACCGCCAGCTCTTCATCTTCGGTACGCGAAACCACCCCAATACTCCTTTTCGCTAAATCGCTAATTCACTCAAGCCTGCACAGTACAGGTCGCCAAATGGCCGGCCAATGCCGACCAGGCAATACTTTGTTGTTCGCTCTGGTCGCGCAGCGGCTTGCAACCTACCACTTGCCGAGCCAGTTCGTCTTCACCCAATACCAATGCGAAGAGCGCACCGCTCTTGTCGGCCTTCTTCAGCTGGCTCTTGAAGCTGCCGGCGCCAGCGTTGACCTGCAGGCGCAACCCGGGCACTTCGTCGCGCAAACGCTCGGCCAGCACCAGCGCGGCCAGCTCCGCAGCCTCGCCGAATGCGCACAGGTAGACGTCGACTTGGCGGGCGATATCGGCCGGCACCTTATCCAGGGTTTCCAGCAACAGCACCAGGCGCTCGACACCCATGGCGAAGCCCACGCCAGGCGTCGGCTTACCGCCCATCTGCTCGACCAGGCCGTCGTAGCGACCACCGGCACAGACGGTGCCTTGCGCCCCGAGCTGATCGGTGACCCATTCGAATACCGTCTTGCTGTAGTAGTCGAGGCCGCGCACCAGCTTGGGATTGATTACATAAGGGATACCGGCGGCATCCAGCCGGGCCTTGAGCCCGTCGAAGTGGATCCGCGATTCCTCATCGAGGTAATCCGCCATCTTCGGCGCATCGGCCAATAGCGCCTGGGTTTCGGGGTTCTTGCTGTCGAGTACGCGCAGCGGATTGCTGGTCATGCGTCTGCGGCTGTCCTCATCCAGCTGGTCGGCGCGAGCGGTCAAATATGCCACCAGCGCTTCACGATAGACCGCTCGGGATTCACTGGTCCCCAGGCTGTTCAGCTCCAGGGTGACCGAGTCGCGAATGCCGAGCAGGCCCCACAGGCGCCAGGTCAGCACGATCAACTCGGTGTCGATGTCCGGACCCTCGATATTGAACACTTCCACGCCAATCTGATGAAACTGGCGATAACGGCCTTTCTGCGGGCGTTCGTGACGGAACATCGGCCCGATATACCAAAGTTTCTGGCTTTGCCCGCCACCAGCCAGTCCATGTTCGAGCACCGCCCGCACGCAGGCTGCGGTGCCTTCCGGACGCAGGGTCAGGGAGTCGCCGTTGCGATCCTCGAAGGTGTACATCTCTTTTTCGACGATATCGGTCACTTCGCCGATCGAGCGCTTGAACAGCTCGGTGAATTCAACGATCGGCATGCGAATCTGCCGATAGCCATAGCCGTCGAGCAGGCGCGCCACGCTGTCTTCGAAATAACGCCAAAGCGGGGTTTGCTCGGGCAGGGTGTCGTTCATGCCACGGATGGCTTGCAGGGGCTTGCTCAATTGATTTCCTTAACGGGTTAGCTGCGCACGATCAGAGCGGCGTCAGCGGCGACCTTCTCGGCCGCCTTCTCGCGGATCAGCTTCTCCAGCTGGTCCACCAGGTTGTCATTATTCAGTTTCTGCGCAGGCTTGCCATCGATATAGATCAGGTTGTTCGGCGAGCCGCCGGTCAAACCGATATGGGCTTCCTTGGCTTCGCCGGGGCCGTTGACCACGCAACCGATCACCGCGACGTCGAGTGGCACCAGCAAGTCTTCGACTCGGGTTTCCAGCTCATTCATGGTCTTGACCACATCGAAGTTCTGCCGCGAGCAGCTCGGGCAGGCGATGAAGTTGATACCACGCGAACGCAGGCGTAGCGACTTGAGAATATCGAAACCGACCTTGATCTCTTCGACCGGGTCGGCCGCCAGCGAAATGCGAATGGTGTCGCCGATGCCGTCGGCCAGCAGCATGCCCAGACCGACCGACGATTTTACCGTACCGGAGCGCAAGCCGCCGGCTTCGGTGATGCCCAGATGCAGCGGCTGCTCGATCTGCGTGGCCAGCAGACGGTAGGCCTCGACCGCCATGAACACATCGGAGGCTTTGACGCTGACCTTGAAATCAGGGAAGTTCAGACGGTCCAGGTGTTCGACATGGCGCAGCGCCGACTCGACCAGAGCCTCCGGGGTCGGTTCGCCGTACTTCTTCTGCAGGTCTTTTTCCAGCGAGCCGGCGTTGACCCCGATGCGAATCGGAATCCCGCGATCACGGGCGGCTTCAACCACAGCCCGGACCCGGTCTTCGCGGCCAATATTACCCGGATTGATGCGCAGGCAATCGACACCCAGCTCGGCGACCCGCAGGGCGATCTGGTAGTCGAAGTGAATATCGGCCACCAGCGGCAGGCTGACCTGCTGCTTGATCCGGCCAAAGGCCTCGGCGGCGTCCATATCGGGTACCGAGACGCGCACGATATCGGCGCCGGCATCCTGCAGGCGGCGGATCTGCGCGACCGTGGCGGCCACGTCGTTGGTATCGGTATTGGTCATGCTCTGCACAGCGATGGGTGCATCGCCCCCTACAGGAACCGAGCCGACCCAAATTTTTCGCGAAATACGCCGCTTGATCGGTGACTCACCATGCATCTTATTGCCCACCCAATGTGATGCGCGCGGTTTCACCCGAAATATAGGGGTTCACGTCGACTGCCGCGCCGTTATAGCTGACTTGAGCGCCACGGGCGTAACCGAGGCGCAGCTCCAGAGGCGGCTTGCCAGCCAACTGCAGGCTATCGCCCTTACGCTTGAGCCCGCCGAACAGTATTTTGCCGTTGCTGTCGCGCAGCTGCACCCAGCAGTCGGCACTGAATTGCAGGGCCACCACAGCCTCTCCGGACGCGACGCTCAGAGGTGCCGGAGCGGGCTCCTCGACCACGGCCGCAGCGCTGCCGGCCTGATCGGCGGCGCTTGGCGCGGATTCGGCAGGGTTTGCTGGCTCCTCGGCACCTGGCGTGGCCGGTGTCGACTCGACAGGCGCGGCCTCGTTTTGCTGATCGGCCGATTGTGCGGCAATACCCGACAGATCCAGCTCGGTCTCAGCCTGTGCGTCGATTACCGCCTGATCTTCCGGCTCGTCCAGCACATGAACCTGGGTAGCGCCATCGGCGCCCTCCACCTCGACACGGCCGATACCACTGGTTGCCTGGGGCTCCGATTGCTGCGCGGACTGTTCCTGCCACCAGTAAAAACCGGCGCCAGCCAGGGCCACCAAGAGAAGAAAACTGACGAAACGCAGAATGCTCTGCGAATAGCGCGCCGGCTCCTCGATATGTCCGAGGCTGTGCACACTGGCCCCCGCCGCATCGCTGCCGGTGAACTGATCGAATTCGAGAACCAGCCGATTCTGGTCCATATCCAGCAATTTGGCATAGGCGCGGATATAGCCGCGAGCAAAGGTATGACCTGGCAGCTTGTCAAAAGCACCAACTTCGATCTGGCCCAGGCGTTGCGGGGTCAGATTCAGCTGGGCGGACACCTCGGCAATCGTCCAACCTTTGCTCTCGCGCGCCTTGCGCAGGGATTCGCCGGGGTTGACGCGATGGGCTACTGCAACTTCGGGGGGTGCCGCTTTCATCATTGCTCCGAAAGATATTGCTGATATTCCGGCGTGCCGGGATAAAAACGCTTTAGCTGCAAACCAATACTGGCGGCCTTGTCGCGATCTTCGAAGATCTTCGCCAGGCGTGCACCGAGGAGCAGACTGCGTGCATTCTGCTCGGACAACTCGCTGAAGCTCTCGTAATAGCGGCGTGCCGGGATGTACTCCTTGTCCTCATAGGACAGCAAGCCCATTTCCAGAAGCGCCGTGGGTCGCCGGCTATTGAGCCGTAGCGCGCGCTCGAAATAGCCTTTGGCCTGCTGCCGCTGCTTCAACGCCAAGGACGTCATCCCGAGGTTCTCAAATACCCTGGAACGCTCGGGATAGAGCGTGTCCTTGGAGGCCTTCTGGAAGTACTCGAATGCCTCCGTGTAGCGTTTCTGTTCGAACAGAAAACTACCGTAATTGTTCAACAGACGCGCATCGCTGCCCCGTTGCGCCAAGGCCTTGAGGTAATGTTCGTCGGCCAGCTTGGATTCCATCTCCATCTGAAACACCAGCGCAAGGGCGGCATGGGCGTCGGCGTTACTGGGATCAAGCTCGAGAGCCTTTTTCAGCGGGATCTTGGCACGCTCGCTGAAACCCTGCTGCATGTAGCCGATACCCAACTGGATATAGGCGTCACGCGCTCCGTCTCGCCCCGCCTCGGTTCTCATTGGATCGACCTTGCCGGTCGTCACACAACCAGCCAGCAGGCTGGCGACTAACAAGAACAGCGCTGGGCGCAGGGTCATGGGTGTCCTCTCTTCAGGTTCGATTGGCGGTAGAACGCGGCGTCTCCGCCTCGCTGCTCACATCACGCACGGCAAGCTCACGGACGGCGATATAACGCTCGCTGCGTCGGGTACGATCCATAACCTGGCCAACCAACTGACCACAGGCCGCATCGATGTCCTCCCCGCGCGTCGTGCGTACGGTGACATTGTGCCCGGCTTTGTGCAGCAGGTCCTGAAAACGGCGAATGGCATTGTTGCTCGGTCGCTCGTAGCCCGAGTGAGGGAAGGGATTAAACGGGATTAAATTGATCTTGCAAGGCACATCGCTGAGAAGTGCGATCATTTCCTCAGCCTGCTCGGGCTTATCGTTGACATCCTTGAGCAGGGTGTACTCAATGGTCAGCACGCGCTTCTCGCCGAGGCGCGATACATAGCGCTTGCAGGCCGCGAGCAGCATCTCCAGCGGGTACTTCTTGTTGATCGGCACCAACTGGTTACGCAGCTCGTCGTTAGGCGCATGCAGGGACAGCGCCAGGGACACGTCGATGACTTCGCCGAGCTTGTCGATCATCGGCACCACGCCCGAAGTGGACAAGGTCACCTTGCGCTTGGAAATGCCATAGCCGAGGTCGTCCATCATGATCCGCATGGCGGCGACCACATTGTCGAAATTCAACAAGGGTTCGCCCATGCCCATCATCACCACGTTGGTGATGGCGCGATCGATCTTCGCCGGCACACTGCCGAACGACTTATTGGCGATCCAAACCTGACCGATCACTTCGGCGGCGCTCAGATCGCTGTTGAAACCTTGTTTGCCGGTCGAACAGAAACTGCAATCCAGCGCACAGCCGGCTTGCGACGAGACACAGAGCGTGCCACGCGAGCCCTGGGGGATATACACGGTTTCCACACAACTGCCCGATGCCACCCGCACTACCCACTTGCGCGTGCCATCGGTGGAAATATCTTCGCTGACCACTTCCGGGCCGCGAATTTCGGCACAGGCCTTGAGCTTTTCGCGCAAGGCCTTGCTGACATTGCTCATGGCATCGAAATCATCGACGCCAAAATGGTGAATCCACTTCATCACCTGCCCGGCGCGGAAACGTTTTTCCCCGATACGTTCGAAGAATTGCTCCATCTCTACCTGGGTCAGACCCAGCAGATTGGTTTTACCGGTAGCTTCAGTCATGGCTTCACCCTCGCACGTTTCGCATTAGCGAAGGCGTGCGCACACCTCGGTCGCCGCGAAGAAGTACGCGATTTCACGAGCAGCGGAAGCCTCGGAATCCGAACCGTGTACGGCGTTTTCGTCGATGGAAACCGCGAAATCGGCGCGAATGGTGCCGGCAGCCGCTTCTTTCGGGTTGGTTGCGCCCATCAGCTCACGGTTCTTGGCGATGGCATCTTCACCTTCCAGCACCTGAACGATGACCGGACCGGAAACCATGAAAGCCACCAGATCTTTGAAGAAACCGCGCTCGCTGTGCTCAGCGTAGAAACCGCCAGCTTCGCGCTCGGACAACTGAACCATTTTCGAAGCGACGACGCGCAGGCCGGCTTTTTCGAAACGGGTAACGATCTCGCCTACGACGTTTTTAGCGACGGCATCGGGTTTGATGATGGAAAAAGTACGTTGAACAGCCATGTGAAACTCCAGAAACAAAGGTTATCGCGAAAAATTAAACCCGCGAATTATACGCGGGTTTGGGTTGAAAGCATAAGAGCCGCTACAAGCCGCAAGCCTTTGAGCATCAAGCCAAGGCAGCGCTGCCACTGTTTCTTGCCGTATGCAGCTTGCGCTTAAACTTCTTCGATCCAGGCCGCCTGAATGGCTTCAAGCACCTTCTCGCCGCCTCGCTGCGGGTCGTCGGAGAACTCCGGCAACTCCAACACCCAGTTGTGCAGGTCGACGAAGTTAACCACGCGCGGATCGACTTCGGGTTTGCTCTCCGCCAGCTGAATGGCGATTTCCAGGACATCGACCCATTTCAAACTCATGACAGCTCCTTGAATCAATGCGGCGCCTCAGAGGCATGGTTGAGCGAGTATTTCGGAATTTCGACGGTTAGATCCTCATCCCCGACAATAGCCTGGCAGGACAACCGCGATTGCGCTTCCAGCCCCCAAGCCTTGTCCAGCAGGTCTTCTTCCAATTCGTCAGCCTCGTTCAGCGAGTCAAATCCCTCGCGAATGATGCAATGGCACGTGGTGCAGGCGCAGACACCGCCGCAGGCACTTTCAATCTCGATATGATTGTCATGCGCCACTTCCAGGATCGAAGTACCGGGCTCAACCTCTACGACCAGTCCATCCGGGCAGAATACGGCGTGGGGCAGGAAGATGATCTGCGGCATGCTTATTCCTCAATATCGTTGAGACTACGGCCAGCCAACGCGGCTTTGACCGTGGCATCCAGACGACGCGCCGCAAAGGCATCGGTCACCTGGGTCAGACGTTTGGTTTGTTGTTCGATGGCCAGCCCATCCTGCCCGGCCATCAGCTCGCGCAGCTGCTGCATTTGCGCTTCGATGGCCAAGCGCTCGTCGGCATCGAGCAAGCGCTCGCCGTCGGCCTCCAGCGCCGCCTCGACCGCTTCGAGCAGACGCTGGGCATCCACCTGTTGTTCGCGCAGCACGCGGGCGGCCTTGTCGTTGCCGGCGTACTGAAAGGAATCCTGCAACATTCGCGCGATCTCGCCATCAGTCAAACCATAGGACGGCTTGACCTGGATGCTCGCCTCTACACCAGACGCCAGCTCGCGTGCGGACACGCTGAGCAGACCATCGGCGTCGACCTGGAAGGTCACTCGGATCTTCGCCGCCCCCGCAACCATTGGCGGAATACCGCGCAACTCGAAGCGCGCCAGGGAACGACAATCACTGATCAACTCGCGCTCGCCCTGCAGCACATGGATCATCATGGCCGTCTGGCCATCTTTATAGGTGGTGAAATCCTGGGCCCGCGCCACGGGAATGGTGGTATTGCGCGGGATCACCTTCTCCATCAGACCGCCCATGGTCTCCAGACCGAGCGACAAGGGAATTACATCCAGCAGCAACAGCTCCTCGCCTTCACCACGTTTGTTGCCCGCCAGGGTATCGGCCTGGATCGCCGCACCGATGGCCACGACCTGATCCGGATCGATATCAGTCAATGGCTGACGCATAAACAGCTCGGCCACTGCCTGACGCACCCTTGGCACCCGGGTCGAGCCACCGACCATGACCACGGCCTGAATGTCTTCGAGCTCGATAGCAGCATCGCGCACGGCCCGGCGACATGCCTTGAGGCTGCGCGCAATCATCGGTTCGATCAGTTCATCGAGCTGCGTACGATTCAGTTGTCCTTGCCATTCGCCATAAGCGAGCGTGGCGACCTCTGCTTCGGTCAGAGCTTCCTTGGCGGCGCAGGCCGCCTCCAGCAGAAGGCGCTGCTGCGCCGGATCGAGATCGGCGGATACTCCAGCCTGCTCGACGATCCAGCCGGCGATCGCATGATCGAAATCGTCGCCACCCAGTGCGCTATCGCCGCCAGTGGCCAAGACCTCGAAGACACCACCAGTCAGGCGCAGAATTGAGATATCGAAGGTCCCGCCGCCCAGGTCGTAAATCGCCACCAGACCTTCAGCATGCTGGTCCAGACCATAGGCGACCGCAGCCGCGGTCGGCTCGTTGAGTAGACGCAACACATTCAACCCGGCCAGACGCGCGGCATCCTTGGTGGCTTGGCGTTGGGCGTCGTCGAAATAGGCCGGCACCGTGATCACTGCACCGACCAATTCGCCACCGAGGGTGGCCTCGGCACGCAAACGCAGGGTTTTGAGAATTTCGGCGGACACCTCGACCGGGCTTTTCAGCCCCTGCACGGTATCGATGAACGGCATATGCGATTCGCCAGTGGCGAAACGATAGGGCAACTGCGAGCCCAGCTGCGTGACGTCGGCCAGACCGCGCCCCATCAGGCGCTTGACCGACAACACGGTATTCAGCGGATCACTGGAGGCTGCCAGCTTGGCCGATTCGCCGACCTCGATATGCTCGGCGTGATAACGCACCGCCGACGGCAGAATGACTTCACCGCTCGCATCGGCCAGCGGCTCGGAGAGGCCGCTGCGCACCGCAGCGACCAGTGAATTGGTGGTACCCAGATCAATCCCCACCGCCAACCGACGCGCGTGGGGCTGAGGACTTTGTCCGGGCTCAGCGATTTGCAGTAGGGCCATGGTTAATCAATGCTTATATCTGGAATCGGGAGGCTCAGGCACGCCGGCTGGCATGCGAGCATTATTCGTCGAGGCGCTCTTCCAATTGGCGAACCTCGCTAGAAAGCTTGTCGAGAAACTGCATACGGCGCATCAGTCGCTCGGCTTCTTCACGCCGCACCGCATCGTCCCAACAGTCCGCAAAGCTTTCGTTCAACGCTTCCTGCGCAGTCTTCAGGCGTCGCTTGAAAGCTGCCACGCCTGCCAAATCGGCGCTGTCGTGCAAGTCTTCCAGCTCTTCGCGCAACTGCATCTGCTGCAGCAGAAAGTCCGGATCCTGCACCGTCACTTCCAAGGGCAACTCCGGCCCGCGCAGCGCCAGCAGATAACGCGCTCGCTGCGGTGCATTCTTCAGCGTGCGATAGGCCTCGTTGAGATCAGCGGATTGCTCCAGCGCCAGGCGCTGCTCGCTTTCCGAAGCATCGGCAAAGCGATCCGGATGAACATTGCGCGCCAACTCGCGATAACGCGCGGCCAACAGCTCAGCATCCAAACGAAAGCTCGGCTGTAAGTCAAACAAAGCAAAATGACAAGGACTTCCCACGCGCGCCTCAGATATTGAAGCTCTCGCCGCAGCCACACTCGCCGCGCACGTTAGGGTTGTTGAACTTGAAGCCTTCGTTCAAGCCCTCCTTGACGAAATCCAGCTCGGTACCGTCGAGATATACCAGGCTTTTCGGGTCGATGATGACCTTGACCCCGTGGCTTTCGAACACCTGGTCCTCACCAGCGGTTTCGTCGACGAACTCCAGCACATACGCCAGGCCAGAGCAGCCGGTGGTGCGAACACCCAGGCGGATGCCCTCGCCCTTGCCGCGCCCCTCAAGGGAGCGACGTACATGCTGAGCGGCAGCTTCGGTCATGCTGATAGCCATCGAACTTCTCCTCAGAGCAAACCTTTCTTCTGCTTGTAGTCGCGCACGGCCGCCTTGATGGCGTCCTCGGCGAGTACCGAGCAGTGGATCTTCACCGGCGGCAACGCCAGCTCTTCGGCGAGCTGGGTGTTCTTGATGGTTTCCGCCTCGTCCAGGGTCTTGCCCTTCATCCACTCGGTAGCGAGGGAGCTGGAGGCGATGGCGGAACCGCAACCGTAGGTCTTGAACTTGGCGTCTTCGATAACGCCCGACTCGTTGACCTTGATCTGCAGACGCATCACGTCGCCGCAAGCCGGCGCGCCGACCATGCCGGTGCCGACATCGGGGTCTTCCGCATCCATCTTGCCGACGTTGCGCGGATTTTCGTAATGGTCGATGACCTTTTCACTGTAAGCCATGCTGGTATTCCTCTCTCATCAGGTACCGCTCTTTCAGGCGGTGAATCTACTGCGGGCTAGGCGCTGGTTCTGCAGCGACCTTGCTCGGGCGGCGTCAGTGAGCAGCCCATTCGACCTTGGACAGATCGACACCTTCTTTGAACATATCCCACAGCGGCGACAACTCACGCAGCTTGGTCACCGCTTCGCGCACTTTCTGCGCGGCATAATCGACTTCTTCCTCGGTGGTGAAGCGACCGAAGGTGAAGCGGATGGAACTGTGCGCCAGCTCGTCGTTACGGCCCAGGGCGCGCAACACATAGGAAGGTTCCAGGGAAGCCGAGGTACAGGCCGAACCGGAAGACACAGCGAGATCCTTGAGCGCCATGATCAGGGACTCACCCTCGACATAGTTGAAGCTCAGGTTGAGATTGTGCGGCACGCGCGCGGTCAGGCTGCCGTTGACGTAGAGCTCTTCGAGGCCATCGACCTGAGCGAAGAAACGATCGCGCAGAGCCAGAATACGCTGGTTCTCCTGGGCCATCTCTTCCTTGGCGATCCGGAAAGCCTCGCCCATACCGACGATCTGGTGGGTCGCCAGGGTACCGGAACGCATACCCCGCTCATGGCCACCGCCATGGGTTTGGGCCTCCAGACGCACGCGCGGCTTGCGTCGTACGTACAGGGCGCCAACGCCTTTGGGGCCGTAGGTCTTGTGTGCGGAGAAAGACATCAGGTCAACCTTGAGCTTCTCCAGATCGATTTCCACCTTGCCGGTAGACTGCGCAGCATCGACGTGGAAGAACACACCGCGCGAACGGGTCAGCTCGCCAATCGCGGCGATATCATTGATCGTGCCGATTTCATTGTTGACGTGCATGATCGACACCAGAATGGTGTCATCGCGCAGAGCCGCCTCGACCAGAGCCGGAGTGATCAAACCGTCTTCGCCCGGCTCGATGTAAGTCACTTCGAAGCCTTCGCGCTCCAACTGGCGAGTGGTATCCAACACCGCCTTGTGCTCGATCTTCGAGGTGACGATGTGCTTGCCCTTGCTGCTGTAGAAGTGGGCAATACCCTTGATCGCCAGGTTGTTGGACTCGGTGGCACCGGAGGTCCAGACAATTTCACGCGGGTCGGCATTGACCAGCTCGGCGACCTGCCGACGACCGTTTTCAACGGCTTCTTCGGCTTTCCAGCCAAACACATGGGAGCGCGACGCCGGATTGCCGAAGTTCCCATCCACCAGCAGACACTCACTCATCTTCTGCGCCACGCGCGGGTCGACCGGGGTAGTGGCGGAATAATCGAGGTAAATCGGCAATTTCATTGACTCTCTCCTAATCAGGTTTCTGGCCGCGTGGGCCGGCACCCCACGATCACTCGACGGCGGATGCTTCAATCTTATCGAAATGCGGTGTCTTGCCATGATTGCGACGCTGATCCTGGCACTGCGCGATCTCCTGCACTTCGCGTCGGGTTACCAGATCGGCCAGGCTGATGCCGCTGAGGAATTCGTGAATCTGCTGACTGAGGTCGCACCACAGATGGTGGGTCAGGCAAGTATCACCCGCATGGCAATCGCCCTGCCCCTGGCAACGCGTGGCATCCACCGACTCGTTGACCGCATCGATCACTTCGGCGACCTGAATGCCCTGCATCTCGCGCGACAGCTGATAACCGCCACCCGGCCCCCGCACGCTGGAAACCAGGTTGCCGCGACGCAACTTGGCGAACAGCTGCTCGAGGTATGACAGGGAAATACCCTGGCGCTCGGAAATGTCCGCCAGAGACACCGGACCATGCTGCGCATGCAGCGCCAGGTCGAGCATGGCTGTAACGGCGTAACGGCCTTTGGTAGTCAGTCGCATGGAGGATTACCGCGGAATCACAATTTGACGCGAGTATGCAATTCCCGAGCATTTAAGTCAACTATAAGACCTATCAATTCACTCGGGATTAGCTGCGACTGAAGGACGCAAATAATAGCAAAATGCAAGCCCGCACGCATCAGGCGACGGGCTTGTCATCCACCTCTTTGACCACCCCGGCGAAGTCCTCGTCGCGCAACTCCGGCAGATCCTTGGCGCAATAGTCGCTACCCAGCGCTTTAAGCGCTCCACACATGCCCTGCAGGCGCCCATCCACCGCATGCAGGTGGTCGAGCATCTGACCGATAGCCCGTGCAACCGGATCCGGCATGTCCTGCCCCACACCATAGGCATCGAAGCCGATCTTCTCCGCGATGGCCTGACGCTTGGCCTGCTGCTCGTCATCCACCTTGGCGATGATCCGCGCCGGAATACCGACCGCCGTAGCGCCAGCCGGCACTGCCTTGGTCACCACCGCATTAGAGCCGATCTTGGCGCCCTCGCCCACGGTGAAAGGCCCGAGCACCTTGGCGCCCGCGCCAACCACCACACCATCCTCCAAAGTCGGGTGGCGCTTGCCCTTGTTCCAGCTGGTGCCGCCCAGGGTTACCCCCTGATAGAGCGTGACATCGTTGCCGATCTCTGCGGTTTCACCGATGACAATGCCCATGCCGTGATCGATAAAGAAACGTCGACCGATTTTCGCCCCCGGATGAATCTCTATACCGGTAACCCAACGCCCGAAATTCGACACCACCCGCGCCAGCCACTTCCAGCCATTGCTCCACAAGGCATGGGACAAACGATGCAACCAGACCGCATGCAAACCGGGATAACAGGTGACGACCTCCAAGGTATTACGCGCCGCGGGATCGCGATGGAATACGCTCTGGATATCCTCTTGCATGCGTTCAAACATCAGACTTCCCCTGTTTATGGTGCTCGCCCCGCGCCGCCTTGACCGTTTCGGTCAAAATGCCGCGCAAAATATTCATCTCCAACTTACTCACCGCGCTGCGCCCGTACAAGCGGCGCAAACGACTCATCAGATGCCGCGGTTTGGCCGGATCGAGAAAGCCTATCTCCACCAGGGCCTGCTCCAGATGCACGTAGAACGACTCCAATTCGTCCGCGGTGACCGGCTGCGAACTCTGGATCGCCGTGGTTTCCAGCTTCGGTGTCTTGGTTGGCTTGTTCTGCGCCGCCAACCAGGCCATGCGCACTTCATAAGCCAGAACCTGCACCGCCGCAGCCAGATTCAACGAGCTGAAATCCGGGTCGGAGGGTATATGCACATGAAAGTGACAGCGCTGCAGCTCCTCATTGGTCAGGCCGGCATACTCACGACCGAACACCAACGCCACCTCGCCGCCCTGCATAGCCTGCTCACAACTATTGACTCCGCACTCGCGTGGATCGAGCAATGGCCAGGGAATACGCCTATCACGTGCACTGGTACCCAATACCAGACTGCAACCGACCAACGCCTGCTCGAGGGTCTCGACCACCTGCGCCCCATCGAGGATATCGGTTGCGCCCGATGCACGCGCGACAGCATCGCCGCTGGGAAATTCCTGCGGATCGACCAGCACCAAGCGCGACAGCCCCATGTTTTTCATGGCCCGCGCCGCGCCACCGATATTGCCGGGATGACTGGTGTTGACCAACACTACGCGAATATTTTCCAGCAAAACGAACACTCACACGGACAGCGGAGGGGGAGCAAATCTTACAGAAGCCCCCTCATTAATGCCATGCAAGACACAGACGGCACTTCAACCGATCGGCTTTTCTGCTAACATGGCCGGCTTTCTTTAACGACCCAGGTGAACCATCCATGCAGCCTATGCTGAACATCGCGCTGCGCGCAGCCCGTAGCGCCGGTGAAATGATCTTCCGCTCTACCGAACGCTTGGACGTCATCTCGGTCGACGAGAAAGATGCCAAAGATTACGTGACCGAAATCGATCGCTCCGCCGAGCAACTGATCATCCAGGCACTGCGCAAGGCCTATCCGAATCACGGCTTTCTCGGCGAGGAAGGCGGCCTGATCGAAGGTAGCGGCGACGGCGCCGACTACCTGTGGATCATCGATCCGCTGGACGGCACCACCAACTTCGTCCGCGGCATCCCGCACTTCGCGGTCAGCATCGCCTGCAAATACCGCGGTCGCCTGGAACACGCCGTGATCATCGACCCGGTACGCCAGGAAGAATTCACCGCCAGCCGCGGTCGTGGCGCCGCCCTCAATGGCCGCCGCCTGCGCGTCAGCCCACGCAAGAGCCTGGAAGGCGCCCTCCTCGGCACCGGCTTCCCGTTCCGCGACAGCCAGATGGACAACCTGGAAAACTACCTGGGCATGTTCCGCAGCCTGGTTGGCCAGACCGCCGGCATACGCCGTGCCGGGGCCGCCAGCCTGGATCTGGCCTACGTCGCCGCCGGTCGTTTCGATGCGTTCTGGGAGTTCGGCCTCTCCGAGTGGGACATGGCAGCCGGCGCACTGCTGATCCAAGAGGCCGGCGGCCTGATCAGCGATTTCAGTGGCGGCCATGAATTCCTCGAAAAAGGCCAGATCGTGGCTGGCAATACCAAGTGCTTCAAAGCCGTATTGACTGCGATCCAGCCGCACCTGTCGGCTTCACTGAAACGCTAAGCTGGCTCCCATAAAAAAAGCGCCTAAAAGGCGCTTTTTTTATTAGCGTTCGATTCAGTTGGTATTTTTAGTCAACACCAGGCGACCGTCCTCGACTGGAATGCGACTGCCCGGATCACTATCCATCCGCACCTGCCCTTCCTTGCCATCGAGCTGATATTTGACGTCGTAACCAACCAGCTTCTCGCTGGTATCCGTCACCGTGTTGCAGCGGGTTTCAGTGGTCGTATAGGTATCGTTGGCCTGCATACTGCCCTGCACCTTGTTACCGGCATAACCGCCACCAACCGCACCGGCAACGGTAGCGAGCTTCTTGCCGTTGCCGCCACCGACCTGACTACCGAGCAGACCGCCGACCACCGCACCGATTGCCGTACCGGCAATCTTGTGCTGATCCTGCACGGGCCGCTGGCGGGTCACGGTTACATCCTGGCAAACCTGGCGGGGGGTCCTGATGGTCTCCTTGATGGGTTTTACAGCCAGCACTTCGGCGTATTCGGGACCACCAACCAGGCTGTAGGTCGCAAAAGCACCGCCAGCCGTGACGGCGACAGCACCCAGTACAGCACCAACAACCATTGACTTGTTCATAGTGAAACTCCTGATCGATGCCGCCAGGCGAGTTACGCCCGGCCTAAGCCTATGACAACGACCAGGTGAAATTGGTTCATGTTAATGGCCTTTTGCACCACTGAAACCATGAACCAATCGGCGATCAGGGACGCTCGTCGACTTCCTCGGCCACCACCGGCGGGATCAGGTCCTCGACGCGCAGGTCGAGCCAAACCAGCACAACGTTGGAGATGTAGATCGACGAGTAGGTACCGACCAGTACCCCGACGAACAGCGCGACCGCAAAACCGAACAGATTATCGCCACCGAACACCAGCAATGCCGCAATGGCCAGCAAGGTGGAAATCGAAGTCGCCAAAGTACGTAGCAAGGTCTGAGTGGTCGAGATGTTGATGTTCTCGATCAAACTGGCCTTGCGCAGCAACCGAAAATTCTCCCGGACACGGTCGAATACCACGATGGTGTCGTTCAACGAGTAGCCGATGATTGCCAGCAACGCCGCGAGCACCGTCAGATCGAAAGTGATCTGGAAGAACGAGATAAAACCCAAGGTAACTATTACGTCGTGCACCAATGTAACGAAGGCGCCCATGGAGAATTTCCATTGAAAGCGGAAGGCCAGGTACAACATGACCCCGCCAAGCGCCAGCAGCATACCGAGGCCACCCTGGTCGCGCAGCTCCTCGCCAACCTGCGGCCCGACGAACTCGACCTTGCTGACCTCCAGCTTGTCGCCGGCCTGGCGCAGCACCAGCGCCAGCTTGTTGCCCAGACCCGGATCGTCGCCCTGCATGCGTACCACCACATCGGTGGTAGCGCCGAAACTTTGCACGACCGCGTCGCCATAACCGGCACTGGCCAGTTGCTGACGGATCTTGCCGAGGTCGGCCACCTCCTCGTAAGCGAACTCGATCTGGGTGCCACCGGTAAAGTCCAGGCCGAAGTTCAAACCCTTGATCGCCAGGCTACCCAGTGCGATCAGGGTTAACAGGATGGTCATGGCGATCGCAATGTGGCGAACGCCCATAAAGTTGATTACACGATTCATCTCAGCCCCTTAAATCCACAACTTCTTCAGGTCTCGCCCGCCGAAGCTCAAGTTGACCATGGCACGAGTCACCAGAACGGCAGTGAACATCGAAGTGAGAATGCCCAGCGACAGGGTTACCGCAAAGCCTTTGACCGGCCCGGTACCCATGGCGAACAGGATGCCACCCACCAATAGCGTGGTCAGGTTGCCGTCGACGATTGCCGAGTAGGCGCGATCGAAGCCTTCATGAATGGCGCGCTGGATCGACATGCCGCTGGCGATTTCCTCGCGAATACGCGAGAAGATCAGCACGTTGGCATCCACCGCCATACCCATGGTAAGGACGATACCGGCGATCCCCGGCAGCGTCAGGGTCGCACTGAGCAGCGACATCAGCGCCAGCAGCAGCACCATATTGAGCCCCAGGGCTATCGTCGCCAGCACGCCGAACAGGCGGTAGATGGCTATGATGAACAGCGAGACGAAAAGCATGCCCCACAGCGAAGCATCGATACCCTTGCCGATGTTGTCCGCGCCCAGGCTCGGGCCGATGGTGCGCTCTTCAGCGAAGTACATCGGCGCCGCCAGACCACCAGCACGCAGCAGCAAAGCGAGCTCGGTGGACTCACCCGGGCCGTCCAGCCCGGTGATGCGGAACTGACTACCCAGGGCCGACTGAATGGTCGCCAGGCTGATGATCTTCTTCTCTTCGGTGAAGCTCTGGACCTGAACTTCCTTCTCGACGCCGTCGACCACCTGACGCATGGTGCGGGTTGTCGGCTTCTGTTCGATAAAGATCACCGCCATGCTGCGCCCGACATTGTTGCGGGTGGCGCGATTCATCAGCTCGCCGCCATGGCCATCCAGGCGGATATTGACCTGCGGGCGACCGTTTTCGTCAAAGCTGGCCTTGGCATCCGTCACCTGATCGCCGGTGATGATCAGATCACGCTCCAGCTGCGCAGGTGGACGACCCGCTTCGCGGAATTCGAACATCTCGGTGCTGGCCCTGGAGGCATCCGGCTCGGCGGCCAGACGAAACTCCAGGTTGGCGGTCTTGCCGAGAATCCGCTTGGCTTCTGCAGTGTCCTGCACGCCGGGCAGCTCGACGACGATGCGGTTGGCGCCCTGGCGCTGCACCAGCGGTTCGGAAACGCCCAGCTCGTTGACCCGGTTACGCACCGTGGTCAGGTTCTGCTTGATCGAGTATTCACGAATCTCGGCGATCTTGGCCGCGCTCAAGGCCAGGCGCAGCACTTGCTGACCATCGCGCTCGACGGATGTCATCGCGAAGTCATTGAATTCCTTGCGGATCAGGCTTTGAGCCTTCTCCAGCGTGGCTTCATCGACGAAGCCCAGCTGAATCGCACCGTTGAAATCGGGCAGGCTGCGGTAGCGCACACGCTCCTTGCGGAGCGCGCCTTTGACTTCACCCTCGTAGACTTTGAGGCGCGCCTCCAGGGCTTTCTCCATATCCACTTCCATCAGGAAGTGCACACCACCAGACAGGTCGAGACCCAGCTTCATCGGCCCGGCGCCGATGTTACGCAGCCAGTCCGGCGTGGTCTGAGCCAGGTTCAGCGCGACCACGAAGTCGTCGCCAAGCGTCTTGCTCACCACGGTCTTGGCTGGCAGCTGATCGGCCTGCTTGGCCAACCGCAGCAAACCGGCACGGCCCTGATTGGCGACGCTAGTGGACTTGACCTCGATCCCGGCCTCCTGCAGGGCGCGACTGGCGCGGTCAAGGTCGGCCTGCTGCACCTGCATGGCAGTGCTTTTGCCGCTGACCTGGATCGCCGGATCGTCCGGATACAGGTTGGGGATGGAATAGAGAAAGCCGATCACCAGCACAGCCAGGATCAGCAGGTACTTCCAGAGGGGGAATTTGTTGAGCATGACGCCGCCCGTTATGACGCGGGGCGCATTAAGCGCCCCGTCGAGTGATAAAGGTATTGAACTTAAATCGCCTTGAGCGTGCCCTTAGGCAAAGTGGCCGCGATCGCCACCTTCTGAATCTTCAATTCGACGGTGCTGGAGACTTCGAGCACCACGAAATCGTCGCTGACCTTGACGACCTTACCGGCGATACCGCCAGTGGTGACCACTTCATCACCCTTTTGCAGATTGCCGAGCAGGTTCTTGTGCTCTTTGGCGCGTTTGGCCTGCGGGCGCCAGATCATCAGATAGAAAATGACCAGGAAACCGACCAGAAACACCCATTCGAAACCGGCAGCGGGACCTGCAGCAGCCGGGGCAGCCGCATCAGCGTATGCGGCGGGAACCAAAAAGCTCAAAAAGCTCATGTAACACTCCTGTTGGATATTCTTTAAACGTTGGTGATCAGGTGAGCGGCGGGACCGGCAGGCCACGCTTGGCATAGAAGGTATCGACAAAGGCGGCCAATGTACCCTGTTGAATAGCCTCGCGCAAACCAGCCATCAGACGCTGATAGTGACGTAAGTTGTGGATTGTATTGAGCATGCTGCCCAGCATCTCGCCACATTTATCCAGGTGGTGCAGGTAGGCGCGGGAGAAGTGCTGGCAGGTATAACAGTCGCAGGTCGGATCCAGCGGCGAATCGTCCTGCTTGTGGAACGCATTGCGAATTTTCAGCACACCGGTATCGACGAACAGATGGCCATTGCGCGCATTGCGGGTCGGCATCACGCAATCGAACATATCCACGCCTCGGCGCACACCCTCGACCAGATCTTCCGGCTTGCCCACGCCCATCAGATAACGCGGCTTATCGGCTGGCAATTGTGTCGGCAGATAATCGAGCACGCGGATCATCTCTTCTTTCGGCTCGCCCACCGACAGCCCGCCAATCGCCAGGCCGTCGAAATCCAGCTCGTTCAAACCTTCCAGCGAACGCATGCGCAGCTCTTCGTGCATGCCGCCCTGGACGATCCCGAACAACGCCGCACTGCTGTCACCATGGGCCTCCTTGGAACGCTTGGCCCAGCGCAGCGATAGCTCCATCGAGCGCTTGGCCACATCGAACTCGGCCGGATAAGGCGTGCACTCGTCGAAAATCATCACGATGTCCGAGCCCAGGTCGCGCTGCACCTGCATCGACTCTTCCGGCCCCATGAACACCTTGGCGCCATCCACCGGCGAGGCGAAGTACACGCCCTCCTCCTTGATCTTGCGCATGGCCCCCAGGCTGAACACCTGGAAACCACCGGAGTCGGTCAGAATCGGCCCCTGCCATTGCATGAAATCATGCAGATCGCCATGCCGCTTGATCACCTCGGTGCCCGGCCGCAGCCACAAGTGGAAGGTATTGCCGAGGATGATTTGCGCACCTATCGCTTCGATATCGCGCGGCAGCATGCCCTTGACCGTGCCATAGGTGCCCACCGGCATAAAAGCCGGGGTTTCCACCACGCCGCGCGGAAAGGTCAGGCGCCCCCGTCGCGCCTTGCCATCGGTTGCCAACAATTCGAACGACATCCGACAGGTGCGGCTCATAAACAGTCCTCTGGTCCGCGCGGCGCGGGATTACGGGTAATAAACATGGCATCGCCGTAGCTGAAAAACCGATAACCCTCGGCGATCGCACACTTATAGGCAGCCATGGTCTCGGGATAACCGGCAAACGCCGACACCAGCATCAGCAGGGTCGATTCCGGCAAATGAAAATTGGTCACCAGGGCGTCGACCACATGCAGCGGCCGGCCCGGGTAGATGAAGATATCGGTGTCGCCGCTGAAAGCTTTCAACTTGCCATCACGCGCCGCGCTCTCCAACGAGCGCACGCTGGTGGTGCCCACCGCGATCACCCGACCACCACGGGCCCGGCAAGCGGCGACCGCATCGACCACATCCTGGCCGACCTCCAGCCATTCGCTGTGCATCGGATGATCTTCGATACGCTCGACCCGTACCGGCTGAAAGGTGCCGGCACCCACGTGCAGAGTGACGAAAGCGCGCTCGACGCCCTTTTCGGCAATGGCTGCGAGTAATGCCTGATCGAAGTGCAAGCCGGCAGTCGGCGCGGCCACGGCACCAGCGCGTTCGGCATATACGGTCTGATAACGCTCGCGGTCGGCGGCTTCGTCCGGCCGGTCGATATAGGGCGGCAGCGGCATATGGCCGACACGATCGAGCAGCGGCAACACTTCTTCGGCGAAGCGCAGTTCAAACAAAGCATCGTGACGCGCGAGCATCTCGGCTTCGCCAGCGCCGTCGATCAAAATCGTCGAACCCGGCTTGGGCGACTTGCTCGACCGCACATGAGCAAGCACCCGATGGCTATCCAGCACGCGCTCGACCAGCACTTCCAGCTTGCCGCCGGAAGCCTTCTGCCCGAACAGCCGCGCGGGAATCACCCGGGTATTGTTGAACACCATCAAATCGCCGGGACGCAGGTACTCCAGCAGGTCGCCAAACTGGCGGTGCGCCAGCTCGCCAGTGGCACCATCGAGCGTCAGCAAACGGCTGGCGCGGCGTTCGGCAAGGGGATGACGGGCAATGAGAGCGTCAGGCAGCTCGAAATGAAAGTCGGCAACGCGCATGATTTGGGAAGGGTCGTCTTGCAGGGCGGCAAAGCTTACCGGAAATCGCACAATCTGACCACGCAAGTGGATTGACCAACCGCAAAGGCATCCCTATACTGCGCCGCCATTGTGCCCCGGTGGCGGAACCGGTAGACGCGGCGGATTCAAAATCCGTTTTCGAAAGAAGTGGGAGTTCGAGTCTCCCCCGGGGCACCATAAATCTCGACATGACCATCCCAGAATGATCATGTTCCAGCCTAAAGCCCGCGATGCGGGCTTTTTGCTTTCTGCGCCCAGAGCAACCACAGCGCCCAGCTGGCGCAAGGCCACCAGACCGGATGCGGCAAAGGGCAACCCCAGATCGGCGCCCAAGTCACCGGCAAACCCCACCTTTTAGTAACCGCAATCGGGCCCATTCGCGGCCGATTGGCTCTACATTAATAGCTCGCGCGCACTTGCCTCGCACCCACCCACGGGCGCCTGAAAAACCTCCCGCGCAGCGTCTGATACAGGGGCTGGGCGGGGGTTGGCATTTGCCTTTGAGTTAGCGTAGAGTTCGATCAACTGTGTTTGCATGGGTCGCTGTAAATCGTGGCCTGATGCAGTAGATCGCCAGATCCGCTACATCCGTTCGACTTCGTACTACTCCTTGCAACCAGTTTCAGCTCTCTATTGGTAGAGACTGTCATTCACTTAGTTTCAAGGAAACAAAGACATGTCGAATCGTCAGAACGGTACCGTCAAGTGGTTTAACGACGAAAAAGGTTTTGGTTTTATCACTCCAGAAAGCGGTCCGGATCTTTTCGTGCACTTTCGCGCGATCGAAGGCAACGGTTTCAAGAGCCTGAAAGAAGGCCAGAAGGTCAGCTTCATTGCAGTACAAGGTCAGAAAGGCATGCAGGCCGACCAGGTTCAAATCCAGGAATAATCCTGCTGCAGTGAAGAACCCCTGATGGTGACATCGGGGGTTTTTTTATGCCTGCCGATGCGCCAAGCTGCGCGACCAAACGTCCATGCCTCAGCAAAAATGAGCCCAACATGCCGAAACACCAACTGCGCCCGCAGGGTGACTTCCCACCCGCCGGCCTGATCCGCCGCCTAGCCACGATGTTTTACGACACCTTGCTGTGCATCGCCCTGCTGATAGTCGTGACGTTCATCTACAAGCTGATCCTGATGGGCTTCTACGGTGAAGCGCAGCTCAGGCAGATGTCGGATGCCGGCGCACTGGATGGCGACCCCATTCTGTCCACCCTGATGTTTTTCAGCCTGTTCGGCTTCTTCGGCAAGTTCTGGACGCACAGTGGCCAGACTCTGGGCATGCAGGTCTGGGGCGTGCGTGTGCAGAATGCTGACGGCAGCGCGATCAGCCTGTGGCAGGCGGCGCTGCGCTTTCTAGTCGCCATCGGCTCCTGGCTAGCGCTTGGCCTGGGTTTTTTCTGGATCCTATGGGACAAGAAGAATCGCAGCTGGCATGACATTTATTCGGACAGCCAGGTCGTCCAGCTACCGAAGAACATTCACAAGAAATAAACCGTCGCTCATTAAAAAGCCGACGTACACAGTAAATGCGTACGCCGGCTTTTTTATCTGGCGGTCAACCCGCGCGGCGCAACAGCCAGAGCCCGACGAGGGCGCAGATACCCGCCGGGACCAGCACCGCGAGCAACGGCGAAAAGCCGAACACCAGGCTCGAGGGACCGAGCAGATCCTGGCTGATCTTGAATACGAAGCCCACCAGCACGCCGGTGAAAACCCGCTGCCCCAGGGTCACCGAGCGCAGCGGTCCGAACACAAAGGAAATCGCCAGCAGCACCAGCGCCATGGTGATTACCGGCTGTAGCACCTTGGTCCAGAACGCCAGCCAGTAGCGCCCGTTGTTCAGCCCCTGATCAGCGAGATAGTGCACATAGCGCCACAGGCCGGTAATCGACAGCGCGTCCGGCGCCAGCACCACGGTGCTGAGCAATTGCGGATTCAGCTGTACATCCCAGCGCTCACTTTCGGCCTTGACCACCTCGGTGTTCTGCTCGTGGAGCAACGTGGTCACAACATCTTCCAGCTGCCAATACTCACCCTGATAGTGAGCCTTGCGGGCGAAGCTGGAAGACAGCATATGACGCTGATCGTCGAAGCGATAACGCGTCACACCGAACAGCACGCCGTTGGGCTGCACCGCGTTGATATGCACGAATTCGTCACCCTGACGGTGCCACAGACCGTGCTTGGCACTCTGCGCTTCACCGCCGCCCTGGGCCATGGCGCGATCAGCCTCGGCCTTGTTCTCGCTCACTGGCGCCAGGTACTCGCCGATCAGAATTCCCACCAGCATCAAGACCAACAAGGGCCGCATCACCGCCCAGACGATCCGCCCGACCGATACCCCGGCGGCACGCATCACGGTCAATTCGCTGCTACTGGCCAGACTGCCCAGGCCAATGAGAGAACCGACCAACGCCGCCATCGGCAGCATTTCATAGATCCGCCGCGGCAAGGTCAGGAACACATACCAGGCCGCATCGAGCAACCCGTAGCCCGCCTCGACATCACCCATTTCATCGATAAACGCGAACAGCAGGCCCAAGCTGACAATGATGCCGAGCACGGCAAGAATGGAAAACAACACCTGGGTGCCAATGTAGCGATCAAGCCTAACCACGGGCCACCTCCCGGCGGTCGCGCAGACTCGCCAGCTTCAGGCGCATCGCATCCCAATACAACATCAGCAAACCGATCACCAAGAAAACTCCATGCACCCACCACAGGCCCAGCGCCGGTGGAATCCTGCCTTTATCCAGCGCTCCCCGGGCGGCGATCAACAACGACAGATATGCCATATACAGAAGAATCGCCGGCAACAATTTGAGGAACCGACCCTGACGCGGGTTGACCCGCGACAAGGGCACCGCCAGCACAGTGACGACCAGTACCAGCAGCGGCAGCGACAGACGCCATTGCAACTCGGACCGCAGACGCATGTTGTCGCTGCCGATCAATTCGCGGGTCGGTATCGCTTCACGTTCGCTGACCTCGCTGCTGACCGCAGGCTTGGGCAGTAACACGCCATAGGTGTCGTACTGGACTGCCCGATAGTCAGCCTGCCCGGGGTTGCCGTCGTAGCGATAGCCATTCTGCAGAATCAGGTAACGACTACCGTCAGGCTGGATTTCCTGCTTGCCGCTTTCCGCGAGCAGCACGGTGATGCCGCGCTCCTTGTCGCCCTTTTGGGACAGCCGCTTCTCGGAGATAAACACGCCTGACAGTTCGTTACGGTCTTCGCTCATGTCCTTGGTATAGGTCACTCGCGAGCCGTCGCGCATTGCCTGAAAACGCCCTGGTACCAAGGTGTCGAATTCGGTCAGGGTGTCCTGCTCGTTGAGAATCCGCGCGACCCGCTCCACCCCCTGCGGCGCCAGGCCCAAACTCAGCCAAGCCACCAGCACCATCACCAGCGCGGCGGGCGCCAGGCTGTAAAACGTCAGGCGCTGCTGGCTCATCCCAGTGGCCGAGAGCACGGTCATCTCGCTGTCCAGGTACAGGCGGCCATAGGCCAGGAGAATGCCGAGGAACAGTCCCAGCGGCAGAATCAGCTGCAGGAAACCCGGCAGGCGAAAGCCCATGATCATGAACAGCACGCCCGGATCGAGCGCCCCCTGCGCCGCCTGCGCCAGGTACTTGATGAAACGGCCACTCATAATAATCACCAACAGCACGGCACTCACCGCACTCAAGGTCACCAACACTTCACGAGATAAATAACGGAAGACGATCAAACCAGACACTCCAGGGTTGTCAGGCTCAGGCGGCTACGATCAAACTAGCCGCACTGCTTGCCGGCTCACCTGATAGATGAACCATCGAAAAAATAGCCGGCATTATCCTGCAATAACGACTCGTTGTCTTGGGGACTCCTCGTAATGGAATTTATTGTTAAAAGCGCACGCCCGGAAACACTAAAAACCGCCACTCTGGTCATCCCTGTCGGCGAGGGCCGCACGCTAGGCGAAATCGCCCAGTTGATCGACACCACCAGCGGCGGCGCGATCAGCGCCCTGCTCAAGCGCGGCGACCTGGCCGGCAAGCTCGGCCAGACCCTGCTGGCGCACAATCTGCCCAATTTGAAAGCCGAACGGGTATTGCTCGTGGGTACCGGCAAGGACAGCGAACTGTCGGATCGCCAGCTGCGTAAAGTAGTCACCGCCGTCTATGGAGTGCTCAAAGGCCTGGGCGGCAGCGACGCGGCGCTGGCCTTGCAGGATCTGCGGGTAAAAAACCGCGACGCTTATGGCAAGGCCCGCCTGATGATCGAGACTCTGGCCGATGGCGGCTATCAGTTCGACCGCTTCAAGAGCCAGAAAGCAGACCCCAGCGCCCTGAAAAAGCTCACCCTGCTCAGCGACAAGACCGGCCTTGCCGATGTGACCCGCGCAGCCCAGCACGCCCAGGCGATTGCCGCGGGCATGGCCTTCACCAGAGACCTCGGCAACCTGCCGCCGAACCTCTGCCACCCCAGCTACCTTGCCGAGGAAGCCAAGACGCTGGGCAAAGCCTACAAGAACCTCAAGGTCGAGATTCTCGACGAGAAACAGCTCAAGGCGCTCGGTGCCGGTGCATTTCTCGCCGTGGCCCAGGGCAGCGAGCAACCGCCGCGGATGATCGTGCTGCACTATCAGGGCGGCAAGAAGAGCGAAAAACCCTTCGCCCTGGTGGGTAAAGGCATCACCTTCGACACCGGCGGCATCAGCATCAAACCTTCGGCCAATATGGACGAGATGAAGTACGACATGTGCGGCGCCGCCAGTGTGTTCGGCACCCTGAAAGCCGTACTGGAGATGCAGCTGCCGATCAACCTGGTATGCCTGCTGGCCTGCGCCGAGAACATGCCGAGCGGCCGCGCGACCCGTCCTGGCGACATCGTCACCAGCATGAGCGGGCAGACCGTGGAAATCCTCAACACCGACGCCGAAGGCCGCCTGGTGCTGTGCGACACCCTGACCTACGCCGAGCGCTTCAAACCCCAGGCGGTGATCGATATAGCCACCCTCACCGGCGCCTGCATCGTCGCACTTGGCAGCAACGTCTCCGGTCTGATGGGTAACAGCGAGGAACTGGTCGAACAATTGCTCGCCGCCGGCAAGAGCGCCGACGACCGCGCCTGGCAACTGCCGCTGTTCGACGAGTACCAGGAGCAGCTCGACAGTCCGTTTGCCGATATCGCCAATATCGGTGGCCCCAAGGCGGGCACCATCACCGCCGGCTGCTTCCTCTCGCGCTTCACCAAGAACTACCAGTGGGCGCACCTGGATATCGCCGGCACCGCCTGGATCAGCGGCGGCAAGGAGAAAGGCGCGACCGGCCGGCCGGTGCCCATGCTCACGCAATACCTGCTGGATCGGGTGAAGTGAGAATCGAGTTCTACGTACTTTCGTCCGCCATCCCGGCGGACCGCCTGCGCGCGGCCTGCCAATTGGCGATGAAGGCCTGGCGCGCCGGCCTACCGGTGTTTGTGCGCGGCAGCGATGCCGCGCAATGCGACGAAGCGAATGAACTTCTCTGGCGCTTCAAAGCCGAAACGTTCGTACCCCATGATTTGCATCAGCAAGACGCCGAGGCGCCCGTAGTGATCGGCCTCGACGAGGAACCCAAGGCCCGCCAGGGTGTGCTGATCAACCTGGCCAGCAGCCTGTCGCCGCATGTCGAATGTTTCAGCCGGGTGATCGAAATCGTCAACCAGGAACCCCATCTGCTGAGCGCCTGCCGCGACAATTTCCGCAGCTACCGCCAGCGCGGCTATGATCCAAAACGAGTCGAGCTCTAGTTCCACACCATGGACAACCCCAAAACGCCGCAAAAACCCGAGCAACTGCTGAACGACCTGGAGTCGATCCGCGAACTGCTGGGCGACCAGAGTTTCGATCCGCCAGTGCTACTGGATTCGCTCGACCCCGATACCATCCCCTTGCTGTCGGACATCGTCACGCCCTCCCCCAACCTCGCCCCGCCCAGGGCGGAGAGCAGCCCCGCAGCGCCAGCGAAACCCGCCGAACTGCGCGAAAACATTGCCCAACGCGTCAACCGTGCCAGCGAAGTGAATCGCCTGGATACCGAGTTGCGTGCCGCCGCACAGTTGATTCTGCAGGATGTGATCGACGACTTCGTGCCACAGATCGAGGCCGAACTGAAACGCCGACTCAATGCGCGCCTGAGCCGATTGCTACCGCCGCGCAAGTAGCGCTGCTGGGGCGGGTAGGTTGGGTTAGCGGCGCTCCATATCAGTTGTCGCAACGCGGTAGATGAGCGCCGCGTAACCCAACAAGACATCTGCACGGTGCTCCGGTACGACCACGGATGGCCGAGTCTGGGGGGCGATGCTCATGACCAGCGGCCGATCATCCGCAACACCGCATAACGACTTTGTTGGGTTACGTGGCTACCGATGGCGCTGTCGCTGTTTGAACCGCAATAATCGCCGCCAACCCAACCTACGGAGTGCGACTGCCCCAGCCCCACGTTCAAGACGCCTTTCCGCTTGTAGCTAGGCGCTTATGGCTGGCGCTCATAGGCGTTATACTTGCCGGCTTTTCCGACCAGCCGTCATAAGGGTCCCGCCGCGCATGGACAAGACCTACCAGCCGCACGCCATTGAAACCGCCCTGTACCAGAACTGGGAGGCGAACAACTATTTCGCCCCGCAAGGTTCGGGGCAGCCCTACACCATCATGATCCCGCCGCCGAACGTCACCGGCAGCCTGCACATGGGCCATGGTTTCAACAACTCGATCATGGATGCGCTGATCCGTTTCCGCCGTATGCAGGGCCGCAACACCCTGTGGCAGCCGGGCACCGACCACGCGGGCATCGCCACGCAGATGGTGGTCGAACGCCAGCTGGCCGCCGACGGCATCGGCCGTCACGACCTGGGCCGCGAGAAGTTCCTCGAGAAGGTCTGGGAGTGGAAGGAGCAATCCGGCGGCACCATCACCCGGCAGATCCGTCGGCTGGGCAGCTCGGTAGACTGGTCGCGCGAGCGCTTCACCATGGACGAAGGTCTGTCGGAAGCCGTTAAAGAAGCCTTCGTGCGCCTGCACCAGGACGGCCTGATCTACCGCGGCAAGCGCCTGGTCAACTGGGACACCAAGTTCCACACCGCCATTTCCGACCTCGAAGTGGAAAACCACGACGAGAAAGGCAGCCTGTGGAACCTGCGCTACCCGCTGGCCGACGGCAACAAGACCGCCGACGGCAAGGACTACCTGATCGTCGCCACCACCCGCCCGGAAACCATGCTCGGCGACAGCGCCGTCGCGGTTAACCCGAACGACGAACGTTACCAGGCGCTGATTGGCACCTACGTCGAGCTGCCGCTGGTTGGCCGACGCATCCCGATCATCGCCGACGATTACTGCGACCCGGAATTCGGCACCGGCTGTGTGAAGATCACTCCGGCCCACGACTTCAACGACTATGAAGTCGGCAAGCGCCACAATCTGCCGCTGATCAATATCTTCGACAAGAACGCCGCGGTGCTCGCCACCGCCCAGGTGTTCAATATCGACGGCAGCGTCAACAACCAGATCGACGGCAACCTGCCTGCCGCATACGCCGGCCTGGACCGTTTCGAGGCGCGCAAGCAGATCGTCGCCGCGTTCGAGGCCGCCGGTCTGCTGGAAGGCATCGACGCCCACGCCCTGAAAGTACCGAAGGGCGACCGCTCCGGCACCGTGATCGAGCCGTGGCTGACCGACCAGTGGTACGTCTCCACCAAGCCGCTGGCGGAACCTGCGATCAAGGCCGTGGAAGACGGCGCGATCCAGTTCGTGCCCAAGCAATACGAGAACATGTACTTCAGCTGGATGCGCGATATCCAGGACTGGTGCATCAGCCGCCAGCTGTGGTGGGGCCACCGCATCCCGGCCTGGTACGACGATGCCGGCAACGTCTATGTCGGCCGCGACGAGGCCGAAGTGCGCGCCAAGCACAACCTCGGTGACGCCAACCTGCGCCAGGACGAGGACGTGCTGGATACCTGGTTCAGTTCGGGCCTGTGGACCTTCTCCACCCTCGGCTGGCCGCAGCAAACCGAATACCTCAAGACCTTCCACCCCACCGACGTGCTGGTCACCGGCTTCGACATCATCTTCTTCTGGGTCGCGCGGATGATCATGCTGACCATGCACCTGGTGAAGAACGACGACGGCACGCCGCAAGTCCCGTTCAAGACCGTCTATGTGCATGGCCTGGTGCGCGACGGCCAGGGCCAGAAGATGTCCAAGTCCAAGGGCAACGTGCTCGATCCGCTGGATATCGTCGACGGCATCAGCCTCGATGCCCTGCTGGAAAAACGCACCAGCGGCATGATGCAGCCCAAGCTGGCGGAAAAGATCGCCAAGCAGACCCGCGCCGAGTTCCCCGACGGCATCGCCGCCTACGGCACCGACGCCCTGCGTTTCACCAACCTGGCGCTGGCCTCCACCGGTCGCGATATCAAGTTCGACATGGGCCGGGTCGAGGGTTACCGCAACTTCTGCAACAAGATCTGGAACGCCGCCAACTTCGTCATCGAGAACACCGATGGCCAGGACACCGGCGTCAATGGCGAGCCCGTAGAGCTGTCCTCGGTGGACCGCTGGATCATCTCGGCGCTGCAACGCGCCGAAGCCGAAGTGACCCGTCAGCTCGACGCCTTCCGTTTCGACCTGGCCGCGCAAGCGCTCTACGAATTTATCTGGGACGAGTACTGCGCCTGGTACCTGGAGCTGGTCAAGCCGGTACTGTGGGACGAGAACGCGCCGATCGAACGTCAGCGCGGCACCCGCCGCACCCTGGTGCGCGTACTGGAAGTGGCGCTGCGTCTGGCCCACCCGTTCATGCCGTTCATCACCGAAGAAATCTGGCAGCGGATCAAGGCTCAGGCTGGCGTCCCTCAAGGTGAAAAGCAGGGCGACACCATCATGTTGCAGGCCTGGCCGGTGGCCAACGAGAGCCGCATCGATGCCGCGGCTGAAGGCGATATCGAATGGGTCAAGCAATTGATGCTGGGCCTGCGGCAGATCCGCGGCGAGATGAAAATCTCCATGGCCAAGCGTATCGACATCATCGTGGCCAACGCCAATGCCGAGGATTTGCGTCGCCTGGCCGACAACGAGCCGCTGCTGAACAAGCTGGCCAAGCTCGAATCGGTACGGGTACTGGCCGCAGGCGAGGAAGCGCCGATGTCCGCCACCACCCTGGTCGGCGAAATGGAAGTGCTGGTACCAATGGCCGGGCTGATCGACAAGGACGCCGAACTGGCGCGCCTGGACAAGGAAATCGCGCGCCTGGACGGCGAGGTCAAGCGGGTCGGCGGCAAGTTGAGCAATGAAGGCTTCGTCGCCAAGGCCCCGGCCGAGGTGCTCGACAAGGAACGTGCCAAGCTGGCCGAGGCGGAACAGGCCCTGGCCAAGCTTGCCGAGCAGCGCGAGCGCATCGCCAGCCTGTAGCTAGGAAAAAGCCCGCCTTCGCAAGATCGCGGGCTTTTTGTTGGCCGCGCCGAAATGCCGCAGCGGCCTGCTGCGCATCGCCAGACCCGCGATGGCACAGGTTCTCACGGCGGGACCGGACGCGGCGGCGGGCAGCACCGGCATGCGATCGTGTCTTTTACTCACGGCTGTCTTGGTGCATCCTGCCGCTCATCAATTTTCTGGCCCTTACAACTACAACCTAAAATCGTCGACTGGAAATCTAACTATGTTTGCCTACGGACTTATGGCACTGATCTTCGTGTTCGGGTATCTGTGCATCGCCTTCGAACATCCTTTGAAGATCGACAAGGCCGCCTCGGCCATCCTCACCGCGGTCATCTGCTGGACGGTACTGGTGCTTGGCGCCGATAGCATCCTGCCAATACTCGGCACCGGCACCGCCGGCGCATTCGACAACAGCCACCATGTCACCGAACAGCTACGCGAACACCTCGGCGAGATCTCCGAGATCCTGTTCTTTCTGATGGGCGCGATGACCATCGTCGAGCTGATCGACGCCCATGAAGGCTTCAAGGTCATCACCGACCGCATCCGCACCAACAAGCGCGTGCACCTGCTGTGGATGATCGGCTTCATCACCTTCTTCCTTTCCGCCGCACTGGACAACCTGACCACCACCATCGTCATGGTTTCGCTGCTGCGCAAACTGATCGACGACCAGAAGGAACGCTGGTTCTATGCCGGCATCGTGGTCATCGCCGCCAACGCCGGCGGCGCCTGGTCGCCGATTGGCGACGTCACCACGACCATGCTGTGGATCGGCAACCAGATCACCGCGAGCGGCATCACCACGCAGATCCTGATCCCCAGCCTGGTGTGCCTGCTGGTGCCGCTGCTGGTGCTGAGCATGACCATGAAAGGCGAATTCGTCCGCCCGCAGCCAAGCGAGCACGACGAGGAGCACCGCGACCCGACCACCCCGTTCGAACGCAACCTGATATTCAGCCTCGGCATTGGCGCGCTGCTGTTCGTTCCGGTGTTCAAGACCATCACCCACCTGCCGCCCTACATGGGCATCCTGCTGGGCCTCGGCGTGCTCTGGGTCGCGACTGAAATTCTGCACCGCAGCAAGAACGCCGAAGACAAGCATCCGCTGTCGGTGATCGGCGTGCTGCGCAAGATCGACACCACCAGCGTGCTGTTCTTCCTCGGCATTCTGCTCGCCGTCTCCAGCCTCGCCACCGCGGGCCATCTGACCCAGGTAGCCGGCGCCCTGAAAAATGGCTTGGGCGATGTTTTTTCGATCAACATTGCCATCGGACTGCTGTCCTCGGTGGTCGATAACGTGCCGCTGGTAGCGGGCGCAATGAAGATGTACCCGCTGGTCAGCCCGCAGACGTTGTCGCTGGCCGGTAGCGAAAGTGGCTGGCTGAGCAACTTCGTGGTCGACGGCACGTTCTGGGAACTGCTGGCGTACTGCGCCGGCACCGGTGGCAGCTGCCTGATCATCGGTTCTGCCGCTGGCGTCGCCGCCATGGGCATGGAGCGGATCAACTTTATCTGGTACCTGAAGCGCATCAGCGGCCTGGCGCTGCTCGGCTATCTGGCCGGCGCCGCCACTTATATCGGCCTGCACGCACTGGCCTGATGCCCTTAGCGCAATCGGCCCCGGCCATGGATGGGAGCTTGTGATGGACGTGAGTAAAACCAGAACCAGCTTCTATCGCCGCCTTTATGTGGCCTGGCTGATCGACAGCGACAGCGCCGCCAATGTGCCGGCGCTGATGGCTGCCACCGGCATGCCCAGACGCACCGCCCAGGACACTCTGCACGCACTGGCCGAACTGGATATCGACTGCGTGTTCGTCCAGGAAAGCGGCGAACGCAACAATGCCGGGCACTACAGGATCCGTGACTGGGGCCCGATCGACCCGCAGTGGATCGGCGCCAACCTGGCGCAGATCAAGAACGTACTGGGCTATCCCTGATGACCAGAACGGCGCCAAGTGGCTGGCGGCGCCTGCTGTTGGTCGTGGCATTCCTCCTCGGTCTGTTCGCCCTGTTCGAAGCCCTGGGCATTCGCGCACAGTTCAACCTTGCCGCCTTGCAGGCGCTGATCCTGATGCACCCGGTGCTCGGCCTGCTGCTGTTTACCCTGCTGTTCGCCCTCGGCAACCTGATCCAGATCCCCGGCTGGGTGTTCCTCGCCGCCGCGGTACTGGCACTGGGTCGCGTCTATGGCGGCATCGCCACCTATGTGGCGGCCTGCGTCTCCTGCCTCTTCACTTATTTCACCATCCGCCTTATTGGTGGCGATGCCCTGCGAGAACTCGACAATCCATTGGCCAAGCGTCTGCTGGCCGGACTGGACCGGCATCCGCTGTGGAGCATCGTCGCCCTGCGCATGCTGTTTCAGACCGTACCGGCGCTGAACTATGCCCTGGCGTTGTCCGGCGTGCGCTTTCGCCACTACCTGCTCGGCACCCTGCTCGGCCTGCCGCTGCCGATCGCGCTGTACTGCCTGTTCTTCGATTACCTGGCGATGTGGCTGAATATCGCTTAGCGACGAGCAAGCCGCGCCCAGCTGTGGGAAAATCCCGCGCCCCGAGTCTTAGATCCGCCCGCCATGTCCCTGCCGCCGAAACGCCCCAGCCGTAAACCCGCCACACCGCGCCCTGCTCCGGTCAAACCGGATGCGGCCAAGGGTCAGTTGCATCCGCGCAACCGTCATCAGGGGCGCTATGACTTTCCCGCGTTGATCAAGGCCAGCCCGGAGCTGGCCGCCTTTGTGATCATCAACCCCTATGGCAATGAGAGCATCGACTTCGCCAACCCGGCGGCGGTCAAAGTGTTCAACCGGGCGCTGCTCAAGCAGTTCTATGGCATCGAACATTGGGACATTCCGGCGGACTACCTGTGCCCGCCGATCCCTGGGCGCGCCGATTACCTGCATTACCTGGCCGATCTGTTGGCCAGCAGCAACGGCGGTGAGGTGCCGCGCGGGGCGCAGGTGCGTGCATTGGATATCGGCGTCGGTGCCAACTGCATCTACCCGCTGCTGGGTAACCGCGAATATGGCTGGCAGTTTCTCGGCGCGGATATCGCCGCCAGCGCCATCGCCTCGGCCAAGGCCATCGTGCAGTCCAACCCCGGGCTGAGCGGAACCATCGAACTGCGCCAGCAAGCCGATCCCGCCCGTATCTTCCAAGGCTTGCTGCACGCCGACGAACGCTTTGACCTGACCCTGTGCAACCCGCCCTTCCACGCCAGTGCCGAGGAAGCCGCCAGCGGCAGCAAGCGCAAATGGCGCAATCTGGGCAAGCTCGACCCCAAGCGTAAACTGCCAGTGCTGAACTTCGGCGGCCAGGCGGCCGAGCTGTGGTGCCAGGGCGGCGAAGCGGCCTTCGTCGCCCGGCTGATCAAGGAAAGTGCCGAAGTCGGCCAGCAGGTGCTGTGGTTCAGCAGCCTGATCTCCAAGGCCGGCAACCTGCCCGCAGTCTACGCCGCCTTGAAAAAAACCGGAGCGCTGGAGGTGCGCACCGTGGAAATGGCCCAGGGCCAGAAGCAGAGCCGCTTCGTCGCCTGGACCTTCCTCACCCCGCAGCAACAACAGGAGTGGCGGCAGCAGCGTTGGAAATAGAACCTGGCGCGAATGGTCGGATCGCCACAGCGTAGCCCGGATGCAATCCGGGGAAATCTGGCGTCTACAGAACAGCTCCCCGGATTGCATCCGGGCTACGAAGTAAACCGCGCGCCTGGTTTACGCCAGGTTACGCACAGCAAAACCCATATAGGAAATCGACAGGTCGCGGCTTTCCCGTAGCCGCAAACGCCGGCCGAGTTCGGCAAAGGGCATTCTGCCCAGTTTGGTCCGCCACAACGCTAACAACAGGCCGAACGGATTGACCCGCGGCGACAACCCGGCGAATTCGCAACCGATCAGCCCCCGCGTCTGCATGCCGGCCTGTAGCTCGTGCGGCCGGATAAACTTCTCCCACACATGCACATCAGCCGGTATGAAGCGCGTCGGTGGCCAATCCTGGGCCAGCTTGATCGCCACCAGCTTGCTACGCCGCGTGCGGTTGATGGTGTCGAACACCAGCACTCCGCCGGGTCTGAGTACCCTGGCGATTTCACCGAGAACGGCGTCAAGGTCGTCCACATGCTCGAAGACATCGCAGCAGCACACCAGGTCGAAACTGCGGTCCTCGAACGGTAGCGCTTCGCCGCGTCCGGACAGGTAACGAATATTCAACCCGCCGCGCTGAGCATGCTCCCTAGCCGCCTGTAACGTCGGCTCGGAAGGATCGACCCCGGAAACCTGGCAGCCCAATGCGGCGAATTCTTCGGACAGCAAGCCACCGCCGCAGCCCACATCCAGCACCTGCAACTGGCTCGGTTGCAAGCCCATGCGCTGGACAATGACGTTGCGAAAATAGGCCGCGCGCGGCGGGTTGAGGGAGGTACGCAGAATGGCCATAAAGCCGTCCTCGTCCCACCAAGTGGGGGCTACACGGTTATAGATATCGTTATCGATGTGCGGCATACCAACCTCGACTGACAGTTTGAAATGCTATGCGTCCGGCTTGCCGGCACGGGTCCTGGCGATCGCCGCGCTTTCCTTTTTCAGCGGCCCGCCCACCGGGCAGACCCCGGCCAGAAAGTTGTGCATGGCGGCGACCAGGTTGTCCTGGACGATGCTGTAGTGGATGAACTGGCCGTGCCGCTCGCTGCGCACCAGGCCGGCGTGCTCAAGAATTTTCAGATGTTTGGACAGCGCCGGCTTGCTCATCTCGAAACGCTCGGCGATCTCGCCGGCGGTCAGCGACGTCTCGGATAGATAGGCGAGAATCTTGCGGCGCGGGGTGGAGGCCAGGGCCTCGAAGATTGCATCGATACTCATAAATTAATTAACTAATTAGCTAAATGTGAATTAAGCTTACGCCTAGCCACGCAATCTGCCAAGCAGGCCAGGAGCCAAGATGAACACATTGAAGATCCCCGACGAAGGTGTATGGCTGGTGTACGACGATGAATGCCCGGTATGCCGAACCTATTGCAGCTATTTCCGCATTCGCCAGGCGGTGGGCCAGCTGCATCTGGTCGACGCGCGTCAGCCCGGCGCACTGATGGACGAAATCACCGCGGCGGGCCTGGATATCGATCAGGGCATGGTGCTGAAAATGTCCGGCCAGCTCTATTACGGCGCCGACGCGATACATATGCTGACGCTGCTGAGCAGCCCATCCGGCCTGTTCAACCGATTCAACTACTACCTGTTCAGCACCCGCCTGGGTTCAAGGATTCTCTACCCGCTGGGCAAGGCCGTGCGCAATCTGGTACTCAAGGTGCTCGGCATTCGCTACATCGAGAACCTCAAGCAGCCGCACTAAGGGATAGCTACCAGGGCAACCACCCGCCCACGCCCAACCACAACCCGGCCAGGGTCATGCTCAGCAGGGTGACCGGGAAACCGCTGCGGGCGAAGTCGACGAAACTCAGCAGCACGCCCTGGCGCCGGGCACTTTCCGCGACTATCAGGTTGACCACGCTGCCGATCAGCAGCAGGTTGCCGGCCAGGGTCGACATCACGGCCAGGCCCACCAGCAAGGGCTCGGAGGCATTGGGTACGGCGCCGAGCAGGAGGATCACGAAGGGCACGTTGCCGATCAGGTTGCTGGCCAGCAATGACGCTGTCGCCAGCGACATCACGCCTTGCGGCAACAAGCCGTATTCGCCCAGCTTCGCGGCAACCCCGGACACTTGCGGTAGATCCAGGGCCGCGCCCGTAACCACGAACAAACCGGCGAATAGCAGCAGCAGGTTCCAGTCGACCTTGTGCACATAGTCGCGGCTGTCGACCCGGCGTGAGATCATCAGCAGTGCGGCGACCATCAGCGCCGACAGTTCGCGGGGCATCGAAGTGGAAAACAGCCCGAGCAGCACCAGCGTCGCCAGCAAGGGCTTGAGGTAGCTATGCGCGCCGTAAATGCGCTCGACCGGCGCTTCCTCGGGAACCCGTTCGTTGGGCACGCCCCAGCGCTTGCGCCATTGCAGCCAGATCACCGCATAGGTGATCGCCAGGGCGGCCAATGCCGGCGATCCGGCGATAAAGGCGAACGACCAGAAATCCAGGCCGCCAGCCTGACCGATCAGAATGTTCTGCGGATTACCGATCAGGCTGGCCGAAGAACCGGCATTGCACGACAGCGCCAACGCCAATAGGAACGGCCGCGGATCGAGGCCGCGGGCCAACAAGCTGTGGCACAGCAAAGGGGTCAGGGCGAAGGCGACTATATCGTTGACCAGCACCGCCGAGAGCAAGCCACCAAGCGCCACCACGCCCAGCAACAACAGCGCCGGGCGCTGGGCATGCTGGCTGAGGCGTCGATTCAGCCAGGCGTAGACCCCGGAAAAATCGAACTGCGCGGAAATCAGCATCAGCGCCAGCAACAGCAACAGCGCGCCGGCGTCCAGATGCCTGGCTGCCTCGCCTGGCGACAGCGCACCGGTAAACAGCAACACTACCGCCGCGCAGCCGGCGATCCAGCTACGGTCGACGCGCAAGCCGCGAATACCGCCGGCGGCCATACCCAGGTAGGTCAACACGAACAGGCCCAGCACCACCCATGACGTTATCGCCATGCCGCCCCCGAATACCATGCGTTAGCGCCTTCACCCCATTCGCGGTGGCGCCGCAGCACTCTAACCGCGGCGAAGAGGCGGGAGAAGGCGGACAAGGCTGTCGATGGCAAAAATACTTGGTGCGCTGTTTTCCTGGCGTAGGCGCAGAGAGCAAAAGCGCCGCTGTAGCCCGGATGCAATCCAGGAGCGTTTATTAGGCGTCAGGCTTTCCCGGATTGCATCCGGGCTACCAACGCTGACTCGACGCGCCAAGGTTCGAGAACTTATTCGACCAGTTCGAACAGGGCGACGTTGCCGCTTTTCTCCAAACCGGTCACCAGAAAATGCCGGCCCTGGTGTTCGACATGGGCCAAGCCTTCCGGCGCCAGGTTGCCTGAGCCCGCCCCCTCGCCCACACCTAGCACCTGCAATACCTTGGGCTGCGCCGGTCGGTCCAGATCGATCAGCGCCAGCGCATCGGCGCGCTCCAGCGAGGCGACGGCCAGGCGCTTGCCGAACGCATCGAAACTCACCACGCCTTCCGGCTCGCTGCCCTTGTTCGGGCTACGCAGGTCCGGGTAGACACCGGCCTTGGCCGCCATATCGTCGAGCTGGCCCGCGGTATCGCCGAGCAACTCACCGCTGATGCTATCGAACACACTGATCGTGCGCCCGCCGCCGCTCGGCAGGCCGGCCGCGATCTTGGCGATTTTCGGGTCGCTATCGCCTTCATCGGCGGTGACCAGATAGCGACCGTCGGCACTGACGGCCAGGGCATCCGGCTCGCGCAGGGCGAACAGCTCGGCGTTCGGCTCATAGCGACCGTCGGCCAGCACATCGGCGGCATGGCGCACGGTACCCAGGCCGAATACCTTGCTCAGCTCGCCGCGCGCCATGTCCACCACCGCGACCGCATTGTTTTCCTGCAGGCTGACATAGGCGCGGGTGCCGTCCGGGCTGAACGCCACGTACTCCGGCTCGATATGTTCGGGGCTGGTGCCGAATGGCACTTTCAACTCCTCGCCATCGATGACCCGCTCGAGCAATCGCTGGTGTTCGGCCTGGGTCGCCCCGGCAAGTCCGGCCAGGTCCGGCAGGGCGATCAGCCGGTGCCTGGCCTGCATCACGCCCTCGCGCAGATCAATCAGGCTAATCGCCCCATCGCCACTGCGAAAGCCCTGCCCATCGTGCACGTAAGCCTCGCCTTCATTGGCCACCAGCAGGTAGTCGCCCGCCGGGGAGAACGCCACGCTATCGGGCCATACACCCACCTCCAGACTCTTGAGCAGGGTGCCGTCGGCAGCGCTGCGCAATTCGACACGACCGTTTTTCAAGCCGTCGTTGTCGCGGATGCACGCGGCGAATATGTTCTCGTGGGGATGCCAGGCCACCGAAGTGATCTCGCCCATACCCTGGTCGACCAGAGTGTGCCGGGCAAGGCGTTGCAGCCCGGTTGTCGGATCGAGCTGGAGAATCTCCACCAGTCCCTCGACGCTATTGGAAACCGCAACGCGCATGCTCGAAGCCTGCACACTGACGATTTCGCTGCCGAGGGGGAAGCCGCTCTGATAGACCGATACGGGCTTCAGCTCGAGTGCCGAGGCCAGCGGGGCAAAGGCTAAGAGCGCACAAAAGGCGGGGATGCGCAGCATGACGAAATTCCTTATGCAAAGACCGGGGAATAAACAAAACCGCAGCAGTCTCCACCGCCAGGATGACGCGCCGATGAAGGATTTATGGCGCAATGGCGATGCGTTTGCGTGGCGGTAGCGCAGCTCGCCTACACTGCTAGCAGGCCAAAAAATCGCGGCCTGCACTGACGCGGCTAATATGAAATGGCCGAAGACCGCCCCGAGGGCGATCAATGAAGTCAAAACAACTGCTCACCGGCCTGTACCTGAAAAGCCTTCACTCGACTGGCGAACCAGCAGGTCGTTACCGCCAACCCACAAAACAAACACGGGCACTCCATAGCCACGGCAATACCGATGCCCACGCCCACCGACCGTTCGCAGGCGACACTTTGCGAGGAGTTAGTCGATGATGATCAGGCAGTTACTCGCGACTCTCATGATTGTGCTGGGCCTGATGCCCATAGTCCGAGCGGAAAATGGCGTGCGGTCAGATGAGGTCCGCGTGGGTATGGCCAATGCGCAAAGCGGCCCTGCCAGCGGTCTGGGTAGGAGCCTGCTGGCAGGTGCGCAAGCCTACTTTGTGCGGGTCAATGCTGCGGGTGGGGTGAATGGGCGGCGCATCACCCTGCTGGTCAAGGACGACGGCTACGAGCCGGAACGCAGCGTCACGCTCACCGAGGCGTTGATCGAGTCGGAGCAGGTTTTCGCCCTGCTCGGCTACGTCGGCACACCAACTTCGAGAGCCGCGGTGCCAATTGCCCTGGGGGCGGGAGTGCCTTATCTGTTTCCATTCACCGGTGCCGACTTCCTGCGTACGCCGATAAAACCCTGGGTATTCAATATCCGCGCCTCCTACTTCGACGAAACCGAGGAAATGGTCGAACGCATGACTAGCGATCTGGGCCTGCGGAAAATCGCCCTGCTGCTGCAAGACGACTCATTTGGCGAATCGGTGAAAAGCGGCCTGGCGGGCGCCCTCTACAAGCGCGGCCTGAAGATCGACACGGAAGCCCGCATCCTGCGCAACTCCCTGGAAGAGGTGAGAGCCGCAGTCGGCGCACTGAGCGCCGCGCAGCCCGAGGCCATCGTCTTCGTCGGCACTTACCGGCAATTGGCCGTCGCCATCGCGCAGGCGAAAGCCTTGGGCATCACGGCGCAATTCTTTACCGTGTCGTTTATTGGCACGGAAGACTTCATCGCCGCCGCGGGTGCCGACGCCGAAGGGGTCTACATCACCCAAGTGATGCCCTCCCCAAACGATACCTCGCGGGCCATCATCAGGAACTATCTGGCCGACATAGCCCCCTCCGACATCGGTTACACCTCGCTCGAAGGTTATGTGGACGCGGCGATTTTCGTCGCCGCACTGCGCAACGCCGGGCCGCAGCCGACCCGAACCAAGCTGGTCACGGCCCTGGAAGCACTGAACGTCGACCTCGGTGGTTTCAAGGTGGCGTTCTCGCCGACCAATCATCAGGGCTCCAACGAGGTCTTTCTGACTCAGGTGCGAAATGGCAGGGCCGTTCCGGTAGAGCCGTTGCGCTAGCGTCCCGCCATGGGCTTTTGCAGCAGATCCGCCAAGGGTAGCGCTATGCCCAGGCGGCTGAGATTCCAGTAATGGCCCTCCAGGGTGCGATTGACCAGTAGCGTCGCCGGCGACGGCTGCAGGCTGCCGAGTGCACCCAGTACGTCCGGCAACAGACGCTGCAGTTTTTCATGCACCGGAGTGGCGCCGAAATCCCAATGCGCGCCGGGTTGCAGCAAGGGCCCGAGCAAACCATGCAACTGCCGGTACAGGCCATAGGGTGTGGTGGAATCAGGCTGGCGCGTGCCGAGTGCCTGAAAAGCCTGTTCCATATGTTCGCCATCGCGTGCTTGCAGGGCTTTGAAGGTCTGTACGTAGGCGCCCAGGAGCGGCTTCGAAAGCGCCTGTACACAGCCGAAGTCGTACACCACCAGCTCGCCTTCGGCGGTATAGGCGAAATTGCCGGGGTGCGGGTCGGCATGCAATACGCCCAGTTCGAACGCCTGCGCGCTCAGCCAGCGCACCAGGGTCACGGCCAGGCGCTCGCGTACGGCGCTGCTGGCCTGGCCCACGTCGGCGAACGGCAAGCCCGCTACCTCGCTCAATGCCAGCACGCCAGGGCGGCACAAGTCCGTCTGCGGTTCGGGCAGGCGCAAATCCGGCCAGTCGGCGAAGTGCTCGCGAAACAACTGCAAACGGCGCATCTCCGCCGGGTAATCCAGCTCCGCCTCGACTATTGCCGCCAACTCCTGGAAGACCCCTTCCAACTGTTCGGCCGGCGCGCGGAACAGCCGACCAAGCGGCAACAGGCGGCGCAGTTGGCGCAAATCCGCCGCGCAGATTTCGGCAATGCCCGGGTACTGCACCTTGAGCACCAGCGCGCGGCCATCGCGGGTCCGCGCCCGATGCACCTGGCCGAGGGAGGCGGCGGCAAAGGGTTGCTCGTCGATATATTGGAAAATCACCTCGAGATCGTCGCCGTAGACCTGCTGCAGGTGACCGCGCAACGCCTCGAAGGGCAGCGCCGGCACGCGGTTCTGCAAACTACCGAGCGCCTCGGCTACCGGCGGCGGCAGCACATCCTGCCACTGCGAAGCCATCTGCCCGAGCTTGAGCACCGGGCCTTTCATCTCGCCCAGGACCTCGCTGAGCCGATCACCGACCGGTTGCCAATCGATCGCCCGCCCCGGCAACAAGCTTTGCCCCAGCAGGCTGCCACCGATGCGTGTGGCACTGCCGGCCAGCTTGAAAAAGCGCCCGAGTGCGGACGCGGAAGGCGGTGCAGAGGTTTTGGCCATGGCGGTTTACTCCTCGATACCCGTCGATCATGCGCGCGCCGCGGGCGTTAACCAAGGGCCTGGCCGCTACGCTGGTCGGGGCACGCTTAGCGGGCGTTCCAGTAGCGCTGCATCTCGACGAACAGAAAGGAGGCGGTCCAGGTGATCAATACCAGACCGGAAAGCGCCTCGATGCCAGTCAGGTAGCGCAGATCGCCGACCGGCTGGATATCGCCGAAGCCCAGGGTGGTAAAGGTGGTGAATGAAAAATACACGCAATCGAACAGGCTGCCGTCGGTACTGCCCGCCAGGTGGCCCCAGCCTTCGGCCCGGTCCATCAGGTAATAGGCTAACGCAAATATCCAGACCTCGACGGCATGGGCGATCAATGCGCCGACCACGCCGAAGAGGATACGCAGGCGATGCCTGACCTTGATCTTCTGCACCCACAGGGTCATGCGGAACAGGCATTCGTAATGCAGCACCACCACGCACGCGACTATCAGACTGTTGACGACGAATAAGGTAAGCACGGGCTATCTCGGTTGATCGACGGGTATGCGGCCGCCAGACCCGACGGCGGTTAACGGTGCCAGCATACCTGAGGATACGGCCGCAGCGTCCTGGCGCTTGGAGGAGCAGCCCGGCGAATAATTCCCTCCTATTCACAAGCGCAATGTGCTGTGCATTGGCGTGCGGAAAAGTCAGGCTGATCGCTTGGCCAGTCAGAGGACAATTCCCATGGAGTTTTTGCGAACCCCCGACAACCGCTTTGCCAACCTCCCCGGCTATGCGTTCAGCCCGCACTACCTGATGGTCGACGATGGCGAAGGCGGCCAGTTGCGCGTGCACTATCTCGATGAAGGCCCTGCCACAGCCGACCCGGTTTTGCTGATGCACGGCGAGCCGTCGTGGAGTTACCTGTACCGCAAGATGATCCCGATTCTGGTCGCCGCCGGGCACCGGGTGATCGCCCCTGACCTGATCGGTTTCGGCCGCTCCGATAAACCGACCCGCCGCGAGGACTATACCTACCAGCGGCATGTCGGCTGGATGCAGTCGCTGCTCGATCAACTACAACTCGAACGCATCACCCTGGTCTGCCAGGACTGGGGCGGCTTGCTCGGCCTGCGTCTGGTCGCGGCGCACCCGGAGCGATTCGCCCGCGTGGTCGCTGCCAACACCATGCTGCCGACCGGCGATCACAACCCCGGCGAGGCGTTCAGGAACTGGCAGAAGTTTTCCCAGGAAGTACCGGTGTTTCCAGCAGGCGGGGTGATCAAGGGTGGCACCACCAGCACCCTGCCCCAGGCGGTGGTCGATGCCTACGACGCGCCCTACCCCGACGAAAGCTACAAGGAAGGCGCCCGACAATTCCCGCTGCTGGTGCCGACCACCCCGGACAACCCGGCGTCGGCGGCCAATCGCGCCGCCTGGCAGGTGCTCGGCCAATGGCACAAGCCGTTCCTCACTGCCTTCAGCGACTCGGACCCGGTCACTGCCGGCGGCGACAAGGTAATGCAGAAACTGATCCCCGGCACCCGCGGCCAGGCCCACACCACCATTATCGGCGCCGGGCACTTCCTCCAGGAAGACCAGGGCGAACAGCTGGCCGAGGTGGTGGTGAAGTTCATTGCCACGACGCCGCTTTAACGGCGAAGGATGGCACTGGTGATCAGGCGCTGGGGCCCGTCGTAGGTACGCCGGGCGCAGCAGCGACAGCGCGGATTTCTGGTGCACCATGCAATACGCAATGGCTACATAGCCTCGCCAATTCAGGTAGCCGCCGGCCAGCGGCTCCTGCCGCTTTATTCCAGAGGCTGGGCGAGAAACTTCTGTACGCGCGCCTCATACAGCGTCGATTGCCGTGACTGCTCGATCGCCGTCCAGATGGCCTTGGCCATTGTCGGGTTGTCCGCTACGTAGGTGTTGGACAGCATCAGGTAGTAGGCCTTTTCTTCGAGCGGCAGCTCAATCTTCTCGATCGATGCGGCCAGTTGCGGATTCGCCTGCAAGACGAAATCAGCGCGTAGGCTTTGCAGCGCCGCCGCCGCGATCCGCCCGTGCTTGAGCATCTGTAACAGCGCCAGCGGATCGCGGCTGGTCTCGTCCACTTCGGCACCACGCTCGCGGATAAAGTCGCCGATGGAGAATCCGCTCAACGAGCCTATACGTCCGTCGAGTCGGACAAACTCCTTACCATTCCAGCTCACCGGGCTGCCCTTACGGCGATACAGGGCGTAGATCGAGGTATGCAGGCGCTTGTCCTCATCCAGGCGGCCACGTTCATCCGTGGGGTAACGCCCCATGGCCAGGCGCTCGGCCTTGTAGCTGGAGGCGAAGGCGCCGTCATAGACGCAATGCTGTTCACTTAAGCGGAGCAGCCTTCCTATCCACTGGATAGCGGGTCTTCG
>CBIHLF010000015.1:0-112980 GCA_966210435.1 uncultured Pseudomonas sp. | reverse complement strand
CGCTGCTGACCAATCCCTGGTTCGCCGAATTCACCCACACCTACGGCAAGCTCGGCCTCAAGGCGAGCAAGGAAGAGCGCGTGTACCTGGCGCGCCTGTACTGGCTGACCATCGAATTCGGCCTGGTCGATACCCCGGCCGGACGCAGGATTTATGGCGGCGGCATCCTTTCATCGCCGAAAGAAACCCTGTATTGCTTGTCCAACGAACCCGAGCATCAGGCATTCGACGCCATCGAAGCGATGCGCACGCCCTATCGCATCGACATCCTGCAACCGCTGTATTTCGTCCTCCCCGAGCTCAAGCGCCTGTTCGAACTGGCTCATGAGGACATCATGGCCATGGTGCACCAGGCCATGCGCCTGGGCCTGCACGCGCCGAAGTTTCCGCCAAAAGCGGCCTGACGCCCGGGCCTGTCCACCATTTACGCAGTCAATGGTGGACTAAGGCTTCGCCATGTCCACCCTACGAACCCTCATTTTCAGGAGAATCCCACATGTCCCTTGCCCAAGCCCAATGCGAAGCCTGCCGCGCCGATGCGCCGAAAGTATCCGATGAAGAACTGGCCGAGCTGATCCGCGAGATCCCCGACTGGAACATCGAAACCCGCGACGGCCACATGGAGCTGGAAAAGGTCTTCCTGTTCCGCACCTTCAAACATGCCCTGGCCTTCACCAATGTCGTGGGCGCGATCGCCGAGGAAGTCGGCCATCACCCGGCCCTGCTCACCGAATGGGGCAAGGTCACCGTGACCTGGTGGAGCCATGAAATGAAGGGCCTGCACCGCAACGACTTCATCATGGCCGCGCGCACCGACGAAGTAGCGAAAACCGCGGAGGGCCGTAAGTGAGTCATTTCAAGCAGGTCGTGCGGGTTCCCGGCGACCCGATTCTCGGCCTGATGGACGCCTATCGCGGCGACCCCAACCCAGCCAAGCTCGACCTCGGCGTTGGCGTATACAAGGACGCCCAGGGCCTGACGCCCATCCCGCGCGCGGTGAAGCTGGCCGAGCAGCGCCTGCTCGACGGCGAAACCACCAAGAGCTATATCGGCGGCCATGGCGATGCGCTGTTCTGCGCACATCTGGCGCAGCTGGTTCTGGGTGCCGACAACCCGCTGCTCAGCGAGCGCGCCGCCGCCAGCCAGACCCCAGGCGGCACGGGCGCCTTGCGTTTGGCAGCGGATTTTATCGCCGCCGACCTACCCGGCCGCGGCATCTGGCTGAGCGATCCGACCTGGCCGATCCATGAAAGCATCTTCGCCGCCGCCGGTTTGCGCGTCGGCCATTACCCTTATGTCGGCGCCGATAACCGCCTGGATGTCGAAGCCATGCTCGCCGCCCTGGCCCAGGTGCCCCACGGCGATGTGGTGCTGCTGCACGCCTGCTGCCATAACCCCACCGGTTTCGACCTCGCCCCGCGCGATTGGAAGCGGGTGCTGGAGGTGGTCAAGGCACGCGAATTACTGCCCTTGATCGACTTCGCCTACCAGGGTTTCGGCGATGGCCTGGAGCAGGATGCCTGGGCCGCACGACTGTTCGCCGCCGAACTGCCGGAGCTGCTGATCACCAGCAGTTGCTCGAAGAATTTCGGCCTGTACCGCGAACGCACCGGGGCCTTACTGGTGTGCGCCATCAACGCGGAGCAGCTGCTGAACGTGCGCAGCCAACTGGCGTTTCTCGCCCGCAATCTGTGGTCCACGCCGCCGGCCCACGGTGCGGCCGTGGTCGCCACGATTCTCGACGATGCCGACTTGAAAAGCCTGTGGAGCAGCGAACTGGAGAACATGCGTCAGCGCGTCGCCAGCTTGCGCGCCGGCCTGGTCGAAGCCTTGCAGCCTTACGGCTTGGCCGAACGCTTCGCCCATATCGGCGCGCAACGCGGGATGTTTTCTTACACCGGTTTATCGCCGCAGCAGGTACAACGCCTGCGTGATGAATTCAGCGTGTACCTGGTCGGCTCGGGGCGAGCCAATGTCGCCGGCCTGGATGCCGCACGCCTCGGCGAGCTGGCTGGCGCCATTGCCGAGGTATGTCGCTGATCATCCAGGGAGCGGCCTGCCTCCCTCAAGAGCCGATGGCCGCCACCGCAAAGCACAGCAGCGCCGCCATCAGCAGCAGACCGAACCAGAAACCCGCCTCTGACTGAGTACCACTGGCTGGCTGGTGTTCCAGCGCGATCGCCCGCGCGGACAGGTCGACCCGCTCAGGCCTCATGACCGCCTGCGACTCGGAGGCGGCACGGGGCGGTTTGCTGCGTTGCTCCGGCAAATCGAACAGGCGGGCATTGAGCCGGGCGACGGTATCGGCGATTGGTGCAGGCAACGCCGCCTCGGCACACAGCTCGCTGTCGCTGTAGTCGGCGAGCACCTCGGCGGTACCGTCGGCGCGGCTGCGCAACACTTGCAGACGCACGCCCACATTCAGTTTGAGTAACGAACTGGCCTTGTTCAGCCCCTGTTCCGCCTGGATTTCCGCCCACTGCTCGCGGGCCTGGCGATCCGCCAGGGTCGTCCATAACAGCTCGCCGACTTCCTGGTCGTATTCGTCATCGAGCAGGTAGGCGAATGGCCCGATGCTCACGCAGCGCAATTCCCGCCCGTAGGCCGGCAGCATGCTCTGCGGCTGCAACATGAACAGCGCTTCGCTGGCCACCCGCTGATCGATGATCAGGTCCACCCGATCCCATTCGCCCAGACGCTGCAACAGCGTTTGCCGTCCGGCCTCCGCGTCGCGCACCTGTAGAGCCAGCAGCATGGCCTCGAGGATGTCCTCGGCGACGCGAAAAAGCGCCTGATCGGCATGCAGCCGTTGCTGCCCGAGATAAATCTGATAGCGCTCGGGGCCCATGCGTTCGATCGATGAGCGCGGCTGACGCGTGAGCAACCCCAGGTACGCCAGCGTGCGCGGCGCCTCGACACCGCAGCGCAAGGTCACGCTCATATTCGGCAGCATGGCGCTGATCACCTCGGCAATGCCGGCGTTGGCCGGATCGTTCAGGGCTTCGCGCAACGTTTCGAGGCGGCCCGGTGGCGCCAGGCGCTCATGCAGCTCGGTAATGCCGACACAGTGCGCTTCATTGCTGGCCAGCATAAACGTATCGAGCACCAGCCCAGCGGCCACCCGGGGTTGATTGGTTGCGGGACCGTCGCTGGCGACCGCGGTCATTTCACCCTTATCGAGGCGCACATGGGCATTCAAGCCAATCAGCAGCGGCTCCACATCGGCGGCTCGGCTGATGCGCTCGGGATGCAGGTCGGCGAGTATCTGCCGCACCAGATAACCGGCCAGCGCCAGTAGCTCGGGATGGGTTTCGGCTTGGCCGGCGATGTTAAGGGTCAGGCCGGAGAAGGATCGATAGGGCAGATCCCCTTCGACGAAATTGGAACGGAATTGTGGTGTGGTTTTCATGTGTAACGTCCTTGTCGTTCATCCGGCAAGATGCCTAGAAGATCATGCGCTTACAAGCCCCGCCCCTGGCAACCTGACCGATCGGCCAGTACCCACCGAACACCGCCAACCGATCCCAGCGACTCCCGCGCAGATCGCTGCTATCGAATGCCTGCTACTGTGGTCCAACCCTCAGTCCCCTTGTCAGAGCAGCACAGTGGCCAAGCCGTCGAATATTCTGTTTCGTGCCTATCAGCGCATCCTTCACAGCCTGGCGTTCTACCCGTCGTTGATAGCGCTGGTTTTTTTAGTGCTGTGCCTGTTGAGTATTTCACTCGAATACCAGCCCTGGCTGATGGCACTGAAAGCGCGTGTCGAGGTCGGCCTGGTACGCGATGCGGAAAACGCCCGGCTGATTCTCGGCACCGTGGTCGCCGGCATTATCTCGCTGATGGTGTTCAGTTTTTCCATGGTGATGGTGGTGCTCAATAACGCCTCTTCGGCGCTCTCACCGCGTCTGATCCCCGGCCTGGTGAGCAGCAAGAGCCATCAGAAGACCTTGGGCGTGTATGTCGGCACCATTCTCTATGCCTGGCTGCTGACCACCACCATCGAACAGGGCAGCGATGATCGCGTGCCCAGCCTGGGCGTGCTGATCGCCCTGATCCTCGGCGTCGGTTGCCTGGGGTTGTTCGTCTATTTCATTCGGTCGATCTCCCAGTCGATCCAGGTCGAACACATCCTCACCTCGATCTTCCAGACCACCCAGCACAAACTCGACACCCACGCCGAAACGCTCGCCGAGTGCAGCGCGTCGGTCGCTTGGCCACAGGACCAGGCCTGGCCGACGACCCGCTCGGCGCGCAACGGCTACTTCAAGGAGCTCAACGTCACACTGCTCAACCAGTTGCTGTGCAAACACCAATTGCGCATGACGCTGCAGGTGCACCGCGGCTTCTTCGTAGTCGCCGGCCACCCGCTGTTCAAACTCGATCGCGAGGTCGACGAAAAGATCAGCCGGGAGCTGCTCGACTGCTTCGATTTCTTTATCGAGGAATACGCCAGCTCCCACTACTTCTTCGGCTGCAAGCAGATCTCGGAAATAGCGGTCAAGGCGCTCAGCCCGGGCATCAACGATCCAGGCACCGCGATCAAGGCGATCGACCTGCTCAGCGTATTACTGGCCCAACGCCAGGCCCTTCCCGACTGGGACATAGCGCCGCTGCCCGATCAGCCCCCGCGCCTGTTCTACTGCGAACTGCCATTCGACGAACTCCTGCTGCAGGTCTACGGACCGATTCGCAGCTACGCCGCCGGCGATGCCCAGGTCCTCGGCGCACTGCTGCAGGCGTTCAAGAACCTGCTTCACCAGGCCCCGCGCAGCGACCTGCAACTGCTGCTCTGCCGGCATGCCCAGAGCGTGCTCGAAGCCGCCGACCGCAGCCTTGCCGAACATATCGACCGCGACGCGATAAACGCCCAGGTGACGCGCATCAATGCCATAGGCAGGTTCCAGCCCCCCGTGCTGCACCCGCTGGCAACCAGGCGAGCGACGTGCACCAGCAGCGGGCAATAACTCCACGAAAAAAATTAACGCGATTTTTTATTACGAAAATAGTCTTTTAAATTCAATCAGTTAAGCAGACAACCCGAACCCACCTGGCGCGCTTCATGCTTGCCATCGAAGCGATAGTTCCCTAGGGTAGTTCGCCATGTGGTCCCTGATTGCCCCTATCAGCTCGTTGCTCGGTGGGGTTGCTTTACTCCTCCTCGGCAATGGTCTGCTCAACACCCTACTGACCCTGCGTGGCGTCGCCGAAGGCTACTCCACCGGGATGCTCGGACTGATCATGTCCGGGTACTTCGTCGGTTTTCTCCTTGGCACCTGGCTGGCGATTCCGCTGGTTCGTCGCGTTGGGCACATTCGTGCGTTCGCCTTTTGCGCCGCGCTGGGTGCGATCACCGCCCTGCTCCACCTGTTACTCATCAACCCCTGGGCCTGGCTGCTCCTGCGCGTGTTTTACGGCCTGGCGCTGGTCGGGCTGTACATGGTGATCGAGAGCTGGCTGAACGCCCAGGTACCCGACGGCAAACGCGGCCAGGTGTTCGCGCTGTACATGGTGGTCAACCTCGGCGCCCTGGCAGCGGCGCAGCAACTGCTCAACCTGGCCGAGCCCACCGATTTCCTGCTGTTCGCGGTTGCCGCGATCCTGATCAGCGCGGCCTTGATGCCGATCACCCTGACCCGCCAAGCGCAGCCCAGCGTGCCCGAGGTGATGCACACCAACCTGCGCCAGATCGTCGGCGTCGCGCCGGTGGCGATTGCCGCGGCAAGCCTTTCCGGCCTGGCGCTGAGCGCGTTCTGGGCGATGGCGCCGGTGTATGCGACATTGCGCGGCTTCGATGCCACCGGCGTTGGCCTGCTGATGAGCAGCGCGATTCTCGGCGGCGCCCTGTTGCAATGGCCGATCGGCATTTATTCCGACAAACATGACCGCCGCCTGGTGTTGTTCTGGGTGGTGGCGCTGGCGGTGGTGGCGGCGCTGCTGATCGCCGTGCTGCCGACCGGCCGCCTGCTGCTCGGACTGATCTTCGTCTGGGGCGGCCTGGCATTCGCCATCTACCCGATCGCCGTGGCGCAGTTGATCGACCAGTTGCACCGCGACGAAATCCTCTCCGGTTCGAGCAGCCTGCTACTGGTCAACGGCCTCGGCTCGGTTGGCGGACCGCTACTCGCCGGCTTGCTCATGCAGCAGTTCGGCCCCCAGGCGCTGCCGCTGTATTTCGCCGCCACCCTGGGGACGCTCGGCGCGTACACGCTGTATCGCTTGCGCCATGTCAGCGACCTGGTCAGCGAACCCGCCGGCCATTTCATGCCGATGCTGCGCACCAGCCATACCGTGCTGGAGCTGATGCCGGACGCGCCGCCGACCGACGAACAGGAAAACCCCGATCTCGAGCCCCTGACGGAATCGCCATAGGCGTGCACAGAGGCACCTGCACAAAACAAGAGACGACCGCCCTGCGAGTCAGTCCGTAATCGCACGTCGGCACTTGTCGGCGCGTCACTGCAGCCACTCAATGGACAGGAAGACAGCGCATGCTACTTGCCACCGATCTCGATGGAACCTTTCTCGCCGGCGATCCCGCCGATCGCCTGAGCCTCTATCAAACCATCGCCGCTCACCCGGAAATCCGCCTGGCCTATGTCACCGGCCGCAGCCTGGAATCGGTGCTGCCATTGCTCGCCGATCCGACCTTGCCGCACCCCGACTTCATCATTTCCGATGTCGGCGCCAGCTTCGTGCATGGCGAGTCGCTGCTGCCAATCGCGCAACTGCAGGGGCGGGTCGACGCACTCTGGCCCGGCGAAAGCCAGGTTGCCAGTGCCCTCGAAGACTTCGCACTGGAACGTCAGGACGTGCCGCAGATGCGCCGCTGCTCATATTTCTGCACGCCCGAGCAAGCGGCCGACCCGGCATTGCAGGCGGCCGCCGACGCCCTCGGCTGTGACCTGTTGTATTCGGCCGGGCGTTATCTGGACTTCCTACCCAAAGGCGTGAACAAAGGCAGCAGCCTGCAGGCTCTGGCCGACTGGCTGGGGCTGGACAATGACCAGGTGCTGGCCGCCGGTGACACCCTGAATGACCTGAGCATGCTCAACGGCGCATTCAAGGCCGTTTGCGTCGGAGACTCTGAGCCCGGTTTACTACAAGCCACCGAGCAACACTCGCGTACCCTGCATGCCGAGCGCCCGGGCTGTGGCGGGATTCTCCAGGCCTTCGTGCATTTCGGTTTTCTCGGTGAGCACGGCATCGCCGCGGAACAGCGGACCACGGCCAAGCCCGGCCAGTCCGAGCTGGTGATGGTCTACCATCGCCTGCCCTACGAAGAGCACCGGGTCGATGGCAAAGTGCAACGGCGCCGCCCAACCTCGCCGAACGGCATCATCCCCACTCTGCTGAGCTTTTTCGGCGACGGCCGACCCGGTTCCTGGATCGCCTGGGCGGTGCACGAAGACGGCGACGAGCCCTTCGACACGCGCACCACGGTCGACGCCGAGCGCTACCCGCGGCTCACCGCGGCGCGGGTGCAGCTGAGCAAGGAAGAAGTCGACGTCTTCTACAAGCGCTTCTCCAAGGAGGCGTTCTGGCCGACGCTGCACACCTTCTGGGAGCGCGCGACCTTCAACGAGGACGACTGGCAGGTATTCCTCCAGGTCAACCGCGCCTTCGCCGAACGCACCGCCGAGGAAGCCGCCGCAGGCGCCATCGTCTGGCTGCACGACTACAACCTGTGGATGGTCCCTGGCTACCTGCGCGAACTGCGCCCGGACCTGCGCATCGCCTTCTTCCACCACACCTACTTCCCCTCGGCGGATGTGTTCAACGTGCTGCCCTGGCGCCGCCAGATCATCGGCAGCCTGCTGCAATGCGACTACATCGGCTTTCATATCCCGCGCCAGGTGGAGAACTTCGTCGACGTGGCGCGCGGCGTCACCCCATTGCAGACCGTCAGCCGACAGAACTGCGCGCCGCGCTTTATCACCTATGGCTGCGCGGTTGGCCTGGAGCGCATGACCACCGCGGTCGACACCGGCACCCGCGTAGTGAAACTCGGTGCGCACCCGGTCGGCCTGGATCTCGATCGAATCCGCAACGCCCTGGCGCAAAGCAAGATCCAGGAGCAGATGAGCGAGCTGCGCCGCGAACTCAGCGGGCTCAAGCTGATTCTCTCGGTCGAGCGCCTCGACTACACCAAGGGCATCCTGGAAAAACTCCAGGCCTACGAGCGCCTGCTGAGCGACAACCCTGAGCTGCTGGGCAAGGTCACCCTGGTCAGCATCTGTGTACCGGCGGCCCGGGAAATGACCGTCTACGACGAACTGCAGGCGCAGATCGAACAGGCCGTGGGGCGGATCAACGGGCGCTTCGCGCGGATCGGCTGGTCGCCAGTGCAGTTCTTCTTCCGCCCCTTCCCGTTCGAACAGGTGGTGGCCTGGTACGCCATGGCCGACGTGATGTGGATCACTCCGCTGCGCGACGGGCTCAACCTGGTAGCCAAGGAATTCGTCGCCACCCAGGGCCTGCTGGAAGGCCAGGGCGTGCTCGCGCTGTCGGAATTCGCCGGCGCCGCCGCCGAACTCAAGGGCGCCCTGCTGACCAACCCGCACGACACCGCGGACCTGGCGAGCACCTGCTACCTGGCACTGAACATGCCCAAGGCGGAAGCCCGGGCGCGGATGCGCGAGCTGTTCGACATCGTCAGCTACAACGACATCCGGCGCTGGGGCGACGAGTTCCTCGCCGGGGTCGCCGTGCCGGACGTACAGGAGGAGGAAGGCCTGAGCCTGGTGGTGTGAGACCGAGGCGCTCGGTCCCGTAGCCCGGATGCGATCCGGGGAGCGATATCCGCCGCGAAACCGCTCGCGGATTGCATTTCGCGCTCCGCAACCGATCATTCCTCACGATGAGGCGCAAAGCCGTCCGCATGGGGATGCGGTTGGCGATGCTCCGCGTCGCAGGGACGCCGAGCGTCCCGGGAGGCGGAGCATCCCGGGAGGCGTTCCCACGCTGGAGCCTGAGGAACGATCAGGCTCGCGGATTGCGTCAGGGCCGGTGCCCGCTGCCGCCTTACCCAGCCTGCTCGCAGTTGACCATCCAGGACACCCCGAATTGGTCGCTCAGCATGCCGAAACGCGCCGCCCAGAAGGTCTCCTGCATGGGCATTTGCACTTGCCCTTGTTCACTCAGCGCGGCGAACAGGCGTTCCGCTTCGGCGATGCTGTCGACGTTCAGCGAAATCGAACAGCCCTTGATCCCGTCATGGGCATCCGGCTGCGCAGTGTCCGAGGCCATCAGCAACTGATCGCCCACCGTCAGGCAGGCATGCATGATCCGCTGCTGGTATTCGGCCGGCAGTTCGCCACAGGCGTTGTCCGGCGCCTCGGCATAGCGCATCAGGCGCTCCAGCTTGCCGCCCAGGCACTCGGCGTAGAATTTGAAAGCGGCCTCGCATTGGCCGTCGAACATCAAATATGCATTGATTTTCATGCTGGCTCCCTCGCTCAAACGTTATCGATCTGCGCTCGGATACGTTGTTCCTGTTCGCGCAGTTCAGGGGTGAACTCCTCGCCGAAATCGTCCATTTCGAACAAGGGGCGGATTTCGATTTCGCTCGGCCCGGACATCGGGTTCGGGCAACGCTTGACCCACTCGATCGCGTGCTCCAGCGAGTCGACCTGCCACAACCAATAACCGGCGATCAGCTCCTCGCTGTTGGCGAAGGGACCTTCGACGACCGTGCGACCAGCGCCGTCGAAACGAACCCGCGCACCCTTGGCGCTCGGCTGCAACCCCTCGCCCGCCAACATGATCCCGGCCTTCACCAACTCTTCGTTGTACTGGCCCATAGCCGCGAGCAACTCCTCGCGAGGCATTTCTCCGGCTTCCGACTCTTTGCTGGCTTTGACTATCACCATTACTCGCATCATCCATCTCCTTTTGGGTTATGACCCGGTTGCTGATTTTCCGGCGAATTAGCCGCCGGTTACTTCTAGTCGAACCAGCCGGGAACATTTCGACATCTGCCGCAAAACTTTCTCAGCAGCTTAATTCGATACAACTTTGACCGTACTCGGCAGTCAAATGCTGATCTTAGATACAGCCTTTCGATGCCGTTTTCGTGCCTATACGACGGGTAATCCAGTCGAACAGCGCCCTGCCACGCCTGAGAACGAGATGATTTCAGAACCCGCAACACACTACGAAAACCTGTCAGAGCCCAGCTATAAACTGCTGGTGCAATCGGTCACCGACCTGGCGATTTTCATGTTGGACCTCGAAGGTCGCATCGTCTCCTGGAATGCCGGCGCCCGTCGGATCAAAGGCTACAGCGCAGAGGAAGTCCTGCACCAACATCTGTCGATTTTCTACACCGAGGAAGATCGCGCCGACAACAAACCCCAGCGTTTGCTTGATCGCGTGCGTAGCAAAGGCAACGCTCACGACGAAGGCTGGCGGCTACGCAAGGACGGTTCGCGCTTCTGGGCGCAGGTTGCGCTGGAACTGGTCCGCGACACCGACGGCACGCCCGTCGGTTTCGCCAAGATCACCCGCGACATGACGCAAAGCCACGAAGCGGCGCTGCACCTGGAGAATATGCGTGCGCAATTGTTCCAGGCGCAGAAGCTCGAAGCCTTGGGTCAGCTCACCGGCGGTCTGGCGCACGATTTCAACAACCTGCTGACAATCATCATCAGCGCATCGACGCTCGCCCGCACGACGAAGAACCCGGAACGGCTCGGCGAACTGCTGGAGAATATTCATCAGGCGGGCCTGCGCGGCAGCCAGTTGACGCAACACCTGCTGACCTTCGCCAGACGCCGCAACCCGACGCCACAGGTTATCGAACTGTGTGAGGTCCTGCCGGCGGCACGGGCCTTCCTGGCCCAGGCCCTGCCCAAGGAAATCAGCCTGAAACTCGAGTTGGAGGAGCCGCTGTACCCGGTCGAACTCGACCCCAGCCAGCTGGAAATGTCCCTGCTCAATCTGATTCTGAACGCCCGCGACGCCCTGCACGGCGCCGGTGAAATTCGTCTGCACGCGGAAAACCGGGAAATGCAAGGCGAATGGGACAACCTGCACGGGCCCTGCGTGCTGATATCGGTCAGCGATACCGGCATGGGTATTGCGCCCGATGATCTCGCGCGGATTTTCGAGCCGTTTTTCACCACCAAGGGCTTCGAGCGAGGCACCGGCCTGGGCCTGAGCCAGGTATACGGCTTCGCCAAGGGCCTGCATGGCGCGGTTCAGGTAAACAGCGAACTCGACCACGGCACCACGGTCACCCTGTATCTGCCGGCTGCCGGCAGATCCAACGAGAAGCACGCGAACTCGACCTGAGCCACGCCGAACGTGGCGGCCGAGCGCCCATGCCAAGCGGCAGTGGCGATTCGCAGCCAGAAAGTTCTGGTGCGAAAAGCCCGTATTTTTCGCAGATTTCTATCAAGGCGGATCAATATTGGAACAGCTAAAGCGCATACACAGCGGGATCACCGGACTGGATGCCATCCTCAAGGGCGGCCTGGTCGCCGGAGCGTCCTATATCATTCAGGGTCGTCCGGGATCGGGCAAAACCATACTGGCCCATCAGGTCGCCTTCAACCATGTGCGCGAGGGCGGCCGAGTGCTGGTCGCGACCTTGCTCGCCGAATCCCACGAGCGGCTGTTTCAGTTCCTCTCGACCCTGAGCTTCTTCGACAGGAGCAAAGTGGGCACCGACATCCAGTTCATCAGCGCATTCGACACCCTCGATCACGACGGCCTGGACGAGGTCGTCAAACTGATGCGCCGCGAGATCAGCCGGCACGACGCCACGCTGCTGATCGTCGACGGCCTGCTCAACGCCCGCACCAAGGCCAATACGCAACTCGACAGCAAGAAATTCATCATCGAGTTGCAAGGGCACGCCGCGTTTGCCGGCTGCACCGTGCTGTTCCTCACCAGCTCGCGGCAGAATGAGGGCAGCCCGGAATACACCATGGTCGATGGCATCATCGAGCTCAGCGAGGAGCTCTACGGCAGCCGCTCGGTACGGCGCATCCACTTGCGCAAAACCCGCGGCGGCGGCGCGCTTTCCGGGCTGCACGAATTCGAGATAGGCGATGCCGGCCTGGTCGTCTACCCCCGCATCGAGAGCCTGTACCGCGTGCCCTCGTGCCGCGACGGCACCGATACCAGCCGGGTCAACAGCGGTATCGCCAAGCTCGACCAGATGATCGGCGGCGGCCTGCCGCGCGCCTCCATCACGCTGCTCATGGGTCCCTCGGGCATCGGCAAGACCAGCCTGGGGATCAACTTCCTCGCGCAGTCGAGCGTCGCCGAACCTGGGCTGCTGTTCGGCTTTTACGAGACGCCGGAACGTACGCGATTAAAGGCCAGGGCGATCGGCGTAGATCTGCAGGCCCTGGAAGACAGCGGCGCCATGCACCTGATCTGGCAACCCACCACCGAAGCGTTGCTCGACAGCCTGGGCGCGCGCCTTCTCGAAGCGGTCAGGGCGAAAGGCATAAAACGCCTGGTGATCGACAGCCTCGGCGGCATGGCGCAGGCAACCACCAACCCGGCGCGCATGGTCGAGTTTTTCAGCGCGTTGATGAACGAGCTGCGCGCCTGCGGCGTAACCGCATTCGTCACCTGGGAAATGCGCGATCTGTTCGGCTCGGAAATCAATGCACCGGGGCCGGGGCTGTCGGGCATCGTCGATAACCTGGTACTGATGCGCTTCGTCGAAATGCAGTCGGAACTGAAACGCCTGCTGTCGATCCTGAAGATGCGTGACAGCGTCTACGACCCCGCGCTTCTGGAAATGGTCATCAATGAAAACGGCATCGATCTGAACAAGGCATTCAAACATGCAGAGTCAGTTTTATCCGGTATCGCCAAGCCTGTTGGGGGCTCGTAAGTCCCCAGGCAGGAGTGATATCTCATGACCAGCATCTTGGTCGTCGATGACGAGTATCTGATAGCGGATATTCTCGCCTATGCCCTTGAGGACGAGGGCTATCTGGTGGTCACGGCGAGCAATGGCCAGAAGGGGCTGGAGATACTCGATCATCAGTGGCCTTCGCTGGTCATCACCGACTTTATGATGCCGCGCATGGACGGCCTGGAATTCGCCCGCGCCATTCGTTCCCGTCACACCCCCTGCAACTTGCCGATCATCCTGATGAGCGGCGCACAGGCCAGCCTCGGCCGCGCCAGCCCCGAGCTGTTCGCCGCGGTGTTCGACAAGCCCTTCGACATCAGCGACGTGATCAGCAAAGTCCGCGAACTGGTCGGCCCGCCAAAATAAGCCGGCACTCCTCACGCCCAGGCAAAGCTGCCCGGCTGCTGTTTACTTCACATATGTAAAACCATATATTCGGCTTCCCATATATAAACAGCCTTCGAGAACCCGCATGCTCGAGCCCCTGACACCGGCCAGTGTATTCAAATGCCTTGCCGACGAAACCCGCGCGCGCGTCCTGCTATTGATCACCCGCGAGCAGGAACTGTGCGTCTGCGAACTGACCTGCGCCCTGGACCAAAGCCAGCCGAAGATCTCCCGCCACTTGGCGCAATTGCGCAACGGCGGGTTACTCGCAGACCGTCGGCAAGGCCAGTGGGTGTATTACCGCCTGCATCCCCAGCTGCCGGCCTGGGTCGGCGCCGTGCTGCAGACCACGCTCGACGCCAACCGCGCCTGGCTCGAAGGCGATGCGCAACGCCTGGACGCCATGGGCCAACGCCCGCAGCGTCAAGTCGCCTGCTGCTGAAGCACAGCCCCGGTAAACCATCGAACGTGTTTCCCCATCCCCAAAGAGTCGCCAGCATGACCAGCAAACCCACACCCCGCATCAAAGTAGGAATCAACGGTTTCGGCCGCATCGGTCGCCTGGCGCTACGCGCCGCCTGGGATTGGCCGGAACTGGAGTTCGTACGAATCAACGACCCGGCCGGTGATGCCGCCACCCATGCCCACCTGCTCAATTTCGACTCGGTGCACGGCCGCTGGCGGCATGAGGCGGGCAGCGACGGCGACTGCATTTTGGTCGATGGCAAAGCCATCCAGGTCACGGCCAACAAGGCGATTGCCGACACTGACTGGAGCGATTGCGATCTGGTGATCGAAGCCAGCGGCAAGATGAAGACCGTCGCCGTGCTGCAGGCTTATCTCGGCCAGGGTGTGAAGCGCGTGGTGGTCAGCGCACCGGTCAAGGAAACCGGTGCCTTGAATATCGTCATGGGCGTCAACCAGCAGCTGTTCGACCCGGCGCAACACCGCATCGTCACCGCCGCGTCCTGCACCACCAACTGCCTGGCACCGGTGGTCAAGGTGATCCACGAGAACCTCGGCATCCGCCATGGCTCGATCACCACCATCCATGACCTGACCAATACCCAGAGCATTCTCGACCAGCCGCACAAGGACCTGCGCCGCGCCCGTGCCTCGGGCATGAGTCTGATCCCCACCAGCACCGGTTCGGCCACCGCCATCGCGGAGATCTTCCCCGAGCTGCGCGGCAAGCTGAATGGTCATGCCGTGCGCGTGCCCTTGGCCAACGCCTCGCTGACCGACTGCGTGTTCGAAGTCGAGCGCGCCACCAGCGTGGATGAGGTCAACGCCCTGCTCAAGGCGGCGGCCGACGGCCCGTTGGCAGGCATCCTCGGCTACGAGGAACGCCCGCTGGTGTCCATCGACTACCGCAGCGACCCGCGCTCCTCGATCATCGACGCCCTGTCGACCATGGTGGTCAACGGCACCCAGGTAAAGCTCTACGCCTGGTACGACAATGAATGGGGCTACGCCAACCGCACCGTGGAATTGGCGCTGATGGTCGGCGCGGCCGGCTGAGAATCCCGGGTATCGCTGCGCTCAACCCGGGCTACGGTCGGCGCGCGGCAAATCGACCCGTAGGGCGCGCCGCATTGTGGGAGGGGCTTTAGCCGCGACTTGCCTCAGGAAAGCGGAAGCCGCCCAGCCCTCCCACAAATTGCCTGAGCCCCACTGCAATCGACAGGATTTTCCCCATGCACGCCCTATCCCGCCTAGCCCCCGAAGTCCGCCAATACCTACTGGTAACCGGCAACTACTGGGCCTTCACCCTGACCGACGGCGCGCTGCGCATGTTGGTGGTGCTGCATTTCCATGAGCTGGGTTACAGCCCGCTGCAGATCGCCATGCTGTTTCTGTTCTACGAGATCTTCGGTGTGGTCACCAACCTGCTTGGCGGCTACCTGGGTGCGCGGCTTGGTTTGAACCGCACGATGAATATCGGCCTCGGCCTGCAAGTCGCGGCGTTGCTGATGCTCACGGTGCCGACAGCCTGGCTGACGATCCCCTGGGTGATGAGCGCGCAAGCGCTGTCGGGCATCGCCAAAGACCTGAACAAGATGAGCGCCAAGAGCTCGATCAAGCTGCTGGTGCCGGACAGTCAGCAAGGCACGCTATACCAATGGGTGGCGATTCTTACCGGGTCGAAAAACGCCCTCAAGGGCGTGGGCTTCTTTATGGGCGGCGCCCTCCTCGCCCTGCTCGGCTTCGCCGGTTCAGTGCTGGCCATGGCGGCCGTATTGGCGGTGATCTGGCTGGCCAGCCTGTTTTTGCTGAAGAAGGACCTGGGCAAGGCCAAGGCCAAGCCGAAATTTCGCGACATCCTGTCGAAGAGCCGGGCGATCAATATTCTCTCGGCGGCGCGGTTGTTTCTGTTCGGCGCCCGTGATGTCTGGTTTGTCGTCGCGCTGCCGGTATACCTGTCCACTGTGTTTGGCTGGGATTTCTGGCTGGTCGGCGGCTTTCTCGCGCTTTGGGTGATTGGCTATGGCCTGGTGCAGTCGTTTGCCCCGGCGCTTACCGGCAAGTCGCGAAATCAGGTGCCGGACGGCCGCGCCGCCTTCGTCTGGGCCGCGTTGCTGGCGGGGCTGCCGACGGCCATCGCCCTGGGGTTATCCAGCGGCTTGTCTGCGCACTGGGTACTGCTCGGCGGCCTGCTGGCGTTCGGCGCGCTGTTCGCGGTGAATTCATCGCTGCACAGCTACCTGATCGTCAGCTACGCCAAGGAGGACGGGGTGTCCCTGGATGTTGGCTTCTACTACATGTCCAACGCCCTCGGCCGGTTGCTCGGCACCCTGCTCTCGGGTTGGCTGTATCAGGCTTATGGCCTGCAAGCCTGCCTATGGATTTCCTCGGCCTTTGTCCTGCTCGCCGCGCTGATTTCCATTGGCCTGCCCCGACATCAGGCGCCGCAATCAACCCTTTAAGTGTTCAGCAGTGCTTCCAGCTCAGTGCTGCTGGGCACCTTGCCTTCGACAACGATGTCTTCATCCACGGCCAGGGCCGGGGTGCGCATGATGCCGGCATCGATAATGGCATTCACGTCGGTGACTTTTTCCACCTCGAACGTCAGGCCAAGCCGGCGTGCGGCGGCCTCGGCATTGGTGGTCAATTGCTGGCACTTGGCGCAGCCGGAACCATAGATCGTCAGTTTCATCGCATCGCTCACATCAATTGGCCATAGAGATAACCGCTTAGGGTGGCCATCACCACCACCAGCGCGCAGTAAACCAGGGTCTTCTCGGTACCCAGCACGGTGCGAATCACCAGCATATTGGGCAATGACAGCGCCGGGCCGGCCAGCAGGATCGCCAGCGCCGGGCCCTTGCCCATGCCCGCGCCCAGCAGCCCCTCGACTATGGGCACCTCGGTCAGGGTGGAGAAGTACATAAAGGCGCCGAGAACCGCCGCCAGCAGAGTCGAGCCGAAGCTGTTGTCGCCCACAGCCCAGACCACCCAACTGCTCGGGATCAGCCCCTCGTGGCCGGGACGACCGAGCAACATACCGGCGATCAGCACGCCGCCGAGCAGCAACGGCACAATCTGCTTGGTGAAGTCCCAACTCTGCCCGACCCACTCCTGGCCCGCGGCATTCTCCCGGCTGGCCTGCAGCATCAGGCCGGCTATGCCGATAACCATGGCCAACTCCGGCCACTCGGGCTTGAACGCAGCGACAGCGGCGATCAGCGTGGCGGTGACCAGCAGCGGCTTTGCCGACCATTGCCAGCTACGTACCAGCAACCAGCCCAGAAGTGCGGCCAGCAACACGGTGATCGGCCATTTCCAGGCATAAATGGCCATCCAGGCAGCGCTGTCGGCGCGGGCCCAGTTGGCGAATACCAGAATGCCGATCATCAGGCTGAACAGTGCGACCACGTCGCGCAGCGGATGGCCATCTTCCTCATCGGCGAAGCCACGCGCGCTCTTGCTCGCCCGCGCAGCCTCTTCGCGGCGATACAGCAGATGCATGATGGCGCCAATCACCAGGGCGAAAAGAATGGCGCCCAGCGCTCGGGCGATGCCCAGTTCAGCCCCCAGCACCTTGGCCGTGACGACTATGGCCATGACATTGATCGCCGGTCCCGAATAAAGAAAGGCGATGGCCGCACCCAGGCCGGCACCGCGCTTATAGATGCCGCCAAATAGCGGCAGCACGGTGCAGGAACAAACCGCGAGCAGAGTGCCGGCAATCGAAGCCACGCCAAAGGCCACCGGCTTCGGCGCCTGTGGGCCGAGGTGGCGCATCACCGCGCCCTGGCTGATATACACCGCCATGGCACCGGCTATCACGAAGGCCGGCAGCAGGCAGAGGATCACATGTTCGCGGGCATACCATTGGGTCAGGCGCAGGCCCTCCAGCACGGCATTCTCGAAACGCGGCTGGCCCATGGGCAGAAAGAAAATCAGCAGAAATCCCGTGCAGATCCCCAGCAGCAATTTGACTTCTGTCGGGTGGCCGCGCCAGAAACCGCGCAAATGCTGGACCAGGGATGCCCGGTTGGTCGCGGTATCGGGGATATCGGGCATACGCAGAGCTCCTGGCAGTAAGCATCTGTTGGAGGCAGCTCAGGCTTGTGCAGGTATCAGCGTTAGCCGCAGGCGAGGCCTGCCATAGGATTTCAGTCTAATTGCTGACAAAACTGCGATGCTGATCGAGATCAATCGCCGATCAGTCATTAGCCCAGGAGTTCGCCGCCAGTAATTGCGATCCGCGACGGCTGGCGGCCCTGCGCCAGCTCCGAAGATGCAATCAACCAGGGTCGCTCACCCAGCAGGCCAAGACTAGAGACCGTCCCGGACGGAGCGGGAAGCGTCGCAGAATCTCCTGGGACGGCCAGACATGTACCGACGACGCCTGCGGCCAGATCAGCTACAACCTGCCCCGCACCCCGTCGCCGGGCCGGGATAGACAGGCGCGAAACCGCCGCCCGGGGTGCGGAAGTTGGTGGTCTGGCCCTGATACAAGCGTGCCGCCAGCCACTGCACCTGACCATCGTAGACGTACTCGCGCAGGTCGTATTTCAGCGCCGGAGTATCGCTGGTCATTACCCGTTGCCCCGGCAATACCAGGGCCTGGGCGACGTAATCGCCAGCCAGGATTTCCTGCCAGACACGCTGGGTGAGCTTGTCGCCGCGGTAGGCCGCGCGGCTGCCGTAACCGGCGCAGGGTTTGAAGAACAACTGTTTGCGCTCGCGCCACAGGCGCTCGGCATTGACCGGCTCGACCACTTCGGTGTGCGGAATAGCCGCGAGCAACAACACCTGCACATCCTCGGGCACGCCGAGCGCCTGCAACTGTTCGGCATCGCTGAGCAATGCCAGGTTGCGCTTATCGGCATACAAAGCATGGGCCTGCGGATGCGGCGTGAGCAGCGTCGCCCGCTCCAGATAGGCCTGGCGCAGGGTGGCGTTGGCGGGCTCGTCGAGGGCGAAATCGGTCAGGCGGTTGTACACCATGTCGATGGCCAATTCGCCATGCCAGAGCACACCGTCACGCAGCGTCAACTCACCGGGATCGGCGATCACCGCCTGCAAGCCATGGCGTTGAAACAATTGCTGGAACAGCAGGAACTCTGGATACAGGTACTGCTGCTGCGGCGCCTGATCGACGATGGCGATGCTGCGCAGCGGCCGCTTGTGACCGGCCAATGCCCATTCCTCGCGGAACATCGCGATGATTCCGGCCTCCAGGCTTTCGGCACGCATGGCCGGCGGCAGCAATTGCTCGATCGCCGGACAGCAGGCCCGTTGCGCCCGCGCCAGGACCGCGTTGAGCATTGCACCGCCAGCATTGCTGTTGATCTCGATCAGGCCGAAAGCGCCCTCGGCGACATGGAAGTCATAGCCAAAAAACACCCCCTTGGCGCCGCCCGGATCCTGTCGCGCAATGGCCGGCGAACGGGCCAGGACCTGCTCGCGATAGGCCGGCAAGGCCACCACCGATTCGATCGCACGCACCACCGCCGCCATCCGTTGCAGATGAGTCGGGGCGATGAATACCGGGTGCGCGGCGAACAGATAGGGGCAACGCTGCTGGACCAGGTCGAACAGGCCTGGCTGGCCGAGCGTCGACTCCAGCGCATCACGCAGCGCCGCGGTGTCCAGGCTGATACAGAAGCAACGGCTGTTCAGGGTCTCGATGGCAACGCCGGCCAGGGCCGCCGCCGCTTCCGAGTCGGAAAGAAAATTCGCATCCTGATCCAGCAAGGGCGTAACAGGCTCGGTCATATCGGCTCCGCTTGGCATTGAGCAGCAAATCACCGGCCGCTAAACCGGTTTTTGAATTGATCCGGACGCTGAATGCCAGCGCCAGGTCGTATCAGCCACGGTGATTGGACAACGCCTGGTTGTACCAGTCGCGACTGCCATTGACCATGCGCACCAGCCACAGCATCACCGGCACCTCGATCAGCACACCGACCACGGTAGCCAATGCCGCGCCGGAATTGAAACCGTAAAGAACGATGGCCACCGCCACCGCCAGTTCGAAGAAATTCGAAGCGCCGATCATGGTCGACGGCCCGGCGATATCGTGGCGTACCCGAAGCCTTCTATTCAGCCCATAACCCAGGGCCGCGATAAACAGCACCTGCAGCAGGATAGGCACGGCAAGCATGGCGATCACCAACGGCTGCTCGACGATGGCCTGGCCCTGGAAGGAAAACAACAGCACCAGGGTAGCCAACAGGGCGAACATGGAAAACGGCGCGATTTTCGCCAGCGCGACCCGCAGGTTCGCCTCGCCGCGCTTGAGCAGGCGCACACGCAGCCATTGGGCGATGCTCAGGGGAATCGCGATATACATCAGCACCGAGAGCAACAAGGTGTCCCAGGGCACCGGGATCGAGGACACACCGAGCAGCAGCGCGACTATCGGGGCGAAGGCGAACAGCATCACCAGATCGTTCAGCGCCACCTGGCTCAAGGTGAAGTTGGCGTTGCCCCGGCACAGGTTGCTCCAGACGAACACCATCGCCGTGCAGGGCGCGGCGCCGAGCAGGATCAGCCCGGCCATATAGCTGTCGATCTGCCCTGCCGGCAGCCAGGCCGCGAATACATGGCGCAGGAACAACCAGCCGAACAACGCCATGGAGAACGGCTTGACCGCCCAATTGACCAACAGGGTGATGCCGATCGCGGCCTTCTGCTCGCGCACCTCGCCGAGGGTGGCGAAGTCGATCTTCATCAGCATCGGGATGATCATCACCCAGATCAGCAGACCTACCGGAATATTCACCTGGGCGACTTCCAGCGCGCCCACGGCCTGGGTCACCGCAGGCACGGCCAGGCCGAGCAAGGTGCCCGCGACTATGCAGAGAAAAACCCAGAGCGTCAGGTAGCGTTCGAAGCCGCCAAGCGGCGCGTTCGCGCCTACGGCAAGGACATCTGGACGAGACATATGCGCGATCCCCCACAAGGCGACTCAAGGCTCGCAGCATAAGCCAGAACGCCGCAAGCGTTGTGATCCAGGGCAACGATCGAGCAGAGGGAAAGCAAAGACGCGGTTCGCAACGGAACCGCCGGGAAAGCTAGCCGCCGGTGCCCGGCCAGGACACCGGCATGGATTCAACCCAACAGCTGCAAAGCCTCGCTGCTGCATTGCTGGATACGCGCCCAATCGCCCTGCTTGACCCACTCGCTGTCGAACATCCAGGTGCCGCCGACGCACATCACGTTGGGCAGCGCCATATAACGCTGCAGATTGTCTGGATTGATGCCGCCGGTTGGGCAGAACTTCACCCCGACAAAGGGGCCACCCAGGGCTTTCAGTGCCGCGGTGCCGCCGCAGACTTCGGCCGGGAACAATTTGAAGCGGCGGTAGCCAAGGGCATAGCCGAGCATGATTTCCGAGGCGCTGCTGACGCCGGGCAACAAGGGCACCTGGCTTTCCAGGCTGGCCTCGAGCAACTCGCGGGTCGAGCCCGGGGTGACGATAAATTGCGCACCGGCATCGATGGCCGCGTCCAGCATCTTCCGGTCGAGCACGGTGCCGGCGCCGACGCAGAGTTCAGGGCGCTGCTCGCGCAGTTGGCGGATGGCGGTCAGGCCGTGCTCCGAGCGCAGGGTGATTTCCAATACGCTGAGGCCGCCGGCAGCCAGGGCATCGGCCAGCGGCAATATGTCCTGCTCGCGGGCGATGGTGATCACCGGCATGATCCGCGCGCGGGCGCAGATGCTGTCGATCCGGGCGATCTTTTCCGCCATGCGGGCTTGCGGGTTATCGGCGGGGATTGTGTTTGCTTGGTTGGTCATAAGGCTGGTCCTTCGGGCCTAAGGGCACCAGTAAATCTCAAGGGGAGAATGTAAAAAGGCGCGAATCGGCATACTCGCCACGTCTTCGCAGACCAGGGCCTGATTGAGCGTCTGCAATTTGCTCGAACCCTGGATGGCCAGCAGCGGCAAATGCGCGGCGGCCAACAGTGGCAGGGTCATCGTCAGACGCTGGCGCGGCACGCTTGGCGCCTGCATCGGCAGGCAGCGGCGCGAACAGTCGGCACGCAGGGCTTCATGCAGATTCGGGCTTTGCGGGAACAAGGAGGCGGTATGCCCGTCATCACCCATGCCCAGCACCAGCACGTCGATCGGCGGCAGTTCGGCGAGCGCCTGATCAGCGTGCAGAGCCGCCTCTTCGAGGCTCTCGGCGGCATGATAGAGGCCGATAAAACGCGCCGCCGCAGCCGGGCCGCGTAACAGATGACGACGCACCAGGCCTTCGTTGCTGTCGGCATGGCTGACCGGCACCCAGCGCTCGTCAGCCAGGCTGATCACCACCTGCGCCCAGGGCAGCTCCTGCTTGGCCAGGCATTCGAAAAACGCCACCGGGCTGCGCCCGCCGGACACTACCAGGGTCGCCAGACCATGGCTGTCGATCGCCGCGCGCAATGTTGTCGCCACCGCGTTGGCCAGATCCTGCGCCAGGTGTTTGGCGTCGCTGTGGCTGCGCGCCACCACGCCTATCGGCAGATCGAGTTTAGAGATCGCCATACCAGGACCTCCCATCGCGGGTTATCAGGGCAATCGAACTCATTGGCCCCCAGGTACCGGCTGCATAGGGTTTCGGCGAATCGCCGAGGCGTTTCCAGCCGGCGATCAACTGATCGCACCACTGCCACGCGTGCTCGATTTCGTCCTTGCGCACGAACAGGTTCTGATTGCCGCGCATCACTTCCAACAGCAAGCGTTCATAGGCATCAGGCACCCGCGCGCTGCGGTAGGTATCGGAGAAATTCAGCTGCAGGGGGCCGCTGCGCAACTGCATGCCCTTGTCCAGGCCCTGGTCCTTGGTCATCACCTGCAGGGCGATGCCCTCGTCCGGCTGCAGGCGGATGATCAGCTTGTTGCCGATCAACTGGCGCTGCTCGGGGGCGAAGATGTAGTGCGGCGGCTCTTTGAAATGGATGACGATCTGCGACAGCTTCTGCGGCATGCGCTTGCCGGTACGCAGATAGAAAGGCACGCCGGCCCAACGCCAGTTGCGGATCTCGGCGCGCAGGGCGACGAAGGTTTCGGTGTCGCTGCGGGTGTTGGAGTTTTCTTCTTCCAGATAACCGGGCACCGCCTTGCCGTCGCTGCTGCCGGCTACGTACTGGCCGCGGACGATCTGCTGACCGAGGCGCTCGGCGGTGATTGGTTCCAGGGCCTTGAGCACCTTGACCTTCTCGTCGCGGATGCTGTCGGCCGAGAGATCGCTGGGCGGGTCCATGGCGATCAGGCAGAGCAGCTGCAACAAGTGGTTCTGAATCATGTCGCGCAGCTGCCCGGCCTTATCGAAATAGCCCCAGCGGCCTTCGATACCGACCTTCTCCGCCACCGTGATCTCGACATGGGTGATGTGGTTCTGATTCCACTGGGTCTCGAACAGGCTGTTGGCGAAACGCAGGGCGATCAGGTTCTGTACCGTGTCTTTGCCCAAGTAATGGTCGATGCGGTAGATGCGGGTTTCCGGGAAGTACTTCGCCACTGCATCATTGACTTCGCGCGACGACGCCAGGTCATGACCGATGGGCTTTTCCAGCACCACACGAGTGCGCTCGGCCAGGCCGACCTGGGCCAGATTGGCGCAGATGCCGCCGTACACCGAAGCCGGCGTGGCGAAATAGGCGATCAACTGTTCGGTATCGCCCACCCGCTCGGCCAGCTCGAGGTAATCCTCGGCTTCGAGAAAATCCATGGTCAGGTAGCTGAGGCGCGCCTGAAAACGTTGCAACACGCCGACGTCGATCTCGCCGGCCGGCACGTAGCGGCGCAGGTGTTCTTCGATCAGCGCCAGCTGCTGCGGCGCCTCACCGGTCTCGCGAGCCAGGGCCAGAATGCGCGTGTCGGCATGCAACAGGCCGGCGCGGTCGAGCTGATAGAGCGCCGGAAACAGTTTGCGCAAGGCCAGATCGCCAAGGGCGCCAAATAAAGCGAAGGTGCAGGATTCAAGGTTCAAGGCAGTCATGATGTGCGTTCTTTTATCAAGTTAAGCTAGAAATACCCGGATACACCGGAAATATCAAGGCAAAATGTAGTAATAAAAACAACATTTCACCAATTTACACATTAAAGTGGTCGCAACCACAGGCCATCAGTAGGATAGGCCGGCATTTACATCTTCAAGCCAAGAAGCCGTCTCGCATGAGGCAACGGCCTCCAAGGAAGCAATATGGACCGCGTGCGCAACCTCCTCGAGCAGATCCAGGGCCGTCTCGACAGCCTGAACAAGGCCGAACGCAAAGTCGCCGAAGTGATTCTGCGCGACCCGCAGACCGCCACCCGCTTCAGTATCGCCGCCCTGGCGCAGGCCGCACTGGTCAGCGAACCAACGGTCAACCGCTTCTGCCGCTCGTTCGGCGTCAATGGCTACCCGGAACTGAAAATGCAGCTGGCGCAGAGCCTGGCCAGCGGCGCCGCCTACGTCAGCCAGGCGGTGTCGGCGGACGACGGCCCCGAGGCCTATACGCGGAAAATTTTCGGCAGCGCCATTGCCTCCTTGGACAGCGCCTGCCAGACCATCGATCCACAAATGATCAGTCGCGCCGTCGATCTGCTGATCCAGGCCCGGCAGATCCACTTCTTCGGCCTCGGCGCCTCGGCCCCGGTGGCGCTGGATGCACAGCACAAGTTCTTCCGCTTCAACCTCGCCGTTTCCGCCCACGCCGACGTGCTGATGCAGCGCATGCTCGCCTCGGTGGCGCATACCGGCGACCTGTTCGTGATCATTTCCTACACCGGCCGCACCCGCGAGCTGGTCGAAGTGGCGCGCCTGGCGCGGGAAAACGGCGCCTCGGTGCTTGGCCTCACCGCCGCCGGCTCGCCGCTGGCCCAGGCCAGCACCCTGAGCCTGGACATTCCACTGCCGGAGGACACCGACATCTACATGCCGATGACCTCGCGAATCATCCAGCTGACCGTGCTCGACGTGCTCGCCACCGGCGTGACCCTGCGCCGCGGCGTCGACTTCCAGCCGCACCTGCGCAAGATCAAGGAAAGCCTCGGCGCCAGCCGCTACCCAGCGGACGAAGAGCCGAGCTGACCGCTCGCCCAACCCACCCTACGGCCCAACCCGTAGGGTGCGCCATGCGCACCAAAGCCACCGAACGACGCACAGCACAGCGGTGCGCGCGACGCACCCTACGGGGCCGCTAGCTAACCACTCACCAGCAACGACTGCCCATCCATCTCCGCCGGCACCGGCAGGTCCATCAACGCCAACAGGGTCGGAGCGATATCGCAGAGCCGGCCATCACGCAGGGCGAACTGCCCGGCGCGGCCGCTGACCAGAATCAACGGCACCGGGTTGAGCGTGTGCGCGGTGTGCGCCTGCCCGGACTCGGCATCGAGCATCTGCTCGACATTGCCGTGGTCGGCACTGATCAGGCACTCGCCACCCGCCGCCAGGGTCGCCTCGACCACCTCGGCCAGGCATGCGTCCAGCGCCTCGACCGCCTGCACCGCGGCGGCGAACGAGCCGGTGTGACCGACCATGTCGCCGTTGGCGTAGTTGCACACGATCAGGTCGAAGGCCTGGCTGCGGATCGCCCGCACCAGTTTCTCGGTCAGCTCCGGAGCACTCATCTGCGGCTGCAAATCGTAGGACGCGACGTTCGGCGAGGGGATCAGAATGCGCTCTTCGCCGGCAAAGGGCTGCTCGCGACCGCCATTGAAGAAGAAGGTGACGTGGGCATACTTCTCCGTCTCGGCGATGCGTAACTGGGTCTTGCCCAACCCCGCCAGGTACTCGCCCAGACTGTTGGCGATAGGCTGCGGAGCAAAGGCGCACGGCCCATCGAGCCGGTCTGCATAGCGGGTCAGGGTCAGCAGGCGCTGCTTGTCGATCAGCCTCGGCCGAACGAAACCGTCGAACTCGGGATCGATCAGCGCCTGGCACAGCTGCCGCGCCCGGTCGGGACGGAAATTCATGAAGATCAGCGCATCCTCGTCCGCCACCTGAACCGCCGGACCGATCGCGCTGGCGCGAACGAACTCGTCCGACTCGCCACGCCCATAGGCGGCGCTCAGCGCCTCGTCGGCAGTGGCCGCATGAAACTCGGCGCGCCCCTCGACGATCAGCCGATAAGCCGCCTCGATCCGCTCCCAGCGCTTGTCGCGATCCATCGCGTAGTAGCGGCCGATCAGCGAGGCGATGCGACCCTTGCCCAACGCATCCAGCTCGGCCTGCAGCTGCGCGATGAAGGGCCCAGCGCTCTTCGGCGGAGTATCGCGACCATCGAGAAAGGCATGCACATAGAAGCGCTCGATGCCGCGCTGAGCCAATACCCTGCAGGCGGCGAGTATCTGCTCGCAGTGGCTGTGCACCCCGCCCGGCGACAGCAGACCGAACAGATGCACCGCGCCGCCACGGCGTCGAGCGCCATCGACCAGATGCAGCAGCGCCGGATTGGCGGCGAACTCGCCAGTGGCGATGGCCCGGTCGATACGTGTGAGGCTCTGATACACCACACGCCCGGCGCCGAGGTTCATGTGGCCCACTTCGGAGTTGCCCATCTGCCCCTCCGGCAGACCAACCGCCAACCCGGAGGTGGCGATCCGGCTATGCGGAAAGCACTGCAGCAGGCCGTCCAGGGTCGGCGTGCGCGCCGTGGCCAGGGCATTGGCCTCGGCTTCCTGGCGCAGGCCGATGCCGTCGAGAACGATCAGGGTACGGGTGGTCATGGATGCACACTCAGAAGATGTAGTCGGTGGTCAGGAAGCTCGACTCGCGGTTGCGAATGATCTCGCTGACCAGCGTCTTGTTGCTGTCCTGAAACTTGGTCGCCACCAGGGTGCGGATGGAGAACACCCGCAGCGCGTCATGCACCGACAGAGTGCCCTCGGCCGAATTCTTGCGACCGTTGAACGGGAAGCTGTCCGGGCCACGCTGGCACTGGGCATTGATGTTGATGCGACCCACCTGATTGGCGAAGGCATCGACCAGCCGGCCAACCTGGGCCGAGTTGTTGCCGAAGATGCTCAGCTGCTGGCCGAAATCGGAATCGAGCACATAGTCGATTACCGTCTGCAGATCGCGGTACGGCACCACCGGCACCAGCGGGCCGAACTGTTCCTCCTGATAGACGCGCATGGCCGGGCTCACCGGGTAGAGCAGCGCCGGGTAGAAGAATGAACCACGGCTTTCGCCACCGCCGACATTCATCACCCGCGCGCCCTTCTCCAGCGCGTCGGCCAGCAGGCCGCCGAGGAACTCGGTCTTGCCCGGCTCAGGCAGCGGGGTCAGGCTCACGCCCTCCTCCCAAGGCATGCCCGGCTTCAGCGCGGCGACCTTGGCGGCGAACTTGTCGAGGAAGCTGTCGACCACATCCTCGTGCACGAACAGGATCTTCAGCGCCGTACAGCGCTGGCCGTTGAACGACAGCGCGCCGGTGACCGCCTCGCTGACCGCGTTGTCCAGATCGACCTGCGGCAGGACGATCCCCGGGTTCTTCGCATCCAGACCCAGGGCCGCGCGCAGCCGGTGCGGGCGCGGGTGCAGCTTCTTCAGGTCGCTGGCGCCCTTGTGGGTGCCGATGAAGGCGAACACATCGACCTTGCCGCTGGCCATCAGCGCGCTGACGGTCTCGCGGCCGCTGCCGTAGATCACGTTGATCACCCCGGCCGGGAAGCTGTCGCGGAATGCCTCGAGCAGCGGGCGGATCAGCAGCACGCCGAACTTGGCCGGCTTGAACACCACGGTGTTGCCCATGATCAGCGCCGGGATCAGGGTGGTGAAGGTCTCGTTCAGCGGGTAGTTGTAGGGCCCCATGCACAGGGTCACACCCAGCGGCACCCGGCGGATCTGGCCGAGGGTATCCTGCTCCAGCTCGAAGCGACTGGAGCGCCGGTCCAGTTCCTTGAGCGCCTCGATGGTGTCGACGATGTAGTCGCAGGTGCGGTCGAACTCCTTCTGCGAGTCCTTGAGGTTCTTGCCGATCTCCCACATCAAGAGCTTGACCACCGCCTCGCGCTGCTCGCGCATGCGCACCAGGAAGGCCTCGACGTGCTGGATTCGCTCGGCCACGCGCAGGCTCGGCCAGGCGCCCTGGCCATTGGCGTAGGCGCGCACCGCCGCATCCAGGGCGACCAGCGCGGTCTCGGCGTCGAGCAGCGGCGTACTGCCGAGAATCACCTGCTCCTCGCCGTTTTCGGACTTGAGGAATACCGGGCTGCGCACCGTGGCCAGCGGTCCTTCCCAGGTGCGCAACTGGCCATCTACCAGGTAGTCGCGCTGCTCGATCGGCGCACCGAAACGGTACTGCTCGGGAATCTCGGCCAGGCTTGGAAACAGGTTGTCGAGACGATTTGCGGTCATGGCGTCAACCCCTCCGGGACAGGATCGCAGCGCCGTCATAGGCCGCACGACCTTGTAGCGCCTGCTCGATGCGCAGCAACTGGTTGTACTTGCCGACCCGATCAGAGCGGCACAGCGAACCGGTCTTGATCTGTCCGGCGCAGGTCGCCACCGCCAGGTCGGCGATGCTGGTGTCCTCGGTCTCGCCGGAACGGTGCGAAATCACCGCCGTGTAGCCGGCATCCTGGGCCATGCGAATGGCATCGAAGGTCTCGCTGAGGCTGCCGATCTGGTTGAACTTGATCAGGATCGAGTTGCCGATGCCGCGCTCGATGCCTTCGCGCAGGATTTTGCTGTTGGTGACGAACAGGTCATCGCCGACCAGTTGCACCGTCTTGCCCAGGCGCTCGGTCAGGCAGGCCCAGCCATCCCAATCGCTCTCGTCCATGCCGTCCTCGATCGAGGCGATCGGGTAGCGCTGGCACAAGCCGGCCAGGTAATCGGCGAAACCGGCGGAGTCGAAGCTCTTGCCCTCGCCGGCTAGCACGTAGCGGCCGTCGCGATAGAACTCCGAGGCGGCGCAATCCAGGGCCAGGCTGATGTCCTTGCCCAGCTCATAGCCGGCGCGGCGCACCGCCTCGGCGATCACCACCAGCGCCTCCTCGTTGCTGGCCAGCGACGGCGCGAAGCCGCCCTCGTCGCCCACCGCGGTGCTCAGGCCGCGCTCGCCGAGCACCTGCTTGAGCGTATGGAAGACCTCCGCGCCCATGCGCAAGGCCTCGCTGAAGGAATCGGCGCCGATCGGCTGGATCATGAACTCCTGGATGTCGACGTTATTGTCGGCATGCTCGCCGCCATTGATGATGTTCATCATCGGCACCGGCAGGCTGAAGCGCCCTGACTGGCCATAGAGCGCCGCCAGGTGCTCATACAGCGGCAGCTGCTGCGCCGCTGCGGCGGCCTTGGCGCTGGCCAGCGACACCGCGAGGATCGCATTGGCGCCCAGTACGCTTTTGTCCTCGCTGCCGTCGAGGGCGATCATCGCGGCATCGACCGCGCGCTGATCCAGCGCATCCAGCCCGCGCACCCGATCGCCCAGCGGCCCGTTGACGTTGGCCACGGCGCGCAGCACGCCCTTGCCTTTATAACGTTCGCCGCCGTCGCGCAGTTCCAGCGCCTCGCGGCTGCCGGTAGAGGCGCCGGACGGTACGCTGGCGACGCCCACGGCGCCGCCGGCCAGGGTCACCACCGCTTCCACGGTCGGGTTGCCGCGCGAATCGAGAATTTCACGGGCGCTCACCTGATGGATCAGGGTCATGTCAGTCATTGTGTTCGGCACCTTGGACAGAGGCTGGAGAAATAAGCGTGGGGTTTCGCGAGCCAGGGGCGCCTGGCCCAGCAACTCCCGCTGCTCGGCGTAGGCTTCACGAAAATCGAAGTCGCGCGGCCAGTTATCGTCGGCCGCATCGATGACCGTCTTGCGGTCGTTGTGGGTAGTGGATCGGTTCACGGACAGTTCCTCGATTAGCAGATGCGATCGCCGACGCGGATCACCCGCAGGCAGTTAGTCCCGCCTTGGGCATTGGCGTGATCACCGCGTGAAATCAATACATGGTCGCCCTCGGCGACCACCCCGCGACGCAGCAATTCATCGACCGCACGGCCGTTGACCTCGGCGATCGGGTAGCTGTCACTGTCGAACGGAATGGTCTGCACCCCGCGAAACAGCGCGACCCGGTTCTGCGTGCGCGGGTTGCGGGAAAAGGCGTAGATCGGCAGGTGCGAGCGGATTCGCGACATCAGCCGCGGCGTGTCGCCGCTCTCGGTCATGCAGATGATCGCCTTGACCCCGTACAGGTGGTTGGCCGCGTACATCGCCGCCATGGCGATCGACTCGTCGATCTTGTGAAATTGTTCGTCCATGCGGTGCTTGGAGCGGTGCGCCAGCGGGTGCTTTTCCGCGCCGACAATCACCCGGCGCATGGCCTCGACGGTCTCCACCGGATAGGCGCCGGCCGCAGTCTCGGCCGAAAGCATTACCGCATCGGTGCCATCGAGCACCGCATTGGCCACATCGAACACCTCGGCACGGGTCGGCATCGACTGGGTGATCATCGACTCCATCATCTGCGTCGCGGTAATCACCAGGCGATTGAGCGTACGGGCGCGCTCGATGATCATCTTCTGCACCGCGACCAGTTCGGCATCGCCGATTTCCACACCGAGGTCGCCACGCGCCACCATGACCCCATCGGAGGCCTCGATGATCGCGTCCAGCACCGCGAGGTCGTTGACCGTTTCCGCCCGTTCGATCTTGGCGATTAGCCCGGCCTCGCCGCCGGCCTCCTGCAACAGGCGGCGCGCCAGCTGAATATCCGCAGCATCACGGGGGAAGGACACCGCCAGGTAGTCGACCTGCATCTCGGCGGCGGTGCGAATGTCGACGCAATCCTTGTCGGTCAGCGCAGCCGCCGACAGGCCGCCGCCCTTGCGGTTAATACCCTTGTTGTTGGACAAGGGGCCGCCGACCAGCACCTCGCACAGCAGCCGGCTGGCCTCGACCTGGCGCACCACCAGTTCGATACGACCGTCGTCGAGCAGCAGGATGTCGTCAGGGCGGCTATCGGTGATCAGCGCCTCGTAGTCGATGCCCACCGCCTGCGCATCGCCGGCGTTCTTGTCGAGCCCGGCATCGAGCACGAAAGCCTGCCCCTTGCGCAGTTGCACCTTGCCCTCGGCGAAGCGTGCGATGCGGATTTTCGGACCCTGCAGGTCGGCCAGCACGGCGACGAAGCGGCCGTGCTTGCGCGCCATCTCGCGCACCAGCGCGGCACGGGCGATGTGCTCCTGCGCGCTGCCGTGAGAGAAGTTCAACCGCACCACGTCCACACCGGCCTGAACCAGCGCCTCGATCGCTTCGGGGCTCTCGGTGGCCGGCCCCAGGGTGGCCACGATCTTGGTTCTTCGGCGCATAGCTCAGACTCCTCAACGACGGTTTGGGCGAAGATGGAAAAGCGCCCCATAACGGGCGCAGCAGGCAACCAGGCGCGCGGCATCGAACCGAACAAACGCCAAATAAGTGGTTGCTTTACGAAAGCCATCTATTGTTAGCCGACACAATCACAACTATCAAGACAAAATGTTGTAATAAAACAACATTTAATCAAAACAGTAGTGTGTCTTGCCGTGGCGATCCGGAACATGTCTATGCACCGAGCCGCTTCGCCCCCTGTCCGTCGGCTAGGAGCCTGTCGGACTTGACCGTTCGTAGCGAGGGAAAGCTCGGCTTGAGTCAGTTTTGTTGGTCTTTCGAGGCGAATAGCTAGCTATTTAACGAGAAAGAGCAGCAAAAATGGCCAAGTCCGGCTTTTGCGCAGTAGAACAGTGTTAAGTCCGACAGGCTCCTAGGGTTGCGTGGTGGCCGTGCCCTGCGGCACCCCGAGCAGCAGGTGGAAAATCCCGCCCGGCAGCGTCATCAGCGCCGGTACGCCGGCGGCACGCAGCGCGCTTTCCTGGAGCAAGCCGGGATCGCGCAGCTCCACGCGCAGACGGGTCAACGCCACCGGCTCGCAGGACTTGAGGTTGGCCGCGCCGCCGAGGGCGGCCAGCACGGCCGGGGCAATCGCGCCCGTCACGTGCTGGTTTTCGTCCTGCACCAGATCCGGTGTCAGGGCATTCCAGAACCAATCGCCGATTCGCTCAAACATATTCCGCACTCCTCTCGGTAACGCTGCGACTAACCTCCAGCAGACGCTGGCGGACCTGGGCGATGGTGCCCATGGCCAGGATTTCCTTGGCCAACAGGCGGCAGTCGCCCATGTGCTGACGGCGCACCGCGGCCTTGATCGCAGGAATCGCCGGCACGCTCACCGACAGTTCGTCCACCCCGAGCCCCAGCAGCAGCGGTACCGCCAGCGGCTCCGAAGCCAGGCCGCCACACAGGCCAACCCATTTGCCATGGGCGTGGGCGCCGCGCACCGTCAGCTCGATCAGGCGCAACACCCCAGGGTGCAGGGCGTCGGCCTGAGCGGCCAGGCGCGGGTGACCGCGGTCCATGGCCAGGCAGTATTGGGTCAGGTCGTTAGTGCCAATGGAGAAGAAATCCACCTCCGCGGCGAATTGCTCGGCGAGCAGCGCGGCGGCGGGCACCTCGACCATGATGCCGAGCTTGGGCAGTTGGGCGACCCCGAGAACCGCCGCCTCCTGTTCCAGCATGCCGCGCACCTCGCGCAGCTCCTCCAGGTTGGCGACCATCGGCAACATCAGGTGCAAGCGGCTCAGCTCCGCCGCGCCGAGCACCGCGCGCAACTGGCTGCGCAACAGCTCCGGGCGCTGCAGACACAGGCGTATGCCACGCATGCCTAGGAACGGATTTTCCTCGGCCGCCATCGGCACATACGGCAGGGGCTTGTCGCCGCCGACATCCAGGGTGCGCACCACCAGGTTGCGTTCCGCGCCCAGCGCCGCAGCGATGGCGCGGTAGGTCTCGCGCTGTTCCGCCTCATTCGGTGCGGCGTCGCGATGCAGATAGAGAAACTCCGAGCGCAGCAGGCCGACGCCCTCGCCGCCCAGGTCGAGCGCCTGACGCACCTCTTCCAGCGAGGCGACATTGGCCGAAACTTCGATGCGGCAATCGTCGCGGGTCGTCGCCGGCAACAGCGCGGCATCGCGCTCCAGTCGCTGGCGCTGGCGGTCCGCGCGCAGCTCGGCATACAGCTCTTCGACCTCGCTGGCACTCGGCGCCACACGCAACAGGCCGCTGTTGCCGTCCAGCAATACCTGGGTGCCGCTGGCCAGCGCCAGCACCTGCGCGGGCAAGCCGCACAATGCCGGAATGTTCAGGGCACGGGCGAGGATCGCGACATGACTGGTCGGCCCGCCGCCAACCGTGACCAGCCCCAGCACCTTGCTGGTATCCAGGCTGGCGGTCTGCGACGGACTCAGTTGCTCGGCGATCAGGATGCTCTGCTCGGGCAGTTGCAAAGGCCCGTCGCTCTCCCCCTGCAGACACCTGGCCACACGCTGGCCAACATCGCGCAGGTCCTGGGCACGCTCGGCGAGCAAGGCGTTTTGCAGGTCGGCGAGCCGCTCGGCACTGCTCATGCAGGCCCTATACCAGGCGAACGCGGCGCTCTTGCCAGCCGCGATCATCGCTTCCGCCTGCTCCAATAGATCGGGGTCTTCGAGCAACTCCTGGTGCGCCTGGAGGATCTCCACCTGTGGTCCGCCGGCTTGCGCCAGGCGCATCGAGGCCAGTTGCTCCCAGGCCGTGGCCAGGCCCTGGCGCAAATGCTGCAGTTCGAGCGTTTCACCCTGTCCCAGCTCATCCAGCGACAATTCCGGCTCAGCGATTTGCACCACCCAGCCCAGGGCCAGCCCCGGCGAAGCGCAGACCCCGCGCAACTGCCCATCGCCAGGTTGCACAGGTGCTGCGGCGGTTTGCTTGTCCGCCTGCGCCTGCCGAACGGGCTCGATGCCCTCGCCGCAGCCCTCGGCGATCAGCTCGCGCAGACGCGTCACCGCCTGCTCGGCGTCGGCACCGTAGGCCCGGACTTCCAGCGCATCGCCGCATGTCACTTCCAGGGCCATGATCGCCACCAGCGACTTGGCGTTGGCCTCCTGCGAGCCCTTGTGCAGGCTGATGCGCGCAGCGAAGCCCTTGGCCGCGTGCGCCAGGATCGCCGCCGGGCGAGCATGCAGGCCGCTGGGGTTAGGCACCGCGACCAACCCGGACAGACGCTGCACAGCGCCTTGCTGCTCGCTTTGCACGGCGTCGTCCGTGGTGCTCAGGGTCAGGCTCAGCACCGGCTGGCCGCATTCGATCAGGCCGGTTTTCGCGGTGTAGGCGCTGACTTTCTCGCCGTTGACCACCAACATCTGGGTCAGCAGGCTGCGTGCGCTCTGGGCGATGGCATCGGCATCGAACTCGATCAGCGGTTGCCCCGCCGCCACCTGCTCGCCGCTCTGTACCAGGCAGCGAAAACCCGCGCCTTGCAGTTGCACGGTATCCAGGCCGATATGCATCAGCACTTCGACGCCGGCCTCGCCGATCAGGCTCAGGGCATGGCCGGAGGCCTGCAGCTGACCGACCACACCGGCCATGGGTGCACAGAGGGTTTGCGAGGTAGGGTCGATGGAAATCCCGTCGCCAACCAGCTTGCCGGCGAATACCGGGTCAGGCACGGCCTCGAGGGGCACCAGCAACCCCGAGAGGGGCGCCAGCAGTTCCAGAGTTTGATTTGCGGACATTGCATCACCTGCTGTAGTTCTTGTTTGGTTGCGAGTGGCCGGGATAGAGAGCTATTCCAGCGCCCCTCACCCCCTCTCCCCTGCCTGTATGCCGAGGAAAAAAGCTTTTGCTTGGCTCTGTACCCATTACTTATTGCACACCGTTTTGTAGGGTGGGTTAGTGGCGCTGAGCCGGGTTTAGGCGGCCACTGCTGAATCCGAGCGCCACGTAACCCACCAAGCGATGATCGGTTTAGCCCCCATGGTGGGTTACGGCGCAACAGGCTAAGTATCAGCTTATAGCCCGTGGTTATGCGCCTAACCCACCCTACGAATGACGCCACCCTTGGCATCGTCTCGACGGCTCAAAGTGCCTCAACAGATAACGAGCAAACAGCCTTTTGCTTACCACCAATACTCAACCTGAGCGCCGAAGTTGGAGCCGTGGCGGGCATTGCCGAAGGCACCGGTTTCCGACAGCGCATCGCCGGCACCGGCGGCGTCCTGCGCGGACTGGTTCCATACCGCATAGGTGTAGTACAGACGAATTTCCGGGCGCGCCCAGAACGCCGGACCGCTCGGCGACCAGGTCGGCGCGATGGTGGCCTTGCTCAGCTTGCGTGTGCCGCCTGCGGCGTCCACCTGGTCGTGACCGAATTCGGTGACCAGCTTGAATTGCTCGCTGAAGGCATAGGTCGGGCGCACGCCGATCGACAGCCAATCCTGACTGGCGCCGTTGTCGCGCTTGTCCTTCTGATAGACCGCCTCGAATTGACCACCGAAACGCGGGGTCAGTTGCCAATCGAAGAACTCGACCACCCGCCAGCTGCTGTTGTCGCGATCCAGAGTCACGTCGCCGGTATAACCCAGTCCGGTGCCCGGACCTTTGCCGTACTGCACGGCGAACTTGTTCTTGCCGCCGAGGAAATCGCTTTGCGTGTGCTGTGCGGTGAACGCCCAGCCGCCATGGGCATCGCGGCTGTCCGGCTTGTCGATATAGCTCAGGCCGAACTCCAGGGCGCCGCCGGCGTTGGGCGCAAAGCCGCTGACGTTGAAGTCGTGACGATTGACATAGGCTTCCTGCCACAGGCTGTCCTTGCGCGAGAAGGCGTAGCTGTATTTCAACCCACCGAATTCCACGTCCTCGATACCGGCGCCGGTGCCGCTCTGGTTCCAGTAGTAGAAGTCGGAGATGTGGATGTCGTTACGCTTGTAGTAACGGCGCCCGGCCCACAGCGAGCCGTTGTTCAGCCCCGGGATCTTGCTCCACTCGGCATAGATCTGCGGCATCCGCGCCGAACCGTAGTCGCCGGTGAATTTCAGGCTGTGATCGTAGGCGTTGTACAGCGAGGCCATGGCCTCGACGCTGAGCACCGAACCGTCGTCGAGGGTGAACAGGTCCTGACGCAGATCGAGTTCGGCGTACTGCTCGCATTCGTTACCCAGACGGTATTTGGTCTGCGCGCCCGGCAGCTTGAAGCAGGCCTGCGAATCGCTGTTGACCGAGTCGCCGACGCCGCTGCGCAGGTAACCGGAAAATTCCAGGGCCTGACTGGCCAGGGGCAGACCGGCAAGGGCCAAGGCAAGGGTGAAGGTTGTTGTTTTCATGGCTGTTCCGCTTGTTTTTATTGTTGTGGAACCGGCCCTGGCGAAGGGCCGGCGCTTTGGTTTGCCCGGATGGCGCTGCTTATCCGGGTTATTGCAGGGAAACGTCGCCCTCCGTCAGGTGCAGCACGAAGGATTCATAGGGCCGCAGGTACAGGCAGGTACCGCGCGGCGGGCAATCGGGGTAATTACTGATCAGCAGGCGCTGTTGGCAGCCGGCCGGTAGCGCGCCCTCGGGCAGCGTCACCTCACAATCGGCGGCAAAGAAGTTGTTCACCACCAGCAAGCGCTCGCCCTCGCCGATCCGCAGATAGGCCCACACCTGCGGGTGTTCAGGCAGCAGACAGCGGTATTCGCCGGTGGTGATCAGCGGCTCGGCCTTGCGCAAGGCGATCAGCCGGCGGTAGTGGTGCAACACCGAGTCGCTGTCCGCCAGGGCCGCCTCGACATTCACCTCGGGGTAGTTGGGCGCCAGTTCGATCCACGGCTGGGCACTGCTGAAGCCGGCGTTGGGCGCCGCACTCCAGTGCATCGGAGTGCGCGCGTTGTCCCGCGACTTCTGCCGGATCGCCGCCATGATCTGTTCTTCCGGCACCCCGGCCTCACGCTTGAGGCGGTGAATGTTCAGGGTCTCGACATCGCGGTACTGGCGGATATCGTCGAAGCCCGGATCGCTCATGCCGATCTCTTCGCCCTGGTAGATATAGGGCGTGCCCTGCAGCAGGTGCAGCGCAGTGCCGAGCATCTTCGCCGACTGCACGCGGTACTCGCCGTCGTCGGCGAAGCGCGAGACCACCCGTGGCTGATCGTGGTTACACCAGAACAGGGCGTTCCAGCCCCCGCCCTGCTGCATGCCGGTCTGCCAGTCGGAGAGGATGCGTTTGAGCCCGACGAAATCGAACTCGGCGTACACCCATTTCTGCAATGCCGGGTAATCGACCTTCAGGTGATGAAAGTTGAAGGTCATCGACAGCTCGCTGGACTGCGGGTGCGAATAGCGGATGCAGTGTTCCAGGGTGGTGGACGACATCTCGCCGACGCTGATCAGCGGATAACCATCGAACACTTCGCGGTTCATCTCCTGCAGGTATTCGTGCACCAGTGGACCGTCGGTGTAGAAACGCCGACCGTCGCAGTCGCCCTCGGGAAAGTCCTTGGGCTTGGAGATCAGGTTGATCACATCCAGCCTGAAGCCGCCGACGCCCTTGTCGCGCCAGAAGCGCATCATGCGGAAGATTTCCTCACGCACGCGGGGGTTGTCCCAGTTCAGGTCGGCCTGGCTGTGGTCGAACAGGTGCAGGTAGTACTGCTCGGTGACGGCGTCGTACTCCCAGGCCGAACCACCGAACTTGGATTGCCAGTTGTTCGGCGTATCGCGCCAGATATAGAAATCCCGGTAGGGATTGTCGCGGCTCTGCCGCGCGGCCTGGAACCAGGGGTGTTCGATCGAGGTGTGACTGACCACGATATCCATCATCAGGCGGATACCGCGGCGCCCGGCCTGGTCGATCAGCAGTTCCAGATCGGCCATGCTGCCGCAGCTCGGGTCGACCGCGTAGTAGTCGCTGATGTCGTAGCCGTTGTCGCGCTGCGGCGAACGCAGGAACGGGGTCAGCCACAGGTAATCGACGCCCAGCCACTGCAGGTAGTCGAGCTTGGCGACTATCCCGAGCAGGTCGCCGGTGGCCCGGTCGGCGTGGCTATAAAAGCTCTTGGGGTAGATCTGATAGACCACCGAGCGCTTCCAGTCTTGCATTGCACAGTTCCCGATAAGAATGAATGACGCAGGTTGAATCGCACGCCGGGGCCAAGCGCCCCGGCGTGGTTGAGCGGATATCAGGCGACGCGATAGCCCGGCAGAATGATCTTGCGGCTCAGGGCGTAGGTCAGGGTGAAGGGCACGACTATGGCGATCAGCATGCCGAGCATGAACAGCGGGATGTACTGCGGAATGATCGAGATGAATCCCGGCAGCCCGCCGACGCCGATGGCCGCGGCCTTGACCTTGCTCAACGAGAGGAAGATGCAGGCCAGCGCCGAGCCGCACAGCGCCGCATAGAAGGGAAACTTGTAGCGCAGGTTGACGCCGAACATCGCCGGTTCGGTGATGCCGAAATACGCCGAGATCGCCGAGGTCGAGGCCATGCTGCGTTCGCGGGCGTTGCGGGTGACGTAGAACACCGCCAGCGCCGCACTGCCCTGGGCGACGTTGGACATCACGATCATCGGCCAGATAAAGGTGCCGCCATTACTGGCGATCAACTGCAGATCCACGGCGATGAACATATGGTGCATGCCGGTGATCACCAGCGGCGCATAGAGCAGGCCGAAGATCAGCCCGCCGAGCAGCGGCGCCAGCTCGAACACATAGACCATGCCTTCGGTGATCAGGATACCCAGGTGGCGGGTCAGCGGGCCGATCAGCGCCAGGGCGAGGAAGCCGGTGATAACGATGGTGGTGATCGGCACCACCAGCAATTGAATGGAATTGGGTACCCGCGCACGCAACCAGGTCTCGATCCGGCTCATCACCCAGGCCGCCAGCAGGATCGGCAGAATCTGCCCCTGGTAACCGACCTTCTCGATCTTGATCAGGCCGAAGATATCGAAATAGGGAATGCTCGCGCCGTCCAGCCCGGCCACTGCCTTGCCGTAGTTCCAGGCGTTGAGCAGGTCCGGATGCACCAGCAGCAGACCGAGCACGATGCCGAGAATCTCGCTGCCGCCGAAGCGCTTGGCCGCCGACCAGCCGACCAGCGCCGGCAGGAAGACGAAGGCGGTATTGGCCATCATATTGATCAGCTGCCACAGGCCTTCGAGGTTCGGGTAGGCCGCCAGCAGCGTCTTGCCCTCGATAAACATGCCCTCGGCGCCGAGCAGGTTGTTGATGCCCATCAGCAGGCCGGCAACGATGATCGCCGGCAGGATCGGCATGAACACATCGGAGAACACCCGCACCAGGCGCTGCATGGGATTGCCCTTGGCTGCACCCTGCTGCTTGACGTCGGCGATGGTCGCGGCGCTCAGGCCAGTGAGTTCGCGCAGGGCGGCGTAGACCTTCTCCACCTCCCCCGGCCCGATGACGATCTGAAACACCCCGCCGGTGAGGAAACTGCCCTTGACCAGCTCGACCTGAGCCAGCTGGGTGGCGTTCACCAGGCTGTGATTTTTCAGCGACAGGCGCAAACGGGTGACGCAATGCGCGGCTTGCTCGATGTTGTCCGCCCCGCCGAGCGCTTCGAGAATCTCGGCGGCGGTTTTACGGTAATCCTGGCCCATGCTTTTTTCCTTTCGGTAAGGTTTTGTTATTGGCGCATGCCGAGGCGTAACGTACTCGTATAGACGAGTTAAAGCAACAACTCGTATAGACGAGTTTAGAGGCAAGCCGACGAATGGACAAAACGCGGCCGCCCTCTGTAAGGTCAAGCACTCGCGGGCGCCGCTATGGCGCCGCATGGGAAGCAAGAGCGAGAGCATGAGCAAATACAACCAGATCTATAGCGATCTGCTTGCCGATATCAGCGCCGAGCGCCTGGCCAAAGGTGCGCGCCTGCCTTCGGAAACGGAATTGATGGATGCCTATCAGGCTAGTCGCGGTACCGTGCGCAAGGCCATCGAGTTATTGCAGGAGCGTGGTTTCGTGCAGAAACAGCACGGCAAAGGCGCTTTCGTTCTGTCGCAAAGCCATATCGAACTGCAACTGGGCGGCATCGTCAGCTTCCAGGAAATCCACCAGCGCCTCGGTCGCAGCCTGATCACCGAGGTCGTCGAATTCCGCCGCATCCCCCTGCAAGGCGCCCTGCTCGAACACCTGCATGCCGAGGAAGGCAGCCTGGTCACGCAGATCAAACGTATCCGTCATATCGATGGCAAACGGGTGATCCTCGACATCAACTACTTCGTCGACGAGCTGATTCCCGGCCTCAGCGAAGAGATCGCCAAGGGCTCGATCTACGAATACATCGAGGGCCAGCTCGGCCTCAGCATCAGCTTCGCCCAGCGCGTGATCGAAGCGCAGCAATGCAGCAAGGACGACCGCCAATACCTCGACCTCGATGGCCTGGGCCACGTGATCGTGATCAAGAACCACACCTTCCTGCAGGACGGCCGCCAGTTCGAATACACCGAATCGCGGCACACCCTGGACAAGTTCTACTTCTCCGATGTGGCAAGGCGCTGAGCAGGACTCAATTGCGTGGCCCCATGATCGTTCCCACGCTCCAGCGTGGGAACGATCACAAAAGCGCCACGCAGATCAGCACGTAGCCTGGGTTGAGCGCAGCGATACCCAGGGCGCCGATACCCGGGCTACCATTGTGTGACTTTGATCGTTCCCACATCGAGGCGTCGAACCATCCACGTGGGAACGATCAGCTGCTCCGGTAGCCCGGATGCAATCCGGGGAAAGATTGCGCGGCCGATGACCCTTCCCACATTGCATCCGGGCTACAAAAGCGCCACGCAGATCAGCCCAAACGCGCCTTCAACTCCAATACCGCCTCCTCGCCTGGCTTCAAGCTCAGGCTATCGGTCATGCAGCTGGCGGCCTGTACGCTGAGAAAGCCCAGGGTTTCGCTCCAGCTGACGTCGGTCAGCGGTCGGCTGCCGGGGTGCCAGACCAGGCTGTTGGCGCCGCCGCGGGTGTCGAGTAACAGGCGCCGCTGCCAGGACAGATCCTGCAACTGCAGCAGCGCGCCGCGGCGAAACACCCGATGGCAACCGTCCTCGATGCGCAGCGCGCCCTGCTGTTGGCAGTTCGCGCGTTTCAGCAGGTCATACCCCTCAGCACCATCCAGACCGAGCAGCGCCACCCGCACCACGTCACTGACCCGCCAATAGGCGTGCAGGGCGTGGCTGAGCTGGCAGGGCTCATCGTCCTGATGGCTGCTGCTCAGGCGCAGGCTCATCTGCTCGCCGAGCTCGGCATCCAGGGTCACCCGCCAGTCGCACAGCTGCAGCTGCCAGCGCAGGCGTACACCCGCCTCGTCTACGCTACTGTCGAGCAATTGCCAATCGCTGAGCCGCGCCCAGCCGTGGGACGGCCAGCCGCTTTCGCCGGGATGACGGCCGACCCAGGGCCAGCACACCGGCACGCCGCCACGAATCGCACCGCCACGCGGCCAGTGCCTGGCGCACCAGAGCCAGGGCCGCTGTCCGCGGGGCTGAAAATGCAGCAACTGACCGCCCTGCCGGCTGAAAGCCGCCTGAAAGCGCGCATGTTCGATCAGCAGCACCTCGCGCTCCTGATGCATCACCCAGCGCAGACCCGGCTCGGCGCCTGGCACAAACAACTCAGCCAGGGGATGCGCGGCGGCATCTCCTGGCTGGGTTGCAGGCACTCGCTGCGGTTTAACTCGCAGCATGGTTTCGCCCTTGTTTCATATCACCACCAGTACTCGACCTGCACGCCGAAGTTCGAACCGTGCTGGGCGTTGCCGAAGGCGCCGCTGTCGGACAGCGCCGAGCCGGCGGCGACCAGGCTGGCCGCACGCTGCGCCGCTTCGTTCCAGTTGGCGTAGGTGTAGTACAAGCGGATTTCCGGGCGCGCCCAGAAGCCCGGGCCGGACGGCGACCAGGTTGGCGCCACGGTGAACTTGGTCAGCTTGCGCGTACCGTCGGTGGCATCGACCTGATCGTGGCCGATCTCGCCGACCAGCTTGAACTGCTCGGTGAAGGCGTAGCTGGTACGCCCGCCGACCGACAGCCAGTCCTGGTCGTCGCCGTCGGGACGAATGTCCTTCTGGTAGACGAATTGCACCTGGCCGCCCAGGCGCGGGTTGGCCTGCCAGTCGAAGAACTCGACCAGGCGATAGCTCTTGTTGTCGCTGTCCAGGGTCACGTCGCCGGTATAACCCAGGGCGGTGCCGGGCCCGCGGCCGTATTGCAGGGCGAAGGTGTTCTTGCCGCCGAAGAAATCGCTCTGCTTGTGCTGCGCGGTGATCGCCCAGCCGCTGTGGGCATCGGTGCTGTCGGGCTTGTCGATATAGCTCAGGCCGAACTCCAGCTCGCCGCCCGGATTGACATCGAAGCCGGCGACGTTGAAGTCGTGGCGGTTGATATAGGGTTCCTGAAAGTAGCTGTCCTTGCGCGAAAACGCGTAGCTGTATTTCAACCCGCCCAGCTCGAAATCCTCGATACCCGCGCCGGTGCCGCTCTGGTTCCAGTAGAAGAAGTCGGAGATATGGATGTCGTTACGTTTGTAGAAGCGCCGCCCGGCCCATAGCGAACCGCCGTTGAGCGCACTGACGTTGCTCCATTCCGCGTACATCTGGTTCATCCGCGCGAAGCCGTAGTCGCCAGTGAACTTCGGCGTATGGCCATAGGCGTTGTACAGCTGCGCCATGCCTTCGACGCTGAGTACCGAGCCGTCATCGAAACTGGCCAGGTCCTGGCGCAGATCCAGCTCGATGTACTGCTCGCACTCGTTACCCAAGCGGTACTTGGATTGTGCTCCCGGCAACTGGAAACAGGATTGACGGTCGCCATCCGAGCTGCCGGCGCCACTACGGGCATAGCCGGTGAACTCCAGCGCGCTCGCCGCCTGCGGCAATGCCAGGCTACCCAGGGTCAGGGCCAGGCCGATCTTCGTTGCTGCTCTCATGTTTACTCCTTCTTGTTTTTATTGTTGTAACGCTTATTGCACCAGCCGCAGGGGTAATCCCCACAACCTGTGTTCATTGCAGGTCCAACAACCGCCTGGCGCCGTAGCCCGGATGCAATCCGGGAAAAGATTGCGCGACCGACCGGGCTTCCCGGATTGCGCCGAGACTTATCCGGGCTACGAATCAGCGGCCCTTGAACTGGGTGACCTTGGCCGCCTGTTCGGCGCTTTGTGGTTTCCCCGACAGCAAGCGCTCGCCGCTTTGCGCGTCGAACAGCAGCACCTTGCTCGGGTCGAATTGCAGCTCCAGGGTCTGCCCAACCCGCGGCGCGTCGTCCGGCGCCATGCGGCAGCAGACCTTGGTCTGGTTGAGGTTGACGAAGACCAGGGTGTCCGGGCCGGTGGGCTCGGTGACCTCGACCTCGGCGCGAATCGACGACGGGCCGCTGGCACCGGCCGCCGCCAGCAGGATCTGCTCGGGACGGATGCCGAGAATCACCTCGCGGTTCTCGAAGCCCGCCTCCATCGCGCCCAACGGCAGCTCGCAACGCGCCTGCCCGGAGTCGAGCAAGGCGAACAACTGGCCGTCGCGGCGCTGCAGGCGCAGGGGGATGAAATTCATCGGCGGCGAGCCGATAAAACTCGCGACGAACAGGTTGGCCGGGTCGTTGTAGATCTGCTGCGGGGTGCCGAACTGCTGGATGATGCCGTCCTTCATCACCGCCACCTTGTCGCCCAGGGTCATGGCCTCGATCTGGTCGTGGGTGACGTACACCGTGGTGGTCTTCAGGCGTTGGTGCATCAGCTTGATTTCGGTGCGCATTTCCACGCGCAACTTGGCGTCGAGGTTCGACAGCGGCTCGTCGAACAGGTAGATCTTCGGCCGCCGCGCCAGCGCCCGGCCCATCGCCACGCGCTGCTGCTGGCCACCGGAAAGCTGGCCAGGCTTGCGCCCGAGCAGATGCTCGATCTGCAACAGCTTGGCCACCCGCGCCACTTCGGCCTCGATATCGGCCGGGGCCATCTTGCGCATCTTCAGGCCGAAGGCGATGTTGTCGCGCACGGTCATGGTCGGGTACAGCGCATAGGACTGAAAGACCATGGCGATATCGCGGTCCTTCGGGCTCATGCCGCTGATGTCCTGATCATCGACCAGGATCGCGCCGCCACTAATGTCTTCCAGGCCGGCGATGCAGTTCATCAGCGTGGATTTACCGCAACCGGACGGGCCCACGAGAATCAGAAACTCGCCGGAGTCGATCGAAATCTCGATGTTCTTCAGGGTGTCCGGCAGGCCGCTGCCGTAGGACTTGTTAACGTTGCGCAGTTCGAGGGTTGCCATTTCATCTCTCCAAAATCGTTCGTTGAAGCGCCGCAGCAGCTTTCAACCCTTGACGGCGCCGGCAGTCAGCCCACGCAAGAAATATTTGCCAGCCAGGATGTACACGACCAGCGTGGGTAGGCCGGCGATCATCGCGGCAGCCATATCGACGTTGTATTCCTTGGCCCCGGTGCTGGTGTTGACCAGGTTGTTCAGCGCCACTGTGATCGGTTGGGTATCGCCGCTGGCGAACACCACGCCGAAGAGGAAGTCGTTCCAGATCTGGGTGAACTGCCAGATCAGGCAAACCATGATGATCGGGATCGACATCGGCAGCAGAATCCGCCCGAAGATGGTGAAGAAGCCCGCGCCATCCAGGCGTGCCGCCCGCACCAGGGCTTCCGGCACGCTGACGTAGTAGTTGCGGAAGAACAGCGTGGTGAAGGCCAGGCCGTAGACCACGTGGATCAGCACCAGACCGCTGGTGGTATTGGCCAGACCGAACTGACCGAGGGTGAACGAGGCCGGCAGCAGCACCACCTGGAACGGCAGAAAGCAGCCGAACAGCAGCAGGCCGAAGAACAACTGCGAACCGCGAAAGCGCCACATTGCCAGCACATAGCCGTTCAGCGCACCGAGCAGGGTCGAGATCAGCACCGCCGGGAAGGTGATCTTCACCGAGTTCCAGAAGTAACCGCCGACGCCATCCCAGGCCTTGACCCAACCGATCGCGGTGATCACATCCGGCCACGACAGCAGGTTGCCGGTACGGATGTCCTCCGGGCTTTTGAAACTGGTCAACAGCATGATCACCAGCGGGATCAGGTATACCGCGCAGGCGGTGAGCAGGGTCGCGTAGATCGCCACACGGCTCAGACTGAGGGACTTAGTCATGGCGCTTGCCTCGCAGTTCGGAGTACAGGTAGGGCACCAGAATCGCCAGCACCGCGCCGAGCATCAGGATCGCGCTGGCGGCGCCGAGACCCATCTGGCCGCGGGTAAAGGTGTGGGCATACATGAACATCGCCGGCAGATCGGACGAGTAGCCGGGGCCGCCCGCGGTCATCGAGGCGACCAGGTCGAAACTCTTGATCGCGATATGCGCGAGGATCATCAGCGCACTGAAGAACACCGGCCCGAGACTCGGCAAGACGATGCGCAGGTAGATGTTCGGCAGGCTCGCGCCATCGACCTGGGCAGCCCGAATGATCGACTGATCGACCCCGCGCAAACCGGCGAGGAACAGCGCCATGACGAAACCCGAGGCCTGCCACACGGCGGCGATCACCAGGCAGTAGACGACCCGATCCGGGTCCACCAGCCAGTCGAAACGAAAACCTTCCCAGCCCCAGTCGCGGAGCATCTTGTCGATACCCAGGCCGGGATTGAGCAGCCATTTCCAGGCGGTGCCGGTGACGATCATCGACAGCGCCATGGGGTAGAGGAAAATCGTGCGGATAAATCCTTCGCGGCGAATGCGCTGATCGAGCAGCACCGCCAGCAGCACGCCGATCACCAGGCTGATGCCGATAAACAGGCCACCGAATACCAGCAGATTCTTGCTCGCCACCCACCAACGGTCGTTGTCCCACAAGCGCGCGTATTGCTGCAGACCGACCCACTTGTAGCCGGGCATGAAGCGCGAATTGGTAAACGACAGGACGAAAGTCCAGAGGATGTAGCCGTAGAAACCGACCAGGATGATCAGCATGCTCGGCGCCAGCACCAGCTTGGGCAGCCAGCGCTGTAACGCATCCAGCGGCGAGGCCTTGGTAAAGACGGCGATTGAACTCATGGGTAACTCCATTGCTTGATACACCACCTGCAGGAGCCAGGTGGATGCCTACAGAAAAACCGACACGGCCGATCCCGTGGCGCTTGCCTGAAAGGCAGGCGCCAGGGAGAACATGCTTAAAACTGACGAGTTGGCCGCCGGCTGACCGGCGACCGGGCTGGCTTTACTGCACGGCCTGGATGGCCGCGGCCAGTTGCTGGGCAGCCTTCTTCGGATCGGCCTTGGGGTCGTTGAAGAAGTTGGTCACCACATCGAACACCGCACCCTGCACATAGCTGGAGGCAGCCATGCCATGAGCCAGGCTCGGTTGCAGGCCGCCACTGGCTGCCGCTTCCTTGAAGTCCTTCATCGAGGCCTGGGCGCAGGCGTCGAAGGTGCTCATGTCCATATCGGTCCGTACGGGGATCGAACCCTTGTTCTGGTTGAAGAACTCCTGAAATTTCGGCTCCATCACGGTGCGCGCCAGGTCTTCCTGGGCCTTGCGATTTTCCGGATTGCTCAACTTGAACATTGCCAGGGAGTCGATGTTGTAGGCGAAGCTGCCCTGGGTGCCGGGGAACGGCAGGCACTGGTAGTCCTTGCCGGCGACCTTGCCGGCAGCGGTCCACTCGCTCTTGGCCCAGTCGCCCATGATCTGCATACCGGCCTTGCCGTTGATCACCATGGCGGTGGCGCTGTTCCAGTCACGACCGGCGGCGTTGGCGTCGACATAGCCGTGCAGTTTTTGCAGGGCGGCGAATACCTCGACCATCTTGTCGCCGGTCAGCACGCTCTCGTCGAGCTCGACGAAGGCTTTGTTGAAGTCCTGCGGCCCGAGAATGGCGAAGGCCAGGTCTTCGAATACGGTGCTGTCCTGCCAGGGCTGACCGCCGTGGGCCAGGGGCATGAAGCCGGCGGCCTTGAGCTTGTCGGCGGCGGCGAAGAACTCGTCGAGGGTGGTCGGCGCCTTGGCACCGGCCTTGGCGAACACCTCGGGGTTGATCCACAACCAGTTGACCCGGTGCACGTTGACCGGCACCGCCACGTAGTGGCCGCCGAACTGCATCACGTCGATCACCTGGGGCGGCAGCAATTTGTCCCACTGCTGCTCCTTGGCGACGTCGTCAAGGTCGGCGAGCAAGCCCAGCTCGCCCCACTCCTGAATGTCCGGCCCTTTGATCTGCGCGGCGGCAGGCGGGTTACCGGAAACCGCGCGGGTCTTCAGCACGGTCATGGCCGCTTCGCCACCGCCGCCGGCGACGGCGAAGTCCTTCCAGGTATGTCCTTTCTCTTCAACCAGTTTTTGCAGGGTATCGGCGGCGCGCTTTTCACCACCGGAGGTCCACCAGTGCAGCACTTCGACTTCACCGGCGTGAGCGGCCAGCGGCATCAGGGAGACGAGGGAAATAACGGTTGCCAGGCGGGATATCGAATTCATTAAGGGTTCCTTTCTTGTTGTTATTACCGGCAAGTCGGATGCTTGCTCTGGTATCGAGTCTAACCATGCTCAGCGCCGCTGCGGGTAACGAAGGGATGCACAAAAGTCACCGGATGGTTACAAAGCAGGCCGCACCGCACACCGGTAACCCGGATGCAATCCGGGGCATCGATAGCGGCCATTAGACTGCTCCCCGGATTGCATCCGGGCTACCTGACGGCAACGGAACGGTCGGGTTCGCCATACGCACCACTGGCCCGGCATCCCGGTATCGGCGGTGCGCACGGCGCCCCCTACGACTCATCAGCGCGGCAACATGAGGGTCACCCGCAGGCCGCCTTCGCGCAGGTTGCGCAGGCTCAACTCGCCGCCGTGGCTGTGGGCGATATTGCGTGCGATGCCCAGGCCCAGGCCGTAGCCCTGCTGCTGCCCGGCCAAACGGAAATGCGGTTCGAATACCTGCTCCAGGCGTTGCTCGGGCACGCCAGGGCCTTCGTCGTCGACATGCAGGACAAAGGCGCCATCGTCGTCTTCGATATGCAGATGGGCGCGCTCGCCGTACTTCAGCGCGTTGTCCACCAGGTTGCCGATGCAGCGCTTCAGGGCCAGCGGCTTGCCCGGATAGGCGGCGAGCGCCTGGCCGTCCACGGTCACCCGGCCGTTGCCGAGCGGCGCCAGGTAGGGCTCGACCACGCAATTGAGTAACTGGTTGAGGTCCACCGGCTCGATGTTCTCGTGGATATCGGTGTCCTTGACGCATTGCAGCGCGCCCTTGACCAGCATTTCCAGCTCGTCCAGATCGCGACTGAACTTGGCCTGCACGGCCTCGTCTTCGAGCAGTTCGACGCGCAGTCTCAGACGGGTGATCGGTGTGCGCAGATCATGGGAGATCGCGCTGAACAACTGGCTGCGCTCGCGCAGGTAGCGGCCGATGCGCTCGCGCATGCTGTTGAACGCACGGCTGACCTCGACCACCTCGCTACCGCCCGCCTCGGTCAGCGGCTCGACCTCGCTGCCCAGGGACATTTCCCGCGCCGCCACCGCCAGACGCTTGAGCGGCCGGCTCTGCCAGTGCACCAGAATGCCGATGAACAACAGCAGAAAACTGCTGGTAAGGATGATGAACCATAGCTGCTGGGCCGGCAGCCCCTGCTGCTCCAGGCTGACATAGGGTTCGGGCATCAGGGAGGCGAGATACAGCCATTCGCCCGGCGATATCTGGATCTGGGTGACCAGCACCGGCGGGTTGAGTGGCTCCAGGCTGAGGGCGTAATGGGCCCAGGAGCGCGGCAGCTCATCGAGCTTCAGGGCGTTGTTGAAAATACGCAGATCGTCCGGGCTGACGAACTGCGCCGACACATCCAGATCGCTACCCAGGCGCTCACGTAGCGTGGCATCCACCGCATCGAGCACCGCGCGCTTGCGCGGGGTTTCCGGCAGCACCTGCATGCTCAGCGGCTTGTCGTTGAGCGAAACGAAAAACCGCGTACCGCCCATATTGCGTAACTGATCGAGGACCATCGGCCGGTAGCCGATCGGCAACGAGCGGAAGTAACCAACGCTGGCGGCCATCGACTGCGCCAGGCTGCGCGCGCTGGTCAGCAGCCCTTCCATCTGGCTGGCGCGCAGCTGCGACACCCAGATCACGCTCGACAACGCCTGGGCCAGCAACACCACCAGCAGGGTCAGCAACAGCATGCGCCCAAGCAACGAGCGCGGCACCGGCAGCAGCCGGCGGAGGTTAATGCGCATCGCCGAGATACGGCGTGACGGCAGCCGCCAACTGATAACCGCTGCCACGCACCGTGCGAATCAGGCGAGCCGGCTTGCCGGTATCGCGCAAGCGCTGGCGCAGGCGACTGACAGCCATGTCGACGATGCGTTCGAGCGGCATCACTTCGCGGCCGCGGGTGGCGTTGCCGATGGTGTCGCGATCGAGGATCTGTTGCGGGTGGTCGAGAAACAGCTTGAGCAAGGCGAAATCGGCGCCGGAGAGCAGTACCTCCTCGCCATCGGCATGGAACAAGCGATGGCTGACCATATCCAGACGCCAATCGTCGAACGCCAGCACCTCGCCGCCGCGCTCCTGGCTGAAATGCGCGCGGCGTAACAGCGCCTTGATCCGCGCCAGCAGTTCGCGCGGGCTGAAGGGTTTACCCAGGTAATCGTCGGCGCCCAGCTCCAGGCCGATCACCCGGTCGGTCTCGTCGGAGCTGGCGGTGAGCATGATGATCGGCACCTGGGCGAAGCGCTGATGTTCTCGCACCCAGCGGCACAGGCTGAAGCCGTCCTCGTCGGGCAGCATCACATCGAGGATCACCAGATCGGCCGCTTCCGCGCAGAGCCCCTGGCGAAAGCCCGCGCCATCGCCAACGGTGCGCACCTGAAAACCGGCGCGGCTCAGGTAGGTTTGCAGCAGTTCGCGAATTTCCTGATCGTCGTCGACCAGCAGAATCGATTTTCCGGGCTGGCTCATAGTCCGCCGTCCTTATTGTTATCAATCATTAAACCGTGGGAGGGGCTTTAGCCGCGGCCCTCTGTTGTATGTCGCGGCTAAAGCCCCTCCCACCAAAGCATGCAGTTTCGTAGCCCGGAGGCAATCCGGGGAGCGGTTTTATAGCCGCCAACGATGCCCCGGATTTCATCCGGGCTACGGGTGCAGTGAGCTAAGCAGCACTAGTGTCCAGTCGCCTGCTGCAAGGCCACGCCCGCCCCCATCAAGCCTGGGTATTCAGCGGTCACCAGCCATACCGGGATGCCGTCAAAATAATCGCTCATGCGCCCTTTGTCGCGGAAGCTGCGTGCAAAACCGCTGCTCAGGAAAAACTCCGCGAAACGCGGCACCACCCCGCCGACGATATACACGCCGCCGCGCGCACCGAGGGTCAGCACATTGTTGCCCGCCGCACGCCCCAGCCAGCAGCAGAATTGCTCCAGCACCGCGATGGCTACCGGGTCGCCAGCCAGCGCCGCGGCTGTGACTTCGGCCGGCGAATGCAGCACCGGCTCGATAGCATCGACCGCGCAGATGGCGCGGTAGAGCAGCAGCAAACCGCTGCCACTGAGCACATCTTCGGCGCGCACATGCTCGAGCTGGCTATACAGCTGTTGCCAAAGCTGAGCTTCGCGCAGGTCACCAATCGGCAAATCGACATGCCCGCCCTCGCCCGGCAGCGCCAACCAACTGCCGTCGGCCAAGGCCAGCAAGGTGCCGACGCCCAACCCCGTGCCCGGACCTATCACCACACAGGGACGATCCGCTTCGGCCTCGCCGGGGCAAACGCTGAGGCGTTCGCCGTCGCGCAAGCGGGTCATGCCCAGGGCCATCGCCGAGAAATCGTTGACCAACAGTAGCTCGCGCACCTGCAATTCGCGGCAGAACGCCGCGCGGCTGATCCGCCAGTGGTTGTTGGTGAAGCGGAACAGGTCGCCGTCGACCGGCCCGGCACATGCCAGGCAGACGGAATCGATCGAACCCAGGGGCAGGCCGAGATCGTCCAGATAAACCCTGATCGCCTGCTCCGGCCCCGGATAATCGGCGGTGGGCAAAACCCGCACCGATTCCAATTGCTCGTCGCGCCAGAGGGCGAAACGCGCATTGGTGCCGCCAATATCACCGACCAGTGCCACTTTCACTGCAGTGCCTCCAGGTCCGCACTGAACACGCTGGCGCCGTGCTCGGCCGGGCTGAAGGCCGCACGCATAAAGCCGAACAGCTCGCGCCCGCAACCGATGCCGCCATCCGTTGGCCGCGGCACCACCTCGCGCGCCGCCCACTCGGCGTCATCGACCAGCACCTGCAGGGTGCCGGCGACACCGTCGACACGAATCACGTCACCATCGCGCACCTTGGCCAGCGGCCCGCCGTCCCAGGCTTCAGGGCTGACGTGAATGGCCGCCGGCACCTTGCCCGAGGCGCCGGACATGCGCCCGTCAGTGACCAGCGCCACCTTGAAGCCGCGGTCCTGCAACACACCGAGGTAAGGCGTGAGCTTGTGCAGCTCCGGCATGCCGTTGGCTTTCGGGCCCTGGAAGCGCACCACGGCAATGAAATCGCGCTCCAGCTCGCCGGCCTTGAAGGCATCGGCGAGTTCGAGCTGGCTCTGGAACACCCGCGCCGACGCTTCGACGATCTGGTGCTCGGGAGCCACTGCGGAGACCTTGGCCACGCCGCGGCCGAGGTTGCCGTCGAGCACGCGCAGACCACCTTCCGGGGAGAAGGCCTCACCGACCGAGCGCAGGATAGTCGGATCGAGGCTTTCGCTCGGGCCTTCGCGCCAGGTCAATACGCCGTCTTCGAGGAACGGCTCCTGGGTGTAACGCGACAGGCCCTGGCCCATCACGGTGTAGACGTCTTCGTGCAGCAAGCCCGCGTCCAGCAGCGTGCGCACCATAAAGGGCACGCCACCGCTGGCATGGAAGTGATTCACGTCGGCCTGGCCGTTGGGGTAGACCTTGGCCAGGCTCGGGGTCACCGCCGACAGATCGGCCATGTCTTCCCAGGTCAGCTGGATGCCCGCGGCGCGGGCGAAGGCCGGAATATGCAGGGTGTGGTTGGTCGAACCGCCGGTGGCGTTGAGCGCCACCACCGAGTTGACGATGGCCTTCTCGTCGATGATCTGGCACAGCGGCAGATAGCTGCCGTTCTGCTTGGTCAGGCGGGTGACCTGGCGCGCGGCTTCGCGGGTCAGCTCGTCGCGCAGCGGCGTGTAGGGGTTGACGAAGGACGAGCCGGGCAAGTGCAGGCCCATGATCTCCATCACCACCTGGTTGGTGTTGGCGGTGCCGTAGAAGGTGCAGGTGCCGGGGCTGTGATAGGACTGCATCTCGGATTCGAGCAGCTCCTCGCGGCTGGCCTTGCCTTCGGCATAGCGCTGGCGCACCTCGGCCTTCTGTTTGTTGGGAATGCCTGAAGGCATCGGCCCGCCGGGCACGAAGACCATCGGCAAATGACCGAAGCGCAGTGCACCGATCATCAGCCCGGGAATGATCTTGTCGCAGATGCCGAGCATCAGCGCGGCATCGAACATGTTGTGCGACAGCGCCACAGCGGTGGCCATGGCGATCACTTCGCGGCTGGCCAGGCTCAATTCCATGCCCGGCTCGCCCTGGGTCACGCCATCGCACATCGCCGGCACACCACCGGCGAACTGGCCGACCGAGCCGATTTCGCGCAGGGCCTGCTTGATCAGTTCGGGAAAGTGCTCGTAGGGCTGGTGCGCCGAGAGCATGTCGTTATAGGCCGAGACTATGCCGACATTGGCCTCGTTGGTCAGACGCAGGCGCTGTTTGTCGCTGGGCGAACCGCAGCCGGCCACCCCATGGGCGAAGTTGGCGCACTGCAGGCTGCTGCGGTGCGGGCCCTCGCCGGCGGCGGCGCCCATCTGCGCCAGATAGCGCTCGCGCGTGGCACGGCTGCGGGCGATCAGGCGGTCGGTTACCTCTTGAACACGGGGATGCATGGGTCAACTCCAGGCTAACGTGAAAGTCGCACAGCGACGCCATCCTTATAGCCTTCTTCCCTCGGAAGAAGGTGGCGCGCAGCGCCGGATGAGGGAGCGGGTATGCCATGGGAGACCCCTGAAAATTCGGGTGCCTGTCTTGGCGTGCCCGCTAGCGAGCAATAGCTGTATGTAGTTTTAACAAAATATTGCCAGTTAAAACGCTTGATTTCTAGTTTCATGAGAATAATCTTGTTATTTAAACAACAAAAACCACAACAAAACCTCAACGAGACCTTACTTATGACTCTGCGAATCGCCATCAATGGTTTTGGCCGTATCGGCCGCAACGTCCTGCGCGCGCTCTACACCCAGGACTACCGCCAACAGCTGCAGGTCGTGGCGATCAACGACCTGGGCGATAGCGCGATGAACGCGCACCTCTTCAAGTACGACAGCGTACATGGCATTTTTGACGGCCAGGTCGAGCACGATGAGGAAAATCTGACGATCAATGGCGATCGTATCGCCGTCAGCGCCATCCGCAACCCGGCGGAATTGCCGTGGAAGAATCAGAAGATCGACGTGGTGTTCGAATGCACCGGGCTGTTCACCGACCGCGACAAAGCCGCCGCGCATATCGCCGCCGGGGCGCGCAAAGTGATCATCTCCGCACCGGCCAAAGGCGCCGATGCCACCGTCGTGTACGGCGTCAACCATGACATTCTGCGCCAGTCGCACCAGATAATCTCCAACGCCTCCTGCACCACCAACTGCCTGGCGCCGGTAGCCCAGGTGCTGCAGCGCGCCGTCGGTATCGAACAGGGCATGATGACCACCATTCATGCCTACACCAATGACCAGAACCTGTCCGACGTTTACCACAGCGACCCTTACCGCGCGCGCTCGGCCACCCAATCGATGATCCCGACCAAAACCGGCGCGGCCGAAGCCGTGGGCCTGGTGCTGCCGGAACTGGCCGGCAAGTTCACCGGCATGGCGGTACGGGTGCCGGTGATCAACGTGTCGCTGGTCGACCTGACCTTGCAAGTGCAGCGCGAAACCAGCGCAGACGAAGTCAACGCCCTGCTCCTGGCGGCCAGCCAGAAGTCCAAAGTGCTCGGCTACAACAGCCTGCCGCTGGTCTCGTGCGACTTCAACCACAACCCGCTGTCGGCGATCTTCGATGCCAACCACACCAAGGTCAGCGGCAGGATGGTCAAGGTCATGGCCTGGTACGACAACGAATGGGGCTTCTCCAACCGCATGCTGGATAACTGCCTGGCCCTGTGCCGCGCGGATTGAAGACGCTCGTAGCCCGGATAAAATCCGGGGAAGCGGTGCTGGCCATAAGACCATCCCCGGATTGCGCCTAGGCTTATTCGGGTTACAGCGCTTTGGGCGATACGACCTCACGGCGGGCGCAAGCTCTTGTAGCCCGGATGAAATCCGGGGGCATCGGTGGTGACCGAAAGACCATCCCCGGATTGCATCCGGGCTACGGGATCTCGTTCATCCTTGATGCCGGAGGTTGGCGCAGAGCCTGCGAAGCCCAACGTAAGAACCCATCCTCTAACCCTTCCACCGAGCAAATCCAGGAAACCACCATGCCGCGTATCAGCTTCACCACCGCCACCCTGCCGGCGCGCAAACGTATCGCGCTGGTCGCCCACGACCATTGCAAGGAGTTCCTGCTCGACTGGAGCGAGCGCCAGCGCGACAAGCTGGCACGTCATCATCTACTCGCGACCGGCACCACCGGCCTGCTACTGGGCCGGCGTCTAGGCCTGCCGGTTGAATGCATGATCAGCGGGCCGCTCGGCGGCGATCAACAATTGGGCGCGCGCATCGCCGAGCAGCGGGTGGATATGCTGGTGTTCTTCTGGGACCCCTTCGAGCAGCAACCCCACGACCCGGATATCAAGGCGCTGCTACGTGTAGCGGCGGTGTGGAATATTCCCGTGGCCTGCAACGAAAGCAGCGCCGACTACATGCTCGGCAGCGCCCTGCTGGATCAGGCCCACGACTATCGGGTGCCGGATTACCAGACCTACTTGGATAACCGCCAATAAGCCTCAGCCCTCCTCGCGCGCCTCGCTGCCAAGGCAACAGGCGCGGCTGTCCAGCGCCTCAAGTAGCCGGCAGTGCTCGGCCTCGGCGCTGGTACAACCGGCGAGCTTGCTCAGTTCCGCCTTCATCTTCTGCAGGTCGCGAATCCGCGCCTCGATGGTCAGCAAGTGCTCCTGCACCAATTGGTCGGCTTCGGCGCAGGGGCTGTGAGGCTGCGCGGCCAAGCCGAGCAAGGTGCGAATCTCCTCCAGGCTGAAGCCCAGCTCACGGCCGCGGCGGATAAAACGCACCCGACGTATATCGGCATCTTCGTAATGGCGGTAGCCAGAAGCGCTGCGCTTGGGTGGCGGCAGCAACTCGCTACGCTCGTAGAAACGAATGGTTTCCAGATTGACGCCACTTTCGCGGCTCAACCCACTGATGGTCAGCGGCTTGCCCATGGCTTGACTCCGTAGTGACTACAGGGTTTAGCCTACTGCCCATACCCTTTCAGGAGAAGCCCAATGGGCGTCAATTGCTGCAATACCGCATCGAGCTGTGCAACCACCCGCCACAGCAAACGCTACCGCAAGATTCTCTGGGCCGCCCTGGCGGTCAACCTGGGCATGTTCGGCGTGGAGATCTTCGCCGGCATGCGCGCCGATTCGGTGTCGCTGCTGGCGGACTCGCTGGACTTCCTCGGCGACGCCGCCAACTACGGCATCAGCCTGGCGGTGCTGGGCATGAGCCTGACCCTGCGCGCCAGGGCCTCGCAGCTCAAAGCCCTGTCCATGCTGGTATTCGGTGTCGGCGTGCTGACCGCGGCGATCTGGCACTTGCTCAGCGGCCAGGTTCCGGACGCGCCGACCATGGGCTGGGTCGGCGCCCTGGCGTTGCTGGCCAACGTTGGCGTGGCCGCCCTGCTCTACGCCTACCGCGACGGCGATAGCAATATGCGCAGCGTCTGGCTGTGCTCGCGTAACGACGCCCTCGGCAATATCGCCGTATTGTTCGCCGCTCTTGGCGTGTTCGGCACCGGTAGCGCCTGGCCGGATTTATTGGTAGCCAGCATCATGGCCGGCCTGGCGGTCAGTTCGTCCTATCAGGTGCTGCGCCATGCGCGCGAGGAACTCGCCAGCCAGGCCGCAATACCCCAAGCAAGCGACCATTGAGATAAGCCAGAGAACAGGCGATATGCAATGCAGCCTGTAGGGCTGATTGCCTGGCTGCTTACAAAGCAGCCGACCCGAGGCCGGCCGAGTAATGCGAGCCTCGGGAGTACCTGCAACGCTTACACCCTAAAAATCCACCTTGCCCCTTCCCGCCTTGATCGCCCCGCGCTTGGTCTTGCCTTCCAGCCGGCGCTTTTTCGAGCCCAGGGTCGGTTTGGTCGGGCGCCGGGCTTTTTCGGTTTTGCCGGCATTGCGGATCAGCTCGGCCAGCCGTTCGAGGGCGTCGGCGCGATTCTGCTCCTGGGTGCGGTACTGCTGCGCTTTGATGATCACCACGCCGTCGGCGGTGATGCGGCTGTCACGCAGCGCCAGCAAGCGCTCCTTGTAGAACGGCGGCAAGGACGAGGCCTGGCTGTCGAAGCGCAGGTGCACGGCGCTGGAGACCTTGTTGACGTTCTGCCCACCGGCGCCCTGGGCGCGGATGGCGGTCAATTCGATCTCGTCGCCGGGCAGGTGGATGCTGCTGGAGATCACCAGCATGAATGCAGTTGAGCCATGGTGCGGTAAGCCCTCGTTGAAATGTGGACGCCAATAAAGCGACCTCAGGTTCCCGCATCGCATCTTACCGGCAAATCCCCCGGCGACACCGCAGCCAGGACGCCATTTACCGGCAGTCGTATTGGCCCTAGTGCAGCGATATCAAAGTGATATTATCAAGCAGCCCTTTAGCCGGTCGGCTCTTAGCGGGTTATAAAAAACCTAGGCGAGGCAGCGAACGCAAAGCTAGGCGCCCCCGACAATAACAGGCGACAACGTGGACCGACTCGCACCCGGGACCGTTTTTAACGCCGCGATAACAACACAGGTAGTTTTCAACAGCCTGTTAGCCAAAGCGGTCGCCCGCACCCTGGAGCCCCCGACGATGATCCCGTTCCGACTTCGCCAGCCCCTTGCCATGCTCTGTTTGCTGCTCAGCGGCATCGCCCTGGCCGACCCCGCGTGGCAAACACCGCCGGCCAACCCTGTGATTTTGACTGTCAGCGGCGAGCTGGACTGCTGCCCGGAGGGCAACGCCTATTTCGACCTGGCGCGCCTGGACGCCCTGGCGCAAACCGAGGTGAAAACCCTGACTCCCTGGACCGACAGCGTCGACAGCTATACCGGGGTGCGCATGAGCGAGCTGCTCGCCGCCCTGGGCGCCAAGGGCGACAAGCTCGAAGCTGTGGCCTTGAACGACTACAGCAACCAGTTCAATAGCGAGGCGGCGCTGAAATATCCGGTGATTCTCGCCACGCGCAAGAACGGGCAACCGATGCGCATACGCGACAAAGGGCCGATCTGGGTCATCTATCCCCTGAGCGACTACCCGCAACTGCGCAAAGAGGAGTCTCACCACGCCATGGTCTGGCAGCTCAAATCGCTGAAAGTCGCGCGGTAAGCTAGATGAGACGTCTGCGCTATCCCATCTTGCTGCTGATCACCCTGATTCTCGCTGGAGGCATAATCGCATCGCTGATCAACAATCAGCGCAGCGCCGAAATGGCCGCCACCCGCATCCAGCTTTCGGCCTGGTCGCTGGCGCAACTGGAGCAGGAGTTCATCAAGTTTCACACCTCGCTACGCCTGTTTCAGGCCGGCGCCATACCCATTTCACGCCTGCATCTGGATTACGACCTGCTGTGGAATCGCCTGGAGGTGTTTCTCACCGGTGCGGAAAATCAGGCCATTCGCCAGCGCTTCGGCGCCGAAAGCACCGCCCGCAAACTGTTCGCTCAGCTGAAGCAGGACGAAACGCTGCTCTACTCGTCGATACTGCAACCGGGGCCGCAACTCGAAGCGGCGATCGAGCGGTACGGTGTTTATCAGCGCCCCATCCGTTCGCTGATCGTGCGCAACTTCACCGGCCCCGAGGCAGCCAATATCGCCGATGAGGCCTATGCCCAGCGCTTTCTCACCCAGAGCTTGCTACTGGGCCTGCTGTTTTGTGGCGGCACCCTGGTGCTGCTGCTGTTCTTCGAGAGCCGACGCAGCAACTTCCTCGCCCGTAACGACCCGCTGACCCAGCTGCCCAACCGGCAGAGCCTGCAGACATTGCAGAAGGACGCTGGCAATACGCACGTCTACAGCGCCGCCGCAGTCATCGAAATGAGCAATTTTCGCGCACTCAACGAACACATCAGCCACGAGGCCGGCGATCAGTTACTGCGACGCATCGCCAGCACGCTCAAACAGCTGAAACCCGAAAGCAGTTTTATCGCCCGGGTGGGCGGTGATGAATTCCTCATTACCTTCGCTGCGGACTTTCCCGCGGAGCTGGTGATCGAAACCCTGAAAGCGCTGGCCAATGCGCTGAGTTTCGACTTCCAGAGCGACAAGCAACTGTTCCAGGTCAACGCGCGAATCGGCGTGGTGTTCAATCACCAGCGGACGTACGGCATCGAAAAGCTGTATTACTGCGCCACCCTGGCCGCCCGAGAACTGCGCATGAGCCATAGCCGCGGCTTCAAGGTATTCGACGAGGAAATCAGCAGCCGCTATTTGCGCAGCCGGCAGTTGCTCAGCGACCTCAAGCAGGCCATCGACGGCGGTTTCCCTGGGTTGGCGCTGCATTACCAGCCGATCCTGGGGCTCAAACAAACCACCATGGGCGTCGAAGTATTACTGCGCTGGACCCATCCGAGCCTGGGCGCCATCTCGCCGCTGGAAGTCGTCGAACTGGCCGAGAACAATCAACTGGGCGTCACCCTCGGCGACTGGATCCTGCAACGGCTCGACGAAGACCTGCAGCGGCTGCCCGGCGTCATTCGCGAGCGCCTGTACTTCTCGGTCAACATATCGCCTGCACAATTTTCCGCCACCCTGCCGCAAAGCCTGAGCCGCTGGCTGGGCCGGGCACCGATTCGCCCGGATCAACTGCTGCTGGAGATGTCCGAGTCCATTTCGGTGGCGAACTTCAACGACTGCCAAAACATTCTCGAAAACATCAATGCGCTGGGCGTCGACATCGCCCTCGACGATTTCGGCACCGGCTACTCCTCGCTGTCCTACTTGAGCGGTTTGAAGGTACAGCGCGTCAAGATCGACAAGTCGTTTATCCGCGGCATCAACCACGACACCCAGTTGCAGCGCGTGGTGCGCAGCATCATCGAACTCTGCCACTCGTTCAATTTCAGCGTGATCTGCGAAGGCATCGAAGACCGCGCGGACGATCGGCAGGTGCGCCTGCTCGGCAGCGATTACGCCCAAGGTTATTTTTACGGAAAACCCATGTCGTTAGCCGACCTGATCGCCTGGCACGATACCTACGCCAGCCGCCCCAGGCCCGCGCAATATCCGCTGGCGCCGCGCGCTGCTGAAATCTTCGCAGCCAATCTAACCGCTGCCCGGGTCGATAAGCTCAACTAAGCAAGCGTCCGGCTCAGCTTGAGACCTGGTGCGATGGGTTCGGTTACCCAAGCGGTGCTGGGCGCCAGCATTCAAGGCGCGCTGCCGGATCTGGGCGTGATCATCGACCACGGCGGCACCTCAGGGCCTCGTGCTGACCGTAAAGGTCCCTCACCCCCGGCCCCTCTCCCGAGGGAGAGGGGAGTTAATCCGCTGGCGAAGATGGCGCTGCTCCAACCCTGTTAAGCGATTGCCCACCGATCAGTCCCCTCTCCCACCGGGAGAGGGCTAGGGTGAGGGTGCTGCGCCGTCCAGGCCCTACGCAGACGCTGGCTTGACCACCCTGTTGCGCCGCCCCGAAAGCCCTGTGCCGCTATGTACGGAACTGCGCCACCAGGCCCTGCAATTCCACGCCCAGGCGCGCCAATTCGGCACTCGAGGCGGCCGTCTGCTCGCTGGCGCTGGCGCTCTGTTCGCCGATGTCGCGCACCCGCGTCACGCTTTCGTTGATATTCTCGGCCACCGCGCTCTGCTCTTCGGCAGCGGCGGCGATTTGCTGGTTCATCTGCTCGATGGTGCTCACCGACAGGGTGATGCGCCGCAATGCATCCCCCGCCTCGGCCGCCAGGCCGACAGTGCGCTGGGTCAGGCTGCGGCTACCTTCCATTTTCGTCACCGCGCCCTGGGCCATACGCTGTAAGCCGGCGATCAGCGTTTCGATCTCCTGGGCCGACTCCTGGGCACGCTTGGCCAGGGCGCGCACCTCATCGGCGACCACGGCGAAACCGCGGCCCTGTTCACCCGCCCGCGCCGCTTCGATGGCCGCATTCAACGCCAGAAGGTTGGTCTGTTCGGCGACGCTGCGGATGACTTCCAGCACACTGCCGATGCGCTCGCTCTCCCTGTTCAATTCCTGGATCGCCTCGGCGGACTGTTCGACATCAGCGGCCAAGGTGCCGATCTGGCCGACCGCCTGCTGCACCACATGATTGCCCTGCTGGGCCTCCTTATCCGCAGTTTGCGCGGCCTGGGACGCCTGCTCGGCGTTATGCGCCACCTCCTGCACGGTAGCGGCCATTTCATGGATTGCGGTGGCGGTCTGCTCGGTCTCCAGCTTTTGCCGCTGCACCCCGGCGCTGGTTTGCGCGGTAATCGACGACAACTGCTCCGCCGCCGCGGCGATCTGCCCGACACCCGCGCCTATGCCGCCGATCAGGCTGCGCAGGCCGAGGGTCATGCTTTGCATGGCATTCATCAACTGGCCCAGTTCGTCCTTGCGCTGCAGCGGCAGATCCTGGCTCAGGTCGCCGTCGGCGATACGCCGGGCAAACGCCACGCTTTGCCGCAAGGGCACGACGATCGAGCGGGAAATCAGCAACGCGGCCAGCAGACCGAAGACCACGGCACCGGCACCAATGCTTCCGAACATCAGCAGTTCACGTTTCCTGGCATCGCGCATACCCTGTTCGGCGCCGGCCTTCGCCGCGTCGGCAAGGCTCATCGTGGCTCGTGCGCGCTCGATCATCGCCTTTTCCGTGGCCAGGCTCTGCTCGCGGACTTGCTGGTAGTAGCCGAACGAGCGCTGATACAGGGTCAGCGATTGCAGCGCCTTCTCGACCTCTTCCTTCTGCTCATCGTTCAACCAGACCGTCAAGCCGCTGGCCACGGTTTGCAGCTCATCGCTGACGCTGTTCCATTCCTCCAAGGCGGTCTCGGAATGGTCGATGATGTACTGGCTTTCGTAACCGCGCAGATCGAGCATGCGCTTGCTCAGACCGGACGTGGTTTCCGCCAGGGTCAGCGGATCGCTGCCACGCAAATGGTCGCCCTGTAGGCGTAACTCGCGTACCGCGTCATACATGCCCTGCTCGATCACCTCGAACTGATCGCGCGCGTCGCGAGCGGCATCGTCCATATCCTTGCGAGCCTCTCGCGCCTTGTTCTTCACTTCGACGTAGCTATCGAACTGGCCCAGGTATTCGACGACGGCCTGCTGCATCGTCTGCAAGCGCGTCGTTTCCGCCGCGGAAGCGTCGCGCTGCAAGTCGCTCAACAGCGCTTGCACGCCCGCCAGACTTTTGCGCACCCGGGCGGCGCTCTCCGCACTCTGCTCCAGGGCGAACGCCCGCTCCAGCCGACGCGCCTGCAGGATTTCCATATTGACCGCAGCCAAGCGGCCCGTCTGATCGTGCCCCTGCAGAACAGAATCCACCGCGACGAAGCCGCTGCCGATCATGGCGATCGTGAGCATTAGCACCAGGCCGAAACCACAGAATAATTTCTTGCCCACGGCAAGGTTGGCAAACAGGCGGGTGGCAGATTGCAACATGAGCGCTACTCCAGTTCTTATTGTTCTCAATGCCAGCTCTTGGCGGGCATGAGTGCGGCATACAAGCCTACGCAACCGCTGTGCCAGCTTGTGACTCAGGCCACCCAGGTAATCGGCGGACATCGCCTGAAGCTTAGGCCAAGGAGCTGGATAACCCGCCGCCCGGATTGGACCGGCACTAGTGACGAGCCGCTATGGCGCGCATGCCACGAGAGGAATAGGCGGATATTCGCCACTTTTTCGCCACTGCTGGCGGATTTCTGCCTATGGCGGAGTGACGGTAACAAGGACCGTTATGCCCCAAGACGCTGTTGCCCGACTCTCGGTACCCGGAACAGGTGACGCGCCGAGGACATGTGGAAACGCCATCAGGCGTGCGCCCAACGGCATCCCCAGCGCACGGCGGTATCGCGCCCTTGGGCGACTCGCCAGTCGGCTCAGCGTCCTTCGGTACGCCGGCGGAACAACGGGCGAGGCTCGATCGCCGAGCGGCCATACACCACACTCATGCCGGCCAACCCTTTGAGCGCATCATCGAGCGACTTGTCCTCACGCACGGCGAAGGCATCGAAACCGCATTGGCGCATATGACTGAGCTGATCACGCAGCACATCGCCCACCGCCCGCAATTCGCCCCGCCAGCCCAGTCGCGTACGCAGCACGTAGGCCTGGCTGTAACCGCGGCCATCCCGAAAGCTGGGGAAGGCGATGGCAATCAGCGGCAGGGTCGGCAGATAGGCTTGCAGACTCTCCACCTCATCGTCCGGTGCCAGGCAGATGCCGTCGAGGCTGCAGCGCTCGCCACCCAACACAGCCTCATCCTGCCGCTCGCGCCAGGCGCTCAGCGAGAGAATCAAGGGCCCGGCAGGCCGTTGCACCCGGTTGTCAGCCAGCAATTGCCAGGGGTCGTCAACGACGATGCTCGGCGCACCATCGACAAGCCTGATCAGATTGTTCATGCCGGCACCTGCTGCTTGCGATAGACCTGTTCCTTGAACGGCTCCAGGCCGATGCGCTGCACGGTATCGACAAAGCGCTCCTCGGCTTCGCGGTGGTCGGTGAAGGTGCGCACCAAGCCCTCTATCACCTCGGGAATCTGTTCGGCGCTGAACGCGGGGCCGATCACTTTACCCAAGGCGCTGGCCCTGCCCTGGGCGCCACCAATGGTCACCTGATACCACTCGCTGCCGTTCTTATCGACGCCAAGAATGCCGATATTGCCGATGTGGTGATGACCACAAGCATTCATGCAGCCGGAGATATTCAGGCTGATATCGCCCAGGTCATGCAGGTAATCCAGGTCATCGAAGCGCTGCTGGATGGCCTGGGCTATCGGGATCGATTTGGCGTTGGCCAACGCGCAGAAGTCGCCGCCTGGGCAGGCAATCACATCCGTCAGCAAACCGACATTCGGCGTGGCTAAACCGGCTTCTGCCGCTGCTTGCCACAAGGCATACAGATCCGCTTTGCGCACGTCGGGCAGCACGAGGTTCTGTTCGTGGGCAATGCGCAGCTCGGCGAAGCCGAAGCGTTCGGCCAGATCGGCCAGCGCATCCATCTGCTCGGCCGTGACATCACCGGGCGGCGCACTGATGCCCGGCTTGGTCGACAACACCACCGCGACATAACCCGGCACCTTGTGCCTGAGGGTATTGCGCGAGACCCAGCGAGCGAACGTGGCGTCCTGCGCTAACGCCGTGCCGAAGCTCAAGTCGACATCCGCCAGCTGCTCGTAAGGCGGCGCGCTGAAGGCATCGACCACCCGCTGGTATTCCGCATCGGTCAACTCGGCCGGGCCATCCTTGATGTGCTGCCACTCCGCCTCGACCTCACGGGCGAACGCCTCGATACCCAGGGCCTTGAGCAGAATCTTGATGCGCGCCTTGTACTTGTTGTCGCGGCGGCCGTGGCGGTTGTACACGCGCAGCACCGCCTCGACATAGGACAGCAGATGGCGCCAAGGCAGCGCCTCACGGATCTGCTGACCAAGAATCGGCGTGCGCCCCAGGCCGCCACCGACCATCACCCGCAGCAGCAATTCACCGGCCTCGTCGCGGTACAGATAAAGGCCGATGTCGTGCATCATCACCGCCGCGCGATCCTCCTCGGCGGCGCACAGGGCAATCTTGAACTTGCGCGGCAGGTAGAGGAATTCCGGGTTGATGGTCGACCATTGCCGCAGAATTTCCGCCAGTGGACGCGGGTCGAGCAACTCATCGGCAGCGACCCCGGCAAAGGCCTCGGTGGTGATATTGCGCACACAGTTGCCTGACGTTTGGATCGCATGCATTTCCACGCCCGCCAGGTGTTCGAGAATATCCGGCACCTGCGCCAGTTCGATCCAGTTGAACTGGATGTTCTGCCGGGTGGTGAAGTGCCCGTAGCCACGATCGTAATGCCGCGCGACATGCGCCAGGGCGCGCATCTGCCGCGCCGCCAGCGTGCCGTAGGGAATCGCCACCCGCAGCATGTAGGCATGCTTCTGCAGGTACACACCGTTCTGCAGGCGTAGCGGCAGAAACTCTTCTTCGCTCAGCTCACCGCTGATACGCCGCTCGACCTGATCGCGAAACTGCGCCACCCGCTCGCGCACCAGAGCATGGTCATATTCATCGTATTGGTACATCGGCGGCCTCGACTGTTAGCGATGGCCACACTATGCCCAGGCCACTGATAGCGAAACAGCGGCAGATTCAGCGGAAAAATACGGAGCAGATGAGCCATTCAGCCGCCGGCAACCGTAAAGGCGAGGGAATAGAGGCTTCGGCTACGCTGTGCGCTTGAGATCCCTTTGGCGCCACTCGCCGCCTGAACAGGCTCACGCCAGCAGTTCAATAATCCACTGCGTCTGTCGGGCAACCTTCTGCACCCGCTCCTCGGGCACCGCCTGCCGCGCCTGAGCGAAGTCGACCAGGGTCTGCTGCTTCAGACGCAGCATGCGCTGCCACTTGGCCAGGAACGCCTGGCTGCGCGCCTGCATCTGCAGCGGGCCGAAGTACAGTTCCTCGGCGCTGTAGATCACCGGTCCAGAGCGTTCGGCAACGATGATTTCGTATGCAAAGCGGTTTTCCCGCAGCACTTCCTCGCAGAGGATGCGGTAGCCATTTTCCATCAGCCATTGGCGCAGCGGCTGCTCGCCGCCGTTGGGCTGCAGGATCAGACGTTCCTGACCACTCAGGCGGGCCTTACCGCTGTCGAGGATGTCGCGAATCCTCTCGCCGCCCATACCGCAGATGCTGATTGCGGTGATCGCATCTCCCGGCTCGATCGCCGCCAAACCATCTGCCAGGCGCACGCTGATCCGTTGGCTCAGGTCACTCTCGCGTACGCTACGTTCAGCCGCGTGGAACGGCGTCAAGGCCACCTCCCCCGCCACCGCGGTCGCGATGGCACCGCGGCTCATCAACGCCACCGGCAGATAGGCGTGATCCGAGCCAATATCGGCCAGCCGCGCACCCGCTGGCACATGCGCCGCCACACGCTCCAGGCGCGCAGACAATCTCCGCTCGTTCAACTCCAGCCCCTTTTCACCATCGACTTCCGGCCTGTGGCCGAATCGGAGCGGGATTTTGGCGAGCTACGCCGTGCATGGCAAATGCCTGTGACCAATGCGATGGAGCTAGCCGAACCCAGGGCGTGGGGAGCACCGGCTGCGAGCCTTAGTGAGGGGCTGTTTTTCGGCCAGGGGGCGGCGGACCTTGGCGAATGACAGCTATAGGCACTAAGTACCGGATGATAAAGGGTGGACCCTGTTCATAATTAACTGTCTATCTTGAATCGAACCTCTGGCGACTTAGTTGAACCTGCAGAGGTAGATGATGGTTGCAGTGCTTTCCGGCAAACGCACTACAGATTCAACTTGAGTGTAGGCTGAACGTCGGTCGCCCCACATGGTATCCGGCCCGACCGGGTGAATTCCTCCGCATTGGAACTTACCAGAGCTCTCTCAGATGGGTTGCAAATTTGCGTGATGACAGCCTCTAGGCTGCCGACAAGTTCCACGAAACACGGGTCCACATGGAACTCCAATTCTTCGGCCAACCGCCAAGTCGGATTGCGGCCTTCCCATGCGGAGTACTCAGCCTCGGTTGCGCTTTCGGGAGGCTCTGGTTCCCACTGTTCGAACACATACTGTATGCCCCAGCATCACTAGCGAAAGTCGCGCCGAAGAGATGGAAGGGCCAGTACCCATCTTGCATAGTTCGGTCTCGGATCTTGAGTGATTGGCCGGGATGATAGCCGAGAAATGATGAGTGGTCGGTTATCAATCAAGATGGTCGGTGACGAAGTAGCACCCGAACCATACCGGTCAGTCGTGCCCAGCAGAAACCGGCCTAGAGCTTCCCCCTCAATATCAATACCGTGATCTATTCCCAATTGCTTCCCTGGCAAAAGAGTTTGGTCCCGAGGTTACAGCACATGCGCTGGGTCCGCTCAATTGAAAAGAAAGATAATCATCGAACATGCAGATCGTTACGTCTTCACTCTAGAACCCTGAGAGGTTCACTCGGTCCGCTACAGGTTAGTTTATCCGGTGGCTTATAACAATTAGCTGTCAGCCTGGAAGAACTGGCGTCTTAATCAGTGCCAAACCGAGAGTGCTTCAGTGCTGACTGGTGTCGGGTTCTGATCTCGGCATCTAAAGATTCCAAGGTCGGTCTTCCCGGTGTGGCCGCCGCTGAGCCGTTCCAGCCACTCGCCAACGACTCCAATCAATTCAATGCTTAATTTGCGAAAATATAAGAAATGCCGGCGGAATGATGATTAATACAAGGCAAGTTATTTTGAAAATACCATGCTCTAGCTTTATGAACTGTACTTTCCACCATGGAATCCTGAACATGTCGTGCTCAGCACGAAATAATTCGTAGTCAATAGTTTCATGATTCTCTGGGCTGCGGGCAATAATGCTCGCATACTCATCTACCAAATGATCAGCATCAGAGTTATTTGATTGTTTTACCCGAATTACGATCTTATCATATAAGGCTGCCAACTCTTTGGCACAAAGGTGGTGTCGCTCTGCTTTTTGTTCTGCATTTTGCGAGCCTTCGTGCAAGCTAAACACTAAAATCAGTAGCGATCCAACTATGGATAGCATGTTAAAAAAATTGCCAGCCCCAGGCTGGGTTAATAAATATATCGAAATTGTCAATATGTATATTGAGTAGGCGGATACGAGGTAAGACCCCCATGTTTTTCTGCTTTGCAGCCTACGACACGCATTAAAACGAGAACCTTTAGTCTTCCAGACCTTTGTATCTAAGTCTTCAAGAATGTTCGTGGGTTCGCTTGACAAAATTAGTGCCCCCTAAATATTAACTGATTAATTTCCCCGGATTTCCCCGAAGCCAACAGGCTTGAAATTACGCAAGCATAGTAACCAATACCCAAGATTGCTCTTGAATCTACGACCGAGCAGCGAATGGTCGCAAGGGGGCTAATAGATAGTACCTACATCCATCTCAAGCTGCAAGAGTTGGCTTGAACGCAGTTTTTCAAAAAGAAAATTAATATGCTCAGCAGCATAGGCAGTAGATGAGTTCGGATCTAGATAGCCGAAGCGCATTAACGCCTTTATTTTCTCCTCTATAGTTTTGTAAGTATCATAGTTATGTATATATCCAGCCTCCGGGCTATGTTTAGCCTCATGGAAAGCTCGTGTTAATTTTTTTATTTTTAAATATTCCACATCAGAAAATCTAGCCTTTTTTAGTTCTTTTTTTATTACCGCATCAATATCATAAAGAATCTTCAGGTTTGTTATCTCAATAAAATAGAACACCCAGCCAAATCTTTTCTTTTCACTAATGGCACCTGTTATTTTTTCGTTTAGGTGTTCTATTAGTATATTTTTTCTTGTCTCAACAGTTAGCCAGGTTCTTCCAATAGATTTATCTAGGCCCTTTTTGTATCGCGTAATTGGTGCAATCAACGATCTAATGAATTTTTCGACAGATGACTCTCGAACTGACACATAGGTCGACCCGCGAAATTCATACCCAAGGTATTCAAGTCCGTCGTTTATTTTACCCTCAATAGTTTTTTCATTGGTTTCAAGCTTGATCTTTCCAAGTAATGCCTTTATTTCTTTAGTGCTTTTGGAAATTTCGTGCGGGGCAATTATTAAAATATCATCTACATATCGCCTATAATTTTCAGACTCAAATTTCTTATCGATGGCATGCAAGTATATATCAGATAATATGTTCGATATTGGCAATCCTTGCGGCACCCCAAGAATATTCTCCTCGGGGTATTTGCTTTTTTTTGCATTTCCACTGACTGTTATATTTTTTATTGCTTTACTTATAATCCATAGCGTCTTTTTGTCAAGTCTCCTTGAAAGCTCTCTCGCAAGAATTTTATGATCTATAGCGTCATAAAAATTCTTTATATCTATTTTGCAAAAAAACAAATCCTCATTGCTCTCTTGGAGAGTCTTTTTTATTTCGCGAATTATTTCATTCGGTAATTTTCGGTTTACCGCATCAGGGTAATATTCTTGCAAGCACTTATTTGCCGACGAGAGAATTGTCTTATCCCTTATCGTTGGCTTGGAAATGACTCTTGGAAATTTCCCCTTTCCTTTGCTTTTTACTTCTTCCAGATAAGGTGAAAAATTAAAACTGTAAGATTTAAGCTTTTTGCTGCATGTAGCTGTTTCAATATCTAGCCTATCTTCAAATGCAGCGACGCTGGTGCCGTCAATGCCAATACTTGGCTTTGATTTAATTCTTTCAATAAATATTGCTGCAAGGGCTTCAGCGCTAAAGTGTTTCTTGAAAGCCTCCCTTTTGTTCATTTAAAACTCCTTATTCTATATAAGCTCAATAGTTCTGACACCACTAGACCCGTGAAGTAAATCTTAACCGATCTTACTTTGTCATTATTGGTCGCGCTAGCGTGTTGGAAGCCCTCATCAAGTAAGGTGCGAAGGAAAAGGGAACGGATTTATAAAGTAACCGCTCGCTTCTGGGCGATTGCTGCCATCCTCCCCCAGCATCTGATCCGCTTTTTATTTAAAAACCTGAGTCTGTTATCCAAACAGCTGCGCTCGCATCATTCGCCTCGCCTGATAAAGCCCGACGAGGCCCCTAATGAGCGAACGAATTCCTGCGCAGATCATCGAGACCATCGACCCGCGCCAGCCTATCCGCCTGACGCCTTCCCAGGCTGGCGGCCCGATTCATACCCGCAGTTTCAGCGGCCTTTTTCGCAACCTGCGCCTGTACGGTGCCGGCTTGCTGTTTCTGATCTTCTTCGGCACCGCCTGGCTCGATTGGGACGGTCGCCAGGCGGTGTTGTGGAACCTGGCCGAGCACCGCTATTACATCTTCGGCGCGACCTTCTGGCCGCAGGATTTCATCTTGCTCTCGGCGCTGCTGATCATTGCGGCGTTTGGCTTGTTCGCCATCACCGTGGTGGCCGGGCGCGTGTGGTGCGGCTACACCTGTCCGCAGAGTGTGTGGACCTGGGTGTTTATGTGGGCGGAGAAGGTCACCGAGGGCGAGCGCAACCAGCGGATCAAACTGGATGCCGCGCCCTGGTCGCTGAACAAGCTGCTTCGGCGCAGCGCCAAGCACGCGATCTGGCTGGGCGTCAGCCTGATCACGGCGCTGACCTTTATCGGTTACTTCACGCCGATCCGCACCCTTGCCAGCGACCTGCTGCGCCTGCAACTGGATGGCGGCACCTTGGTGTGGGTGCTGTTTTTTATGGCCGCCACCTACCTCAACGCCGGCTGGCTACGCGAGAAAGTGTGCGTGCATATGTGCCCTTACTCGCGCTTTCAGAGTGCGATGTTCGACGATGACACCCTGCTGGTGGCCTACGACGCCAAACGCGGCGAAGGCCGTGGCCCGCGCAAGAAGGACAGCGACCACAAGGCCGAGGGGCTGGGCGACTGCATCGACTGTCAGATGTGTGTGCAGGTGTGCCCGACCGGCATTGATATCCGCGATGGCTTGCAGATCGATTGCATCAGCTGCGGTGCCTGCATCGACGCCTGCGATTCGATCATGGACAAGATGGGTTACGCCAAGGGCCTGGTGGGCTATCACTCCGAGCGCGAACTGCAAGGCGGCAAAACCCAGCTGCTGCGCCCCCGACTGATCGGTTATGGCATCGCTCTGCTGCTGATGATCGGTGCCTTCGTTTGGGCCTTGAACGCGCGCTCGATGTTGTCCATCGACGCGGCCAAGGATCGCAGCATGTTCCGCGAAAACCAGTTGGGGCAGATCGAGAACACCTACCTGCTCAAGGTGATCAACAAGACCCAGCAACCACAGCGCTATGGCCTCGCATTGCTCGACAGCCCGGGCCTGCGCCTGGAGGCGCCGCAACAGCTGCTGCTCGGCCCAGGGGAAATTCTCGACGTGCCGGTCACTCTGGTACTGGAGAACGATCAGGCTATATCCAGCGCCATGCCCGTGCGCTTTGTGATCCACAACCTGACCGATGCCAGCGAGCAGGCGCAGACGCAGAGCATCTTTCTTTCGCCACGCGGGCGCTGACAGTCGCATGAGCGGCAAACAAACCGTAGAGTGCGCTGAACTGCGCAGCACGCCTGTGGATACGATGAAACGCTACGAAAAATTCGCCGAGCAGATTGCCGAACTGATCCGCACCGGCGTGCTCGCCGCCGGTGAGCGGGTGCCTTCGGTGCGCCACGCCAGCCGCACCCATGGGGTCAGCCCGTCCACGGTGTTCCAGGCCTATTACCTGCTGGAAGACCGTGGCCTGATCCAGGCACGGGCCCGCTCCGGCTATTTCGTCCGCGAACTGGCGCGGCATTCGCTGGCAGAACCGGAAACCAGCCAGCAGCCGACGCAGACCACCGAGGTGGATGTCAGCGAGCTGGTGTTCTCCGTGCTCGGCTCACTGAAAGACCCCGACACCGTGCCCTTCGGTTCGGCCTTTCCCAGCCCGGATCTGTTCCCCCTGCCCCGACTGGCCCGCTCCATGGCCCACGCCATGCGCGAACTGTCGCCGCATGCGGTGATCGCCGACATGACCGAGGGCAACCCCAATCTGCGCCGGCAGATCGCCCTGCGCTACATGGTCAGCGGCGTGATGCTGCCGCTGGAAGAACTGGTGATCACCAGTGGTGCCATGGAAGCGCTCAACCTGTGCCTGCAAACGGTGACCCAACCCGGTGATCTGGTAGCGATAGAGGCGCCGGCGTTCTACGCCTGCCTGCAGGTGCTGGAACGCCTCAAGCTCAAGGCGGTGGAGATTCCGGTGCACCCGCGCGAAGGCGTTGACCTGGATGTGCTGGCTGAGCGCCTGGCCAGCCTGCCGATCAAGGCCTGCTGGTTTATGAGCAGCCTGCAGAACCCGCTTGGCGCAAGCATGAGCGACGACAAGAAGCGCGGGCTGTATGCGTTGTTGCAGCGCCATCAGGTGCCGTTGATCGAAGACGATGTGTACGCCGAGCTGTACTTCGGCAGCCAGCCGCCCAAGCCGGTGAAGAGCTTCGACACGGAGGGCCTGGTGATGCACTGCGGCTCGTTTTCCAAGTGCCTGGCGCCCGGCTACCGGGTTGGTTGGGTGGCGGGCGGACGTTATGCCGAGCAGATCAGCCGGCTCAAACTGATGACCACCATTTCGCCCTCAGTCCCGGCCCAGGCCGCGCTGGCCGATTACCTGCAACACGGCGGCTATGACCGCCATTTGCGCAAGCTGCGCCACCAATTGGAGGTTCAACAGGCCTCGATGCTGGCCTCGGCAGCGCGGCATTTTCCAGCCAGCACCAAGGTCACCCGACCCAGTGGCGGTTACTTCCTCTGGTTCGAGTTTCCTGAGCAGGTGGATTCGTTGCAGTTGTTCCGGCTGGCGTTGGCCCAGGGCATCAGCCTGGCGCCCGGGCCGATCTTTTCCGCGACCCGGCGCTTCGGCCATTGTGCGCGGCTGAACCATGGCCACCCCTGGACGCCACAATGCGAACAGGCCATGGCCACGCTCGGGCGCATCCTCGCCTCATTCATGCCGGCGTAAGCGCGCTACCTGCACAGCGGATAGGCGCCAGATACAACAAGGGCGCATGACCAGTCGTCATGCGCCCTTGCTTATCCAACGAGAAGAACGCCTAGCGCCCGACCAATACCGGCACCACCCGTGGCCGCAGCACTTCACCGAGGATCGCCAACATGCCAATCGCGCCGGCGATCCAATACCACTTGGCGATGGGGTCGAACCCCAGCCAGCCGAGGGCGTGCAGGAATACCATGGTGATCAGCACCGGGCATACGTAGCGCACCATAAACAACCAGAGCGCGTAGCCCAGCGGCGGCAGGTTCAACTCGTCGCGCATGATCTCGCCGCGCAGCGCATAGCCGGCCAGCAGCACCATGAAGATCCCGCCCAGGGGCATCATCCAGCGCGAGGTCAGGTAGTCCATCCAGTCGAAGAGGTTCTTGCCCATCGGCGTCCAACCGGCCATCAAGTTGAACGAGAGCATCGCCAGCAGGCTGAGCAACAGCAACACCAAGCCGGCACCCGCGGCACCTTTGAAACGACTGATGCCATATTTCTCGTTGAGGTAGGCAACCGTGGCCTCGGCCAGGGAAATTGCCGAGGTCAGCGCGGCAATCGACACCATGGCGAAGAACAGCGCGCCGAACAGCGTGCCGAACGGCATCTGCTGGAACGCCAACGGCAGGCTCATGAAAATCAGGCCAGGCCCGGCGCTCGGGCTTAGGCCATTGGCGAAGATGATCGGGAAGATCGCCAAACCGGCGAGCAGCGCCACGCAGGTGTCGCAGATCGCCACGATAAAGGTGGTACGGGCGATCGACTGGCCATCGGGGATATAGGAGCCGTAAACCAGAATCGCCCCCGAGGCCAGGCTCAGGGTGAAGAACGCATGACCGAGCGCCGCGAGCAGCGCTTCGCCGGTGATCTTCGAGGCGTCGAAGCTGAACAGGAAGTCGAAGCCGGCGGCGAAGCTGCCGCTGGTAAAGGCATAGCCAACCAGCACCACCAGCATCAGCGCCAGCCCCGGCATCATCCAGCTGACAGCGCTTTCGATGCCCTTCTGCACGCCCTTGGCGACTATCCACATTGTCAGCAACGACACCAGCACGCTCCAGCCACCGAGCTGCCAGGGATTGGCGTTGTGCGCCGCGAACACCTCGCCGAGCGCTTCGACGCTGGTGGCCGCGAGCGAGCCGTCGAGCATTTTCCAGGTGTAGGCGAAAGCCCAACCGGCCACGACCACGTAGAAACACAGGATCAGAAAGCCGCAGAGCATGGCCATGACCCCGACCGTCTTCCACAGCGGGTTGCCGTTGTTTTCCTTGACCACCCGGGCAATAGCATCGATCGGGCTGCCACGGCCGCGTCGGCCCAGGGCGATCTCGGTCATCATCACCGGAATACCGATGGAAAGAATGCAGGCGAGGTACATCAGCACGAAGGCACCGCCGCCGTACTCGCCAGTGATGTAGGGGAATTTCCAGATATTGCCCAGGCCGACGGCCGAGCCAGTTGCAGCGAGGATGAAACCCCAGCGCGAGAGCCAGAGGTTCTTGGGTTTTTCACGGGTCATGCGTCACCTTTTGTTGTTATCTGTGACGGGAACGAACCCGCCGCGCTTATGGCGCGACGGAACTAGGCAAGGCAGCTTGGGTAAAGCCGGTTCACTGGGCGTCGGGCTGCACCTCCGGGGCGGCCTGTTTGAAGGCATCCAAGGACTCGCAACGCGCGACCATGCTGAGAATGCGCGGATAGGCGTCGAGGTCACAGTTGAAACGTCGTGCGTTGTAGATCTGCGGGATCAGGCAGGCCTCCAGATAGCCGGGGCGCTCGCCGAGCGACAGACGCTCGTCGAATGGCGCCAGGCCCTGCTCCACGGCTGCCAAACCGCTGTGCAGCCAATGCAGGTACCAGGCGTTCTTCGCCTCGTCCGAGGCGCCCAGTTCAGCGGACAAATACTGCAGCACACGCAGGTTGTTCAACGGGTGAACATCGCAGGCGATATGCAGCGCCAGCGCCCGCACCTGAGCCCGCAGCGCAGGATTTGCGGGCAACAACGCCGGCACCGGAAATACTTCGTCGAGGTATTCGAGAATCGCCAGGGACTGGGCGATACGCACCTCGCCCTGGTCGGTGCCGGCATCGACCAACAGCGGCACCAGTTCCTGGGGATTCAGCGCTTTGTATTCATCGGCATGCTGCTGCCCGCCATTCTTGACCAAGTGCACCGGCACCTGCCGATAGACCAGGCCTTTGAGGTTCAGGGCGATACGCACCCGGTAGGCGGCACTGGAGCGCCAATAGCCATAGAGCGTCAGCATGGCGCGCCTCCCATTGAAAGCTCTGCGCAAGCGTTCCCGTAGCTGCTACTAATCGCAAGCCCTGCGACTTCGTAGGGTGGATGACGCTTCACCCATCCACCAACCGCGATGGTGGATGAAAAAGGCGTCATCCACCCTACCCGCATCCGGGCTACCAAAACCCAGGCCCCGCCTGCGGCTTCCGGCTCAACGCTCATATTTCTCGACCACCTGATCGATGGCGCCAAACAAACTGTGCCCGGCCTCGTCGAACATCTCGATACGCACCCGGTCGCCGAATTTGAGAAACGGCGTCTTCGCCTCGCCATCGGCGATCACTTCGAGCATGCGTTTCTCCGCCAGACACGAAGACCCGGCGCTGCGGTCGTAGTTGGACACGGTGCCGGAACCGATAATGGTGCCGCTGCCCAGCGGTCGGGTCTTGGCGGCGTGGGCCACCAGCGTCGGAAAGTTGAAGGTCATGTCGACGCCGGCATCCGGCTGGCCGAACAGCGCGTCATTGATATGCGACACCAATGGCCGATGCACCTTACCTTCACGCCAGGCGGCACCCAACTCGTCCGGGGTAATCGCCACCGGCGAAAAACTCGAGGATGGCTTGCTCTGGTAGAAGCCAAAACCCTTGGCCAGCTCGCCGGGGATCAGGTTACGCAGCGACACATCGTTGACCAACATCAGCAACTGGATATGCCCGGCGGCTTCGGCAGGCGTGGCACCCATGGGCACGTCGTCGGTGATCACCGCGATCTCGGCTTCCAGGTCAATGCCCCAGGCCTCATCGGCCATTTGAATCGGCGCGTGGGGCGGAATAAAACTGTCGGCGCCGCCCTGGTACATCAGCGGGTCGTGCCAGAAGCTTTCCGGGATTTCCGCACCACGGGCTTTGCGCACCAGCTCCACGTGGTTGACGTAGGCGCTGCCATCGGCCCAGTGATAGGCGCGCGGCAGCGGGCTGTGGCAATCGGCCTGATCGAAGACAAAAGCCTCCTCGCACAGGCCATCGTTGAGACGCTGATACATGGCCTCGAGATGCGGGCGCTTGATGTCCCAATCGTCCAACGCGGCCTGCAAGGTAGCGGCGATCTGCGGCACCTTGACCGCATGACGCAAATCGCGGGAGACCACCAGCAGCACGCCATCGCGGCCTTGATTCAATGATGCGAGTTTCATGCTCAACCCTCGTAGGGTGCGCCATGCGCACCGCAGCTGTTCTTCAGGGTAGTGGGGCGCGCGACCTGGGCGACCCCGCTTACCTATTTCAAGTTGTCTTTGCCCGGCGCACGCCAGGAGTTCACGTATTCGGGTACATCCACGGCCGCGGCGGCATCACCGACTTCCAGGGCGCGACGGGTATCGATCATCACCGCCACTTCCTCGACGAAGGTCGCCGGGCTTTCCTGGCTCTTCTTCAGCGCCTTGGGGTGCGGACCATGGGGAAAGCCACAGGGATGCAGGGTGACCATTCCCGCTTCGATATTGTCGCGGCTGAAGAAGTTGCCACGGTGGTAGAACAGCACTTCGTCGTAGTCGTCATTGTTGTGATAGAACGGCACCTTCAGCGCGCCTGGATCGCTCTCCACCGGGCGCGGGGTAAAGGTGCAGACCACAAAACCGTTGGCCACAAAGGTGGTGTGCGCCGACGGCGGTAGGTGATAACGGTGGCTCATCAGCGGGCGGATATCGCGCCAATTGAGGCGAACCACGGTGTTATCACCATGCCAGCCGACCACATCCAGCGGGTTATAGGGGTAGGTCACGGTGCTGATCTGGTTGCGCCGTTTGATCCGAATCTGCCAGGTGTTTTCGTCCTGCTGCGCCTTGAAGGCATCGTCCAACTTGGGATGGTCGAGTACCGCCGGGTCGAAGATCGCCTGCGGGCCGAGCAGGCCTTTGTCGGGCAGCTGATAGGCACCGTCACTGTTTTCGATCAGCAGCATAAAGGTCGGCTCGCTGGCTTCGATGCGCCAGGCCGTGCCGCGGGGAATCACCAGATAATCACCGTCGCGATAGGTCAGGTGACCGAAGTCGCAGTAGAAGTGCCCCGCCCCTTCATGAATGAATAACAACTCGTCGCCATCGGCATTGCGCACCAGATGGCGCATGGCGCCGTGGGTTTTCCAGATGCGCAGCTGCACATCGGTGTTATGCAGGCACAGCGGCGCCTCCAGCGGGCAATCGCGCTCGCTGGCGATCGCGTTGAAGTTGAACGCATGGGGGCGCAGTGGCCCTTCCCAATCGATCCAGCCGGTCGGCGGGTGCTTGTGGTGCAGGTGCGCGGTCGGGCCGAAAAAGCCCTCGCGGCCCATCTCGCGCTCATAAGTACCTTCGGGAAAATCGCAGTGCGCCTGACGCGAACACTCGCCCTCGCGCAGGGGGAAGCTGATCCAGTTGCGGCTCATGGCCGGTATCTCCTCGATGAGGCGTTTTCGTAGGGTGGGTTAGGCGCGCGTCCAGCGCTTTGCAAGCACACTGCTGATTCTTGCGCGCCGTAACCCACCATGGGTGATCGACCTGCCAGCGCATGGTGGGTTACGCGGCGCCCGGACACTGTGCTGCTTATAAGCATGGTGTAATGCGCCGCTAACCCACCCTACGGGTTCAGCCTAGTCGGCCTTGATCACACCACGCTTGATCTGGTCCTCCTCGATCGACTCGAACAACGCCTTGAAGTTGCCCTCGCCAAAGCCCTGATTGCCCTTGCGCTGGATGATCTCGAAGAAGATCGGACCGATCACCGTATTGGTGAAAATCTGCAGCAGAATGCCGTCGTCCTCGGGCGCCCCATCGATCAGAATATTCAATTCGCGCAGCACATCGGTCGGCTCGCCATGGCCGGCGACGCGGCTGTCAACCTTGTCGTAATAAGTACCCGGGGTGAGCATGAACTCCACACCATTGGCGCGCAGCTTGCGCACGGTGTCGTAGATATCCTCACTGCTCAGGGCGATGTGCTGGATGCCTTCGCCGTGGTACTCGCGGATGAATTCCTCGATCTGCGACTTGTCGTCAGCCGACTCGTTGATCGGGATGCGGATCTTGCCGCAGGGCGCGGTCATCGCCCGCGACAGCAGGCCAGTGAGCTTGCCTTCAATGTCGAAGTAACGGATCTCGCGGAAGCCGGCGATACGCTCGTAGAAGCCCGACCAGACATCCATCTGCCCGCGTTTGACATTGTGGGTCAGGTGATCCAGCGCTTGCAGGCCCACCGCGTTGTCATTCGGCGTGCGCCCTTCGATGAACTCGAAGTCGACGTCGTAGATGCTCTTGTCGCCGTAGCGATCGACCAGATACAGCAGCGAGCCGCCGATACCCTCGACACAAGGAATATTCAACTCGCCGAAATTGGCGTGGCTGCCGACCAGGGTCGCGCCCTGAGACTCGACATAAGCCGCCGCCTGCGCCGCATTCTTCACCCGAAAGGCCATCGCACAGGCACTCGGGCCATGCTTCAGACCGAACTCGCGCACGTGGCCGGTAGGGCTGCCGTTGAGCACGAAATTGATATCGTTCTGCTGGAACAGCCAGACTTCCTTGGTGCGGTGCTTGGCGGTTTCGGTAAAGCCCATGGCCGTGAACAGCTCACGCAATTGCTGAATGCCTTCGGCGGTGGGCGCGGTGTATTCGACGAACTCGAAGCCGTCGGTGCCGATGGGGTTGTGCTGTTCGATTTTACTCACGGCGTTCATTGCGCCTCCTCGGTTGTTGTTCTGGCCAAACCCGCGGGTGATGCCCGGCGGCTGGATAGAGCCAATAACAACCGACGACCGATGCCGCGACAAGACGCGTCCAAGAGCAGCCCAAGCCAGCCACGAGCCTACACTGGCAATAAATATTTACACCGAAAGAAGACCGCCGAGAAGTGTCATTGTGCAGTTCAATTGCTCACCATTACGTAACGTTTAATTTACAAGGCGGCTCATTAAACTGCCAAACATCAGGATCAATATCGCCCCCAACGCGCGCCTCACCGATAAGCAAGCCCGAATGCCCCACGTGTCGTAGAAAGCCTGGCCTCGGGGCGTAATACCGTTCACCTAAGCGGCATCCCAGATGCATTTACCGTACGCCCGGCAGCCAACGCGTAGCCCGGATGCAATCCGGGAGCGGTTATGCAGGCGCCAGTTCCCCGGATTTCATCCGGGCTACAGAAAAATGCTGCTCACCTGGCATAAGTGAACAGCATTGCGACCTCGGGACGAGATTTGTAGGTAGCTGCCAAACGATCAGTGGGGCAGCCCTGCGGACTGCATTGCAGCGAGGACGCGCGTCCTACGAGAGCGTCTGCCGGACTGAGCCCGGCCATCCATGTGGCATATAACCGGGACATAGCCTTAGCGATTGTCCGTGGACTGTGCCAACATCGGCCAAGGTCATCCAAAAATGGCCATCGGCCACCAAACAGCCCAGGGAAACATACGCCATGAGCAGCGAAGCCCGCGAAGAAAGCACTGAATCCCTCAGCGACGAATCGCGTTTAGGTGTATTGGAGAAAGGCCAGAAGCTGGACCGCATACTGATCTTCGCACTGACCGCAGTATGGGTCGTGATGCTGGCCAGCTGGCTGACCTCCGGCCTGATGAGCCTGCTTAGCGAAGAAGAGCCAGGTATCAGCCCCAGCCAGATCGAAGCACTGCAAACCAATAGCTCGGCTCTGGCGCAACAGGTTGCGGAGCTACAGCAACAACTCCGCGAACAAAAGGCCCTGCTCGTCACCCTGCAAAACCGCAAAGCCGAACCGGTGGCGACGGTGAATACCGACAACTCCGCACTGACCCAACAATTGACTGAAACGCTGATCGGTCAGGAACAAAGCTTTCAGGAAAGCCTACTCGCCCTCAAAGCCGGAATGCGCGACCTGGCCGGCATGATCGCCGGCTCGCGCAGCTGGCTCGCCGACTATAACGAAGCGCTGGATAAGCAGCTGGCCGCAAGCAGAGGCCGGGTCAAGCAGTTGCGGCAGGAGTAGCCGGTACCATCGGAGCTGGCTACTGAAAAACGATTTGGCTGATCAATTAGTCACAATCCCTGGAGAAGACATACCCGCGCGGCGATGGCGGATAACGCTCTCTCAAAAACCGAAACATCGTGCCGGGGCGCCCCACCTACAAAGCAATCGGCCCCGTAACTGGGGCATGACTGGCCGAAGCACGCTAAGGCTCAATCCGCCGCTGCTGATGAATCCAGTCGACAATCTCGCCCTCAGGCTTGTAGCCACTGACGGTCTCACGCAACAGCTGGCGCACCCGGTCATAATCGTCGCGCTCGACTGCCTTCAAAAGATCATCCAATACTTTCTTGAACGAATCCCAAGGTAGATGCTCTTCGTCGGCCCGCATAATCATTGGATGCTCGGTCGGGCTGACGTTGTCACCTATCAGCAACTCCTCGTACAGTTTTTCGCCAGGACGCAAGCCAGTGAACTCAATGGCGATATCGCCATGAGGGTTCTTATCCGAGCGCACGCTCAAACCACTGAGGTGGACCATCTTCTCCGCCAACACAGCGATTTTCACCGGCTGGCCCATATCCAACACGAACACATCCCCGCCCTGCCCCATGGCGCCGGCTTGGATAACCAGCTGGGCGGCCTCTGGGATGGTCATGAAGTAACGAGTGATATTCGGGTGGGTAACAGTGACCGGACCACCCTTGCGAATTTGCTCATGGAACAGCGGAATTACCGAACCCGAAGAGCCCAGCACATTGCCAAACCGCACCATGGTAAAGCGGGTCTTGTTGACCTGATGCAAGCCTTCGCTATCCCGGAACAACACAGGCGCCGACTCACGACTCAGCGCCTGCAGAACCATTTCCGCCAAGCGCTTGGTGCTGCCCATCACATTGGTCGGGCGCACCGCCTTATCGGTGGAAATCAGTACAAAGTGCTCGACCCCAGCCCTCACAGCCGCTTGAGCGGTAAAGGTGGAACCCAGCACGTTGTTCAGAACACCCTCGGCAATATTGTGCTCAACCATAGGCACATGCTTATAGGCCGCGGCGTGATAAACCGTATTCACCGCCCAGGTACGCATCACATCCAGCAAGCGACTCGCATTACGAATCGACCCCAGGATAGGCACCAGGCGCACGGGCAAAGATTCACGACGAATACGCTGTTCCAACTCACCATGGATGCAGTAGAGATTGAACTCGCTGTGCTCGAACAGCAGCAAGGTAGTCGGCCCGGTCGCAATAATCTGCCGACATAATTCAGAACCAATGGAGCCACCTGCTCCCGTCACCATCACCACCTGACCGCGAATGCAGCGCTCGAATAAATCCTGCTGCGGTGGCACCGCATCGCGGCCTAGCAAATCACCGATGTCCACTTCCTGCACATCGTCGACCTTGACCCGCCCGCTGGCCAGATCCATAAACCCCGGCACGCTGCGCACATGCAACGGAAACTGCTCAAGGTTCTCTAGAATCTCTCGCCGCCGCGTCCGCGAAGCAGAAGGAACCGCCAGCAAAATTTCCTCGGCTCCCGTTTCATTGATCATCTGCTCAATATGTTTAGGGGTATAAACCCGTAACCCTGCGATCACCCGGTTGGCGATGCCGGAGTCATCGTCGATGAACGCTACAGGACGCATTCCACGGCCCAACCGCAGTGCAGCAACCAATTGGTTGCCGGCCGCGCCAGCGCCATATACCGCGACCTTCGGTAAACCGGCGTCACGTCCCTGCAGGCGATAGGGCTGATCCGAAGAATACCAATCGCCCATAAAATACTGGCGCATCAGCAAGCGCAAACCACCGATCATCACCAGGCTCAACCACCAATAGTTGAGCACCATGGAGCGAGGAATAAGCTTGGGGGCGTCTTGGTACCAATAGACAGCCAATGCCAGAACCAATGCTGAAAGCGAAACCGCTTTAGCGATGGCCATCAAAGCATCGTTGCCGAAATAGCGCATTACCGCTCGGTACATACCGAAACGAACGAACAAGGGAATCGCTATCAGCGGAGCCAGGGCAAACAACCAGGCATGGCCATTGAAGGGCTCGATGCTATTTGAGTTACCCAAGCGCACGACAAACGCCAACCACAGGGCGGCCCACACCAACAGCACATCGACGAAGACTTGCATCAGGCGCTTATAGCGCCGCGGCAATGCGACCAGTCGTGTGCGAACCTTCTCAGCAATCCTTAACACCGCAACACCTCGAATCCTTGTTAAGCCCAAACCCAAATTGGCTCTAAACGGCTCCAAATCAACATAAAGTAGCCATCGGCGAAAAGCGTTGTTACGCCTTGTTTTCCAGCTCTCCAGCACGAAACTTGATGCATAGCAGCACTAATGGCAGATAAGCGATCAGCAACCCAACCACGCCATCGATGCCATCCACGCCGACCCACAACGCGATCGGCAAAAGCCATAGCAGATTAAGCGCCGCTACAGCCAGAGTAACTGGTAAATGCCGACCAAACTGACGGGACGCATATTGATAGGCATGACTACGGTGAGCTTCATAGACCTTATCGCCACGCAGTAGACGTCTTAGCAAGGTAAAAGTGGCATCAACAATGAAAGTGCCGAGCAGAATCAACCAACTCCAGAGCAACTGAGGCGCCACCCACGCCGCCTGCAGCGACAAAACACCCAAAATAATACCGAGAAAACCACTGCCCGCGTCGCCCATAAAGATACGCGCCGGCGGAAAGTTCCAGAATAGAAAGCCCGCCACCGCGGCCGCCAATAGCATTGGCATAACCCAGCCTGTAGGTTGGGCTGGGCCTGCGAAGCTCAACATGGCATACGACAAGGCACCGCCGAGGCATACACAAATTGCCTCGATACTGGCGATGCCATCAATGCCGTCCATAAAGTTATAGAGGTTAAGCAGCCATACCAGATAGATCGCAGCCAGCCCATGGCCGACCCAGCCAAGATCGATACCGAAGCCAAACAGCATCAAAGGCGGTAAACCACCGAGCCAGAACAACGCCCAAATAGCTGCTGCGAAATGCCCAAGCAAACGCCAGCGTGCGGCGATATGGCCGTGATCGTCGAGAAAGCCCAGAACAGCGATACCCGTCCCAGCCCCCAATAATGCCCAGGCCAAAGGCCAAGCGACCAAGCCCATATCGGCCATTAACGGCAAGGCCAGCAAAAAGCTCACGACAATCGCCACCCCACCGCCACGCGGTGTAGGTACCGAGTGCGAACTGCGTGCATTGGGAATATCAATCAAACTGCGGGCCAAGGCGTAACGACGTAATGCGCCGGTCATGAAAAGCGAAACGCCGGCCACCGCCGGCAACAACCACCAGATGCTCATTTAGCCTGCTGTTCCAGAAAATGCCTGGCCGTTTTGCACAGCGCTTCGTCGACGCTGAACGGCGGGGTCCAATTAAGTAGCTCACGATTTTTGCTGATATCGACCTGCAGCGAGCCGCACAAGCGCTGGGAAAGCGCCTGTTTACCCAACATCGCCGCCCCCACCTCAAGCAGCCGGCTCGGCACCGGTAACAACCGCGCCGGCTTGCCTAAGGCTGCCCCCATACGGCACAACAACTCAGTGGTCGAGAGATCTTCGCCATCGCTCACCAGAAAGGTCTGATTCGCCGCGGCCGGGTGGTCGATGCAGGTCACGATCAAATCAACCAGATTGTCCAGGGCAACCAGGCTGCGCCGGTTGTGAATGGCGCCAAACGGCAAGGGCACGCCCTTGTGCAGCCAGCGCATCATGTTCAGGAAATTAGCTTTCACGCCCGGCCCATACACCAGCACCGGGCGGATAATCACCACCTCCATCTCGGTTTCGGCTGCGAGTGCACGCAAGCCCTGCTCAGCTTCCATCTTGGAGATGCCATACGGATCAAGTGGAGCCGGATCATCATCGGCCTTGTACGGCAGGCTCGGCGCAGTGCCTTCGCCATTTACCTTGATCGAGCTGATAAAGATAAAGCGCCGCACTCCCGCCGTCGCGGCCTGACGGGCAAGATTCAAGGTGCCCTCAACATTGACCTGGCGAAACTCCGCGAGCGGGTCGGAGGACTCATCGTGCATGACGTGGACGCGGGCGGCGCTGTGAATAACCACCTCGATCCCATCCAACGCCGTTCGCCAGCCGGCATCAGCCTCAAGCCCGGAAACCTGCCGGCTCACAACATTCCCGGGCAACCCCGAGACCTTCTTACGCACGGCAGCAACCACTTCCAGATTGACCTGAGTGGACATCCTTTCCAGCAATCCCCGGCCGACAAAACCAGTGGCGCCGGTAGCAAGAACTTTCATAAGAACCCCAAATCAATTATTTAATAAAATTCAACCTGGCGCCCTATCAACCTCAACCGTGCCATGACATTCAAAATAAAAATTCTTTAACGCATCATATAGTTGATCGGCAGTAAAATATGCCTCAACTCTTTGCTTGGCAGCTAACCCCATCTGCACACGCCGCTCTGGATTTTTCAGAAAAAACAGCATAGCTTTAGCCAACTCACTCAAATCGCCGGCAGGAAATAAAATACCCGTTTCGCCATCCTCAATTGAATCTACCAAACCCACTATATCAGAACCGATAGTTGGCACACTCAAAGCTGCAGCATCAATCACTATAGTGCCAAACCCCTCACGATAACTTGGCAAACAGAGAACGTTACTGATAGCCAAATACAACTCATGGTTATCAACCCTCCCAATATTCATGACGTTATTGAAAATCTCAGGATTAGACCTCACCATCCCCTCAATTTCGCCCCCAGTTTCATCGGGTCCAACGAAAAGAAGCTTAGTCTCAGGAAAAATCCTACGGACTTCTTGAAAACCCTTGATTATATCAATTGCACCTTTATCGCGAGTTTTTCTGGCGATAAACGCAAAAACAAAATCAGTCGCATCAATCCCCAAATCTTCACGCAATTTAGCAGCTGTCGCACCAATCGCCTGCGAGTTAAACCTTGACATTTCAATCCCTGACAGCGACCCCTTAGACAGGACGGACAGAGGCTTCCCTGCGCAATGTATTTTATGTTGAAAAAGAAATAGAGACTGGGAGGGACTATCTGTTAGGCATGCAGTATTAAGAGCGTTAACCAGTCTATCACAAGCATATAAAACAGTTCGTGCAAGTCCTTTTTTTGTCACCCAAACCTGACCCGTGAATGTATGAATCCGAACAGGCACCCGGCAAATGAACCCGGCAATAGCCGTCAACAACCCTGCTTTGGGCATAATAGAGTGTATGATATCGGGCTTATATTTCAGGAAAATCTTACAAAGTTTAAACAATGAAAAAACATCTGAAATTGGATTAACTTTTCTATCGAGATCAACGTCAACAAATTCTACATCGGGGAATTTTTCTTGGTGACGTGAAACATTCTGACCAACCACATATACGTCAAAATTTTCAGGCGATCTTCTTAGTGCGTTCCCCAAATGCCAGGGTACACATTCAGATGAGGTCACAACTCGAATGACCTTTAACTTTCGCACCCCAGCCAAACTGGACTTTTCACTTCTTCCAATAGTGCGCGAGCTCACTGATCCCTTCTCCCATTGAAATTTTGTTAACGTAACCTAATTCAGACTGAATCTTATCTGAGGAATAAACAGTTCGACTTGTAAGAGCATCAACCCTCGATGAACTTAGAGGAAATCTTGGAATTATAGCCCCCGTCGCAGCAGCGGCTCTTACCAGCGACTCGGGCAGCCGTATATGAGGAGTCGTCCGCCCTAAAGCCGTCGCAATTATTCCGACAAACTCTTCAAGAGTTCGGTAGTCCGAAACGATATACGTCTCATCCTTCACAGACGTTGAGAACATGCCACACAAAACTAACGCATTGACCACATTATCTACGTGGATATAGTTTGCTATTGCTCCTTCCCTACCAATAAAAAAGAACAATCCACGATCAATCATTCTAATTAGCTGAAAAAGCGATTGATTAGGCATGTCAACGCCATAAACAATTGACGGTCTTAATATTGAGTAACTAAGCAACCCATTTCTAGCCGCCTGAACCACCAACTCATCAGAAAGAGTTTTGGTCACTTCGTACTCACCTACAGGATGTACAGGTGTTGCCTCTGTAACAAGACGTTCAGCGCTGGAATTTCCTTGTGGCGGCCCATAAGCACCAACGCTGCTCAACTGTACCCAATGAATAGCATTGCCCGATTTGTCTGCTTCACGTAACGAAGCGGTAAGCAAACGCTCGGTTGCCCCCACATGTAACGATCGCATTAGCGCTTGATTCTGAATCTCACCGGCGCAGTGATACACCAAAGTGCAGCCTTCCAACAATCCATCAAATGAAAAATCATTCGCCGTCAAATCACCTTGAATCACTTCAACATTTTTACTGAAGCAACTCTGCGCGCGACGGGAGACAATGCGTACCTGATCGCCTCGCAAGCAAAGTGCATTGACTAGCCTCCGACCGATAAATCCATTTCCACCAGTCACTAAAACCTTCGCCATAAATTCCGGATCTCTCTTTGAATGCAGTGAAATTGAATGCACCGCAAGAATCGCCTATCACCCATCGACCAACTAATAACAAATAATTGGTCAGTTGCTATGTAGCACGTAGAAGCAGGGCTTATTAAAGTCAGTATGCAAACCCATAATTAACCATCCCTATGAAAATCAGGCAGGAAGCGAGCAGCAAAACAGGTAATATTAAGCGAGAGCCCACCAAACTAAAGCGAAGCGAACCAACCAGCCCCCCCATGGCAATAGACAAAAATAACCATGCCGTATAGACATAGCGATTCGAGTAATTCCCAAAACCGAAAAGTAGAAATGGAATTAAAAGCACAAGATAAATCTTAATCAAAATCCGAAAGCCATGACGCCGCTCTGGTTCCACAAGAAAAATTGAGCCAACTAAAAACAACACCATCCAGAACCATGAGAACATTAAAAAATCCAACCTAACACCAGACCGATACTCAGCCCCGGCAACATAGTCCACTATAAAGGAATAGATACCAAACCCTGTCTGATCTGACACAAATTTAACTATCGCCTCGGAGAAACCAAAGCCATAGACAACTGACAAAACAACAGTAACCATCAGAAGAAGATACAATGGAAAAAACAACATCAAGGATAGCAGAACCAATACACTAGAAAAGTAGTGAAAAGAAATACCAAGAATAGAATAAAAACAAAAACTGCGCCATTTATGCTCAATCAAAGAAAACATCGCAAAAAAAACAAACAGCGAGGCAAGGCCTTGTCTGACCGTATTAATGTTAGCCGAAACAAAAAAAGGAGATACAAATAAAAAAATCAGAATCCAATATCGAACTTTCCATTGCTCAATATCACTCCCACCTAACAAATTACCGATTTTCCTTGACAATGAATATGCAACCACGAATATGAGCAAGGATATTGAAAAGAAATAAAATCCGGTCCCCAGCCCCGTCAGACCGAGCAACCAAGTAAACACCTGAAAGCCAGGCTCCAATCTACCAGGAAAACAATTACACGATTGGACCGACAAAAAATTACTTGCGTAATTAAGGGTATCAGTCCCAATGGACAAATCCCTCAGCCCAACCACAGCCGTAGCAGCCAACAAAACAATCAGTAGAAATAAATACTTCAGGCGAAGTACAAAGTCACTAACACACATATTTAATTTATTCGAAATCAAGAATATAGAAACCTTACCACTCAAACGTTCCTAAACCGAGAGCGCCAGGATCCTGGTAAGAACGCCAGTATTGAGGACAGAGTGCGCATGGAGCGAAAAGCCATGATTCCAATGAGTGCGCTGAGACGAGTAGTTGAATCGAAAGACAATAATAACTTCAGCTTCTTTCGCTCCTTCCCTGCACAGTTCGCAACCAGTTTGGATCTAGAACTCACCTCCCCCAATGTAATATGGCGTTCCAAGAGCAAATGGCAGAATCTGACGAAGATCATTTTCCCAATAGGCCCGGCATAGAGATCACCAATAGTCACGCCTAACTTTTGCATAGCACTTATATATGAATCGAAAAATTTTAATCGTCTTTCTGGGTCGACTTTCATCGCTGACGACCAAGAGCCCGATGAGTGTGCTCGATACAGGCACATTTCATCTGGAAGATAAAGGGCGCCGCCTGGAACGGATGAAAGAATCTGAATAAAATAGTCACCAACAGGGGTTTCATCGAACCAGGCGGGGAGATTATCCAAACACTCTTTCCGAACAACAATCGAAGGAGTTGGCATAAAACCACCATCCCCCAAAATCACGCTTTTTACTGGAAATACATAGGGTCGATTGGGATAGTTCAAACCACTGCCACTTGATCGCCGAAAAAGTCTGGCTGACAGCCCTCCGCCCCAGACAAAAGCTCGGTGAAAGCTTATTTTGCACTGCCCATAATTCTGCATGCTTGATATCTGTATACTTAATTTTTCCGGGCTAATCCAAAAGTCATCACCTTCACACAAAGCCAAATACTCACCTACTGCCTGCTTGCTAGCTAGTGGTATAATTCTTTTCCCCTTAGAATATTGATTTTCAGCCTGTTGAATATATTTTATTAATGTCGGATACCCCTCTACATATTTCTGAACAATCAAATTGGTGCCATCTGTCGAGGCATCGTCATGAATAATAATCTCAAAAGGAAAATCAGTTCTCTGAATCAGAAAGCCTCGAATTGCATCTTCAATGTAGTGCTTATGATTGTAGGTTGTGCATACAATACTGACGAGCGGAGTTTGACTATTCCAAGTAGCCATAATCTCAACTTCTAGAGGAAGAACAGCGTTTCTGAACTCATCAATATTAAACTCTTTCACGGATAAAACCCTTAATTTTTTCACCGAATGCTATTAGCGCTGCACAGCCAAAAGACAATAGTGCGGCACCCACTATCAAGGTCAAACCTAACAAACGATTTTCCGAAAAGCCCCCCTGCACCATATAAAATGCAAGTAAGGCGCCACCAGTGGCGGCGAATAAAGCTGGCAGTACATCTTTGAGCATCCATTTAGCGTGTATTCCTGGCGCGAACACCTTATGAACGTAAGGCGTCCATAAAAGCAGCGAGACTGTGCGCAGCCCCAGCCATATGTAGCCCACACCAATAGCGCCATAGTTTATAGCGGCATAGACAATCAATGGTATTGATATAACAGCTGAAACTGTGTTGTAGAGGACATGGATCTTAAGCTTTCCATGCGCATATTGGAGGTAATATTGGAACGCACCGATCGCCAAGAGACCATTGCCCAGCGCAAACAGCGGCAGCACGGGTTGCATCCACTTAGCTGCTTCTGGATCGCCAGTCCAAATATATACAATCTCATAGGAAAATAATGACATTACCAAAGACACAGGCGCAACAATGCAGACAATAAAACGTGTCGCGAGCCGGTAGAGCACGAGCATATCTTGCTCTTTGCCTTGAGACAGCAAGACTGTCATACGCGGCAAAATAGCTTTGCTAACCGGACCCGATAGCAACAGAATCGCTGCAGAAACGATGGCGACTAAACTAAAATAACCATATTCCTTGAGTGGAAGATATTTCGAGAGCAACAATTTATCCAGCTGAGTTACCAACACCCAGATCCCGCTCGTATATGCTGCACCTGCGGCGAAAGGAAGAATTCGTCTAACTTCTTTGATAGAGAGTCTGGCACTTCCTCCACTCACGCCTGCGACTTGCTTATTTAACTTTCCTTTAATCACCAGAACTTCAGCAATCGAAAGACTCACTTGATAGACAAAAAATACCAGTAAATTTCCTGCGGCTAGCCAAATAACCAGCAGCGCGCCTGGATAGCGCAACGTATTAAATACAATATTGTACTGGTTTAGCCAAACCTGCTGCTCATAGCCTTCGATGCCGCCGCGATACAGGCAGAAAAAGCACCTGATAGCAAGCATCACGCCCATGAGCCCAATGCAGGTGCTGACGAGGTGTATATCCAACTCCTGAATACTCAACCATTCTTGTGCCAACCAGTGACGCGCCAGAAAAACACTAACCCCCGTAACAATTGCAATGCCTAAGAAAATCACTTCAAGACTGCGCAAGAGTGTCTTCATTTGCAGACCTGAACCTTCAGTTCCGCGCATGTTTGCTATTTCACGGGAAAGTGCTGGGGTCATTCCCATGTCAAGCAACTGCATCCAGGACTGCAACAGTGTAAAGAAGCCGATCAAACCATAGGCCTCGGCGCCCATAAACCTCAGATAAAAAGGCAAGACTAAGATGCCTATAAAGGCTACGTATAACTGGCCAATGTAGTTAAATACAATATTTTTCTTTAATGACGACATTTAGGAGAAATTTTATTTCTAGGCAAATCAGAGTAATTACTCAGCGGATAAAGAGCGAGGCAAAATGAATACACAACCCTCTTTTGCCTCATACATCAACACCGCTGGACTCAACGAGCGCCTTAGCAATAAGCGGCGCACATTGCAATTCACCCAATGAATCAACTTAACTTAAGGTAGTCCACTATTTTATTTGGGGTGCTAAGTTCTTCAACCTTTTCGTCAGGAATGGCAACACCAGTTTTTTCCTGTATATCCATCATCACAAGCATGACATCCAAAGAGTCAACACCCAAATCACCAAGGGTATGATCCATCATATCCACTTCTACTTGCAGACCAGCAACATTATTCTCGAGCACTTCGATAACCACCTGCCTAAAATCCACACTCATTTCAATCTCCTACATTTATTCTGTTTTTGTATAAATCGCAGTGGCCCATGAAAGACCCACGCCAAATCCTGACATAAGGATTGTATTGATAGTTCCGCTTCCAAGATACCTTTCAAGCAAAACCGGAATTGATGAAGACACCGTATTGCCGCTAAGCTCCAGGTCGACCGGTGCTCGGTCGGCGATACCGCCTATTCTCTTTATCGTATTCTCAAGCATAAACTTGCTACCCTGATGCAGCAAGAACAGATCAATTTGATCCTTATTCAAACCGGAGCATTCGATCAGTTCAGAAATTTGTTTTGGCACATCGGTCAATGCAAAGTTGAAAACGGCTCTACCGTTCATGAAAAGTTTGCCGTTCTTTTTAGTCAACGCCTCGGCGGCACTACCTCGAGTTGCAAATTTTACGTTTTTTGAAACCAGCCTCGGCTTGTCGCTGATCAAGGTAACTGTCGCCGCATCGCCAAACAACAAACTGGTGTTTTTATCATCCACGTCAAGAATCCTTGAGTAAGGATCACACGTGAAGAGCAACCCCTTTCGCATCCCATGCATCTGCATGAAAGAGCTAATCAGTTGCAGGCAATAAACGTAGCCAGAACAGCCCAGGCCGACATCAAAACAGGCACTGGTTTCTGGGGCGCCAATGGCGGCATGGACAAGTGCGGAGGTGTGCGGGATTCCCCCCCTATCGGGGTTTTGCGTACAAACTACGATGCATTCAACCTCACTGGACTCGAGAGTAGTTTTCTTCAGCAACCTTGCAAATGCCTGTTTACAGGCCATCGTAACGGTTTCATCGTCATCCAGCTTGGGAAGCTCACGAGCACCAATTTTCTCTAGAACAAAATCACTGTCCGTGCCGTGCTGGCGCCCCTGTGCCAAGTTATCTATTTTTATGGGCGGAATGTAGACGGCCACATCCTGAATACCGAGGTTAAACTTTAGCTCGTGCATCGAAAATACCTACTTTGTCTTGGCTTAAGAGAAGAAGATTTCGCCTACTTTTTCACCTTCGCTAAATACATCGCTACAAGTCAATTTGGTACCGATATTTTTCACGATAGAAAGCTTTACTTCGCTGGAGAGGTCAAGCGGGAATCTGCCCCGGTAGCGGCTGAACAACCATTTTTTGTCTGTATCAAAATAGGCTTGATGCAGTTTCTTGCAAAGCGCGACAAGCAACTCGATCTCGTCTTTGTGTACCGGTTTTTTTACAGAAATGCTGCAACCGTCTATTACTGAGCCCGTGCAAACGGCGCCCTCATCATATTGGACTCTGGCAACCTGCCCCATCGCTTCGGCCGGGACAAGACAGAAAGTGGTTTTGCTGTCGTCCAACCCGGTGATGAGGGCGACGGAAGAATCCTCTGGCCGGCTTGCCCGCAACTGAATGATACAGGCAGGGTTAGAGACTATTTTCTTGAACGTAATGTCTATGCTTCCCTGGACTTGCCCCACGCTCTTCGCAGCATTGACGACGGCATTAAAAATACTGGTTCCCTGCACATATTGGCGGTCCCCCTTGAGTGGAAAGTTTTCTTCAATTTGCATGCGTTTTCCCTTCAGCGTTTGGGGCCGGTGGAGAGCGTGGCCATTCTTTTAGCCGGGTTGCCGAACACAGACACTCCCGATTCTATGTCCTTGACAACCACGCTACCCATGCCGATGGAGGCGCCTTCAGCGATCATCAGGTTGTCCCGGATGCAGCTCCCCATGCCGATAGTAGCTTTAGCTCCTATATGGGTATGCCCGCCTACCAAAGTACCCACCGACATCCACACATTGTCGGAGAGCGAGGCGCCATGGCCAATGTTGCAAAGGTTGCCAATGACGACATGACTACCTATTAGCGTAGAGGTTAGGATCCCTTTAGGAATCACACAGCCTGCGCCGATCTCGCTATCATCGCCGATGCTAACCCCACAGACATGCGGGAACTTTAGAAGTCTCCCATCCTTGCTTTTGTACACGGTAATACCATCAATTCCGATAACCGTATTTTCACGGATGACAGTATTTTTTCCAATTTGCGTTCCAGACTTTATAATGCAACCTGCGGATATTACAGCTCCATCATCGATCGCAACATCACTCTCTACGAGCGCTGTCGGCGCGATGACAGCGCCTTCTGATATACCGGGCCGCACACTCATCTTTGACGTAAACGGCTTTAAACCGACCATATTAATCAGAATATTCAACAGGTCGATAAAAACGGCTCTAGCATCATCTACGACACAATAGATATTATTATTTGAGTCGCACACATGCGTAGCTTCAGTAAGAATTAAGCATGACTCCAGTTTTTTCTCCATATCCTCCGCACTCATACTGGCAGCGAACACAATACAGTGCTTACCTCCTGCCCGCGCATCGCATACGCCCTGTAACTCAAGCGATTTTTCCAGCGAGTTATTACGGAAATTCCGTCTCAACTGCTCTCTGATGATTCGCAATACTTCATTGCTACAAATGCGCTCACTTAGGTATGAAATTTCCATGCTGTAACGTCTTCTATATTACTTACTTTGGCACATTACTTAACAAAGTGAGAATTTCTCATTTACTCACTCGGGCCAGTTGACTCTCGTCAGCGCCGCTTATTATTTCGAATATTTTGTATTGCTCTGATTGACTCATGGCCGGATAAATCGGCAAACACAGCACTTTTCCGGCCGTATTACTAGCGACCGGCAGATTATCTCTTTGAGCCGACTGCATCCCTTGGTACATGGGAAAGTCAGAAATCAATGGATAGAAATAACGGCGGGCAAAAATATCGTTATCCTTAAGCTTTTGGTAAAGCTCATCACGGCTTAGGGGGTAGTCTGGCCCCACGAGAACCGGAAAATAAGAATAATTGGCGACGGTTTCACCGGCATCCTCCACGCAATGAATACCTTTTACGCCCTTGAGCATCTCGCGATAAGTCAGATCTAGCTTATGGCGCTTGTCGATAGCTTGATCAATGTGCTGCAGTTGCAACAGTCCGAAAGCTGCGTTTATCTCGCTCATCTTTCCGTTGATGCCAGGCGCAACCACAGTGACCTCGTCGATAAAGCCGAAGTTCTTAAGCTGTTCGATGCGCTGCTTGGTTTTTGCGTCAGGGCAAACGATGGCGCCTCCCTCGAAAGTATTGAATACCTTGGTGGCGTGAAAGCTGAGTACGGACAGATCGCCATGGCGCAGAATACTTCCACCAGCATCCTTTACACCAAAAGCATGGGCAGCATCGTAGATCACACGAAGGTTATAGTTGTCGGCAATTTTCTTGATGGCGTCAACATCACAACGGTGTCCGTAGCAATGTACCGGCATGATAGCAGTGGTCTGCGGGGTGATTGCTGCCTCAATCTTAGTTGGGTCGAGATTGAGGCTATTGGGGTCAATGTCGACGAATACCGGCTTGATACCGTTCCAAAGCAAGGAGTGAGCAGTGGCAACAAATGAATACGGGGTCGTGATCACTTCCCCAGTGATCCGCATGGCTTGCAGGGCGGTGACCAACGCCAACGTACCGTTGGCAAACAAGGCAATATGCTCTACACCAAGGTATTCACACAGTGCTTTCTCCAGATCTTGGTGCATTGGCCCGCCATTGGTGAGGACTTTGCTGGCCCAGATTTTCTCTAAGTAAGGTACGAACTCTTCAAGTGGCGGCAAGTAGGGCTGGGTAACGAAAATCGGCTTGTCGCTCATAGCGAGTCCTTAACCAATGAAAGCAGGTATTGGCCGTAACTATTCTTGCTGAGGGACTTACCAGCTCGTTGCAAGGCGTCAGTAGTTAGCCAGCCGTTGTTGAAGGCAATCTCTTCTAGACAGGCAACTTTATAGCCTTGGCGTTTCTCGATAGTTTCGACGAAGTGCGCGGCCTCCAACAGGCTTTCGTGTGTACCGGTATCTAGCCAAGCGAAGCCACGACCGAGCAGTTCCACATTGAGGTCGCCGCGTTCAAGATAGGCTTGGTTAATGCTAGTGATTTCCAACTCGCCACGATCTGAGGGTTTCACCTGCTTGGCTATCTCTACCACAGCGTTATCGTAGAAATACAGCCCGGTGACCGCGTAGGATGATTTGGGCTTCAGCGGTTTTTCCTCGATGGATACAGCGCGTTTGTCGTCATCGAATTCGACCACACCAAAACGTTCCGGGTCTTTGACTTGATAACCGAATACAGTAGCGCCTTGGTTGCGATTGACGGCGGCGCGCAGCATGGGGCTGAAGCCCTGGCCGTAGAAGATGTTGTCTCCGAGTACAAGGCACACCGAGTCACCGCCGATGAACTCCTCACCAATGATGAAGGCTTGTGCCAAGCCATCCGGACTGGGTTGTACTGCATAGCTAAGCTTGATGCCGAATTCACGACCATCACCAAGCAGCCGTTGAAAACCACCGATATCGTCAGGGGTGCTGATCAGAAGGATATCGTGAATCCCGGCGAGCATCAGTACCGACAGGGGGTAATAGACCATTGGTTTGTCGTAGACCGGCAACAGCTGCTTAGAGACGCCTTTAGTGACAGGGTATAAACGAGTGCCGGAACCGCCAGCGAGGATGATGCCTTTCATATGCTTGAAATCCTTATTCACTAGTACCGAGGCGCTCACGCTGATAGCTGCCGTCCTGTACGCGACGGCACCATTCGAGGTTATTGAGATACCACTCAACTGTCTTGCGGATACCCGACTCGAAGGTTTCTTCTGGTGTCCAACCCAGTTCTTGCTGAATTTTTCTGGCGTCGATGGCATAGCGCAGATCGTGGCCGGGCCGATCCTGGACGTGCGTGATCAGTGAGGCATGCGGACGATGCGGCGAGTCGGGGCACAACTCATCGAGTAATTCACAGAGGGTATGCACAACCTCGATGTTCTGCTTTTCGTTATGGCCGCCGATGTTGTAGGTCTCGCCCACCACGCCTTCGGTCACCACCTTGTACAGAGCCCGGGCGTGGTCTTCCACATAGAGCCAATCGCGAACCTGGTCACCTTTGCCGTACACCGGTAGCGGCTTGCCCTCCAGGGCGTTGAGAATCATCAGCGGGATAAGCTTCTCGGGGAAGTGATACGGCCCGTAATTGTTCGAGCAGTTGGTAACTAGCGTCGGTAACCCGTAAGTGCGACGCCAGGCGCGAACCAGATGATCGGAGCTGGCCTTACTCGCAGAGTACGGAGAGCTGGGCGCGTAGGGCGTGGTTTCAGTGAACAGCTCCTCGGGATCCTCCAGATCGCCGTACACCTCGTCAGTGGAGATGTGGTGGAAGCGGAAGCCGGCCCCGCGCGAGTCATCAAGGCCTTGCCAGTAATGGCGAGCAACCTCTAGCAGGCTGTAGGTGCCAACGATATTGGTTTCGATAAAAGCAGCCGGCCCGTCAATGGACCGGTCGACATGGGATTCGGCAGCCAGGTGCATCACGGCGTCCGGCTGATGCTCCCGGAACACTCGCTCAACTTCAGCACGGTCGCAGATATCGACCTGCTCGAAGGTATAACGCTCACTGTCGCTGACTCCGAGCAGGGACTCAAGATTCCCTGCGTAGGTGAGCTTGTCGAGATTGACAACGCTATCAGCGGTGTTACGGATGATATGACGAACAACAGCCGAGCCGATAAAGCCCGCGCCACCGGTAACAAGAATTTTCATGCGTTGATTAGCCCTTCAATTACTGCACGTTGTTGCTCAACTAATACTGAACTCGCCCGACTTTCAATATTGAGTCGCAGGAGTGGTTCCGTATTCGACGAACGCAGGCTCATACGCCAATCCGCATATTTCAGGCTATTGCCAACGGTGGTGCCCAGCTTAGAGCTCTGTTCGTCATAGTGACAGCGCAGGGGCCTTAATCACCGCCATGCGCTCGCCGACCAGTTGCGAAAGCGACTTTCCCTGGGTGCTGATCAGTTTAGCGACAGCAGCCTGTGGATCACTGTCGCAATAGGCGAAGTTTTCGAGGTATAAGTACAAGCTTGCCCGCCAAGTGTTTAAAGGTCATAAGCATAGCGCCGGGGTCAGCCCTCCTTCAGAAGCAGCGTAGCAAACACCGTGGAGGTCCCAGACACGCTACCGCCCCAGGATTTACCGTTGGTTCCCTGAGAACGTCACAATCATCAAATTTACTGGCACTGCAGCCTTGATCTCAGCCAATGCCGAGACCTGTTCAATTCTTGACAATGCTTTCCAGCGGCACGCTGATCTGTTGTTGGCGGTTAAGTATATCGAGCAGCAGTATCACACGCTGCTCGCCCTCCATGGCCATAAAAATGGCATCCAATTCGGCAAAGCCGCCTGCGGTAATACGGACGCTGTCCCCGACTTCAAAAGCCGGCTCGGCGGTTATGGTCGTACGTTGTTGCAGATGCGCGATCAGGCCATCATCAAGTGGCAGCGGCTTGCTGCCAAAGCCTACAACGCGATTGACGCCGCGAGTCGAACGTAGCGGCGCCCAATTAGCATCGCTTGCCAGCTGAATGAAGAGATAGCCGGGGAATAGCGACTCAACGACGGTTTGTCTGCGGCCATGTACGATCCGCTCGCGACTGTGTTGCGGGCGATAGCAGCCATAACCTTGGCGCAGCAGATTTTCCTCTGCCCGTTCATCCTGCCGGGGTTTGCAGTGCACCAGATACCACAGTGGCGCCTGCTCTGTAACAACGGTGCTCGCGGTACTCATATTCATGTGGGTAACTACCCTGTCGATATAGCGCGCGCCATATCGACAGCTAACTCCAGTTCACAGCGGCTCAATGGTGCCAGCTGCATGATTTGTCCAGGTCCTGCTCACCCGAGAGAGTATGAAGACATTTTTGCCACCGAAGCCACATTAGCAGCAGCCTGCGGCTTGAATGAGACCTATGCGAAAAAGGCGGGTTCCTTGGCTATCAACTGCGTCACCTTGTGGTGTATCGCCCCATGCCCGTATCAGTATCCTGTTAAAGCCTGTTTACCCAAGTGATGTGCCACCATTGTGTTGATCATCCAATACTGAACTTTCAGGGCAGCGTCCTGTGCCCCCAACAACGAGCGGGCATCCCTGCGGGCTGCATTCGCCTTGGGGGCGCGCGCCCTACGAGACATCGCCACTACAATTAACGGACATAACCTTTATCCACCCTGGCTACTAGGAATGACTATCTCAATATCACGTTTTGCAAGCTGGTAAGACGCCTCGATACGTTCGGCGAACTCGCGTTTTGCACTGCTTTCAGCATGGACGACACGCACCTGGCCAGGCCAACCGCGCATACCTGTCACGAAACCCAGCAAGCCTTTTTGATCGGCATGGGCCGAATAGCCGCCCATTATATGGATTTTGGCGCCAATTTTATAACGTTCCCCATCCAGATCCACATAGCCTCCACGCGGGCCATAGATCTGGATGGCGCGCCCTGCCGTACCCTGAGCCTGGTAACCGACGAACAGGACATCTGCCTTGGATCATGCAGCATGGCTTTCAGGTAATTGACGATTCTACCGCTGCTGCGCATGCCACTCCCGGCAATAACGGTGGCTGGACGGGCGGTATCCGCTGAATGGCGCACCATAGCCAAGTGCGCCTGATGGCTGTCTACTGTAAGCAGCTGCTCGAAGCCCAAGGGATTACGCCCCCGCTTTACCCGCTGCAGCGCTTCGTTGTCCCAGAAGGGTTTTAGATCGCGGTGGGTGAAACGACTGGCCAGCGGGGAGTCCAGGATGATGGGGAGTGTGGGCCAGTTAATTGCTGAGCTGACGGGGTTTTGTGGGTCGACCTTTTGCCCGGTATCAACCCCTGCCCTCACCCCTACGCCGGGCGCCCCCAGCCCCTCTCCCGGGGGAAGGGGGGAACTAAAAGCTGCTTTGCTCCCCTGCTGCTTGTTAGGGGTATTGAGTTTTTTGCGATGGATAATGTCTTCCAGTTCGTAGAGCAGTTCTTGGGTACGACCGATGCTGAAGGCGGGGATCAGGACTGTGCCATTGTTGGCCAACGCGTGTTCGACGACCATCTCCAAACGCTGACGGCGGGTTTTGCGATTTTCGTGCAGACGGTCGCCGTAGGTGCTTTCGATTACCAGAATGTCGGCACGGTATGGCGGTTTTGGCGCCGGTAACAGAGGAGCATGGGGCACGCCGAGGTCGCCGGAGAAGACGATGCGTTTCGTCTTGCCGCTTTCGGGGTAGTGCACATCGATTTCCACGTAGGCGGAACCGAGGATATGCCCGGCGCGCTGCAGGCGAATGCGGCAAATCAGCTGTGCGGTTTCATGCAGGGTGAACCAGGTTTTGTACGGCAGGGCAATGATGCGCTGTTCGATTAGCTTGATATAGCGCTCTACCTGCTTCTGGTCGCGGCTGAAGCCCAGCTTGAAGGCATCCTCGAGCACAATGGGCAGCAACTTCGCCGAGGGCTCGCTGCATAGTATCGGCCCTTTGAATCCAGCGGCCAGCAGATAGGGGATACGCCCGACATGGTCGATATGCACGTGAGTAGCGACAAGGGCCTTGATCGTATCCAGGGGAAATTCGATGGCCAGGCGATCGGCTGCGGACCTGCCCTCCCCCGATGTTTCCGCGCCTTGGAACAGACCGCAATCGATCAGCAGGCTGTGCTGGGCATCCATCAGCAACTGATGGCAGGAGCCGGTCACGCCGTCTTTGGCGCCATGATGAAGGATGTCGGGGTAGTCCATGCGTGTAATCCGTATTAGTCCATTAACAATGGCCGGCAATGAAATAATGCCGGCGCATACCCCTGATTATGGTTACGTAAATAATTAAGTTTCGGCCGTCTAGCTTGAGAAACGTTTACAGAAGACCGATCAAGACGCCAAGCTCAATTGAGTGGTTTGTTTTGGCGAGACTTTTTACCCAGCATGCTGCGCATCAGGGCAATAAATACCCCGAGCATGCCGCCGAGCACCAACCCCAAAGCCAGGATCAGCGCTTTTTGGGGTTTTATCGGGCGAAGAGGCTCCAGGGCCACCTGGTCGATTGAAACCAGCTTCAAGTTGGAGACATCGACTTGAAGGCTACGCAGGCGCGCAGCTTCCTCCCGCCAGATAGCCAGGTCCTTGAGAAAAAGGTCTTCGTTTTCGCGCTTACTCAACGCTTCAATCTGCCGATTGTTCGTCAGCAGCTGCATCTCTTTGGCGATCTGCGCGATACGTGGCTCGGTAAAATCGTCCGAGCGGCGCTGCCTTAGCGCAGCCCGCTCGGCCTCGAGCGCTTCGCTGCCCATAAAGTACAGCGGGATCTGCTGATTATTGACCTCGGTACGAATTACGCTGCCCTGGGTCACTCGGTCAACTTCCCCCAAAGAAGACGGGGTGGTGGGTTTGACGATGTCCAGAGCCTTGGCGATGCGAATCGCTTCGTCCAGCTGCGCGATGCGGTTATCGCGACGCGTCTTGAGCTGCTGCCGAAGGGCCTTGAGCTCGTCCTGCAGCTCGGCACGCTTGAGATTGTCGGCCTCCTGTAACTCGGCGATCTTGGCCTCCTTGCTGGCTTCATAGCTGGCGCGGGCTGCGGCCATCTTCAAATCGAGTTGGTTAAGGCGGTTCTGAATCACAACCGTCAGATCATCGGCAATGCGTTCACGCTCGCGCTGAAGCACATAGTCGACCAAGCCATTGACCAGAGCGACGCCATCGACATCCTGCGGATAGGTCAGCTGTATACCGACATAGGCGCTGAGGTTGTCAGTTTTTTTCGGGTCGGCCTGGAGCATCTTGAAGGCTTCTTTATTAAAGCTTTCAAACGCTTGCTCGAGAGTACGGTTGGGCTGGCGCAATGCCTCGAACAATCCCTGATGGGCGCGAAAAAACTCCAACCGGCTGTCATAGGAATCCAGACTGGCGCCGACGCGTTGCATGGCCTGCTCTGGCGTAAGCTCATAGATATCGGTGCGGTTCAATGCATCAAGATCCCTGATCGCCGCGGGCCGCAATACGCTTTGCACCTGATATTCAGGGGTAGCGAGAAAGGCGTACGCCAATGCCAGCATGCCAACCAGCAGCGTCGCCAGAACGATCAGCACTTTTTGCGCCCACAGGGCCTGAAAGAGTGCCGCTAGATCGATTTCATCAGCAGCGGTTTGTTGCACCGCGGAGGAAACTGCATTCACGATAAAGATCCGTCTTCGGAAAAAAGCGCCCTAACGCGCCAACGAGCCAGCCACAAGAGCAAATATCCACTCGTCGCCAGATGCATATGGCATGAATGGAACGCCCCGATGTCGACAATAATGATTGCGCCGCATTGTGCCAGTGACTGGAAACAATACAAGCCTTGACTTCTTTCTTTATCCGCGGGCGGATAGACGGAAGCCCTGTGACCCCCATCACTCTTTGAGCGCAAAGCGATATTGACAAGGACCATCCAAGCAATGCCGGCTGGCTTGCTAAAACGATGGCCATCTAACCATCAAGTGCCGCAGTACACACGAATTGCCTGCGATCCGCAGGAGGCGTGAGTCGCGGCGAATAACGCCTGCAAGACTGTTCCGCGTATAGCTTGACCGATACAGCGAAAAGCGCGCCCCGAACACTGCCTGCCCCCTACAAGTGAACGCGCACGCAGGAGAGATAACGGGCACCACAGCCACATCTATCATCTTTCGCTTCGCGCTTCTTCAAAAGAATAAGATCTCAGGTGCTCCTCGGCCGCCACCGCCCTTATGCCGGCAGGATACCGCCCCTGATCAGCCCGGCTCTGCTCTGGCCGCATCAGATTGCGTAGCAACGCGATGAACATGCCAGCCATTAGACCAAGAACCATCCCCAACGCAATGATCAACACCTTCTTCGGCTTGATCGCAGCAAGCGGCTCGAGTGCTTGCTGATCAAGCCTGGCCAGCCGCAGGCCGTCGGTATCGAACCTGATCCCTTTCAGCTGAGCCGCCTCCTGGCGCCACTCAGCAAGATCCTTTAGGTATAAATCTTCGTTCTGACGCGCCTCAAGTATTTCGACCTGGCGGTTGTGGTCGAGCAACGTCAGCTGCTTCTCGATCTCAGCGATCCGCGGCTCACTGAAATCGTCCGATCGACGTGCATTCAGTGCGTCCCGCTCGGCTTCCAAGGCATCAACCCCCATGAAATAAAGGGGGACTTCCTGGCTGTTGACCTCAGTAAGCACCACCTGCCCTTGCCGTTGAGCACCCGCCATGGCCGAAGGCGTCGTGGGGGTATTGATGCCCAAGGCCTTGGCAATTTGAATCGCCTCTGTAAGGCTTTTAATACGGTACTCGCGCCGTGTTTTCAGTTCGTTGCGCAAAACACTCAACTCATCCTGCAACTGGGCGCGCTGCAGAGCATGTTGCTCCTGCAAGGTGGCGATCTGCGCCTGCTTGTTTGCTTCGTAGCGAGCACGGGCTGCCGCGATTTTTTGCTCGATGCCGAATAAGCGATTTGCAATCAATACCTCCAGGTCGGAAGCTATCCGCTCCCGCTCAGCCTCCAGCACGAAGTTGACCAGCCCGTTAACCACTGCAACCCCTTCCACATCAGCAGGGTACGTCAGCGATAGGCCGACAAACTCGCTTAACCTATCCGGCTTTTTCGGATCGACCTGCAGCATGCTAAATGCCGAACGATTGAATTCTTCGAACACTTGCTCCAACGAACGCCCCGGGACAGTCAGGCCATCGAAAAGCGCCTGATTATCACGAAAAAAGGCAAGACGGTTTTCATAAGAAGAGAGCCCGGCGCCTATGCGAGTCAGCGCTTCTGCCGGGGTCAGCTGGTAGACGCCAGTGCCATTCAACTCATCCAGGCTGCCTTGATCCACAGGGCGCAATACACTCTGGACCTGGTAATAAGGGGTTGCCAGAAAGGCATAGACAGCAGCGATCAGGGTGACCAAACCGGCAACGGCCAGGATCAGATACTTTTGTCGAAACAGGGTATGAATCAGCGCAAGTAGATCGATCTCGTCGTCAGGGATAGGGCGCGGGGATTGATCTTGCATAAACGGAGGGCTCCACAGGATAGTCTTCTATCGCTCGTCCCTCAGCGTAGCGTTCACATCATGCGCCCAGTGCACGGAATAGCCGGCAAAGCACACGTCCATATGATGCATTGATCTGGCAGCTTTTTTCTTTAAACGTTCCCCAGACTGGATAATTTGCTCATAGCAGCACAAATTAGTAATTAGTTTTTCGGATCGCTATTTGAGCCCGCAACCTATGACCAAGGCACAGACATCCGCTGGGCTGGAAGGAGGCAATGCATGGAGCGATGACGCTGCAACCAGCCCAATACATTGAGCGGGCCTTGCGCCTGAGGGGGGGGAGCTAGTCAGCAGAGAGTGCCTATTACATCGTTATGGCTATGGACTAAACGATGCCCTACTCGTCTTCATTGACCCGATCGCGCAATTCTTTGCCGGGTTTGAAGTGAGGCACGAATTTGCCATCAAGGCGAACCGAGTCGCCGGTTTTCGGGTTACGCCCTACACGCGGTGCGCGGTAGTGCAACGAGAAGCTGCCAAAGCCACGAATTTCGATGCGATCGCCGGTCGACAATGCCTGGGACATTTGCTCCAGCATGGTCTTGATGGCCAGCTCAACATCCTTGGATGAGAGCTGCCCCTGATGGGTGACGATGCGCTCGATCAACTCTGACTTGGTCATGGTTTTCCCTTCTTTTTCAAGCAGCTAGATCACTAGATAGAACGGTTTTAGCATGCTGAGTCAGTTTTGAACAGCCTGAAAACTCATAGACAACTCAAGTGCCGGCCAAGTCTTTCAAGGAATGCATTGGTCACCAGTTTTCTTCGCCGCTAAAGCGCCTCCCACAGACTCTATGTACAGCAAGCGTAGCGCCCGTCACGCACCACGGGAGGAGCTTTAACCCGACAGACAATAAAGCCCCCCACAGGCTTGTGCGTAACCGCCCGGCGCCACAACCTGGCTAAGGATACTTTTAAGCAGACACAAAAAAGGGCGACCGAAGTCGCCCTTTTTCTGGATTACCTGAACTTAGTTCTGGTTTTCCATTTGCGCACGGATCAGATCACCAATGGTGGTCGGACCAGCAGTTTCAACTTCCTGCTTGCGCATTTCTTTGATGGCTTCTTTTTCGTCTTCAACGTCTTTCGACTTGATCGACAAGCTGATTACGCGGCTCTTACGATCGACGCTGATGATCTTGGCTTCGACTTCTTCGCCTTCTTTCAGCACGTTGCGCGCGTCTTCAACGCGGTCACGGCTGATTTCGGAGGCTTTCAGAGTGGCTTCGATGCCGTCGGCCAGGGTGATGATGGCGCCCTTGGCGTCAACTTCTTTAACGGTACCGCGAACGATGGTGCCTTTATCGTTGACAGCAACGTAGTCGGAGAACGGATCTTCTTCCAGTTGCTTGATGCCGAGGGAAATGCGCTCACGCTCCGGATCAACGGAGAGGATAACGGTTTCCAGCTCATCGCCTTTCTTGAAGCGACGTACAGCTTCTTCGCCTACTTCGTTCCAGGAGATGTCGGACAGGTGAACGAGGCCGTCGATGCCGCCATCCAGACCAATGAAGATACCGAAATCGGTGATCGACTTGATGGTGCCGGAGATCTTGTCGCCCTTGTTGAACTGGCCGGAGAAGTCTTCCCACGGATTGGTCTTGCACTGCTTGATACCCAGGGAGATACGACGACGCTCTTCGTCGATATCCAGAACCATGACTTCCACTTCGTCGCCGACGTTAACGACTTTGGACGGGTGGATGTTCTTGTTGGTCCAATCCATTTCGGATACGTGCACCAGGCCTTCCACGCCTTCTTCCAGCTCTGCGAAGCAGCCGTAGTCGGTCAGGTTGGTTACGCGTGCAGTAACGCGGGTGCTTTCCGGGTAACGCGCCTTGATAGCAACCCATGGGTCTTCGCCCAGCTGCTTGAGGCCCAGGGAAACACGATTGCGCTCGCGATCGTACTTGAGGATCTTGACATCGATTTCATCGCCAACGTTGACGATTTCCGACGGATGCTTGATGCGCTTCCAAGCCATGTCGGTGATGTGCAGCAGGCCGTCGACACCACCCAGATCCACGAACGCGCCGTAGTCGGTGAGGTTCTTGACAATACCTTTGACTTGCTGACCTTCCTGCAGGGATTCCAGCAGAGCTTCGCGCTCGGCGCTGTTCTCGGCTTCCAGCACGCTGCGGCGGGAAACGACAACGTTGTTGCGCTTCTGGTCGAGCTTGATAACTTTGAATTCGAGTTCTTTGCCTTCCAGGTGAGTGGTATCACGCACCGGACGGACATCGACCAAGGAACCTGGGAGGAACGCACGGATGCCGTTAACGTCGACAGTGAAGCCGCCCTTAACCTTACCGTTGATAACGCCCGTAACCACTTCCTCAGCGGCGAAAGCTGCTTCCAGAACGATCCAGCACTCGGCGCGCTTGGCTTTTTCGCGGGACAACTTGGTTTCACCAAAGCCATCTTCAACCGCGTCCAGCGCCACGTGAACTTCATCACCGACCTTGATGGTCAGCTCACCAGCGTCGTTGTGGAACTGCTCGAGCGGGATGAGGCCTTCGGACTTCAAACCAGCGTGAACGGTTACCCAACCAGCTTGGTAATCGATATCGACGATAATTGCGGTGATGATCGAGCCAGCCTGAAGATTCAGGGTTTTTAGGCTTTCTTCAAACAGTTCTGCAAAGCTTTCGCTCATGTTGATTCCTGTTGATTCAGGGCAGGGAATCTGCCCAAACCACACTCCAGACAATGTGGGTACGTTCATATAAGAAGAGGCGTACGGGACTAGGACTGGTCTCCCGCATGCCTCCTTGCGAGCCGGTCGGCTTAAGCAGCCGTGGCTCTTGTCATCCGGCCAGATCGCGAAGGGCGACCTCACTCAGAACTCGTTCCATTACTTGCTCGATGGAGAGTTCGGTGGAATCCAGCTGTATCGCATCGACCGCCGGCTTTAACGGGGCCACTGCGCGCTGGGTATCACGCTCATCGCGCGCCCGAATCTCTTCAAGAAGACTCGCAAGGTTAACATCATCGCCCTTGGCCTTCAACTGCAAGTAGCGCCGCTGTGCGCGCTCCTCGGCGCTCGCGGTAAGGAAGACCTTCAGCGGTGCCTCGGGGAATACCACCGTACCCATGTCGCGGCCATCGGCAACCAGGCCAGGCATCTCGCGAAACGCCCGCTGGCGCTGCAGCAGTGCTTCGCGTACAGCCGGCAGGGAGGCGACTTGCGAGGCGCCAGCGCCGACGTATTCATTGCGGATGGCGTCCGTGACCTCTTCGCCCTCGAGAATGATCTTCTGACCCTGGCCAGCCTCGGCGGCAATAAACTGCACATCCAGATGAGCGGCCAGCAGCTTCAAAGCCTCTTCATTCGTCAGGTCGACGCCATGATTGCGCGCGGCGAACGCCAGCAGCCGATAGAGGGCGCCGGAATCCAGCAGATTCCAACCCAACTGCTTGGCCAATAGACCGGCAATAGTGCCCTTGCCCGAGCCGCTGGGCCCGTCGATGGTGATTACCGCCGCCAACGCCGTCATGACTTGCCCTCCTCCGCCACGCGCATCCCGACCTGCGCCGCCAGGGCCAGGAAGTTGGGGAACGAGGTGGCGACGTTGGCACAGTCGTGGATACGGATCGGTGCCGTAGCGCGCAGCGAAGCCACACTGAAAGCCATGGCGATACGGTGATCGCCGTGGCTCCACACCTCACCACCGCCAATGCTGCCGCCCTCGATGACAATACCGTCCGGGGTCGGCTCGGCCTTGACGCCCAATGCGATCAAACCATCGGCCATCACTTGAATGCGGTCGGACTCTTTCACCCGCAGTTCTTCCGCGCCGCGCAGTACGGTGCGACCGGAGGCGACTGACGCGGCGACGAACAACACGGGGAATTCGTCGATCGCCAACGGCACCAGATCCTCGGGTATATCAATACCTTTGAGCTTGGCGCTACGAACGCGGATATCCGCGACCGGTTCGCCGCCCACCTCACGCTGGTTTTCCAGGGTGATATCACCGCCCATCAGCCTGAGGATATCGATCACCCCGGTACGGGTCGGGTTGATGCCGACGTGCTCCAGCACCAGCTCGGAGTCTTCGGCAATGCTGCCGGCGACCAGGAAGAATGCCGCCGAGGAGATATCGGCCGGCACTTCGATATGGCTGGCCTTGAGCTTGTGGCCGGACTCGACACAGGCAGTGCTGCCGTCCACCGTCACTGGATAGCCGAAGCCACGCAGCATGCGCTCGGTGTGGTCGCGGGTCGGCGCAGGCTCGGTGACCGAAGTTTCGCCAGCGGCATACAACCCAGCCAGCAGCAGACAGGATTTGACCTGGGCACTGGCCATAGGCATTTCATAATGCATTCCGGTCAGGCGCTGGCCACCGCGAATGGTCAACGGCGGACGCCCTTCGGGGGCGGTCTCGATCACGGCACCCATTTCACGCAACGGCTTGGCCACACGATTCATCGGACGCTTGGACAGCGAGGCGTCGCCGGTCAGGGTCACGTCGAACGGTTGCGCGGCGAGCAAGCCGCTGAGCAGGCGCATCGAGGTGCCGGAATTGCCCAGGTAGATCGGACCGGGCGGCGCCTGCAAGCCATGCAGACCAACACCGTGAATGGTCACGCGACCATGGTGCGGGCCTTCGATGACCACCCCCATATCGCGAAACGCCTGCAGAGTCGCCAGGGCATCCTCGCCCTCGAGGAAACCTTCCACCTCGGTCGTACCTTCGGCGAGGGAGCCGAGCATGATCGAGCGGTGGGAGATGGATTTGTCGCCCGGAACGCGGATGCGCCCGGACAGCTTGCCGCCTGGATTGGCCAGAAAAATCAGATCGTTCGAGTGCATAGCGTCCACATAGGCCCTGCGGGCCAAAATTTTGCTGAAATGTTCGCGGGCCACGCGGGCGCGGGTGAACACGCCCAACAACTGATGCCCATCCCCGGCGTCGACCGCGTCGCGCAAAGCGTCGAGGTCGCCGCGAAATAAATCCAGGGTGTGCAGCACAGCCTCGCGGTTGGCGAGAAAGATGTCGTGCCACATCACCGGGTCGCTGCCGGCGATCCGCGTAAAATCGCGAAAGCCGCCGGCGGCATAACGAAAGATTTCCAGATTCTCGCTGCGCTTGGCCAACGAGTCGACCAGACCAAAAGCCAGCAGATGCGGCAGATGACTGGTGGCGGCGAGTACCTGATCATGGTGCTCGACCTGCATATGCTCGACGTCCGCCCCCAACTCACGCCATAGGCTATCGACCAGTTGCAGGGCCTGAGGGTTCGTCTGCTCCAGCGGCGTCAGAATCACCTTATGACGACGGAACAGATCGGGGTTCGATGCTTCCACCCCGCTTTGCTCGGAACCGGCAATCGGGTGGCCCGGGACGAAGCGTGCCGGCATCTCGCCGAAGGCCAGGCGCGCAGCGCGCACCACGTTGCCCTTGGCGCTGCCGACATCGGTGAGTACCGCATCGCCCAGTTCGAGCTTGGCCAGTTCGCCGAGAAGCTTTTCCATGGCCAGAATCGGTACCGCCAACTGGATCAGCTCGGCGCCCTTGCAGGCGTCGGCCAGGTTCTCCTCGCAGCGATCGACTACACCCAACTCCACGGCCAGACGCCGCGACTGGGGGTCCAGATCGACACCCACCACTTCACGGCACAAGCCACGTTCGCGCAGCCCTTTGGCGAATGAGCCGCCGATCAACCCCAGACCGACCACCACCAGGGTGCCGACCAACGGCGTAGCAACCGGCTTGGAATTACTCACGCGCCCAGCACCTTGGCCAGGGCCTCGAGAAAGCGGGCGTTCTCTTGTGGCAAGCCAATGGAAATCCGCAGATGAGTCGGCATGCCATAGTTGGCCACCGGCCGGACGATCACGCCTTCGCGCAGCAGGCCCTGGTAAACGGGCATGGACTCACGCCCCAGGTCGACCGCGATAAAGTTGCCCTTGGATGGAATCCAGCTCAGGCCCAGCGCACGAAACCCGTCTTCCAGCTGCAGCATGCCGGCACTGTTGATCCGGCGGCTCTGCGCCAGGTAGTCGGCATCGTCGAACGCCGCACACGCCGCCGCCAAGGCCAGGCTATTGACGTTGAACGGTTGCCGTACGCGATTGAGCACATCGGCGATTTGCGCCGAACTGATGCCATAACCAACACGCAATGCCGCCAAACCATAGGCCTTGGAAAAAGTCCGCGAGACCAACAGATTCGCATGTGCAGCCAGGTAATCGAGACCATTCGGCAACTCGTCACCTGCGGCATATTCGATATAAGCCTCGTCCAGCACCACCAATACATCTTCGGGTACCCGAGCGAGGAAATCCGCAAGCGCTTGGGGACCGAACCAGGTACCGGTCGGGTTGTTCGGATTGGCGATGAATACCACCCGGGTATTGGCGTCTATCGTAGCGAGCATGGCCTCCAGGTCATGACCGAAGTCCTTGGCCGGCACCACCTTGCTCTGAGCCCCCACCGCCTGGGTGGCGATCGGGTAAACGGCAAAGGCGTGCTCGCTGAATACCGCATTCAAACCGGGCGCCAAATAGGCGCGGGCGACCAGCTCGAGGATATCGTTGGAACCGTTACCCAGGGTGACTTGATTGACCTGCACGCCACAGCGCTCGGCCAACAGGCTTTTCAGGGCGAAACCATTGCCATCGGGATAGCGGGTCAGTTCGTCCAGTTCCGCACGAATCGCCTCCAGCGCCTTGGGGCTGGGGCCCAGCGGGTTTTCGTTGCTGGCCAGCTTGACGATGGTTGCCGGATCCAGATCCAGCTCACGGGCCAACTCGTCCACCGGCTTACCCGGCACATAGGGCGACAGCTTTTGTACGCCTGGCTGAGCCAGGGCGATGAAATCACAGGTCATAGCTACAAGCCTCGAGCTACAAGCCACAAGTCAGAAGCCGCACGTCGATCCGCTTGCAGCTTGTGGCTTGCAGCTTGCCGCTGCTGTTTAAAGTACCGCCTTCGGATACGACCCCAGCACTTTCAGCGCCACGGCTTCCTGATTGAGTTTTTCCAGCACGTCCTTGATCAACGGGTCGCGGTGGTGGCCGACGAAGTCGATGAAGAACACGTAGGTCCACTTACCACTGCGCGAGGGGCGGGTTTCGATGCGGGTCAGGTCGATGCCGTTGTTGTGGAAAGGCACCAGCAATTCGTGCAGCGCACCGGGCTTGTTGCGCATGGAAACGATGATCGAGGTTTTGTCGTCGCCGGTCGGCGGCACTTCCTGGCTGCCGATAATCAGGAAGCGCGTGGAGTTGTCCGGGCGGTCTTCGATCTTTTCCGCGATCTTGCTCAGGCCATAGAGACCGGCCGCCATGTCGCCAGCGATCGCCGCGCTGTTCCACTCGCTCTTGACCCGTTTGGCCGCATCGGCGTTGCTCGATACCGCCACGCGCTCGACGTTCGGGTAGTGCGCATCCAGCCATTTGCGGCACTGGGCCAAGGACTGGGCATGGGAGTAGATACGGGTGATCTTGTCGACCTTGGTGGTTTCGCCGACCAACAGATGGTGGTGAATGCGCAGCTCGACTTCGCCGCAAATCACCATATCGTGTTCGAGGAAGCTGTCGAGGGTGTGGTTGACCGCGCCTTCGGTGGAGTTTTCCACCGGCACCACGCCGAAATTCACCGCTCCCGCCGCCACTTCGCGGAATACTTCGTCGATCGCGGCCATTGGCTGACTGATCACCGCGTGACCGAAGTGCTTCATCGCCGCAGCCTGGGTGAAGGTACCTTCCGGGCCCAGGTAAGCGACACGCAGCGGGTTTTCCAGGGCCAGGCAGGACGACATGATTTCGCGGAACAACCGCGCCATTTCCTCGTTGCCCAGCGGCCCCTGATTGCGCTCCATGATGCGCTTGAGCACCTGGGCTTCGCGCTCTGGGCGATAGAACACCGGCTTTTCGCCTTCCGGCAACGCCTTCATCTTTACCCGCGCCACTTCCTCGGCGCAGCGCGCACGGTCGCTGATCAGCTCGAGAATGCGCTCATCGAGGTTGTCGATGCGCAGGCGCAGCGCTTGCAGCTCCTGCTCGGTGATTGCTTCCGCCATCAGCCGTGCTCCTTCTCGAATTCCGCCATATAGGCCACCAGCGCCTCGACGGCATCCAGGCCCACGGCGTTGTAGATCGAGGCACGCATGCCGCCGACCGAGCGATGGCCCTTGAGATTGAGCAGGCCGCGGGCGTCGGCGCCGGCCAGGAACGGCTTGTCCAGACGCTCATCGGCCAGGCGGAACGGTACGTTCATCCAGGAGCGGGCATTGATCGCGATCGGGTTGCTGTACAGCTCGCTGCTGTCGATGGCGCCATACAGCAACTCTTTCTTGGCGCGATTGCGCTGCTCCATCGCCTCGACGCCGCCCTGCTCTTTCAGCCACTCGAAGACCAGGCCGGAGAGGTACCAGGAGAAGGTCGCCGGGGTGTTGTACATCGAGCCGTTGTCGGCGGCGATCTTGTAGTTGAGCATGGTAGGGCAAACGCTGCGAGCGCGACCGAGCAGATCCTCACGGACGATCACCACGACCAGACCGGACGGGCCGATATTCTTCTGCGCACCGGCGTAGATCAGGCCGAACCTCGAGACGTCCAGTGGCCGCGAGAGAATGTCCGAAGACATGTCCGTCACCAGCGGTACGTCGCCGACCTCGGGAATCCAGTCGAATTGCAGGCCGCCGATGGTTTCGTTGCTGGCGTAATGCAGGTAGGCGGCATTCTTCGACAGCTGCCAATCGTTCTGCCCGGGAATCGCGAAGTAATCGTAGGGCTTTGCGCTGGCGGCGACATTGACGCGGCCATAGCGCTTCGCTTCCTCGATGCTTTTCTTCGACCAGATACCGGTATCGATATAGTCGGCGACGCCGTCTTCGGGCAGCAGGTTAAGCGGAATCTCGGCGAACTGCTGACTGGCGCCGCCCTGCAAGAACAGCACCTTGTAGTTCGAGGGAATGCTCAGCAGGTCGCGCAGATCCTGCTCGGCCTTCTCGGCGATGGCGGTGTACTCGTCGCTGCGGTGGCTCATTTCCATGACGGACAGGCCTTTACCCTGCCAGTCGAGGAGCTCCGCCTGGGCGCGTTGCAGAACAGCTTCAGGAAGCGCGGCCGGGCCGGCGCAGAAGTTAAAGGCTCGCTTGCTCACATCCACTCTCGCTAAAAATGGTGGGCGGCCGATCTTGGATCAGCCGCCAGATCCTAGGCTGCTGCGGGCGAGGTCAGCCCTCGCCCGGACAGGTCACTCTTCGCCGGCCGGACTATCGTCGACGGCAGCGGATGCATCGGCCGCCTCGCCAACAGTACCGACAACCCCTTCTTCGCCTTCAAGCAACTCGTCACCTTCCTCTTCGGACGGCTCCTGCACGCGCTCGAGGCCGACCAGCTTCTCGTCCTTGGCCAGCTTGATCAGGGTCACGCCCTGGGTGTTTCGGCCGAGACTGGAAACTTCGCCAACCCGGGTACGTACCAGCGTGCCCTGATCGGAAATCAGCATGATTTCCTCGCCGTCGAGCACCTGCACGGCGCCGACCAGCTTACCGTTACGCTCGTTGCTGACCATGGCGATCACACCCTGGCCGCCACGTCCGCGACGGGGGAACTTGCTCAGCGGCGTGCGCTTGCCGAAACCGCGCTCGGAAGCAGTGAGAATCTGCGCCCCCGACTCGGGAATCAACATGGAGATCAACTGCTTGCCCTTGCCGAGCTTCATGCCGCGAATACCACCCGCGACCCGGTTGCGCACCTTCACGGCGTTCTCGGCGAAACGAATCACCTTGCCAGCCTCGGAGAACAGCATGACTTCCTTGGAGCCATCGGTGATGGCGGCGGCGATCAGGGTGTCGCCTTCCTTCAGTTTCAGGGCGATCAGGCCGCTGGAACGCGGGCGGCTGAATTGCGCCAGCGGGGCGCGCTTCACGGTACCGAACGCGGTAGCCATAAAGATGTAGGCACCGGTGGCTTCGGCCACCAGCTCCGCGGTATCACCGTCAGCTTCTTCGGCTTCGGTCACGTCCTCGGCCTCGACCACTTCGCCTTCGATCACCGCGTCATCGGCGTCGTCCAGCTCTTCATCGTCGCCGGCGCTCTGCTGCAAGGCTTCCAGGTCGATCTGCAGCATGGTGGTGATGTATTCACCCTCATCCAGCGGCAGCAGGTTGACCAGCGGACGACCGCGGGCGGCGCGAGAGGCTTCGGGAATCTCGTAGGTCTTCAGCCAGTAAACCTTGCCCTTGCTGGAGAACAGCAACAGCGTGGAATGGCTGTTGGCGACCAACAGGTGCGCGATGTAATCCTCGTCCTTGATCCCGGTCGCCGATTTGCCCTTACCGCCGCGGCGCTGCGCCTGATAGGCGGACAGCGGCTGCGATTTGGCGTAGCCGGTGTGGGAGATGGTCACCACCCGCTCTTCCTCGGTGATCAGGTCGCCCAGGGTCAGATCCAGACGCGCATCGAGAATCTCGGTGCGGCGCGCATCGCCGAACTCGGCCTTGACGCTTTCGAGTTCTTCGCGGATCACTTCCATCAGGCGCACGGCGCTGGTGAGGATGCGGATCAACTCGCCGATCTGCAGCAGAATTTCCTGGTACTCGGCCAGCAGCTTCTCGTGCTCCAGACCGGTCAGGCGGTGCAGGCGCAGCTCGAGAATGGCCTGGGCCTGTTCCGGCGACAGGTAGTACTTGCCGTCGCGCAGACCGAATTGCGGATCGAGGTTCTCCGGGCGGCAGGAGTCGGCGCCAGCGCGCTCGACCATGGCTTCCACCGCGGTCGATTCCCAAGCGGTGGAGATCAGCGCTTCCTTGGCTTCGGCCGGAGTCGGCGAGGCCTTGATCAGCGCGATTACCGGATCAATGTTGGACAGCGCTACGGCCTGGCCTTCGAGGATATGGCCACGCTCGCGGGCCTTACGCAGCTCGAACACCGTACGCCGGGTCACCACTTCACGGCGGTGCAGGATAAAGGCTTCGAGCATGTCCTTGAGGTTGAGGACCTTCGGCTGGCCGTCGATCAGGGCCACGACGTTGATGCCGAAGACGCTCTGCATCTGGGTTTGCGCGTAGAGGTTGTTGAGCACCACCTCCGGCACTTCGCCGCGGCGCAATTCGATGACCACGCGCATGCCGTCCTTGTCGGACTCGTCGCGCAGTTCGGTGATGCCTTCGAGCTTCTTCTCTTTCACCAGCTCGGCGATCTTCTCGATCAGCCGCGCCTTGTTCAGCTGGTAAGGCAGTTCGGTAACGACGATCTGCTGCCGGCCGCCGACCTTATCGATGTCTTCGATAATCGCGCGGGCACGCATGTAGATGCGCCCACGACCAGTGCGATAAGCCTCGATGATGCCGGCACGGCCATTGATGATCGCCGCCGTCGGGAAGTCCGGCCCCGGGATGTGCTGCATCAGCTCATCGACCGTCAGCTCGGGAGTATCGATCAGGGCCAGACAGCCGTTGATCACCTCGGTGAGGTTGTGCGGCGGGATGTTGGTCGCCATGCCCACGGCGATACCGCTGGAACCGTTGACCAGCAGGTTGGGGATCTTGGTCGGCATTACCGCCGGGATCATTTCGGTGCCGTCGTAGTTCGGCACCCAGTCGACGGTTTCCTTGTGCAGGTCGGCCAGCAACTCATGGGCCAGCTTGGTCATGCGCACTTCGGTGTATCGCATGGCCGCGGCGTTGTCGCCGTCCACCGAACCGAAGTTGCCCTGGCC
>CBIHLF010000014.1:0-113878 GCA_966210435.1 uncultured Pseudomonas sp. | reverse complement strand
CTGAGGACTACATGGGTGACGTGATGGGTGACCTGAACCGTCGTCGTGGTCTGATTCAGGGGATGGAAGACACAGTGTCCGGCAAGGTTATCCGTGCCGAAGTTCCGCTGGGTGAGATGTTCGGTTATGCGACCGACGTTCGTTCCATGTCCCAGGGTCGCGCGAGCTACTCCATGGAATTCTCCAAATACTCCGAAGCTCCGTCGAACATCGTCGAAGCACTCGTTAAAAAACAAGGCTAATCCGCCCCTTTAGGCAAGAGGTTCACTGTCGTGGCTAAAGAAAAGTTTGAACGTAACAAACCGCACGTCAACGTAGGCACCATCGGTCACGTTGACCACGGTAAAACCACCCTGACCGCTGCTCTGACTCGCGTGTGCTCCGAAGTATTCGGTTCCGCCAAGGTCGACTTCGACAAGATCGATAGCGCCCCGGAAGAGAAGGCTCGTGGTATCACCATCAACACTGCGCACGTTGAGTACGATTCGGCTGTACGTCACTACGCGCACGTTGACTGCCCGGGTCACGCTGACTATGTGAAGAACATGATCACTGGTGCTGCGCAGATGGACGGCGCGATCCTGGTTTGCTCCGCTGCCGACGGCCCGATGCCGCAGACTCGCGAGCACATCCTGCTGTCCCGTCAGGTAGGTGTTCCGTACATCGTCGTGTTCCTGAACAAGGCCGACATGGTTGACGACGCCGAGCTGCTGGAACTGGTTGAAATGGAAGTGCGCGACCTGCTCAGCACTTACGATTTCCCGGGTGACGACACTCCGATCATCATCGGCTCCGCGCTGATGGCGCTGAACGGTCAGGACGACAACGGTATGGGCACCACTGCCGTCAAGACCCTGGTCGAGACGCTGGATAGCTACATCCCTGAGCCGGTTCGTGCGATCGATCGCCCGTTCCTGATGCCGATCGAAGACGTATTCTCGATCTCCGGCCGCGGTACTGTTGTTACCGGTCGTGTAGAGCGCGGTATCGTCAAGATCCAGGAAGAAATCGAGATCGTTGGTCTGCGTGATACCACCAAGACCACCTGTACCGGTGTTGAAATGTTCCGCAAGCTGCTCGACGAAGGTCGTGCTGGTGAGAACTGTGGCGTTCTGCTGCGCGGCACCAAGCGTGACGACGTAGAGCGTGGTCAGGTTCTGGCCAAGCCGGGCACCATCAAGCCGCACACCAAGTTCGAAGCTGAAGTGTACGTGCTGTCCAAGGAAGAAGGTGGTCGTCACACCCCGTTCTTCAAGGGCTACCGTCCGCAGTTCTACTTCCGTACTACCGACGTAACCGGTTCGTGCGAACTGCCGGAAGGCGTTGAAATGGTAATGCCGGGCGACAACGTGAAAATGGTTGTCACCCTGATCAAGCCGATCGCCATGGAAGACGGCCTGCGCTTCGCGATTCGCGAAGGTGGTCGTACCGTTGGCGCTGGTGTGGTTGCCAAGATCGTCGAGTAATCGACTGGTCTGATTCATAAGAAGGCCCCCGCTTTGCGGGGGCTTTTTTATTGGGTTGACACCCTGGGGAGGCGTCTATAGAATCACGCCTCCTTTTAACGGGCGCAGTGCGTCCGTTGGGAATAGCAGCTTGGAATCTGAGGTCAAAATGCAAAACCAACAAATCCGTATTCGGTTGAAGGCTTTTGACCATCGCCTGATCGATCAATCAACCCAGGAAATCGTGGAAACCGCGAAACGTACTGGTGCTCAGGTGCGTGGTCCGATTCCTCTGCCTACCCGCAAAGAGCGGTTCACCGTACTGACCTCTCCGCACGTCAACAAAGACGCGCGCGATCAGTATGAGATCCGTACTCATAAGCGTGTTCTGGACATCGTCCAGCCAACGGATAAAACCGTTGACGCTCTTATGAAGCTCGATCTTGCGGCTGGCGTGGAAGTGCAGATCAGCCTCGGCTAAAACCTTGAGGTTTTAGTCGTGTAACGCTCTGAAATGGGCGGCCATAGCGGGTGAAAGCCCCGTACACTCATGAGGTTACAACATGACTATTGGTGTAGTCGGTCGTAAGTGCGGCATGACCCGCATTTTCACCGAAGAAGGTGTCTCCATTCCGGTTACGGTCATTGAGATCGAGCCGAATCGCGTCACCCAGTTCAAAACTGAAGAGTCCGATGGCTATCGCGCAGTGCAGGTCACTGTTGGCGAGCGTCGCGTTTCTCGTGTCAGCAAGGCTCAGGCCGGTCACTTCGCCAAGGCGAACGTCGCGGCAGGTCGTGCAGTCATGGAATTCCGTCTTGAAGAAGGCGAGTACCAGGCTGGCGATCTGATCAACGCTGAAATTTTCCAAGCTGGTCAACTGGTGGATGTCACCGGTCAGTCCAAAGGTAAAGGCTTCGCCGGTACCATCAAGCGTTGGAATTTCCGCGGCCAAGACAATACTCACGGTAACTCCGTGTCCCACCGTGTTCCGGGTTCCATTGGCCAGTGCCAGACTCCGGGTCGCGTCTTCAAGGGCAAGAAAATGTCCGGTCACATGGGTGCTGAGCGCGTGACTGTGCAGTCCCTGGAAGTAGTGCGCGTCGATGCTGAACGCAACCTGCTGTTGGTCAAGGGTGCCGTTCCGGGCGCTACTGGCGGCAACCTGGTTGTGCGTCCGGCAGCCAAGGCTCGCGGTTAAGGGGAAGCTGACATGCAATTAAATGTAAATGGCGCTCAAGCGATCGAAGTGTCCGAAGCGACTTTCGGTGGCGATTACAACGAGACCCTGGTTCACCAAGCAGTTGTGGCCTACATGGCCGGCGGCCGTCAGGGCAGCAAGCAACAGAAGACCCGTTCCGACGTATCCGGTGGCGGTAAGCGCCCATGGCGTCAGAAGGGCACTGGTCGTGCTCGTGCCGGTACCACTCGTGGTCCGATCTGGCGTGGCGGTGGTGTGACCTTCGCGGCCCGTCCGCAGAATCACGATCAAAAGCTGAACAAGAAGATGTATCGCGCTGCGTTGCGTTCGATTCTTGCCGAGCTGGTTCGTACTGATCGTCTGGTCGTGGTTGAAGACTTCAGTGTTGAAGCTCCGAAGACCAAAGAACTGTTGGGCAAGCTGAATGGCATGGGTCTGACCGATGTACTGATCGTGTCCGATGCTGTCGATGAGAATCTGTACCTGGCTGCTCGTAACTTGCCGCATGTCGATGTCCGTGACGTGCAGGGTTCCGATCCGGTCAGTCTGATCGCGTACGAGAAGGTGCTGGTCACCGTTTCTGCCGTGAAGAAATTCGAGGAGCTGCTGGGATGAACCAGGAACGCGTATTTAAAGTGCTGCTTGGCCCGCACGTCTCCGAGAAGGCCACGGTTCTGGCTGACAAGAAAAGCCAGTTCGTTTTCAAGGTTGCAACCGATGCAACCAAGCTGGAAATCAAGAAGGCCGTCGAAAGCCTGTTCAGCGTGAAGGTTGAGCGTGTCACTACTCAGAACGTTCTGGGTAAGAGCAAGCGCACCGCTCGCGGTCTGGGCAAGCGTAACGACTGGAAGAAGGCAGTTATCTCCCTTCAGCCGGGTCAAGATCTCGATTTCGCCAGCAGTGCTGAGTAAGGAAGGGGTGCATCATGGCAATCGTTAAATGCAAACCGACTTCCGCGGGCCGCCGTTTTGTGGTCAAGGTGGTCAATCAGGAGCTGCACAAAGGCGCTCCTTATGCACCGCTGCTCGAGAAGAAGTCGAAATCTGGCGGCCGTAACAACAATGGTCGTATCACCACCCGTCATATCGGTGGTGGCCACAAGCAGCATTACCGTCTGGTCGATTTCCGTCGCAACGACAAAGATGGCATTCCAGCCACTGTCGAGCGTATTGAATACGATCCAAACCGTACCGCACACATCGCTCTGCTGATGTATGCAGACGGCGAGCGTCGCTACATCATCGCCCCTAAGGGCGTGAGTGCAGGCGATCAGCTGGTAGCTGGCATCATGGCTCCGATCAAGCCGGGCAACAGTCTGCAACTGCGCAACATCCCAGTTGGTAGCACTGTTCACGGTATCGAACTGAAGCCGGGCAAAGGTGCTCAGATCGCTCGTTCCGCTGGCGCATCCGCTCAGCTGATCGCGCGTGAAGGTGTCTACGTGACCCTGCGTCTGCGTTCCGGTGAAATGCGTAAAGTGCTGGCTGAGTGCCGTGCGACCCTGGGCGAAGTCTCGAACTCCGAGCACAGCCTGCGTTCGCTGGGTAAAGCTGGTGCCAAGCGCTGGCGTGGCGTTCGCCCAACCGTTCGTGGTGTTGCCATGAACCCGGTTGACCACCCACACGGTGGTGGTGAAGGTCGTACCTCTGGTGGTCGTCATCCGGTGTCTCCATGGGGCTTCCCGACTAAGGGCGCGAAGACTCGTGGTAACAAGCGCACCGATAACATGATCGTCCGTCGTCGCAAGTAAATAGAGGGATACGACAGTGCCACGTTCTCTGAAAAAAGGTCCTTTTATCGATCTTCACCTACTGAAGAAGATCGAAGTGGCGATGGAAAAGAACGATCGCAAGCCGGTGAAAACCTGGTCGCGCCGTTCCATGATCCTGCCGCAGATGGTCGGTCTGACCATCGCTGTGCATAACGGTCGTCAACATGTCCCGGTTCTCGTGAACGAAGACATGGTCGGCCACAAACTGGGCGAATTTGCCGGCACTCGTACCTATCGTGGGCACGTGGCTGACAAGAAAGCCAAGCGTTAAGGGGTAAGGAAATGGAAGTAGCCGCTAAGTTGTCGGGCGCTCGAATCTCCGCCCAGAAAGCCCGCTTGGTCGCCGACCAGATCCGCGGGAAGAAGGTGGGCGAAGCGCTCAACCTGCTGGCTTTTAGCAGTAAGAAAGCCGCGGAAATCATGAAGAAAGTGCTGGAGTCGGCTGTAGCCAACGCCGAGCACAACGAAGGCGCAGATGTTGATGACCTCAAGGTCAGCACCGTTTTCGTCAACGAAGGGCGTTCGCTGAAGCGCATCATGCCGCGTGCCAAAGGCCGCGCTGATCGCATCGTCAAGCGGTCTTGCCATATCACTGTCAAGGTTGCGGACAAGTAACGGAGTCGATCAGATGGGTCAGAAAGTACATCCCATTGGCATTCGCCTGGGAATCGTCAAGGAGCACACCTCCGTCTGGTACGCAGACGGTCGGACTTATGCGGACTATTTGTTCGCTGATCTGAAGGTGCGTGAGTATCTCCAAGACAAATTAAAAAGCGCGTCCGTAAGCCGTATCGACATCGCTCGTCCGGCTCAAACCGCACGCATCACCATCCACACCGCTCGCCCCGGCATCGTGATCGGCAAGAAAGGTGAAGATGTTGAGAAGCTGCGTCAGGACCTGACCAAGCAAATGGGTGTGCCTGTGCACATCAATATCGAAGAGATCCGCAAGCCGGAGCTCGACGGTATGCTGGTTGCGCAGAGCGTAGCTCAGCAGCTGGAGCGTCGTGTGATGTTCCGTCGCGCCATGAAGCGCGCTGTACAGAACGCCATGCGTATTGGTGCCAAGGGCATCAAAATCCAAGTGAGCGGTCGTCTCGGTGGTGCTGAAATTGCCCGTACCGAATGGTATCGCGAAGGTCGTGTGCCGTTGCACACCCTGCGTGCCGATATCGACTATGCCACGTACGAAGCGCACACCACTTATGGTGTGATCGGTGTCAAGGTTTGGATCTTCAAAGGCGAAGTAATTGGTGGTCGCCATGAAGAACTGAAGCCGCAAGCACCCGCGCCTCGTAAAAAAGCTGCTAAGTAAGGGGTACGCCAAATGTTGCAACCAAAGCGTACGAAGTTCCGTAAGCAGATGACCGGCCACAACCGTGGCCTGGCTCAGCGCGGTAGCAAAGTCAGCTTCGGCGAGTTCGCGCTGAAGTCTGTTGCCCGCGGTCGTCTCACCGCCCGTCAGATCGAGTCCGCTCGTCGTGCTCTGACTCGTCACGTAAAACGTGGCGGGAAAATCTGGATTCGCGTGTTCCCCGATAAACCGGTTACCAAGAAGCCTCTCGAAGTGCGGATGGGTAAAGGGAAGGGTGGCGTTGAATATTGGGTAGCCCAGATCCAGCCAGGCAAAGTCCTGTACGAGATCGAAGGCGTTTCCGAAGAGTTGGCGCGTGAGGCTTTCGCCCTGGCTGCTGCAAAGCTGCCGCTCGCCACCACTTTTGTTAAGCGGACGGTGATGTGATGAAGGCGAATGAACTTCGTGAAAAATCAGCACAGCAGCTGAACGAGCAACTGCTCGGCCTGCTGCGCGACCAGTTCAATCTGCGTATGCAGAAAGCAACTGGCCAGTTGGGGCAGTCTCACCTGCTCTCGCAAGTTAAGCGCGACATCGCTCGTGTGAAAACTGTGCTCAACCAGCAGGCAGGTAAGTGATCATGGCTGAAGCCGAAAAAACAGTCCGTACGCTGACCGGCCGTGTCGTCAGCGACAAGATGGACAAGACCATCACCGTATTGATCGAGCGTCGCGTTAAGCACCCGATCTACGGCAAATATGTCAAGCGTTCGACCAAGCTGCACGCGCACGACGAAAGCAATCAGTGCCACATCGGCGACAAGGTTTCCATCCGTGAAACCCGTCCCGTAGCCAAGACCAAGTCTTGGGCGCTGGTTGAAGTTCTCGAACGCGCAGTGGAAGTCTAAGGGCTAAGGGTCGGAGAAATTATATGATTCAGACTCAATCCATGCTCGACGTCGCTGACAACAGCGGTGCTCGTCGCGTTATGTGCATCAAGGTGCTGGGCGGCTCGCATCGTCGCTACGCCGGTATCGGCGACATCATCAAGGTGACCGTCAAGGAAGCGATTCCGCGCGGTAAAGTGAAAAAGGGCCAAGTGATGACTGCTGTAGTAGTCCGCACGCGTCACGGCGTTCGTCGCCCTGACGGCTCGATCATTCGCTTCGATGGCAACGCTGCTGTTCTGCTGAACAACAAGCAAGAGCCGATCGGCACCCGTATTTTTGGGCCAGTGACTCGTGAACTTCGCTCTGAGAAGTTCATGAAGATCGTCTCGCTCGCCCCTGAAGTGCTCTAAGGAGATCCGACATGCAAAAGATTCGTCGTGACGACGAGATCATCGTGATCGCCGGCAAAGACAAAGGTAAGCGTGGCAAGGTGCTCAAGGTTCTCGCTGACGACCGTTTGGTCGTTGGTGGGATCAACCTGGTGAAGCGCCATACCAAGCCGAACCCGATGTCGGGCGTTCAGGGCGGTATCGTCGAGAAAGAAGCGCCATTGCACGCTTCTAACGTGGCCATTTTCAATGGCGAAACCAACAAGGCTGATCGCGTTGGTTTCAAAGTTGAAGAGGGTAAAAAAATTCGTGTCTTCAAGTCGACCCAAAAAGCGGTTGATGCTTGAACACTGCTAGGTAGAAGACCATGGCACGACTAAAAGAGATTTACCGGAAAGAAATCGCGCCCAAGCTTAAGGAAGAACTTAAGCTGGCGAACGTGATGGAAGTTCCGCGCATCACCAAGATCACCCTGAACATGGGCCTGGGCGAAGCGATCGGTGACAAGAAGATCATCGAGCACGCTGTTGCCGACCTGGAAAAGATCACCGGTCAGAAAGTCGTAGTGACTCATGCCCGTAAGTCGATTGCAGGCTTCAAGGTTCGTGAAGGTTGGCCGATTGGCGTCAAGGTAACCTTGCGCCGCGAGCGTATGTACGAATTCCTGGATCGTCTGCTGTCGATCTCCCTGCCTCGGGTCCGCGACTTCCGCGGCCTGAATGCCAAGTCCTTCGATGGTCGTGGCAACTACAGCATGGGCGTGAAAGAGCAGATCATTTTCCCGGAAATCGATTACGACAAGATCGATGCCCTGCGCGGTCTGGACATTACCCTGACCACCACTGCCCGTACGGATGATGAAGGTCGCGCTCTGCTGCGTGCTTTCAAATTCCCGTTCCGCAACTGATTGGAGTAGGAACATGGCCAAAATGAGCATGAAAAACCGTGAGCTGAAGCGTCAGCAAACGGTAGCTAAGTTCGCTAAGAAGCGCGCTGAGCTGAAAGCTACTATCGCCAATCCGAACGCCAGTCCGGAAGCGCGTTGGGAAGCCCAGATCGCACTGCAGAAGCAGCCGCGCGATGCCAGCGCCTCGCGCCTGCGCAACCGTTGCCGCATTACCGGTCGTCCGCACGGCGTTTATCGCAAGTTCGGTCTGTCGCGTATCAAGCTGCGTGAAGCTGCAATGCGTGGTGATGTACCAGGTCTGGTGAAAGCCAGCTGGTAAAAACGAAGCCGGCCTAGTGCCGGCTTTGTCTTTGTGTGAATCAGGCCCCTTTGGGGCTTGATTCATTTTTGAGCAGTCTCTAGAATGTCCGGCTCGCCTGAGCCTGGGTTTCGCCCAGGTATTCGGTGATTGTAGCCGCAAGGCTAATTCTTTTTGTATCAGGAGCGTCTAGCCCATGAGTATGCAGGACCCGTTAGCGGACATGCTAACTCGTATCCGTAATGCCCAGATGGCTGAAAAGTCCGTCGTAAGCATGCCGTCTTCCACGTTGAAGGTGGCTGTAGCCAAAGTTTTGAAAGACGAAGGTTATATTGCGGGTTATCAGATCAGCGGCGAAGCAAAGCCGCAGCTGTCCATCGAGCTGAAGTACTTCGAAGGCCGTCCGGTTATCGAAGAAGTGAAGCGCGTAAGCCGTCCCGGCCTTCGCCAATACAAATCCGTCGATGATCTGCCGAAAGTTCGTGGCGGTCTCGGTGTATCCATCGTCTCCACCAACAAGGGTGTGATGACGGACCGCGCTGCGCGCGCTGCCGGTGTCGGCGGCGAAGTGCTTTGCACAGTGTTCTAAGGGGGGATAAGCATGTCTCGCGTTGCTAAGAACCCCGTTGTGTTGCCTGCTGGCGTTGAAGTCAAACTCGCCGGTCAGCAACTCTCGGTGAAGGGTGCCAAGGGCACTCTCGAACTGAACGTTCACTCGTCCGTTGAAGTCCTGCAGGAAGCCGGTGAGCTGCGTTTCGCTGCTCGCAATGGCGATCAGCAGACTCGCGCAATGGCCGGTACCACTCGCGCTCTGGTCAACAATATGGTGATCGGTGTTAGCGCTGGCTTCGAGCGTAAGCTGCAGCTGGTTGGCGTTGGTTACAAGGCTCAAGCCAAAGGTCAGGTGCTGAACCTTGCTCTCGGCTTCTCCCATCCGATCGACTATGAGTTGCCGGAAGGTGTGGTTGCCGAAACCCCGAACCAGACCGAGATCCTGATCAAGGGTGTCGACAAGCAACTGGTTGGTCAGGTCGCTGCGGAGATTCGTGACTTCCGTCGTCCTGAACCTTATAAGGGCAAAGGTGTTCGTTACGCTGACGAAGTCGTCCGCCGTAAAGAAGCCAAGAAGAAGTAGGGCATAGCAAATGACCGACAAAAAAGTTACTCGACTGCGTCGCGCTCGCAAAGCACGCCTGAAAATGCACGAGCTAGAAGCCGTGCGTCTCTGCGTGTATCGCTCTTCGCAGCACATCTATGCCCAGGTCATCTCGGCCGACGGCAGCAAGGTTCTGGCCAGCGCCTCGACCTTGGACAAAGCATTGCGTGACGGCGCCACCGGCAACGTCGACGCAGCCAAGAAAGTTGGCGAGCTGGTTGCCGAGCGCGCGAAAGCCGCTGGTGTGACTCAGGTTGCATTCGACCGTTCTGGCTTCAAGTACCACGGCCGCGTCAAGGCGCTGGCTGATGCTGCTCGTGAAGGCGGGCTGGAGTTCTAAGTTATGGCAAATAACGACCAAAAGCGCGACGAAGGCTATATCGAGAAGCTGGTACAGGTTAACCGTGTTGCCAAGACCGTAAAGGGTGGCCGTATCTTCACTTTCACCGCGTTGACCGTGGTGGGTGATGGTAAGGGTCGCGTCGGTTTCGGCCGCGGTAAGTCTCGTGAAGTGCCTGCTGCCATCCAGAAGGCGATGGAAGCTGCGCGTCGCAACATGATCCAGGTGGATCTGAACGGCACCACTCTGCAATACGCGATGAAGTCTGCCCATGGCGCCTCCAAGGTGTACATGCAGCCGGCTTCTGAAGGTACCGGTATCATCGCCGGCGGCGCCATGCGTGCCGTGTTGGAAGTGGCTGGTGTGCAGAACGTTCTGGCCAAGTGCTACGGCTCGACCAACCCTGTGAACGTGGTGCATGCCACCTTCAAAGGTCTGAAGGCTATGCAGTCTCCGGATTCGGTTGCGGCTAAGCGTGGCAAGAGCGTCGAGGAGATTCTCTAACCATGGCTAATACCGTCAAAGTCACGCTGATCAAGAGCGTGAACGGCCGCCTGGCCAATCACAAAGCCTGCGTCAAGGGTCTCGGCCTGCGTCGCATCAATCACACCGTCGAAGTTCTGGATACTCCGGAAAATCGCGGCATGATCAACAAGGCTTACTACCTTCTCCGTGTGGAGGGTTAAGACATGTACCTGAACGATTTGAGTCCTGCGCCGGGTTCCCGTCGCGAGAAGCACCGTCCGGGCCGTGGTATCGGTAGCGGTTTGGGTAAGACTGGTGGCCGTGGCCACAAAGGTCAGACCTCGCGCTCCGGTGGCACCATCGCTCCGGGTTTCGAAGGCGGCCAGCAGCCTCTGCACCGTCGTCTGCCCAAATTCGGCTTCGTTTCTTTGAAGGCAATGGATCGCGCAGAAGTGCGTACTTCCGAGCTGAACAAGATCGAAGGCGGCATCGTTACTCTGCAGTCGCTGAAGGATGCCAACCTGATCAACCAAAACGTCCAGCGTGTGAAAGTCATGCTGTCCGGTGAGGTTACTCAGGCGGTCACCCTTAAAGGTATCGCCGCCACCAAAGGTGCGCGCGCGGCTATCGAAGCAGCTGGCGGTAAGTTCGAGGAATAAATGGCTAAGCAAGGTGCTCTCTCAGCGCTCAGCAATGGCGGGTTATCCGAGCTCTGGGCTCGTCTGCGCTTTCTGCTCATGGCGATCGTCGTCTATCGCATTGGCGCACACATCCCAGTTCCAGGCATAAACCCGGACCGGTTGGCGGACCTGTTTCGACAGAATGAGGGGACCATACTTAGCTTGTTCAACATGTTTTCCGGCGGCGCGCTGGAGCGCATGAGCATTTTTGCATTGGGGATCATGCCGTACATTTCGGCATCGATCATCATGCAGCTCATGACCGCAGTCAGCCCGCAGCTGGAGCAGTTGAAGAAGGAAGGTGAGGCTGGTCGTCGCAAGATCAGCCAATACACCCGCTACGGCACTCTTGCCCTGGCCTGCGTCCAAGCCTTCGGTATGTCCGTCGGTCTGGCCAGTCAGGGTGTAGCGTTTTCGGTCGGTTTCGGCTTCCACTTCGTTGCAGTCTCCACCTTCGTGGCGGGGGCAATGTTCATGATGTGGTTGGGCGAGCAAATCACCGAGCGCGGTGTTGGCAACGGTATTTCGATGCTGATTTTCTCGGGCATCGTGGCCGGTCTGCCGAGGGCGATCGGGCAGTCTTTCGAGTCTGCACGGCAGGGCGATATCAATATCTTCGCGCTGATCGCCATCGGTTTGCTGGCAGTAGCGATTATCGGTTTCGTGGTGTTCATTGAGCGTGGCCAGCGTCGTATTGCTGTGCACTACGCCAAGCGTCAGCAGGGCCGCAAGGTTTTCGCTGCGCAGACCAGCCACTTGCCGTTGAAGGTGAACATGGCGGGGGTTATCCCGGCTATTTTCGCCAGCAGCCTTCTGTTATTCCCGGCTTCGCTGGGTTCCTGGTTTGGTCAGTCCGAAGGTCTGGGCTGGTTGCAGGATATTTCGCAGGCAATCGCTCCTGGTCAGCCGTTGAATATTTTGCTGTTTAGTGCAGGGATCGTTTTCTTCTGCTTCTTCTATACAGCCTTGATGTTCAATCCGAAAGACGTAGCGGAAAACCTGAAAAAGTCCGGTGCCTTTATTCCGGGTATTCGTCCGGGTGAGCAGTCTGCGCGCTATATCGATGGCGTACTGACTCGCTTGACCATGTTCGGTGCCCTGTACATGACGGCCGTATGCTTGTTGCCACAGTTTCTGGTGGTGGCTGCCAACGTACCGTTCTATCTTGGCGGGACTTCGTTGCTGATCGTGGTAGTGGTTGTGATGGACTTTATGTCGCAAGTACAATCGCACCTCGTTTCGCACCAGTACGAATCCCTGATGAAGAAAGCCAACCTGAAGGGCTACGGCAGCGGCATGCTCCGCTGAAGTGTCCATAAGGTTCGAGGAGTTGGTGATGAAAGTTCGTGCATCGGTGAAAAAGCTGTGCCGTAACTGCAAGATTATTCGTCGCGAAGGTGTCGTTCGAGTGATCTGCAGCGCGGAACCGCGTCACAAGCAGCGCCAAGGCTGAGTGTGATAGAAGCGTTATAAGCCCGGCAGCTAGTGCGCTGCCGGGTTGATTATTTGTTTCTACAGCGTTAATATCTCGCGCCCTATTTCTTGGCTTCCGGGGCGTAGGTAGCTGTCAATTGGAGTTACACTGAATGGCCCGTATTGCAGGCGTTAACATTCCGGATAACAAACACACTGTTATCTCGCTGACCTACATCTTCGGTGTCGGTCGCACCACTGCACAGAAAATCTGTGCTGCTACCGGTGTTAATCCGGCCGCAAAAATCAAAGATCTCTCTGACGAGCAGATCGAGCAGCTGCGTGGCGAAGTTGCCAAGGTGAATACCGAAGGCGATCTGCGTCGTGAAGTGAACATGAAAATCAAGCGCTTGATGGACCTGGGTTGCTACCGCGGCCTGCGTCATCGTCGTGGTCTGCCGGTTCGCGGTCAGCGTACCAAGACCAACGCGCGTACCCGTAAGGGCCCGCGTAAGCCGATCCGCAAGTAATCGCATTCGCGCATCGACAGGAATCTAGTCATGGCAAAACCTGCTGCTCGTACTCGTAAGAAAGTCAAAAAGACGGTGGTTGATGGCATCGCCCACATCCACGCTTCTTTCAACAACACAATCGTGACCATTACTGACCGTCAGGGCAACGCCCTGTCCTGGGCTACCTCTGGTGGTTCGGGTTTCCGCGGCTCGCGTAAAAGCACCCCGTTCGCTGCCCAGGTGGCTGCAGAACGTGCTGGTCAAGCTGCGCTGGAATACGGCCTGAAGAACCTCGACGTCAACGTCAAGGGTCCCGGTCCGGGTCGTGAGTCCGCCGTCCGTGCTTTGAACGGCTGCGGTTACAAGATCGCCAGCATCACCGATGTGACGCCCATCCCGCATAACGGGTGCCGTCCTTCGAAGAAGCGTCGCGTGTAATCAGGAGACAGTGAGAAATGGCTCGTTACATTGGTCCCAAGTGCAAACTGTCTCGTCGTGAAGGCACAGATCTTTTCCTGAAAAGTGGTGTTCGCGCCCTGGAATCGAAGTGCAACATCGAAGCAGCCCCAGGTATTCACGGCCAGCGCCGTGGCCGTCAGTCCGACTACGGCACCCAGCTGCGTGAGAAGCAAAAAGTTCGTCGTATCTACGGTGTGCTTGAGCGTCAATTCAGCGGTTATTACAAAGAAGCTGCCGGCAAGAAAGGCGCTACTGGTGAGAACCTGCTGCAACTGCTCGAATGCCGTCTGGATAACGTGGTTTATCGCATGGGCTACGGTGCTACCCGCGCCGAATCCCGTCAGCTGGTTTCGCACAAAGCGATCAGCGTTAACGGTAAGACTGTAAACGTGCCGTCCTACCAGGTTAAAGCTGGCGACGTCGTTGCAGTACGCGAGAAATCGAAGAATCAGCTGCGCATTGCTCAGGCTCTTGAGTTGTGTGCCCAGCGTGGCCGCGTTGAATGGGTAGATGTAGACACTGAGAAGAAGTCCGGCGTATTCAAAGCCGTTCCGGTTCGTAGTGATCTCTCCGCCGACATCAACGAAAGCCTGATTGTCGAGCTCTACTCCAAGTAAGGGCTAGAAAATAGGTGCATCCATGCAGATTTCGGTAAATGAGTTCCTGACCCCCCGCCACATTGATGTGCAGGTGGTCAGTTCGACCCGCGCCAAGATCACCCTCGAGCCTCTCGAGCGTGGCTTTGGCCATACCCTGGGCAACGCGCTGCGCCGCATCCTGTTGTCCTCCATGCCTGGCTGTGCAGTAGTCGAGGCCGAGATTGACGGTGTACTCCATGAGTACAGCGCCATCGAAGGTGTTCAGGAAGACGTCATTGAAATCCTGCTCAACCTGAAAGGCCTGGCTATTAAACTGCACGGTCGCGACGAAGTGACGCTGAACCTGGTGAAGAAGGGCTCGGGTGTAGTTACCGCTGCCGATATTCAGCTGGATCACGATGTTGAAATCGTTAATGGCGACCACGTGATCGCGAACCTGGCCTCCAATGGCGCGCTGAACATGAAGCTCACTGTAGCTCGTGGTCGCGGCTATGAGCCAGCTGACTCCCGTCAGAGCGATGAAGATGAAAGCCGCAGCATTGGTCGCTTGCAGCTCGATTCCTCGTTCAGCCCGGTGCGTCGCGTGTCTTACGTGGTTGAAAACGCTCGCGTCGAGCAGCGTACCAACCTGGACAAGCTGGTTATTGACCTGGAAACCAACGGTACCCTGGACCCGGAAGAGGCTATCCGCCGTGCCGCAACCATTCTGCAACAGCAGTTGGCTGCGTTCGTCGACCTCAAAGGTGACAGTGAACCAGTGGTAGTCGAGCAGGAAGACGAGATCGATCCGATCCTGCTGCGCCCGGTTGATGACCTGGAACTGACCGTACGTTCGGCCAACTGCCTCAAGGCAGAGAACATTTACTACATCGGCGATCTGATTCAGCGCACCGAAGTAGAACTGTTGAAAACGCCGAACCTGGGCAAGAAATCCCTGACCGAAATCAAGGATGTTCTGGCTTCTCGCGGTCTGTCCCTCGGTATGCGCCTCGACAACTGGCCGCCGGCAAGTCTGAAGAAAGACGACAAGGCGACTGCCTGATCGTCATCATCACCGAACGTGAGTTTGGTAAGGAATTGAACCATGCGTCATCGTAAAAGTGGCCGTCACCTCAGCCGCACCAGCGCACACCGCAAGGCCATGTTCCAGAACATGGCGGTATCGCTGTTCGAGCATGAGCTGATCAAAACTACTCTGCCGAAAGCCAAAGAGCTGCGTCGCGTTGCCGAGCCGCTGATTACTCTGGCTAAAGAAGACAGCGTTGCCAACCGTCGTCTGGCCTTCGACCGTACTCGTTCGAAAGCCATCGTCGGTAAGTTGTTCAACGACCTGGGCAAGCGTTACGCCACCCGTCAGGGCGGTTATCTGCGTATCCTCAAGTGCGGCTTCCGCACTGGCGACAATGCTCCGATGGCTTATGTTGAGCTGGTCGACCGTCCGGTCGCTGGCGCAGCTGTAGACGCTGAGTAAGTCGTAGGTTGTAAGAAAAACCGGGCCTTGGCCCGGTTTTTTGTTGCCTATATAAAAGATAAAAACTATTGAGCGCTTGTGCTCAATATATTGGTTCTAGCAAAAGCGCCGGTCTACTCTCCTTTCATCGCCTGTCAGGGTGCTCGCTCGCTACAGGGTGGCAACTGATCCAACCCCTGGCGGCACGATAAGACAATGATTTCATCTGCACCCGGTCTCCACACTGGATCGGGTAGTGGAATGCAAACCACCCAAGGTAGAGAAGATATGACAACCGAAAGCAAATGCCCGTTTTCCGGCGGCGCCCCTAAGCAAAGCGCTAATGGCGGTAATTCGAACCGTGATTGGTGGCCAAATCAGCTGAATCTTAAGCCTCTGTACCAGAATTCCTCGTTGGGTGATCCCCTTGGTAAAGCGTTCAATTACGCCGAAGCATTCAAGAGTCTTGACCTGAACGCAGTCAAGCAGGACCTGCGGGCGCTAATGACGGACTCGCAAGACTGGTGGCCCGCGGACTTCGGCCACTATGGCCCGCTGTTCATCCGCATGGCCTGGCACAGTGCCGGCACCTACCGTACCGGCGACGGCCGCGGCGGCGCGGGTACCGGTAGCCAGCGTTTCGCTCCGCTCAACAGTTGGCCTGATAACGTCAACCTGGACAAGGCCCGCAGGTTGCTCTGGCCGATCAAGCAAAAATACGGGCAGAAGATTTCCTGGGCCGATCTGATGATCCTCACCGGTAACGTCGCGCTCGAGTCGATGGGCTTCAAGACATTCGGTTTCGCCGGCGGCCGTCAGGACATCTGGGAACCTGAAGAACACATCTATTGGGGTTTGGAAAAATCCTGGTTGGAGGACAAACGCTACAGCGGCGATCGCGAGCTGGAGAATCCACTCGCCGCGGTGCAGATGGGGTTGATATACGTTAACCCAGAGGGCCCGAACGGCAATCCCGATCCGCTGGCTGCGGCGCGGGATATACGTGAGACATTCGCGCGAATGGCGATGGACGACGAGGAAACCGTTGCGCTGATCGCCGGAGGCCACACCTTCGGCAAGACCCATGGCGCCGGCGATGCCGCGCACGTCGGTGTTGATCCCGAGGGCGGCGAAATCGAGGCCCAGGGCTTCGGCTGGAAAAGCAGCTTTGCCAGCGGTATCGCGGGAGACACCATCAGCAGCGGTCTGGAGGTAACCTGGACCACAACGCCGACCCAGTGGAGCAACAATTTCTTCGAGAACCTGTTCGGCTATGAGTGGGAATTGAGCAAAAGTCCGGCGGGCGCGCACCAGTGGGTCGCCAAGGGTGGAGCGGGCGCTGGCAGCATTCCCGATGCCCATGACCCATCCAAGCGACATGCGCCGACCATGCTGACCACGGACCTTTCGCTGCGCATGGATCCGGCCTATGAAAAGATCTCCAGGCGCTTTTTGCAGAACCCGGATCAGTTCGCCGATGCATTCGCGCGCGCCTGGTTCAAGCTGACCCACCGTGACATGGGGCCCCGTGCCCGTTACCTCGGGCCCGAAGTTCCGGCACAGGAGCTGATCTGGCAAGACCCGATTCCGGCAGTCGATCACCCGTTGATCGAGGCGCGGGACATCGAGCTTCTCAAGGGCCAGATTGTGGCGAGCGGCCTGTCGGTGGCGGAGTTGGTGTCCACCGCCTGGGCGTCCGCCTCTACCTTCCGCGGTTCGGACAAGCGTGGCGGGGCGAACGGGGCGCGCATCCGCCTGGCGCCACAGAAGGATTGGGAAGCCAATCAGCCCGCGCAACTGGAGCGGGTGCTGAAGGTGCTGACGGCTATCCAGACGGCGTTCAATGACGCGCAGACTGCCGGTAAGCGGGTATCGCTCGCCGATCTGATCGTCTTGGCAGGTGGGGTAGGCGTCGAACTGGCCGCGCAGAAAGCCGGTCAGGCCATCGAGGTGCCCTTCGCTCCCGGCCGCATGGACGCCTCCCAGGAGCAGACCGATGTCGAGGCGTTCAGCGTGCTCGAACCGATCGCCGATGGCTTTCGCAATTACCTCAAGGGGCGCTTCAGTGTGCCCGCCGAGGAATTGCTGGTGGATCGGGCACAGCTACTCAACCTGACTGCGCCTGAGATGACGGTGCTGCTCGGCGGGCTACGGGTATTGGACAGCAATGTCGGGCAAGCCCGGCACGGTGTCTTTACCCAACGGCCAGGGGTGCTGAGCAACGACTTCTTCATCAACCTGCTCGATATGCGCACGACCTGGACGGCGATCTCGGACGCCAAGGACGTATTCGAAGGACGTGACCGCAGCACGGGGGCACTGAAGTGGACTGGCACGCGTGTCGACCTTCTCTTCGGTTCCAACTCGCAGCTGCGGGCGCTGGCCGAGGTCTACGCGTGCGCGGACGCGCAGGAGAAGTTTGTCCACGACTTCGTCGCGGCCTGGACCAAGGTGATGAATCTCGATCGCTTCGACCTGAACTGATTCCTGGCTAATGGCTTCATCGCAACGCCTCCTATTAAGGAGGCGTTGCGCTTTTAGCTTGACCCGAAAGGGCGGGGCGCGGAGCATTCGGCTATTCCGCAGTAGGTAGCAAGGATTTCGGCATGAAAGGCCATACAGAAGTTATCGATTATCTGAAGATGTTGCTCAAGGGCGAGCTGGCGGCGCGTGATCAGTATTTCGTGCATTCGCGGCTGTATGAAGACTGGGGTTTCGACAAGCTCTACGAGCGAATCAACCATGAAATGGAAGAGGAAACCCAGCACGCCGACGCCATCCTCAAGCGCATCCTGTTTCTCGAGGGCACGCCGGATATGGTTCCGGACGCCTTCGCCTTCGGTCAGACGGTGCCGGAAATGCTCAAGCTAGACCTGGCGCTGGAATATCAGGTGCGCGCGGCGCTGAGCAAAGGTATTGCCTTGTGCGAGCAGCACCAGGACTACCAGACCCGCGATATCCTGCTGGTGCAGCTCAAGGATACCGAAGAGGATCATGCCTATTGGCTGGAGATCCAGTTGGGGCTGATCGACAAGATGGGCCTGGAAAATTATCTGCAGGCGCAGATGTAAGGCAGTCTTGGATATCAATGAAAAAGCCCCGAAATATTCGGGGCTTTTTCGTTTCTCGCTACTCGTCGTGCGGATTGGGCAAGGGCTCGTCGACTTCCTGGCCCGGGCGCAGCAAGCGCTCCGCTTCGGCCGGATCCTCAGCCAGCAGGCTGCCATCGGCGCTGGCCGTGAGCAGTGCTTCGAGCATTTCCCTGACGTTGTTGCGCAGCATGCCAATGGACTTTTGCCCGCGGCTGTTAAGCCCGGTTATCTCCATCAGGATGCTGCCTCCCAGTGGTCCTTCGGCACCTTTGGCCAAGCGCTCGCTGGCCAATAGCGCATAGGCGTTGCGGGCAATACCGGGCTCGCCGCCGCCACGGCGAATGCTGCCATCCGGGCGTTGGTAGTAATAGTTGGTGACCTCCATATTGCCGATTTCCATGGAGCGTTTCTTCATGACCAGTGCCATCTGCTTCGACAGGTCGATCGCTTCTGGCGCGACGTCGTCGTTGGTTGGCCAGGCGATCGAGGCGGTTACCTGGTGACCGGGGCGATTGGCTTCGGGGTCGGCATCGTCGAGCACGACGGCGGGATTCTGGTTGTGTACATCGACCATCCACATGGGCTGGTAGCGATCATAGGCGCTGCGCACCGCCACGGCTTCCGGTACCGGGTTCTGCGCCGGGTTGAAATGGCGCTGATCGGCCAGCCCAGGGTTACAGAGGATCTGCGTGCTCTGGCTCCAATCCGGCCAGTGGTAGCGGTTGATGTCGTAGCTCCATTTGCGCGGACCATCCTCGGGCGTGTAGGCGGTGACGTTGGCGCCCAGGCCTTGGTCGAGCTTGCTCGGGTCGAGTGTGCCATCGGCGCGCAGGCAACTGGCGGTGGTTTGCGGCGCACTGAAATCGACATTGCCGCGGGTGGCGAGGGCCGCTCCGTCAGGGTTGACGCGGGGAATGAACAACACCTGCAGGTTGGCCAGCACCTGCTTGGAGAAGGCGCCGCCCGACGCCAGCTTGCGAATCAGGTCGAGAGCCGCTTCGGTGCCGTGGGGTTCGTTACCGTGTTGCTGGGTGATGATCATCACCGCCGGTTTATCCGGTTCGCCCAGGCGCGCCAGCCAGATCGGCCGGCCCTCGCCGCTGGTGCCTGTCTGTTCCAGGCTGAGCACGCCAGCGGAGCGACGCGCTATGCCGGCGAGTTGGTCGTACAGCTGGGCGTTGCTCATAAAGCCTTCGAGCGAAACCTGTTGCTGCTCGTTGAGCCAGGGGCCATTCGGTTGGGACGCAGCGACAATCGCGGGGCTAAGGCCTGCGCCAAGCAGGAAGGCAGCTAAAGTCAGGCGCATCGGAACTCTCCTTGTGAAAGACGGGATGTCCCGCCAGCACCGCCCGGGGGACTCCAGTTTGACCTGGCCCGGGCGCGGAGGTTGCGTCGCTTGGTCTTTACTCGGTGGCGCGGTCCCTTTCCAGCAAGGGTTTGAGGAAATAGCCGGTATGCGATTGCGGCATCTCGGCGACTTCTTCCGGGGTGCCGCAGGCAATGATCTGGCCGCCCTTGGAGCCGCCTTCCGGGCCGAGATCCACCAGCCAGTCGGCGGTCTTGATCACGTCCAGGTTGTGTTCGATCACCACCACGGTGTTGCCGTGGTCGCGCAGGCGGTGCAGCACGTCGAGCAATTGCTGGATATCGGAGAAGTGCAGGCCGGTGGTCGGCTCATCGAGGATATACAGGGTCTTGCCGGTGTCGCGCTTGCTCAGCTCGCGGCTCAGCTTGACCCGCTGCGCCTCGCCGCCGGACAGGGTGGTCGCGCTTTGCCCCAGCTTGATATAGGACAGGCCCACGTCCATCAGCGTCTGCAGCTTGCGCGCCAGGGCCGGCACAGCGTCGAAGAATGCGCGCGCCTCCTCGATGGTCATGTCCAGCACTTCGGTGATGTTCTTGCCCTTGTACTTCACTTCCAGGGTTTCGCGGTTGTAGCGCTTGCTCTTGCACACATCGCAGGGCACGTAGATGTCCGGCAAAAAGTGCATCTCGACCTTGATCAGGCCGTCACCCTGGCAGGCTTCGCAGCGCCCGCCCTTGACGTTGAAGGAGAAGCGTCCCGGGCCGTAACCGCGTGAGCGCGACTCCGGCACGCCGGCGAACAGCTCGCGGATCGGCGTGAACAGGCCGGTGTAGGTCGCCGGGTTCGAGCGCGGCGTGCGGCCGATCGGGCTCTGGTCGATATCCACCACCTTGTCCAGGTGTTGCAGGCCGTCGATGCTGTCGTGGGCGGCGGCCTCCAGGGTGGTGGCGCCGTTCAGAGCGGTGGCGCTGAGGGGGAACAGGGTGTTGTTGATCAGCGTCGATTTGCCTGAACCGGATACGCCGGTGACGCAGGTCAGCAAGCCGACCGGGATCTCCAGGTCGACGTTGCGCAGGTTGTTGCCGCGCGCGCCCTTGATCTTCAGCGACAGTTTCTTGTTGCGTGGCGTGCGCTTGGCCGGCACTTCGATCTTCACCCGGCCGGAGAGGTATTTGCCGGTCAGCGAATCCGGGTGGGCCATGACCTCGGCGGCGGTGCCCTGGGCGACGATCTGGCCGCCGTGCACACCAGCACCTGGGCCGATATCCACGACGTAATCGGCGAGGCGGATGGCGTCTTCGTCGTGCTCGACGACTATCACCGTGTTGCCGATATCGCGCAGGTGTTTCAGGGTGCCGAGCAGGCGCTCGTTGTCGCGCTGGTGCAGGCCGATCGAAGGTTCGTCGAGGATATACATGACCCCGACCAGGCCGGCGCCGATCTGGCTGGCCAGGCGAATGCGCTGTGCCTCGCCACCGGACAGGGTATCGGCGCTGCGGTCCAGGGTCAGGTAGTCGAGGCCGACGTTGACCAGGAATTGCAAACGTTCGCGAATCTCCTTGAGGATCTTCTCGGCAATCTCGCCGCGACGCCCGGTCAGCGCCAGGCTGGCGAAGTACTCAGTGGCGTCGCCGATCGGCATGCCGGTAACCGCCGGCAGGGTCTTCTCGCCGACCCATACGTGCCGCGCCTCGCGACGCAGGCGGGTGCCGCGGCAGTCCTGGCAGGCCTGGGTGCTGAGGAATTTGGCCAGCTCTTCACGCACGCTGGTCGACTCGGTCTCGCGGTAGCGACGCTCCAGGTTCGGCACTATGCCTTCGAAGGGGTGCGAGCGCTTGACGATATCGCCGCGGTCGTTGAGGTACTTGAAGTCGACGTTCTGCGTGCCGCTGCCGAACAGGATGCATTTCTGGTGTTCGGCGCTAAGGTCGTCGAACGGCATTTCCAGGCTGAAACCGTAATGGTTGGCCAGGGAGCCGAGCATCTGGAAGTAATAGACGTTGCGCCTGTCCCAGCCGCGGATCGCGCCTTCGGCCAGGGTCAGCTCGCCGTTGACCAGGCGCTTGGTGTCGAAGAACTGTTTCACTCCCAGGCCGTCGCAGGTCGGGCAGGCGCCGGCTGGGTTGTTGAAGGAGAACAGCTTGGGTTCCAGCTCGCTGATCGAGTGGCCGCACACCGGGCAGGCGAAACGCGCGGAGAAGATGATTTCTTCGCCTTCTTCACCTTCCATCGGCGCGATCAAGGCCAGGCCGTCGGCCAGCTTGAGCGCGGTTTCGAAGGATTCAGCGAGGCGCTGCTGCAGATCGCCGCGGGCTTTGAAACGGTCGACCACGGCGTCGATGCTGTGCTTCTTCTGTTTATCCAGCTTGGGTAGTTCGTCCAGCTCGTAAATCTTGCCGTTGACCCGCACGCGCACGAAGCCCTGGGCGCGCAACTCGTCGAAGATCGCCAGGTGCTCGCCCTTGCGCTCGCGCACGATCGGCGCCAGGAGCATCAGCTTGCTGCCTTCGGGCTGCGCCAATACCTGGTCGACCATCTGGCTGACGGTCTGTGCTTCCAGCGGCAGGTCGTGATCCGGGCAGCGCGGGATACCGGCGCGGGCATACAGCAGGCGCAGGTAGTCGTAAATCTCGGTGATGGTGCCGACGGTGGAGCGCGGGTTGTGCGAAGTGGATTTCTGCTCAATGGAAATCGCCGGCGACAGCCCTTCGATGGTGTCGACATCGGGCTTTTCCATCATCGACAGAAACTGCCGGGCGTAGGCCGACAGCGACTCGACATAGCGGCGCTGGCCCTCGGCATAAAGCGTATCGAACGCCAGTGAAGATTTGCCGGAGCCGGACAGGCCGGTAATCACGATCAGTTTGTCGCGCGGCAGGGTCAGGTCGATATTTTTCAGGTTATGGGTGCGAGCACCACGAATCAGAATCTTGTCCACAAACAACAGCCTCGCATGGCGGGCGGAAAACCATCGAGTATACGGCCCTGTACGGCGGCGCGGCAAAGCGTCACTGCTGTGCCATGGCGAATGGGGCTGCTAGAATCGCCGACTATTTCTACAGGGCATTTTCCATGCACGACCCGCACAACGAGCGCATGAGTGGCAGCGAAACCCGGGCGGCCGGTGGGCTGGCGCTGGTATTCGCATTCCGCATGCTCGGCATGTTCATGGTGTTGCCGGTGCTGGCGACCTACGGCATGGACCTGTCCGGCAGCACGCCCGCATTGATCGGTCTGGCGATCGGCGCCTATGGTCTGACCCAGGCGTTTCTGCAAATCCCCTTTGGCATCATTTCCGACCGCATCGGTCGGCGCCCGGTGATCTATGTCGGTCTGCTGATTTTCGCTGCCGGCAGCGTCCTGGCGGCGAACGCCGACTCGATCTGGGGCGTGATCGCCGGCCGCGTGCTGCAGGGCGCCGGGGCGATTTCCGCGGCGGTGATGGCACTGCTCTCGGACCTGACCCGTGAGCAGCATCGCACCAAGGCAATGGCGATGATCGGCATGAGCATCGGTCTGTCGTTCGCCGTCGCCATGGTGATAGGGCCGCTGCTGACCCGGGCATTCGGCCTGTCCGGGCTGTTCTGGGCCACGGGTGCCATGGCGTTGCTCGGTATCCTGATCATTGCCGGGGTAGTGCCGGCATCGTCCGGCCCCCTGCAGCACCGCGAATCCCGGGTGGCCAAACAGGCGCTGCTGCCAACTTTGCGCAACGCCGATCTGCTGCGCCTGGATTTCGCCATCCTGGCGCTGCACGCAATCCTGATGGCCAGCTTCATCGCCTTGCCCCTGGCCCTGGTGGAGCGGGGCGGCTTGCCCAGGGAGGAGCACTGGTGGGTCTATCTGACCGCGCTGCTGGTGGGCTTCTTCGGCATGGTGCCGTTTATCATCTATGCCGAGAAGCAGCGTCGGATGAAGCAGGTATTGATCGGCGCGGTGGCCGTATTGCTGCTGTGCGAGCTGTACTTCTGGCAGTTCGGCAGCAGTCTGCGTGCGCTGGTGCTGGGTACCGTGGTGTTCTTTACCGCATTCAACCTGCTGGAGGCATCCCTGCCATCGCTGATCAGCAAGATCGCCCCGGCCGGCGGCAAGGGCACGGCCATGGGCGTGTACTCCACCAGCCAATTTCTCGGTGCGGCCCTGGGTGGCATCGTCGGCGGTTGGCTGTACCAGGCGTACGGCTTGTCGGGTGTGTTCCTGGGTTGCGCGGCCATGGCCCTGCTTTGGCTGGGCTTTGCTGTTACTATGCGCGAACCGCCTTATGTCACCAGCCTGCGCCTGCCGCTTTCAGCCGCGGCCCTGTGCGAAGCAGGCCTGGCCGAGCGTTTGCAAGCTGTGCCCGGAGTGGCGGACGCCGTGGTGGTGGTCGATGAAGCGGCCATCTATATCAAAGTGGATACCCAACAATTGGATCGCACGTCCATCCAGCGCCTCATCGAGCCGGCGCCTGCGACGTGAAAGCCTAGGAGAACGTTATGGCCCGTGGGGTTAACAAAGTCATTCTGGTCGGTACCTGCGGACAGGACCCGGAAACCCGCTACCTGCCGAGCGGCAATGCGGTCACCAACCTGAGCCTGGCGACCAGCGAGCAGTGGACCGACAAGCAGACCGGTCAGAAGGTCGAAAAAACCGAATGGCACCGTGTATCGCTGTTCGGCAAGGTCGCCGAAATCGCCGGCGAGTACCTGCGCAAAGGTTCGCAGGTGTACATCGAGGGTAAGCTGCAAACCCGCGAGTGGGAAAAAGACGGCATCAAGCGTTACACCACCGAGATCATCGTCGACATGCAGGGCACCATGCAGCTGCTCGGCGGCCGTCCGGATAACGCCGGTGGCGATTCCGCTCCGCGTCAGCAACGTCCGGCCCCGCAACAGCGTGCGCCGCAACAGCAGTCGGCTCCACGCCCGGCCCCGCAGCCTGCGGCTCAGCCAGCGCCGGACTACGACAGCTTCGACGACGACATTCCGTTCTGATCAGCTAAGTCAGCTTTTTCATCATGCGTATGCGGCTGATGCTGCTGGGTGGCGGCAATGCGTTGGGTCATGCATTGATTCGTCTCGGCGCCGAGGAGGACATCGGCTTCCTTGCGCCGATGCCGCCGGATGCCGGCTGGGATCCCGACAGCCTTACCCAACTACTCGATGAGACCCGCCCCGATGCGTTGATCAACCTGGCCTATTACTTCGATTGGTTTCAATCCGGAGAGGTCAGTGCCGAGCGGTTCGCCGATCAGGAGCGGGCGGTCGAGCGTCTCGCCGAGTTGTGTCAGCACCATCAAATCATGCTTCTGCAGCCGTCCAGCTACCGGGTATTCGATGGCTCGCGGGCCATGGCCTACAGCGAGAAAGAGGAGCCGGCGCCCCTGGGCGTGCGCGGCCAGGCGCTGTGGCGCTTGGAGCAGTGCGTGCGCAAGAGTTGTCCGCGGCATGTGCTGCTGCGTTTCGGCTGGTTGCTGGACGACAGCAAGGACGGCGTGCTCGGGCGTTTCCTGGCTCGTGCCGAGCTCCAGCAGAGCGTCCAGCTGGCCGACGACCGCCGCGGTAATCCGACGCCGGTGGACGATGCGGCGCGGGTGATCCTCGCCGTGCTCAAGCAGCTCGATTGCCAGACGCCGCTGTGGGGGACTTACCATTACGGTGGTCACGAGGCGACCACGGTGCTGGCGCTGGGGCAGGCGGTGTTGAGCGAGGCACGCAACTTTCGCAGCAACCTGGTCGAGGAAATAGTCGCCCAGGCCCATGCGGCGCGCCCCGATGCAGGCGAGGAGCCCCAGCACGCGGTGCTCGCATGCAAGAAAATTCTGCATACCTTCGGCATCAAACCGCGCGCCTGGCGCTCGGGATTGCCGAGTCTATTGGATCGTTATTACCGTCATGGCTGAGATTCTGGTAACCGGCGGCGCCGGCTTCATTGGCTCGCACCTGGTCGACGCGCTGTTGGCCGAAGGGCATGGCGTGCGCGTGCTGGACAACCTGTCGATGGGCAAGCTGGCCAACCTGCCGCTGGATAATCCGCGGCTGCGATTCATTCAGGGCGATGTAGCCGATGCCGGGGTGGTCGACGCCGCCGTCGCCGGTTGTGCTGCGGTCGCGCACCTGGCCGCGGTGGCCTCGGTGCAGGCCTCGGTGGACGACCCGGTTGCCACTCACCAGAGCAACTTCGTTGGCACCCTGAATGTCTGCGAAGCCATGCGCCGGCACGGGGTCAAACGGGTGTTGTTCGCCTCCAGTGCGGCGGTCTACGGCAATAACGGCGAAGGTCGGGCGATCGACGAAGAAACCGCCAAGGCGCCGCTGACGCCTTATGCGTCGGACAAACTGGCGAGCGAGCATTACCTGGATTTCTATCGCCGTCAGCATGGTTTGGAGCCGGCGGTGTTCCGCTTCTTCAATATCTTCGGCCCGCGTCAGGATCCCTCATCGCCGTACTCCGGGGTCATCAGCATCTTTACCCAGCGCGCCCAGCAGGGCCTGCCGATCACAGTGTTCGGCGATGGCGAACAGACCCGCGATTTTTTCTATATCGACGATCTGCTGGTGCTGCTGACCCAGGCGCTGCAGATGCCCCAGGTAGTGCAGGGCGCGGTGAATGTCGGTTGGGATCGGGCTATCAGCCTGAACCAGCTACTGGCCGAGATCGGTGAGTTGTGCGGCGGCTTGCCCACGGTCACCCATCAGGCGCCGCGGCCTGGCGACATCCGCCATTCCCGAGCCGATACCCGGCGTTTGCAAGCCAGCTACCGCTTGCCAGAGGCCACCTCGATCGGCGACGGTCTGCGCGAGTTGTTGAAACAGGGCTGAAAGCGGATAAAAAAAAGCCGGCTGCGATAGCCGGCTTTTTGCTGCATGCAGCCAGGCTACAGAAGGAGGCACCTCCTGTAGTGCTCTGGGCCGTGTCGGCGACGTTAGAACTTGTAGCCGAGGCCGACCATGTACACCAGCGGGTCGACGTCTACATCGACCTTGACCTTTTCCCCGCCGAAGGACGTCGTGCCGGTGGTGTCGATGTCGATGTAACGCACCTGGGCGTTGAGCATCAGGTTGTCGCTGAGCATGTAGTCCATGCCGACCTGGGCGGCGAGGCCCCAGGAGTCCTTCATGTCCAGGCCGCTGAAGCCCTTGCCTTCGGCTTCGCTGCTCAGCTTGTCGTCGAAGAACCAGGTGTAGTTGATGCCCAGGCCCATATAGGGTTGGAAGGCCGAGGCGCTATCGAGCGGGTAATAGACGACGCTCAGGGTCGGCGGCAGGTGCTTGAGTTCGCCGAGCTTGCCGTTCAGTCCAGAAAAACCGCCAGGCATGCCCTTGACCCCGACGTCATGGCTGAACGGCGTTGCAGCCAGCAGTTCCAGGCCGATGTTGCTGGTCAGCATATAGGCGAAGTTCAGGCCCAGTTGGGTGTCGCTGTCCAGGGTGGCGCTGGTGCCGGCCACGTCGGTGCCCAGGGCGCCGACCCAGATGTCGCTGCTGGACTCATGCGGATCGACGGTGATGGCGCCGGCACGCACGATGATATCGCCGGCCTGATAGGCGTTGGCGGCAGGTGCGGCGATGGCCAGGGCCAGTAAGGAGGCGGTGAAAAGCGATTTGCGCATGGTGAGCTCCCGTGAAGCATCGGTTCGTCTTGGTTGCTGCCGATCTTAGGCGGGCGTAAAAAGCGTCTTTTGATCCAGCTCAATAAATTAGCTTGCTATCAGTAAGGGTATTGCCGGTCGACGCCTGTGGTTTCCCTCGCAGTCGCCCAGTTACGGCCGTTGCGGCATGCGGGGCGGCTTGCACTGCGGCTTTTGGTCGCGGTCACCGGGGCGCACGGGGGCCAGGGTTCGGTGGAAACTTCAGGCGTTGGCGGCAGTTGCCGAATACAGTGAATGCAGTTGATAATGCTTCTTTTAAAGATTGGCGTTCAAGGAGTTGTCAATGCCCCTCGTTTCGATGCGCTTGCTTGCGGTTTCTCTCGTGCTGCTCAGCACACCGCTGGCGGCGACCTCTCTGGACGCGTCACTGGACGAGAGCCAGCGCCTGGCCGTGGAGGCCAAGGCCTCGCAAGCACGCATCGAGCAACTCGACGATGCCAGTCGCGCAATGCTCGGCGAATACCGTAATGCCCTGCAGCAGGCCGAAGCCTTGCAGGGGTACAACGCGCAGATGCGCGAGCTGGTGGCCGCCCAGCGCAAGGAGTTGGTCGGCTACCAGGAGCAGCTCGCCGGTATCGAGCGCACCCAGGAGGCGGTGACGCCGCAGATGCGTCGGATGGTCGAAGTGCTCGGCGAATTCATCGCCGCCGACCTGCCGTTCTTGCCGGACGAACGCAGCGACCGTCTCGCGCAATTGCAGGATTTGCTGCCGCGTGCGGATGTCAGCCTGGCTGAGAAATACCGGCGCATCCTCGAGGCATATCAGATTGAAAGCGACTACGGTCGTACGCTTGAGGCCTGGCGCGGCGAGCTGCCGGACGACCAGGGTTCGCGCAGCGTCGAGTTTTTGCGTCTGGGCCGGGTAATGCTGTATTTCCAGACCCTCGACGGCCACGAAAGCGGCTGGTGGAACCCGCAGAGCCGCAGCTGGCAACTGCTCGACGGCAGTGCGCGGCGTCCTCTGCGTCAGGCCATCGCCATCGCTCGCCAGGAGCAGGCCCCGGCATTGCTTGACCTTCCGGTGAAAACCCTGGCCCTGGAGGCCAAGCCATGAGCCGCCGTTTTTTCGCCCTGAGCCTGGCCCTGTTGCCGGTATTCGTCGCTGCCGCCGAGCCGCTGAGCCCTGATCAGCTGTTGCAGCGCATCCGCAGCGAACGCGCCGCCGAAGTGACGGCCATGCAGACGCGCGAGCAGGCGTTTATCGCCGAGCGTGGCGAGCGGGCGCAGTTGCTTGCCGGCGCGCGCGCCGCATTGAATACCCAGAAAGCCGAAGCCGAGCGCCTGAAAGCCGAATTCGACCGCCAGGAAGCCGAATTGGCCGAGCAGGAGAAGCTCCTGGCGCAGCGTGCCGGGCACCTCGGCGAACTGTTCGGCGTGGTGCGCCAGAGCGCCGGCGATGTTGCCGGGCAATGGCAGGACAACCTGCTTAATGCGCAGTTTCCGCAGCGCCTGGAGCAACTCAAGGCCTTGGCCGAAAGCCGCACCTTACCGTCGGCGGAGGACCTCGATAATTACTGGATGCTGCTGCTCGAAGACCTGACCGCCAGCGGCCACGTCGAGCAATTGCAGCTGCCGGTGGTGGCCGCCGATGGCAGTCGTCATGATCAGAAGGTGCTGCGTGTCGGCAATTTCTCGGTGTATAGCCCGGATGCCTTTTTACGTTACGACGCCGATGCCGGTGAACTGCTCGCGCCGATGCGTCAGCCTTCGGGGTTGGGGCAAGTCGAGGACTACCTGGCTGGCGAGGGTGCGCTTGCCAGCCTGCCGATCGACCCCAGCCGCGGCACCTTGCTCGCCCAGTTGCAACGTCAGCCCGGGGTTTGGGAGCGCGTACAGCAGGGCGGTCTGGTCGGTTGGGTGATCCTCGCCCTGGGCGCGCTCGGCCTGCTCCTGGCGCTATGGCGCATGGTCTTCCTGGTCCGCATGAGCCGTGGCGTCAGCAGCCAGATGCATGACCTCAGCGCGCCACGCGACGACAATCCGCTGGGCCGGGTGATCGGCGTGCTGGGGCCCAAGCCGCAGCTGTCGGATTTGGAAACCCTGGAACTGAAGCTGGATGAGGCGATCCTGCAGGAAACCCCGCCGCTGGAAAAAGGCCAAAGTCTGCTCAAACTGCTCAGCGCAGTGGCGCCGTTGCTCGGCCTGCTCGGCACCGTGACCGGCATGATCGTCACCTTCCAGGCCATCACCCAGGGCGGTGGCGGCGATTCGCGCTTGATGGCCGAAGGCATTTCCCAGGCCCTGGTGACCACCGTGCTGGGGCTGGTGGTGGCGATTCCGCTGCTGTTCCTGCACAGCCTGCTGGCCAGTCGCAGCAAGAGCCTGATCCAGTTGCTCGAGCAGCAAAGCGCCGGGCTGATCGCCCTGCACCTGTCGGGGAACCCGCGTCGTGACTGAGCTGCTGACGCTGTGGCTGCGCCTGGTCGACAGCGTGCATGCCTTGCTCGATTTCATGAGCGCCGGCGGTGTGGTGATGTGGGCGCTGGCCGGGCTCTGCGTGCTGTTCTGGACGCTGATGTTCGAGCGCTTCTGGTACGTGCGCCGGGTGTTTCCGCAGTGGGGCCGCGAACGCCGACAGGCCTGGCAGCTGGTGCTGCGGGACGACACCGGCAACTGGCAGCGGGCGGTGCGTAGCGCCTGGCTGGCGCAGGCGCGGCAGCACCTGCTCGGTCCGTTGCGGCTGAGCAAGACCCTGGTGGCGATGTACCCGCTACTCGGCTTGCTCGGCACCGTCAGCGGCATGGTCGCGGTGTTCGATGTGCTGGCCATCAACGGCACCGGCAACCCGCGCGGCATGGCCGCTGGCGTCTGGCAGGCGACCCTGCCGACCATGGCCGGGATGGTGCTGGCGATTAGTGGATTGTTCAGCCTGGCGCGCCTCGAACGCGATGCGCGCCGGGCCCTCGAGCGGCTGGCCGACCAGCTGCGACACGACTGAGATAACCAACATGCGAATGCGTCGTCACCACCAGCAGGATGAAGACACCGGTATCGACCTGACGCCGATGCTCGACGTGGTCTTTATCATGCTGATCTTCTTTATCGTCACCAGCTCCTTTATCAAGGAGGCCGGCGTCGAAGTGCAGCGTCCCCAGGCGCAAACCGCGGACCCGCAGGACAAGGGCAATATCCTCATCGCCATCACCGCCGATGGTCAGGTGTGGATGGACAAGAAAGTCGTCGATGTACGCAGCGTGCGCGCCCATGTCGAACGCATGCGCGTCGACCAGCCGGATGGCGCCGTGGTGGTGCAGGCCGACCAGGACGCACGCACCGGCCTGGTGGTGCAGGTGATGGATCAGGCGCGCCTGGCCGGCGTGCAGGATGTCGCCCTGGCCGCGACCACGGGAGCGCTTTGATGCGCTTGACGCTGTCGTTCTTCGCCGCCTGCCTGATGGCCCTGGCGCTGTTCGGCCTGATGCTATACATGGTCGCGCCGCCGACCCCGGCGCATTCGGACGAGCCGCTGACGGTGGCCAACTTCGTGCGTCTGGACAGTGCTTCGAGCGATGCCGCGAGCCGCACCCGGCAACAGGCGCCGCAGCCGCCGCAGCCACAAACCGCGCAAGCGCCGACGCCCGCCGCACCCGCCGCGGCGACGCCGACGGCCAATCTACCGACGCTGGATCTGCCATTGCCGAGCCTGAGCAGCGGCGTCGCCGTCAGCAGTGCGCCGACGCCGAGTCTCAGCGGCTTGGCCGCCGGCGCACCGGCACCCAGCATGGCGTCAGCGAGCGAGCCTGGCGGTCAGTCGGGCGCGCCGGAAAGCGAAGTGATGCCGCTAAACGACATCCGCCCGGAGTACCCGGATGGTGCCTTGCGCAAGGGGATCCAGGGGCACGTCAAGTTGGCGTTCACCATCAACCGTGCCGGCGCCGTGGAGAATCTGCGCGTGCTCGAAGCCAGTCCGGCCAACGTATTCGAGCGCGCCGCGCGCCGCGCCGCGGTGCGCTGGCGTTTCGCGCCACGCACCGAAGGCGGCCTGGCGGTCGCGCGCGAAGCGGTGAAAACCCTGTACTTCCGCCTGGAGGGAGAGCGCTGAAATGTATCGCTTGTTGCTGTTACTGACACTGTGCGCCGCCGGTATGGCCCAGGCGGCCGGTCAAAGCGTCGAACCTGGCGTGTTTCGCGCCCTGAACAGCGCGCAGAAGGCCCAGCAGGCCGGCGATTACGCCGCCGCCAGGCGCGCGCTGGATGGCGCCAGCGGCAAGCCCGGCAGCCTCGAGGAGGTTCTGCTCTGGCGCAGCCGCGGTTACCTGGCCTGGGCCGAAGGGCAGAACGCCAAGGCCCTCGAACTGCTGACGAAGGTGGTGCAGAGCGGCAAGCTCGACAGCGGATTACAGGCGGCCGAAGAGCTCAATCTGGCCCGCTTGAACCTGGCCGAGCGGCGTTATGCCGAGGTGGTGGCGCTATTGGCGCCAGGCCAGGCGAGTGCCGATGAGCAGGTGCTGCAGATGCTGGTGCAGGCCTATCAAGGGCTCGGTCAACCGGCTAAAGCGCTGCCGCTGGCCGAGCGCTATGTCGCGGCCAACCCGCAAGCGGAGGACAGCTGGCTGCAGTTTTTGGTGGCGGTGAATGCCGACCTGAAAAACTACCCGGCGGCCGAGCGATGGCAACGGCAACTGCTCGCTCGCCAGCCGAACAAGGCGCAGAGCTGGCGTCAGTTGGCCGCCTTGCAGCAACTCGGCGGCAGCCATGACAAGTCCCTGGCCACCTTGCGCGCTGCCTACACCAAGGGCCTGCGCTTCAGCGAAAGTGAATTGGATAACCTGGTATTGCTGGCCGGTGCCGCCGACCAGCCTTGGCAGGGCGCCAAGTTGCTCGCCGGCATGCTCGATCAGGGCTTGCTGCCACGCAGCGCCGCGCGTGAAGAGCGCCTCGGTCTGCTCTGGTGGCAAGCCCGCGAGCGCAGCGCCGCCGCCGGGGTATTCCGCGAGCTGGCCGGGCGTTCCGGCAACCCCAGGCACTGGCTGAATCTGGCCCAGCTGGAACTGGAGCAGGCGCGCTGGAGGGCCGGGCTCGAGGCTTTGGCCAAGGCCGAGCGCGCAGGCGCCGAGCGCAGCAAGGTCCGCGCCTGGCGCGACTGGGCGGAGAGCGAGCTGAGCCTCGAACGGGAAAAGCGCTTGGCCAGCGCCGGCTGAGTCGGGGCTTCGGGTTGTCTTCGCAGGGATGGGCATCGCTACGCTCCACCCAGCCACGGGCTCGTGCGGCACGATTGACCTGGTCGACGGCAATCCGCGAGGATCGCCGTTTGCCGAGCGAAGGAGCATCCATGGCCAACGTCAATATCCGCAGCATGACCTGCGATGAACTCGACCTGGCGATCGAGCTGGCCGCGCACGAGGGCTGGAACCCCGGCCTGCACGACGCCGCCTGTTTCCATCAGACCGACCCCGAAGGTTTTCTGCTTGCCGAGGTAGCGGGCCGCTTGGCCGGTTGCATCAGCGCTGTGGCCTATGGCGCACACTTCGGCTTTATCGGCCTGTATATCGTGGTTCCCGAGTTCCGTGGCCAGGGCATCGGCATGCGCCTCTGGCAGCAAGGCATGCAGCGCCTGAACGGCCGGGTCGTCGGTCTCGACGGGGTGCCGGCGCAGCAGGACAACTACCGCAAATCCGGCTTTGCGCTGGCCTGGCGCAATGCGCGCTATGCCGGCCGGGCCAGGCAGCCCGAGCAGGCGTTGGCCGCACAGATCCGCGCGGTTAACGAGGCGGATTTCGCCGCGCTGTGCGCCGATGACCGGCGCGTGTTTCCCGCCCCTCGCGAAGCCTTCCTGCGTGCCTGGCTGGCGATGCCGGACGCCAGTGCGCTGCTCTGGGAAGAACAGGGGCGGGTCGTTGGCTGGGGCGTGATTCGTCGCTGCCGCGAGGGGCACAAGATCGGCCCGCTGCTGGCGGACCACGCGCAGGTCGCCCGCGGGCTGTTCGATGCGCTTTGCGCCCAGGTACCGGCGGGCGATGCGGTGTTCCTCGACGTGCCGCTGAATAACGCCGAGGCGCTGGCGCTGGTTGAAGCGCAAGGTATGAACTGCGTATTCGAAACAGCGCGCATGTATGCCGGACCCGCCCCGGAGATCGAGTTGCCGCGGGTATTCGGCATCAGCACCTTTGAGCTCGGTTGAGCCAGCGGCGGTTCAGCTATCCGGCAACTCGTAGGCGTAGATCTTCTCGGCCTGCATCTGGTAGCCGGCTTCGGCCAGTTCGCTGCTGCTCTGCTCGACCTTCAGCGGGCCCTCCACCCAGAACGGCTGGTACAGCGCATCCATCAGCACGCCCAGCTCGGCGGTGACGTGCACGATCTGGTTGGAAGGGGGCGGCGGCACATGGATACAGGCGCCAAAGTAGGGAACCAGCAGAAACTCGGTGACCCGGCCCTCGTCGGTCACATCCAGCGGCACTATATAGCCCGGTAGTTTTACCATCTGACCGTCCAGTGCCTTGACCACCGGCGCGGCCGGCGATTGCTGGGCGGCGCCCGGTCCGGATTCGGACAGCGTGCTCGCCAGTTGCGACAGGTCATGGATGGGCGCGGGTTCGGCAGCTTGCGCCGGAGCATCGACCGGCACCATCTCCGACCAGGTCAACTCGCGCACCTCGGCTGCCGACAGGGGCGCGGCCAAAACGACAAGCAGTGCGGCGAGCAGGGAACGCAGCATTGGGGGTTACCTCGTAAGCGTCATAGGCGAATCGACAGGCCATCGGCCAGCGACTGCCGATAGGCGCGCCAAGCCGGCACGCAGCCGATCAGCAGGGCGGCCGCCAGGATAGCGCCGAGCAGCGTCCACTCATAGCTGGTTGGTGCGGCGAGCGGCAGATACAGGCCGTAGTTGGCCTGCACATAGCTTTGCGCCGCGGCGATGCCGCCGTACAGCAGCGATACGCCAACCAATACGCCGGCCAGCGCCAGGGCGAAGGCTTCCACAATCAGCAGGCTGGCGATATGCCAGGGGCGCGCACCGACCGAGCGCAGAATCGCCATTTCGCGGCGGCGCTCGTTGAGGCTGGTAAGGATCGCCGTGAGCATGCCGATCAGGCCGGTCAGCACGACGAACAGCGACACCACGAACAGCGCTTTTTCCGCCGTGCCCATCAGGCTCCACAGTTCCTGCAGGGCGACGCCGGGGAGAATCGCCAGCAGCGGCTCGCCGCGGAACTCGTTGATCTCGCGTTGCAGGCTGAAGGTGGCGATCTTGCTGTTGAGGCCGAGGAGAAACGCGGTGATCTGTTTCGGCTGCAGATCCATGTTTCTGGCTTGCTCGGCACTGACCACGCCGGCGCCACGGGCCGGCATGCCGTTTTGCCAGTCGATGTGCAGCGCTTCCATCCCGCCCAGGGAAATATGCAGGGTGCGATCCACCGGGGTGCCGGTGCGTTCGAGAATGCCGACCACGGTGAAGGGCTTGTCGTCGTGCTTGACCAGGCTGATGGTCGCCACGCCGTGGGCCAGCACCAGTTTATCGCCCAGCTTGTATTTCAGTGCCTGGGCCACCTCCGCGCCCAGTACCACCTCGAACGGATCGCTGGCGAAGGCGCGGCCCTCGGCGATCTTCAGTGGCTGGCTGCGGGCATAGCGGTAGTGTTCGAAATATGCCGGGCTGGTGCCCATCACCCGGTAGCCGCGGTGCGAGTCACCCAGGGAAATCGGGATCGCCCACTTGACCTGGGGATGGGCGGCGAAGCGTTCGAAACTGTCCCAACGAATATTGTTGGTGGCGTTGCCGATGCGAAACACCGAATACAACAACAGATTAACGCTGCCCGAGCGCGCGCCGACGACCAGGTCGGTGCCGCTGATGGTATTGGCGAAGCTGGCGCGGGCCTCGGTGCGCACCCGCTCGACGGCGAGTAGCAGGCACACGGAAAGCGCGATGGCGAACATTGTCAGCAGCGCGGTAAAGCGGCGATTACCCAGGCTGGCGAGGGCGAGACGCAATAAATACACCTTCAAATCTCCGTCAATTGGGTTGCGCGGTTGAGTTCGGCCAGCGATAGGTTGCGGTCGAACAGATGCGCCAGGCTCTGGTCATGGCTGACGAACAGCAGGCTCGAGCCGGCCGCGCGACATTCGGCGAACAGCAGTTCGATAAAGGCCTCGCGGGCATCGGCGTCGAGGGCCGAAGTCGGTTCGTCGGCGATCACCAGTTCAGGCTGGCCGATCAGTGCGCGGGCGGCGGCCACTCGCTGTTGCTGGCCGATCGACAGGGTGTCGGCGCGCCGTTCGAGCAGGCGCGCGTCGCCCAGGCCGAGATGATCGAGCAGGGCGGCTGCGGCATTGTCGACGCTGCCATGGCGCTGGCTCGCGCGCTGCTTGCGCAGCTTGGAGAAGTGGCAGGGTAGCTCGACGTTTTCCCGTACCGAAAGAAACGGCAGCAAATTGAATTGCTGAAAGATGTAGCCGGTGTGGTCGACGCGAAAACGATCGCGGGCGCCGGCGGACAAGGTGCTCAGATTCTGACCGAGCAGCTCGATGCGGCCGCGGCCGGGTTTCTGCACGCCGCCCAGCAAGCCGAGTAGGGTGGTCTTGCCGCTGCCGCTGGGGCCCTTGAGGAACAGGGTTTCGCCGCGTAGCAGGGTGAAGCTGGGAATATCCAGCAGTTCCGCCTGGCCGGGCCAGGCGAAACCGAGGTCGGAAAGTTCGATCAGTGCTTGGGACATGGTCTACCGCGGATTGGTGGTCAGCCGACAGCATAGGGGATTCGCCCGTGTCTGTCGGCGGGAAGCGAGCATTGCCCGGGTAAGATCAGAAATCCAGATGCGCCTGCGCCGGGGTCATTTCGGCGCCTTGCTGGCCAGTGCGACCAATCAGCTGCACGGCGATCTTGTGGGTCGCGGGAAATTGTTCGAACAGCTTGCTCAGGTCCAACTGCCGCAGCGCGTCCGGCTGGTTGCAAGTGAGGCTGTAATCGGCATCGACATCGCTGTGCTCATGGCCTTCTTCGTCATGTTTCGCGTCGCTGAACAGCGGGCTGTCCACTGCGCTCTTGGTCAGGCTGCAGTCGGCGGAGGCAGGCAGGTTGAACAGTTGCAGGGGCTGTTCCAGAGCCGCCTTGGCCGCGGCGACCCGGGCCCGGTCAGCCTCGCTAGCGGCTGGGTGTTCGAAACCGACGATGTTCATGGCCGGGCTTTCCAACTGAATTTCCAGGGTATTGCCATCCAACGCCACATTGAGGCTGGCAACACCATGTTCGTGTTTGCCGAGGCTGCCATGTTCGTCCTCGTGGTCATGCGCATGGGCCAGGGCGAGGGGAAGCAGGACGAAGGGTAGGGCGAGGAGGAGGCGCATCGATGGGTACTCCGAAGACGTTGTGGTTGTTATGTTATAACAGCTTAAGTGTCGTTCGAGCAATTGCTGTTTGGCGGCCATCGCCCGGCATGGCAGCATGCGCGGAACGACAGGGGGACGGGATATGCTGCGAATCAAGGGGCGGGTCGGTGACTGGCCGGTGGACCTGACCGTGGAGTTGGATAGCGAGGACTGGGCGCAACTGGCGCAGCACCTCACGCCGAGTGCGTCGGCCGAGCCGGTGCCTGCCGTTAAGCCCGCCGCCACGCCGGTGCCGGGCGATGCCTTGTGGCAAACCACGCTGGACCTGCTGCGCAGCGCCGGGCAGATCGACGGCCCGCAGTTGCTCGGGCAACTGGCCGCGCTGGCCGGTGGCGAGGCGGCCGGCAAGCGCCTGCTGGTGCGCCTGCGCCACTGCGGCCAGGTGCGCATGGAAGCCGGGGCGGATGCACCTGTCTATCATTGGGCGGGCGAACCATAACGATCGTGAAGCCTTTTAAGGATTGCGCCGATTGCCCTGAGCGCGAAATGGCGGGCAGAGGCGCTGATCGATCAAGAGCTTCCCAGCAGTTCGTTGAGGATGCTCAAGTTGAAATGCCTGCGCATCGTAACGGCGAAGAACTGTTCGGCAATTTCCGGAATTTCGGCATATAGCTCGAGCATCCCCGATTGCAGCTCATCCTGAACCACCACCGCCGGCAGCAGGGCCAGATCGCCCGAGTCACGGGCCAGCAGGCGCAGCATGGCCATGTCGTCGACCTCGGCGCAGATGCTCGGGGTCAGGCCGCGGCTGTTGCACCAGAGTTCGAATTGACTGCGGATGTCACTGCTGCGCCCGGGCACGATCAGCCGTGCTTGTTGCAGGTCGCGTGACAGGTCGAAGGGCTGCGCGCTGGCGCGTGGCGGACCGACCAGACAGACCGCTTGCCGATCCACCAGCAGGCAGCGCCAGGCCCGCTGCCCGTCGCCGCTGACTGCCTGGTTGCTCAGCACCACGTCGAGCTTATGCAGCGCCAGCCGCTCCAGCAGTTCGTCCAGGCTGCCGGATTCGAGCGTGATGCGCAGATCGGTGCGGCCGAGGAAGGGCCTTAACAGGTTCTCCTGGAAGTTCCTCGACAGGGTCGCCACCGCCCCGATGCGCAGCGGCTGGTTATCCTGCCGGGCGCTTTGCAGGGTCATCTGCAGTTCACTGCCAAGGGCGAAGATGCTTTCGGCATAGTCCAGCACCAGGCGCCCGGCCTCGGTCAGCAAGAGACTGCGCCCGGAGCGGATGAACAGCGCGTGGCCCAGTTGATCCTCCAGGGCGCGGATCTGCGTCGACAGGGCGGACTGCGAGACATGCAGGGCCTGCGCTGCGCGGGTCAGGTTGCCTTCCTTGGCGACGGCCCAGAAGTAGTGCAGGTGGTGAAAATTCAGTCGGCGCATGCGCTGTTCTCTAAAAGTGAATGATCAATTCTTATCTATCTATTTTTATTAGATCAAGCGCTACCGGAGACTACCGCCATCGAACCGCTGCGGAGATTTCCCCCATGCCCCCTGTCTTTTTCCATCTGGCCGAGCTGCTGCCCTGGGTCTATGCCCTGGCGCTGCCGGCGGTGGCCTTGTGCCGAACCCCGCTGCACTGCTGGTGGCCGGCCCGCGTAGCCGGTTACGGCGGTTTTGCCCTGGTGCTGGTCGCACTGCTGCAGGCGCTGCTGGACGGACAGGACAACGACCGCCTGGGTTTGGCGATGGCCAGCCTGGTGAGCCTGCTGGCGCTGGTCATCATCGATTACTCCCGTCGCTATCTGGACGGTGAGCCGGGCCAGCGGCGTTATGTGCTGGCGCTGCTCGTCACCCTGGCGGCGGTGGCCACGGTGGTGACCAGCGGCGATCTCTATGCGTTGGTCGGCGCCTGGATAGTCTCCAGCCTGAGCCTGCACCAACTGCTCACCTTCTACCGCGACCGACCCATGGCGTTGGTGGTGGCGCACAAGAAATTTCTCGCCAGTCGCCTGGCCGATCTCTGCCTGCTGCTGGCCACGCTGCTACTGGTGCGGGCCACGGGCGACAGCAGCATCGCGTCGATTCTCGAGCAGGTGGCGGTACGCTTGCAGGCCTCCGCTGGCCTGGGCTGGGACCTGCAGCTGGCTGCCGCGCTGCTGGCGTTGACGGTGATCCTCAAGTCCGCCCAGCTGCCGGTGCATGGCTGGCTGATTCAGGTGATGGAGGCGCCGACCCCGGTGTCGGCGCTACTGCATGCCGGGCTGGTCAACCTCGGCGGTTTCCTGCTGCTGCGCTTCGCCCCGCTGCTTTCCGCCGCGGCGCCGGCGCAAACCCTGCTGGTGGTGGTCGGCGGCCTGACCGCGGTGCTCGCCGCCCTGGTGATGATGACCCGCGTCAGCATCAAGGTGCGCCTGGCCTGGTCCACCTGCGCACAGATGGGCCTGATGTTGGTGGAGTGCGGCCTGGGACTGTACGAGTTGGCCCTGGTGCACCTGCTGGCGCATTCGCTGTACAAGGCATATGCCTTCCTCGCCGCCGGCGAAACGGTGGCGCAGGCCCGGCAGCGTGCCCTGCAACCGCGGTGGCCGGCGCCCACCCTGAACAGCCTGCTGCCGGCCCTGCTGACGGCGGCGCTGGGCCTGGCGCTGCTGCAGGGGCTCTGGTACTGGCTGCTGCCGGGGCATGAGCTGCCCCTGGTGGCCCTGACCATCCTCGCCATCGGTCTGGCGCCCTGGTGTTTGCGCCTGGGCAACCCGCTCTACGGGTTGGCCATGTTCGGCCTGCTGCTGGGCGCCTACTTGCTCTGGCACCAGGCCGCGACCTGGATGCTGGGGAGTAACGCGCCGGCTGCACCCTTGCCCCTGACTCTGTTGGCGCTGGCCTTGTTTGTCGGCCTCTACCTGCTGCAGGCCTCGATTCTCGCCCGGCCGCAAGGTGCGCTGGCGCGGCGCCTCTATCCCCTGGCGTTCGCCGGCTTCTACCTGGACGAGCATTTCACCCGTCTGACCTTCCGCCTGTGGCCGGTGCGCCCGCTCCAGGCTTCCCCATCCGCCACCGGAGACCACCCATGACCGCGCTCGAACACATCCCCGCTCTCGACCGGGATGCCCTGCATGCCGCTGCTCGTCTGGCTTGCGCGCGCGTTGCGCCGACCTGGCCACTGGATCGCATGATCGCGGTCAGCCCGCTCTGGGAGCGCCGCGAGCAGCCCTGGCACGAGGTCGCCGCACAGCTCTGGCGGCGCGCCGGCAGCCGCCTGACCCTGGAGCCCGAGGACTACCGTCAGGCCTGGCGGGAAGGACGCATCGCCGAGCGTCACCTGCACCAGGCGCTCGCCGAGCGCGCGCCGAACTGGGCGCCGGAGCAGCTGGTGCAAGCTCTGGATGGCCCGGGGGAAACGGCGCGCGGCCTGCCGCTATTGGAGGATATGGCCGATCCCGGTATCGCCCTGCCGGGCTGGCCGACGCTGATCACCCAGCAAATCGGCCAGTGTTGCGCGGCCTGGTTCGACCACGAGCAGGCCGACTGGCGTCCGAACGAGGTGGGCGGGCTTTACCCGGCCTGGCGCGCGGCCATGCTGGCGGACCGCGGGCTGAGTGTACTCAGCGCCTGCCGCAGCCTGGGCGAGCGCATCGCGGAGCTGCCGGAAGCACCGCAAGCGGTTCTGGAAATCGCCGCGCAGCGCCTCGGGCTGGCAGCCGAAGAGTGGCCGGAGTGGTTCGACTGCCTGCTGCTGCGCAGCCTCGGCTGGGCCTCCTGGTGCGCCTACCAGGGCTGGCAGGCGCGCTTGCAGGGCCAGGACGACGACAGCCTGCTGCAGTTACTGGCCATTCGCGCGGCGTGGGAATGGCTGGTGGACGACCGCCAGCGCGACCCGCAAAGCCGTTGGCAACGTTGGCGCACCGATTGGCAGGCGGCGCGGCAGCAGTCGCCCAGTGCAAGCTGGCAGGCCCTGCAGCTCTGGCAGCGGGCCGACGAGCTGGCCTGGCAGGAGCAGCTGCAGCAGCGCCTGTGCCGGCCGCAGCCGTTCGCCCAAGCGGCGCCGCCCCTGGCCAAGCTGCTCTTCTGCATCGACGTGCGTTCCGAGCCGCTGCGGCGGGCGCTGGAACAGCTCTGTCCCGAGCTGGAGACTGGCGGTTTTGCCGGCTTCTTCGGCCTGCCGATTGCTTATACGCCGCTGGGCACGACGGCCACGCGCCCGCAGTTGCCGGGCCTGCTCGCCCCGCAACTGCAGGTCAGCGACAGCAGCGGCGATGCCGCACAGGATCATCGCCTGGCGCAGCGGCGTCAGGCGCGCCTGGCCCGGCAGGGGCGCTGGCGCCTGTTCGAACGCCTGCCGGCCTCGACCTTCACTCTGGTCGAGAGCATCGGCCTGGGTTATGCCGGCGCCCTGCTCGGGCGCACCTGGGGCCTGCTCAAGGACGGCGCAGAGGCGCATCGCAACGCCTGGCGCGCTGACGAGTGGGCGCAACTGAATCCGGCACTGGCGGCCATGCCACTGGCGCAAAAAACCGAATTGGCCGCGCGCATCCTCCAGGCCATGGGGTTGGGCGCCGCGGTGCCGCCACTGCTGGTACTGCTCGGGCATGGCAGCCAAAGCGCGAACAACCCGCAGGCGGCGGGTCTCGACTGTGGCGCCTGCTGTGGCCAGAGCGGTGAGATCAACGCCCGCCTGCTCGCCGACCTGCTGAACGACGCCGAGGTGCGCGCTACGCTGCGCGAACAGGGGCGCGAGTTGCCGGCCCACTGTCATGTACTGGCCGGGCTGCACAACACCAGCACCGATGAGGTGCAACTGTTCGCCTATGAGGCCCTCCCGGCCGCGCTACAGCCGAGCTGGCAGCGCCTGCGCCAGGCGCTGGATCAGGCCGGTGCGCAGGTGCGTCGCGAGCGCGCCGCGCGCCTGGGTCTGACATCCCTGGCGAATCAGCCGCCGCAACTCCTCGGGAGCTTGCGCCGCCGCGCCCGCGACTGGGCGCAAACCCGTCCGGAATGGGGGCTGGCCGGCAACGCCGCGTTCATCGCCGCCCCTCGCACCCGCACCCGTGGCGTGGACCTCGAGGGGCGCGCCTTCCTGCACGACTACGACTGGCGCCAGGATGCCGAAGGGCGGGTGCTGGAGCTGATCATGACCGCGCCTATGGTGGTGGCGCACTGGATCAACCTGCAGTACTTCACCTCGACCACCGACAACCTGCGCTTCGGCAGCGGCAACAAGGTGCTGCACAACGTGGTGGGCGGGCATATCGGCGTGTTCGAGGGCAACGGTGGCGACCTGCGCATCGGCCTGGCACGCCAATCGCTGCACGACGGCCAGCGCTGGCTGCACCGGCCGCTGCGCCTACACGCGGTGATCGAGGCGCCGCGGGCGATGATCGACAGGGTGCTCGGCGAGCATGCGCTGGTGCGCGATCTGGTGGACAACGACTGGCTCTACCTGCTGCGTCTGGATAGCCGCACGACGCGGCTGGAGCGGCGCGACGCCAAGGGCTGGCAGGGTCTGGAAGACGCATGAACGACGCCCGTCGCGTCCCCCCGGAACGCGGCGGGCGAGCAGACGTAGCCCTCGATCTTGTGCTTTTCCATCGAACCGTCCTGATCGTGATCGATGACCCGCCCTGGCACTACCGGAGTAGCTGCTCAGTCCAGGCGCTGGCAGGCCCGGGACAGGCGATCGTGCACGGCGGCCCAGGCGTCCTGCTGCGGCGGCAGCTGAATGTAGAGGCACTCCAGGCCCAGGGCGTCGAGCTGGTACAGCGCCGCATAGAGGCCCGCCGCATAGGCCTGTGGTGTATTGCCCAGGTCCACTGCGGGGCCCTGGCTGGGCTGTGCGTGGCCACACCACAGCCAACCGCAGCGGGGCGAGGCGAGTGCTTCCCTGGGCGGCTCGAGGAAACCCAGGGTCAGGGTGCTCGGCGCATAGTGGCGGTGGTGCTGGCCGGGTGCGCGCAGGCCGCCATCCTTGCCTTCCAGGGGCTGGCCGAGGGCGGCTTCCAGGCTGGCCTGATCGAGCATGCCGCGACGCAACAGGCGCGGACTATCGCCCGGCAGCAGGCTGACGATGCTCGATTCCAGGCCGACCCGGCACGGGCCGCCGTCGAGGATCCACAGGTCGCTGCTGGCGAACTGCTGCGCCACGTGCTCGGCGCTCGTCGGGCTGATCGACATATAACGGTTCGCCGAGGGCGCCACCAGGCCGCCGCCAAAGGCCTGTAACAATCGGCGTGCATCGGAGTGCGCCGGCACCCTCAGGGCCACGCTGTCCTGCCCGGCGGTGACGCCGCGCGAAACCTCGTCGCGAGCCGGCAGCACCAAGGTCAGCGGGCCGGGCCAGAATGCCGTCATCAGGCGCTGCGCCGCCGGCGGCACCTGGGCCGCCCACTGTTCGACCTGGCTGGCGTCTTCCAGGTGAACGATCAGCGGGTTGCTGTTGGGGCGCCCCTTGAGCGCGAAGACTTGCTGCACGGCCTCGTCCTGGCGGGCGTCGGCCGCCAGTCCGTAAACCGTCTCCGTGGGCATGGCAACCAAGCGGCCCGCCCGCAGGTGGCGGGCGCATTCTTCGATGTGGCTGGTGATGTATGGCATTTGCGCTGAAGCCGTCGGTGGATGCGGACGGTCCGCTCAATAAATCGCCTGGTACAACTTGCGCCGGTAGGCGGTGACGAGCGGGTGTTCGTTGCCGAGCAGGTCGAAGACTTGCAGCAGGGTTTTGTGCGGCAGGCCGTCGGCATAGCCGCGGTTGCGAATGAATAGCTTGAGCAGGGCATCGAGCGCCGGTTCGTAATACTGGCGCGCCAGTTGCTGGATCGCCAGTTGGTAGCTGGCTTCGTCGTCCTCGGCGTTTTGCGCCAGACGGGTTTTCAGCTCGGCGACTTCGGGCAGGTCGGCGGCCTGGCGCAGGAAGGTTAGTTGCGCGCGGGCGCCGGCCAGGGCCTGTTTGTGCTCATCGCCGCTGACCGCATTGAGCGCGGCCTCGGCTTCGCCCAGTTCCCCGCGCTCGGCCAGGCAGCGGGCATAAAGGATCAGCGCCGCGGCGTGCTGGTTGTTTTCCGTCAGCAGTACTTTGAGCAGGGCTTCGGCATCGCCGATGCGGCCTTCGGCGAACAGTGCCTGGGCGGCCTCCATGGGGTCGGCCGCGGCGGGCGCCGGTTCGGCGACGTGGGGCTTGAGCATTTCGCGGATCGCCGATTCCGGTTGCGCGCCACTGAAGCCGTCGACCGGCTGGCCATCCTTGAACAGCACCACGGTCGGCAGGCTGCGGATGCCGAAGCGCGAAACGATGTCGTGCTCGATATCGCAATTGACCTTGGCCAGCAGCAATTCGCCCTGGTAGCCCTCGGTGATCTGCGCCAGCAGCGGCATCAGCGCCTTGCAGGGCGCGCACCATTCGGCCCAGAAATCCACCAGCACCGGCTTGTGAAAGGAGTTCTCGATGACCAGTTGTTCGAAGCTGGCGCTGCCGGAGATATCAAAAATGTAGGGGGAGTCGCTCATGGTCGGTCTCGGCTGGGCGAAATGATAAGTGGACTATAAATGTGGGCGCCGGGCGCTGGATACAAGCTTGCCGCTCAGTCGCGCTGCGCATGATAAAGGCTGACATGGCGAAACTCCGCCGGTTCGGCGAGATCCGGCCAGGTGCAGGCTTCCAATATGCCCAAGCGTCGATAGAGCGGGTGCTGGAAGTCCCGGACCCGGGAATCGGCCACCAGCGCCTGGCGCCCGCGGCTGAGGAACTGGTCGAGCAGCGGCAGGTTGGCGCGGTCGTAGAGCACGTCGGCGACGATGATCAGGTCGAAACGGTCGGCTTCGGCGAAGAAATCTGCGGAATAATTCAGCTCGACGCCATTCAGCGCGGCGTTCGCCCGGCAGGCGAGCAGCGCCAGCGGATCGAGGTCGCAGGCCACCACTTCCAGCGCACCGGCCTTGGCCGCGGCGATGGCGGCGACGCCGGAACCGGTGCCGAAATCCAGCACGCGCTTGCCGCGCACCCACTCCGGCCGTTCGGCCAGCCAGCGCGCCAATACCAGGCCGCTGGCCCAGCAGAAGCACCAGTAGGGCGGCTCTTCGAGAATCCGTCGGGTTTCTTCGGGGCTGAATGCACGGTCCATATTCTGCGCATCGATCAGCCACAGGCGCAGATCGGCGCCCGGCAGCGTTTCGGCGCTCAGGCGGGCGTCGCCGAGCAGCTGGTTGAGAGCCTGTTGCAAGCTGGCGGGCGGCGTCATGGCGCGCTATCCGGGTGCCGCTCGCTCGGCAGGTGTTGCCGCGGCACGGCGAATGGGGGTGTTCTGAGAGGCATCGGCGATCGCACCGGGTGGTCTGGAGCGCGCTTGTATACCGCAAAGCGCATTGCTTGTCTTGCCCATGGGATGCGCTACCATGGCGGTTTTCGCGCCGGGGCCGGTTGACGTGCGGTCGCGGTCGCTACAAATCCCCTAGACCCAAGGCCATTCTATTTATGCACTGTCCTTTCTGCGGTGCTAACGACACCAAGGTCATCGACTCCCGTCTGGTCGCCGAGGGCGAGCAGGTGCGTCGTCGGCGCGAATGCGTGGCGTGCGGCGAGCGTTTCACCACCTTCGAAACCGCCGAGCTGGTGATGCCGCGCCTGATCAAACAGGACGGCAGCCGCCAGCCCTTCGACGAGGACAAGCTGCGCGCCGGCATGCAGCGCGCGCTGGAAAAACGCCCCGTGAGCATCGAGCGCCTGGAAGCGGCCATCGCCCATATCAAGCACAAGCTGCGGGCGACTGGCGAGCGCGAAATCAAGTCCCTGGTGCTCGGCGAGCTGGTCATGAGCGAGCTGCAGAAGCTCGATGAAGTCGCCTATATCCGCTTCGCCTCGGTGTACCGACGCTTTCAGGACCTCAATGAATTCCGCGAGGAAATCGACCGTTTGTCCCGCGAACCCACGAAAGGCTGACGATGAATTCCGATCACGCCTTTATGGCCCGCGCGCTGGAACTGGCCCGCAAGGGCCTGTACTCCACTCACCCGAACCCCCGGGTCGGTTGCGTCATCGTCAACGATGGACGCATCGTCGGCGAGGGCTGGCATGCCCGTGCCGGCGAGCCGCACGCCGAGGTTCATGCGCTGCGTCAGGCCGCGGCCAAGGCGCGCGGCGCCACCGCCTACGTCACCCTCGAACCCTGCAGCCATCACGGACGCACCCCGCCTTGCGCCGATGCGCTGATAGACGCGGGCGTCGCGCGTGTCGTGGCCGCCATGCAGGACCCCAACCCGGAAGTCGCCGGCCAAGGCCTGTTGCGCCTGATGCATGCGGGTATCGCCGTCCACAGCGGCGTGCTGGAAGCCGAAGCGCGGGCGTTGAATGCCGGTTTCATCAAGCGCATGGAGCACGGCATGCCGTTCGTGCGGGCCAAGCTGGCGATGAGCCTGGATGGCCGCACGGCGATGGCTAGCGGCGAGAGCCAATGGATCACCGGCCCTGCGGCCCGGGCCGCGGTGCAGCGTTTACGCGCCAGTGCCAGCGTGGTGCTGACCGGTGCCGATACGGTGCTGGCCGATAACGCGCGCTTGACCGTGCGCGCCGAGGAGCTGGGCCTGGGCGCCGAGCTCACGGCGCTAGCGATTACCCGTCCGCCGCTACGCGTACTGGTCGATGGCCGCCTGCGCGTGCCCCTGAGCTCGGTGTTCTTCCAGGCCGCCCCGGCGCTGGTGGCGACCTGCGCCGCGGCGTCGGCGCGCGACCGTTACCTGGACGAGGGCCATGAGTTGCTGGCCGTGCCGGGTAGCAATGGCCATGTCGATTTACGCAAGCTGCTCGCCGAACTGGCGGCGCGCGGTGCCAACGAGGTACTGGTCGAGGCCGGACCGCGGCTGGCCGGCGCCTTCGCGCGTCTCGGTTTGATCGATGAGTACCAGCTGTTCGTCGCGCCCAAGCTGCTCGGCTCCAGCGCCCGGCCGCTGCTCGATTTGCCCCTGGCGCGGATGGCCGAAGCGCCGGAATTGAAAATCGTCGACATGCGCGCGGTCGGCGACGACTGGCGGATTACCGCGGTGCCTGCGAATTGAGGCATCTGGCGCCAGCGCTGATTCCAGGCTGACCGTCGCACGGACATGCACACAGTTGGCAATTATGGTAAAACGCCACTCGGCCGCGACATGCGGCCGTAACGTTCTCAGGGCGGGGTGTGATTCCCCACCGGCGGTAATGATGCGCAAAGCGTCTAGCCCGCGAGCGCTTGGTGCAGTCTTCGGCCTGCGGCAAGGTCAGCAGACCCGGTGTGATTCCGGGGCCGACGGTTAAAGTCCGGATAAAGAGAGAGCGGGATTCCCTCCAAGGGCGCGGTTTATCCGTGGCCGCGAATAATCCCTATCGATCCGAAACGCCCTGTTTGTTGCCAAACAGGAGTGCGTATCTATGTCTTATGCTTTTCTTTCCGTTGGCGGGCGTTGCTGCCCGTGCGGCAAGTCGCGATCAGGGGAGGTCTGATGTTTACCGGAATTATCGAAGCGATTGGCAGCATCCGTGCGCTGAGCCCCAAGGGCGGCGATGTGCGGGTGTACGTGGAAACCGGCAAGCTCGATCTGGGCGACGTCAAGCTCGGCGACAGCATCGCGGTCAATGGCGTGTGCCTGACCGCCGTGGAGTTGCCGGGCGATGGCTTCTGGGCCGATGTCAGTCGCGAAACCCTGGCGCACACCGCCTTTATCAGCCTGAAGGCCGGCAGCAAGGTCAACCTGGAAAAGGCCCTGACCCCGACCAGTCGCCTCGGCGGTCACCTGGTCAGCGGCCACGTCGATGGCGTTGGCGAGGTCGTCAGCCGCGCCGACAATGCCCGCGCCGTGCAATTCAAGATCCGCGCGCCGCGCGAGCTGGCGAAATACATCGCGCACAAGGGCTCGATCACCGTCGATGGCACCAGCCTCACCGTCAATGCGGTGAATGGCGCCGAATTCGAGCTGACCATAGTGCCGCACACCCTCGCCGAAACCATCATGGTCGACTACCGTCCGGGCAGCCAGGTCAACCTCGAAGTGGATCTGCTGGCGCGTTACCTGGAGCGCCTGCTGCTCGGCGACAAGGCCGCAGAACCCAGCGCCTCGGGCATAAGCGAAAGTTTTCTGGCCGAGCACGGCTACCTGAAGAATTGAAGGAACACGCCACATGGCTCTCAATAGCATCGAAGAACTGATCGAAGACATCCGCCAGGGCAAGATGGTCATCCTGATGGATGACGAAGACCGCGAGAACGAAGGCGATCTGATCATCGCCTCCGAGTGCGTCAAGGCCGAACACATCAACTTCATGGCGCGCTTCGCCCGTGGCCTGATCTGCATGCCGATGACCCGCGAACGCTGCGAAACCCTCAAGCTGCCGTTGATGGCGCCGCGCAACGGTTCCGGTTTCGGCACCAAGTTCACCGTCTCGATCGAGGCCGCCGAAGGCGTCACCACCGGTATCTCCGCCGCCGATCGCGCGCGCACCGTGCAGGCCGCCGCCTCGAAAAGCGCCAAGGCCGAGGATATCGTCAGCCCCGGCCATATCTTCCCGCTGATGGCCCAGCCGGGCGGCGTGCTGGCGCGTGCCGGCCACACCGAAGCGGCCTGCGACCTGGCGCGCATGGGCGGCTTCGAGCCGAGCGGGGTGATCTGCGAAATCATGAATGACGACGGCACCATGGCCCGTCGCCCCGAGTTGGAAGAGTTCGCCAAGGCCCACGACATCAAGATCGGCACCATCGCCGACCTGATCCACTACCGGCTGATCCACGAGCGCACGGTCGAGCGCGTCAGCGAGCAGATCCTGGACAGCGAGTTGGGCCAGTTCAACCTGGTGACCTACCGCGATTCGGTGGAGAACGATGTGCACATGGCGCTGACCCTGGGCACCATCTGCGCCGAAGAGCCGACCCTGGTGCGGGTGCACAACATGGACCCGTTGCGCGACCTGTTCATGGTCAACCAGCCGGGCCGTTGGAGCCTGCGTGCGGCCATGGCGCAAGTGGCCAAAGATGGCAGCGGCGTGGTGTTGCTGCTCGGCAACCCCTTGACCGGCCCCGATCTGCTCGCGCACCTGGAGCGGCAATTGGGCCACGAGTCGAAGGCGGTCAACCCGACCACCTACAGCACCGTCGGCGCCGGTTCGCAGATTCTCCGTGACCTCGGCGTGCGCAAGATGCGCCTGATGAGCTCGCCGATGAAGTTCAACGCGATATCCGGTTTCGACCTGGAGGTTGTAGAATACCTGCCCTCCGAATAAGCGGCCGACGGCTACCGCCTGCTCTGCATGAGCAGGTGGTGCCGGTGCCCGACGAGGGGCTGCCGCTTCAATACAGCCGCAAGCGTTGCGGACGATTTTATTTTCAGGGCGCGCCGCTGTGCGCCCTGGCTCTTTAAACACTGTGAGAACACGTTATGACCCTGAAAACCATCGAAGGTACCTTTATCGCTCCCAAGGGCCGCTTCGCCCTGGTGGTTGGCCGCTTTAACAGCTTCGTCGTCGAAAGCCTGGTAAGCGGCGCCGTCGATGCCCTGGTGCGTCATGGCGTGAGCGAAGACGACATCACCATCATCCGCGCGCCGGGTGCCTTCGAAATTCCGCTGGTGGCGCAGAAAGTCGCTCAGCGTAGCGAGTTCAGCGCAATCATCGCCCTTGGCGCGGTGATTCGTGGCGGTACCCCGCATTTCGAATACGTTGCCGGCGAATGCACCAAGGGCCTGGCCCAGGTGTCCATGGAGTTCGGCGTACCGGTGGCCTTCGGCGTGCTGACCGTGGACTCCATCGAGCAAGCCATCGAGCGCTCCGGCACCAAGGCCGGCAACAAGGGCGCCGAAGCTGCGCTGTCCGCCCTGGAAATGGTCAGCCTGCTGGCGCAGTTGGAGGCCAAGTGAGCCAGAACGACGCTAAGCCGCAGGCGCCGAAAGGCCCCAGCGCGAAAACGCTCGCGCGCCGTCAGGCGCGCTCCCTGGCCATGCAGGCGTTGTATTCCTGGCACATGGCCGGCCAGGCATTGAACGAGATCGAAGCGCAGTTCCGCGTCGATAACGACTTCGCCGCGGTCGATGGCGCCTACTTCCATGAAATCCTGCACGGCGTGCCGCGGCAGAAGACCGAGATCGACGGTGCCTTCGAACCCTTACTCGATCGGCCGATCAACGAGATCGACCCGGTCGAGCTGGCGATTCTGCGCCTGTCCACCTACGAGCTGCGCAACCGTATCGATATCCCTTATCGCGTGGTGATCAACGAGGGGATCGAGCTGGCCAAGGTGTTCGGCGCCACCGACGGGCACAAGTTCGTCAACGGTGTGCTGGACAAGCTGGCGCCGAGGTTGCGGGCCGATGAAGTTCGCGCCAACAAGCGCTAATCGCCATGGGCAGCCATAGCCGCAACGCCTTGTCATGGGTCGTCGTTTCTCTTGGGTGAGTTCGAGCTGATCCGTCATTACTTCGCCGCCGCGTCCTGCGCGCGGGCCGGCGAAGGCGTGGCCCTGGGTATCGGCGACGACTGCGCCTTGCTCGAGCTGCCGGCGGGCGAACAGTTGGCGATCTCCACCGACACCCTGGTGGAGGCTGTGCATTTCCCCGTCGGAGCCGATCCGTTCCTGCTCGCCCAGCGCGCCCTGGCGGTTTCCGCCAGCGATCTGGCCGCCATGGGCGCGACGCCCATCGGTTTTACCCTCGCCCTGACCCTGCCTAATGCCGAACCCGACTGGCTGCAAGCCTTTGCCGCCGGCCTGGATCGCATGGCGCAGCAATGCGCCCTGCGTTTGATCGGCGGCGACACCACCCGCGGCCCCTTGACCCTGACCCTCACGGTCTTCGGTCGGGTGCCGCGGGGCCAGGCGCTGACCCGGTCCGGCGCGCAAGTCGGCGATCTGCTCTGTGTCGGCGGCGAACTGGGCGACGCCGCTGGTGCATTGCCGCTGGTGCTGGGGCAGTGCCAACTGCCGGACGCCATAGCCGAGCCCTTGCTGGCGCGTTACTGGACACCACAACCGCAGCTGCAGCTGGGCGTGGCTCTGCGCGGCAAGGCCACGGCGGCGCTGGATATTTCCGATGGCCTGCTCGCCGATTGCGGCCATATCGCCGCTGCTTCCGCTTGTGCGCTGCGTATCGAGCTGGCGCGCCTGCCGCTTTCCGCCGCGCTGCTGGCCAGCGCTGGACGAGCCGACGCCGAGCGTCATGCATTGAGCGGCGGCGACGATTATGTCTTGGCCTTCACCCTGCCGCCTGCGCAGCTGCTCGGCTTGCAGCAGGCGGGTTGGCCGGTTCGCGTGATTGGTTGCGTCGCCGCGGGTGAGGGAGTGCAATTGCTCGACGCTACAGGTGTCGATATCCAGCAACCCCGTGGCGGCTACCAACATTTTGGAAATTCAAGTGACTGATCATCCCAATCAAGTACCGGCCGAATTCGTCCCGCCATCGGTATGGCGCAATCCCTGGCATTTCGTCGCCTTCGGCTTCGGCTCCGGCACGCTGCCGAAAGCCCCCGGCACCTGGGGCTCGCTGGTCGCGCTGCCGTTCGTGCCGCTGTGGCAGACCCTGCCCGACTGGGGCTACTGGTTGATGCTCGGGATCACCATGCTGTTCGGCGTATGGCTGTGCGGCAAGGTCGCCGACGATCTGCGCGTGCACGACCACGAAGGCATTGTCTGGGATGAAATGGTCGGCATGTGGATCACCCTGTGGCTGGTGCCGGACGGCTGGGGCTGGTTACTGCTAGGCTTTTTAATGTTCCGCCTGTTCGACGTGATCAAACCGTGGCCGATCAGCTGGATCGACCGCCACGTTCATGGCGGTTTCGGCATCATGCTCGACGATGTGTTGGCCGGTGTATTCGCCTGGTTGGCCATGCAGGGCGTGATCTGGTGCTGGGGCAACGGGGTCGCCGCCTTGGTGCTCTAGATTGCAGGAGTCGGCTATGGCTGGGTGGTGGTTCGCGGCACTGCTGGGTGTCTTCTGTGCCGTGAGCGCGCAGGCGGGCGATGCGCCGGCAACGCAGCCGACGATTCGTCTGGCGAGCGAAGTCTGGGAGGACTACACCAACGCCGATGGTACAGGCCTGGCATGGGACATCCTGCGGCAGGTATTCGAGCCGGCGGGCGTCAAGGTGGTTATTCAGAGCGTGCCCTATACCCGCTCCATTGGCCTGGTGCAGCGCGGCGAGGCCGATGCCTGGGTCGGGTCCTATCTCGATGAGGTGGATGAGCGCGTGCATTATCCGCATTGGCACTACGACACCGATCGAATCAGTGCGCTGGGCTTGAACACCCAGCCGATGCCGAGCCTGGCTAACCTGGGCAGATTCCGGCTGGTCTGGATGCGCGGTTACGAGTACCAGCGTTATCTGCCGGGTTTGCACGATTATGGAGAAGTCCTGCGACGCGATAACGTGCTCGATATGCTCAACCACGGACGCGCGGATTTTTACATCGACGCCAGTAGCGAGGTCGAGGAGGTGCTGGGCGAGGCTGCCGACCCGTCGCACTATCGGGTAACCGAACTGACCCATTTGCCGGTCTATCTGGGCTTTACCGCCAGCCCGCGCGGCCGCGAGCTGGCGCGATTGTACGATCAGCGCATGGAAGCATTGGTCACCCGTGGTAGCTTGCGCCCGTTGTTCGAGCGCTGGCAGCAACCCTATCCCTTCGATTAGGAACGAGTGCTTTGACTCACTGGATGAAGATTGTCTGCTGTGGCGTATTGCTGGCCGTGTCGGGTCTGCTCTCGGCTGCGCCCCAGGTATTGGTCGTCGGCCTGTTTCCCGGCGCCGCGGTGCTCAATATCGATGGCCAGCGCAAGTTGGTGAAGGTCGGGCAGACCGGGCCGGGCGGGGTGGTGGTGGTCAGCGCCGACAGCCACGGCGCGGTACTGCGGGTCGATGGCGTGGAACGCAGTTACAGCCTCAGTCGGGAATACAGCAACGGCTTTGCCGAGGCCTCCCAGTCGGCGCGCCTGAGCATTGCCAAGGGGACTGGCGGGCACTATTGGGTCGCCGGCTCGGTGGATGGCCATCCTGTGCAGTTCCTGGTCGACACCGGCGCCACCTCGATCGCCCTCAACGAAGGCCAGGCGCGTCGTCTGGGCATCGACTATCGGGTGGTCGGGCGACCCTTGCAGGTCAGCACCGCCAGTGGCACGGCCCGTGGTTGGCGGGTCAATCTCAACAGCGTCAAAGTGGGCGCCCTCGAAGTGCTCGGGGTCGATGCCGTGGTGCTGGAGGGCGGTGCGCCGACCGAAGCGCTGCTGGGCATGAGCTTCCTCAGCCGGGTCGGCTGGAAGGTCGAGCAGGATGTCCTAGTGTTGGAGTCAAAGTATTAGCAGGCTGTTGAAAAACTACCTGCGTTGGCAATACTGCGTTAAAAACAGGCCGGGACTCGGCGTCTCGGAATGCTCATGTACAAAAGTACACTCGCGTGCGAGCCCAGTCCGCTTCCTCGCCTGTTTTTGCGGGGCCGCCATCGGTATTGTCTTGCCTGCCTCGCCTACGTTTTTCAACGGCCTGTTAGGGGCAGCGGCAAGCCCTCCGCGAAAAATCGACTTGCGGCTCGATCCTTATCATCGGTAATTCAGGCTGACCGGTCAGTGGGGCCTGCTGTTACAATGCCGTCCTCGCGATTTCCGCCTTTTTATTAGGAGCATCCGGTGCCTGTCGTGTTCGTCGCCGCCTCCCAGCTGCCTACGCCTTTCGGCGTGTTCACCATGCATGGCTTTCTCGAAACGGCCTCGGGTAAAGAACACGTAGCCTTGACCTTTGGCGATGTAGCCGACGGCGCGCCCGTGCTGGGTCGTTTGCATTCCGAGTGCCTGACCGGCGATGCCTTGTTCAGCCTGCGTTGCGACTGCGGCTTTCAGCTCGAGGCCGCGTTGCGCGCGATTGCCAATGAAGGCCGCGGCGTGCTGCTGTATTTGCGTCAGGAAGGTCGCGGTATCGGCCTGCTGAACAAGATCCGCGCCTACGAGCTGCAGGACGGCGGCGCCGATACCGTGGAGGCCAACGAGCGCTTGGGCTTCGGTGCCGATCAGCGCGACTACGCGATCTGCCTGCCGATGCTCGAACACCTGGGCATCAAGGCGCTCAAGCTGATGACCAACAACCCGCGCAAGGTCAAAGCCTTGGGCGATATGGGCATTAACGTCGCCACCCGTGTGCCGCTGCAGATCCTGCATAACCCGCACAACAAGAAATACCTCGCGACCAAGGCCGGCAAGCTCGGCCATATGCTCGGCAGCCTGCATCAGGGCGAGGTCGAGGAAAGCCTGTGACCCGCAGCGAAGTGCGCCAGCGCCTGGCATGGGCCTGGTGGCGACAGCTGGCGTATACCCTGGCGCCGGTGTTGCTGCTCAATCTGCTGTTCGGCGAGGGGCTGCGCCCAGGCGTGCTGGCCATGCCGCTGTTTATCGTCGGGCTGGCCTCGATGTTCGTCAGCTTGCCGCTGTTCGGCGCCTACAAGCGCGCCCTGATAGCCACCGAAAAAGCCCTCGACACCGACGCGGAACCCGCCGCATGGCTGGAACTGGCGCGTTGTCGGCGTCTGGCCTTTCTTGGCGCCGGCCTGCCCGCGTGGATCGCCGGCATCGCGGTATTCACTGGCCTCGAAGCCATTCCGCTGGTGTTGCTGGCGCTATTCAGCGTGGTGCAACTCTACCTGTACCGTATTCCGCGCCAACTCGGCTGATGCGCCTGCTCGTCTGTCTGCTCGGGTTGCTGGCGTGGCCAGTAGTGGCGGCAGAGCGGGTGGTCAGCCTGGCGCCCTCCTTGAGTGAAATCGTGCTGGAACTGGGCGCCGCCGACCTGTTGGTCGGGGTGCTGGATGGCGGTGAGCGGCCGTCGGCTCTGGCCCATCTGCCCTCGGTTGGGCGCTATGGCCAGCTGGAACTCGAAGGTTTGCTGCAATTGCAACCCGATCTGATCCTGCTCTGGCCAGACAGCATCAGCCGGGCCCAGCGCGAACAGCTGCAGCGCTTTGGCATTCCGATGGCGATTGTCGAACCGCGCGACCTGGCGCACCTGGCTGACCAGTTCGGCGAAATTGGCGCGCGTCTTGGCCGCGGCGAACAGGGCCTGCGTCTGCAGCAGCGCTTCAACGCGCGACTCGCCGAGCTGCGCGGCCGTTATCGCCGCGAACGGCCGTTGCGGGTGTTCTATCAGGTCTGGGACAAGCCGCTGTACACCATCGGCGGGCGACAGATCATCAGCGATGCCTTGGGCGTGTGCGGTGGCGAAAACGTCTTCGCCGATCTCGCGCTGCCAGCGCCGCAGGTCAGCGTCGAGGCGGTACTGCAGCGCAATCCCGAGGTGATCCTGGCCAATAGCACCGCGCAGCTCGACGCCTGGCGGCGCTGGCCGCAACTCGCCGCGGTAACCCGTGCGCAGCTCTGGCAGGTGCCGGACAGCGGATTGGAGCGCCCGAGCTTCCAGATGCTGAATGCCACCGAACAGCTGTGCGAACAGCTGGCCAAGGCGCGTTGAAACGGGGTGAAACACCGCTTGCTAGAACCGTAGCCCGGATGCAATCCGGGGCGATCTAACGCCGGACACACCAATTGGCGGTTCCTACAAAAACCATTCAAGCGCAGCGAATGCGTCCGCTTTGTAGACCCCATGTTCATGTACAAGGTCTACGGCCTCGTAGGGCGGACAAGGCTGCGCCATGTCCTCCCCACCAGCGCGCTTTGTAACCGGATGAAATCCGGGGGAAAGTCGACAGGTGACAGATTTCCCCGGATTGCATCCGGGCTACGTTTTATACGACCGGACGTTGCTCAGAAGCGGTAGCCGACGCTCAGCTGCACTTCTTCCTCGGGGGCTGCGTAGAGTCCTTTGTTGCCCGGTGTCCAGGTCGAGTAGGTGGCGAAGCTGTCATAGCGTTTGCCGGTCAGGTTGTTGACGCGCAGTTTGGTAGTGAAATGCTGGTAGTCGTAGCTCAAACCGAGGTTGAACACCGTATAGCCACCTTCGCGCGGCTGGGTATGGCCATCGTCGCTGAACAGATAGCGCGGCCCGGTGTAGTTGGCCTCCAGATAGGCGAGAAGGCCGTCCAGCAACCGATAGCTGGCGTTCAAGCCGGCCGTGTGTCGGGCAACCCCGGGTACGTCGTTGCCTCTGAAACTGCCGGAGCGATATTCGGCGTCGGTAAAGCTGTATTGCCCGGTGAGCTGCAAGCGCTCGGTGAGTTGCCGTTGTGCCTCAAGCAGCACGCCCCTGCGCCGGGTATCGTCGAGATTGACGTTGGCGCCGGGGAAACCAAAAGCCGCGTCCGGGCCGGGCGCGGTGCTGTCATAGGCGATTTCGTTCTGCAGATCGAGCTGATACAGGCTCAGTTGGTAGCGTTGGATGCTGTCCTGCCACTCGACTCCGCTCTCCCAGGACAGGCCGGTCTGTGGCTTGAGGAAGTTGGTGCCGGGGATGGTGTAACCGTTGTCGTCGACGTTGGCGAAGCGCAACACATCTTCGCGTTTGAGAAACAGCCGTAGCTGTCGGTTGGCGCGCCAGCTGAGGCCGATGCTGGTGCTGTCTTCCCGGTCGGTTTGCGAGAGGCCTGCACTGTGTATGCGGTCCTCCGCCTCGCTGGTGCGATAGCCGAGCGTGAGGTCGAGACCATGGCCCAGCGGTTGGCTGAGCTGGCTGTACCAATCACGCTGGGTCTGGCGCAGCAATATGGCGCCGAAGCCGGAAATCCGTTGATAATCACTGGTGACATGGTCATGCCCGAGCAACCATTCGCTGCGTCCCAGCGCGCTGTCCCAGTGAGCGGTCAGGCGCGGGCTGAAGGTTTCGACGCGGGTGTCCTGGGTGAGGGGCTGGGACAGGTAGGCCACCGCATCGCTGTCGCGATAGCTGTAGTCGAAATTCGCCGTCCAATGCTCGCTCAGCGATTGCTGGAGCGCAAAGCGGTTGACTTCGGTCTTGCTGTCGTTGAAGTCCAGCGGCTTGACGGTCGCCTTGCGATCAGCACGGCGCTGGGCCTCGCTGAGTGCGCCGGGCAGCCGTAGCTCGTCGTCGATGGTTTGATACTCGTACAGCAGCCAGCCGGAGCTGTGGTCATAACGCAGGCGGCTGAACAGGTTGCTGTAGCTCGCATTGTTGTTATCGCGATAGCCATCGGCATGACGCGCTTCGCCACTGCCGTATAGCGAAAATCCACCGCCCAGCTGCGCGAAAGCGTGGCCTCGGTAGGCTTCCAGATCATGACTGCCGCGGCTGGTTTCGAGATAGGCCTCATTCTCGCTGGGACGCCGGGTAATGATATTGACCACCCCGCCAACCGCCTGGTCACCATAGAGCACGCTGCCAGCGCCGCGGATGATTTCGATGCGTTCGATATTGCTCAGCGGCACGCTGTTGAGGTCGGCGCTTTCCTGGCTCGGATTATTCAACCGGCGACCATCGACCAATATCAGGGTGTTATTCGCTGCGTTGGCGCCGAAGCCGCGTAGGCTAAGGGCTACCCGGCTGCCATCTCCGAGGGTGTCCTGGATCTGCAGGCCGGCCTGGCCGCGCAAGACTTCCACCAGATTGCTGGCCGCGCTGGCTTCGATCTGTTTGCGCTCGATCACCGCCACGCTGGCCGGCGCCGGAGTTTGCAGCGGGGTGGCGCGGGTAATTACCAGCGGCGGCGCCCGGTAGGGTTCGCTGTCAGCTGCCAGGCCGAGGCTGGGCGCCAAGGCCACAGCCAGCGCAATGGGGGAAAGCTTCATCGATAAATCCTCAAAAGACAGAAATACTTTTGAGGAGGGCAGGGACAAGCACCGGACAAGGAGGCATTAGCCAGCGCTTGACGGTGATGCCCTCCGCAACACCAGTCGGTCAGCTTGTACCGAGGCAGGTCTCCGGGCTGCCGACGATCTTTCTCACCTTCCCGGGTTTACCCAGTGGTTATCGAGAAAGACTGCGCTCGCGCGCTGTCGGTTACCGTTGCGGGGGCAGCGCAGGCCTTGCGGCTATCGACGATAGCGGCGCACCTGCTTCCCTTTTCACGCTGAGCCCGAAGGCATTCAGCGACCTCGAATACGAAAAACGTCGCGCACTCTATCAGAGCGCTCGACGAACCCATAATCGACAGCGACTGGCGGTGGTCGCGTGTCTGCTACTTGGTGGTTAATACCGCCTGGCTGGCGCTCTGGCCCTGGATTGCGGCGCCGCTCTTCAGTGCATTGAGGCGCTCGCGTACGGCCGCTTCGATACCCGCTTCGTCGAGGCCGCATTCGGCGAGCATCTGTGCCGGTTTGGCGTGTTCGACGTAATAGTCCGGCAGGCCAAGGTGGAGCATCGGCTTGACGATCTGTTCGCGGGCGAGGAGTTCGCTGACGGCGCTGCCGGCGCCGCCCATGATGCTGTTTTCCTCGATGGTCACCAGCAGGTCGTGCTCGGCGGCCAGCTCGCGGACCAGGGCTTCGTCGAGGGGTTTGACGAAACGCATGTCGACCACTGTGGCATCCAGGGTTTGCCCGACCTTCAGCGCTTCACGCAGCTGCACGCCGAATACCAGCAGCGCGACGCCGCGGCCTTGGCGGCGGATCAGGCCCTTGCCGATTTCCAGGGGTTGCAGATCCGCATCGATAGGTGCGTTCGGGCCGCTGCCGCGCGGATAACGTACCGCTGCCGGACCGTCGAACAGGTGGCCGGTGGTGAGCATGCGGCGCAGTTCGTTCTCGTCGCTCGGGGTCATCACCAGCATGCCGGGGATGCAGCGCAGGTAGGACAAATCGAAGCTGCCGGCATGGGTCGGGCCGTCTTCGCCGACCAGGCCGGCGCGATCAATGGCGAACAGCACATCGAGATGCTGCACCGCGACGTCATGAATCAGTTGGTCGTAAGCGCGTTGCAAAAACGTCGAATAGATCGCCACCACCGGCTTGACCCCATCGCAGGCCATGCCGGCCGCCAGGGTCACCGCGTGTTGTTCGGCGATCGCTACGTCGAAATAACGCTGCGGGTAGCGCTCGCTGAACGCCACAAGGTCCGAGCCCTCCTTCATTGCCGGGGTGATGCCGACCAGGCGCGGGTCGGCCGCGGCCATGTCGCACAACCATTGGCCGAAGACGCTGGAGTACTTGGGGCCGCTGGCTTGCGGCTGGGTCACCAGCGGAGCGGAGGGCGCCTTGATCGGTTCGAGCTTGGTGATCGCGTGGTAGCCGATCGGGTCGACTTCGGCAGGGGCGAAGCCCTTACCCTTCTTGGTGACCACGTGGAGGAACTGTGGGCCGTCGAGGTCACGCATGTTGCGCAAGGTGGCCAGCAGCGTGGGCAGATCGTGGCCGTCGATCGGGCCGATGTAATTCCAGCCGAGTTCCTCGAACAGGGTGCCGGGGACCAGCATGCCCTTGGCGTGCTCTTCGGTCTTGCGGGCGATTTCCCAGGCGCCGGGCAGGCGCGACAGTACCTTTTTGCTGCCCTCGCGCATGCTCGCGTAGGTGCGGCTGGAGAGGATCTTGGCCAGGTAGTTGGACAGGCCGCCGACGTTCTTGGAGATCGACATGTCGTTGTCGTTGAGGATCACCAGCATGTTGGCGTTGATGTCCGAGGCGTGGTTGAGCGCCTCGAAAGCCATGCCGGCGGTCAGTGCACCGTCGCCGATCACCGCCACCGCCTTGCGCTTGCTGCCCTGCAAACGGGCGGCACAGGCCATGCCGAGGGCCGCGCTGATGCTGGTGCTGGAATGGCCGACGCCGAAGGTGTCGTATTCGCTCTCGCTACGCCGGGGGAAGGCGGCGATGCCGTCCTTCTGGCGCAGGCTGCCCATTTTCTCGCGGCGGCCGGTGAGGATCTTGTGTGGATAGGCCTGGTGGCCGACATCCCACACCAGGCGGTCGTCCGGGGTGTCCAGCACATAGTGCAGGGCCACGGTCAGCTCGATCACGCCAAGGCCCGCGCCGAAGTGCCCGCCGGTTTGCCCAACCGTGTACAGCAGGTACTGGCGCAGTTCGTCGGCCAGGGTTTCCAGCTCGGCCTCGCCCAGGCGGCGCAGCTCGTCCGGCGTGTTGGCGCGGTCGAGCAATGGCGTCAGCGGGCGTTCGCGGGGGATCTCGTGAAAGGTCGTCGGCATCAGGCTGATCGTTATAGGTGCAAAAGATGCCGCAGTTTACCTGAAAGCCAACACGATCTTTAAGCCATAAGTCCGTCTACCGGCGCAGCGCTGACCTACCGGCAAAAAAGCTCGGCAAATCGGCGACTAATGGCGCAATTTGCCCTTAGCATCCGGGCACTTTGCCGTTACACTGCGCGGCCTTCAAACCCGCGCCCATGTGTGCGGGTGCGCTGCCCCTGCCAGAGTGGGGCTCCGCGGTCGACTCGCGTCGGCCAGTCGCTATCCTGACCCCTTCGAGGACAAACCGGTGGTCAAGAAAGCTTCCTCATTAGCCGCCCTCGGCGGTTTGGTGTATTCCACTGACAGCGGTCGGCATTGCCCTGATTGCGCTCAGCCGGTGGACGCCTGTATCTGCAAGAAAACCCTGATCCCCGAAGGTGATGGCATCGCCCGCGTGCGCCGCGAAAGCAAAGGCCGCGGCGGCAAGACGGTTACCACCATCAGCGGCGTGCCTTTGGCCGAAGAGCCGCTCAAGGAGCTGGCCAGCGCGCTGAAGAAACGCTGCGGCTGCGGCGGCGCGCTGAAGGACGGGGTGATCGAAATTCAGGGCGATCACGTCGCATTGTTGCTCGAGGAATTGAGCAAGCGCGGCTTCAAGGCCAAGAAATCCGGCGGCTAGTCGCTCTGCTGATCTAAGGTTTCCTAATCGCGGCGGTCTTTGAAGCATCGCCGCATTCGGCTCATTTCCGATTTTTTAATCCGTACCCGCCCAGGCTCTGCCGGGGCATCAATCGCCAGTAAGGGAGACACCGATGGCCGTAAGACGTACACGCAAAGATGACGGCAGCCAGTGGACAGTTGCGGATAGCCGCAGCGTTTACGGCATTCGCCATTGGGGCGCGGGTTATTTCGCGATCAATGACAAAGGCCGCGTCGAGGTACGTCCGAACGGGCCGGACAGTAAGCCCATCGACCTGTACGAAGAGGTCGAAGAGCTGCGTTCGAGTGGCCTCAGCCTGCCGCTGCTGGTGCGCTTTCCGGACATTCTGCAGGACCGCGTGCGCCGCCTGACCGGTGCATTCGACGCCAATATCGCGCGCCTGGAATACCAGAGCGAATACACCGCGCTCTACCCGATCAAGGTCAACCAGCAGGAGGCGGTGATCGAGAACATCATCGCCACGGAAAACGTCTCCATTGGCCTGGAAGCCGGCTCCAAGCCGGAGCTGCTGGCCGTGTTGGCCCTGGCACCGAAGGGCGGCACCATCGTCTGCAACGGTTACAAGGACCGCGAATTCATCAAGCTGGCGCTGATGGGGCAGAAGCTCGGGCACAACGTGTTTATCGTGATCGAGAAAGAATCCGAAGTGCAGCTGGTGATCGAGGAGGCGGCCGAACTCAGGGTCGCCCCGCAGATCGGCCTGCGCGTGCGCCTGTCCTCCCTGGCTTCGAGCAAGTGGGCGGACACCGGCGGCGAGAAGTCCAAGTTCGGCTTGTCCGCAGCGCAACTGCTGTCGGTGGTCGAACGCTTCCGCGAGGCCAAGCTGGACCAGGGTATCCGCCTGCTGCACTTCCATATGGGCTCGCAGATCGCCAACCTGGCCGACTACCAGCACGGCTTCAAGGAAGCCATCCGCTATTACGGCGAGCTGCGCGGCCTCGGCCTGCCGGTCGACCATATCGACGTCGGCGGTGGCCTCGGCGTGGATTACGACGGCACCCACTCGCGCAACGCCAGCTCGATCAACTACGACATGGACGATTACGCCGGCGTGGTCGTGGGCATGCTCAAGGAGTTCTGCGACGCCCAGGAGCTACCGCACCCGCACATCTTCTCGGAAAGCGGCCGCTCGCTGACCGCGCATCACGCCGTGCTGGTGGTGCAGGTCACCGATGTGGAAAAGCACAACGACGAGATTCCGGATATCGAGGACGTCGCCAGCCTGCCGGAAACCGTGCGTTATCTGGTCGAGCTGCTCGGCCCGACCGATATCGAGATGGTCACCGAAACCTACTGGCGCGCCACCCACTACATGAGCGACGTGGCCAGCCAGTACGCCGACGGCAAGATCAGCCTGACCGACAAGGCCCTGGCCGAGCAGTGCTACTTCGCCGTGTGCCGGCGCCTGCACGATTCGCTCAAGGCCCGTCAGCGTTCGCACCGCCAGGTGCTCGACGAACTCAACGACAAGCTCGCCGACAAATACATCTGCAACTTCTCGGTGTTCCAGAGCCTGCCGGACACCTGGGCCATCGGCCAGGTGCTGCCGATCCTGCCGCTCAATCGCCTCGACGAAGAGCCGCTGCGCCGCGCCGTATTGCAGGACCTGACCTGCGACTCCGACGGCAAGATCCGCCAGTACGTCGACGAGCAGAGCATCGAAACCAGCCTGCCGGTGCACGAAGTGCGCGAGGGCGAGGACTACCTGCTGGGCATCTTCCTGGTCGGCGCCTACCAGGAAATCCTCGGCGACATGCACAACCTGTTCGGTGACACCGACTCGGTGAACATCTACCAGAACCCCAATGGCAGCGTGTACCACGCCGGCATCGAAACCCACGACACCATCGAAGACATGCTGCGCTATGTGCACCTGTCGCCCGAGGAGTTGATGACCCACTACCGCGACAAAGTCGCCAGCGCCCGTATCAGCGCCCGCGAACGCACCCAGTTCCTCGACGCGCTGCGCCTGGGGCTGACCCGCTCGTCGTACTTGTCGTCCTGAAGTCGCACGCTGCGCCCCGCCCATGCCCGTATCGACTGATAGGGTGTGGGCGGTCCGCCTGTGGTCGGAGGCTCGACTCCGCAGCGAAGCAGCCTTCGGGGCTGCCTTTGATCCCCCCAAGCTTGCCCCAAGCCATTTCGCAGGCAACAAAAAACCCGCCGAAGCGGGTTTTTTCCTGATCATCCCAACATCCTGTTGGCAACCGTCCTGGCTATGATCGATCGTCCCTGATCCTGAGCGCGTCCTGCGCTGCAGTGGATGGACGTAGATTAAGCATTCGGCTCGGTCGGCAAAAGAGCGGAACGTCGGTGATTCCTGTAAGACATTTGCCATAGCCATTGCAGAGGGCGCGCAACCGGCGTGCTATTCCGGACAGCTTCCTGCGCCTCTATCGCTCTCATCACCCATTGCTGCGCCAGCTCAGTTCGGCCGCCACAGGCGCAGATAGGCATCCTCATAGCGGGTGTCCAGTTCGATGGTGATGCTCTCGCTCTTGCGCAAGACTTCGGTGGTGATCAGCAGCGGTTGGGCGACGTAGCCGCTGTCCGGTTGGCCGGCGAAGGCGCGGTTCAGTTCGTCGACCAGTTGCCAGCCGTGGGCACCGAGCGGTTCGGCGATGGTGGCGATCTGTTGGGACAGTCCCGAATGGATGCGCCCCAGCGCCTTGGCCGAGCCATCGCCAGCCGAGATGTGGCGGATGTCCTTGCGCCCGAGCCGGGCCAGGGGCAGGTTGATATGGTCGAAATACACATCGTTGATCGCCAGGGTATGGGTCCAGGCCGCGCCGAAGCGCTGCTGGAGCTGCCTGACCCGCTCGGCCATGTCTGTCGAGGCTCGGGAAATGGGCAGGTTTTCCACGCTCAGTACGCGACAGGTCGGGCAGGCGGCAACGCGTTCGGCCATGCGCCGGGCCTTGGCGTTGGCGATGGCGAACTGGTCGTCGCTGAAGATCACCACGCCGGCCTCGCCGTCGCGGGTTACCAGTGCGGCGGCCATATCCGCCACCACCAGCGGGTCGGTGGTGACATTGCTGAACAACCATTGGCTCGGCCCAGGCTTGTCCCCGGCGTGCCAGCCGACCAGAGGAATAGCCCGTTGCTGGAACAAGGCGGGGAGGCCGCCCAGCAAGTCGGTCCCGAACCCGCCGAGCACCACGCCATCGGGGGCCTCTTGTAGCGCCTGCTCGGCTATCCGCAGCAATTCGTTGGCATCGCCGTGTCCATCGAGGCCCCGCACCTTCCAGCCAACCAGCCTGGCCGCTCGCTCGAAGCTGCGGTATACCCCGGCCACGCCGCCGTTGCGGAAGTCGGAGGCGAGGAACAGCACCCGTTTGCCCGGCTGCACCGGCGGGCCTTCGGTCGGACCTGGCGATTGACTGTAGGCACTAGTCGCAAGCAACAGCCCGAGCAGGCTGGCGATCAGCATACGAGCTATGGAATCAAGGCGCATGGCAGTCCCTCTCACCCTCAACAACGCGCAATCCGAATGTGCGTAGGCGGTTGTCGTCGGCATTATGGCATTGAGCATAGCGGCCGCCATCGCCATTCGGCGGAGATGCCGCTGGATGATTACCGGGCCACGAGTCCGCTGCTGTTGAAGGTCCGTTCAATGGGGCGGGTGGGCCGGTGCGCTGAAGTTTGAGCGATTCCTCGAGGGCGGTCTTTTTCGCAGGCATAAAAAAACCGGCTTGTGGCCGGTTTTCAGGGGGTGGTGTCGGCTTATTTTTGGTAAGCCGCCACTGCCTTGGTGATTTCGGCGCGGGCCGCGTCGGCGTTGCCCCAGCCTTCTACCTTGACCCATTTGCCTTTTTCGAGATCCTTGTAGTTCTCGAAGAAGTGCTTGATCTGCTCGAGCAGCAGGGCAGGCAGGTCGGTGTATTCCTTGATGTCCACGTACAGCTGGCTGAGCTTGTCGTGCGGTACGGCGATCAGCTTGGCGTCGCCGCCGGCTTCGTCGGTCATGTGCAGGACGCCGACCGGGCGGGCGCGGATCACCGAGCCTGGTGCTACCGGATACGGGGTCACGACCAGCACGTCGAGGGGGTCGCCGTCGTCGGCCAGGGTGTGCGGGATGAAGCCGTAGTTGGCCGGGTAGAACATCGGCGTGGCCATGAAGCGGTCGACCATCAGGCAGTCGCTGTCATGGTCGATTTCGTACTTGATCGGCGCGTGGTTGGCCGGGATTTCGATGGCGACGTAGATGTCGTTCGGCAGGTCTTTACCCGCTGGAATCTTGCTGTAGCTCATGGGTTCGCTCCCGGGGTGGGCCAAAAAAAGTGGCGCGATTATAGGCATATTCCAGGCGCGTTACCATGCCGAGATACCTAGCCTTTGGTCGTGATCGTCAGGTCTTTTCGGGTTGAGGCGCTTGGTCGAGCGGCGTTTGCACACACCTTAGGCGCGTCAGTGGATCCTGGCGATAGAACAATTGCAGTTGCCGATAGACTGCGGGGAAGGCGGCTGCGAGCAGATCGGGCGCGGTGAAAAAATATTCGCTGGTCACTGCGAAGAATTCCGCCGGGTTTTCCGCGGCATAGGGATCGATCGCGGTGGCTGCATGGGGGTTGGCGTCCAGCTCCCGGTTCAGCCGGTCATAGGCGTGCTGCATGGCCTCGGCCCATTGCTCGATGTGCATGTCGCCGTGTAGCGGTGGCAGGCCGTTGGCGACGCCGTTGAGCATGTCCAGCTTGTGCGCCAGTTCGTGGATCACCAGGTTGTAGCCGTCCCAGTTGCCGCTGCTTTCCACACCCGGCCAGGCGAGGATCACCGGGCCCTGCTGCCAGGCCTCGCCGCTGTGCTGGCCATCCCATTCATGTACCACGCCACTGGCGTCGCGATGGCGCTGGGGGCTGATGAAGTCGTCGGGATAGAGGACGATTTCATGAAAGCCCTGGTACCAGTTCAATTCATCGAGGTGCAGCAGCGGCAGTTGCGCCTGGATCGCCAGACGCAGGCGAGCGCTCCGGTCCAGGTCGACTCCGGGCAGCGCGGTGAGGTGTTTGTCGGCGAGAAACAACACCGCGCGTTCGCCCAGGCGTTGCCGTTCGGCCTGATCGAGGCCATCGAGGATCGGCAGGCGTTCGTCGAGCATGCGCCAGTCATCGGCGCTGATCGGGTGGCGGGCGAGGATGCGCTGGCGCCGCCAGGAGCGGAATGGCCACATGGTTTACGGGTCCGGGTTACGCGGTGGCTCACCATAAGCGCCGGGGCGTTGAGCGGCAAGTCGGCGTCCGGCAGCCGCGTGCTCGCGCTCGGCCGGCTGACAAGCCGCGATCAGGCGGCAGGCACCACGGCGATCCGGCACAAAGTCTGCAACGGGCTGGGCGATGCCGTTGACAGGAGTGGCGCCGATGTCGATAGAACGCGAGGAGCAGTGCGCGACGAGCCTGGCTCTCGGGCATGGTGTCGACCTGCCCAGCCAGGCGGCGAGGGCGCGGGCTATGTGGGTGGCGGGGCGTGAGGGGCGCCCTCCGGTGCTGCTGGTGGCGTTGTTGTGGGCCCGCCAGTGCCCTGATGTGGTGCGAACGCTGGAGTGTTATCTGGACGCGCTGTTCGCCGACTACGACAGTACGCCGCTCGGCTGGAGTGAGGCGCAAGCGGCGCGTCAGGTGCTGGCCGCACTCAATCAACAGCTGTTTCGTCAGCGCCAGCGAGGTCGCAGCCCCGGTGAATTCGATGCGGGGCTGTTGTTGGTGCAGGGCGACGAGGCGCATTTTCTCCAGGCCGGGGCGATCGGTCTGTTGCGCTATCAGGCCGGCAGCCTGCAGAGCCTGGCGGGACGCGATGACATGCAGCTGGGCCTGCAGGCAGAACTGGCGCTGGTGCAGCACAGCCTGCCGTTAAGCGCTGGCCAGCCGTTGTTGCTGGCGCCGCAGGCCTTGCTCGGCGTCGCCGACCTGCATGGGTTCCGCAGTGCCTGCTCTGGCCTCGATGCGGCGCAGTTGCCCGGCGTGCTGGCGCCGCTACTGAAGGCGCCGGGGGCGGCGGTGTTGCTGTTGCCAAGCGCCTTGGCCGAGCCCGGGCGCGTAACTGCCGTGGAGCGACCGGCGGCACTGTTGCCGGTGCAAATCGGCCTGGCGGTCGACGGCTGGACATTGCTGGCGGGCTGTCCCTACGGCCCGGCGGGGCAGGTGTTCCTCGCGCGCGACGAGTGTGCTCGCGAGGCGCTGCTGATGCTGACGCCGGAGCCCGTTGACGAAACATTCCGGCAATTCGAATGGGCTTTGCGGCGTAGTTCGGCGGCGAGCCTGCCGTCGCTGCTGTCGTCCTATCACCCACGGCGCCAGGCGTTCCTGCTGTTCGAGGCGCCGGCGACTGCGGTCAGCAGCCTGCCCGACTGGCTGGCCAGGCATGGGCCGGTGGATGGGCAAAGCCTGCTGGCGCTGCTCGAACAAATGATAGTTGCGGTGCGCGCCCTGCAGCGGCGCGGTGTGCACGGGTTGCTGCTGGATCCGCGGAATATCCTCCTCGATGACCAGCGGCGGCTGCTGTTTCTGCCGACGTTCGCCGCGTTATTGCCCGGTGTGGCGCGGCGGCCGGTACCGCCTGAGGCTCAGGTGCTGGCGCCCGAACTGCGGACACTCGAGGCGACGGTGGATGGCCGTGCCGATCAATTCGGCCTGGCGGCGCTGGTGTATTGGCTGCTGTGCGGCAAGTGGCCGGAGGTGGCCCTCGCCGCGCAGGAGTCGCCTTGCCGTTATGTCCCGCTGGGCAGTTGCGTATCCGGGCTGCCGGCCGGTTGGGACGGTGTACTGGCACGGGCGCTGGCGCCGCAGCAGGAGGCTCGTTTCGCGGCGCTTTCGGAGTTTCAGCAGGCCCTGCAGCAGCCGCTGTTGCAGGCGGATCCGCCAGTGCGCTCGGACGCCGCCCGGCCAAGCTGGCAGTGGGCGCTGCTGGGAGTATTGATGGTACAGCTGGGCGTGGGCTTGTGGCTGAGCCTGCAGGGCTAGCCGCAAGCCGTAGGGCGATACTCCCCGGCGGCTCGCGAGCCGCCGGGATACCCTCAATTGCTCTCGATCGGCAACACGAAGTTCTTGAATTCGGTGTCTTCGACGAAGCCGATGGACTCGTAAAGCTTGTGCCCGACCACGTTGTCGATGCTCGAGGCCACGCGCAGGCGCACCGCGTTGGTTTCCTTGGCCATCTGCTTGGCGGTCTGGATCAGGCGGTCGGCGACCAGTTGGCGGCGCGCGTCTTCGCTGACGTAGATGTCGTTGAGAATCCATACGCGCTTGAGCGATAGCGAGGAGAAGCTGGGATACAGCTGGCAGAAGCCGAGAATCTTGTCCTCGTCGTCGGGCATCGCCAGATAGATCACCGACTCTTTGCGGCTGATGCGTTTTTCCAGGAACTTGCGCGAGGTCTCCGGGTACGGCAACTGGTCGAACAGTTCGCGGTATTTGACGAACAAGGGCGTCAGTTGGTCCAGGTGCTCCAGAGTCGCTTGAACGATGCGCATATGAGACCTCTATACGGCAATTGAGTGGGGTACTGCGGCAAATGGCTTGCTCGGTCAGTAAGCGAGCCCGATGCTGCCCCAGCTTTTTGGAAAGCGCAATCCAAACAAGCGTTTGCCGGCAAACGCTGGTCGGTAGGGGCTGCTAGTCCGTGGGCCTGGCCTCATAGAGTAGGAAATTGGCGGTTTCCGCAGGGCTTTCGTCGTCCAGCGCGGGTACCGTGGCCTCGTCTTTCAGGTTGACCCCGGAGAGTTTCCGGTGGCATGCCTCGCGCATCAGGTAGAGCAGGCGATGGGCGGCCATGCCGTAGCTGAGACCCTCCAGGCGCACGTTGGAGATGCAGTTGCGGTAGGCGTCGGTCAGGCCGACCCTGGGCGCGTAGGTGAAATACAGGCCGAGGCTGTCCGGCGAGCTCAGGCCGGGGCGCTCACCGATCAGGATCACCACCATGCGCGCGCCGAGCAGTTCGCCGACCTCGTCGGCCACCGCGACCCGCGCCTGCTCCACCAGCACCACCGGCGATAACGACCAGCCTTCCAGGCGCGCCAGCTCTTCCATGCGCGCGAGAAACGGCAGGGTATGGCGATGCACGGCAAGTGCCGAGAGGCCGTCGGCGACCACCACGGCCAGGTCGATGCCGCCCGGATGGGCTTCGGCATAGTCGCGCAGCCGCTGCGCCGAGGCGGCGTCCAGGCGGCGGCCCAGATCCGGGCGTTTCAGGTAGGTATCGCGGTCGCTGGCGGCGCTGTGCAGCACCAGGCTGGCGCGTCCGCGTTCGGCCAGGGCGGCGCTCAGTCCCGGGTGGTCGAAGGCCAGGTGTACGGCGTCGCGGGCCTGGGCGTGGGCGTACTGGAAATCCAGCAGCGCATTGGTCGGCAGGCTGGTGCCGGCGCGGCCCAGGGCGATGCGCGCGGGAGTCAGGCTGCGCAGGTGCTGCCAGGGGTTGGCAGTGGCGCCGGAGATTTCCTCGGTCGTGAGCTCGACCTGGGCTTGTGGATTGCTTTCGCACATGTTCGGGGCCTCCTCAGCGCAGCTGCGCCAGTGCCTGGCGGAATGCCGGCGGCAGGCTTTCGCCGAAGCGCACGCGGCCGTCGGCCTGGGTGAAAATGCCCATCTTCTGCAACCAGGTTTCGAATTCCGGTGCGGGCTTCAAACCCAGCGCCTGGCGCGCGTAGAGCGCATCGTGGAACGAGGTGGTCTGGTAGTTGAGCATGATGTCGTCGGAACCGGGGATGCCCATGATGAAGTTGATCCCGGCCACGCCGAACAGCGTCAGCAGGGTGTCCATGTCGTCCTGATCGGCCTCGGCGTGGTTGGTGTAGCACACGTCGCAACCCATCGGCAGGCCGAGCAGCTTGCCGCAGAAGTGGTCCTCCAGGCCGGCGCGGATGATCTGCTTGCCGTTGTACAGGTACTCGGGGCCGATAAAACCGACCACGGTATTCACCAGGAACGGCTTGAAATGCCGGGCCACTGCATAGGCGCGGGTTTCGCAGGTCTGCTGGTCCAGGCCATGGTGGGCGTTGGCCGATAGTGCGCTGCCCTGGCCGGTTTCGAAGTACATCAGGTTGTTGCCCAGGGTGCCGCGTTTCAGCGACAGCCCCGCTTCGTAACCTTCCTGCAATACCTTGAGGCTGACGCCGAAGCTGGCGTTGGCCGCCTCGGTGCCGGCGATGGATTGGAACACCAGGTCCAGCGGCACGCCGCGTTCGATCGCGGCGATCGAGGTGGTGACATGGGTCAGCACGCAGGCCTGGGTGGGGATTTCATAGCGCTGGATGATCGCGTCGAGCATTTCCAGCAGGGCGCAGATCGAGGCGATGTTGTCGGTGGCCGGGTTGATCCCGAGCATGGCGTCGCCGTTGCCGTAGAGCAGGCCGTCGAGGATGCTCGCGGCGATGCCGGACGGTTCGTCGGTCGGATGGTTCGGCTGCAGGCGTGTGGACATGCGCCCGCGCAGGCCGACGGTGTTGCGAAAGCGGGTAACCACGCGAATTTTCTGCGCCACCAGGATCAGGTCCTGTACGCGCATGATCTTCGACACCGCGGCGGCCATTTCCGGGGTCAGGCCGGGGGCCAGTTTGCGCAGCGACTGTTCGTCGGCCTGGTCGCCGAGCAACCAGTCGCGCAGGCCTCCGACGGTCAGGTGGCTGACGGGGGCGAAGGCGTCGCGGTCATGACTGTCGATGATCAGACGGGTGACTTCGTCGTCTTCGTAGGGGATCAGCGCTTCATCGAGAAAGTGCTTGAGTGGAATATCGGCCAGGGCCATCTGCGCGGCCACGCGTTCGGCATCACTGTGCGCCGCGACTTCCGCCAGATAGTCGCCGGAGCGCGCCGGGCTGGCCTTGGCCATGACTTCCTTGAGGCTGTCGAAGCGGTAGGTTTCACCGCCGATGGAGTGGGAAAAGCGGGCCATGTGCATGGGCTCCTGGAACGGCTGACTGGTTATATTCTGCAATGATCAAGCCTGCGCCGACCGTGGTCGGCGCAGGTTCACTCAGGCGCCGGTGAGCATCACATCGACCGGGGCGTCGGAACGTTGTTGGTGGGTCAGTTGGAAGTAGATGAAGCCAAGGCCCATGAAGGCGGTGAAGACCACGGCGATCAGCATATTGAACCAGATCATCGCCACCAGGCAGACCAGCGCCAGCAGCAGGGCGATGCCCGGCACGATCGGGTAGCCGGGCGCGCGGAAGGTCCGCTCCAGGTCAGGCTCGGTTTTGCGCAGCTTGAACAGGCTGAGCATGCTCATGATGTACATCACGATGGCGCCGAATACCGCCATGGTGATCATCGCCGCGGTCAGGCTCATGCCTTGCAGGTTGACCAGACCGTCGCTGTAGATCGCCGCGATGCCGATTACCCCGCCGGCGAGAATCGCCCGGTGCGGAGTCTGGAAGCGGTTCAGCTTGGCCAGGCCCTTGGGCAGGTAGCCGGCGCGGGCGAGGGCGAAGAACTGTCGCGAATAGCCGAGGATGATGCCGTGGAAGCTTGCCACCAGGCCGAACAGGCCAATCCATACCAGCATGTGCATCCAGCTGGAATTCTCGCCGACCACCGCTTTCATCGCCTGCGGCAGCGGATCGTTGATGTTCGACAGCTCGCGCCAGTCGCCGACGCCGCCGGCCATGATCATCACCCCGAGAGCGAGGAACACCAGGGTCAGAATGCCGCTGAGGTAGGCCTTGGGAATGGTGCGCTTGGGGTCCTTGGCTTCTTCGGCGGCCATGGCCGCGCCCTCGATGGCGAGGAAGAACCAGATGGCGAAGGGAATCGCGGCGAAAATCCCGGCGATCGAGGCGCTGCTGAAGCTGTCCGAGCCGGCCCAGCCATTCAGCGCGAAGTTGCTGAAGCTGAAGCCCGGCGCGACCACGCCCATAAACACCAGCAACTCGGCCACCGCCAGTACCGTGACCACCAGCTCGAAGGTCGCGGCGATGCTGACGCCGAGGATATTCAGGGTCATGAACACGAAATAGGCGCCGACCGCCGCGTGTTTCGGGTCGAGTTCGGGGAACTGCACATTGAGGTAGGCGCCGATCGCCATGGCAATGGCGGGTGGTGCGAAGACGAACTCGATCAGGGTGGCGAGCCCGGCGATCAGGCCACCTTTTTCGCCGAACGCGCGTCGGCTATAGGCGAAGGGACCGCCCGCATGGGGAATCGCGGTGGTCAGTTCGGTAAAGCTGAAGATGAAGCAGGTGTACATCGCCGCGACCATTAGCGTGGTGGCCAGAAAGCCCAGGGTGCCTGCGCTGCCCCAGCCGTAGCTCCAGCCGAAATACTCGCCGGAAATTACCAGGCCGACGGCGATGCCCCATAGATGCAGGGTGCCGAGCGTGGGTTTGAGTTGTGTCGTGGAAGTCATCGAGTACCCGCCCAAAGTAGTGGTATAGACCAGGAGGTATGCAGGCAACGCCTATGCCAGCCGCGACGGGTGGTCGCGGCGGACAGGGCGTTTTGCGTTTTTAGCTAAGTGGAAGGCGCTTTTAGCGCAGAGGCGTGAGCTTAGAAGAAGCCGAGCGGGTTGATGTCGTAGCTCACCAGCAGGTTTTTTGTCTGCTGATAGTGCTCGAGTGCCACTTTATGGGTCTCGCGGCCGACGCCGGACTTCTTGTAGCCACCGAATGCCGCATGCGCCGGGTACAGGTGGTAACAGTTGGTCCATACACGACCGGCCTTGATCGCCCGGCCCATGCGGTAGGCGCGGTTGATGTCGCGGGTCCAGAGGCCGGCGCCGAGGCCGAACTCGGTGTCGTTGGCGATCGCCAGGGCTTCGGCTTCGTCCTTGAAGGTGGTGACGCTGACCACCGGGCCGAAGATTTCCTCCTGGAACACGCGCATCTTGTTGTGGCCCTTGAGCAGGGTCGGCTGGATGTAATAGCCGCCGGTCAGCGTGCCGCTGAGTTTTTCCACCGCGCCGCCGGTGAGCAGTTCGGCGCCTTCCTGCTTGGCGATTTCCAGATAGCTGAGGATCTTGTCGAATTGCTGCTCGGAGGCCTGGGCGCCGACCATGGTGTCGGTGTCCAGCGGGTCGCCGCGCTTGATCTGCTCGACCTTCTTCATCACCTCGGCCATGAACGCCGGGTAGATCGACTCCTGCACCAGTGCGCGCGATGGGCAGGTGCACACCTCGCCCTGATTGAAGAACGCCAGCACCAGGCCCTCGGCGGCCTTTTCGATAAAGCTCGGCTCGGCCTGCATGATGTCTTCGAAGAAGATGTTCGGCGACTTGCCGCCCAGTTCCACGGTCGACGGGATGATGTTCTCGGCGGCGCATTTCAATATGTGCGAGCCGACCGGGGTGGAGCCGGTGAAGGCGATCTTGGCGATGCGCTTGCTGGTCGCCAGGGCCTCGCCGGCCTCTTTACCGAAGCCTTGCACCACGTTGAGCACGCCCGGCGGCAGCAAGTCGCCGATCAGCTCCAGCAATACGCTGATGCCCAGCGGCGTTTGCTCGGCCGGTTTGAGCACCACGCAGTTGCCGGCGGCCAGGGCCGGGGCGAGTTTCCAGGCGGCCATCAGCAGCGGGAAGTTCCACGGGATGATCTGCCCGACCACGCCGAGTGGCTCGTGGATGTGATAGGCCACGGTGTTGCCGTCGATTTCGGCGGCGCTGCCTTCCTGGGCGCGCAGGCAGCCGGCGAAGTAGCGGAAGTGGTCGGCGGCCAGGGGGATATCGGCGTTCAGGGTTTCGCGTACGGCTTTGCCGTTGTCCCAGGTCTCGGTGATCGCCAGCATTTCCAGGTTGGCTTCGATACGGTCGGCGATCTTCAGCAGGATCAGCGAGCGCTCCTGCACCGAGGTTTTGCCCCAGGCGTCGGCGGCGGCATGGGCGGCGTCCAGCGCCTTGTCGATGTCGGCGGCGGTGGAGCGGGGGAATTCGGCGATCGGCAGGCCATTGACCGGCGAGGTGTTGGTGAAATATTGGCCGCCGAGCGGGGCGACGAACTCGCCGCCGATGTAGTTGCCATAACGCGCCTTGAAGGAAACGAGGGCGCCTTCGGTACCGGGGTGGGCATAACGCATGGTGAGAATCTCCTGGCTTTTATCTTTATTGGGGAGGCGCCTAGTGTCTCGAAACGAATGCTTGTCGCTTTCAGTGGGAGGGGCTTTAGCCGCGATTGATCTTGATAGCGCTGAAAAGCATCGCGGCTAAAGCCCCTCCCACGACTGGCGTCGAACCGACATCACAGGGCGCGTGCCAAGGACTAGAGCAAGGCCTGGGCCAGTTGCCGGAAAAGCCCGTTGCAGAGCCTTGGGTCGGGATTCTCGGATAGGCGTGGAATGACGGCTTGTACCGTCCGGGGTGCAGCTTGGGTGACAACTTGTACCAGCCGCGATACAGCGTCATGACTCGCCGGTCAGCTCGCCTTGCAAAGGCTTGGCGCCTGGGGGATGCTGCCGCACACGGACGAAGTTCGAACAGGTGCGACTCCAAAGCGGAGAACAATAACAATGCACAATCACGCAAGCCGCCATGCCCAGCAGGTGCTGACCGTGGCCCAGGGCCGCAGTCCAGCCGCCGGCCCGGCCGCCGACCCTTCGGTGGCGCGCTCCTGGTTACGTTGCCTGGAGCAATACCGCCTCGACCCGGCCCTCGCGTCGGCCCCGGCGGTACTCGAACACGCGCACATGCTCGAACGCCGCGAACAGTTGCGCCAGGTGCTGGAGATTTCCAGCAACGAAATGAACAGCCTGCATCGTCAACTGGCCGGTTCCGGCCATGCCGTGCTGCTCACCGATGCCCGCGGGGTGATTCTCAACTGTGTCACCCAGCAGGCGGAAAAACGCACCTTCGAACAGGCCGGCCTGTGGCTGGGCGCGGACTGGAGCGAAGCCTGCGAAGGCACCAACGGCATCGGCACCTGTCTGGTCGAGCGCCAGCCGCTGACCATCCACCAGAACGAACACTTCCGCAGCCGCCACACCGGCCTGACCTGTTCGGCGAGCCCGGTATTCGACCCCCATGGCGAACTGTTGGCGGTGCTCGACGTATCCTCGGCGCGCCACGACGTGTCGCGGCAAAGCCAGTTCCATACCATGGCCCTGGTCAACCTGTCGGCCAAGGTCATCGAAGGCTGTCACTTCATGCGCAGCTATGAAGGCGAATGGCTGCTGCGTTTCCATGCCCAGGCCGAATATATTGGCCAGTTCAGTGAGGGCCTGCTGGCCTTCGACGGCGACGGGCGGATCAGCGCGGTAAACCAGAGCGCGATCAACCTGCTCGGCTTGCCGCGTCAGCGCCTGCTCGGGCGCACCCTGCTGGAGATTTTCGACTGCCGCCTGGACGACCTGCTCGGCCGCGCCTCGCCGCAACCGGCGGCCAGCTGGCCGCTGTACACGCAAAAAGGCAAGCAGCTGTTCGCCATGCTGCGCGGCCAGCCGCCGCGCCGCAGCCAGGCGCTGGGCGCGCAGGTTTTGGCGACGCCCGGGTTGTGCCTGGCCGATCTCGCCCTGCAGGCGGATTTCCGTCGCGCGCTGCGGGTCTACGAGCGTGACGTGCCGCTGTTGATCGGCGGCGAAACCGGCACCGGCAAAGAAGCCTTCGCCAAGGCCTTGCATCAGGTCAGCTCGCGCGGTGGCAAACCCTTTGTCGCGCTCAACTGCGCGGCGATTCCCGAAAGCCTGATCGAGAGCGAACTATTCGGCTACCGCGGCGGCAGCTTCACCGGCGCGCGCAAGGAGGGCATGCGCGGCAAGCTGCAACAGGCCGACGGCGGCACCTTGTTCCTCGACGAAATCGGTGACATGCCGCTGGCGTTGCAAACCCGGCTGTTGCGTGTGCTGGAAGAACGGCAGATCGAACCCATCGGCGGCGAAACCCAGGCCATCGACGTGCGGGTGATCAGCGCCAGCCACCGCGACCTCGGCGAGCGGGTCGCCAGCGGCGAGTTTCGCGAAGACCTGTATTACCGCCTCAATGGCCTGGAGCTGCAGTTGCCGCCGTTGCGCGAACGCGGCGACAAGCGTGAGTTGCTGGATTTTCTGCTCGCCGAGGAAGCCCGTGGACTGCCCCTGCGTGTGGATGAACGGGCCGGCAAAGCCTTGCTCGACTATGCCTGGCCGGGCAACGTGCGCCAGCTGCGTAATGTGTTGCGCACCTTGGCCGCGCTCTGCGACAACAGCCTGATCCGTTTTGCCGATCTGCCCGCGCCGATCCGCCACGCACCCGCGGCGCTGGCGCCCGCCGCAGCGGTCAAACCCGACCAGCTCGGCGATGCCGAACGCACGGCGCTGCTCGCGGTGCTCGACGCCCAGCATTGGCATATGAGTCGCGCCGCCGAGCAACTCGGCATCAGCCGCAATACGCTGTATCGCAAACTGCGCAAACACGCGATCGCCCGGCGGGGATAACTGGCGCCGCCTGCGACGGTCTGCCGAGAACGGCACGGGGCGCTGTGCTAATCTGCGGCGAGTTTTTCACGGCCCTGGTGTCGCGCACGAATCATCTGTCGCTTTCCGTGGGAGGGGCCGGGCGGCGCTCCGCTTTAGCCGCGATGTTTTCAGCGCCTTTAAGGTCCGTCGCGGCTAAAGCCCCTCCCACCGCCCTCACGACACTAGAAGCCTGATCGGTCCGTTTTCGAGGTTATTCATGCATATCCATATTCTCGGTATCTGCGGCACCTTTATGGGCTCGCTGGCCGTGTTGGCCAAGGAATTGGGCCATCGCGTCACTGGTTCCGACGCCAATGTCTACCCGCCGATGAGCACCCAACTCGAAGCCCAGGGCATCGAGCTGACCCAGGGCTACGATGCCGCGCAGCTGCAGCCCGCACCGGATCTGGTGGTGATCGGCAACGCCCTGTCGCGCGGCAATCCGGCGGTGGAGTATGTGCTCAATCAAGGGTTGCCTTATGTCAGCGGCCCGCAATGGCTGGCCGACCATGTGCTGCAGGGGCGTTGGGTGCTGGCAGTGGCCGGCACCCACGGCAAGACCAGTAGCAGCAGCATGCTGGCCTGGGTGCTGGAACATGCCGGCATGAGCCCGGGTTTTCTGATCGGCGGCGTGCCGCAGAACTTCGGCATCTCCGCACGCCTGGGCGGCACGCCGTTCTTCGTGGTCGAGGCTGATGAGTACGACAGCGCCTTCTTCGACAAGCGCAGCAAGTTCGTCCACTACCGCCCGCGCACCGCGATCCTGAACAACCTTGAGTTCGATCACGCGGATATCTTCCCTGATCTCGCCGCCATCGAACGGCAATTCCACCATCTGGTGCGGACCATTCCCGGCGACGGCCTGATCATCCATCCGCGCAGCGAAAGCGCGCTGCAGCGGGTGATCGCCATGGGCTGCTGGACCCCCGTGCAGACCACCGGCGAGGGCGGCCAATGGCAGGCGCGTCTGCTCAGCGCCGACGGTTCGCGCTTCGAAGTGAGCTTCGAAGGCAAAGCCGCCGGTGTGGTGGATTGGCAATTGACCGGCCAACACAACGTCGCCAACGCCCTGGCGGTTCTGGCGGCGGCGCGGCATGTCGGCGTGGTGCCGGAGCTGGGCGTCGCCGCGTTATGCAGCTTTATCAACGCCAAACGGCGCATGGAGAAGGTCGCCGAAGTGAATGGCGTGACCATTTTCGACGACTTCGCCCATCACCCGACGGCTATCGCCACCACCCTCGACGGCCTGCGCAAGCGCATCGGCGATGCCAAGCTGATCGCCATCGTCGAGCCGCGTTCCAACTCGATGAAGCTCGGCGCGCACCGCGCCGGTCTGCCGGAGTCGGTGGCGCAGGCCGACTCGGTGTACTGGTACGCGCCGGCCAATCTGGGCTGGGACCTGGCCGCCACGGTCGCGTCTTCTACCGTGCCGACCCAGGTCTGCGATTCGCTGGAGGCGATTATCAAAGGGGTAAAGGCCGAGGCCGCGCCAGGCACTCAGGTGGTGGTGATGAGCAACGGCGGTTTCGGCGGTTTGCATGGCAAGCTGGCCGTGGCTTTGGAGGGCTAAACCATGTCTGGGCCTGAAAGAATCACCCTGGCGATGACCGGCGCCTCTGGCGCGCAATACGGTTTGCGCCTGCTCGATTGCCTGGTGCGCGAAGACCGCGAGGTGCACTTTCTGATCTCCAAGGCCGCGCAGCTGGTGATGGCCACCGAAACCGACGTGACCCTGCCGGGCAGGCCACGGGCGATGCAGGCCTTTCTCAGCGAGTACACCGGCGCGCTGCCGGGGCAGATCCGCGTATATGGCAAGGAGGACTGGATGGCCCCGGCGGCCTCCGGTTCGGGCGCGCCCACCGCGATGGTGGTGGTGCCCTGTTCCACTGGCAGCCTGTCGGCGATTGCCACCGGCGCCTGCAACAACCTGATCGAACGCGCCGCCGACGTCGCCCTGAAAGAGCGGCGCCAGTTGATTCTGGTGCCGCGCGAGGCGCCGTTCTCCAGCATCCACCTGGAGAACATGCTCAAACTGTCGAATATGGGCGCGACCATATTGCCGGCTTCTCCGGGCTTCTATCATCAGCCGCAGACCATCGACGACCTGATCGACTTCGTGGTGGCACGCATCCTCAATTGCCTGGGCATCCCCCAGGACATGCTGCCGCGCTGGGGCGAGCATCATCAGGTCACGGATGAGTAAGCGCTGGAGCTTGCCTGCTTTGGCCCTGATGCTGCTGTGCAGCGGTTGCGCGACCACGCGCACGCTGGATGCCGCCAAGCCCGGTGCGCCTGTGGTGTACGCGGGGGCGCGGCTGGATCTTTATGCCTTGAAGGGCGGCTGCTGCGCCCAGGACCGCTTTGGCGCCGAAGCGCCGCGCTACGCGGGGCTCGACCTGCCAGCCAGCGCCTTGCTGGACACCCTGTTGCTGCCACTGTCCCTGGCCACCGCGTTGGGGGTTCAGCTTGGCGTCAGTGGCGGTCTCTAACGGCTCGTAGAGCCTGCCTCGTAGGGCGGACATGCCGAAGGCTTGTCCGCCACGCGTGTTTCGTGGCCCGGATGCAGTCCGCGGTGGAGCAGGGCCGGTGCGCTCGCGAGCCATGTCAATGCACCTTGGTGTCAGCCCGTCGAATGCAAAAAACAGGCGCCCGGGTAAGCCGGAACGCCTGTAGGGCAGCGCTGCCTTGCGCCGCATATGGCGCGAGTCGATCCCCCGAAACGCTTCCGTATCTCCTGTCAGGAGCGCTTGGGGATGTTCGACCGACTCGCTACCGGGGGGAACTTACTGGACTTTACGCAGGATGAACTGAGTCATGGTTTCCTGCTTGCTCGGCATGATGTTCATCTTCGGAATGTAGAAGCTGCCTTTCAAACCGACGCGCTTAGCCTGATCGAGCAACGCCTTGGCGTGGTAGGGGTGGTGGTAGAGGATGCTGACGTTGGTCGGGCTGGTCACGGGAACGGCCTGGTTGGCTACCCAGACTTCCGGGTCGGAGCCGTCCATCAGGCGCAGCAGATCTACGTCCTGGCGATAGGCGACGATGCGCGGGGTGTAGAGATCCTGCAATCTGCTGACGCCATAGAACTTGGTCGCATTGCTGCCCATGGATGACACTTGGAAGTTGTACTGCTTGAACACCTCCTCCCAGCGCACCACGTCCAGCGATGACTGGGTTTCGCCGGCGAGCGCGGCCAGGACGCGGGTTGATTGCTGCTCCACCGGGTCGCTGCTGTTGAGGTTGGCCATGTCGTCGTGGAACGCCAGCCACAGCGCGGTGCTGGCTCCTGCGGAGCTGCCCATGGTGATGACTTTCTGCGGGTTGATATTGAAGTTGCTCTGGTAGCGTTTGACGAACTGCACCGAGCGTTGGGCGCCGCGCAGGGATTTGATCAAGCCCTCGGTGTCGTTTTTATCCAGCAGCGGGTAGTTGATCGAGGCAAAAGCGACACCGTGCTTGAGCAGCTCGATGATCATTTTCTGGTTGCTGGAGGTATAGGCCTTTTCCTTGCTGCCAGAGGAGAACCCGCCGCCATGGATGAAAATCACCAGAGGCGTCTTGGCCTTGCTGGAGTAGTTGGCCTTCGGCACGAAAATGTCGAGCTTGTTGCGGGTATGCGGACCATAGGCGACATCTTTGACGAAGTAGGCCGAGGCCGAGCCCAGGCTGAACGGCGGGCTGCTCGGCTTCAGGGTGAGGGCCGAGGCCATGGATGGGATCAGCGTGGTGCTGACGACTGCGGCCGCCAACGCCGCGCTTTTCAGGGTTGTCCAGGCAGACGTGCGCAAAGTGCGCCGTGGCAGGATTGTAGCGGAAGTATGCTTTGCAAGTTTGAGCATGACTGATTTCTCTCTCAATGTGAGGACTACTTTTTTCCAGTCGGGTACAGCTCATCCATGAATCGGTAATTGCTTACTTGGCCTCCTTACCTGATACGCGCGGACTAAATCCGGATTTACAGCGCTACTGAAAGCTGAGCTCCGTAAGTGTTTCGGCAGTCGGTGTCTCAGCGGGGCGGATAATGTGTGGGTCCGTTGAAATTGATAATAGCCATTTGTCGAAATATGCAGTGTCAATGTTTTGTCGTTATCGTTGGTTGATATTAATCTGCCCTATGAGTTTTCATTGTGCCAGTATGGTTTTTGCCCAATTTTGCGAAATGTTTATAGAAAACACGTCAAAAAATTGTTATTTGCAGCTGTGTCGGTTATTTATGGATTTTGCTAAACGGAACCAGTATTCCGATAAGCGGTAGTAGTGACGTTGCGTATTTCGCTTAATGCCGCTGGCGTACAGGAGTGTTTTTACTTGCGGGTGCAGGCTTGAGAGGTCGCGCGCCTCTGGCTGGCGACTGGGTAGACCCGTTTTTAGGTGGCGCGCCGCTATCCGTCTGGGCGTTGGGGAGCCATTTTTTCGCTGGGTTACCCGTTAATCGGTACTTATATTCCGATATTTTTTAGCGCTCTTGCGGATAGGGCAGCCGCTTGCGCCTGCTTATAAAATCAGAAGTTATAAGCGCTATAGTAAAAAGATCGGCAAGTTATCTATACGCTGCGCTGGTTGTCTCGGGCGTACTGTTACTGCGGCGTAGCGTCGCCTGGGGTGAGCATCAAATCACTACCAAAGGTGAGTTGACTGAAAGGCTATAAGTGTTCTCGGTTATATTCTGAAAATTGAATGATGGCTTTTCAATGTTAAGGAAGTTGGTGTTGGCCATTTGCCGATATGAGCGGGATTTGACTGATGGCCCATTGTTCCAACTGCTGCGCTGTTGTCGGTTTGCCGAACAGATATCCCTGAAAGTTGTAGCAGCCCAGTTGCAACAGGGCCTCGTACTGTTCATGGCTTTCCACGCCTTCGGCGATTACCCGCAGGCCAAGGTTGCTGCCCAGTGCCACGATGGTGCGCACCATGGCTGCATCGCTGGGGGCGCTGAGCAGGTCATGGACGAACGACTGGTCGATCTTCAGAGAATCCAGGGGTAGGCGCTTGAGGTAGTTGAGCGACGAGTAGCCGGTGCCGAAGTCGTCCAGGGAGAAGCACACCCCGTGGGCTTTCAACTGGGTCATCTTGGCGATCATCGCCTCGACATCCTCGACCAGCTGGCTTTCGGTTAGCTCCAGCTCCAGGCGCGCCGGGTTGGCACCGGTCTCCTGAAGCGCGCAGAGCACCTCTGAGACGAAATCGGGGTGATGGAATTGCCGGGCGCTTACATTGATGGCCAGATTGGCCTCGCGCAGTTCCGGGTGCTGCGCCCAGACAACCAGTTGGCGGCAGGCGCTGTGCAGGATCCAGCGGCCCAGAGGCAGGATCAGGCCGGTGCTTTCCGCCAGCGCAATAAAGTCGTCGGGCTCCACCTGGCCTCTGTGCGGGTGTTGCCAGCGAATCAGCGCCTCGGTGCCAAACAGCCTGCCGTGCTGGTCCACCTTGGGCTGGTAATACAGCACGAATAGGCGTTCATGCAGGCTCTGGCGCAAGTCGCTTTCCAGCTCGGCGCGGGCGCTGGCCTCGGCCTGCATCCTCGGGCTGAAATACCTCAGGGTGTTGCGCCCGCCCGATTTGGCTTCATACATGGCCAGGTCGGCGCGCTTGAGCAGATCGTCGACGGTGCTGTGTTCATCGGAGAACAGCGCGATACCGATGCTCGCGGTGCTGCTGTAGTTGCGCGCCTGCAAGGTATAGGGCTCGGCCAGCGTTTGCAGGATTTTGTGCGTCACGCTATCGAGCTGCTGGATGGCGGTGTCGCAATCCAGGCTCAGGTCCTCGATCATCAGCACGAATTCGTCGCCGCCCAGGCGTGCCAGGGTGTCCTGTTCGCGTACATGCTGGAGCAGGCGCTGGGCGACCTGCTGCAGCAGGCGGTCGCCCATGTCATGGCCGAGGGTGTCGTTGAGGTCCTTGAAGTTATCCAGGTCGATAAATAGCAGCGCGCCTTCCTTCTCATTGCGCAAGCGTTGCGCCAGGGCATGCTGGAGCCGGTCGATCAGCAGGCGGCGGTTGGGCAGGCCGGTCAGTGTGTCGTAGAAGGCCAGTTGATGGATCTCTTCGAGGTTGCGCTTGTGCTCGCTGATATCCGTAGAAATCCCGCACAGGGCATAGATGCTGCCGTCCGGATGACGCAATGGCAGTTTCACCGAGAGAAAGGTGTGCACCTCGCCGCTATCCAGGCTACGAATGATTTCTTCGCATTCGACCCGTTCGCCGAGCTGCAGTACGCGCAGGTCGTTGCTGTGCAGGTTGGCGGCGGCCGCGGCATCGAAGAAGTCCTCATCGCTATGTCCGACCACCTGTTCGCACGGACGGCTGAACAATTCGCAGACTTTGCGGTTGGCATATTGGTAGTTGAGTTGCGGGTCCTTGATATAGATACAGGCCTCGACGCTGTCGAGGATGGTGTTCAGGCGCTGTTCGCTGGCTTTGATATGGCGGGTTTGCAAGGCAACCTGGCGACGTAACAGCAGGGCCCCGCCGCTGGTCGCGAGCAACAGGCCGAGAAGCACCGCGAGCCCCCACCAGACGGCTGGCGGCAGCAATCGAACGGGCTGAGTGTCGCCCCAGCGGTACAGGGTCTGGTAATAGAACGAATCGGGCGTTGCCTGCCACTTCAGCAGGTAGTGGTCGATACGTTCGAGCAGATCTGTGTTGCGGCCTTTGCCGGTTGCATAGAACAGCTGCGTCGGGAGAAAGATGATCGGTGTCGCGCGCAGGTGGTAGTAGGGCGCCTGGGCGTTGCCAAAACGATGAGTGGCCACCACCACGTCCGCCTTTTGGTTTGCCACCAGCTTGAAGCCTTGATCAAGTTGTTGCTGAGGCAGCAGGTGCGCATTCAGGCTGAAATTGTCGAGTAGCTGTTGCAGGTACTCCTCCTGTAAGGAGCCGGCCAGTACCGCGATGCGCCTGTCTTTCAGATCGAGAATGGAGTCCAGCTTGAGGTCACGACGGCTATACAGCTGCGACCAGCTGAGCAGCGCATGCACTTGATGAAAGTCCAGCAAGCGGGCTTGCGCTGGGGTTCGCGCCACGTCCGGGAGCAGATCTATTTTGCCGCTCTGAATCAGCGCCAGGCAGGTTTGCCATGCGCAAGGCTGCGGGCTCAGCCGCCAGTTCTCCTGGCGGGCGATTTCATTGAGTAGATCGCCGAGAATGCCGGAAAGCTTACCGTCGGCACCGATAAAGACTCTCGGTTTGCTGGCGTAGACTCCGACGCGCACCTCGCGCTGTGCGGCCACGGCTTGCGGGAGGCCAGGGGGCAAGCAGCAGATACCGAGCAAAACGCCGAGAAACAATGGGCGTGATAACGCTGACATCGTGCCTTACTCGATTTCTGTGGGGATACAGCGATAGACAGTGTTTTCGCCGACAGGTGCGCATAACACTGGGCGCAAAGTGCTTATGTCAGGGCCAATCCGACCAGCTGCGCCGCGCTTGAGTCCTTCAATCGCCCGCTCTTCGGTTCGCCCGGATTGGAAGCGCCGAATGCCGGGGCTATCGGCCCTCTATCTGGTACAGGTTATCGAGCGTCCAGCGCTCCAGGTGCTCCGGGGTTGTCGGTTTGCCGAACAAATAACCCTGGAAGTTATGACAGCCCAGGCGCAACAGGGCGTCGCGCTGTTCGCGGCTTTCCACGCCTTCGGCGATCACCTGCAGGTTCAGGTTACTGCCCAGAGCGATGATGGTGCGCACGATGGCCGCATCACTTGGGGCGCTCAGCAGGTCGTGGACGAACGACTGGTCAATTTTTAAACAATCCAGCGGCAGGCGTTTGAGGTAGTTGAGCGAGGAATAGCCGGTACCGAAGTCGTCCAGCGAGAAGCACACGCCATGGGCTCTCAGCTGGGTCATCTTGGCGATCATCGCCTCGACATCCTCGACCAGTTGGCTTTCGGTCAGCTCCAGCTCCAGGCGCGCCGGGTTGGCGCCGGTCTCGCTCAATGCGGCCAGCACGTCTTCGACGAAGTCGGGGTGGTGGAACTGCCGGGCGCTGACATTGATTGCCAGGCAGATGTCCTGCATTGCCGGTTGTTGCGCCCAGGCCACCAGTTGGCGACAGGCGCTATACAGGATCCAGCGCCCCAGAGGCAGGATCAGACCAGTGCTTTCCGCCAGTGGGATGAAGGTGTCGGGCATCACCAGGCCGCGTAGCGGGTGGTGCCAGCGAACCAGCGCCTCGACGCCGAACAGCTCGCCGTGCTGGTTGACCTTGGGCTGGTAATGCAGCACGAAGAGCCGATCGCGCAGGCTCTGGCGCAAGTCGTTTTCCAGGCTGGCGCGGGCGCTGACTTCGGCCTGCATCCGCGGGTTGAAGAAGCGCAGAGTGTTGCGCCCGGCCGATTTGGCTTCGTACATGGCCAGGTCGGCGCGCTTCAGGAGTTCGTCGACGGTGCTGTGGTCGTCGGAAAACAGCGCGACGCCGATGCTCGCGGTGCTGCTGTAGCTACGACCCCGCAAGGTGTAGGGCGTCGTGAGAGTATGGATAATCTTCTGCGTGACGCTGTCGAGTTGCTGGATGGCGGTATCGCAATCCAGGCTCAGGTCCTCGACCATCAGCACGAACTCGTCGCCACCCAGGCGTGCCAAGGTGTCCTGCTCGCGTACATGCTGCTGCAGTCGCTGGGCGACTTGTTGCAGCAGGCGGTCGCCCATGTCGTGGCCGAGGGTATCGTTAAGGTCCTTGAAGTTGTCCAGGTCGATAAATAGCAGCGCGCCTTCCTTCTTATTGCGCGCGCGTTGCGCCAGGGCATGTTGCAGCCGGTCGAGCAGCAGGCGGCGGTTGGGCAGGCCGGTCAGCGTGTCGTAGAAGGCCAGCTGGTGGATCTGTTCGAGGTTGCGTTTGTGCTCGCTGATGTCCGTAGAAATCCCGCACAGCGCGTAGATACTGCCGTCCGGATGACGCAGCGGCAGCTTGACCGAGAGAAAGGTGCGTTCGGTACTGCCGTCCAGGCTGCGATTGATTTCTTCACGTTCGACCCGCTCGCCGAGCTGCAGTACGCGCAGGTCGTTGCTGTGCAGGTTGGCGGCGGTCGCGGCATCGAAGAAGTCCTCGTCGCTATGTCCGACTACCTGTTCGTGTGGGCGGCCGAACAGTTCGCAGACCTTGCTGTTGGCGTATTGGTAGTTGAGCTGTGGGTCCTTGATATAGATGTAGGCTTCGACGCTGTCGAGGATGGTGTTCAGGCGTTGTTCGCTGGCTTTGATGTGACGGGTTTGCAAGGCCACCTGGCGGCGCAGCAGCAAGGCGCCGCCAACCGCCAGCAGCAGCAGGCCAAGCAGAATGCCCAGGCTCCACCAGATGGCCGCTGGCAGCGCCGGTGTGGTGCGTTCAGCCCCCCAGCGCTCCAGTGTCTGGTAATAGAACGAATTGGTCGATTCCTGCCATTTCAACAAGTGGAAGTCGATGCGCTCGAGCAGGTCGCCGTTGCGCCCCGGGGCGCTGGCGTAGAACAGCTGGGCGGGAAGAAAAATGATGGGCGTGGCGTGCAGGCGGAAGTGCGGTGCGTGGAAATCGCCGTAGCGCTGGTTGGTCACCACGGCATCGGCTTCACGCTTGGCCACCATCTCGAAGCCTTGTTCCAGGCTTTGTAGATGGATCAATTCTGCACTCATGCCGAAACTGGCGAGCAGATCCTGCAGGTATCCCTCCTGAACCGAGCCTGCCAGTACCGCGATGCGCTTGCCCTTGAGGTCGAGGATCGAGTCGAGCATCACATCGTTGCGGCTGTATAGCTGCGACCAGCTGAGCAGCGAGGGTACCTGGTGAAAATCCAGCAGGCGTGCGCGCGCCTCGTTGCGTGCGACATCCGGCAACAGGTCGATTTCGCCGCTCTGTACCCATTGCAGGCAGGTCTGCCAGGCGCAGGGCACGGGCACCAGTTGCCAATTTTCCTGGCGGGCGATCTCGCTCAGCAGATCGCCGAGAATCCCGGAAATCTGGCCGGTGGCGGTGAGAAATATTTTCGGCTCGTTGGCGTACACCCCGACACGTACGGTGCGATGCGATGCGATCGCCGAGGTGGAGAAGCCCAGGGTCAAGCTATAGACGACGAGCAGGGCGCCAAGCAATGACAGGCGCCGTAAGGGTGAAGGCATACGCAGCTCATTTTGCCGGGACGGTATAGCAACCATAGCCAAGAATCAGTCCCGGGATGGCCTAACGTCGTGCTATTGAGCCAGTATTCGCGTTTCAGCCTCTGCCGGAGAGGGCGCCAGGTCAGTTCGCCCAGCCGCGGTAGATGTAGGTCATGGCCCTGGGGCCCGGTATATAGCCGGCGTTCAGTTCGCCCAGGGTAAAGCCGCCGGCGCCGATCAGCGCCGGGATATCGCGATCGAGGTGGCAGCCACCGGCCAGGGGTTTCCACAGCGGGGTGAGGCGCTCCTGCCAGCGCAGCACCGAGGCGTCCGGTGCCCGGCCGTGTTCGCAGAACCACAGGCGACCGCCGGGCTTGAGCACGCGGCGCATTTCTTTCAGGGCCGCGGCGGTATCGGCAATGGTGCACAGGGTGAAGGTGCAGACGATGTTGTCGAAGCTGGCTTCGGGGGCCTGAATCTGGCCCAGCTCCAGGGCGATCATTTCCACCGGGATGTCGATGCGTGCGGCACGCGCACGGGCCAGTTTCTGCATGTCCGCGCTGGGGTCGACGCCAACTATCGCGGTGACTTTTGCCGCGTCGTAGAGCGCCAGGTTGAGGCCGCTGCCGATGCCGATCTCGAGTACCCGGCCGGCGGCCCTGGGGACTATGGTGGCGCGCACTTTCATTACTTCACCCATGCCACAGGCGAAGTCGATCAGGTGTGGCAGGACATGGCGCTCATACAGGTTCATCGGATGCCTGGGCTGGCTCGTCGCCGTCGCCGTCGTCCGCGCCAAGCGCGGCGAAACACATCAATCGATGCGGGCCTTGTTCGTCGCTCAACTGCCAGCTCTCGTCGGCGCTGTCGAACGTCGCGGCGAGCACCGCCGCGCGGGAGAATTGCCAGTGCCGGCGCTGGCGCCCATCCATGCATTCGATGTGCAGGCGCTCATCGTCCAGGCTGAATTGCCAGGCGTGCAGGCCGTCAATTTCCAGCATATCGGCGGCGTCCAGGGCTTCGATCAGGTTGCTCGGGGCTGTGCTCATGGTTCGACTCTATAAACAGAAGGTTATCAGCGGCCAAGACGGCGCAACTGGTCGGATTCGACGATGCGTACGCCTTCGCCTTCTTCCAGGGCCAGGCGCCACAGTGCGCGCGCCAGCACCGTGGCTTCGATGCCGCGGTACTTGCCGGGTAGCCAGCGCATAAAAGGGGCGGCCAGGCGTTCGCCGAGACGGAATTGGCTGCGTGGGCCGAGTAGCAGCGAAGGCCGCACTATGGTCAGTTGCGGCCAGCCCTGGGTTTGCAGGGCCTGCTCCATTTCGCCTTTTACCCGGTTATAGAACACCGAGGAGGCGGCATCGGCGCCCAGGGCGCTGATCACCAATAGATGACGGGCGCCGAGTTCGCGTGCGCGTTGGCCGAAGGCCAGCACCAGATCGTGGTCGACGGCGCGGAAGGCTTCCTGCGAGCCGGCCTGTTTCAGCGTGCTGCCCAGGCAGCAGAAGGCGGTGTTGATCGGCCCACTTAAGCGCGGCAGCAGATCCTGCAATGCGCCCACCGGATTTTCCAGGCGCGGATGCTCGGCCAGCGGCCGACGGCTGGGCGCCAGCACGCGTTCGACTGTGGGTTCGTTGAGCAGGCGATCCAGCAGATGTTCGCCAGTCAGGCCAGTGGCGCCTGCGAGGAGGATGTGCTGGGGCGTCAAATACATAAGGGGTGGTTCTCCGCTAATGATATTCAGCTTATCAGGCTATAAAGGAAGGCTAGGCCAGGCTTGCAGGTCTGTCGCGAACCAGGGCGGCCGGGTATAGCCGCCGTGCACGTATTCCAACTGACTAGTTGGCGGCTGTTTGCGTGTTTTTCGCCGCTTTCGAAGTGTTTCCGCCCTGCTGGCTGCGCAGCTTGGCCCAATGTTCGAGTACCGCCGCGGGTGCCCAGATTTGCGGCTCCGACGCCTTGAAACCGTCGGCCTGCTCGCGCTCGGCGACGGTTGTCTTGGCCTGCTCGAAGGCCACTTGCAGGTCGTCGGTTGCGTTCAGCGCTTCGGCAAACAGCGCTCGGCCGAAATAGGTGAAGTCGTTTTCCTCGGAGCAACCGAACGAAACACGATCGGCCCGCGCAGCGGTCATCACCAGGGTTTTGTCATCCTGCAACGCGGGAATGAAACCGCCGGAATAGCAGGCGGAGATCACCACGACCTTATGCCGCTGGCGCAACGGTTGCAGCAGTTCCGCCAGTTCGCTGGCGGGCAGGTCGCTCAATTGCAGGCGCGGCTGGTCGAGGCTGAGTTCGTGCTGCCGTGAGCCGTGGCTGGTCAGGTAGATGAACACCAGGTCTTCCGGGCCGCTGCGTTCGGCCAGGGCCTGGATGGACCTGCTGAGGTTTTCACGGGTGGCCAGCGGTCGATCGGCCATGTGTTCGCGGTGATTGACCAGGCTGATGCCGCCATACGCGGCAAAGCGCTCGCCGAGCAATCGGGTGACGTAGTCGGCCTCGCGCATGAACACGCTCTGCTTGCCGTCGCCCGCCAGCGTCAGGGTGTACAGCTCGACCTTCGGGGTCGAGACGGGCAGCTTGGCGATGGCCGCGTCGAGCAAGCGTCCCTGGGCCAGCAGGCCGAGCTCCAGGGGGTCGGGGAGCGCCCGCTGCTGCTGGTCGCGGACCCGTTGTCCGCGTTGCCAGACGCCTTCCTGCTGGCTGCCGTCGGCCAGGGTCAGGGTGCCGCTGCCGGCGTAGTCGCCATAAGCGAAGGTGCCCTGATAGACGCTGCCGTCGGCCAGGCTCAGACGCCCCTGGCCGTGGTAGTTCCAGTTTGCGAATTCGCCTTCGTAATGGCTGCCGTCCGCACCCTGGTAGGTGCCGGGGCCTTGCAGGTCGCCATCGACGAAGGTGCCGCTCCAGACATCGCCGTCGATGCTCTGATAGCGTCCCTTGCCGTGAAACTGGCTATGGCGGAAGTTACCATCGTAGAGATCGCCATCAGCACCGACATAACTGCCGCTGCCTTGCAGTTCGCCGCGCTTGAAGACCCCGCTCAACTGGTCGCCATTGGCGTCGCGGTTGACTCCCTGGCCATCCGGAAGGCCCTTGCGAAAATGCCCCTGGAAGGTGCTGGCGTCGGCGCGCTGGAGCTTGCCGGTGCCGTGGAAAAGATCGTTCTTGAACTCGCCGCGGTAGATGACCTCGCCCTCGATCAGGGTGCCTTCGCCGGACATGCGGCCACCGGCGAAGCTGCCTTGGTAGCTGCTGTTATCGCCGTACTGCAGCTTGCCCTGGCCGTGGAAGCTGCCGTCGCGGAATTCACCGACATAACGTTGCCCATTGACGCCCTGCCAGGTGCCCTGGCCATGCATGCGGCCGTCCTTGAACGCGCCCTCGTACCAGCTGCCGTCGGGGTAATCCAGCCGGCCCTGGCCTTGCAGCAAACCGTCGACCACCTCGCCGTGGTAGCGCGAACCGTCGGGCAGGGTGGCGTCGGCGGGCAGCAACTGCCGGGCATCGCCACAGGCGGTGAGCAACAGGGTCAGGCCGAGAGCGGCCAGGTTGACGGGGCGGGGCATGGCGGACATCCAAGTCGAGAACACAGGACAAGATTATGTCCGAATCCTGCGCCAAGCGTTGTCGAAGTGCACAGAGAGGCGGCATGGCCGTGTAAAAAGCTGTGTACCCGCGGTGTTGCATTCAGGCATCGGCGCATACGTATTGGGCTGACGCCGTAGGGGCGCCGTGCGCAGCAGTGCCCGTTACCCATGTCTCCCGGCTGCACAGCAAAAAAAACGGGGCGCCAATCGGTGATTGGCGCCCCGCGGATAGCCTGGTGTTAAACGAAGCAGAGGGTCAAGGGTTCGGCGACGTAGGCCGGTTTTTCCTGGCCTTCGATTTCCAGTACCGCACGCGCCTTGAGCAGCCATTGGCCTGGGTTTTTCTCGGTAGCATCGACCAGCGTCACGGCCAAACGCACCTTGGAACCGACTTTGACCGGCTGGATGAAACGCACGCTGTCCAGGCCGTAGTTGATGGCCATTTTCAGGCCCTGGGGCATGATCATGATGCCTTCCATCAGCTTGGGTACCAGCGACAGCGACAGGAATCCATGGGCGATGGTGGTGCCGAAGGGAGTGAGCTTGGCCTTTTCCGGGTCCACGTGGATGAACTGATGGTCGCCGGTGCATTCGGCGAATTGATTGATGCGCTCCTGATCGATGGTCATCCAATCGGAACGTCCGAGTTCCTTGCCAACGTAATTCTGGAGTTCTGCAACAGGTACTGACGGCATATTTCCTCCTTGAGGAGACGGGGGGATTATTTTTCTTGATTAGAACCGCTCGGACTAAGATCACCATGGGCCGGGATGTGGGTCAAGCGCGTTATGCACAACTGCCGGCATTATTGGAGCGCTTGTTGTCTGCCTATAATGGCCAGCGCTTTTGGCGCGCTGGGGTCTTATCGATTGGAGGGTGTTCATGCTGCTGCGCGGGCTGTCCTGGCTGGTGTTGTGTCAATTGGTGGGTACGGCATTGAACGTGCTGATGTTGCCGATGCTGCCGGGGCCAATTCTTGGCATGTTGCTATTGTTCGGCGCGCTGCTGTTGCGCGGTCAGGTCGACGAGCCGCTGCGGTTGGCGTCCAGCAGTTTGCTCACTTACCTACCGCTGTTGCTGGTGCCGCCCGCCGTGGGGGTGATGGTGTATGCCGGTAGCATCGCCGCGAACTTCTGGGCGGTGGTGGGGACGCTGGTGCTGTCGCTGCTGCTATCGCTGGTGTTTGCCGGCTGGCTGATGCAGATGCTGATCGTGCGCCAGCAGCGTCGCCGGGAGGCACCATGAGCCTCGATTGGCACGGCGCCTGGCAGGCGGTGGTCGGGCATCCGCTGTTCGGTTTCGGGATCACCCTGGGGGCCTATCAGGTGGGGCTGGCGTTGTATGAGAAAACCCGCTGGTTTTTCCTTCATCCGGTGCTGGTGTCGATGTCGATCGTGATCACGATCCTGACGCTTTGCGGCCTGAGCTACGCCGATTACAAGCTCAGCGCCGAGGTGCTGACGCTGTTCCTCGGGCCGGCGACCGTTGCTCTGGCGGTGCCGCTGTACATGAACCTGCGGCGGATTCGCCAGTTGTTCTGGCCGACCGTGCTGACCTTGGCGATCGCCGGCTTGCTGGCTACGCTGCTCGGAGTGGGTCTCGCCACCTGGTTCGGCGCCGAGCGGCAGATACTGATGAGCATGGCACCGAAATCGGTGACCTCGCCGATCGCCATGCTGGTAGCCGACCAGATTGGCGGCATCGCCGCGCTGGCGGCGGTATTCGTGATGATCACCGGGGTCTTGGGGGCGATCGTCGGGCCACCGTTGTTGCGTATCTGCAAGGTGCATCATCCCGCGGCCGTTGGCATGGCTCTGGGCATCACCGCGCATGCGGTCGGCACCGCCCGGGCGATGCAGGAGAGCGAGGAGTGCGGGGCGTTCGCCGCCCTGTCGATGAGCCTGATGGGAATGTTCACGGCAGTGTTGCTGCCCCTGGCGATACTTCTGTTGGCATGAGGGTCGACCGATGAATTTACCGTTGTTACCACTCAATACCGTGCTGTTTCCCGACTGCGCTCTGGATCTGCAGATTTTCGAGGCGCGTTACCTGGACATGGTCAGTCGCTGCATGAAGCAGGGCGAAGGCTTTGGCGTGGTCTGTATCGTCGAAGGCGAGGAGGTCGGCGAGCCGGCCGAGCGCTTTGCCGCGATCGGTTGCGAGGCGCGCATCTGCGATTTCCAGCAGCGCCCTAACGGCCTGCTCGGCATTCGCGTCGAGGGCGCGCGGCGTTTCAAGGTGCAGCGCGCCCAGGTCCTGCCCGATCGTCTCACGGTGGCCGAGGTCGACTGGCTGGATGAGCCGGCCGAGCAGCCGTTGACCGTCGAGCATGAAGACCTGGCCGCCTTGCGCCGCGCCCTGGCGATGCATCCGATGGTCGCCGCGCTGGGCATGGACGAGGAACTGGGCGGGCAGTCGGCCCTGGCCAATCAACTGGCCTACCTGTTGCCGTTGACCTCGGAGCAGAAGGTGCAGCTGCTGGCGCTCGAGTCGCCGCAACAGCGTCTGGAGGTATTGCAACTGCTGCTCGAGCAGTTGCAGGGCTCCCGCGACGCCTGAGCCTCGCGCGCGGCCCGTCAGCCCTGTGGCCGATAGAGCAGCAGCGCTTCGGACAGGTGCCAGGTGGCGACACTGCCGAGCAAGGCGATGCAGGCGGGTAGCAGCAACCACCAGACTTTCGCCGGTAGCGCCGGCAGCTCGTCGCGCCGTTGCACCCAGGCCAGGCTCGCGGCGCATAGCGTGCAGGCGAGTAGGGCGCCGGCGATCACGTCGCTTGGCCAGTGCACGCCCAGGTAGAGGCGCGACAAGGCAATCGCGGTTGCCGGCAGGCAGGCCAGGAGCAACCAGGTCAGGCGCATTCGCGGCGGTTGTCCGCGGCCGGCGAGCACCCCGATCACCAGGAAAAAGGCGAACGCCGCGGAGCTGTGGCCGCTGGGGAAACTGAAGCTGGGCAGCGGTTCGAGCAGGAAATCCGGGCGGACCCTGGCGAATGTCGCCTTCAGGATGGTATTGCCCAGGGCGCTGCCGAGCAGTGTGGTCACTGCGAATAGCGCGGCGCGCCACTGCCGGGTGGCCAGCAGCAACAGGCACAACAGCGTACCGGCGGCAACCTGGGTGCGCAGGTCGCCAACTCGGGTGGTGAACACCATGAAGCGGTGCAGTCCGCTATCGTGCAACTCCTGCAGCAGCGCCAGCAGGCCCTGGTCGAGGGCGCTCAACCGTGGCCAGCCGACAAACAGCCCGAGCAGCAATAGCAGGCTCAGCCCGGCGGCGAGCAGCGTCGCCTGCCGCAGTTCGCGCAAGCTGCTGTAGATGCTCGCCGTCAGCAGCAGCCCCAGGCCGGCGGCAACTACCGCGGCCTGTGGCCAGAAACCCGCCGGCAACGGCAGGCGCAGCGCGGCGCCGGTGGCCCAGCCCGGCATTATGTAGGCCACCGCCCAGCCGGCACCGGCCAACAGACTTATCGCAAGAAAGCGCACGAACGGCATGTTGAGCATGCCGGCGACCATTGGCAGCATAGGGCGCAGCGGTCCGATATAACGGCCCACCAGCAGGCTGACGACGCCATACCGATGGAAGTAGCTTTCCGCGCCGCTCAGCCACTGCGGGTGATGCCGCAGGCCGGGCAGGCGGCGGATATCCTGGTGGAAATAACGGCCCATGGCGTAGGACAGCAGGTCGCCGAGCAGGCCGCCGCAAAACGCCAGCAGCATTGTCGTGCCGAGGCTTAGCGCGCCATTGCCGGCCAGGGCGGCGACGGCGAACAGCAGGACCGTGCCGGGCACGATCAGCCCGACGATTGCCAGGCACTCGATGCAGGCCAGGATGAAAATCGCCAGCCCCAGCCAGTGCGGGTTGGCGCCAAGCCATGCGGTCAGGCCGCTGATCCAGGCGCTCATCGATGGACCTCCGCGGCCCTTAACAGATGAAAGTCGCTGCCGGCGATCTGCCCACGGCGGAGCGGGTTGCGCGTGCAGTGTCGACTGTAGGCGGCATCAACGAAGCGGTAGAGCAAATGTTCGTCGCGGCCCCGGGGAATGCCCAGGCGAGTGGTCTGAATGACCTGCGTGGGTGTTTCGCCGAGATCCTCGACGAACAGGCGCAGCGGGTCGAAGCGCTGCCCGTCCCACACGGGAACCTTCAGACCGAGCGCCTTGCACAGCAGGGTCTGCCCGGCACACAGGCGCTCCGGCGCCCGCGGCCGGCCCTGGGCATCGGGGTTGTTGGCCTGCATGCGTTCCAGGCTGGCGGTGCCGGAGTGGGCATCGAGCCAGGGGCTGGCGGATTTGATCAGCACCGCATTGCCCGGCCCCTGGGCGCTGAAGTTCAGCGAGTCGCCGCCACGGGCGTAGTACATGTAGATATGCCCACCGTCGAGAAACAGCGCGCGGCGCTTTTCGGTGTAACCGAGCGAAGCGTGGCTGCCTTTTTCCGCAAGGTAGTAGGCCTCGGTCTCGATAATCCGCGCACTCAGCCAGAGTTCGCCATCGCGGTGGCGAATCACCTTGCCGAGCAGTTCACGGGCGACCAGGCGGGCATCACGGTCGAAAAAGGCGTCGTTCAATGGCCGGGCGTCCGGCCAGGGCAGGCGGGGAATGGCGTCGTCGTGCATGCGCGCTCACAGTGGCATGGGCAGGACGCGATCATAACAACAGCCGCGCAGTCGCGGGGGCCACTGCAGGGTAGATATCGCCAACCGCCTGCGGCTGGCGGACAGGTCTTTGGTCTGCCCGCCCTGCAGTGGCCGCATCCCCTCGGGGTCAATTGATCTGGAATTGCTCGGCGCTGTGATTCAACGCCTGGACCTGTACGGACAGGCTCTTGGTGTGTTCCTCCAGGGTCAGGCGCAGGCTTTTGGTTTCGCCGGTGTGGACGTTGATGTCCTCGATTTTCCGGGCGATGTCTTCGGTGGTCGCGGAAATTTCCTCTATCGCCACCACCACCTGATGCATTTCCGCGGTCAGGTGGTCCATCGACTGGGTGATGTCGTCGATCGCCACGGCGGCCTCGCCGGCATGGCGTTCGCCTTCCGAGGCCAGTTTCAGGCCGCTGAGCATCAGCTCGTCCATGCGCTCGGTCTGGTTTCTCAGGTCGTCGACAATGCTGGCGATATCGGTAGTGGCGGTAACGGTTTTCTGCGCCAGGGAGCGCACCTCGTCGGCCACCACCGAGAAACCGCGGCCGGCTTCGCCTGCGCGTGCCGCCTCGATCGCGGCATTCAGCGCGAGCAGGTTGGTTTGTGCGGCCAGGCTGTTAATCACATCGATGATGCCGGTGACTTTGGTGCTCGACTGGGTCAGCAGGGTGACCTGGGCATGGGTGGTCTGAATCAATTGCGACAGGTTGCGCATGCTGGCGACGCTGTCGCCAATCACTTTGGCCCCGGTGCGCGCCGAGTTGCAGGCAGTCTGGGTGGAGTTGCCGACGTCCGAGGTCTGCCGGGCCATCTCATTGACGGTCGCCGAGATCTGCTGCGAGGCGGAGGCCGCCTGCTCGGTCTGCATTTCCACCTGATTGCTGTTCTCGCCCATGCGCGTCATCGCTTCGCACAGGTAGGTGTGTAGCTCGGTCAGGTGATGATTGCCGTCGACCACCTGGCGAATCACATTGGCGATGCCATCGGTCATCTGGTTCGACGCGCTGCCGAGTTGATTGAACTCGTCGTTGGGATTGCGGCCAATCGTCAGCTTGGCGGTGAGGTTGCCTGTGGCGACCTTGGAGAGCAGTTCGATTACATCGTGCAGCTGCGCCATCAGGGTCCGCGACGCCTGGCTCAGGGTGATCAACATAAACAGCGAGACGCCGACAAAGGTCAAACCCATCATCCACCTGGCCGTGCTGCGCGCCTGTTCGGCCTGTTGCGCGGTGCTGACGAGAATGCCCTCTTCGAGCATAAGGTTCTGCTCGTCGATCCGTTGTTCGATCTGCTGGCCCAGGCGCTTGAGTTGTTGCTCGATCTCGTAGACCTGCAGGATCAACGCATCGGTTTTGGCGAACTCCTGGCTGAAGGCCGCCACGGTCTGGCCGACCTTATTGTCGCGCCAGTCCAGCTCTTCGATCTTGGCGTCCATCTCCTTGATCGCGGCATGCACTTTTTGCGCAAAGGCGATATTGAAGGTCGCGAGGTAATCGCGCTGGTTGCTTACGGCCGCGGCGATGTAGTCGCGGATCAGACCCAGATTGATGGCTTCCAGCTCCGTCGAGCTGGCGGCCATGGCGGCGCGCTGGCCGTCGAAGGGTGTGAGGCCAAGCTGGCGCGACAATTCCAGCCATTTTTTCTCAAGGGCGATTTCTTCCTGGATCAATTGGTCGATCTGCGCCGCGCTTTGTTCGATTGTCGGCTCACCCAAGCCCTGGGCCTGGGTGGCGAAGCGTTGCGAACGCTCCTGCAACGCCGCCAGGCCGGTTTGAAAGGTCGCTTCGGTATCCGGGGTGAGGACTTTGCGGGCGGCACTGAGCTTCAGCCAATGGTTCATCAGGGTAATGGCGGTGGCGGAATAGGCCGTGGCGTTTTCCCGCGCGTGCTGGGCATCGTTCAATTGTTGGCCAGCCCAATAGGACGAAGCTGTCATCGCCGCCAGGCTGAGCAAGGTAATGGCAATCAGCAGACGAAATTTTTGTTTCCAGGATAGGAACAGCTGCACGTTGGCTCCTCGCCACTTCATGTGGCTTGTTCTCGGGAATCGGCAGGAGGTGGAACAACTTTAAGGCTGCGTGCTCGGAAGGTCGGTTCGGTCGCCTCTGTAAACAACAGTAGCTCAAGGTCGCGGAGCAGGGAAAAGAGCCCGAGGCGAAGTGTCGCCGGCGGGCTCGCGTTTTCGGTGATGCTCACTTGTGCAGCCGGTCGCGGCCGATGGACCGGCGGTCAGTGCCCCAGCAACAGCTTCGGCAGGGTCAGCGACAGCGCCGGGATGAAGGTGGTCAGCAGCACCACCGGCAGATAGGCGAACAGCAGGAACACCATGGTCGGTTTGAGCATGCCGCTCAGTGGCGTCTTACCCACCAGCGCGCCGAGGTAGAGGATCGGCGCGGTCGGTGGGGTGATCAGGCCCATGCCCAGGTTGGTGGCGATGATGGCGGCAAAATGCACCGGGTCGATGCCGAGCTTGTGCACGATCGGCATCAGCATCGGCGTGGCCAGGAGAATGCCGCTGGCATCGTCCATGAACATGCCGATCAGCAGCAGGAAGGCATTGATCATCAGCAGCAGGACGATCGGGTTGTCGCTGACCGTGGTAAAGCCGACGAGCAGCAGTTGGGGCACGCTCTGCATGGTGAACATGCGCGCCAGCATCGAGGCGAAAAACACCAGGATCAACAGCACGCCGGTGACCTGGCCGGCCTTCCAGAGTTGCGTGTAGAGGCCCTTCCAGCCCATCTCGCGGTAGATCAGCACGCTCACCGGTACCGCGTAGACCACCGCCATCGCCGCCGCCTCGGTTGGCGTGGTGATGCCGCCGTAGATGCAGCCGAGGATGATAATCGGCATCAGCAGGCCCAGGCTGGCGCGGCGGCCACGTTGGCCGATGTGCCTGACCCATTGCTCGGCCGGCAGCGGAGCCTCGGTGTGCAACGGCATGCGTTTGGTCAGTACCCAGTTCCAGAAGCAGAACAGGGCGATCAGGATCAGCGCCGGGAATACAGGGGCGAGGAAGGCTGCGGTGATCGAAGTGCCGCTGACCCAGCCGTAAAGGATCATCGACGCACTGGGTGGAATCATCAGCGCCAGAACCGCCGAGCAGGCTACCAGGCTGGCGGCATAGCCACGGTCGTAGCCGCGTTCGACCATGCGTGGGATCAGGGTGCTGCCGATCGCCGCCACTGCCGAGGAGGCCATGCCGGAGATGGCGCCGAAGATAGCGGTGGTCAGCACCACGACTATGCCCAGGCCGCCGCGAAAACGCCCGACGATGCTTTCGGCGAAATCCACCAGGCGCGTGGCGATACCGCCCTGGCTCATGATGTTGCCGGCGATGATGTACAACGGAATCGCCAGCAGGACCACCGAGCTGGCCTGGCTGAAACCGGCGCTGACCAGGAAGGAGGCGCTGCCGAAGTCGCCGAGCAGGAACAGCAGGAGCACCGAGGCGGCGAAGCACAGCGGTACGGGTACGCCGATGACCAACAGCAGGGCCAGCAGCAGGGCGTCTATCAGGATGATCCAGTTCATGCTCATGGGGTGCGCAATCTCCGCACTAGTTCGACACCGTGCTCGATCAACTCGGCGAAGAAATACAGGGTCATCAGGCCGAGCCCGACGGGCATGGCCAGATGGATGTAACCAACGGGGATGTTCAATTCGGTGGACATCATGCCCAGGCTCAGCGACCACTGAGCCAAACCCCAGGACCAGACCGCCATCCAGGCGCAGACCACCACTGAAACCAGGCAGGCGAACAGCTTGATCGCCTGCTGTGCGGTCTGGCCCTTCACCAGCACATCAGCCAGCGAAGCGGAGATATGCTCGCGTTGATCGGCGCCTACCGCGCCACCGAGAAAGTAGAACCAGACGGCGATGTACACCGCGGTTTCCTCGATGCCGAAGATCGCGGTCTGAAACAGGTAGCGGGCCACCACCTGGGCGAAGATCAACAGGGTCAACAGCACTGCGCCGATAACCAGCAAGGCGCGCTGCAGGTGCAGCGCGCCGTGCCAGAGTTTGCGCAGCCGGGATTCCGGGCTGGGCGACATGGGATTACCTCGGGCGAGCGGTTATTGGCTGACAGCGTCGTTGAGGCGCTTCATCGTGGCTTCGTCGAGTTCGCCGGCGATCTCCGGCCAGACATTCTTGCGCGTGTAGTCGGCGAGTTTTTCCAGGGTCGCGTCGTCGAAACGCACCACCTCTATGCCGGCCGCTTCCATGTCCTTCAGGTACTGGGTGTCGGCCTCGCGCACTTCATCGAAACGCTTGTGGGAGATTTCCTGGGCGACCGCCAGTATGATCTCGCGGTCACCCTCGGGCAGCGATTCGAGGCGCTTGCTGTTGATCACGAACCAGGCCAGTTCGAGGTGATCGTTGTATTGCACCCAGGTCTTGGTGATGTCCTTGAAGTTGTCCAGCGCCATTTCCGCGGTGCCGCCGATCTGGCCGTCGATGACCCCGGTTTGCATGGCGGTATACAGCTCGGCCCAAGGCACGGTGGCGACCTGATAGCCAAAGCGTTCCATCATGGTGCGGTGCGTGGTGCCGCCCGGCCATACGCGGATCCGCAGGCCGCGTTTGACTTGCGGGTTGCTCGGCTCCGGCACCGCCTTGGTGAAGCCGGCGCCGCCCATTCCTGCGCTGTATACACCGAGCAGGCGCAGGCCTTGCGGGGCGATCATGTCGTCGACCAGCTTGTAGGCGAAGCCATCGGCGCTGAATACTTCCTGGGCTTCGGCGTAGGTCGGGGCGATATAGGGGAACCAGGCAATCGCCAGGCGTCTATCGAAATTGGTGGACAGGGGCTGCAAGCCGATGTCGATGGCGCCCTGCATCAATTGCGCATGGGTCTCGACCCAGTCGCCGAGCTGGCTGGCGGGAAAGACGGTGACCGCGACGCGGCCTTCGGTACGTGCCTTTACCTCGTCGGCGAAGGCTTGTGCGGCTTTGCCACCGTCCGAGTCCGGGCGGAACAGGGTGGACAGGCGCAAAGTGGTTTCGGCGGCCTGCAGGCCTGCCAGGGGAGTGAGCCCCAGGGTGAGCACGGCGGCGCTGAGCGCGACCAGTTTGCGAAAGGGGATATGCATGGTGGGAAGCCTCGTGTTGGTGTGATTTTTATTTGTAATGCATTGCAACCGATACAACTTCAACCTATATCTCGCTATTGTCATTGTCAAGCAGCTTTATTCGGGTATAAATCCATGACAATATCGAGCCGTGAATCAACAGATGGGGCGGGAATGACCACAACCATAGATACGCTGCTGGCCGCGGTTGCCGAGGGCATGGGGCGCACGCGCAATCGCGCGGAGCCGCTTTACGAGCAATTGGCCCAGGCCTTGGCCGAGGGCATTCGTTCCGGCGCGCTGGTTACTGGCGAGCGTTTGCCGCCGCATCGCGACCTGGCCAGCCGGTTGAATATCAATATCACCACCGTGACCAAGGCCATGGCCTTGCTGCAGGAGGCGGGGTTGGTGGAAAGCCGGCCTGGCCGCGGGACTTCGGTAAAGCCATTGCTGCATCAGCCGGGCGCGCAGTTCCAGAGCGCGCCGAACCGCGATCCGGGGCGTGTCGACCTGAGCATCAACCGCCCGGCTACCGATAGTTATAGTCAGGAACTGGCCCGTTTGTTACCGGAGTTGTCACGCGACCTGCGCTTTGGCGAGGTACCGGACTATCACCCTTCGGAAGGTCCGGCCTGGGCCCGTGAAGCGGCGGCCAGCTGGCTGCGTCAGCATGGCGTGGCCGCCGAGGCCAGCCAATTGCTGATCGCCGAAGGTGCCCAGCACGGCATCGCCTGTACCCTGCGGGCGATCGCCGAGCGTGGCGACACGGTGCTGGCCGATGCCATTACCTACCAGGGTATCAATGCGCTGTGCCGCACCCTCGGGCTGAAGCTGGTGGGGGTCGACGGCGACGCCCTGGGCATGTTGCCGGCGGCGCTGGAGCAGGCCTGCGTCAAGCACGCGGCCAAGGTGTTGTTCCTGGTGCCCTCGCTGCACAACCCGACGGCCGTGACTGTCAGCGCCGAACGACGCCATGCGCTGGCGGAAGTGGCGGATCGGCATCGCCTGCTGCTGATCGAGGACGATGTCTATCGACCGTTGCTGGATCAATCGCCGCTGCCGTTCGCCGCTTTGCTGCCGGAGCGGACCATCTATATCACCGCGCTGTCGAAGTGCATCGCTCCCGGTTTACGCATGGGCTTCGTAATGGCGCCACCGCGTCTGGTTGGCGATATCAGCGCGACCCTGCGCATCGATTGCTGGAGCGTTTCGCCATTGTCGGCGCTGATCGCCACGCGCTTCATCGAGAGCGGCAAGGCGCTGGAGATGGTCGCGGTGCAGCGCGAGGAGCTGCGCGCGCGCCAGGATCTGCTACGGCAGGCGTTCGGCGATCTGCAGGTGCAGGCCGGCGCGACCTCGCCGCATGCCTGGCTGCATCTGCCCGAACCCTGGCGCGCCTCGACCTTCGCCCTGACCTGCCAGGAGCAGGGCATCGGTTTGCTGCCCGGCGCGGCCTTCACCTTGCGCCAGGAGCATCCGCCCCATGCGGTGCGGATCAATCTCTCTGCGGCGCGCAGCCGCGATGACCTGCAGCGGGCGCTGGAAACCATCGCCCGACTCGCGCGTCAGGGCCATCTGCATATGCACGATACGGTGTAGCTAGCGACCCGGAGCGTTCTGCCTGACGGTCACGGTGCCATACAGACGCTTCATGGTGGCTTCGTCGAGTTCGCCGGCGATTTCCGGCCAGACCTTCTGGCGGGTGAAAGCGGCCAGGTTTTCCAGCTCCTGGTCGCTGAAGCGGATAACCTCGATGCCGGCTTCCTGCATGCGTTGCAGATTGCGGGCATCGGCCTTGCGCACTTCATTGAAGCGCTTGTAGGCGATTTTCTGAGCAATGTCCTGGATCAGGTAGCGATCCTCCCGCGGCAGCGCATCCAGACGTTTGCTGTTGATGACGAACCAGGCCAGCTCCAGATGATCGTTGTATTGCACCCAGGTCTTGGTGATGTCTTTGAAGTTCTCCAGGGCCATCTCCGCAGTACCGCCGATCTGGCCGTCGATGCTGCCGCTTTGCATCGCGTCGCGCAGGTCGGCCCAGGGCACGCTGGCGACTTCATAGCCGAAGCGCTGCATCATCACCTTGTGTGTGGTGCCGCCCGGCCATACGCGCACACGCAAGCCATGCTTGGCTCCGGGGTTTTGCGGCTGCGTCACCCGGGTGGTGAAGCCGGCGCCGCCCATTCCTACGCCGTATACGCCGAGCAGGCGCAGGCCTTGTGGGGCGATCATCTCGTCGACCAGCTTGTAAGCGAAGCCGTGTGCGCTGAACACCTTCTGCGCTTCGGCGTAAGTCGGTGCGATATAGGGGAACCAGGCCACGGCTAAGCGCCGGTCGACATCGGTCGACAAGGGTTGCAGGCCAATATCGATAGAGCCTTGCATCAATTGCTCATGGGTTTGCGCCCAGTCGCCGAGCTGGCTGTCGGGGAACACCAGCACCTGAATGCGGCCGTTGCTGCCCTGTTCTATCTGATCGGCAAATGCTTGCGCGGCCCTGCCGCCATCGGAGTCGGCGCTGAACAGGGTTGATAGGCGCAGGGTGGTTTCTGCTGCCTGCAAGCCCGTCCAGGGCAGGAGCTCGAGGGCGACAAGGGTGGCGCCGAGCGCGGCTATCTTTCGTAGCATGTTTTTATTGAGAGCTATGCGCATGGGGAGGCCTCGTGGGGCTGTATTATTTTTGTTGTATTGCATTTCAATCATTACAACTTGAGCCTATATCCTAAAGTTGTCATTGTAAAAAGGCTTTTTGTTTAGTACAAATGCATTACAACTTTCGGGTGGCATGCTGAACTCAGCTGCTCGTTCTTATCGATATGACGGGGTGGAGCGCCATGGGCGGGGTCGAGCGAACGCAAATAGCCGTCATCGGCGCGGGTGTGGTGGGCGTCTGCTGCGCCCTCTGGTTGCGCCGCCAGGGGCATGAAGTGGTGCTGCTGGAACGCGACGCGATTGTCGGCGGTGCTGCCTGCGGCAGTGCCAGTACCCTGGCCGACTATGGCTGTACGCCCATCGCTCGCCCGGAGATATGGGCTTCGCTGCCGCGTTTGCTGTTCTCCGCGGATTCGCCATTCGTGGTCAATTGGACGCGCGTGCCGCAGCTGCTGCCTTGGCTGCTGCGCTTTCTCGGGCAGTGCAATTCCCGCAGCTTTCAGGCTAATAGCGAGGTGTTGGCGCAGTTGCTGCGCGGTACTTATGACGGTTACGCGCCGTTGCTGGAGGAGGCGCCGGCCGCTGCCGCGCTGATCCAGCGCCGCGGCTGTCTGTATGCCTACGGCCAGGCCGCCAACCTGCGCGCCGCCCAGGGTGATATCGCCTTGCGTCAGCGCCTGGGCATCGCCCAGCAGGTGCTGTCGGCCGCGGAAGTCGCTGCGCTGGAGCCGGCCATGGCTGGGCAGAGCGAGGGTGGCATCCTGTTTTCCGGTTCCAGCCATCTGGACGATCCGCAGGCGTTTACCGAGGCTTTGGTCGCTCCCTTGCTGGCCGCGGGGCGCATGCGCCAGGCCGAGGTGATAGGCCTGCGGGCGCGTAGCGACGGCCTGCTGCTGCGTTATGCCGATGGTGGCGAACTGCTCGCCGAGCGCGTGGTGCTGGCCGGCGGTGCCTGGTCGGCCAAGCTGGCGCGCCAGGTTGGCGATCGCATTCCGCTGCAAAGCGAGCGCGGCTATCACCTCGAGTTCGATATGCCGGAGCCGCTGCTCAGTCGGCCGACCTGCCCGGTGGAGAGCGCCTTCTATATGACGCCGTTGCGCGGCCGTTTGCGCGCCGCCGGCACCGTCGAGCTGGGTGCGCTGAGCGATCCGGTCAATGCGCAACGTCTGCGTTACATCGAGACGCGGGTGCGCAGGGTGCTCGGCTTGCAGGATCAGGTGGCGCGTACCTGGCTGGGTTTTCGGCCGTCGTTGCCGGACTCGCTGCCGGTGCTCGGCCCTTCGCTGCGCGAACCGCGGCTGATCTATGCCTTCGGGCATCAACACCTGGGGCTGACCCTGGGCGGTATGACCGGGAAGCTGGTGGCCGACTGCGTGGCCGGTCGCCAGCCCGACTGGCTCGCCGCCTGTTCGGTCAGTCGGTTCTAAAGTCGCATAATCGAGGGTCTCCAACTATGTCTATCCTGCGTTATCGCACCGGGGCTCGAATGAGTCAGATCGTTGTGCACGGCAATACCATCTACCTGGCCGGCCAGGTCGGCGAGCACGAAAGCACGGTCGAGGGGCAAACCCGCGAGGCCCTGGAGCGGGTCGAGCGGCTGTTGCGCGAAGTCGGTAGTGGTCGCGAGCACTTGCTCCAAGTGATCGTCTGGCTGGCCGATATCCATGATTTCGATGCGATGAATACGGTTTGGGACGCTTGGGTGCCCGCCGGTCATGCACCGATACGCGCATGTGGCGAAGCCCGTCTGGCCGCGCCCGAGCTGAAGGTCGAATTGATTGTCACGGCGGCGCTGCCGACAGCGTCCTGAGTCCCGTTTCGGCTGAATCTTGTGTCGACGTTCGAGTCTCGTTCCTGCGCGTCATAGACGGCGCGACTGCAGGTCGGAAAATTCCCTGATCACCATCCGCCCGGCGCCGCTGGGCGTAGGGCTGCGCGCCCGCTATACTCAGCGACTTTTTCCAGCCGCCAGACCTTGGTAGACCATGACTGAGTCCGTGCTCGACTATATGACCCGCCTGGGGCAAGCCGCCCGCCAGGCTTCTCGGGTGATCGCCAGTGCCAGCACTGCGCAGAAAAACCGTGCCCTGCAAGCCGCCGCCGCCGCTCTGGATGGCGCCCGCGCCGAGCTGAGCGCGGCCAACGAATTGGACTTGGCCGCGGGCCGCGCCAACGGTCTCGAGCCGGCGCTGCTCGACCGTCTGGCCCTGACCCCGGCGCGCATTGACGGGATGATCGAAGGCCTGCGCCAGGTCGCCAGCCTGCCCGATCCGGTCGGCGCGATTCGCGATATGAGCTACCGTCCGTCGGGTATTCAGGTCGGCAAGATGCGCGTGCCCCTGGGTGTGATCGGCATCATTTACGAGTCGCGGCCCAATGTGACCATCGATGCCGCCAGCCTGTGCCTGAAGTCCGGTAACGCGACCATTCTGCGCGGTGGTTCGGAGGCCATTCATTCCAATCGCGCCATCGCCGCCTGCATTCAGCGCGGCCTGGCCGAAGCCGGCCTGCCCGCGGCCGTGGTGCAGGTGGTGGAAACCACCGATCGCGCCGCCGTTGGCGCTCTGATCAGCATGCCCGAGTTCGTCGACGTGATTGTGCCGCGCGGCGGCAAGGGCTTGATCGAACGTATCAGCCGCGATGCGCGGGTGCCGGTGATCAAGCACCTGGACGGCATCTGCCATGTTTATGTCGATGCCCTGGCCGATCTGGACAAGGCGCGCGGTATTGCTTTCAACGCCAAGACCTACCGCTATGGCATCTGCGGGGCGATGGAAACCCTGCTGGTCGACCAGGCGGTGGCCGCGGCCTTCCTGCCGGGTATGGCGCAGATGTTCGTGGAAAAAGGCGTCGAGCTGCGGGGTTGCGAACGCACCCGGGCGTTGATCCAGGCAACGCCTGCGAGCGAGGAGGATTGGAGCACCGAGTACCTGGCGCCGATTCTGTCGATCCGGGTGGTCGACGGCCTTGACCAGGCCATCGAGCACATCAACCAGTACGGCTCGCATCACACCGACTCTATCGTCACCGAGCACCAAGGGCACGCCCGGCGTTTCCTCGCCGAGGTCGACTCCAGCTCGGTGATGCTCAATGCCCCGACCTGTTTCGCCGACGGCTTCGAATACGGCCTCGGCGCGGAAATTGGCATCTCCACGGACAAGTTGCACGCCCGTGGTCCGGTCGGCCTGGAAGGCCTGACCTGTGAGAAGTATGTGGTGATCGGCGACGGTCAGCTGCGCGGGCAGAATGCCTAAAAAAATCGGCATCCTTGGCGGCACCTTCGATCCGGTGCATATCGGCCATTTGCGTAGCGCTCTGGAAGTCGCCGAGTTCATGCAGCTCGACGAGTTGCGCCTGATCCCCGCCGCGCGGCCGCCCCATCGCTCCACGCCGCAGGTCAGCGCCGCCGACCGCCTGGCGATGGTCGAGCGGGCGGTGGCCGGTGAGCCGCTGTTGCGGGTGGACGGTCGCGAACTCAAGCGCGAACGGCCTTCCTACAGCATCGATACCCTGGAGTCGCTGCGCAGCGAGATGGCTGCGGACGATCAGTTGTTTCTGCTGCTGGGCTGGGATGCCTTTTGCGGCTTGCCGAGTTGGCACCGTTGGGACGAGTTGCTGCAGCACTGCCATATCCTGGTGTTGCAGCGTCCGGATGCCGACAGCGAGGCGCCGGAAGCGCTGCGCAACCTGCTGGCGGCGCGCAGCATCAGCGACCCGCTGACCCTGCAAGGGCCGGCGGGGCAGATTTCATTTATCTGGCAGACCCCGCTTGCGGTGTCCGCCACCCAGATTCGCGCGCTGCTGGCGAGCGGAAAGTCGGTACGCTTTCTGCTGCCCGACGCGGTTCTGGCCTATATACACGCGCACGGGCTGTACCGTGCGTCGAATTGAACACGAGGCAAACGAGTTACCTATGACGAAGCAAAAAATGCTCAGCGAAGACCTGGTCAAACTGGCTATCGCTGCTCTGGAAGACATCAAGGCGCAAGACATCACCACCATCGATGTGCGCGACAAGACCAGCATCACCGATTTCATGGTGATCGCCAGCGGCACCTCCAGCCGTCACGTCAAGTCGCTGGTCGACAACGTGCTGGAAAAGGTCAAGGAGCAGGGCGTGCGCCCGCTGGGCAGCGAAGGCCTGGATTCCGGCGAATGGGCATTGCTCGACCTGGGCGATATCGTTGTGCATGTGATGCTGCCCACCGCTCGCCAGTTCTATGACCTGGAGCGTCTGTGGCAGGGCGCCGAGCAGACCCGCGCGCAGTTCAGTCCGGAGCCGGGCCAGGAATAAGGGCGGATCCTCGTGCGCATCAAATTGATCGCCGTCGGTTCGCGGATGCCGCGCTGGGTCGAGGAAGGCTGGCAGGAGTACGCCAAGCGCATGCCCTCCGAGCTGAGCCTGGAGCTGGTCGAGATCCCGCTGACCACCCGCGGCAAGAATGCCGATGTGGCGCGGATGATCCGCCAGGAAGGCGAAGCCATGCTGGCCAAGGTGCAGCCGGGCGAGCGCATTGTCACCCTGGAAGTCGAAGGGCGGCCGTGGAGTACCGAACAGTTGGCGGTCGAGCTGGACAAATGGCGGATGGATGCACGCACCGTCAACCTGATGGTCGGTGGCCCCGAAGGTCTGGCGCCGGAAGTCCAGGCGCGCAGCGAACAGCGTTGGTCGCTGTCGCCGCTGACCTTGCCGCACCCGCTGGTGCGCATTCTGATCGGCGAGCAGATGTATCGAGCCTGGACGGTTTTGTCCGGCCACCCGTATCACAAATGATTCTCCACACGTAGCCAGCAGTAGCCGATGCCGCAGCCCATTCAACTGAAAGACCACGAAAAGGACTCCCGCCTTATCCGCCGGCGGGTGCTCGTCGGTGCTGTGGTGTTTCTGCTGCTGACCCTGGTGCTGATCGCGCGCATGTACTTCCTGCAGGTCGTGCAGTACGAATACCACTCGACGCTGTCGGAAAACAACCGGGTGCATGTGCAGCCGATTCCACCGAGTCGCGGGCTGATTTTTGACCGCAACGGGGTGATCGTCGCCGATAACCGGCCGAGCTTCAGCCTGACCCTGACCCGTGAGCGCGCCGGCGACTGGGAGCAGGTGCTCGATGTCATAGTCGAAGTGTTGCAATTGGGGCCGAACGATCGCGCCCTGTTCGAAAAACGCGTGCGCCAGGGGCGCCGTCCCTTCGAGCCGGTACCGGTGCTGTTCGAGCTGTCCGAAGAGCAGATCGCCCGTATCGCGATCAACCAGTTCCGTCTCCCGGGCGTCGAAGTGGTGGCGCAACTGGTTCGGCATTACCCGCTCGGCGAGCATTTCGCCCACTCGGTGGGGTACGTCGGACGAATCAACGAGCGCGAGCTGAAGGAGCTCGACCCGGTGTCTTACAGCGGCACCCACCATATCGGCAAGACCGGCATCGAGCGCTTCTACGAGAAACAGTTGCACGGCGAGGTGGGTTACGAGGAAGTCGAAACCAATGCCCGGGGGCGCGTGCTGCGGGTACTCAAGCGGACCGATCCGCTGCCCGGCAAGGATATCGTGCTGACCCTCGATGTGAACCTGCAGAAAGCCGCCGAGCAGGCGCTGGCCGGGCGCCGCGGCGCCATCGTGGCGATCCAGCCGCAGACCGGCGAAGTGCTGGCAATGGTCAGCCAACCGAGTTTCGACCCCAATCCCTTCGTCACCGGCATCGGCTTCGAGGCCTATGCGGCGTTGCGCGACTCGATCGATCGGCCGCTGTTCAACCGCGTGCTGCGCGGCCTCTATCCACCGGGTTCGACGATCAAGCCGATGATGGCGGTGGCCGGCCTGGATGCCGGGGTGATCACCCCGGATACGCGGGTGTTCGACCCCGGTTTCTATCAGCTGCCCAACAACAGCCACAAATATCGCAACTGGAATCGCAACGGCGACGGCTGGGTCAGTCTCGAAACCGCGTTGATGCGCTCCAACGACACCTATTTCTACGATCTGGCGCACAAGCTGGGCATCGATCGCATGCACGAGTACATGAGCGCATTCGGGCTCGGCGAGCGGGTCTCGCTGGATATGTTCGAGGAGTCGTCCGGGCTGATGCCTTCGCGCGACTGGAAACGCGCGCGCTATCGTCAGCCCTGGTATCCGGGGGAAACCTTGATTCTCGGCATCGGCCAGGGCTATATGCAGGTCTCGCCGATACAGTTGGCGCAGGCCACGACGCTGATGGCCAACCACGGTAAATGGATTCGGCCGCACCTGGCCAAGAGTGTCGGTGGGGAGCGCCCGGTCGATGAAAACCCGAAAGCCGATATCAAGCTGCGCGATCCGCGCTTTTGGGATTACAGCCGCAACGGCATGGAGCAGGTGATGCACGGTGCCCGCGGCACCGCGCGCAAGGTCGGCGACACGGCGGTCTATCGGATCGCCGGGAAAAGCGGCACCGCCCAGGTCGTGGCGATCAAGCAGGGCGAGCGATACGACCGCAACAAGGTACAGGAGCGCCATCGCGATCACGCCCTGTTCATCGCCTTCGCCCCCGCCGAAAGACCGCAGATCGCGGTGGCGGTGATGGTGGAGAACGGCGAGTCCGGTTCGGGCGTGGCCGCGCCGGTGGTCAAGCAGGTCATGGACGCCTGGCTGCTCGATGAAAACGGCCAGCTCAAAGCCGAGTTCGCGCCCCCCGCATCCACACCGCTGGTGAGCAGCCATGAACAGTAGTTTCGATCGCAACCTGTCCAGCGAAGACTTGCTGCGTCGCCGCGCCAGTTGGCTGCAGCGCCTGCATATCGACGGCGTGCTGCTGGTGCTGCTGCTGATGCTGGCCGCCGGCAGCCTGTTCGTTCTCTATTCGGCCAGCGGCAAGAGCGTCGATCTGGTGACCAAACAGGCCAGCTCGTTCGCCATCGGACTGGTTGGCATGCTCATCATCGCCCAGTTCGACCCACGCTTCATGGCGCGCTGGGTGCCACTGGGTTACCTCGGCGGGGTCGGCTTGCTGATCGCGGTGGATGTCATGGGCCATAACGCCATGGGCGCCACACGCTGGATCAACGTCGCCGGGCTGGTGCGTTTTCAGCCGTCGGAGTTCATGAAGATCATCATGCCGGCGACCATCGCCTGGTACCTGTCCAAGCGCAGCCTGCCGCCGCGGCTGAAACATATCTGCATCAGCCTGATGCTGATCGGCGTGCCCTTCGTGCTGATCCTGTTACAGCCGGACCTGGGCACTTCAATGCTGATCATCACCTCGGGGGTGTTCGTGCTGTTCATCGCCGGCTTGCAGTGGCGCTGGATCGGCGGCGCGGTGGCGGCCCTGGTGCCGGTTGCCGTGGGCATGTGGTTCTTCGTCCTGCGCGAATACCAGAAGCAGCGCGTGCTGACCTTTCTTAACCCGGAAAGCGACCCCCTGGGCAGCGGTTGGAACATCATTCAGTCGAAGGCCGCCATCGGCTCGGGCGGTGTGTTGGGCAAGGGCTGGCTGCTGGGCACCCAGTCGCACCTGGATTTCCTGCCGGAAAGCCATACCGACTTCATCATTGCCGTACTCGCCGAAGAGTTCGGCCTGGTCGGGGTGTGCTTGTTACTGTTGATGTACCTGCTGTTGATCTCGCGCGGCCTGGTGATTACCGTGCAAGCGCAGACGCTGTTCGGTAAGCTGCTTGCCGGTGCTCTGACGATGACATTCTTCGTTTACGTCTTCGTCAATATCGGTATGGTCAGCGGTCTATTGCCGGTGGTGGGGGTACCACTGCCGTTTATCAGTTACGGCGGCACGTCGCTGATCACCCTGCTGGCAGGGTTTGGCATATTGATGTCGATCCATACGCATCGTAAGTGGATGGCACAGAGTTGATTGGGGTAATGAATTCAATGCAAGTACTGCGCGGGTGGGCTGCACGGCATGCACACTGGCTGGGTCTGGCCGGGGTGCTGGGATGGGCCCAGACGAGCCTTGCCGGCGAATACGAAAATTCGCCACAGGTTGCCGAGTTCGTTGCGGAAATGACCCGCGACTATGGTTTCGCCGGTGAGCAACTGGTCAGCCTGTTCGCGGGCGCCGAACGCAAGCAGAACATCCTCGACGCCATCTCGCGACCGGCGGAAAAGGTCAAACCCTGGAAGGACTACCGCCCGATCTTTCTCACCGATGCGCGGATCGCCGCAGGCGTGGAGTTCTGGCGTGAGCACGAGGAAGCGCTGAAACGCGCTGAAACCGAGTACGGCGTGCCGCCACAGTTCATCGTGGCGATTATCGGTGTGGAGACTTTTTATGGTCGCAATACCGGCGGCTACCGGGTGCTCGACGCCTTGTCGACCCTGGCCTTCGACTATCCGCCGCGCGCCCCGTTCTTTCACAAGGAGTTGCGCGAGTTCCTCCTGCTGGCCCGTGAAGAACAGGTCGATCCGTCGATGCTGACCGGTTCCTATGCCGGCGCCATGGGCTTGCCGCAATTCATGCCGAGCAGCTTTCGCGCTTATGCGGTGGATTTTGACGGTGACGGCCAGATCAACATCTGGACCAACCCGGTGGATGCCATCGGTAGCGTCGCCAGCTATTTCAAACGGCACGGCTGGCAAGCGGGCGAGCCGGTGGTCAGCGTCGCCAGCGTCGCAGGGGACAAATTCGAGCAGGGCCTGACCGTCGGCCTCGATCCGGTGCAGAATGTCGCCGAGTTGCGCGCACTCGGCTGGAGCAGCGGCGACCCGCTGAACGATCAGTGGCCGGTCACTGCCTTGCGACTGGAGGGTGCCGCAGGCGACGAATATTGGCTAGGCTTACCGAACTTCTTTGTCATTACCCGCTACAACCACAGCGCGATGTACGCCATGGCGGTCAATCAACTGGCCGAGTCGATGGTCGAAGCGCGAGGTACCCAACCATGACCGGCTTGCCATTCAAGCTAACCGCCTACGCGGCCCTGGCCTTTGCCCTGGTCAGCTGTTCGTCGTCGCGGCCGGTGAAACCGGTGCAGAGCGGCGGCGCGATTTCCGGGCCGCAGGACTATAGCCGCCCGCACAGGGATGGCGCGCCCTGGTGGGATGTCGATGTCTCGCGAATTCCCGATGCGGTGCCCATGCCGAATTACGGCCGGGTCAAAGCCAGCCCCTACACCGTGCTCGGCAAACAGTACTACCCGATCGCCGATGCACGCCGTTACCGCGCCGAAGGGCTGGCCTCCTGGTACGGTACGCGTTTCCATGGCCAGGCCACCGCCAACGGCGAAACCTACGACCTGTACGGCATGACCGCCGCGCATAAAACCCTGCCGCTTCCAAGCTATGTGCGGGTAACCAATCTGGAAAACGGCAAGACCGCGATCCTGCGGGTCAACGATCGCGGACCGTTCTATTCCGATCGGATCATCGACCTGTCGTTCGCCGCGGCGAAGAAACTCGGCTACGCCGAGAACGGCACCGCCCGGGTCCGCGTCGAGGGCATCGACCCCGAGGAGTGGTGGGCGCAGCAGGGCCGTCCGGTGCCTCTGGTGCTGGCGCAGCCGCAGCAGGTCGCCCAGGTCGAGCCCGTCGCCCTGCCGGTGAGTCAGGCGGTCGAGCAATATTCGCCACCGCCGCAGCAGCACGCCGCCGCGGTGCTCCCCGTGCAGATCGACGCAAAAAAAAACGCTTCAGTCGGAGCCTCTGGCCTGTATCTCCAAGTTGGAGCCTTCGCCAATCCAGACGCTGCGGAACTGCTCAAGGCCAAGCTGAGCAGCACGGTGACTGCGCCGGTGTTCATCAGCTCAGTGGTGCACAACCAGCAGGTGCTGCATCGCGTGCGGCTGGGGCCGCTGAGCAGCCAGGGCGAGGCTGAGCAGCTGCAGGACAGCCTGCGCCTGGCCAATCTCGGCCAGTCGACGCTGATCCGCCCGGACTGAGTCGGCAACTTATCGTCACCCAGCAGGACTAAACACAAGCCGCGATCCGCCTGGTCGCGGTAATCCATTGGCCCGCCAGGGCCCGTTCACCCATCAGCAACCCAGAGATACGGATGAATATCACCAGCTTTACGCAGCGCCTCGTCTTTTCAGCTTTTCTGTTCGTCGCACCGGTTACCTGGGCCGCCGAGATGGCCATTCCCGCACCGCCGCAGCTGGCCGCCAAATCCTATGTGCTGATGGAAGCCTCCAGCGGCAACGTGCTCGTCGAGTCCAATGGCGATGAGCGTCTGCCGCCCGCCAGCCTGACCAAGTTGATGACCGCCTACATTGCCACGCTGGAAATCCGCAAGGGCAAGATCGGCGCGCAGGATATGGTCACCGTCAGCGAACACGCCTGGCGCACCGGTGGCGCGGCCTCCGGCGGCTCCACCATGTTCCTGCCGGTGAACAGCCAGGTCTCCGTGGATGACCTGTTGCACGGCATCATCATCCAGTCCGGCAACGACGCCAGTATCGCCCTGGCCGAATACATCGCCGGCAGCGAAGACGCTTTCGCCGACATGATGAACCAGACCGCAGAGCGCCTGGGCATGCGTAACAGCCACTTTATGAACGCCACCGGTCTGCCGAATCCGGAGCACTACTCCAGTGCTCACGATATGGCCATTCTGGCTCGCGCGATCATCAATGAAGACCAGGATCACTATGCGATCTACAAGCAGAAGGAGTTTTTCTGGAACAACATCAAGCAGGGCAACCGCAACCTGCTGTTGTGGCGTGACAGCACCGTCGACGGTCTGAAAACCGGTCACACCAAGGAAGCCGGCTACTGCCTGGTGGCCTCCGCCGTGCGTGACGGCGCGCGGATGATCACCGCGGTGTTCGGCACCGATAGCGAGCAGGCCCGCGCTGCGGAAACCCAGAAGCTGCTGACCTACGGTTTCCGCTTCTTCGAAACCCGCACCTTCTATCAGAAGGGTGCCGAACTGGCCAAGGCGCGGGTCTGGAAAGGCACCACCGATCAGCTCAAGGCTGGCCTGGCGAAAGACTTGAGCCTGACCTTGCCCAAGGGCCAGCTGGAGAAGCTGCAAGCCGGCATGACCCTCGAGCCGCAACTGACCGCGCCGATCCAGGCTGGCGACGTGATCGGCAAAGTCGAAGTCAAACTCGGTGACGAAGTGGTGCACAGCGCCGACCTTATCGCCTTGGAGACGGTAGAGGAGGGTGGTTTCTTCCGTCGCCTGTGGGATAGCATTCGCCTATTCTTCTATGGATTGTTCAACTGATTCTGACCTCGAGCACCCCCATCGGGGTGCTTCGACTGAGGACGGGCCAACAGCCCGCTGATGCCATGACCGATACCGATGTACAAGCACCAAAAATCGAATTTCCCTGCGAGCGCTACCCGATCAAGATAATCGGCGAGGCCGGCGAAGGCTTCACCGATCTGGTGGTCGAGGTGATGCAGCGTCACGCGCCGGATTTCGATGCCAGCAGTCTGGTGGTGCGCGATAGCCGCAATGGCCGCTTTCTCTCCGTGCAGGTACTGATCACCGCCACCGGCGTCGAACAGTTACAGGCGATTCACATCGACCTGCGTGCCAGCGGGCGCGTGCAAATGGTTCTCTGATGAGCCTGCCGCTCGGCTTTCGCGAGCTGGGCCAGGTAGATTACCAGCCGACCTGGCACGCCATGCAGCGCTTTACCAACGAGCGCGATGCGGAAACCGCGGATGAGATCTGGTTGCTCGAGCATCCGCCGGTGTTTACCCAGGGGCAGGCAGGCAAGGCCGAACATCTGCTGTTTCCCGGCGATATTCCGGTGGTGCAGGTCGATCGTGGCGGTCAGGTGACCTATCACGGCCCCGGCCAACTGGTCGCCTACCTGCTGCTCGATGTGCGCCGTAGCGGCATAGGCGTGCGTGAACTGGTCAGCCGCATCGAGCGCAGCCTGATCGACACCCTCGCCAGTTACGGTGTGAGCGCCAATGCCAAGCCCGATGCCCCGGGAGTCTATGTCGACGGCGCAAAGATCGCCTCCCTCGGCTTGCGCATCCGTAACGGGCGCAGTTTCCATGGCCTGGCGTTGAACGTGGATATGGACCTGCAGCCGTTTCAGCGCATCAACCCTTGCGGTTACGCCGGTATGGCCATGACCCAATTGGCCGATCTGGTGGCTGAGCCGGTGGAGTTTTCCGAGGTCAGGGCCCGCTTGCGTGAGCAACTGGTCAAGCACCTCGACTATGCGCAGCAGCAAACCTTGGCGGGCGCGATAGCCTCTTCGTAAGAATGACACCGCTGCTGCGGCCGCATGTAGGGTGCGCTGTATGTTCAGCCGGGAGACATAGGTAACAGGTGTCGGGAGACATAGGTAACGCATTTA
>CBIHLF010000013.1:0-115984 GCA_966210435.1 uncultured Pseudomonas sp. | reverse complement strand
GCACGCTGGGGCACATCAGTCCCCAAGCCTACGAGGCTCGGATGAGTGCTTAAAATCGTGTCCACGGTTGCTGGGTAAGATCAGGTTGCCTGAAACGAAGCCTGTCACCGCAGTGTGAGATCGAAGGCTTCCTACGAAACGCTGCCGCCTTGGCACCTTGTTCCTGCAATCGCATCCTGACAGCCAGACCCCTTCTAAAAAGAAGGGGCCTATGGAGCGCTTCCGCTGCGACGATGCTTCTCCGCCGGGCCATCTTTTTGCTATTGCACCGCGCCAGACTATGCTTTCGGGGCAAAAAACACCCAGGCCATAGCAGGGAGAACTAGGTGCCAAACCATTGGAAGTTTCTCAAGGGACAGTTCGAAGAAGGCAAGCTCTTAGCCATTACTCAAGGCAACTTGAAGTTAGATGCGTCCCAGGGAACCAGACGGTTTACCGATGAAGAGCTGCAGCACTATGCCTACCGAGTACTCGATGGGCACCTGCGCAACGAGGATGGAATACCGTTACTTTCGACGGTAATGTTCAGCTCTCATGACAAGAGTGGCATGGCCGCATTTGTCATATCACCCGACAATAAAGTTTATATATTCAACCACTTCAATAAAACCGACAAAGTCGCACACTCCTCTTTTGTCGGGAAATTCGCCAAGGGCGCTGGCGAAATCCTGATATCCAAAGGCAAAGTCAAACTGATCCACGCCCACAGCGGGCACTTCCGCCCCAATGCCTTAAACCTTTACCACGTAGTGAAATACTTCAAAGACCTGGCAGCGCTGGCCATAGATGCCAAGGTTGGCTTTGTCAGTAATCCCTTTCCCGATATCGGCGTAAAGCCGCCTACCTGCGCCGCCAGCGTGCAGCTGAAATGTATTCTCGACAAGCAGGAAAAAGAAACCTTGCTGCACTCGAAGCAGTCGATCCTGAAAGCCAAGCAAAAAATATCAGAGCTAGAGTCTGCCGTGAACGAAACGGCGTTCAGCGAATATAAAAGCGCCCGACTGGTTGAACTCAGAAAAGATTTCGAAAATTTCCAGGCGCTACTGACCTCGGAGGAAATGATCAAAATGTTCGGCACGCAAATCACAGAGCGCAAAGGGGAAATCACCAAAGCCGAGCAAATGAGTTTCGAGGACTATAAGCAGCAGTTAATCAGAGACATTAAGAAGCTACGAGGTCAAATCGAGGATCAGCAAGAACTGGCTGCTGCATTGGAAAGCAAGCGTGAAATTATCTCGGTGATCTATAACGCATCGGAATTCCTCAACTATGTGGAGACCAATATGGACGCTCTGAAAACCAATATCAGCCCGGCGTTCTATAGCATGTAATGCTGTGGCGGTGTGGCTTATGCTGGGGCCGAATATTAGTTGACTTGCGGTAACCGCGAAAGGGCAGACTACGGTTATTAGGTGTAAAGTTCGTAACCTGCTCTATGGCTTTACTCGATATATCCTAAGAACGCCGCACGACTATAAAACCGCAGGAAAAAACAATAATAAACACTGGGAACATTACCCCGACTTCGAAAACATCTATTTTATTCTCATACAAAATAAATCTTACAACTTGTGTAAGTGCAAATACTACCCATAAACCAGCCCCAAGCTTTGCACCTTTCGAGATTGAAGATTTTATATAGCTGGGAATTGACCTCATTACAGCTCACCATTTTTAAACATTTTCATACAAAGCTCGCAGACTGAGTTGGACTCGATGAAGCCCAATGAAGCGGGCATAGGCAACCACGCTATATTGGGCTTCGTCGCCATACCCCGCCGACCTCGAATTGCCTAATAGTAGAAAGTCATAAATTTAAATATTTTTATATGGATCTTTCTTAAATACCTTCTGAACAAAGTCCATGAAATCATTTATAGCAATAATTACTAGCATAGCTCCGCTAAAAATTACACCTACCCAAAACAGCTTTGATGCACTCACCAAAACCAGATCTTGATATATAACGAGAGATAACTCTTCACCTTGCTTTTCAAAACCGGCCCCCAATCCCAATAGAGCAAAGCCACCAAAAATAAGAAAAGGAATCAGAGAGAACAAATACCATCTCAGAAAATAAATTGTTTTTTAATATACTTCAACCCAGCGTACCTTTTCGAAATACTTATCTTGTAAAATCAATTCGGCCAGAGACATCAATCTAAAAATTTACTCTCTAAAATCAATCACTCCGACCCTATTGATCCTGTTTTGTGAGCCTAACGCCCACATTTGCGGCTGGTTTGGAGCGCAGCGGAAAACCAATCCGACAACATGCGCTTGTTATATGCAACTATAAAGAGTATATCTTCTGTCGCTGCAAAAATGCTTTTTCTCCCCCTTCGAGGATTGCACAGCAATCTTTCTGTATAGATTCTCTATCGATCGAACCTCGATTTACAATCGACGTTTTATCGCTTGTGCTTCGTAGAGGAATAATCAACTCTGCATCGCCCAGAACTGCAATATTTGCATTGTGCGTAACAATAATTACCTGTCTCGTTTCTTTTATTTTCTTTAGGTTAGCAACAATAGTTTTGTATACAAATTCGCTATCTAGGTGGTCTTCAGGTTGATCGATTAACAGTGGAATATTGCTTTTAGATTGAATGAGAATTGCCAGTAGAATTGACTGCTGCTGACCTAACGACAACTTAGATATTGACTTAGAGATATTCCTTTTTTGACCGTCTACTTCTACTATTTTGGTCACCAAAATGTGTGGCCTGTCTTCGTAGGCTAGCGCCTGGAAATCCTCATATGAATTATTCTCACCGACCTTTTCAAATATTATCTCTATATCTTCATCTGAAAAAACACGCTCGCCATTCTCATCCAGAATATTTACAAATGTCGACTTTCGACGACGCTTAACCTCTGTAGAAAAGGTTATAGGTGACATATGAGAGGATATGATTTCTGACCTTCTAACCTGGGAAGTCCTCCAGCCCATCATTTGTTTGAGAAGATCTTCGAATCTTGGCGAGTAACCCCCTTCGGTGAATTTCGCGGAAACGAACAACCCATCAACTGAATTTTTTAAATTATTGTTTATCTGTGTACTAAAAGAATATCTTTCTTTATAAATACTTTTTTTCAGCTCAATCCGCTGCTTCAGGAGCTCAGCTCTTTCGTTTTCTATTTCGGTCAGCTTAATCTGGTCAGCTTTGAGCTTTCTAAGACGCTTTTCATAATACTCAAGATCTTTAGCAATCTGATTAATCTTACCAATATCAAAAGGAATCCCTGCTTTCTCTAATTCCGATTTTTTTTCGTCAATCTGTTGTTGGATTTCAGACTCTTTTGACTTCCATGATTCGAGTTGAATCTTAAGAAGGCTAACTTTTTCTTCTAAGGCGATATTTAACTCGTCAGATTTGCCTGCCACAATTTCAGAAAACTCGTTAACTAGCTTCTTTACTTGGGCTATCTGATCTTTTCCTACAATGATTTCATCATCAGAAAATTCATCAAAGTATTCAAATAACGTTGAATCCTTAAGCACTTCTCGATAGCTTTTAATGAGATTTTTTAGCTGCTCTATTAAATCGTCCCTTATCCCCTTCTCTTTGACCAAAGCAACTTGGTTCTTAACAAGATCGCCAACCTTATCTTGTTCTAGCCGCGACTTTTTCTCCTTTAGAGAATTAAGTTGCCGTTCGGTATCTTTTATTGCTGCAACCTCAATTCGCAACTTCCCTAGAGCATTCTGATTATCAAGCAGCAATTGGCAGACATTTGCATCTTCTAACTTTAAATTTTCTATTTCCAAAAATCCGTCGAGAAAGTCGAGTAAATTTTGAGGATCGTCATCACTGTTCTTAATTGTATCCGCCGTTTCACTTTGTCCATAACACTCCATAGGAACTCTTTGGAGGCCATCATCTCCATCTGTGTGATTGAATGCATAATCATTCTTGGATCGACGGAATTCAATTACCTTTCCTGTTTCATCTTCATAAAACAAACTAATATCATCGGGCCACACATCACTATCAACAACATTCTTCGAGGAATCATTTCCTGATGCTACGCGAATAATCTCCATCAATGTTGACTTGCCGGTCCCCCTGCCTCCTATTATGCAGCTCAGATTACTACTGAAATCAATAAACTGATCATCCAGCAAGCCTCCCTTAATCTGCACTTTGACAAATTTTGGTATTTTTTCAGGAATTACATCTTCGATACGAACTCGGGATTCATAGGACATCAAAGCAATGCGGAGTGCCTGAAAGCTCAATTCATCAACCTTAAAACGTGTTAGCTTCTTATTTCCTTCTGCGTTTGTTCCAAGCTTATTTATTGAATGTGAATCAGAGGACATGACTTTAGGTAGTATTACGTCATCATGTAGGTTAAGTTTTTTTCTTCGCTCTTTCACTAGAGCCAATCGATTACTATCTGAATCTTCATCTGTATAAAGCTCAAGACTACCTTTTTTACTTATTTCAAGAGCAAGCAATGCCTGATGGCAGAATATATCATCCATCTGTGAATTAAATCGTACTACCGTCTTTTCAAAACCAGAGTCTAACTCAATGTGCGCAAGGATTCCGAAGCCATTGAATTGAGAAGCTATATTTAAGCACTCAACAATTCCCTGTGAGCAGCGCTCTTTGTCCTCAGAAATAGTAAGTCTCCCGTGAAAGGATCTTAACTCTTGAAAGCTAGAAAAATAAACAAGAAGGTGGCCCTGTGTTGTGCTCACCTCAATTCCGGGTACTACAAATATGTCCTTGCCTGTAGCATAATCAATTGCAGTCTTATTATTTAGAATTTCGTTGTGATCTGTAATGCTAATTATTTTTAGATTGGAATCTATTGCTGTGTCTACAATTTTTTCAGGCGTCATATTTTGATCAGTAACGTCAAAAGAACCTGGATCTTTTCCATAAGAATGTATGTGAAGATCAGCTCGAACAAACCTAGCTCCATTGTTAAAGGTAATATCCAAAATAATCTCCTAATCCTAAATGCGCAGCACCAACATGCTACATTCAGCTCTTTTCGAGCCAAGTTAAAATTTCGAACTACTCGGCCTGAAGGGCATATAACGTTTGGTTAAGGTGGCGGGCTTTAGCCCGCCCCAGTGAGCGCAGCGAACGGTTTGAACCACTTGTTAAGCATTCACTCAATTTGTTTGCCATCCTGCCATATCTCTAAGTGATAGAAATCACCAATACCTAATGTTTCGGTGGTTTTAACAAAGGCCTTGCTCAAAAAGCTTACGAAGTAGTTTTCTGTGGTGCTTTCAGGGTCGAGCACGACATGTGTGATGTTCTCATGAGCTGCTAATAATTTTGCCCCCTCTTGTGGTTCAAGGGGACTAACAGCGATTCCGCTTACAGCGCCTATATCTTTTATACGATAAGCAATGGCTGCCATCTGCTCTTGCTTAATTCTAGAGGTCAGATAGCGTCTGCATTCGATGAGCACAACCCCTGAGTCACCAACTCTTATTCCTTTCGCATCAATTTCCCAGCTAGTGCCTGATTCACCGGGAGTGACCTGCTTCCCTTCTACTTCGCCGAGATCGAACTCTTCGGCGACCTCCTTGATAATGAATTTGGCAAGCTCTTCATATGTACGCCATTTTGCGTCTGGCATCGGTGAGGTCTCTGCTGGCCTAACGTTTGGTTAAGGGGCGGGCTTTAGCCCGTCCCAGTGAGCGCAGCGAACGGTTTGAATGCCTATTGTTAGCCAGTTACTTTTGAAACATTGCTTTTATCGAAATTAGTGCAGGAATAGCACCATAATTATTTTCTTCAGAACGCATTTGTATTTGTGATTTACTAAACCCTTGAGTTATTTTTCTCAAATATGTAGATTCTGGTGTTATTTTGTAGTGACCTTCGCAAATTTCGGCATGCAATTCGGAAAAAAAGTTCCTGCTTTCATTTTTTTCGTTCCATGAAGGAATACCTACCCTATCAACAACCTGTACTGTGCCTAATTGCTGGAAGATCTCACGACCAAGCTCATAACACCGTTTGTGGACATTCCTACGATATTCAGGCATTTCTTCGCCATTAAATTCGCTGAGCGGTTTATTCAGCAAGTTTGCAATATTTTCCGGGGCTGCACCGATCAACCAACAAACAATGGCCTGCGGCTCTAGCTTTTTTAAAATCAAACCAATGGACTTGTCAAAAACATCATGATTTATGATTGTAACTTGACTTGAGAAATCGTCGTTATTTAGAGCGCTAACGTTTTCTGCCACCTTAACATTGACGCCATTTTCCTTAAGATGCTCATAACATATATGCACCATATGCTCATTAGGCTCTATGCATATTACTTTAGATTTTTTTGAAAGCGCGTGAGTACTTCGCCCTGTTCCGCATCCGACTTCGATCACAATACTAGGAGCACCAAGCTGATCGACCATCCAGTCATAACAGCCAATTTTAAGCAAATGATTTGAATCAATTATCCAATGATCCGCATATTGCTTTTTAGTCATTGGAGTGCCAAGGATTCCCGTATGTTCGATCATGTTTTTCTCGTTCTATATGGCTAACGTTTGGTTAAGGGGCGGGCTTTAGCCTGTCCCAGCGAGCGAAGTGAGCGATTTGAACTAATTTTTAGCCTTGCCACCCAGAATAAGTGACTTGGCGTTTGGTATGACTTCCTTATTTAGGATTTTTGCTGATAGGTTTTCAATTTTTGAATTTGCGACAGCTCTGGCGTTTTCTATGGTTTCTCTGATACTTGCATCTGACTCTTTAGAGAATAGTAGGTCTGGTTGTTGAAGTTCTCTGAATATCATTAGCGGAAGTTCAGGAGTCAATTTTTTGGGGTGTACGAGAACAATTTCTACTTGCTCCACCCTTTCGGAACCACTATGCGCGGCAAAGTTGTGTCGATAGGTAATTAGCTCGTCGTGAGTTTCATGGTTTTTGGCGTCTAGTTGTGCTTTTTCAAGCTTAACAGGGCGCCCCTCACATTTTGAGAAGCACTTTCCATAAAATGTTAGAAGTGCAACAAAAAGCCCTTTAATGAGGGTGTAATTTTCTCTGTTGGTTCCATGCCCAAATCTATGGTCTGGGTCTTTTGGAGCCTCATTGTGGCGCTTTTCTATTTCATCAAGCCAGATTAGTGCGCTTCTCAAGTCTTTTTCTATGAGTGTATATCCGGCAAGTTGATTGCACAGTTTGGATGACAGTGGGATGGCTTTGCACTGTTTTCCTTTGTGCGTATAAGTACGACTTACTTTTCCAGTAAGCGTGTCAATTGCGTGAGTGGCTTTGAAGTCTTTCGCTTTCATGCTGGTGGCTAACAGTGGTTAGACGGAATTCTTCACTATTCCGACGACAGTGGGTTCTGCATAAGCACGAACCAGCGTGGAAGCCAGAGAAGGAAAATCCTTACAGATCAAAATATTACCTAAACCCGGTAAACGCTTTCTGTATTCGCTTGGCTTCCGCATTTTTCCGCCTTATTAGCACTGCCCATAAAACCAGTATCGAGTCGATATGCCTTGTTCGCTATTCCCCTGGTTCTACAGAAAATCGAGAGCGCAGGGTAATAGGGAACCGAATCACGCCTTGTTCAGCCACCGGCTGAGCCGCTGCAATCTTGTAAATGCCAAACAGGAAGGAAGGTAACTGGCATCCAGCCTGCGGGGTGCGTCATTGCGTTGCTTGAACGCTAGTCCACAGCTGCCTTGACCACAAGTTTTTTATGGCCAATGGCCATCCTTCTTTGGGCTTGCCCATCCCGCCTTGCCGGGCTAGAGTTCGCCCGTCACGGTCAATCCCGTGGCCGGGAGTCGAAACCCGTTTGTTGTCTGAGGCGCGACAGCGCCATAGCCGTGAAGCACAGGCGCTTTTTTTATGCCTGCTGTTTACGCGCATCTATGGCGGGCCGTGCGGGGCAGGCCTTTGGCCTGGCCGGTTCCCTCGGACGCCGGTATTTCGACCCCCGTACGGTTCGCCACCCAATACCGAGTCGAAACGGTGGCTGGCGATTCCTCAATTAGTTCGAGGAGCATAAGGAAAATGCGCTATCCCCCTTTTACCCAAGGGCTCCGCCTTGGAGTCTGCTGTTGCCCGTCCACCTCCGCCCTGGAGGTGCGCCATGACTAAATCCCATCCCGCTGTAATCCCCTTTCCGAAACGTATCGAGCCGCTCGATTGCACCATTTCCGCTGTCTGCCACTTCCAGGCGGCGGCTGAGTTGCGGATGACGATGCTGCATAAGCTGTTCGATATTCTGGCGCGCACGGATGCGTCCACCGATAACGCCGGGCATTTGCGCGAGTGCTGCGACAACGCCCGCGAGCTGCTTAACGATGCGCAGGTGCTGTACCGCAGTGCATTGGCGCAAGGGAGGGTTGCCGATGACTAAGCTCTTCACCAGCTACCTGCCCAGCCACGACGGTCAACGCGGCGCGGTGATCGAGTGGACGCACAACTGTCAGCACTCCTTTGATCAGGGCGTGAGCTGCGCTCAAGCCTGGTTGAGCAACGACGACACCGGCTGGCTATGGGCGAACCTGATCGTCGAACGCGACGCTTTGCCAACCGGGGTGCAGCGCCGTGCGTTCGAGATCGGCTTTCTCAGCCGGGTGCACCAGCGTTTGTGCTCGCCGTTCGGCGGCGGGCATCAGGCCCGGCAGACCTGTTTGCAGCTCTGAATAGCGGCTGACCATAACGGATCGATATCTGCCGGTCGCGGCCGGCAGATATCGATCCACAGCTGCAACAGCAATCGTCCGTTAAGCCCCGAATATGTGCGCTATGGCATGCCTGCGTCATGTCCATGACGGGTAGCATTCGGGGCTGGATACCTCGCAGGTCGTCTTTCAATGGCCTGCCAATCGAAGGATCGATGATATGAGTGGATATGTACCCAATGACCGGGGCAAGCGGCCCGCTCCGGTGAGCGAACCCTATAACGGGGATTTCGATCAGCAGCCCGCCAGGCCGCTGGTGCTCGCCGACACACAAGCACCTGCTCCCGCTCCAGCCCCCAAGCCTATTGGCTGCGTGTTCGCCAAATCCTGCAACCTGCCGGATGGGGTGATCGATCACAACAATCCCGGTGGCTTCGTACCGCTAGAACAACTGAAGGACTACGGCGACTGGGCCGTGTTGAGCACCGGTACGGCGATCAGGGCGGGCGGTACGCCCCTGCGGTTGATCGGTAGTTCGACTGCAGCGACCACAATAGCGAGCCGCCTGAGCGGTACCTTGTCGCTGGGCATACTCGAAGGCGCTGGTGTCGTGCTGATGGGTGTAGTGGTTGGCACCATCGCCATGCTGCTACCCAATACCACCTCGGCCGACAGCGCGCTCTACACCAACGAGCAATATCGCTCCCTGACCTTGGGCCGTACCCGTGTTCGCGTACACATCCAGCAACTGACCGCGGGCACCATCAATGCCTACGGTTTCTACACCGGCCGCAAACCGGAATGGGAAAACGCCCGGGTCGTGGCGGCCACCCAGCGTGGCGATCAGTTCGTCGCCGACCTGGGGCAAGGTATCGGGGTAATCTGGACGCCGGCAGCCGACCCCAACGAACTGGGCATCCCAGCACTGGAAGGCGCGCCGCAACTGCCAGCCATCTGGGTTTACCCGCCCACGGAACAGTCCAACAAAGCCCTGGTCAATCCCGTACACCCGCCCGACTACCAGGACGCCATAATCTGGTTCCCGGCGACGGATATTCCGCCGATCTATGTGGTGCTCAGCGTTCGCTATCAGCCAGGAGTCGTGACTGGGCTGGGGGAGGATGTGACGGGGGTTTGGTTGGCGGGGGCAAGCGTTGGGCAAGGTGTTCCGATCCCAACCCGGATTGCTGACAAGTTGCGGGGGCGTGAGTTTTCAAGCTTTGATGCGTTCAGAACAGCCTTCTGGAAGGCCGTTGCCGCTGACCCTGAGCTACGTCAGCAATTGAATGAAGATAATGTGGAGCGTACGCAGTCAGGCAATGCCCCTATCGTTCGAAATAGAGACTCTGCGGGGAAAAGAAGCAGCTTTGAACTGCACCACGTTGATCGTATCGCCGATGGCGGTGCCGTATATGACGTGGATAATTTACGGGTCAACACCCCCAGAAACCACATCGACAATCACCGGAAATAGTCATGGAAAACAATATTTCTGATTACACAGAAGCCCAGTTCATCAGCTTCATAAAAGAAATACGCGCAGCAAACAAAAGCGCGTCAGACGAGGTTATGGGGGAGCTTCTGGAGCAGTTCAGGCTTTTAACTGAGCATCCCGATGGGACTGACCTGATCTATTACCCCGAACCTGGGGCAGATACTTCCGCAGAAGGCATTACCGAAACAGTCAAGAAATGGCGTGAAGCCAATGGCTTACCCGGCTTCAAAGTAGGGTAGGTCGCGTCTCGCACAAAGCGGCGTGGTGTACGACTTGGATAAGTCGAAAGTACATACACATTGATATTCACAAGGCAAAATAAATGGGTTTCAAACACAGAAAAACTAGTGAATATACAGAGTCTGAATTCCTGGAGTTGCTGGGCCGGGTATTTAACGCTGAATGCCCAACCGAGGCAGAGTATGACGAGACAATTGAACACATAGAAAACATTACTGAACCCCCATCGGGAAGCGATATATTATTTTATCCTGAGCCTGGAGTAGACGACAGTCAGAAGGTGTATTGAAAGTTGTTAAAGAGTGGAGAGCAACTAACGGCCTACCTGGATTCAAGGCTGGTTAGGCGCGCTAATGGCGGTTCTTGTATTTTTGGCTGCAGGGGAAACATCGGGGACAGCGCACGGCTTTGGCTTGAATCTTCAAGCAGAAGCGAAATTAGTCGTGGTCTGTCCCCGATTTTTATAGGAAAGCCAATGGACAAGACACTTTCTGACTACACCGAACGTGAGTTTATTCAGCTATTGGAAAAGCTCATTGCGGATTGCGGCACAGCTTCAGATGATTCTCTGGCTGACCTGCTGGAACAATTTGAACATCTCACTGGCTATCCCGCAGGCTCTGATTTGATCTATTACCCTGAGCCTGGGGAAGATAATTCCGCAGAAGGCATTATCGAAACCGTCAAGAAATGGCGTGAAGCCAATGGCTTGCCCGGCTTCAAGATTGAATAGACCCGTGTGCACCAATACCGGTGCCGGTGCGCACGGCGCACCCTACGGATTGCGGCCTCCCCAGATACCCCATGCAACAGGCCATGGGGAACAACAGGTGACAGACCACGGTTCTTCGGTGCGAAAATTCGGCATGCTCCCTACTACGTTGTTAACACTCTGCATTGAAATGGAAAGCCGCGACTGCGCGCCTCACTATTGATTTTTGAGGACACATTCTTTGCTACATCTTGCTCAAGCCAGCCCAGCTTCGCATTTCCGTCTTTATGAATAGATAGCATGAGAAGCATTGCCGAAAAATCGTTAAAGCCAAAGAACGTTTTAATTGCATCGACGACGAATTCCATAGGAGTGCTGTCATCGTTGAGAAGCTCGATTTGCGCCTTCCCTAGATTCGCCCCATCGGATGGCCAAATTTTCGCATATGTAGCTGGCGAGTCTAGATTATATTTTTTTAACTGAGAGACGTGCTTCTTTAAGGCAAGAATAGCAAAGAACCGCTTCCCATCACTATCAAGCCCAAGTATCTTTACGCGCATGGGAAATAAACCCCACAACCCCAGCCAAATTGAAAGCCAGCCGGCAATGACGAAAAGCCCATTGTTATATACAAAGTGATAAATAAGGACAAGAGTCGCGCCAACAACGATATTCACAATGACCCCAGCGGTAATTATCAGTATCTCGTTAGCCCATGTAGCCTTTCCATGATTTCGATTATAAATAACCACCCCCGAAAAAAGGCCTGCTCTTGGTCTAATTGAACACCCCGTTTCTGAGAATTTAATACTTACCGGGCCAACTGCGAACTCGACCAATTTGTGACTGGCAAAAATAACCGCCAGCAAATGGCCGAGTTCGTGAATCAATATCACAAAAAATACATTGATATAAAGCAACAACAATATTTCCATAACCATTACCGACCGACAGTCATTGAGCTAACGCGATTATATAAAGCGAGTAGTTATAACTCGGCCGCCTGAGTCGCGTCGGTTGCCTCAGTCGCATCGATTGCCTCAGTCACTTCGCCAATAGCGTCATCCTCCGAAGCGTAGTCTTGGGCGTCATCAGCGTCTTGCCCGGCGATTTCAGCGTCAGCGCTGCTCGACGACTGGTCGAAATCTGTGTCTGAGTCGGTGTCCAGTCTCTTTACCCAGTTGTTGTCCTTGTCGATCTGCACCATGCCTGCGGAACCTCCGGCTGGACGGGCGATGGCCAGGTCGTTCTCGAAGGGCTGGATCGAATAGTAGTCCAGGGGAATGCGCAATTTACCGCTCAGGTCGATGGCCCCTTCCCGTTCGCCACGGGTAACCACCGCCATGCCGCTGGAGAAGTAGCTCACCTCGTCGTAGGGAAGCTTGAACGGCAGAAAGGCGCCTTGCCGATTGATAAAGGCGTAGCGCTTGCTGCTGTCGTGCTGTACCAGCAGCGGCTGCTCGCCATCGAAATTGGCGATGGCGCTGTAGCCCTGGGGGTTGATTCTGCGTCCTTGCAGGTCGAAGACATCGCGCCGGCTGCGCTCCTGCGAGCTGACATAAATGAAGTCGCCATACACCGCTGCTTCGTCGTAACGCGGTGGCAGAATCTCCTTGCCGGCTAGGGTGTAAACCCCGTAGCCCCCCTGGATTTCGTAGGTCAGCTCGCCGACGCGGGCGGTGATGAGGTTGCCGGTAACGGTGGGGTTCACGAAGCGCATCGGCAGCGTGAACCTGTGCCGCTTGATGTCGTAGATGCCATAAGGGCCATTGGTTTCACGCTGCACCAGCAGCAGATCGGCATTGATCTCCTGTTCGATGGTATCGAACGGCAGGCGCTTGGGTTCGGTGCTGCCCGCGGGAAAATAGTAGTAACCGATCTGCACCTCGCTGCTCGGGTCCGCGGGGTTCTGATGGTCGCCCAAGAGGTAAAGCCCCGGCGTATCGCTGTGATCCGCATCGAAAAAGCGCGGTTTTACCACCCAGCGGCCGGCTGCGTCGACGAAGCCCGCCAGCTCCGATTCCGGGTCGGTGGCGATATAGCGCTTCTGTGCGGGCAATGTATTGGTTAGCTGGAGTTGGGCGTGGTGCTCTTCGAGCGGTTCGAGCACATGGATGACGATACGTTGGGGCGTGGCTTCGAAATCGTAGCGCGCGCTGACCTGTTGTAACGGGCTCGGCTCGACCTGCAGATCTTTACTGAGCGTTTCCAGGTGTTTCTGCAGCGCCTGGCTATTCGGATACTGGTCAAGGTCGTCCTTGGTTTGCAGCAGTGCCTCGTGGAATGCGCGCAGCGCTGCGATTTCCGTCGCCGAGGGCATTGACTGCGCATTCTGCCCGAGGTTGTGCAACGCCTTGCCCGTGTCGGTCAGGCCTTGCACGACGTAGGAGGATCCCCGGGGGACGCTGAGCGTCAGCGAGGCGGCGTTATCCGCTAGAGCGGTCAGCTGATAGACCTCACCGTTTGCAAGTTCAACCTTGGGGGTTTGCTCATCCAGCACTAGGGTTTTGAATGCCGGGTAGCTGCGGTAGCTGACCCGCAGATAGAGTTTGGCGAGGGGCTTGCCGACCGGGAGTTCGAGCGGATCGCCGGAGGACGGCATGAACGCGGCAGCATCGGTCTCAACCTTCGCCTCGGCAAGCGCCTGCTCGGAACCGTCACGGAAATACAGATGTATGGGCTGATATCGCTCCGCCGCGGATTGCTCCGGCGTGGCCGCGCGCAGCCAGATTTCGTCGAGGGGGGAAGTACCCAAGCGCACCCGCGAACGCGTGCCCTGCATATATTGAGTGAAATGCAGCTTCCCGGTCGCGGCCAGGGCCGCAGTAACATCCGCGCTGGTGTAGGGAACGAAGAGCGGTTCGTATTGATATCCCTGCGTCGCCTCCTCCTCGGTGATCGCGGTAACCGTCAGGCTGAGTTCGATCTGGCTGAGCATTTCCAGGATGCTGAGCGTGCCGGCGCTGTCATTGATGAGATAGTTCAGGCGCTTTTCGGCTTCGGGCATCGACAGTGTGCCCAGGTCCTCGATCCTGCCCTCGTTCATTTCCTCGGCGCTGAAGCGTGGGCCGGCCGAGTGCTGCGCCGAAAAATAGTAACCAAGGCCCCCTACCGTCAGCAGCGCCACGGCCAGTAACGTCAGAAGCATCCATTTGGGCGGGTTGGGTTTCATCGTGGAATTCCTTTCCTGGAGAAATAAAGGGCAGCTGTTGTGAGCTGGCTCAGCCGAATACGGGCTGTTTGAACCTCGACTCGTATGGGAGGCCAGTAAAGCCCCCCGAATAGCGGATTGATCAGCACATGGCGCTTAAGCGGTCGCATGCCACCCGGCCGAATAGCGAAGCGCAGCAACGCAGGACCGACATTGTTAGCCTGAGGCTCCCGATGTCGTCAATTTCTTCAGCCGTTTGTGCATTGAGCCGCCCTTGGGGTTGAGGCGGTCAGAACGAACATCAAACCAAGGGAAGTACGTCCCCCTTCCCGGCCGAATCAATGGCTATGTCTTCCGGGCGAGCTCCGTGCGCCCCCATCCCAATGCCAACACCGGTGCCTGGTGCTATGGCCGGTGCGCATGGCGCACCCTACGGTGGCTTTCCACATGCCCATGCAACACGCAATGGAACAGTCGGAGACAGATCACCGCTTTGATCGCCCTCGCTATCCGACTCAGGCAGCTCAAAGCTCCCGTGCCATCAACCACTGTTCTTTGCCCCAGGCTGCAAAACGCTCCTGCACCTGCCAGCCGCGCTTCGCGTAGTAGTCGCTGCGGTCGTGGGTGTGCAGGTACAGCCGCTCGGTGCCGCTGGCTTTTGCGGCAGTGCAGATGCCTTCGATCAGTTGCTGCGCCAGGCCTCGCTTCCTTGCCTGCGGGGCGATGAATACGCAAGCGAGCCAGGGGCCGAGTTCCGGGCGTTCGGGCAGGTCGTTGCTGGCGAGTGCGGCGCCGCCGAGCAGCTGATGGTTTTCGAGGGCGATCAGGCATTGCCAGTCGCCATTGCTCTGGCCTTCGGCGAATTCACGCTGCCAATCGGCCAAGGGCTGCTCGGCGAATTCATAGGCGAACTGCTGATGCAGCCACTGCGCCAGGGTGTCGCTGTATTGCATATGGTCTCGTAGCCAAACCAGGCGGAGCATGTGGGATTCCTTATCCAATTTTGATAGGTACATACACACAGGGAGCCGGAGGGATTGTGCACGGTCATGCCTGAACAAAAAGCGCAGAGGTCTGCTCTATAAATAAATCCGTCACCGTTGTTTTCATCGCCTATAAGTAGATCAGTCCCCACTCTTCTGATCGCCCCATCTGGCAGGACACGTGAAACATTCGATACAGGCTGCTGTGCTGTTTTTTCTACTGCTCGGCACACTTGCCCGAGCCGAGCAGTATCAGATCGTTACCGAGGAGTGGGCGCCGTACAACTACCAGGAAAACGGTCAGCTGACCGGTATGAGCACGGAAATCGTTCGGGCCGTCATGGCGCTGACCGGGGATGATTTCGAGATAGCGCTACTGCCCAGTATGCGAACCACCTATATGTTGCAGACCCAGCCCAAGACCATCATGTATTCGATGTTCCGCACGGCGGAGCGCGAGATGCTGTACAAATGGGCCGGGCCGCTCGTGGAGGAGTCCATTTATCCCTATCAGCAAGCCAATGCGCCGCTGCCGGTGACCTCCCTGGAACAACTGCTGCACGCGCCGCGGATCACCACGCGGCATGCCGGCCTGGTGCCGAAGACGCTGGAGTCGCTGGGTTTCAAGAACCTCGACAAAAGTGCAACGACGAGCATGCAGCTCTACCGCATGCTGCTGGCCGACCGCACCGACATCATCGTCGGCGACACCGATGCGGGGGTGGCTTATTACAGCCGCCGATTGAGCATCGCCCCCGGCACGCTGCGGCGGATTCCCATCGAGCTCTATCGCGCATCGCTTTACATCGCCTTCAGCCTCGACTGTGACGACCAATTGATAGCTCGCTGGGCCAGCGCCCTGGAGCAGCTGCGCCACTCGGGCGAACTGGCGCGCATTCAGCGTCGCTACGAGCAACCCATAGGGCAATAGCAGCGCCTAACCGAGGCATGCCAGGTCGTAGGGTGCGCCATGCGCACCGACTCCAATGCCAACACCGGTGCTGATGCCAATTGGCGGTGCGCATGGCGCACCCTACGTTGGGGCTCATCTACCCATGCAAGACGCAATGGGTCATGAAGATGCCGCGCGGCCTTCGGTCAGCGAGGTCACCAGATCGGCGGCGAAGCGCGACAGCGACTCGCGTTTACGTACGCAGACTTTCAAGTCCCGCTGGGCCCAGGGCTCTTCGAGTTCGACCACCGCCAGCGGGGCGGCGCCTTCCGCCACGGCGCTGAGCGGCACCATGCCCAGGCCGACGCCGGCGCTGACCATGCGGCACACCGCTTCGAAGCTGCGCACCTGGATGCGCACTTCGAGATGCCGGCCGAGCGCGGCCGCGGCGTTCATCGTGAAGGTGTGGATGGCCGAGCCGGAATGCAGCATCACGAAGGGGTGATCCAGCACTTGCGCGAAGCCCGCGCTGGCGCGCCGCGCGAGCGGGTGGTCGGTGGGGGCGATCAGCACCAGGCGGTCGGCGCGGTAGGGGATGAGTTCGACTTCGGCGCCTTCGACCAGATCCGCCACCACGCCGACATCGACCTCGCCGCGGGCCACGGCCATGACCACTTCGGGGCTGGTGTGCTCCTCCAGGGTGATGGTGACTTGCGGGTGACGCTTCAAGAAGGTCGAGAGGCTGTCCGGCAAAAAGGTATGGGTGGCGTGGGTGTTGGCCCACAGGCTGACGTGGCCGCGCACGCCTTTGGCGTAGGGCGTAAGGTCGGCGTGCATCTGTTCGAGCTGGGCGAACACCTGGCGCGCGTGGCGCAACAATGCCTCGCCGGCACGGGTCAAAGCGACGCCGCGCGGCTCGCGAACCAGCAGCGCGGTGCCGATCGACTCTTCCAGCAGGCGCATGCGGTGGCTGGCCGAGGACGGGGCCAGATGCACGCGCTCGGCGCCACGGGTCAGGTTCTTCGCTTCGGCAATTGCGATAAACAGACGCAGATCGGTCAGGTCATAGTGCATAGCGTTGGTCAAATCCGAACGATAGCTTGCAAATAAGCCACTTCAACAGCGGTTATACGCCCTTCATCATTCGTTTCAAGACAACTCTCTGGATTAAACCCGATGCCATGGAAAAGCTGGTCGGCCGAACGGATGGGCATCGCGCTGGCGATGCTTGCCGCCTTCGGATTCTCCTTCAAGGCGATTTTCGTCAAGTTGGCCTATGCCGCCACGCCGGTGGATGCGGTGACGCTGTTGACCCTGCGCATGGCCTTCGCCCTGCCGATCGTGCTCTGGGTCAGCCTGTCGTTGCACCGCTCCGCGCCACCGCTGACGCGCAAGGATTGGGGCCTGTTGATCGCCCTGGGCCTGCTCGGCTACTACGGCGCTAGCATCCTCGACTTTATCGGCCTGCAGTACATTTCGGCGGCGCTGGAACGCTTGATTCTGTTCATCTACCCGACCATCACCGTGCTGATCGGCGTGCTCGCCATGGGCAAACGCCTGGAGAAACGCCAAGTGGGCGCGCTGTTGTTGTCCTATGCCGGCATTGGCCTGGCGTTCGCCCACGACCTGCAGGTGGCTGAGGATATCCACAGCGTGCTGATCGGCGCGGCCTTCGTCTTCGGCTCCGCGCTGTCCTATGCGCTGTACAGCGCCGGGGCGGAAATCGCCGTGCATCGCGTCGGCACCCTGCGTTTCGCCGCGCTGGCGATCATGGTGTCCACCGTCGCCACGCTGCTGCACTTTCTCGCCAGCCAGCCCTTCTCCGCCCTGATCCAGCCCACGCCGGTGTATGTGTATAGCGCGGCGATGGCGCTGTTCTCGACGATATTGCCGGTGTTCTGGCAGTCGGCGGCGGTTCGCCAGATCGGCGCGGCGCGCACCGTGCTGATCGGCACGTTGGGCCCGATACTGACGATCTTCTTCGGCTGGCTGCTGCTCTCGGAGCCGATTTCCTTCGCACAATTGGCCGGTGCGGGCCTGGTGCTGACGGGGGTATTGCTGGTGTCCCGGCGCAAGAGTGTGGTGGTTCAGCCGGAGGGCGCCATGGCGCATCCAACTCGGGAATCTGTCGCCAGTTCCTGAAATCAATAGGGGTTGGCAGGCCGCTGAAACAGGCCAGCTAACCGACACCTATTGCATGGATGATTTCCTATAGGCGAACAGGCGGATCCGCTTCGGTCGCCTTACCTCTTGATATGAATCAATGACCAACCGTGGCGACGGCGTAGCTTGAATGAGAATCGCGCCATGTGCGGTTGGGTATTCATTGAGCGCTGCTGGCCTGCGTTTTGTCGGTTGCATCGCTTGAAAACCGCACTGGCGTGCCTAACAGGCTGTTGAAAAACTACCTGCGTTGGCAATACGGCGTTAAAAACAGGCTCGGGTGCGAGCCCAGTCGGAATGCTCATTTACAGCTCGTAAAGTCGCCCGCGACTCCGACCGTCCTCGCCTGTTTTTGCCTTGTATTGCCTGCCTCGCCTACGTTTTTTCAACGGCCTGCAACGGTTTCAGCGGGTTTGGTGCATATATGCCGCCGAACGCCCGCTGAAGCGCTGCCCCATTAAACGTCGAGGAAATCGCCATGAACACAGCCTTCAAATCGCTAGTCGCAGCCTTGCTGGTCAGCAGCCCATTGATCGCCCTGGCCGCTCAAGAAAATCAGCCCCAACAGGCGCCCGAGTCCCAGAGCATGCCCATGGACAACCAGGCCATGAGCGCGCAGATGCAGAAGATGCAAACCATTCACGACAAGATCGCCGCCGCCAAGACCCCGGCCGAACGACAGGCCGCCATGCGCGAAGGCATGCAGGCGATGCGCGAAGGCATGGGCATGCTGCAGAACAATTGCCCCGGTGCTGGAATGGGAATGGGCATGGGCGGCAACCAGGAAGGTGGCGGCATGGGAATGATGAATATGATGATGAAAATGATGGATCAGCAGTCCGAGATGATGAAGATGCCCATGCATCAGTAAGGGTAGCTACCCTATCTCCCGATCGAATGCCGCCGGGGGCGCTTGCCCCATAGACCGGGACGTGGAATATGAACCAATCACGCCGTACTGATCCTGCGCAGCCGTTCTGGCGCAGCAAGCCCGGTATCGCACTGGGCATGTTGCTGGTGATTGCGCTTTTCTACCTCGCTCGCGAGCACTATGGGCATCTCTCCCGGCTCCTACCCTATCTGATTCTTCTGCTGTGCCCCCTTATGCACCTGTTCGGTCACTCCCATGGCAGCCACCAGCATGGCGACCGGCATTCCAAGGACCAGGAAAGGAACTGACGCATGCCCCCCCATGAGCATCACCACCTGCCGGCAGCAGCAACCGAGGCAAGAGACCCGGTATGCGGCATGTCCGTCGGCGTCGATGGCCCTTATCACGCAGAGCATGCAGGGCAGACATGGCACTTCTGCAGTGAAAAGTGCCTGATCAAGTTCCAGGCCGCGCCCGAACGCTATCTGACGCCCAGCGCAGCCGCGCCCGAGGCAGCCGATGAGGGCGAGTACACCTGCCCGATGCATCCGGAGATCCGCCAGCGCGGGCCAGGCACCTGTCCCAAGTGCGGCATGACCCTGGAGCCAGTTTTGCCTGAACTGGAGCAGGAGGAAAACCCCGAGCTCAAGGACTTCAGCCGGCGTTTCTGGTGGACCCTGCCGCTGAGCATCATCGTTACCGTGCTGGCCATGGGCGGGCACGCATTCAACCTGTTCCATGGCGCCACGCAGAACTGGATCGAGCTGGCCATCGCCGCGCCCGTGGTGCTCTGGGCTGGCTGGCCGCTCTACCTACGCGGCGCGCGCTCGGTGATCCAACGCAGCCCGAATATGTGGACCCTGATCGGCCTCGGCACGGCGGCGGCCTTTCTCTACAGCCTGGTCGCGACCCTGGCGCCCGGCGTGTTCCCGGCCACCTTCATGATGGACGGACGCATCGGCGTGTATTACGAGGCGGCGGCGGTGATCATTTCGCTGACCCTGCTCGGGCAGATGCTCGAACTCAAGGCCCGTTCGCAAACCTCCGCCGCCATCCGCTCGCTGCTTGGCCTGGCGCCCAAGACCGCGCGACGGATCAATGCCGACGGCAGCGAGGAAGACATTCCCCTGAGCCATGTGCATATCGGCGATACCCTGCGCGTGCGCCCCGGCGAGAAGTTGCCGGTCGATGGCGTGGTGCTGCAGGGCGAAAGCGCGGTGGACGAATCCATGCTCACCGGCGAGCCACTACCGCTGATGAAGCGGGTCGGCGACAGCCTGATCGGCGCCACCCTCAATACCCACGGCAGCCTGGTGATGCAGGCGCAGAAGGTCGGCTCGGCGACCATGCTCGCGCAGATCGTGCAAATGGTGGTGCAGGCCCAGCGCTCCAAGGCGCCGATGCAGCGCATGGCGGATCTGATCGCCGGCTATTTCGTCATGGTGGTGATCGGCATCGCTATCCTGACGTTGTTCGGCTGGGGCCTATGGGGCCCGCAACCGAGCTGGGTGTTCGGCCTGATCAACGCGGTGGCGGTGCTGATCATCGCCTGCCCCTGCGCCCTCGGTCTGGCCACGCCGATGTCGGTGATGGTCGCCACCGGCAAGGCCGCCGGCAGCGGCGTGCTGTTCCGCGATGCGGCGGCCATCGAGAACCTGCGCAAGATCGACACCCTGATCGTCGACAAGACCGGCACCCTCACCGAGGGGCGCCCGGCGTTCCATAGCGTCGTGGCCGCATCCGACTTCAGCGACGACGAAGTGTTGCGCCTGGCAGCCAGCCTCGATCAGGGCAGCGAACATCCGCTGGCCCACGCCATCGTCGAGCGGGCTCGCGCAACCGGCCTGGCCTTGAGTACCGCGGAGGAGTTCGAATCCGCCTCCGGCATCGGCGTGCGCGGCAAGGTCGATGGCCACCAGCTGCAACTCGGCAACACCGCGCTGATGGACGATGCCGAGGTCGCCACTGGCGCGCTACAGGCGCAAGCCGAGCGACTGCGCGGCGACGGCATCAGCATCATGTACCTGGCGGTGGATGGCCGGCTTGGCGGTCTGCTGGCGGTGGCCGACCCGATCAAGCCGACCTCGCAACTGGCGGTCGAACGCCTGCAGGCCGACGGCGTGCGGGTGATCATGGCCACCGGCGACGGCCTCACCACCGCCTGCGCGGTCGCCCGTCAACTTGGTATCGAGGAGGTTCACGGCGAGGTAAAACCGCAGGACAAGGAGCGCCTGGCGGCCAGCCTGCAACAAAGCGGACACCGGGTGGCGATGGCCGGCGACGGCATCAACGATGCGCCCGCCCTGGCCCGCGCCGACGTCGGCATCGCCATGGGCACCGGCACTGACGTGGCGATGAACAGCGCCCAGGTGACCCTGGTCAAGGGCGACCTGCTGGGCATTCTGCGCGCCCGCAGCCTGTCGGTCGCCACCGTGCGCAACATGCACCAGAACCTGGGCTTCGCCTTTGCCTACAACGCCATGGGCATACCGCTGGCGGCCGGTTTGCTGTACCCGTTGACCGGCCACCTGTTGTCGCCACTGATCGCCGCGTTGGCCATGAGCGTCAGCTCGGCCTCGGTGGTATTCAACGCCCTGCGCCTGCGTAAGGCCAAGATCGACTGAAGGGCAGCGCGGCGTAGGAGTCGACGTGATCGATCGACGGCGGGAGGCTGCCGCCAGTGTTCAGGATTGCCGCCGCTCATCCACCCTGCGCGCCAGCGCACGACTTGCCAGCGCGATGACCAACGCCGTAACGACCAGCCCCAGGGCGACGGCGAAGGTGACGCGCATGCCGCTGGCGACGGCCGCCGCCGTGGCGACTTCGCTGTTCGTCGAGGCGAGCGCGAATACCGCCCCCATCGCCGAGGCCCCGGTAATCAGCCCGAGATTGCGCGAGAGGTTGAGCATACCGGCGATCACGCCGCGCTGCTGCGCGTCGATAGCGGCCATCACCGCAGTGTTGTTGGCAGTCTGGAACAACGCATAGCCAATGGTGACGACGACCAGGGGCGCAATGTAGCCGCCGATGCCGAGGGTTTCCGGCAGCAGCGCCAGCAACAGGCAACCGACCGCCATGCCGGCAAGCCCCAACTGCGTCATGCGTTGCGCGCCGAAGCGGTCGGCGCTGCGGCCCGCGGGCGCAGCGGTGAAGGCCGAGACGCTGGGCCCGACCGCCAGGGCCAGCCCGACCCGGGCGGCATCGAGCCCGAGCGCGGCCGAAAGATAGAAAGGCCCGACCACCAGCGTCGCCATCATCACCGTCGACACCAGGGCACTCATGGCCAACCCGCCGCTCAAGCGCGGATCGCGAAACAGCGCCAGGCGAATCAGCGGCGCCGGGACTTTCGCCTCGACCAGCAGGAACAGGCCGATGCCGACGAGCGCCGCCGACAACAAGGGCAGATCGACCCCGCGCCCCTGGGTCATGGCCAGCGCGTAGGCGGCGAGCGTCAGCGCCAGCAACAGGGTGCCCAGCGGATCGAAAGCGGCGCGCTTGGCCTTGGCCGCTGGCCGATCGGCGGGCAAATGACGCCAGGCCAGCAGCAACGTCAGCAGCCCCAGCGGCACGCCGACGAGGAAGATCGCCCGCCAGCCAAACCCGGCGATCAGCACGCCGCCGAGCGACGGCCCCAGCGCGGTGCCGATCGCCGACATGGTGCCGAGCAGGCCCATGGCGCTGCCGGTTTTTTCCTTGGCCACGGTTTCACCGACGAAGGCCAGAGTCAGGGCCATCATCGCCGCCGCGCCGAGCCCCTGCAGCGCGCGGGCGGCGATCAACAGGTCGAGGCTGGGGGCGAGGCCGCACAGCGCCGAGGCCAGGCTGAACACGGCGAGACCGGCCAGCAGCAGGCGCCGACGGCCGATCAGGTCGCCGAGCCGGCCGACGCTGACGATCAGCGTGGTGATCGCCAGCAGATAGGCGATCACCACCCACTGCACATTCTGCACGGAGGCGCCGAACGCCTGGGCCAGCGTCGGCAAGCCGACGTTGGCGATGCTGATGCCAAGCGAGGACAGCAACATCGACAGCGACAGGCTGGCCAGCGCCCAGCGTGCCGAAGGTGTCCGCTCACTGTCCGCCAGGGCTTCGCCTGGTCCCGCAATAACTGGCTTCATCACACCCTCCTGATTTCTGACACGCCCAATATGGCGCTGTCGGAAATCTACGCCGGCGCGTAACCTGGCGGAAGGCGCAGCATTTGCAGGTTATTCGTGCATATAACGCCTGATCAAAAATCACCCAAACCAGGGCGATCCATGTCCATACCCGATCTCAACTTGCTCGTGACCCTCGATGTGCTGCTCGCCGAAGGCAGCGTGGCGCGCGCCGCCAAACGCCTACGCCTGAGCCCGTCGGCGATGAGCCGGGCACTGGCGCGCTTGCGTGAAACCCTGGGCGACCCGCTGCTGGTCCGCGCTGGCCGCGGCCTGGTGCCCACGCCCCGCGCGCTGGAATTGCGTGAGCGGGTCGCGCAGCTGGTGCAGGACGCCGAAGCGGTGCTGCGCCCCGCCGCGCAGGTCGACCTTGCACAGTTGGTGCGCACCTTTACCCTGCGTAGCAGCGAAGGCTTCGTGGAAAACTTCGGGCCGGCGCTGATTGCGCGTATCGCCGGGCAAGCGCCGGGGGTGCGCCTGCACTTCATGCAGAAACCGGACAAGGACAGCGCGCCGCTGCGCAACGGCACCGTCGACCTGGAAACCGGCGTGGTCGATCCGGACACCAGCCCCGAGCTACGCACCCAGGCGCTGTTCCGCGACCGTTTCGTCGGCGTGGTGCGCGCCGGCCACCCGCTGTGCCAGGGCGAAATCACCCCGGCGCGCTTCGCGGCCGGCGGGCATATCTACGTATCCCGGCGCGGGTTCGATAGAGGTCCCATTGACGACGCCCTGAACTCGCTCGGCCTGACCCGGGAGGTGGTGACGAGCGTCGCCGGCTTCTCCACCGCCCTCGCCCTGGCCCGCGCCAGCGACCTGATCGCCAGCGTTCCCGAACGCCACACCGCCAGCCTGCGCGAGGGCATGCACAGCTTCGCCCTGCCCTTGCCCCTGCCGTCCTTTACCGTCGCCATGCTCTGGCACCCACGCATGGACGCCGACCCGGCACATCGCTGGTTACGTGGGTGCTTGCGGGAGGTTTGCGGGCACTAGCAGGCCGCTGGAAGATCACAGATCGCCACCGCATTCGAGGAGCGGAGCAGCGTGACCGAGAAGATCGCGCGCTTGTCCGAGCTATCCCGTAACCTGGCGCAATGGGGCGGCCGGTTCCGCGTATGATCGGCCCGATGCGGCTAACCCGGGCCGCAGCCCTGCGGCCCCTCTGGCAACAGCTAGCGGTATGCCGGCGGCTCTGTCCGCCAGAACCCAGACTCCAATTCAAACGCACCACGAGCGACGATCAGATGGACGAAACCGATCAGGCGGAACCGAATAGCGACGAGGAAATCCTCGCGTACATGCAGCGCCAGCTGCGTTCCGGCCGGGTCAAGCCCGCGGTGCTCGTACCCCTGACGCAAAAGGCCTTCGCCGAGGTGTCCCACGCGCGCATCGTCGCGTGCTTCAACCGCCTGGACTCGGCGCTGTTCAAGCGCTGACGCCTGAACAGCGCCGAGGTCGACGACCACTTCCACCTGCCGTCGGTCGATACGCCATCGCCCTCTTGCCTTCCGGGGAAAATCGGCGTCTTATTTAATTAACTCAGCAATTAATTAAATACCGACCATGAGCACACCCAAAGCCGGCCGCCCGGCCGGTCGTCCGGCAGCGGACCATCAGGTGCAGCGCGAGCAATTGCTCGATGTCGCCACCGAAACCTTCGCCCATATCGGTATCCGCGCGGCCAGCCTGCGGGCGATCGCCGAGCGGGCGGGGGTGACTCCGGCGCTGCTCAACTACTACTTCGGCGGCAAGCAGAAGCTGGTCAGCGCCATGGTCGAGGAGCGCTTTCTGCCGCTGCTGGGCACGCTTGGCGCAGACCTGCAGCAGAGCGGCGACGACCCGCGCGAACTGGTCGCCCGGTTCGTCCGCGGGCTCAGTCGGATCGTCGCCGAGCACCCGTGGATTCCGCCGCTGTGGGTGCGTGAAATCCTCTGCGAAGGCGGCGTATTGCGCGCCCAGTTGACCAGCCGCATCGCGCCCATGGTGCCGCTGCTGCTGGCCAGGCGGTTCGCCACGGCGCAAGCCGAGGGCAAGCTGAATCCGGCGCTCGATCCACGCCTGCTGGTGGTCTCATTGATTGGGGTAACCATGCTGCCATATGCCGCCGCGCCGATCTGGCGCGACGTGTTCGCCAACCCGGAGATCGGCAACGAGACCTTGGTGGCCCATACCCTGGCGCTGCTGCAACACGGAATGGAGGTCTGAGATGCACAAACTGCTGCTTGTCGGCGTACTGCTCGCCAGTGTTGGCGGTTGCGGCGCGGCCGACGAAAAACTCCTCGGCACCCTGGAATGGGACCGCATCGGTCTGCCCGCCGAGGCCTCGGAAGCCATCCTGAGCCGCAATGTCGTCGAAGGCCAACGGGTCGAGGCCGGCCAGTTGCTGCTCGAGCTCGATCCGCGCCGGCAGGACACGCGCATCGCCCAGGCCGGCGCCGAAGTGGCCCAGGCCCAGGCCCGTCTGGCCGAACTGAGCAACGGCGCACGCAGCGAAAGCATCGAAGCGGCGCGCGCCGACCTGGCGCGCAACCGGGCGCAGGAGCTCGACGCCGAACGCAGCTTTCAGCGTATCGCCGCGCTGTACCAACGCAAGCAGGTGGCCATTGCCGAGCTCGATCGCACACGCGCAGCCCGCGATCAGGCCCGCGCCGCGACCCGCGCCGCCGACGCGCAACTGAACGAGCTGCTCAACGGCACGCGCCCGGAACAGGTGCAACAAGCCGCGGCCGCACTCGAGGCGGCCCGCAGCAACCTGATGCAACTGCAACTGAGCCGCGACCACTTGAGCCTGCGCGCGCCCCGCGCGGCGGTGGTCGATGCGCTGCCGTTCAAGGTTGGCGACCAGCCACCGGCCGGTGCCGAACTGGTCAGCCTGCTGGTCGGCGAGGCGCCCTATGCGCTGGTCTTCGTGCCGGCCAGCCTGCGCGCGCAGATCGCCGTCGGCGACCCGATGCGGGTTTGGGTCGAAGGCATCGAGCAGCCCTTCCCCGCCCATGTGCGCAGTATCCGCAGCGAAGCCAGCTTCACGCCCTACTACGCCCTCACCGGCGACGATGCCAGCCGCCTGATGTACCGCAGCGAACTGCTGCTGGATGGCGCCGAGGCGCGGCGTTTGCCCGCCGGCCTGCCCCTGCATGCGGAGCGCGCGACCGATGAACAGCGATGAGTTGGTGATTCGCGCCCGCGGCCTGAGCAAACGTTTCGGCGCGCTCACCGCGGTCGACCACCTCGACCTCAGCGTACGCCGCGCCGAGATCTTCGGTTTTCTCGGGCCCAACGGCTGCGGCAAATCCACCACCATCCGCATGCTCTGCGGCCTGCTGCGGCCCAGCGAAGGCGAAGTCGAGGTACTCGGCCACCAGATCCCGCGTGATGCCGAAGCGCTGAAGCGGCGCATCGGTTACATGACCCAGAAGTTCTCCCTGTATGAGGACCTCACGGTCATGGAGAATCTCGAGTTTCTCGCCGCTATCCAGGGGCTCGACCGGCGTCGGACCCGGCAACGCATCGACGAGTTGCTGCAGCGCTACTGGCTGAGCGAACAACGCGAGCAGCGCGCCGGCACCATGAGCGGCGGGCAGAGGCAGCGGCTGGCGCTGGCCGGCGCGGTGCTGCACGAGCCCGACCTGCTGCTGTTGGATGAACCGACCAGCGCCGTGGACCCGCAGTCGCGTCGGGAATTCTGGGATTCGCTGTTCGAGTTGTCCGAAACCGGCGTCACCCTGCTGGTCTCCACCCACTACATGGACGAAGCCGAGCGCTGCACCCGCCTGGGCATACTCGATGCCGGCCGGCTGGTCGCCGACGGCAGCCCGCGCGAACTGATGGACGCCCTGCCCGGCCAACCACTGCTGGTCGATTGCGCGCAGCCGGGCCTGGCGCAACGCGCACTGCGCGACCACCCGAAGGTCCAGGCGATGGCCCAGATCGGCGCCACCCTGCGCCTGCTGTGCAGCGGCGATGACGCCCGCGACGACATCGCCGCGACCCTGCGCGGCGCCGGTATCGAGGCCGAGGTGCAGAACGGCAGAGCCAATCTGGAGGACGTCTTCGTCTCGGTCACCCGCAAGCCGGTGGAGGCCACATGAGGCTACGTCGCCTGGGCGCCATCGTACTCAAGGAGTTGCGCCAACTGCGCCGCGACAAGCTGACGTTCGCCATGATCGCCGGCATTCCGCTGCTGCAGCTGGTGCTGTTCGGCTATGCGATCAACCTCGATGTGCGCGGTATCGAAGCCGCGGTGCTGGACCAGGCCAACACCGCGCACTCACGCGAGGTGGTGGCGGAAATCGCCTCGAGCGGCGTGCTCGAAGTGCGCTATCGGCTGCACAGCCCGCAACAGGTCGACAGCCTGCTGCGCGAAGGGCGGATCAGCGCCGCGATAGTGGTGCCGACGGATTTCGAAGCGCGCCTGCAAAGTCGGCAGCAGCCACCGCTGCAACTGATCGTGGACGGCTCCGACCAGAGCGTGCAGGCCTCGGCGCGCCAGCTGGCCACTTACCCGCTGCCCGGCGCGGAGGCGCACCGGGGCGTTGAGGTGGTCAACTTCTACAACCCCGAACGCCTCGCGCCGCTGAATACGGTGCCCGGCCTGCTCGGGGTAATCCTGACCATGACCATGGTGATGTTCACCGCAGTGGCGCTGGTGCGCGAACGCGAGCATGGCAACCTGGAGCTGCTGATCGCCACGCCGGTATCCAGTTGGGAATTGATCATCGGCAAGGTTCTGCCATTCGTTGGCATCGGTCTGATCCAGGTCACGGTGATCCTGGTGGTCGGCCACTGGCTGTTCAGCGTGCCGGTGCGCGGTTCGCTGGTCGACCTGTATGGCGCCTCACTGATCTTTATCGTCGCCAGCCTGGCCCTGGGGGTGTTTATCTCGACCCTGGCGAGCACGCAGTTCCAGGCCATGCAGATGGCCTTCTTCACCTTTCTGCCGCAGATCCTGTTGTCCGGTTTCATGTTCCCGTTCGCCGGGATGCCCAAGGCGGCGCAATGGATAGCCGAGTTTCTGCCGCTCACCCACTACCTGCGTATCACCCGTGGGGTGATGCTGCGCAATGCCGGCTTCGCCGAGCTGTGGAGCGAAGTGCTGGTGCTGCTGGTGTTTTGCGTGGTGCTGCTGGGGCTGTCGGTGGCACGCGTGCAGAAGCGCCTGGACTGACCTGCACAGGCCTCAGATGTCGCGAAACAGGTCGTGGGCGTCGAGCAGGCGGTAGGCGATTTCCGGACGCTTCTCCAGGCCGCGGCGGATCGCGGCGGGAATCGCCTGGCGAGTCTTGCGGCAGAGGCCGGGCAGCTCGTCGATCTGGATGACGATGCCGCGCATGCTGCGCACTTCGTTGAAGCCCGGCGCGACGCTGAGGCGGATACCCAACTGTTCGAACAGACGCTGCTGGATTTTTTCCAGGTCGGCCAGACTTTGCAGATTTTCCAGGCGTTCGAGCAGGCGTTTTTCTTCCGGGCGGGTCAGCAGCAGGATGCGCGTATCGGCGCCGGGGGTTTCCAGCAGGCGTTCGAGCCCGCAGCTGCAAAGGCCCGGCGGACAGGTTTGGCGAATCGGCAAGGAGGCGGTCATGGGCTCCGATCATAGCCATGCCGGGGCGCTGTTGCCTATCCGCGCTTGGCGGCTTTCGTCACCTCATCTCCAGATAGCCCTGGCCGCCCGGCGCGCCGATCAGGCCTATCGGGCCTTATCAATTGGAAATGAGCCGCCATCCAGGCCTGCGCCTGGAAGTCGACGCCCTGTTCAGCGACTGCGAACGGCGTGGGCCGCACCGGCATTCGCCGATCTACTGATCTGTATCAATGGCGCGGCCAACATACCCCCATGGGTATCAATTAATATTGTTTTGCCACGCGCCGTCGCCGGACACCAAGCCGACGTTACGTCGGTGCAGAACCCGGAGTACCCGCATGACCGACAACGCCCCCAAGTCCCCATGGCGCACGCCGCTGGTGCGCGAGATCGGCGCCATCGTGCTGATCAAGCTGGTCATCCTGTTCAGTATCAAGGCCATCTGGTTCCCCGCACCCACGGTGCCCGAACACGGCACCGAGCGGTTTGCCGGCCACCTGTTAGGCACCCTTGCCCCGCCCCCTTCATCACTAGCCACTGAGGAGAAACCGAGATGATCTCGGAATCCGTCGTCGACCTCTCGCGCCTGCAATTCGCAATAACCGCGATGTACCACTTCCTCTTCGTGCCCTTGACCTTGGGGTTGGCATTTTTGCTGGCGATCATGGAGTCGGTCTATGTCATGACCGGCAAGCAGGTCTACCAGGACATGGTCAAATTCTGGGGCAAGTTGTTCGGCATCAACTTCGCCTTGGGCGTCACCACCGGGCTGACCATGGAGTTCCAGTTCGGCACCAACTGGGCTTATTACAGCCACTATGTCGGCGACATCTTCGGCGCCCCGCTGGCTATCGAAGGCTTGATGGCGTTCTTCCTCGAGTCGACCTTTATCGGCCTGTTCTTCTTCGGTTGGGACCGCCTGACCCGGGTACAGCACCTGGCCGTCACCTGGCTGGTCGCCATCGGCTCGAACATGTCGGCGTTGTGGATTCTGATCGCCAACGGCTGGATGCAGAACCCGGTGGGCGCGGAATTCAACTTCGAAACCATGCGCATGGAGCTGACCGACTTCGGCGCCCTGCTGTTCAACCCGGTGGCCCAGGTCAAGTTCGTCCATACCGTTTCCGCCGGCTACGTGACCGGGGCGATCTTCGTGCTGGCCATCTCCAGCTATTACCTGCTGAAGAAACGCGACCTGCCGTTCGCCCGTCGCTCCTTCGCCATCGCCGCGGTGTTCGGCCTGGCCTCGACCCTGTCGGTGATCATCCTCGGCGATGAGTCCGGCTATGAAATCGGCGACGTGCAGAAAACCAAACTGGCGGCCATTGAGGCCGAGTGGGAAACCGAAGAGGCGCCCGCCGCCTTCACCCTGTTCGGTTTGCCCAACCAGCAAGCCCAGCGCACCGACTACGCAGTGAAAATCCCCTATGCCATGGGCATCGTCGCTACCCGCTCGCTGGATCAGCAGGTCACCGGCATCAAGGACCTGATCAAGCAGCATGAGGCGCGCATTCGCAACGGCATGATCGCTTATGGCTTGCTGCAACGTCTGCGCACCGGCGACAAGAGCGCGGCCACCATCGCCGCCTTCGATGCGGTCAAACAGGATCTCGGCTACGGCCTGCTGCTGAAGAAATACACCCCGGCAGTGGTCGATGCCAGCGAGGAGCAGATCAGGCTCGCGTCCCTGGATACCATCCCCAACGTCGCCACTATGTTCTGGACCTTCCGCACCATGGTCGCCGCCGGCTTCCTCATGCTGCTGTTGTTCGCCCTGGCCGCCTGGGCCTCGGTGAAGCGCGATGCCGAGAACAAACCCTGGCTGCTCAAGTTCGCCCTGCTCAGCCTGCCGCTGCCGTGGATCGCCGCGCAGACCGGATGGATCGTCGCCGAGCATGGCCGTCAGCCCTGGTCGATCGCCGAAGTCCTGCCCGTGCACCTGTCGGCCTCATCGCTCAGCGCAGCCGATGTCTGGGGTTCGCTGGCGGCGCTGATCGCCTTCTACAGCGTGCTGCTGGTGGTTGAGATGTACCTGATGATCAAGTTCGCGCGCCTCGGCCCATCCAGCCTGCATAGCGGTCGTTATCACTTTGAGCGTGGCGTCGCCGCTCAAGCCGTCAGCGCTTAGGGAGAACAGCATGTTTGATTACGAAAGCTTGAAACTGATCTGGTGGGTGCTGGTCGGCGTACTGCTGATCGGCTTCGCCCTGACCGACGGCTTCGACATGGGCGCCATGGCGCTTATGCCCTTCGTCGGCAAGACCGACAATGAACGCCGCGTGGCGATCAACACCATCGCGCCGCACTGGGATGGCAATCAGGTCTGGTTTATCACCGCTGGCGGGGCGATTTTCGCCGCCTGGCCAATCGTCTATGCCGTGGCCTTCTCCGGCCTGTACTGGGCGATGCTGGCGGTGCTGTTCGCGCTGTTCTGCCGCCCGGTGGGCTTCGACTACCGCAGCAAGCTGGAGAACCAGAAGTGGCGCACGACCTGGGACTGGGCGCTGTTCGTCGGCGGCGCGGCACCCGCACTGTTGTTTGGCGTGGCCTTCGGCAACCTGTTCCTGGGCCTGCCCTTCCGCCTCGATGAGCTGATGCGTTCCAGCTACGAAGGCTCGTTCTTCGGTCTGTTGCACCCATTCGCCCTGCTCGCCGGCGTGGTGAGCCTGAGCATGCTGTGCACCCATGGCGGCGCCTGGCTGATGATGCGCACCGATGCCGACCTGCATGCCCGTTCGCGCAATGCCACCTGGTACTGCGCGATCCTGTACCTGATCGCTTTCGCCGGCGCCGGCGTCTGGCTAAGCCTGGGCATTACCGGCATGTCCCTGACCGGCGGCATCGATCCCGGCGGCGCGATCAATCCGCTGGCCAAGCAGGTGGCGTCGACCAACGTCGGCTGGCTCGCCAACTATCGCCAGTATCCATTGACCATGCTGGCGCCCGTGCTGGGCTTGCTCGGTGGGCTGCTCGCCCTGTTCGGTTCCCAGGCCAACCGCGGTGCCGTGGCCTTTATCGGCAGCAGCCTGATGATCGTCGGCACCTTGTGTACCGCGGGCTTCGCGCTGTTTCCTTTCGTCTTTCCGTCGAGCATCGATCCGGCCTCGAGCCTGACCCTGTGGGATGCCGTATCGAGCCATAAGACCCTGGGCATCATGTTCGTCGTGGCCTGCATTTTCGTCCCGCTGATCCTGGCTTATACCCTGTGGTGCTACACGCGCATGTGGGGACGCCTGACCGATCGAAGCATCGAAGCCAACCCGCACGGGCTGTACTGATCGTTGCGCTTCGGCAGGCAAGTTCGCGGCCGAAGCGCACAACCCCCGCCTCGGCGGGCAAGGAGAATGCAATGTGGTACTTCACCTGGATTCTGGGCGTGTTGCTGGCCTGCAGCTTCGGCATCATCAACGCCCTGTGGCTGGAAACGACGCAGAACCTCGACGAAGAGGTGGCGGGTGACGACTGAGCCGCGCCCCTGGCTGGCGCGCGGTTACAGCCGTGCGCTATCGCTGCTGCTGGCGACGCCGCTGACGCTGATATTGCTGATCCACCCCGCGGCCATGCTGACCGCGGACGGCCACTACGACCATCGCCTGATCATGCTGAGCATGCTCGGCATCTCCAGCGGCTTTATCCATGGCGTAGGTTTCGACCCGATCGGCAGGCTGTGGAAGATCCTTTTCCACCCCATCGCCGGCTGGCTGCTGATGGGGTTGGGCTATGTCATCTTGTGGCAAGCCCAAAGCGCCTAGCCCGAAGGGTGCGGCGTCGGCCAGGTAATCAGGTGTATTTGGTGAAGATCGCGCGCACCTGGGCGAGCTTGTCCTGATTGCTCTGCTCGGGGCTGAGAATCGCTTCCTCGGCCAGGCACACGAGCATTTCCTGGTAGGCCTTATCCAGGGCTTTGCGGGCGGCGCTGAACTGCTGAGCGACGGACTCGCATTCATCGCCGCGCTTGATCATCGCCTGAATGCCGCGCACCTGGCCCTCGACACGGGCCAGACGCTTGAGCAGGGAATCCCGGTGTTTCAGCTGTGCTGATTCAATCATTTCCAACTTCTACAGTACGTCGCAATGTGAAGGCACCGCGCAACTCGCCCAGAGCGAATCCGCGTGCCTCGTCGTGCGGGTAGCCTACATCAATCACCGCAGCGAGCGCCGGCTCTATGTTCTTGCCATGACAGGCCAGGCACGGCTCGCCGGTGGCGATGGCCTTCATCATGCGGAATTCGCCATCGACCGTTTCCGCGTGAACCAGATCGGCAAGCGGTTCGCCCGCCTGCGCACGCTCGGCGAACCGCTCCAGTACCCGCCGCTCCCAAGCATCGGGGGCGTTTGCCGGATTGCGCACTTTCAATGCGGTGCGGCCGATAGTCCACGGGCTTTTGCTGTGCTCGGCGGCGATCTGCGGCGCCGATAATCGACACGCCTCGACCGCACTGGCTGGCCCACCGGCCTGCATGGCCGCTTTGACGGTGCTCAATAGTTGCTGCTGGAAAGGCGGAATCAACGCGGCACCTTCAGCCTGATAATTCTCCGCATAGGCGCCAATACTCAGCGAACCCAGAAAAAACGAACCTAGAAAAGTCGCAGCAGCAAATCGCATGACAGCCCCCTGAACAGCCCAATTTATATACCCCCACGAGTATACGCGCATGAACGTCCGAGCCTGTACTTGCGACAAAAAAACACTGGGCCTAGCGCTATCCGACCTTAGTAGGCCGATGACGTGGTTGAGGTGGCCAATCAAGACCTCAATAGCCGGTCATCTCCAGATAGCCCTCGCCGCCCGGAGCACCGATCAGGCGTATCGGGCCTTCCCAGTAAGGGAACGAGGTGCCCATCCAGGCTTGCGGCTGGATGGCTTCGGCCTCCAGGTCCAGGTCATGCTCGGCGACCTGGATGCGCCAGCGGGTCGGCACCTTGCGGCCATGACTTTGACGCGTCCAGGTCTGGGCGCTGAGCTGGATCTGCTCGCCGCGCAGGGCCTGGGCGCGGCCGTCGGCGTCGATCCAGGTGCCGGCGCGGTAGGGCTCGCCATCGGCCTGGCGTACCTGGAACAGCATCAGCTTGGCACCGCTGGCCAGGTGCAGGGAAAACCAGTCCCAGCCCTGCTGCTCGGCGGCCAGCGGCTGGCTGCTCCACTCGCGGTCGAGCCAGGCCTGGCCGCTGACGGTGAAGCGCTGGCCATCACGTTCGATCTCGCCGTCGACCCGGTAGAACGGTTGGCTGTAGTAATACGAAGCCTGGCCCGCGCCGGATTTTTCGCTGTAGCCGCGCTCGCCGTGCAGCACCAGCGGGCCTTCGGCCTGGAGTTGCAGGCGGTAGCGAAAATCCTCGCCGGTGGCCTGCATCCGTAGCTGCTGCAAGCCCTGGCCGGGCTCGCCGCGTAGCGACCAAGCATCGATCCAGGCCCTGAATGGCTCGGCCTCGACGCCTGCCTGACCGATGCCACCGCGGGCCCGCAGTTCGCTGAAACTGTGCCCGAGGGGGCCGCTCAGCCCGGCGTGACCGAGCCACAGATTGGGACTTTGCCAACCGGACTGCTCCTCGCCGGGGCGCAGGGCCGAGCGAAACAGCGTCCATTGCACGCCCCAGGCGCGGCCCTGCTCGTCGCTGAGGTTGGCGGTGACGTACCACCATTCGATGCGATAGCCGGGATGGGCGCCATGGTCACGCGGGAATACCAACGGCTGACCGCGCTCGACCCGGGCGAAGCCCTGCGCCGCCTCACCGAGGCCGGCGAAACCCTGGCGCGGTTCTGGCGTTTGCTCGCAACCGGCGAGCAGCACCAGGCTCAGCAGCAGGCTCGACAGCAGAGGTTTAGCGATCATCGGCGAATTGCCTCAACAGGTCGGCGGGCTGGCGTCGGGCTATTTGCCAGAGCGGCCCGGAGGCGGCAAGCAGGCTGGTGCACAGGCCGAGCGCGGCGAGCTGCAGCAGTTGCGCGGGGAACACATGTAGCGGCAGGCGCCAGCCGAACGCCTGGACATTGACCACCGCCACCAGGCACCAGGCCAGCAACAAGCCCAAGGGCATCGCCAGCAGCACCGTGAGGCCGGCCAGCAGCAGCGTTTGCCCCAGGCTCAACCAGGCCAGGCGGCGCCGCCCCAGGCCCAGCGCACACAACGGCGCCAATTGGCCGAGACGGGTCTGGCCGAGGGTCAGCAGGCTGATGAATAACGCCACCCCGGCCACCCCCAGGGTCAGGCTGTTGAGCGCTGCGGTGGCGGCGAAGGTGCGCTCGAATACCTGGGTCGACCAGTGTTTCAGTGAGGCCTGGTCGATCAGGCGCAGGCCTGCGCCAGCATAACGCTGCTCCAACTGAGCCTTCAGCGCGGCGACGCGCGGCGCCGGCAAACGCAGGCTGAGGCTGCGCAGCTCGGCATCGGGCCAGTGCCGCCGCAACCAGTCGGCACTGACCAGCAGATGGCCTTTGGGGTTGCCGTAGTCGGCGAACAAGGCCAGCACGCGCAGGCGCTGTTCGCCGTCCGGCGCTGGCAGACGCAGCGTATCGCCCAGGCGCAGATCGAGACGCCGCGCCAGTTGCTCGCTGAGCATCGCGCCCTGCCCTTCATGCAGTTGCGCCCAGGCGTCGGCTTGCTGCTCCAGCAGCGGCCAGTCCCGTCGGTAACTGGGGTGTTCGACGATGCCCTGCAACTGCGTCGGCCAGCCTTGCAAGCGCAATTCGGTCTGCCACAGCGGCAGCACCGCATCGATCTGCTCCTGCTCGTCGAGCCAGGCGATGATCTGCCGCGCTTGCGCCGTGTCGCGCGGCGACAGGTACAGCTCGGCCGACAGGCGTTGATCGAGCCAGCCGACGAAGGTCTGGCGAAAGCCCTCGGTCATGCTGCCGACACCGACGCTGGCCGATAGCGCCAGCAGCAGCGCCATCAACGCCAAGACTAGGGCCGGCAGCTGCTGGCGGCTATCGGCGACGAACCATTCGCTCAGGGGGCCGCGGCAGTAGCGCGCGAGCACGGCCAGGGCGCGGTCGAGCAAAGCCGGCAACAGCAACGCCGCGGCCAGCAACAGGGCGGCAAGCAACGCGAAAGCGCTGAGCAGACTATCGCCCAGCGCCCAGCAGCCCAGCGCAAGGATCAACAGCGCCGCTGCCAACCAGGCTTGGCGCTTCAGCCAGCGACCCTGGGCCTCGCGCCAGGCCTGGGGCTGGGACAACGCCAACAACGGCAGGCGCGCCGCGCGCAACAGGCTGCCAAGGCCAGCCAGCAGCGCGCCGAGCAGGCTGATCGCGAGCCCGGCCAACCACCATTGCGGCGCCAGGCTCAATTGCCCGGCCACTTCCGCGCCGTATAGCCCGCGCAGGCTCGCGGCCAGGTCGCCGAGCAGCCAACTGGCCAGCAGATAGCCGCTGGCGACCCCGGCCAGCCCGGCGAGCAGGGCGAACAGCCCCAGCTCCAGCGCCAACGCGCCGAGCAAGCCCCGCAGGCTGACCCCACAGGTTCGCAGGGTGCGCAGCAAGCCACGACGTTGCTCCAGCGCCAGGCCAATCGCCGCGTGCACGATAAACAGGCCGACGATAAAGGCCAGCAAACCGAGCGCACTGAGGTTGAGGTGAAAGCTTGCGGTCAGGCGCTGTAAGTCGTCGTTATCCTCCGCCGCTTGCAGCCGCAGCTGGCTTTCCAGCTGCACCGGCAGTTCGGGCGAGCGCGCGGCGAAATCCGCCGGTAACAGCAGGCGCGAAAGTTGCCCCGGCGCCTGCAACAGACGTTGCGCCTGGCCGATATCGACCACTATCACCCCCGGCGCCAATTGCGGCCGCACCTGCAACGGCGGCAAACGCTGGCCGTCGAGGGTCACCGCCGGTTCGCCGGGCTTGATACCCAAACGGGCCAATGTATCCGGCGCGATCCAGGCCTGGCCGGGGTCGCCGATAAAGGCGCCGAAGTCGATGCTGTCGGCGCCCTGGCCAGCCACCTCGCTGCCGGCTGGCAGGGTCAGCGGCTCAATGCCGAGCAATTGCACGCTGAGTGGCGGCTCGCCGACAAAACGCAAGCGCCCTTCCAGTAGCGGCGACACCGGCCAGCCACTACGACGCAGTTGCACATACAGCTGCTGGTCGAAGCGCTGGCCCTGGCGCGGCAGCAATTGTGCCCGCGCCGGCCCGGCAAGCACGGCGCTGGCACGGGCGTAATCGGCACGCGCCTGACTGTTGAGCGCCTGCACCCCGGTCCACAAGGCAGTGGCCAGCCACAGGCCGGTAAGGATGCTGAACAATTGCAGCGGATGACGGCGCCAATGGCTGAGCAGCGCCAGCAGGCAAATGCGCACCATCGTCAGGCCTCCCGCGGCTGCACGCGCCCCAGGTGCAGGTATAGGTTGTGCGCCAGACGTGAGGCCAGACGTTCGCTATGGGTCACCAGCAATAGGCTGCTGCCGGCCTCGCCCACCAGTTCCAGGAACAGCTCCAGCACGGTTTCGCTGCTCGCCTCGTCGAGGCTGCCGGTCGGTTCGTCGGCCAATACCAATGAAGGCCGCGAGGCCAACGCCCGGCCGATCGCCACGCGCTGCTGCTGGCCGCCGGAAAGTTGCTCGGGGTACCGCTGCAGCAACGGCGTCAGGCCCAGGCGTTCAGCCAGATGGCTGACCCAGGCCGGATCGTGCCGCTCGGCCAGCCGCGCTTGAAAGGCCAGGTTGGCGGCGACACTGAGGCTGCCGATCAGATTGTATTGCTGGAACACCAGGCCGATGCCTTCGCGGCGCCAGCGTGCCAATTCGGCCTCGCCACGCCCCTGCAACGGCTCGCCGTCGATCAGGATGCGCCCGCTGTCAGCACGCTCCAACCCGGCGATCAAGTGCAGCAAGGTGCTCTTGCCGCTGCCCGATTCGCCCATCAGCGCCAGGCTGCTGCCCCTCGGCAATTGCAGGTCGACCCCGCGCAATACCGGCAGGCTGCCTTGGGCAGTGGCGAAGGCTTTATGCACATCCTCGACGATCAACATCCGCGCGGGCGACTCCGTTAATAAGGTAACCAAGGGCCGGGATTCATCATCGGGCTTTACACCGCCGCAAACCAGCAGCTCATCGCCCGGGCGATCAAGCGAGCCGAACCTGACGCGGCAACTCGCTCAAAATTTTCAACTCGGCATGCAGCCAGTCCGCCGGATCTCTAGCACCGATGGCAAGGGGGCTCAGGTGAAAAACGCCAATGCATCGTTAGATCGACCCGCTTGCCCGGTCGACAGCCTGGCCAATCTGATCTTCAACACGCCGTGGGACGGTCTGCTGCGCACCCGCTTACAAACCGGCGTCGTGCAGACGCTGGGCATGTTCGACGAACAGCCGCACCGGGTCGTCGCCCTTACCCACCAGCCCAAGGGGCTGATTGACGATGCTCAGGTGGTCGAAGGTGAAGCCGTCGCCGAGCACTGTGCCCAGGTGCGAGCTGTAACGCCCGACCATACCGTCGCAAGCACCAGCCTCGCGCTGAAAGCCATAGCGGGCGCAGAGCCGGCACATCAGGCTCATCGCCTCGAAACGGCGAATGCCGCCATCGGTGATTCCCGGCGTCAGCACCCCGCTCCAGGAGTAATAACGCACGCCATCGACCTCGGCTGCGCCCTGCCCGCCCCAGGTATCCGGTAACCCTTGCGGGTATTGCGCATTGAACAGAGCGATGCCTTCGCTGGTCAGCGAGCGGTGCGAGGCATCGACGTCGATCGGCAGCCGCGGCCCCTTGTCGGCGCTTTCCAGCCAGCCCAGGCAGAGCGCTATTGCGTGGGTCAGCGCACTCAGAATTCTTTCCAGCCAACTGCCGGTGGCGAACCTGCGCTGCAGATAGTCCGCCAACTCCGAGCCCTGATTGGGCCCGGCGACCGAAGTAACCGAGGCCACCCATTCGGGCCGTTTCGCCGCGGCGTAGCGAGCGGTCAGTGCGCCCTGGCTGTGGCCGATCAGATGCACCTTGGCGGCGCCGGTCTGCTCGCGCAGCGCGGCGATTCGTTGCAATAGCTGCTCGCCGCGCACCTCGGTGGAATGCACGGCCGAGACCAGCACCGGAAACACCGTGGCGCCCTGCTTGCGCAGCGCGGTAACGATGCCATACCAGTAGGGATACCCGAGTACACGTATGAACCCCAGCAATCCGGGCACCAGCACCAGGGGATAACGGGGTGTCGACATAAGCGGCAACTCTCGGCAACAACGGACGACCAAACGGCTTAGCACAGGTTAGCCGAACCCGTGCCAAGCCTGAAAACCTGCTGCCGCTATGGAGCGCGTGTCCAGAGCGCAAGTTCAACCCGAAAGCGAGCGCCGTAGCGCGCCCGAATAGACCGCAATGAGGGCTCAAGCCGCCTGGGGATTGGGTTGGCGATACAACCAAACACGCCGCATTACGCTGAAGAACTGCTCACCCCAGCGCCCGCCGTCATAGGTTTGGCCATAACGCTTGGCGATCTCGCGCACCTCCACTGCCAAGGCCGCATAGCGGCGCGCCGGCAGGTCGGGAAACAGGTGGTGTTCGATCTGATGGCTGAGGTTGCCGGAGAGGATATGAAACAGCGACCCACCTTCCATGTTGCTCGAACTGCGCAACTGGCGCAGGTACCAATGACCACGGCTCTCGCCCTCGAACGATTCGCGACTGAATACCGCCACGCCTTCGGTGAAGTGGCCGCAATAAATCATCATGAAGATCCATAGGTTGCGGATCATATTGGCCAGCAGGTTGCCGCCCAGCACCGCCAGCGCATTGGCCCCCAACAACAGCGCCACCAGCGGGAACAGCAGATAGTCCTTGACCAACTGACGCAGCACCTTGGCGTTGACGACCTTGATCAAGGGCGCGACCTCGGCAAGGGTACGCCTGCCTTTATAAACCTTGTCCAGGCGCAGGTGCTGGGCCGCCAGCGCGAATTCGAACAGCACCGCGTGGAGTGCCGTCCACAACGGTTGCCAGCGGTAGAACGGCTTCCAACGTTGCTCGGGAAATAGACGGGCCAAGCCGTAGCCAATGTCATCGTCCATGCCCAGCACATTGGTGTAAGTGTGATGGATATGGTTATGGGTTTTGCGCCAGAAAATGCTGGGTCCGGCCATATCCCACTCATAATGACGCCCGCTGAGTTCGGGATCGTTCATCCAGTCGTACTGACCATGCATGACGTTATGGCCCAGCTCCAGGTTCTCCATGATTTTGCCCAGGCCGAGCAAGAGGCTGCCGAGCAACCAGGTCGGCGGAAACCAACCGAACATCAGCAAGGCGCGTCCGCTCCAGCAGAAAAAACGCACGACCGCGCGGATACGCCGGATATAGCGCGCGTCGACCTCGCCCAGGTCATCAAGAGTACGTTGGCGCAGTGCATCCAATTCGGCGCCGAAGGACGCCACTTCTTCAGCGGTTAGCTCACGATCAACTCGCACAGGTATCTCCTCACCTCGATGGTGCCGTCATGGCGCGACCACGAGCCCCTGCCCCCTAAAACGGAGCGCTGCGCAATTGGCGTGTTAAAGATCGATTTCAACATCCGTATGGGGAGCGTTTACACAAAGACGGATCGGCTGCCCCGGCTCGCGGGTGATTGCCCCGCTGCGCAAATCACGCACCGCGCCGCTGATCAGCGCGCAGGTGCAACTGGCGCAAACGCCCTGGCGACAGCCGTGCTGCGGATGCAGGCCCAGGCTTTCGGCCTGCTCCAAGATGCTGCGCCGATTGTCACCCGGGCCTTGCTGGCGGCTACGGGCGAAGCCCAGCTGCACTTGCCGCTCGACGGGCCCTATATCTAGCGAGGCCGGCGCGGTGAACGCTTCGAATTGCAGCTGGGTAGCATGACCGGTACCGCGCCACCACCGCTGCACCTGCTCGACGAACCCCACTGGACCGCAGGCCAGAACCTGACGCCGATCCAATTCGCCAATCCCTGCCAGGTGCTCGGCACAGAAACGCCCACGTAAATCGCCCGCCCCCGCAGGCTCCTCTAGCGCCCAATGCACTTGCAGGTTGGTGTATCGCGCCTGCAAGGCCTGCAACTCGTCGACAAAAGCCTGTTGGCCTTTCTCACACACGTAATGCAACAAATCGATCGGCGCGCTGAAGCCCTCGGCCAACGCGTTGCGCAGCAAGCCCAGCAAAGGCGTGATGCCACTGCCGGCGGCCAATAGCAGCACACCCTCGTCGGGCTTGGCCCAGCGCAGTTCGCCAAACGCAGGGCCCAACTCCAGCACTTGGCCGACCGAGACCGAATCGAGCAACCGCGGCGACACGCGCCCACCGGGTTGACGCTTAATGGCGATCTCCAGGCTGCCATCGGCACCAAGCGCGGTCAGGCTATAACTGCGGCTCAGCCGCACGCCTGCCTGCTCCAGATAAACCTGCACATGCTGGCCAGGCTTGGCCCCCCGCCAATTACCGTTGGGGCGCAGGATCAAGGCCAGCATATCGTCGGCAACCCAACGCCGCGCTTCGACCCGGGCGAACACGCGATTGAGCCGCCACGCCGGGTGAAGGGTGGCGAGCAACGCATCGACATCGCTTTCGCGCAGCCAACCGCCCGCGGTCAGTGCACGTAATGGCTGTAACAAAGACGCGCCGAAACGCGCAAAAGCAAAAGGAACAGGAGGCATGGCGACGCTCCGATTGAGGGGTGTGCGTATGCTGGTGGAGCCCTCCACTCAGTCAACAAGCGTTCACTCAATCCGCTTCGACCGCCACAAAGCGCATTTGTTAGAGTGCCGGGATAATTTCCCGGAAGTCAGATGTCATGCAGCCCCGTGCCGAACAAAAACTGCAAACCCGCAACGCTTTGATGGACGCGGCTCGCAACCTGATGGACAGCGGGCGCGGCTTCGGCAGCCTGAGCCTGCGCGAAGTCGCGCGTAACGCCGGCATAGTGCCGACCGGCTTCTACCGGCATTTTCAGGATATGGACGAATTGGGCCTGGCGCTGGTCGCCGAGGTCGGCGAAACCTTTCGCGAGACCATCCGCCAGGTGCGCCACCATGAGTTCGAAGTCGGCGGGGTGATCGATGCGTCGGTACGCATCTTCCTCGATGCGGTCACGGCCAATCGTTCGCAGTTCCTGTTTCTCGCCCGCGAACAGTACGGCGGCTCGCTGCCGGTACGCCTGGCGATCGCCGCGCTGCGCGAACGTATTACCGCCGACCTGGTGGCGGATCTGAAGACCATGCCGAAGACCCGCGACTTCGATACGCCTGCGCAAAACATGCTTGCCGACCTGGTGGTGAAAACCGTGTTCGCCACGCTCCCCGAGCTGATCGACCCGCCCTCCGAGACCCTGCCCGCGCACGCCACCCCCCAGGTCAAGATGATCGAACAGTTGCGCTTCATCTTTATCGGCGCGAAACACTGGCAAGGCCTCGGCCACGCGAGAGACTGAGCGCAGGCGCACCAGAACAGCGCACACGCCCGCCACGCGCACCAATTAAATCCTCGCTACGCCCCGTTTTTGCCGCCCCCCACGCCATTCCCGCCCATAACAGCGCATCAAGCTGGCTTGGCAAGCCCCTTGCTCTACCCTTGATCCAAACAGCGGCGCAGTCCGCCCCCCGGCATCGAAGGAAGACACCCATGCTGGTCATTCATCAACGTATCGCGCCCCGTGACCACTGGGACGCCGAATTGCACCTGAGCTTCGAGGCCCGCAGCAAAAGCCGCCTGCGCTGTTTCAGCAGCCAGGGCGAAGACGTCGGCCTGTTTCTCGAACGCGGCCAACCGCCCCTGCACGACGGCGAATGCCTGCAGGCCGAGGACGGCCGCATCGTCAAAGTCTGCGCGCGCGCCGAGCAACTGCTGCACGTCACCTGCGCCAACCCCTTCGAACTGATGCGTGCCGCCTACCACTTGGGCAACCGCCATGTCGCCCTGCAGCTCGGCGACGGCTGGCTGCGCCTGCCCGACGACTACGTGCTCAAGGCCATGCTCGAACAACTGGGCGCACGGGTCGAAGCTATCGAGGCGCCCTATCAGCCCGAGCAAGGCGCCTACGGCGGCGGTCACCACCATTCGCATGCCGGCGATGCGGAGTTCAGCTATGCGCCGCGCCTGCATCAGTTCGGCGCGCGCAAGTGAATCCGCCCCCAGCGCTGTTGCGGCGGCATGGCCTGCCGGTTGCGGAGGTTGCCGATGAATAAATCCTGGGCCCTTCTGCGACTGGCCAGCCCGCAGCTGCCGATCGGCGGCTACAGCTATTCCCAGGGCCTGGAAATGGCCGTCGAGCAGGGCCTAGTGGTTGACGCCGAGAGCGCTGCGCGCTGGATCGTCGATCAATTGCTGCTCAACCTCGCGCGCTTCGAAGCGCCGCTGTTACTGGCCCACTGCCAGGCGGCGGCCGACGCCGACTGGCCGCACTTGCGCCAGCTCGCCGAGCAACAGCGCGCCAGCCGCGAAACCCGCGAGCTGCGCCAGGAAAGCCGGCAGATGGGCTATTCCCTGGAGCAGCTGCTCAGCGGCCTGCCGGAACTGGACGAAGCATCCCGAGCGCTGTTCGCCGCGCTCGACGAACCCGGGCTGGCCGTCGGCTGGGCGCTGGCCGCTCGCGCCTGGCAGATCAGCCCGCAGGACGCCCTGGCCGCCTGGCTCTGGGGCTGGCTGGAAAATCAGTTGGCGGTGCTGATGAAGACCCTGCCGCTGGGCCAGCAGGCAGCGCAGCGCCTGACCTCCGAACTGTTGCCGCTGCTCGACCAGGCGCAGCAGCAGGCCAGCCAACTGCAACCCGAACACTGGGGCAGCGCCGCCTTCGGCCTGACCCTGGCGAGCATGGCGCACGAGCGCCAGTACAGCCGTTTATTCCGCTCTTGATAAAGGAAGACTCAACGATGAACAGCCAACCCCTGCGCGTCGGTATCGGTGGCCCGGTCGGTTCCGGCAAGACCGCCCTGACCCTGGCCCTGTGCCTGGCCCTGCGCGAGCGCTACAACCTGGCGGTGGTGACCAACGACATCTACACCCAGGAAGACGCGCAATTTCTGGTGCGCAACGAAGCCCTGGCGCCGGAGCGGATCATTGGCGTGGAAACCGGCGGCTGCCCGCACACGGCGATCCGCGAGGACGCCTCGATCAATCTGGAAGCGGTTGACCAGCTCAACCGGCGCTTCCCCGGCCTCGACCTGATCATCGTCGAGTCTGGCGGCGACAACCTGTCCGCCACCTTCAGCCCCGAACTGTCGGACCTGACCATTTACGTGATCGACGTATCGGCTGGCGACAAACTGCCGCGCAAAGGCGGGCCGGGCATCTGCAAATCCGACCTGTTGGTGATCAACAAGGTCGACCTGGCGCCCTTGGTCGGCGCCTCGCTGGAAGTGATGGAGCGCGACACCCTGAAGATGCGCGGCGACAAACCCTTCGTCTTCAGCAACCAGAAGGTCGGCCAAGGCCTGGAACAAATCATCGCCTTTATCGAGCGCCACGGCATGCTGACCGCCGCCTGAACCGCCATTTCCAAGGAGCGTCGCCAATGAAGCTTTATAGACACTTGCCCGCCCTCGCCCTGCTTCTCGCGCCTGGCTTGGCCTTCGCCCATCCAGGCCACCAAGCCAGCGGCCTGATGGCCGGCCTGGCCCACCCGCTGCTGGGCCTCGACCACCTGTTGGCACTGTTCGCCGTCGGCCTCTGGGCCGCGCAACAACAGGGCTCGGCACGCTGGGCGCTGCCGCTGACATTTGTTCTCAGCATGATCGGCGGCGGCTTGCTCGGCTTCACCGGCATGCAACTGCCGCAATTGGAAACCGGCATCGCCGCCTCGGTGCTGGCCCTCGGCCTGCTGGTCACCCTCGCCGCGCGCATGCCGATGATCGTGTCGGTGACGCTGACCGCGCTATTCGCTCTGAGTCATGGCGTCGCCCACGGTCTCGAACTACCGCTGGCGGCCAGCCCCTGGGCTTATGCCCTGGGTTTCGTGAGCGCCACCGCGGCGCTGCATGCCGGCGGCTATGCACTGGCGCGCGGGGTGACCGCACCCTGGGTACGCCTGGCCGGCGCTGCCTCCGCGTTCTGCGGTATCTGGCTGCTGGCCAGCTGATCGACAGCGCCATGCCGGCCGCCCTCGATGTGCGCCGGCCCGCTGTACAAAAAACAGCCAAGCATACGCACGCCTTGCCCTTTGCGGGCTCGGCGCAAGCGTACGCAGCTTATCCACAGATCGCTCCACAACAATTCGGGATAAGTCACTGGCTTTGTCCCCAACGCCTTGGCCAAGCTATTGAAATAGCGTGATTATTTCTTGACTAACCAAGGGCGAAAGTGCGCCCCGGACGCTCTCTGGCAAGCTGGTCAAATGCTGATCAACCGGCGCCAAGCAGCGCGCGGCAAGGGCTCGAACAAGGCATACATCAGTTATCCACAACAATGCCCACAGTAGTCGTGGACAACTTCAGCTTCTTGCATAACGCGACTAAGCTGCTGTTTTTACGATAAAAACAAAGCTGATCAAAAAACCACCAGCACCCGCAAAAAGCCGGATAACTAAGCACGCAGCGCGCTACACCCACCTTATCCACAGCTCGCTCCACAGTCTTTGTGGGCAACTTCAGCAAAAGACGTGTTCGCTATGGGGAAAAGTCCATTTCGGGCTGAGCGCAGAGAGAATCTGCGCCGCGATAAAGGGGGGCTGAGCGATATCCATCGCGTTACAGGTATTACTGCATGCCGCTGTTACCTGAACGCAACCGCTGCCGATTCACGGGGTTGCCAACCGCCGCCGAGCGCCTTGAAGGCGGCGACCGCGGCGCGTGCCGATTCGGCTTGCGCCTGGGCCCGCGCATCGGAGGCCCGCAGCAGGTTTTCGTCGGCTTGCAGCACTTCGATCAGGCTGACGACGCCTTTCTGGTAGGCCGCAAAGGAGGCTTTCCGCGCGCGGCCGAGCGAGTCCACGCCCTGGGCGAGCACGCCCGCCTGCTCCTCGCGTTTGACCAGCGCCGAGAAGGCGTTTTCCACATCCTCGGTGGCGCGCAGTACGGCCAGTCGATAGGCCGCCAGCCTCTCGGCTTCCTGCCCCTTGGCCAGGTCGATCTGCGCGTCGATGCGGGCGAAATCGAATAGACGCCAGCGCAGGCCCAATATGCCGGAGCCTTGGCTGGCACCGCCACTGAACAAGTTGCCAGCGGACACCGCTGTCGCACTGCCGATCAGTCCACCGAGGGAGAGCTTGGGGTAGTACTCGGCGATGGCGACGCCGATACGCGCGTTCGCAGCGGCCAATTGACGTTCGGCCGCAATCAGATCAGGCCGACGTCGGAGCAACTCGCCCGGTGATCCCATCACCCCAATTTGCGGGGCGGCCGGGATGGCGCCGCTAGCGGCGAGCTCTGCCCGGTGGGTGCCGGGCGGCGAGCCCAGCATCACATCCAGAGCGTTCATCGCCGTCTCCAGCCCTGCCTCGAGAACCGGTACGGATGCCCGTACCTGGGCAAGCGCGCCTTCGACCTGTCGCACTTGGAGTTCGGCTGCCAAGCCCTTGCCATAAAGCAGGTTGACGGTTGCGAGCAGCTCCTGCTGCGTGCGCACCTGCCCCCATGCGATCTCGAGGCGGGTCTGCAAACCACGGATGCTGATATAGGTATCGGCGGTCTGCGCCGCCACCGCCAGCCGTGTTGCGGCCACGCCCGCCTGTGAAGCCCGGTACTCGGCAAGCGCCGCTTCGCGGCCACGATGCAGGCCACCGAACAGGTCCAGCTCCCAGCTCGCGCCGAGATTGGCCTCGAAGGCGTTGCCATAGCGGTCGAAAGCCGGCGTCGCGTTCAACACTTGCCCCAACGGTGTTTCGATCGACTGGTAGCCCCTGGCCGCTTGGCCACTGATGTTGCCCGAGGGCAACAAGGCGGCATTCGCCGCTCCGAGCCCCGCACGCGCTTGCGCGACACGAGCGGACGCCTGCGCGAGGTCGAGATTCTGCTCCAACGCAAGGGTTACCAAGCGAGTCAGTTGCGGGTCGCCGAACCCTGCCCACCAGGCGACGAGGTCGGCGCTGGCGGTGGCATGCCGTTGCTCTATCGCCGCCTGGCCCAGGTACTGTTTCGGCAGGGGCGTATCGGGCTGGGTGTAGTCGGGACCGACTGCGCAGCCTGCCGAGAGGCTGGCTGCGATAAGCATGGCAAGGGGGCGTTTGGGCAGCATGGGTTTCTTCCGCAGCAGGAGATAGGGCGCTGGCTTAAGTGACAGGCATTCAGTGACCATATTACACATTGGTCACTTGTTGTCCATTCCCGAGACGGGCTGTAGGCTATGGGCCATGAACCAGACGCCTCCCCCATCAGTTTCAACCCGCGGCCCAGCGGATCACGATGTGCGCGATCAGATCGTCGCCGCGGCCACCGAACACTTCAGCCGCTATGGCTACGAGAAGACCACGGTCTCCGACCTGGCCAAATCCATCGGTTTCTCCAAGGCCTATATCTACAAGTTCTTCGAATCCAAGCAGGCCATTGGCGAGATGATCTGCGCAGGCTGCCTGAGCCAGATCGAAGCCGAGGTCAGAACCGCCGTCGACGAGGTCGATCGCCCCCCGGAGAAGCTACGACGGATGTTCAAGGCGATCGTCGAGGCGAGCCTTCGCCTGTTTTTCCAGGACCGCAAGCTCTACGAAATTGCCTCTTCGGCGGCCACCGAACGCTGGGCGGCGGCGCTCGCTTACGAAGAACGCATCCGCAAGTTGCTTGAGGACATCTTGCAGGCAGGTCGGCAAAGCGGAGACTTCGAGCGCAAGACACCCCTTGATGAAGTGGTGATGGCGATCTATCTGGTCATGCGCCCTTACCTCAACCCGCTGCTCTTGCAACATAGCTCCGGCCATACCGACGAAGCGCCGGCCCTACTGTCCGGCTTGGTGCTGCGCAGCCTGTCGCCCTGATGTATTGAATCGAATTGTGACTATTGACTAAATTAGTCACTAGATACAAAGTGAGAGTCCCAATCCATTCGCCAATGGGACTCCTATGCTTCGGCGCCGCCTGGTTTTATCCACTTTCATCTGTGCCTTGCCGTTTGCGCTGGTCGCTTGCGGCGAAAAAACGCCATCCGATCCGCGCACCGAAGCGCCGCTGGTGCGTGCCGTCACTGTTAAAGGGGCAGACTCTGCGTCGCGCTCCTTTACCGGCACCGTAGCCGCTCGGGTTCAGAGCGATCTGGGCTTTCGCGTCTCCGGAAAGGTGCTGGAGCGGCTGGTGGATACGGGGCAAACAGTCAAACGCGGCCAGCCACTGATGCGCATCGACCCCGTCGATCTGCAGCTCGCCGCTCATGCGCAGCGCGGAGCAGTCGCCGCGGCGCGAGCACTGGCGCAACAGACATCGGAAGATGAGGCCCGCTACCGCGAGTTACGCGGAACCGGTGCGATTTCGGCTTCGGCCTACGATCGCTTCAAGGCCGCGGCGGATTCCGCCAAAGCCCAGCTCAGTGCGGCCGAGGCCCAGGCCGAAGTGGCCCGCAACGCGACCCGTTATGCAGAGCTGCTGGCCGATGCCGACGGCATCGTCATGGACACGCTGGTCGAGCCCGGCCAAGTCGTCAGCGCCGGTCAAGTGGTGGTGCGCCTGGCGCATGCGGGGCCCCGAGAAGCCCTTATCCAGTTGCCGGAAACCCTGCGCCCCGCGGTCGGTTCCGCGGCACAGGCCAGGCTCTTCGGCAAAGCAGGCGTTAGCGTCCCGAGCAAGCTGCGGCAGCTTTCGGATGTTGCGGACCGCCTGACCCGCACCTTCGAGGCGCGCTATGTGCTGGAGGGCGAGCTGGCCAACGCGCCCCTGGGCACCACTGTCACCCTGCAGATTTCGGACATGCCCGTTCCGGACGTGCCCGTCGGGGACATGCCCGTTCGGGACGTGCCCGTTGGGGACATGCCCGTCCGGGATGAACAGGCGCCTATGCAAGGCGGCTTGCAGGTGCCGATCAGCGCCCTGTTCGACGCGGGCGCAGGGCCCGGGGTGTGGGTGATCGATGGCGAACCGGCAACGGTGACCTGGCGGCCGGTCAGGGTTCAGCGCCTGGGCGACGATAGCGCGCGCATCACCGGCCAGCTCGAGCAAGGTGAGCGGATAGTCGCGCTCGGCGCGCACCTGCTGCGTGAAGGCCAGCAGGTGCGGGTGGCCGCTCCAGCCGCGGTCGCGGTGGCCGCGGGAGCCCGCCCATGAGCGAAGGCCGTTTCAACCTGTCGGCGCTTGCCGTACGCGAGCGCGCCATCACCCTGTTTCTGGTCTGCCTGATCTCACTGGCGGGGACTGTTTCGTTCTTCAAGTTGGGCCGGGCGGAAGACCCTGCCTTCACGGTCAAGGTAATGACCATAGTGACCGCCTGGCCCGGGGCCACCGCCCAGGAAATGCAGGATCAGGTCGCCGAGAAGATCGAAAAACGCCTGCAGGAGCTGCGCTGGTACGACCGCAGCGAGACCTACACCAGACCCGGCCTGGCCTTCACCATCCTGACCTTGCTCGACACCACACCACCTGCGCAAGTACAGGAGCAGTTCTACCAGGCGCGTAAAAAGGTTGGCGACGAGGCCATCGGCCTGCCGTCCGGGGTGATCGGGCCGATGGTCAACGACGAATACGCGGACGTCACCTTTGCCCTGTATGCGCTCAAGGCCAAGGGCGAACCGCAGCGCTTGCTGGCACGCGACGCGGAGATGCTGCGCCAGCGGCTGCTGCACGTGCCGGGCGTGAAGAAGGTCAACATCGTCGGCGAGCAGCCCGAGCGCGTCTATGTCGAGTTCTCCCATGAGCGCCTGGCAACCCTGGGCATCGGCCCGCAGGAGGTGTTCGCCGCGCTCAATAGCCAGAATGTCCTGACCCCGGCCGGCTCGGTGGAAACCCAGGGGCCGCAGGTGTTCATTCGCCTGGACGGCGCGTTCGACGAACTGCAGAAGATCCGCGACACGCCGGTGGTGGCGCAGGGCCGCACGCTGAAACTGTCGGACATCGCCACGGTCACGCGCGGCTATGAAGACCCGGCGACTTTCATTGTCCGCAGCGGCGGCGAACCGGCCCTGCTGCTGGGTGTCGTCATGCGCGAAGGCTGGAACGGGCTCGACCTGGGCCAGGCGCTGGACAGCGAGGTGAGTGCGATCAACGCCGAGCTGCCGCTGGGCATGAGCCTGAGCAAGGTCACCGACCAGGCCGTCAACATCAGCGCGGCGGTCGACGAGTTCATGGTCAAGTTCTTCGTCGCGCTGCTGGTGGTCATGCTGGTGAGCTTTCTCAGCATGGGCTGGCGCGTGGGCGTGGTGGTCGCGGCGGCCGTGCCGCTGACCCTGGCGGCGGTGTTCCTGGTGATGCTGGCCACCGGCAAGAACTTCGACCGCATCACCCTGGGCTCGCTGATCCTGGCGCTGGGCCTGCTGGTGGACGACGCCATCATCGCCATCGAAATGATGGTGGTGAAGATGGAGGAAGGTTACAGCCGCGTCAAAGCCTCCGCCTATGCCTGGAGCCATACCGCCGCGCCGATGCTGTCGGGCACGCTGGTCACGGCAGTCGGCTTCATGCCCAACGGCTTCGCCCGCTCCTCTGCAGGCGAATACACCAGCAACATGTTCTGGATCGTCGGCACCGCGCTGATCGCCTCCTGGCTGGTCGCGGTGGTATTCACGCCCTACCTGGGCGTCAAGCTGCTGCCCGACTTCAAAAAGGTCGAAGGCGGCCACGACGCGCTCTACGATACCCCGCGCTACAACCGCTTCCGCCGGGTGCTGGCGCGCGTCATCGCACGCAAGTGGCTGGTCGCCGGTTCGGTGGTCGGCCTGTTCGTCGCGGCGATACTCGGCATGAGCGTGGTCAAGAAGCAGTTCTTCCCGATCTCCGACCGCCCCGAGGTGCTGGTCGAGGTGCAGATGCCCTATGGCACCTCGATCGTGCAGACCAGCGCCGCCACGGCGAAGGTGGAGGCCTGGCTGGCCGAGCAGGAAGAAGCCAAGATCGTCACCGCCTATGTCGGCCAGGGTGCGCCACGCTTCTACTTCTCGATGGCACCCGAGCTGCCCGATCCGTCGTTTGCCAAGATCGTGATCCGCACGGACAACCAGGACCAGCGCGATGCGTTGAAACACCGGCTGCGCCAGGCGATCGCCGATGGCCTGGCCGCCGAGGCGCGCGTGCGCGTCGCCCAGCTGGTGTTCGGCCCCTACTCGCCGTTTCCGGTTGCCTACCGGGTCACCGGCCCGAACCCGGACAAGCTGCGCGAAATCGCCGCCGAGGTGCAGCAGATCATGCATGCCAGCCCGATGATGCGCACGGTCAATACCGACTGGGGCACGCGCACGCCCGCGCTGCACTTCAACTTGCAGCAGGACCGCTTGCAGGCCGTGGGGCTGACCTCCAGCGCCGTGGCGCAACAACTGCAATTCCTGCTCAGCGGCGTGCCCGTCACCGCCGTGCGCGAGGACATTCGCACGGTGCAGGTCGTCGCCCGTTCGGCCGGCGACACCCGCCTCGACCCGGCGAGGATCGCCGACTTCACCCTGGCCGGCGCCAACGGCCAACGCATCCCGCTATCGCAGGTCGGCGAGGTCGATGTGCGCATGGAAGAACCGATCATGCGCCGGCGCGACCGCATGCCGACCATCACCGTGCGCGGCGACATCGCCGATGGCTTGCAGCCGCCGGATGTGTCGACGGCCATCACCCGGCAGCTGCAGCCCATCATGGACAAGCTGCCGAGCGGCTACCGCATCGTCGAAGCCGGCTCCATCGAAGAATCGGGCAAGGCGACCAAGGCCATGTTGCCGCTATTCCCGATCATGCTGGCGATCACCCTGCTCATCATCATCCTGCAGGTGCGCTCGATCTCCGCGATGGTCATGGTGTTCCTGACCAGCCCGCTGGGCCTGATCGGCGTGGTGCCGACCCTGATCCTGTTTCAGCAGCCTTTCGGCATCAATGCGCTGGTCGGCCTGATCGCGCTGTCGGGCATCCTGATGCGCAACACGCTGATTCTGATCGGGCAAATCCGCCATAACGAACAGGCGGGACTGGAGCCGTTCCGCGCGGTCGTCGAGGCCACCGTGCAGCGCGCCCGGCCGGTGATCCTCACCGCCCTGGCGGCGATCCTGGCCTTTATCCCGCTGACCCATTCGGTGTTCTGGGGCACGCTCGCCTACACCCTGATCGGCGGCACCTTCGCCGGAACGATCCTGACCCTGGTGTTCCTGCCGGCCATGTACGCCATCTGGTTCAGGATCAGGCCCGACGACAGCCGAGCCGTGCAGACGCAACCCGCAGAAACAGCCACAGCCACTGCCGCATTCAATTCAGCCAGATAGAGAGAAACCGCTATGTCGAATTCCAAAGTTATCGTTGTTACCGGCGTGTCATCGGGTATCGGCCGAGCCGCCGCGGAGCATTTTGCCAAGCGCGGTTGCAAGGTATTCGGCAGCGTACGCAGCCTCGCGAAAGCGAGCCCACTACCTGGTGTCGAACTTATCGAGATGGATGTTCGCGACGATGCCTCCGTTCAGCGTGGCATCCAGAGCATCGTCGACCAGGCCAAGCGCATCGACGTGCTGGTCAATAATGCGGGCGGCTCCCTGCTCGGCTCGATAGAAGAAACCTCGATAGCCGAAGCTCAGGCGCTGTTCGATACCAACCTGTTCGGCATCCTGCGCACCACACAAGCGGTACTGCCGCATATGCGCGAGCAAGGTTCCGGTCGCATCGTCAATGTCAGTTCGGTGCTCGGCTTCCTTCCGGCACCGTATATGGGGCTCTATTCAGCGTCCAAGCATGCCGTCGAAGGGCTGTCGGAAACCCTGGATCATGAGGTGCGCAAACTCGGCATCCGCGTGGTGCTTGTCGAACCCGCCTATACCAAGACCAGCCTGGATACCAATGCGCCCCAAGCGGCCAGCAAAATCCCAGCCTATGACGCTGAGCGCGACATCGTTTCCCGCGCGATCGTAAAAAGTGTCAATGACGCCCCCAAGCCCGATGGCGTGGCGGCCACGATTGTCGATGCCGCTTTGGGCGCCTGGAAAATGCGCCGCACGCCCAAAGGCCAGGCCTCTGTTCTGAGCAAACTGCGCCGTTTCATGCCGGCCGGGCCCGTCGATGCAAGCCTGAGGAAGACCTTCGGACTCGCCTGAACACCTGGCCGCGCTCGTCCTCCAAGCGGCCAGCAAGAAACAACCGGGCGGCGCTTGCTGCGAGGCGCCGCCCCCTGTGAAAAGCGAGGTATGACGATGAGTCCAGGCTCCAACCATGGCAGAAGGCTAAAGGCTCGGCTGGCCAGGAAACGGGAGATTCTGCGGGCGGCGAGCGAGGTGTTTGCCGCGCTTGGCTACGAGTTGGCCAACATGCAGGTAATCGCGGAGTCCGCCAGCGTGACGAAAGCGACGCTCTATGCGCATTTCGAAAACAAGGCCCAGCTGTTTCGGGCCGTCATCGAGTACTGGATGGAGGAACTGCCAGAGCCGGCGCTGGCGGACCCCGTGGAAGGTAATCTGCGCGCGCAGCTTAATGAAGTCGCCCAGGCGCTACTGCGGCAAGCCGGGCATCCGGCAGCGCTTGCGCTTACACGCATGCTGGTGCGGTCCAACTGGATTCCACAGAAGCGCTGGCGCCAACGTCACCGCCCATATCGCCTGTATCTGGAAAAGACCTTGTCCCGGTGCACCCACTGTAGCGATCCCGCGCAGGCCGCCGCCCAGTTCCTGCTGCTAGCTGTCGGCAGCCTCGAGCCCAGTATCGTCCTGCCTGTGGATGAAGCCCGCGTCATTGCTGCCGTGGATCTTTTCGTCCGAGCCTATGCCGACCTTGAATCTGCCGTATGCGCATAGCCCATAAGAAGCAACCAGCTCGCTCAAGCTCAATGTTGAGCGCTTGCGATGCAGGGCGTCAGCAGATGCATTCCCATGCAGAGCGTAATAAGGGTCGGTCGTGACAGGCAGGCGTCGGCCAGAAAGATCCGGAGCAACCGAAAGCCTCAGGTATCGGGGGCAACCTGGCTCAGAACCGAGCGTTCAGGGCTTTCACGGCATTCGGCCCTACGCCGCAGCCCATCGATGTCACGCTTGGGTGGCGCACCGAACAGGCGCGCGTATTCGCGACTGAAATGCGAGGGGCTCTCGTAGCCGACCCGGAACGCGGCGGTTGCGGCGTCCAGGTCCTCATTCAGCATCAGGCCTCGCGCCTCATTCAGTCGCAGCCATTTCTGGTACTGCAAGGGGCTCATGGCGGTGAACTGGCGAAAGTGATGGTGCAGGCTCGATGTACTCATTTGCACATGCGCTGCCAGCTCGTCGATCCGCAGGGCCGCCGTGTAATTCGCTTTCAGCCAGTCGATGGCTCTGGCAACACGATGACCCTGGCTGCCAACCGAGGTGATTTGCCAGAGACGCGCGGCCTGATCGCTCATCAGCAGGCGATAGTGAATCTCCCGCTCGATAAGCGGCGCGAGCAAGGGAATCGCGCTGGGCTCGTCGAGCAAATCCAGCAGCCGCTTGAACGGATCGAGCAATGCCGGCGTCATGCTGCCGATACCGATGGCCCTGTCGCCTGCAAGCTCGGCGGGCAGAGGCAACCCGCCTTGGGCGATCAACTCCGCGATGGTGCGCAGATCGAGCTTGAAAGTAAGCCCCAGGCAAGGGCTCTCCCGGCTGGCGCTGACCACTTGCGAATTGGCCGGAAGATCCAGCGACGTGATGAGGAAGCGGTCGCCATCGTAAGGATAGGCTTCCCCTCCCACCAGCATCTGCTTCTCGCCTTGGACGACCAGAACCACGCTGGGCTCTATCAGGCAAATGGCGGGCGGCGCAGGCGCCTCGCGCCGGAACAAGCCAAGGCTGGCAATAGAGGTAGAGCAGTCCGTGCTGCCTGTGGTCCATCGCCCGAGCGTCTCGATCATCGGTGCCTGCACGGCGCTTAGCCGCTCCGAGTCATCTCGCCCACCCCGTATGTGAACTGCCACCTCAGTCTCCCGACCTGTGTTTGCCAGAAGCCTATCCGACCGAGGCGCCAACAAGAATGAAAAATCCGTAGCGCCGGAGAATCAGGCAATAAACCTAGAGGATTCGTGTACCGACGAACGAGCCCGCAAAACCATCATGCAGTCTGTAGCCACGTGAGAAATCCCAGGCGACAGGCTGTCACGCCCCTGGGTGAAGCGTGGAACTCCCGCAGCGATTTCTGCAAGAGCCAACCCACCGGAGGTATCCCAATGGGCAGTCCGTATTCCCGTAAGCAACTTTTCCAGAGCGCCATCCTTGCCTGCACAGCAATGCTGGCGAGTGCTCAGCCCGCTCTGGCGCAGAGCCATTCAACTTCAGGCGAGGACAATGCCATGCATCTGACGCAAGAGTGGGATAAAACCTTTCCCCAAAGCGCCAAGGTCGACCACCAGAAGGTGACGTTCAAGAACCGCTACGGCATTACCCTGGCAGCCGATCTGTATCTGCCCAAAAGCCGTGGCAGCCAGCGACTGGCGGCGCTTGCCATCGGTGGCCCGTTTGGCGCCGTGAAAGAGCAATCGTCGGGCCTCTATGCGCAAACCATGGCAGAGCGCGGTTACGTCACGCTTGCGTTCGATCCGTCCTTTACCGGCGAAAGTAGCGGCGAGCCCCGCAATGTAGCCTCTCCGGACATCAACACCGAAGATTTCAGTGCCGCCGTGGACTTTCTGGGGCTGCAGTCTGCTGTCGACCGCAACCGGATCGGCATCATCGGCATCTGCGGCTTCGGCGGTATGGGCCTGAACGCGGCCGCGGTGGACAAACGCATCAAGGCCGCGGTCACCACCAGCATGTACGACATGTCGCGCACCATGGCCAAAGGCCTGAACGATAGCCTGACCCCAAAGCAACGCACGCAGATGCTGGAGCAGATGAGCCAGCAGCGTTGGCTGGATGCCGAGAAGGGCTCCCCGGCCGCCGGGCCACGGATTCTACCCGAGACGCTGGAGGGCAACAGGAGCCCGATCATCGAGGAGTTTTTTGACTACTACCGGACGCCGCGCGGGTACCACAAGAACGCGCCGAACTCGAACGGCGCCTGGACCGCCACGACCCCGATGTCATTTATGAACCTTCCGCTGCTGACCTACGTCGACGAGATCTCGCCGCGCCCGATTTTGTTGATTGCCGGCGAAAATGCCCACTCCCGGTATTTCAGCGAGGATGCCTACAAAGCCGCGGCAGAGCCGAAGGAACTGCTGATCATCAAGGACGCCAACCACGTCGACCTGTACGACCGTATGGATAAAATTCCGTTTGACGCGATTTCCGCGTTCTTCGGCAAACACCTTCAATAGTCAGAAAGGCCATCCAGCAACTCAGCCCTGGTTGGCCTCTTTTGACCCCGTAACGGTGCCTTCGCACTGTTCGTGTCAGCTACTCCTCAAAGCGCCCCGTGGCATCGCGATCGCGCTCGTATCGTCGCGCGAGCGGGAACGGCGGCAACCAGGACTCGCGACGGACGATCCAGCTTTCGTAGGTTGGCATCAGTTGGTCGGGGGCACCCAGGGACCCCAGGTTCACTTCGATTTCGTCAGCGGTGCGGGCGAAAACCGACGAGCCGCAGCGGGGACAGAAGAACCGCCCGGCATAGTCGTGTGTTTCGCCATCGATCGTCACCGCATCCTGAGGGAACACCGCGGCGGCGAAAAAAAGGGCCCCGTGATGCTTGCGACAATCGAGACAGTGACAAAGGCCAACCCGGTATGGCCGCCCCGCCGCCACAATCCGGACGTTGCCGCAAAGACAGCCACCGGTGAATCGGTCCATGCTGCGTCTCCTCTCAATGAAACGGTCGGAATGTTGACAACGAACCTCGCCGATCATCCATACAAGATGCGCCAGCCCTTGCGGCTGTATGTGTTCGTCGGCTGCGCGCACCGAAACGCGCCGGCGTGAGCCATGATCAGTGGCTGTGAAAATAGCAGCTAAACGACTACCAAGAGTCGTCTGCTGCTGGTCATGGCAGGACTCGGTCACACCGGACCGTTCTGCAAAACGCGTAGCAGGCTGTTAGCAGGCAAGGGAATTCAGGACGCTATGATTGACCACGCGCAACTCCATCGAGATGGCTATGCACTGCTCCGTCGAGCGATCCCGGTCGAATGGCTGGATGACCTTAGCGCGGCGTTCGATGTAGGCGTGAAGCCGTCAGACCAATGGCCCGTGCCGCGGGCCATGAACTGGCGCCATTCTGTTGGACTTCGACTCGAAGGTTCAAGCCGTGCGTCGTCTGTCGGCGCTGCTGGCGGTGGTTGGTGAGTTGATCGGTGAACGGTTCTTCCTCTCGCAGGTGGAGGGTCGCGAGCCCCTTGCAGATGGCGGTCATCAGCAGCTGCACCGCGATTTGTCGGCTCAACGGCCGGGCGACATTGTGAACGCCCTGGCTTATTTCGACGATTATGGCCTCTAGAACGGCGCGACCCGTATCGTCCCCGGCAGCCATCGTTCCAAGCAGGGAGCGCCGCCATTCGACTTCAATGACGAGTCCAGGTCTGTGCATCTTTCAGGCTCCGCTTGGGACATCCTGGTGTTCGATGCCGATCTGGTGCATGCGGGCAGTCTGAACTCAAACGGCGCACGCCGTCGCTCCATCCTGATCAGCTATTTTTCGGAGCCTCTATACGCGTCACACCTCGAAACAGCGGGCCTGCGAAGTATTCGGATGGACACGGCCGATCGATTCGACCTCCTCAGATTTTGCCTGGGTAGATATGTCACCTAACTGTCCGAAGCTAACGAGCTAGTTGCACAAATCGCTGCCCCCGGTTGCTCCGGTTGTTTTCAGGGGAACCTCAGCGTTCGCCCCCTCGGAGAGTTGCGCGATCAGCGTCGCCAGGTAGTGGCTGCCATGCTCGCCGATGGCCTGCCGCAGTGCCTTTTCCGACACGGTGGCCGGATTGTGGCTGGTGGCGCGGCAGAATCGGTAGACCACTTCGACGATGACGGCGGGCGTCGGGGCCTGCGCAGTTTCCAGGTCGCAGTGGGCCAACAGCAGGTAGCGCAGGCTCAGGGTTCGCACCGCCAGGGTCGCGGCCCATTCCAGCAGATTCAAGCCATAGTCCTGGCCGGCGCTGGTGGTGGAAATAAACGGAAAACCGGTGCGGGTCATCTCCGCAGCGATAAAACGCTTGAGGATCGCATCAAGGGTGCTGCGGACCTCGCCCCGGTACAGGGCCCGGTAAGCCGGACTCAGGGTGCGTTGCTCGTCGGCCGCGCCAGACGGCAACGCGGCAGCGCGGCTGCGCAGCGTTTGTGCGACCGTGGGCGCCTGAAGGGTTTCCGCCAGCACCTCCAGCAGCGGATCGGCGGCGAGCGGCTCGCTCTGAATCGCCAGCGGCTCGGGTTCGGCCATCCGCTGCTGAATTTCCCCCGCCCACTGTGCGTGGGGCAAGGGTTCCAGGCGACCCGCCAAGGCGAACAAGCGCATCAGCGCCTGTTCGGCGGACGTCGCGGGCGCCAGTGCCAGGTCCAGGACGGCTCTCACCACCACGCGCCGATCGGCGGCTTGCAGGTCATCGAACGACTGGTTGCGCACATCGGAGAGATGGAAATCGTCCTGCTGGGTTTCCTCCAGGCGGAACGGCTCCTCGCCGTAGAGGCACAGGCGGGCGATTTCGGGGCAGCCCATGCTTGCCGACTTAACCAGCGAGCCATTGATCAGGCGGAACATGCGCGGGAAGTTGGCGCAGATATTGGAAAGGGCCTTCTCGCCGTGCTGCGCGTGCACCTTGCAACTTCCCCCTTGCAGCGCGACGCAGTGACCGTCGGGGCCCTTGCCGATCTGGTAACCGCCATCGTCCTTGACGATCAGGTTTTCATAGATCGGCAGCGTCTGGCCGAACACGCCCCGGTCGCGCTCGCTGACGGAAATCCGCCAGTCCTTGCAACAGGTGTCTTCGCAACGGTCCACCAGGCAAGCGAAACGCTGTACGTAATTGAAAACATCGACGGATAAGGTGCCCACGAGACGCTCCAGGTCCTGGTTCATTCATGGGTAAGTGGAAAATCGTCGCCAACGGTTCCGCCGTGGCCTGGCCACAACAAGGCGACAAGACACCGGTGACACCGACCTAGGGGGTCACTAGACGGCCGGCGCAGGGATGCCATCACCAGATATCGACGGGCGAATTTTGATTGGCTGTCGATTCCGCCCGCTCCCGTTCGATTAGATCAGGCGTCAAGCGAAATAGTGGCCTCTGAAAACCAGTTGCATCTGAAAACCAATGGAGCCGGAAATGATCAAGCTATACGGAACACCCCCGACCCGCGCCCTGCGCGTTATCTGGTTGCTCAACGAACTGGGCCTGGAGTACGAGACGCTGCCGGTAAACCTCCTGCAAGGCGAAAACCAGCAACCGGACTTTCTCGCGCTCAATCCCGCCGCCAAGGTTCCGGTGTTGGTCGATGGCAGCCTCGTGCTAAGCGAATCTGCCGCGATCCAGCTCTACCTGGCCGAAAAATATCCCGAGGCGGGATTTATCCCCGAGGCGCTAGAGGACAGAGCCCAGATGTACCGCTGGATGTTCTTCCTGGTGACCGAGATAGAGCAGCCTTTGTGGCGCATCGCGCGTCACAGCTTCATTTACCCGGAGGAAAAGCGACTGCCCGAGGATATCGACCTGGCAAGGCAGGAGTGCCAGGCGATGCTGGCAGTGCTCGAACGCCACATGCAGGAACGCGCGTTCATGGTTGCCGACCGGCTCAGCGTGGCCGACTTCAACGCCGCCTACACGCTGGACTGGGCGAACCAGGAGAAGCTGCTCGACGACGCGCCGCGATTGCGAGAGTACCTGCAGTCGATGTACGCCCGCCCCACGGCGCCGCCAACCATCGCCGAGGCACTCGCGGCACTTGAAAGCCGAGCTACCCGCGACGAAGAGTTGGCGCCCAGGTAGAGCCGTGGCCGGAGCCAAAGCAGGCTGGCGATAGTCTACTGCTGGTCGGTGGCTAGCATTAACAATCGGCAGCTTCGAGGCGCACACGGTAATCAACAACTAGCGCCCCGCCGCCGCTTCGCTCTGCCTGCACAGCTACATTTAGATATCAGCCCCACTTATGGAGACCCGAGATGAACAGTAAAAACACCATCTGCCTCTGGTACGACGGCGCTGCACTGGACGCTGCGACCTTCTATGCAGAAATCTTCCCGGACAGCGCGGTAATCGCCGTCCATCACGCGCCTGGCGACTATCCGTCGGGCAAGCAGGGCGATGTGCTGACGGTCGAGTTCACGGTGATGGGCATCCCTTGCCTCGGCCTCAACGGCGGCTCGGCGTTCAAGCACAGCGAGGCGTTCTCGTTCCAGGTTGCGACCGACGACCAAGCCGAGACGGACCACCTATGGAACGCGATTGTCGGAAACGGCGGCCAGGAAAGCGCATGCGGCTGGTGCAAAGACAAATGGGGCCTGTCATGGCAGATCACGCCACGCGTACTGATGACCGCGATTAGCAGCCCTGACCAGGCAGCGGCCAAGCGCGCATTCGAAGCGATGATGGGCATGCAAAAGATCGATATAGCAGCGATAGAAGCGGCGTTGAAGGGTTGATCAGTGGCGAGGCTGAGGCTGTGATCCCCCCGATGGCTACACCTTCGGGGGTGTTGGTGTTGCTATGGCGGCGCCCGCGCCATGGCGGATACCAAGGCCCATGCCAACAAGCTACGGCTACAGCTGAATCAAATTCAGCTAAACAGCATTAAAGTGCCGATTCAGCATGAAAAAGACCCAACTTAAAGATTTATATTGCCGATTAGCCAGTCGTAACCCAAAATAATCAGCATCTTAATGCTGATTCAGGTTGCCGCCATGTATGACGCGCTGACCATACAAACCCATGTAAACGGGCAATGGCACGACGCCCTTGATTTGAGCTTTTCGGATACGCAGAAGGTCACGGGCACGCGCATTACGACTTCGTACAAGATGGAATACCTGCATGCCTTTTATGACGTGACAGAAAACATCTTCGAATATGCCGTCAGCGTTAACTTGCCAGTCAACTGGGGTTCTGAGGATCTCAAAGGCTTTCCAGCCTTCGTTTACGACATTATTCCGGCTGGTCATGCGAGGAAGCCGCTGCTCAAGCGGTTCAATGATGAAAAGCCCGAGGGAATGGATATTGATCTGTTCTTGTTGGGTAGATGCACACCATCGCCTATCGGCAATCTGCGTGTGAAGGAGTCTGTTGAAGCCCTTGAGGACTCGGGGGCCGAGGCCTTCGCCCGCCGGGAAGTGGTTGAGCGTACCAATGATTTCCTCGAGTACGCCTACGAGGCTGGCGCTGCCCTAGGCGGCGCGACTGGCGCACAGGGTGAAGCCCCGAAGCTATTGCTGGCAGAGGGCCGTGGCGGACAGTTTTACGCTGACGCCATGCTCGATGATTCGCTAGCGCAATCACACTGGCTAGTGAAGTTCGCCCGAAACAAGGTGACCAACAACGACAAGAACATTCTTCGCGCTGAGTACCAGTACTACAAGGCGGTATCGAGCCTCGGCCTGAAGACCATTTCCACCAATGGTTTGGCCTTGGAAGAAGCCGAAAAACCCAGCCTTTGGATGCCACGCTTTGACCGCATCGTGAATGGCGAGCAAGTCGAGCGCATCGCGGTTGAGTCGGTCTACTCCTTACTGGGGAATACAGAGCCAGGGTCGCGGCTCAAGCATGAAGCTGTGTTGTCGAAGCTGATCGAGTTGTGGTGCATAAGCGGGCAAAACGATGAGGTCCCGGAGCTGATCTTTGAGTACATCCGTCGAGACCTGCTTAACCGAATCCTTGGCAACAGTGACAACCATGGTCGCAATACATCCATTTTCCGCTACCGGGAAAGGTTTGATCTGGCCCCGATCTATGACCTGGCCCCAATGGTTTTGGATACCGAGGCGGTAACCAGGGCGACGAAATGGCAAGCCGAAAAGAAAGGCAGTCCGAATTGGCGTGATATCTGTGCCTGCTTCCCGGAGTGGTATGCCCCAGATGATCTGTACGAGCGTATCCGTGAGGCCGCCAAAGCGCTCAGAGCCCTGCCGGATTTACTCGTGGATATGCCGCTGGATATCCGCCAATCGAACGCGCTACCAGTGAACGATTTGGATAGGCACCTTGGGTATTGGGAGCTGCAATGAAAACCATGAGCGGAGAACAGCGTAAGCAACTTATCGAAGAGATCATTCAACTACACACCGATGGGGAATTAACCCTTGGCATGGCCATTCGCAGGCTTCGTTTGGAGGTCACAGGTTTCGATCAGGAAACCTTTGCGCAGATGTGCGGGATGTCCACCAGAGCGCTGTATCAGCTGGAAACGGACAAGGGCAATCCGACTTTGAGCACCATCGATTCGATACTGCGAAAGTTTGGCCTGCGGCTGGGGCTGATGACGGCCATTGCACTAAATAAAAGGCCACCGCTGGCGGCCGCGATGCCCCAAAACAGAGGGGGCGTTGTTGCGGTTAAACGCAATGGCGTACCTGAAGACGTCAAGAGCGATGGCGTAAATCGCAAGGTCACCTACGCCATCTCAAGGGGGGCGAAGCCTAAAGGGATAGCAGGCAATAGACCTGCTGCAGGCAAGTCGCGCCAGGTCGCCGAAAAGGCGATCCCGGAGGACGATGGGCCAGCCTGCTAGGACAGCTGCAGTCAGCAGGCGGCGAACATCCTTCTATAAGCCCAAGCGATCAGCAGAGCAGCCCCGTTTGCTGGGAAAGCTCAATGATCTCTGCCCCCATGATCACACTCATTGATCGCTCCACCTGCGGAACAGGACGCTGGCATTTACCCCCCCAAAACCAAACCCATTGGAAAGCGCATAGTCGGTTTCAATCGCGCAGGGAGCGGCAGTAACGATGTTCAGCCCCTCGGCGGCGGGGTCGGCAGCAAGTAGGTTAAGCGTCGCCGGGGCGACCTGATCCCGCAAGGCGAGAACGGTGAAGATCGCCTCAATCCCACCGGCGGCGCCCAGCAGGTGCCCTGTGGAGGACTTGGTCGCACTGATCGCCGGCGACGGCGCGCCCTCGAAGACGGCTTTGATAGCCGCCAGCTCGCACTTGTCCCCTACGGGGGTCGATGTGGCGTGGGCGTTCAGGTGGCCGACATGGCCTGGTGCGACACCGCCTTGCTGCAATGCCTGCCACATCGCCCTCCGTGCGCCGTCGCCGTCTTCTGGCCCCGACGTGATGTGATAGGCATCCGAGCTGGTGCCGTAGCCGACGAGTTCGGCTATCGGCGTAGCGCCGCGTGCCAGCGCATGTTCGAGCTCTTCAATGACCAGCAGGCCAGCGCCTTCACCCATGACAAAGCCGTCTCGCGCCTCGTCGAACGGACGGGACGCGCATTCCGGCCTGTCGTTGAAGTCGCTCGCCAAGGTGCGGGCGGCGGCGAAGCCTGCCAGGCTGACGCGATGAATGGCGGCTTCGGCACCGCCACACAGCGCCACGTCCACTTCACCAGCGCGGATCATGCGGGCCGCATCACCAATGGCCTGCACTCCAGCGGCGCAAGCCGTCACCGGCGCACCGAGCGGCCCTTTCAATCCGCGACGAATGGAGACCTGGCCGGCCGCCAGGTTGCAAAGGAATGAGGGGATGGTGAACGGCGACAGACGGCGAGGCCCCTTGCTATCGGTGGTACGCACGGCATCTGCGATGGACGGGAAACCACCGATGCCGGAAGCGATGATAGTCGCGCTGCGCTCCTGTTCCTGCGGCAATTGCGGCGCCCACTGCGCCTGCGCAAGCGCTTCTTCCGCTGCCGCCAGTGCGAATAGGATGAAACGATCAACCTTGCGTTGCTCTTTCTGGGAAAGCACAGCGTCGGGATCAAACCCGGCGATGGGGTCCTCATCGATGCCTGGAACCTGGCCGCCGATCCTCACGGCCAGATCACCAATCAGAGCTTCCGGTAGCTGGCGAATTCCCGACTCGCCCGCCAGCAAGCGCTTCCAGACGTGCTCGACGCCACAGCCGAGGGGAGTGACCATACCCATTCCGGTAACAACGACACGCTTTGCCATAAGATTCCGCTCCTTTCTCTATTTGCTAACATTTGCATTAGAGACGTTACTATCATTATGAAAGTAACGTTAGAGCAAAGTTTTCTTTCCGAACGGTGAGCCACCTCGATGCAACACAAAACCCTGCTGAATTCCGAATGCCCCGTTGCACTGAGCCTGGAGCGCGTTGGCGAATGGTGGAGTCTTTTGATCATGCGTGATGCCCTGCAGGGCCTGAGTCGCTTCGACGACTTTTCCAGGAGCCTGGAAATATCGCCGAACATGCTCACCCGCAGGCTCAATTCGCTGGTGGACGCTGGGTTGCTGGAGCGCCGCGCCTACAGCGTCAAACCGTTGCGGCACGAGTACGTTCCGACCGAGCGTGGCCGGGACCTAAAGGGTGTTCTTGTCGCGCTGATTGCGTGGGGCAACAGGCATTTCGTCGAAGACGAGGTGAGTGTCCAGGTTGTAGACCGGGTGACGGGACGGACGCTGCAACCCATGATGGTCGACGTCAGCGATGGCCGGGTGGTGCCGTGGGATGAGTGTGAGATAGTGCACGGACCCGGTGCCAGCCAGGGCATGCAAGAACGCTTGGGGCGCATGAAGAACAATCAGGAATGAGTGGTGATGTCAGCTGCCTCTCAATGCACGCTTGAAACCAGATCACTACTGGAGAGGCCCCCGGCTGTTACGAGGCATCCAGTCTTTTCTTACGCGCAAAAAAAGAACCGCAGATCAGGTTTCCCCGATCCGCGGCAGCTAAGCTAGAACGACTTCGGCGCGCCGACACAGAAAATACCGAAGTCTCCACAGCAGCTTAAATACACAGGATTAATGGCCTCCCAGATAGGCCTTGCGCACTTCCTCGTTGCCCAATAGTTCCTCGCCGGTGCCGCTTAGGCGGATCTCGCCGTTGACCATCACGTAGCCGCGATTGGACAGGCGCAGAGCGTGGTTGGCGTTCTGCTCGACCAGGAAGATGGTCATGCCGCTCTGGGCCAGTTCGCGCAGGGTCTGGAAGATCTGTTTGACCACGATCGGCGCCAGCCCCAGGCTCGGCTCATCCAACAACAGCAGCTTGGGCCGGCTCATCAGCGCCCGGGCGATGGCGAGCATCTGCTGCTCGCCGCCGGACATGGTCATGGCCCGCTGGTTGCGGCGCTCCTTGAGGCGCGGGAACAGTTCGAACATCGCCTGCATGTCCGCATCGGCGTGTTTGTCGCCAATCGGGATGGTGCCCATCATCAGGTTTTCCTCGACGCTCATGTCGGGGAACACCCGCCGCCCTTCCGGCGACTGGGCGATGCCGTTGGAGGCGACGAAGTGCGAGGACTTCTGGGTGATGTCGGTACCGCGGTAGATGATCTGCCCGGACGCCGCGCGCGGCTGACCGAAGATCGACATCAGCAGGGTCGACTTGCCCGCACCGTTGGCACCGATCAGGCTGACCGTCTCACCCTCTTCGATGTGCAGGTCGACTTTCTTCAGCGCCTGGATCGGCCCGTAGAACACATCCAGCTCTCTCAGTTCGAGGATCGGCTGACTCATACCAGTTCCTCCTCGTCGGCGCCCAGGTAGGCGGCGATCACTTTGGGGTCATTACGGATCGCCTCGGGCCCACCCTGGGCGATCACCAGGCCGTGGTCGAGCACGACGATATGATCGGAAATGCTCATGACCATGCCCATGTCGTGTTCGATCAACAGCACCGTCAGGTCATGTTCGTCCCGCAGCAGGCGAATGATCCGGCTCAGCGCCTCGGTTTCCTGCGGGTTGAGGCCCGCCGCCGGTTCGTCCAGACAGATGATCTGCGGCCGCGTGCACATGGCCCGGGCGATCTCCAGGCGGCGCTGCTGGCCGTAGGACAGCTCGCCGGCCAGGCGGTTGGCGCAGTCGACCAGGTCGACCACCTCCAGCCAGTAGAAGGCATGGTCCAGTGCCTGGCTCTCGGCCTTGCGGAAGGCCGGCGTATTGAAAACGCCAGCCAGCATGTTGCGGTTGATCCACATGTGCTGGGCCACCAGCAGGTTCTCCACCACCGACATTTCCTTGAACAGCCGGATGTTCTGGAAAGTCCGCGCCAAACCGGCACGGTTGACCAGGTGGGTACCGCCGAACATCTTGTAGTACAAGCGCTTGAAGAACTTCGGCGGGGAGACGAAATCACCCAGTTCGAAGGGTTCGCCGAGCACCTTGATCACGTCGGTGGTCTTGCCCCGGGCATTGAGCTTGATGCTGCCGCCGGTGGCACTGTAGAAACCGGTCAGGCAGTTGAACACCGTGGTCTTGCCGGCGCCGTTGGGCCCGATCAGGGCCGAAATCGAATTGCGCTTGATGTCCAGGCTGACATCGTTGAGCGCCTTGATGCCGCCGAAGTGCATGGCCAGGCGGTCGACCGAGAGAACAATTTCTTCGCTCATGGCGCTACTCCTTGACGCGGTTGCACACCCTTACGGCTAACCCGGATCAGCCCGCGCGGGCGCCAGATCATCATCAATACCATCAGCACGCCGAACAGCAGCACGCGGTACTCGGCGAAGCTGCGCAACAACTCAGGCGCGACAGTCAGAACGAAGGCCGCGATCACCACGCCGACGGTCGAGCCCATGCCGCCGAGGACGACAATGGCGAGGATCAGCGCCGACTCGAAGAAGGTGAACGAGGACGGGTTGACGAAGCCCTGATAACTAGCGAAGAACACCCCGGCGAGGCCGGCGGTGGAGGCGCCGATCATAAATGCCGAGAGCTTGACCAGGACGTGGTTCAGGCCCATGGCGCGGCAGGCGATTTCATCCTCGCGCAGCGCTTCCCAGGCGCGACCGACCGGCATGCGGGTCAGGCGGTTCTTCACGTAGAGCACCAGCAGCACCACCAGAAACAGCACCAGGTAGATGAACAGGAACTTGAAGTTGGCGTTGTAATCGATGCCGAAGAACTCGTGGAACGGCACCCCGCCGTCCTTGGCCCGACGGGTGAATTCCAGGCCCATGAAGGTAGGCGATGGCACCGACATGCCGTTCGGCCCGCCGGTGAAGTCCAGCCAGTTGTTGAGAATCAGGCGGATGATCTCACCGAAGCCGAGGGTGACGATGGCCAGGTAGTCGCCGTGCATGCGCAACACCGGAAACCCCAGTAGCCCACCCGCCAGAGCGGCCACCAGAGCCGCCAGCGGCAGCACCGTCCAGAAACCCAGGCCGAGGTACTGATAACCCAGCGCCAGGCCATAGGCGCCGATAGCATAGAAGGCCACGTAGCCGAGGTCGAGCAGGCCGGCCAGGCCGACCACGATGTTCAGGCCGAGCCCGAGCAGCACGTAGATCAGGCCGAGGATCACCACGGTCAGCAGGTACTTGCTGGCGAGGAACGGAAAGATCAGGGCAAGCACCACTATCAGCGGCAACACCCAACGCAATTGGCTCTTGTGATCCGGTGCCAGCACGTGCACGCCGGAACCGGTGGTTTCAAAGGTGGCGAGAATTGCCAGGCCCTTGGGAGTCTGCAGAAACAGACTGAGGAAGAAACGACCGAGCATGACCACGCCGATCATCACCGCGACCCGCTCGATTTCCAGATTGAACTGGTAGCCGTCGAGCACCACACCGACGATCGGGCCGAACACGATCAGGGCGATCAGACCCGCGAGTACCGCATCGACCAGACTCTTTTTCATATCTATACGCTTGCTTGCAATGGCTGAGGACATGGTTACACCTTCGCCACGTGTGGACGGCCGAGCAGGCCCTGGGGACGGAAAATCAGGATCAGCACCAGCAGCGAGAAGCTGAACACGTCCTTGTAGTCGGTATTGACCATGCCGGAGAACTGCGCCTCGGATACGCCGAGAATCAGGCCGCCGAGCATCGCCCCGGGCAGCGAACCGATGCCGCCGAGTACCGCGGCGGTGAACGCCTTGATGCCGATGATGAAGCCGGCATAGAAGTCGAAGGTGCCGTAGTTCATGGTGATCAGCACACCGGCCAGCGCCGCCATGGCCGCACCGATGACGAAGACATAGGAGATCACCCGGTCGGTGTTGATGCCGAGGATCGAAGCCATCTTGCGATCCTGCTGGGTGGCCCGGCACATGCGGCCGAGCTTGGTGTAGCGGATCACGTAGGTCAGAACCGCCATACCAACAAAGGCGGCGACCAGAATGAACACCTTGGTGTAGGTCAGCTGGACGAAGCCTTCACCGATATTCAGTTTGAAGGCGCCTTCGAGCAGCGTCGGTACGCCTTGCTGGCGCGCGCCCTGGCTGATCTGCACATAGTTCTGCAACACCAGCGACATGCCGATCGCGCTGATCAGCGGCGCCAGGCGCGTGGAATTGCGCAGCGGTTTGTAAGCCACCCGCTCGATCACCCAGCCATACACACCGGTGATGCAGATGGTGAAAATCAGCGTGCCGAGAATCAGCAGCGGAAAGGATTCCAGGCCGAAATAGGCCAGTACGGCCAAGGTGATGGCCGACAGGTAGGCGCTGATCATGTACACCTCGCCGTGGGCGAAGTTGATCATGCCGATGATGCCGTAGACCATGGTGTAGCCAATGGCGATCAGGCCATAGACCGCACCGAGCGTGAGCCCGTTGATCATTTGTTGCAGGAAGATACCGTCCATTGACTCAGTCTCGTCTGCTGGCAGGCCGGCCTTGCGGGCGGGTGCCTCAGGTGGTTTCAGACGGGTGCTGCTGACTGCCACTGCAGAACCTGCAATGGCGAACGGGGTCGGTGACTCAGCAGTTCCCGGAATGCACTGGCCGTTCGGGTATGCAAGGCATACCCGCGGCCAGCCGAGCCAGGCGCCTGCGGGTCGAACCGTCCCACTGGAACGGCTCGACCCGCAGGCGCCCTGAGCTTACTGCTGGTGGTATTTACCCTGGTCGTCCCACTCGTAGACGACATAGTCGGAGACTTTCAGGTCACCCTTGTCGTCCCACTCCTTCTTGCCCAATACGGTTTGTACCGGGTGGGCTTTCAGCCAGGTGCTGGCCTTGGCCGGATCGTTCGCGCCAGCGCCATTGAAAGCCGCCGCCAGAGCCTGCAACGAGGCATAGGAGTATAGGGTGTAGCCTTCCGGCTCGAAGCCGTTGGCGCGGAACTTGTCGATCACCTGCTTGCCATCCGGGATCAGGCGCGGGTCGGCACCGAAGGTCATCAGCACACCCTTGGTGTACTGCGGCCCGCCAGCGGTGGTGACCAGTTCGTCGGTGACGATGCCGTCGCCGGAAAGGAAGACCGCAGTCAGACCCTGTTCACGCATTTGCCGCACCAGCGGACCGGCTTCGGCGTGCAGGCCACCGAAATACACAACGTCGGCACCGGCGGCGCGAATCTTGGTGACCAGGGCATTGAAGTCCTTCTCGCCGCGGGTCAGACCTTCGTAAAGCACCTCGGTGACGCCGCGCTTGTGCAGCTGTTCCTTGGTGGCGTCCGCCAAGCCCTGGCCGTAGGTGTCCTTGTCATGGATGATCGCAACCTTGCTGGCCTTGAGCGTGTCGACGATGTAGTCGCCGGCGACGATACCCTGCTGATCGTCACGCCCGCACATGCGGAACATGCCCGGCAGGCCGCGCTCGGTGACTTGTGGGTTGGTCGAGCCGGGGGTGATGGCGATGATGCCGGCTTCGTCATAGACCTCAGAGGCCGGAATAGTCGACGAAGAACAGAAGTGACCGACAACGCCCTTGGCGTGGTCCTGGTCGACCAGGCGGTTGGCTACCGATACCGCCTGCTTGGGTTCGCAGGCATCGTCGGCCTTGACCAGCTTGATCATCTCGCCGTTGACTCCGCCCGCCGCGTTGATGTCCTCGGCGGCTTGGCTGGCGCCGCGCCAGTACTGCTCACCGAACGAGGCGTTGGCGCCGGTGTGCGGACCGGCAACGCCGATCACCAGATCAGCGTGAGCCAGGGAGGAAAGACCCATTGCCCCGGTTACGGCGAGCGCCAAAAAACCCTTTCTGAAAATCATCTGCGGCATAGCTTGGTTACTCCGTTGGTGTAGTTGAGTACTGCTACTTTTTTTTGGTGTTGGTACTGCGATTGAAATCTGAAACTGGGATGAGCAAGGGGCGTGCCATGGTTTTCTCCGGTAAAAAAACGCCGTGAAAAAATAGTTTTTTAATAAAACTCCGGAGGTTTTTGAAAGACTTTTTTGCACCCGGCGAAAAACTCAGCCATTTCCGATACAGCGGTGACCGGAGCGGTTTTACTTTCGGTAACGCAGCCCTTTTATGTACCACTGGCGCGCCCCATTGGTGCGGTCACAGGCCCCACTGGATAGCCCAACAACTCAAGTGTCGGCCGCGCCGCCCCGTACATAGTAGGCGCTCAAATCACAACGCGCAGGCATTGCCCGGCGTGATACAGGGAGAATCCGGCTTCGTACAGGCCACTGCGCAACCCCGCGGCGCTGATCCTGCGCATCGGCTGAACCGGCATCGGCAACGCCTCGGGGTCACCCTGACACAGGTAGTCGGCGAATGCCCGACCGACCACGGTTCCGGTGGTGACGCCGCGCCCGTTATAGCCGGTAACAGCCAGCAGCCCAGGCGCCGGCTCGAACAGACGCATCAAATGATCGGGGGTGAAGGCGATGCAACCGGTCCAGGTGCTTTGCCACTCCACCCGTCCCAGCGAGGGGTAATAATGCTGTTGAATCCGCTCGGCCCAGGCCCGCAGAAACCACGCCGGTTTCGCCGCCCCATTGCCCAGACTGCCGAGTAGCAAGCGCCCCTCGGCATCGCGGCGAATGCTACTGAGCACCTGCCGGGTATCCCAGGCGCCCTGCCCGCCGGGCAGGATATGCCCGGCGAGTTCGGCATCCAGCGGCGCGGATGCGACCTGATAGTAGTAACCGGGAAAGAAATTGCGGCGCAGCTCGGTCCACTCACCTTCGGTATAGGCATTGGAGGCCAGCACCACCTGTTCGGCAGTCACCGCGCCGCCCTCGGTCAGCACCGTCCACGACGCCCCCTGGCGCTCCAGGCGCACCACCGGCGAGCGGTGAAACAGCGCGCCCCCCAGCTCAACCACGGCGCGAGCCAGACCGCTGGTGTAGGCCATGGGATTGAGCGTACCGGCGCGCCGGTCGAGCAATGCCGCGGCGATCCGCTGGGTACCCGTGGCCTCGCGGCAGGCGCCGTCGCGGAGCATCTCGACCGGCGCACCACGCCGCTGCCATTGCTCGCAGCGGCTTTGCAAATCGGCGATTCCGCGCGCGTTGTGCGCCATGTGCAAGGTGCCTTCGCGGCGCGCCTGGCACTCGATGGCGTACTTGTCGATCACCGAGAACACCAGCGCTGGCGCGGCCCCCATGGTCGCCAGCAGCTTGCCGCCGACCGCCGCACCGAGCTTGGCTTCGACCTCATCGGGCGGGATCCACATGCCGGCATTGACCAGGCCGACATTGCGCCCCGAGCCGCCATGGCCGGTTTCATGGCCCTCCAGCACACAGACCCGCTTGCCTTGCTCGAGCAGGCGCAGCGCCGCGGACAGACCGGTGATACCAGCGCCGACGACACAGACATCGACTTTCAACTCGCCACTCAGCGCGGGAGCATCCGGCCGTTGCGGCGTCAGCTTCTCCCACAGGCACTCTTCACGCAGGCTCATCCAACACCCCCCAGGGCAAGGCAAAATCACCCGAAACGCCGGGCGACGGCTATTCGAATCCGGATTAGTAGCTGGCCAGAAGCCCCATCACAAGCAACCTTTACTCTTTATGTCATTCCATTTGGTCATGAACCTGCAACAGGTGGTACAGGCGCTCTATCGACGCTATCGAGACAATCAAGCAGCCGTATCGCCCTCCCGCACCTAGGGTGGACACTCCAACCCAGCGGAGAAACCTCATGCCCATCCATACCCTGTTGCAATGTCTGCTCGCCAGTTATGCTGGCGCCGCCAGCGGCGCCTGGGCCGACGCGCACAACGATTGACACCAGTGCGCACGACAGACGACCGAGCGAGCGCCTCTGGCCGCGGGCGACGCGCTCACGTATAACCCTGTCGATATTTTCCCCACGCCCAGAGAAGGAACCCTCGCATGGCCGGCGCCAGCCTCCTGACCCTGCTCGACGACATTGCCAGCGTGCTCGACGACGTCGCGCTGATGACAAAACTGGCGGCGAAGAAGACCGCCGGCGTATTGGGCGACGACCTGGCCCTGAATGCCCAGCAGGTCACCGGCGTACGCGCCGAACGAGAGTTGCCAGTGGTCTGGGCGGTTGCCAAAGGCTCGCTGCTGAACAAGGCGATTCTCGTGCCGGCCGCGCTACTGATTAGTGCTTTCATACCTTGGGCGGTGATTCCACTGTTGATGCTCGGCGGTGCCTTCCTTTGTTACGAGGGCTTTGAAAAACTCGCGCACCGCCTGCTGCACGGCAAGCAGCAGGACCAGGAAGCACATGGCGAACTGCTCGCGGCCGTGGCCAACCCGCAGGTGGACATGCGCGAGTTCGAGAAGGAGAAGATCAGCGGCGCGATCCGCACCGACTTCATCCTCTCCGCGGAAATCATCGCCATTACGCTGGGTACGGTGGCCGATGCCAGCTTCGTCGAGCAGGTCGTGGTGCTGGTCGGTATCGCCCTGGTGATGACCGCCGGGGTTTACGGCCTGGTGGCCGGCATCGTGAAACTCGACGACGCCGGCCTGTACCTGAGCAGCGGGCACGGCGACAGCCCGCTCGGTCGCCTGCGCGGCAGCCTCGGCCGCGGCATCCTGTGGCTTGCCCCGTATTTGATGAAGAGTCTCTCGGTGCTGGGCACCGCAGCCATGTTCATGGTTGGCGGCGGCATCCTCACTCACGGTATTCCCGTCGCCCATCACTGGATCGAACATGCGGCCGAACAGGTGGCGGCGCACAGCGAATTGCTCGCGGTATTCATCCCCACGCTGATCAACGCGGTTGCCGGCATCGTCGCCGGGGCAATCGCCCTGCTGCTGGTCAGCCTGGCGCAGCGCGGCTGGAAGTCGATCAGCAGGTGACATCGCCGACGGGACGCTCGGCCTACGCAGGCCGGCGCGCATCCGTTACCATCGCAGCACTGATGAGACGAGATGCGGCATGTATATCTATCGATTGGTTCTAATCCTGGTGGTGGGGATCTACCTGTTTTCCCCAGCCATCATGGACTGGTGGATCGACCCGAGTGGCGCTTGGTATCGACCCTACCTGCTGTGGCTGATTCTGATCGTGGTGACTTTTATCCTACAGAGCCAACGCGATGCCGATGAGCTTTAGCCTTAGCCACCTGGTGCTGATCAGCGCGGCCTACCTGATGGTGCTGTTCGGCGTAGCCTGGGTCAGCGAGCACGGGTTGATCCCGCGCCGCATCATCCATCACCCGCTGACCTACACCCTGTCGCTCGGTGTCTACGCCAGCGCCTGGGCGTTTTATGGCAGCATCGGCCTGGCCTATCAATACGGATACGGTTTTCTCGCCAGCTACCTGGGGGTGTCCGGCGCCTTTCTGCTGGCGCCGGTGCTGCTCTATCCGATCCTGCGGATTACCCGTACCTATCAGCTGTCGTCGCTGGCCGACCTGTTCGCCTTCCGCTTTCGCAGCACCTGGGCCGGCGCGCTGACCACGATGTTCATGCTGGTCGGCGTGCTGCCAATGCTGGCCCTGCAAATCCAGGCGGTGGCGGACTCGATCGGCATCCTCACCCATGAACCGGTACAACAACGGGTAGCCCTGGCGTTCTGCGGACTGATCATCCTGTTCACCATTCTGTTCGGCGCCCGGCATATCGCCACACGCGGGAAACATGAAGGGCTGGTCTTCGCCATAGCCTTCGAGTCGGTGGTGAAGCTGACCGCGATCGGCGTCATCGGCCTGTACGCGCTCTACGGCGTATTCGACGGCCCGAAAGACCTTGAGCACTGGCTGGTGCAGAACCAGACGGCCCTGACCAACCTGCACACCCCGCTACAGGAAGGCCCCTGGCGCACGCTGCTGCTGGTATTTTTCGCCTCGGCCATCGTCATGCCGCACATGTACCACATGACCTTTACCGAGAATATCAACCCGCGCGCCATGGTCAGCGCCAGCTGGGGTCTGCCGCTGTTTCTGCTGCTGATGAGCCTGGCGGTACCGCTGATTCTCTGGGCCGGCCTGCAACTGGGGGTCACCACCAACCCGGAATACTTCACCCTGGGCCTGGGGCTCGCGGTGAACAGTCCGGCTCTGGCGATGATCGCCTATGTCGGCGGCCTGTCGGCCTCCAGCGGCCTGATCATCGTCACCACCCTGGCGCTCTCGGGCATGGTTCTCAACCATGTGGTGCTGCCGCTCTACCAGCCACCGGCCGAAGGCAACATCTACCGCTGGCTGAAGTGGACCCGGCGCGCGCTGATCGTCGCCATCATCATGGCTGGCTATGGTTTCTACCTGCTGCTGGGCGCGGAACAGGACCTGGCCAACCTCGGCATAGTCGCGTTCGTCGCCACCCTGCAATTTCTACCCGGGGTGCTCTCGGTCCTGTATTGGCCGACGGCCAATCGACGCGGCTACATCTGCGGTCTGCTGGCCGGCATCGGCGTATGGATGGTGGGCTTGCTGTTGCCGATGATCGGCAACCTGCAGGGCTTTTACCTGCCGATGTTCAACCTGGTTTACGTGCTGGACGACAGCAGCTGGCACCTGGCGGCAATCGCCTCGCTGGCGGCCAACGTCCTGGCGTTTACCCTGGTATCGCTGTTTACCGAGGCCAGCAGCGAGGAAATCAGCGCTGCCGAAGCCTGCGCCGTGGACAACGTGCGCCGCCCGCAGCGCCGCGAACTGTTTGCCGCCACCCCCCAGGATTTCGCCACACAATTGGCCAAACCGCTCGGCGCCAAGGCCGCCCAGAGCGAAGTGGAACAGGCGCTGCGCGACCTGCACCTGCCGTTCGATGAAAACCGCCCCTACGCCCTGCGCCGCCTGCGTGACCGCATCGAAGCCAACCTGTCCGGGCTGATGGGCCCGAGCGTGGCCCAGGACATCGTCGAAACCTTCCTGCCTTATAAATCCGGTAGCGAAGCTTATGTCACCGAGGACATCCACTTCATCGAGAACCGCCTGGAGGACTATCACTCGCGCCTCACCGGCCTCGCCGCCGAACTCGACGCCCTGCGCCGCTACCACCGCCAGACCCTGCAGGAACTGCCTATGGGCGTCTGCTCGCTGGCCAAGGATCAGGAAATCCTGATGTGGAACAAGGCCATGGAAGAACTCACCGAGATTCCCGCGCAACGTGTGGTCGGCTCGCGCCTGTCGACGCTCAGCGAGCCCTGGCGCGACCTGCTGCAGAGCTTCATCGAGCTGCCCGACGAGCACTTGCACAAACAAAGCCTGGCCCTCGACGGCCAGACCCGCTGGCTGAGCCTGCACAAGGCCGCCATCGACGAACCCCTGGCGCCCGGCAACAGCGGCCTGGTGCTGCTGGTCGAAGACCTCACCGAAACCCAATTCCTGGAAGACAAGCTGGTGCACTCCGAACGCCTGGCGAGCATTGGTCGCCTGGCCGCTGGCGTGGCGCACGAGATCGGCAACCCGATCACCGGCATCGCCTGCCTGGCGCAGAACCTGCGCGAAGAGCGCGATGGCGACGACGAGCTGACTGAAATCAGCCAGCAGATCATCGAGCAGACCAAGCGCGTCTCGCGCATCGTCCAGTCGCTGATGAGCTTCGCCCATTCCGGCTCGCACCAGCATGCCGACGAGCCGGTGTGCCTGGCGGAAGTGGCGCGCGACGCCATCGGCCTGCTGTCGCTCAACCGCCGCAGCGTCGAAGTGCAATTCTTCAACCTGTGTGACGCCGACCACTGGGCCTGCGGCGATCCGCAGCGTCTGGCCCAGGTGCTGATCAACCTGCTCTCCAACGCCCGCGACGCCTCGCCACCGGGCTCGGCGATCCGGGTCAGGAGCGAGGCCACCGAACACGCCGTCGACCTGATCGTCGAGGACGAAGGCAGCGGCATTCCCAAGGCCATCATGGATCGATTGTTCGAACCGTTTTTCACCACCAAAGACCCAGGCGAAGGCACCGGACTCGGGCTTGCACTGGTCTATTCCATCGTGGAAGAGCATTATGGACAAATAACAATCGACAGCCCGGCCGACCCCGAGCTTCAACGCGGCACCCGGATCCGGGTGACACTGCCGCGGCATGTCGAGGCGACGTCCATAGCGACCTTAACCAGCTAACAATGACCCTGTGATCAAGGTGCCGATCAATTTGATTTCAGGCTCTGCGACCGTCGAGAGATACCATTGATGCCTCATATTCTCATCGTCGAAGACGAAACCATCATCCGCTCCGCCTTGCGCCGTCTGCTGGAACGCAACCAGTACGAGGTCAGCGAAGCCGGCTCGGTACAGGAAGCCCAGGAACGTTTCAGCATTCCCAGCTTCGACCTGATCGTCAGCGACCTGCGTCTGCCGGGCGCACCGGGTACCGAGCTGATCAAGCTCGGCCAAGGCACACCGGTGCTGATCATGACCAGCTATGCGAGCCTGCGCTCGGCGGTCGATTCAATGAAGATGGGCGCGGTCGATTACATCGCCAAACCCTTCGACCACGATGAAATGCTGCAGACCGCGGCGCGCATCCTGCGCGATCGCCAGGAAGCCGGAAACACAGCGCCCGGCGCCGCGGCCAGTGCGGCGCGCGGCGGCGAGAAAGGCGCCGACAACAGCAATGGCGAGATCGGCATCATCGGCTCATGTGCCGCCATGCAGGAGCTGTACGGGAAAATCCGCAAAGTCGCCCCGACCGACTCCAACGTGCTGATCCAGGGCGAATCCGGTACCGGCAAGGAACTGGTCGCCCGGGCGCTGCACAATTTGTCCAGGCGCGCCAAGGCCCCATTGATTTCGGTGAACTGCGCAGCGATTCCGGAATCCCTCATCGAGTCCGAATTGTTCGGCCATGAAAAAGGCGCCTTTACCGGTGCCAGCGCCAGCCGCGCCGGCCTGGTCGAAGCCGCTGACGGCGGCACGCTGTTCCTCGACGAGATCGGCGAGCTGCCGCTCGAAGCCCAGGCCCGGTTGCTCCGGGTACTGCAGGAAGGCGAGATCCGTCGAGTCGGCTCGGTTCAGTCGCAAAAGGTCGACGTGCGCCTGATCGCCGCCACCCACCGCGACCTGAAGAGCCTGGCCAAGGTCGGCCAGTTCCGCGAAGACCTGTATTACCGCCTCCACGTCATCGCCCTGAAGCTACCGGCGCTGCGCGACCGCGGCAGCGACGTCAACGAGATCGCCCAGGCCTTCCTGCAGCGCCACTCGGTGCGCATGGGCCGCGACGACCTGCGCTTCGCCGCCGATGCCGAACAGGCGATCCGTCATTACCATTGGCCAGGCAACGTGCGCGAACTGGAGAATGCAATCGAGCGCGCGGTCATCCTCTGCGAGAGCGCGACCATTTCCGCGGAACTGCTGGGCATCGATATCGAACTCGACGATCTCGAGGACGATGACAGCTTCGGCAACCTGCCCGGCGCCGCAGCCGGCAATAACGAGCCGACCGAGGACCTGTCCCTGGAAGACTACTTCCAGCACTTCGTCCTCGAGCACCAGGACCACATGACCGAGACCGAACTGGCGCGCAAGCTGGGCATCAGCCGCAAATGCCTGTGGGAACGCCGCCAACGCCTGGGCATCCCAAGGCGCAAAGCCTCGGGAGCAGCAGCCGGCTGATAACCACAGCAGGACAATCGATCGGCCGCAAGGTTCATTCACAGCTGTTACCTACAAAGCATTTAGTAACAAAGCCGGGTTCTACGGTAACGGGAACCCGGCTTTTTTTTACCCATTTGCGACCACCCCATAACGCCAAACCCTTGTTTTACAAGGGTTCGTAAAAACTGGCACGGCTTCTGCTTTATTGCTGGCACAACAACAATAACAAGCACACCCCAACAATAAAAATAAGACACATCGACTCCAGCACAATAAAAACAACAGGGCGGAGGCGCAGCTAACTGATTCTTTTGGAAAGGAATTGCCTTTGGGGCTTGCCCCATAACCAGGCCGAGAACAACAAGACTGCAATAAAGCAGTGCCTGTACTGGTTAGGTCGAATGACTAAGGTGGCATCAGCATCCAAAGCAATCCGTTTGCATTACAGACTCCCAACCTGGGAGCGAGTCCTAAAGTCTCTGACTTAATGGATCGGGCATTCAAACAAGAACAACAAGCCCGCCATAATAATAAAAACAAAGAAAGCACTTATTCATGGGGGAGCCTCGGCTCCCCCATTAGCTTACTGGGCGCCGTTCCCATGTCCTTTCCCGCATTTCCCGACTCTTTTACACCCTCCCCCGACTCGATGTTAGAATCCGCGCCACTCTTGTGGTCATGGTTTATCCTGGCCGGTCATTTCGTCAAACAGTGCACCCCATGCTGAAAAAGCTGTTCAAGTCCTTCCGCTCGCCCCTGCGCCGCGCCCATCAATCGCACAGCAGCCCCGAAGTGCTGACCAACCACCAGCACTGCATTCACCGTGGCGACATAAGCCGCTATGCCACCAGCGTGGTCGAGCGCCTGCAACAGGCCGGCTACCAGGCCTATCTGGTTGGCGGTTGCGTACGCGACCTGCTGCTCGACATCGACCCCAAGGATTTCGACGTCGCCACCAGCGCCACGCCCGAGCAGGTACGCGCCGAATTCCGCAACGCGCGGGTGATCGGCCGGCGTTTCAAGCTGGTGCACGTGCACTTCGGTCGCGAGATCATCGAAGTCGCGACCTTCCGCGCCAACCACCCGGAAGGCGACGACGAAGAAGACAGCAGCCACCTGGCCTCGCGCAACGAAAGCGGGCGCATTCTGCGCGACAACGTCTACGGCAGCCTGGAAGACGATGCCCAGCGTCGCGACTTCACCATCAACGCGCTGTATTACGACCCGAGCACCGAACGCATCCTCGACTACGCCAACGGCGTGCACGACATCCGCAACCACCTGATTCGTCTGATCGGCGATCCGACCCAGCGCTACCAGGAAGATCCGGTGCGCATGCTGCGGGCGGTGCGCTTCGCCGCGAAGCTGGATTTCGATATCGAAAAACACAGCGCCGCGCCCATCTACAAGCTGGCGCCGATGCTGCGCGAAATTCCCTCGGCGCGGTTGTTCGAGGAAGTCCTCAAGCTGTTCCTCGCCGGTTACGCCGAGTTCACCTATGAGCTGCTGGTCGACTACGGCCTGTTCGGCGAGCTGTTCCCGGCCAGCGCCGCGGCCCTGAAGGCCAATCCGGACTATACCGACGAGCTGATCCGCAACGCCCTGGTCAATACCGACTTGCGTATTCAAGAGAAAAAGCCGGTCACCCCAGCCTTCCTCTTCGCCGCCCTGCTCTGGCCGGCGCTGCCCGCGCGCGTGCTCAAACTGCAGGAACGCGGCATGCCGCCAATTCCGGCGATGCAGGAGGCAGCCCACGAGCTGATCAGCGAGCAATGCCAGCGCATCGCCATTCCCAAGCGGTTCACCATGCCGATCCGCGAAATCTGGGACATGCAGGAGCGCCTGCCGCGGCGCAGCGGCAAGCGCGCCGACCTGCTCCTGGAAAATCCGCGTTTCCGCGCAGGCTACGACTTCCTCCTGTTGCGTGAAAGCGCTGGCGAACAGACCGGCGGCCTCGGCGACTGGTGGACGGTTTATCAGGACGCCAGCGACAGCGAGCGTCGCAGCATGATTCGCGACCTCAGCCAGGACGCCAGCGGCGACGCCCCACGCAAACGCCGGCGAAGCGGCGGCAAGCGCAAGCGCGCGCCGGGTGCCGACGCACCGACCCACGACTGATGGAACGGGTCTATATCGGCCTCGGCAGCAATCTCGCCGAACCCGTGCAACAGCTGCGCAGCGCCCTCGCGGCGCTGGCCGCGCTGCCGCACACGCAGCTGCTCGCCTGCTCTTCCTTGTATGCCAGCGACCCGCTCGGCCCCGCCGACCAACCGCGTTATGTCAATGCGGTCGCCATGCTCGACAGCGATCTGCAACCGCATGCCCTGCTCGACGCCTTGCAAACCATCGAGCTGGAGCAGGGCCGCACGCGCAAAGCCGAACGCTGGGGGCCGCGCACCCTCGACCTGGATATCCTGCTATTCGGCCAGCGAATACTCGACGACGCCCGCTTGCAGGTACCCCACTACCATATGCACGCGCGGCCTTTCGTCCTTTACCCCCTGGCCGAACTCGCGCCCGGGCTGCGCCTGCCCGATGGCCGAGCACTCGACGAACTGCTTGCCGCCTGCCCTTTCGTCGGCCTCGAACGCCTGGGCGAAGCCCCGTAATCCGGCGGGTGCAGCGCCCTTTGATCGTTCCTCACCTCGAGGCGTCGAACCGTCCGCGTGGGAATGCAGTTGGCGACGCTCCGCGTCGCGGGGACGCAGAGCGTCCCAGGATGGGTTACCACGCTGGAGCGTGGGAACCAGCGAATACGGGTTGCTTGTCCACCGCTGGCACCCAGATGGCTGCCAGCAACAGCGCCCGCGACTCGCCGCAAGGCACCGGGTCGCGCTCTTCGCGGTAACGCCAGTAACGCCCGGTAACACCTGCAATTGACTTCATGTGCGCCCATCAGGACTATAGGCGTCCCGTTGCTCCGCACCGGTGCAAATTGAGGCCAATGCAGGCCATTTTGAAGCAGCCAGGCTGCTTGAACGCCTGAGTGAGGACGAGCTCATGTCTGACATTACCCTGACCACCCTGCAAAGCCTCAAACAGAGCGGCGAGAAGATCGCCATGCTGACCTGTTATGACGCCACCTTCGCCAAAGCGGCCTGCCAGGCCGGAGTCGATGTGCTGCTGGTCGGCGATTCTCTCGGCATGGTTTTACAGGGGCATGACAGCACCCTACCGGTGACTGTCGCCGAAATGGCTTACCACACCGCCAGCGTCAAGCGCGGTAACCAGGGCGCATTGATTCTGGTCGACCTGCCCTTCATGGCCTACGCCACCAGCGAACAAGCTCTTAACAACAGCGCCGTGCTGATGCAGGCCGGCGCCCATATGGTCAAGCTCGAAGGCGCGGCCTGGCTGGCCGAACCGATTCGCCTGCTGGCCGAGCGCGGCGTACCGGTATGCGCGCACCTGGGGCTGACCCCGCAAGCGGTGAATATCCTCGGTGGCTATAAGGTCCAGGGTCGCCAGGAAGCCCAGGCGCGGCAGATGCGTGCCGACGCCATGGCCCTGGAGCAGGCCGGCGCGGCCATGTTGCTGCTCGAGTGCGTACCCAGCGAGCTGGCCGCGGAAATCAGCCAGGCGGTGAAGATCCCGGTGATCGGCATCGGCGCCGGCGGCGACACCGACGGCCAGGTATTGGTCCTGCACGACATGCTCGGCCTGTCCCTAAGCGGCCACATGCCCAAGTTCGTGAAAAACTTCATGATCGGACAGAGCAGCATTGCTGGCGCTATCGGCGCTTACGTCAAAGCAGTCAAAGAAAAAAGTTTCCCCGCAGCCGAACACGGATTCTCTGCATGAATACGGTTAAAACCGTGCGCGAATTGCGCGCTGCCGTCGCCCAGGCCCGCGCCGAAGGCAAACAGATCGGCTTCGTACCGACCATGGGTAACCTGCATGCGGGTCACACCGCATTGGTGGAAAAGGCCACCCAGCGCGCCGATTTCGTGGTCGCCAGCATCTTCGTCAACCCGCTGCAATTCGGCCCCAACGAAGACCTCGACAGTTACCCGCGTACCCTCGCCGCCGATCAGGAGAAACTCTTCGAGGCCGGTTGCAATCTGCTGTTCACCCCCGACGTCGAAGAAATGTACCCCCAGGGCATGGCCGGACAAACCCGGGTCAGCGTTGCCGGCGTTTCCGAAGGTTTGTGCGGCGCCAGCCGGCCGGGTCATTTCGAAGGCGTGGCCACGGTGGTGACCAAGTTGTTCAACCTGGTACAGCCGGACCTGGCGATTTTCGGCCAGAAGGACTTCCAGCAACTGGCGGTGATCCGCACCCTGGTGCACGACCTGAACATGCCGATCCAGATCATCGGCGAGCCCACGGTACGTGCCGATGACGGCCTGGCCCTGTCCTCGCGCAACGGCTACCTGAACGCCGACCAGCGCGCCGCCGCACCCGCCCTGTATCGCAGCCTGGTGCAAATGGCCGAGGCCATTCGCCAGGGTCAGCGCGATTACCCGGCACTGATCGCCGCCGCCCAGGCGCAACAACAAGCTGCGGGTTTTCGCCCGGATTATCTGGAGGTACGCGAGTCGAGCAGCTTGCGCCCGGCCAGTGCCGATGACCGTCATCTGGTGATCCTGGTAGCGGCCTTTATTGGCAGCACGCGACTGATCGACAACCTGGCGTTCGATCTGGATAGCGCTGCAGCGAGCCACTGAACAACCAATGGCAGCGAGGCGGGCAGGACAATGCCCGCCGAAACGCGGCGGCCCGTTGCGCCGGCGCCGGCATCCCCAGCAAAGGCTGAACCTTTTGCGCCGGCAGCGTCTCTTAGCCGAGACAAGGACGGGGCGCACCTCGACAGCCGCGAATACGCGCGATCCTTCCGGTCTCAAGCGGTCGCCGCTCCGGTCGTTACCTGCTGGCAACCAGACGCGTTGCAGCTTGCCCGCCACCGGGGTTAGCCAGTTAAACTCAGAGGCCGGATGCCTCCCGCCACAACTTTTGCCTCTCTCTCAGGACAAGGAATACGCCGCCGATGGCCGATCGCCCGCAATCTCACGCTGTCACCACCCTACCCGCCTGGCAGGCTCTGCACCAACACCGTGAGCAGATGAACGACTTCAACATGCGTGAAGCTTTCGCCAACGATAGCCAGCGTTTTGCCCGCTATTCCCTGAGCAGCTGCGGCCTGCTGCTCGACTACTCGAAAAACCTGATCAACGACAAAACCCTCGAACTGCTGGTGCAACTGGCCGAGCAGGCTGGCTTGCCGCAATCGATCGAAGCGCTGTTCAACGGCGAAAAGGTCAACGGTTCGGAAGGCCGGGCGGCGTTGCACACCGCGCTACGCAGCCCGATCGGCAGGCGCCTGGAGCTGGACGGGGTCGACCTGATCCCCCAGGTCCATCAAGTGCTGCATCAAATGACCGAACTGGTCAGCCGCATCCACAGCGGGCTGTGGCGCGGCTACAGCGAAAAGCCCATCACCGAGGTGGTGAACATCGGCATCGGCGGCTCCTTCCTCGGCCCCCAGTTGGTTTCCGAGGCGCTGCGCCCGTTTACCCAGCGCGGTGTGCGTTGCCATTACCTGGCCAATATCGACGGCAGCGAGTTCCGCGACCTGACCGCGCGGCTGAACCCGGAAACCACGCTGTTTATCGTCTCCTCGAAATCCTTCGGCACCCTGGAGACCCTGAAGAACGCGATGGCCGCCCGCGAGTGGTACCTGGCCATGGGCGGCCCGGAAGTCCAGCTGCACAAACATTTCATCGCCGTGACCAGCAACACCAAGGCCGCCATCGAGTTCGGCATCAAGGCGGAAAATATCTTCCCGATGTGGGACTGGGTCGGCGGCCGCTATTCGCTGTGGTCGGCGATCGGCCTGCCCATCGCCCTGGCCATCGGCATCTCCAACTTCAAGGAACTGCTGGCCGGCGCCTATGCCATGGACCAGCATTTCACCCAGGCGCCACTGGCGCAGAACATGCCGGTGCTGATGGCCCTGCTGGGCATCTGGTACGGCAACTTCTGGGATGCCAAGAGCCAGGCGATCCTGCCGTATGACCACTACCTGCGTAACTTCACCAAGCACTTACAGCAGCTGGACATGGAGTCCAACGGCAAGTCGGTCCACCAGGATGGCAGCCCGGTCGACTTCAGCACCGGGCCGGTGATCTGGGGCGGCGTCGGCTGCAACGGCCAGCACGCCTACCATCAGTTGCTGCACCAGGGCACCCAATTGATTCCGGCCGATTTCATCGTTCCAGTGAACAGCTTCAGCCCGCTGGCCGACCACCATCAGTGGCTGTTCGCCAACTGCCTGTCGCAGTCGCAGGCGCTGATGCACGGCAAGACCCGCGCCGAGGCCGAGACCGAGCTGCGCGCCAAGGGCTTGGATGAAACCGAAGTGCAGCGCCTGGCGCCGCACAAGGTGATCCCCGGCAACCGCCCGAGCAACATCCTCGTGCTCACCCGCGTGGCGCCATACAACCTCGGTGCGCTGGTGGCGTTGTACGAGCACAAGGTGTTCGTACAAAGCGCCATCTGGGGCACCAACGCCTTCGACCAATGGGGCGTGGAGTTGGGCAAGGAGTTGGGGCTGGGCGTCTATCAGCGCCTGACCGGCGAGACCGACGAGCCGGCCAGCGATGCCTCGACCCAGGGCCTGATCAACCATTTCCGCGAACGCCATCGCGGTTGATCCGGACGCGGCGCCAGCGCAGCCGGCGAGCGGGAATGTTTCCCACTCGCCGCGCTCTAACAGGCTGTTGAAAAACTACCTGCTAATCGCTGAGCGGCCAATGCGGCCTGCAGCCCAGTGCCAGGGCTGAGCAGCCGCTATACCAGCTGTTTCCATAGCGCCTCGGCCGAGTTCGGCAAAAACCTGCCGAGCGTGTTTGCGATTTTTCGGCATTGCGCTGGAGTGCTATGGTTTATCCACTGCGGAACAACAAAAAAAGGCCCCCGCCATGTTTGAGATCACTCGCCATCCCGTTGCCGATGCGGTGCGCCAGCGCGCCCATGCCAACAACGATGATTACCAACGCCTGTACCGTCAGTCCATCGAACAGCCCGAGCGCTTCTGGGCCGAACAGGCGACGACCTTTCTCGACTGGTTCACCCCCTGGGACCAGGTCTACAGCGGCGATCTGCAAAGCGGCCAGGCCAACTGGTTCGCTGGCGGCAAATTGAACGTCAGCTACAACTGCATCGACCGTCACCTGGAACAGCGTGGTGAGCAGATCGCCCTGATCTGGGAAGGCGACAACCCGAGCGAATCGGCCAATGTCACCTACAACAAGCTGCACAGCCACGTCTGCCGCCTGGCCAATGTGCTGAAAAGCCGCGGGGTGAAAAAGGGCGATAGGGTGTGCATCTACATGCCGATGATCCCGGAAGCCACCTACGCCATGCTCGCCTGCAGCCGTATCGGCGCGGTGCATTCGGTGGTGTTCGGCGGCTTCTCCCCGGATGCGCTGCGCGACCGCATCCTCGATGCCGATTGCCGCACCGTGATCACCGCTGACGAAGGCGTGCGCGGCGGCAAGTACGTGCCGCTGAAGAAGAACGTCGACAAGGCCCTGCAGAGCTGCCCGGACGTCTCCACCGTGGTGGTGGTCGAGCGCACCCAGGGCGAGTTCGACTGGGTCGAAGGCCGTGATGTCTGGTACCACAAAGCCCTCGCCGAGGCCTCCGCCGACTGTCCGGCCGAACCCATGGATGCCGAAGACCCGCTGTTCATCCTCTACACCTCGGGCTCCACCGGCAAACCCAAGGGCGTGCTGCACAGCACCGGCGGCTATCTGCTGATGGCGGCGATGACCCACAAGTACGTGTTCGACTACCACGATGGCGACATCTACTGGTGCACCGCCGATGTCGGCTGGGTCACCGGGCACAGCTATATCGTCTACGGCCCGCTGGCCAACGGGGCGACCAGCCTGGTCTTCGAGGGCGTGCCGAACTACCCCGACGCTTCGCGTTTCTGGCAGGTCATCGACAAGCACCAGGTGAACATCTTCTACACCGCGCCGACCGCTCTGCGCGCGCTGATGCGCGAAGGCGAAGGCCCGGTCAAGGCTACCTCGCGCGCGAGCCTGCGCCTGCTCGGCAGCGTCGGCGAACCGATCAACCCGGAAGCCTGGGAATGGTATTACCACGTGGTCGGCGAGATGCGTTGTCCGATCGTCGACACCTGGTGGCAGACCGAAACCGGCGCCATCATGATCAGCCCGCTGCCCGGCGCCACCGACCTCAAGCCCGGTTCGGCGACCCGCCCGTTCTTCGGCGTGCACCCGGTCCTGCTCGATGAGCAAGGCAAGGAAATCAGCGGTGCGGGCGCCGGTGTGCTGGCGATCAAGGGCAGTTGGCCGAGCCAGATCCGCAGCGTCTACGGCGACCACCAGCGTATGGTCGATACCTACTTCAAGCCCTATCCCGGCTACTACTTCACCGGCGATGGCGCACGCCGCGACGAGGATGGCGACTACTGGATCACCGGCCGGGTGGACGATGTGATCAACGTCTCCGGCCACCGCATCGGCACCGCCGAAGTGGAAAGCGCGCTGGTGCTGCACGACGCGGTCGCCGAAGCTGCGGTGGTCGGCTACCCCCACGACCTCAAGGGCCAGGGCATCTATGCCTTCGTCACGCCGATGAATGGGGTGACGATCGACGACGAACTGAAGAAGGATCTGCTCGCCCTGATCGGCAAGGAGATCGGCAGTTTCGCCAAGCCCGAGCTGATCCAATGGGCCCCCGGTTTGCCGAAAACCCGTTCGGGCAAGATCATGCGACGGATTCTGCGCAAGATCGCCTGCAACGAGCTGGACAGCCTCGGCGATACTTCGACCCTGGCCGATCCGAGCGTGGTCGACAGCCTGATCGAGCAGCGACTGAATCGCTGAAGCGGCAAGCGTGCTGAAAGCTCGGAAGCGGCAAGCTTTTACTTGAAGCTTGCCGCTTGAACCTTGAAGCTAGCCGCCATGGAATTTCTACGCCGTCATATCGAAAATCAGGTGCTCAGCCTCAGCGGTCTCGCCCTCGGTCAGATCGACTTCGAAAAGCCCCAAGGCGATCCCGGCCTATTCGGCCCGGATTCGGTGAGCTGGCAGGTGCACGGCGACTTCACCAGCATGCTGGTCGGCGGCATCAGCGCTCTGCTGCTGCAGGCGCTGCATCCGCTGGCGCTCGCAGGTGTGTGGGATCACTCGAACTTTCGCGACGACCTGCTCGGCCGCCTGCGCCGCACCGGCCAGTTTATCTCCGGCACCACCTATGGCTCGCAGGCCGATGCCGATTGGCTGATCGACAAGGTCAAACGCATCCATCTCGGGGTCACCGGCATCGCGCCGGACGGCCGCCCCTATGCCGCCAGTGATCCGGCCCTGCTGACCTGGGTGCATGTGGCCGAGGTGCAGAGCTTTCTCCAGGCCCATTTGCGCTACCGCAACCCGCGGTTGTCTGGCGCCGACCAGGATCGCTACTACAGCGAAATTGCGCTGATCGCCGAACGCCTGGGCGCAACTCAGGTACCGCGCTCACGCGCCGAGGTTGCCGCCTACCTTGCAGCCGTGCACCCGCAGTTGCGCTGCGAGGAACGCTCCCACGAGGTGCTGCGGATTCTCCTCGACGCCCCAGCCCCCAGCGCTATGGCCGCCCCGGCGGCCCGACTATTGATGCTGGCCGGCATCGACCTGCTGCCCGACTGGGCGCAAACCATGCTCGACCAGCGCATAGGCCCGACGCGTAGTCGCTTGATCCAGGGCGGTGTGCACAGCCTGGCACCGGTGCTGCGCTGGGCCGTGCGCAGCAGCGCCGCGCAGCGCGCGCACAAGCGCCTGGCACCCGTGCCTTCCGCCTGACCGGCCAGTTCGCGACTGGCCGCAAACACCGCCCGTATGCCAACATAGCGACCTTATGCGGCCCGCCGCGCTGGTATTTATGAGGTTCGGTTTTTATGCAAGAAGTCGTCATAGTCGCCGCCACCCGCACCGCCATCGGCACCTTTCAAGGTGCGCTGGCGAATATCCCGGCCCCGGAATTGGGTGCAGCGGTGATCCGCCGCCTGCTGGAACAAACCGGCCTGAATGGCGCCGAGGTCGACGAAGTGATTCTCGGCCAGGTGCTAACCGCGGGTTCCGGACAGAACCCGGCGCGCCAGGCGGCGATCCTCGCCGGCCTGCCCCATGCGGTGCCGGCACTGACCCTCAACAAGGTGTGCGGCTCTGGCCTCAAGGCCCTGCACCTGGGCGCACAAGCGATCCGCTGTGGCGACGCCGAAGTGATCATCGCCGGCGGCATGGAGAACATGAGCCTGTCGCCCTACGTGATGCCCGGCGCGCGCACCGGCCTGCGCATGGGTCACGCTAAGCTGGTCGATACCATGATCACCGATGGTCTGTGGGATGCGTTCAACGATTACCACATGGGCATCACCGCCGAGAATCTGGTGGACAAGTACGGCATCAGCCGCGAAGCGCAGGACGCCTTCGCCGCCGCCTCGCAGCAGAAGGCCTGCGCCGCCATCGAAGCCGGGCGCTTCGCCGACGAAATTACCCCGATCATGATTCCCCAGCGCAAGGGCGAACCTGTGGCCTTCGCCACCGACGAACAACCACGCGCCGGCACCACTGCCGAATCCCTCGGCAAGCTCAAGCCGGCGTTCAAGAAGGACGGCAGCGTCACCGCTGGCAACGCCTCCAGCCTCAACGACGGCGCCGCCGCCGTACTGCTGATGAGCGCGGAAAAAGCCAAGGCACTGGGCTTGCCCGTGCTGGCGAAAATCGCCGCCTACGCCAATGCCGGCGTCGACCCGGCAATCATGGGCATCGGTCCGGTCAGCGCGACCAAGCGCTGCCTGGCAAAAGCCGGTTGGGATCTGCAGCAGCTCGACCTGATCGAAGCCAACGAAGCCTTCGCCGCCCAGGCTCTGGCCGTCGGCCAAGAGCTGGGCTGGGATGCGACCAAGGTCAACGTCAACGGCGGCGCCATTGCCCTCGGCCACCCCATCGGCGGCTCCGGCTGCCGCGTACTGGTGACCCTGCTGCACGAGATGATCAAGCGCGACGCCAGAAAAGGCCTCGCCACCCTGTGCATCGGCGGTGGACAAGGCGTGGCCCTGGCCATCGAACGTTGAGCCGCAGCAGCTAGACGAAACGCCGGCCCTTGAGCCGGCGTTTTTATTGGCGAGCCATCGATAGCACTAATGTTTGCTATTGACCGCCTGCGTTTCTCAAGAGTCGGGCCGCGGCGCAACATTAGCCCCGTAGCCACTTACCCACTCTCCCGAGGACGCCCACATGAACAAGTACCTGATCGCTTCCCTGCTCGCCGCCAGCCTGACCAGCAATGTTTTCGCCGCCGACGGCTTCGACCGCACCAGCATCAGCCGCGTCGCCGCCGATGGCTCTGATCGCACCAGCATCAGCCGTATCGCCGCAGACGGTTCCGACCGCACCGGCATCAACCGCATCGCCGCAGACGGTTCTGACCGTACCGGCATCAACCGCATCGCCGCAGACGGTTCCGACCGCACCGGCATCAACCGCATCGCAGCCGATGGCTCTGATCGCACCGGCATCAACCGCATCGCAGCCGATGGTTCTGACCGTACCGGCATCAACCGTATCGCCGCGGACGGTTCCGACCGCACCGGCATCAACCGCGTCGCCGCCGATGGTTCTGACCGTACCGGCATCAACCGCATCGCCTGAATCACCGCTGCTGCGCAAACTAAAGGGCACCTTCGGGTGCCCTTGCTGTTTTTACCGGGCTCGCGTTGCGCCGGGAGATTCTTGATAAACTGCGCGCCCTTGTTTTCCGAGTCGCCGCGCATGCCTTCTCTCGACCTGGCGCTGCGCGCCGCACTGAATAACCGCCAGGATCTACTCGCGGAACTGCATCGCCAGGGCACCGACTGCTATCGCCTGTTCCATGGCAGCCAGGAAGGCGCCGGCGGTCTGACCATCGATCGCTACGGCCCACAATTGCTGGTACAGAGCTTTCACCAGAGCCTGAGCCGCGATGAGCTGCTGCAACTCGCCGAGCAGTGCCAGGCCAGCCTCGCCGAAGAACTGCTGCTGGTCTACAACGACCGCTCCCGAGGCAACTCGCGGATCGACCGCAGCGACCCGGTGTACCAGGCCGAGCCGGCCGCCCTCGAAGATCTGATCGGCCACGAGTGGGGCCTGAACTACCGTGTGCGCGGTCGCCATGCCGGCCAGGACCCACTGCTGTTTCTCGACCTGCGCAACGCCCGCGGCTGGGTCAAACGCCACAGCGCCGGCAAGTCGGTGCTCAATCTGTTCGCCTACACCTGCGGCGTCGGCCTTAGCGCGGCGGCCGGCGGTGCCCGCGAGGTGGTCAATCTGGACTTCGCAGAAGGCAACCTGGCGGTCGGGCGCGAGAACGGCGCACTCAACCCCGAGTTGGCGCCGATGCAATTTATTCAGTCGGACTATTTCCCGGCGATCCGTCAACTGGCCGGCCTGCCGATCAGTGCCAGACGCGGGCAGAAGCTGCCGGCCTACCCGCGCCTCGAGCAGCGTCAATTCGATCTGGTCCTGCTCGATCCACCGGCCTGGGCCAAGAGCGCCTTCGGCACCGTCGACCTGCTGCGCGATTACCAGAGCCTGCTCAAGCCGGCCCTGCTCGCCACCGCCGATGATGGCGTGCTGATCTGCTGCAACAACCTGGCGAAGGTCTCCCTGAGCGATTGGCGCGAACAGGTGCTGCGCTGTGCGGAAAAACTCGGTCGCCCGGTGCGCGATTGCCTGACGCTGACGCCCGCTGTGGACTTCCCGTCGATGGACGGCCAACCGCCGCTGAAGACCCTGATCCTGCAGCTGTAAAACGCCGCACAATCCTCAACGCTGGGGAACCGCTGAACTGCGGACGCATGCCATACTCAAAGGCATTTCTCATCGGAAGACGACGTGGTTATGAGTAAAGGAATCCAACGCGCCGCCAGTGCCCTGCTGATTGCCGTCGCCTTCTACAGTTTGCTGGGCTTCCTGATCCTGCCGGGCATCGGCCTGCGCATCGCCAACCAGCAACTGGCGCACTATGCCAAGGTGCCGGCCAGCGTGCAGCGCCTGCAGTTCAACCCCTTCAGCCTGGAGCTGAGCCTGTGGGGCTTGCATATCGGCGAAACGCAGCAGGCGCAGATCGCCTTTGCACGCCTGTATGCCAACCTGCAACTCGACAGCCTGTGGCGCGGCGCCCTGCACCTGCAAGCAGTCGAGCTGGATGGCCCCCATAGTGACCTGCGCATTGCCAAGGACGGTACGCTCAACCTGAGCCAACTCTTCGAGCTGCCGCCGAGCGGCGAACAGCCAAGCCCGCCGGAGCCCGAGAAAGCCTTTGCACTGCAGATCGAGCGGATCGCACTGAGCGGCGGCAGCCTGCACTTTCAGGATCTGCGCCCAGCCCAGCCCATCGACCTGACCTACGATGAGCTGGATTTCGAGCTGCACAACCTCAGTACCCTGCCCGACCATAATGCCGAGCTGACCCTGGCCGCCAGCGGCCCCAATGGCGCGCGTATCGACTGGAGCGGCGACCTCAGCCTGGCCCCGCTCGGCTCCACCGGCAGCCTGAAGATCAGCGATGGACGCCTGAAAACCTTCTGGCCCTACGTGCACGACGCCGTGCCCCTGGTGCTGGAAGACGGCGTCGTCGACCTGACGACCGATTACTCGTTCAACATGGCCGATGGTCTCAAGCTGCTGCTGAGCAATACGCAGGTCCGGGTCGCGCCCCTGGCCATCGCCAGCGGCGACGGCCGTCCGCTGCTCAAGCTGGCTGAATTGGAGATAGGGGCGAGCAGTGTCGATCTGGCCAAACAGCAGGTGGTGATCGGCCAGGTCCGCAGCCGCCAGCTGGAAACCTGGGTCACCCGCGAAGCCGACGGCGTACTGGATTGGCAAAAGCTCCTGAGCCCGCCGCGGGCCAACGACGCGACGCCGGCAAAGGATGCCGCAGCCGCGCCGAGCAAACCCTGGCAGGTGCTGGTCCGCGATGTGCAGTTGCGTGATTACCAGATCCATCTGGCCGACCGCGTGCCCGAGCAGCCGGTGGAGATCGACCTCGGCCCGCTGGCGCTCGACCTGGCGAATTTCGACAGCCTCGGCACCTCGCCCTTCACCATCAAGCTGGACAGCGGCGTGGGCAAGCAGGGCAAGGTGCAAGTCGCGGGTCAGGTCCAGTTGAGCCCGACCAGCGCCAGCCTGAAAGTCAGCAGCCAGGGGATCGACCTGCGCCCGGCGCAGGCCTACCTCAGCCCCTTCGTGCGGATCGAGCTGCGCAGCGGCCTGCTCGGCAGCGATCTGGACGTGCGCCTGAACAGCGTCGAGCCCTTGGCGTTCAGCGTCAACGGCACGGCCAGGATCAATCAACTGCACACCCTGGATACCCTCAAGGGCCGCGATTTCCTGCGCTGGCAACAGCTCGACCTGCTCGGTCTGGACTACCGCCACGGCGAAAGCCTGAGCATCGACGAGGTGCAGCTGAACCAACCCTATGCGCGCTTCATCATCAACGAAGACCTGACCACCAATGTCAGCGACCTGATGGTCCCCCGCAGCGCACCTGCGGCCTCCGTACAACCCGCGCCGGCAGCTGACGCGAGCGAGCCGCTGGCGATCCGCATCGGCGGCGTGAGCTTCCAGGACGGCTCGGCGAACTTCGCCGACTTCAGCCTGACGCCGAATTTCGCCACCGCGATCCAGCAGCTCAACGGCCGCATCGGCACCCTCGACAGCCGTGCCCAAACGCCCGCCAGCGTGGATATCGCCGGCAAGGTCGATCGCTATGCGCCGGTCAGTATCAAGGGCAGCCTGACACCCTTCGATCCATTGCAGCGCCTGGATATCCGCACCCAGTTCAAGCAGATCGAGCTGACCACCCTGACCCCCTACTCCGGCAAGTTCGCCGGCTACCGTATCCGCAAGGGCCGGCTCAGCCTGGACCTGCACTACCGCATCAGCCAGGGCCAACTGAATGCCGAGAACAGCGTGGTGGTCGAGCAGCTGCAGCTTGGCGAAAAGGTCGACAGCCCCAGCGCAGTCGACTTGCCGATCCGCCTGGCGGTGGCCTTGCTCAAGGACACCGACGGCAAAATCGCCCTGAGCCTGCCGGTCAGCGGCGACCTCAACAACCCGCAATTCAGCGTCATGCCGATCGTCTGGAAAACCCTGCGCAATCTGGTGCTGCGCGCGGCTCAGGCGCCGTTCAAGTTTATCGGCGGGCTGGTCGGCGGCTCGGATGTAGACCTCAGCAGCGTGCATTTCAGCGCCGGCAGCAGCGAACTCGACGGCGAGGCGCAGAAGGTACTGGACACCCTGGCCAACGCCCTGAAGGAACGCCCGACATTGCGCCTGGAGGTGCAGGGCGTCAGCGCGCAGCGTATTGATGGCCCGCCGGTGGCCGAGCAGCGCCTGGAACGCGAATTCCAGCGCACCTATTACCAGATCCTGCAACGCCGTGGCGATACGGTGCCGGCCGGCGCCAGCCAGTTGCAGGTTCCCGAGGAGGAAAAGCCCGCTCTACTCGAAGGCATTTACCGAACTCGCCTGAAACAGCAACCACCTGCCGAATGGAAGGAACTGGACGATCAGCAGCGCGCCGATAAACTGCGCGAAGCCGTGCTGCAATTCTGGGCCAAAAGCGCGTCGCTGCAACGCCGCCTGGCCCAGGCCCGGGCTGCGCAGATCAAGGACTACCTGGTCGATCGCGGCGGTCTCTCGGACAAGCGCGTCTACCTGCTGGACGCCAGCCTGGGAGAGGTACAGGCCGACGGCAGCGTGGCCACGCAACTGCATCTCGACAGCGAATAAGGGGACAGCATGAAACACATTTATTCGGCATGCCTGACCCTGATCCTTGGCGGCCTGGCCAGCCTGGCTCAAGCCGAGACCCTGCGCTGCGGCAGCCAGTTGGTGAGTATCGGCGACCGCAGCTTCGAGGTGCTGCAGAAATGCGGCGAGCCGGTCGACCGCGACCTGATCGGCTACAGCCTCGGGCCGTCCGACCGCCGCGAATACAGCATCGAAGAATGGGTTTATGGGCCGGACAATGGCATGCTGAGCATCCTCACGTTCGAGGGCAATCGCTTGCGCCAGATCGAACGACAACGCAGTCGTTAGCCGCCACGGATAGCCCCATGAAACCTCTGATCGCCGCCCTTCTGCTGCTCCTACCCCTCTGCGCCGAGGCGTCCTCGACCCTGCGCTGCAACAGCGCCCTGATCAGCGTCGATGACTCCAGCGGCGTGGTCATCAGCAAATGCGGCGAACCGCTGAGCCGCGCCTTTCTCGGCTACCGCGAGATTGTCGACGACTATGGCTTCCGCCAGGAAGTCACGGTCGAGGAATGGACCTACGGCCCGCGCAACGGCATGTACCACTTCCTGCGTTTCGAAGGTAACCGCCTGGTCGGGATAGAAAGCAAACGCGGCAACTGACAAAACAGTGGCCAACTGCTAGCCTCGCCGACACCCTGTCGCCAAGGAACGGTTGTCGATGTTGATCATCCCTGCAGAACACCCGCTGGATTGGAAAAAGCCGCCCGTCGTCACCCTGCTGCTGATCCTGCTCAACGTGCTGATCTATTTCGGCTACCAGGGCGGCGACCAGGCACGCGAGGACCAGGCGGTCAAACTCTACCTGGACGGCGGCCTGCTCAATCGCGAGCGCGAGCTGTTCCTGCCGGCATTTGCCGAACGCAATGACCTGGATGCCGACGAGCAACGCTACGTCGCCGCCATGCGTCGCAGCGACCTGGCCCGCCAGGTGCTCTACGACCTGGAATTCGAAAACACCCTGCACCACAACCCTCAGTACCAGGCCGACGCCAAGTGGCAGGCGGCCCGCCAGCAGGCCGAGGCCGCACGGGACCGCATCAGCAGCATGCGTTTCGGTTTCATCCCCGCACGCTTCAGCATCGAGGGATTGTTCGGCGCCATGTTCCTGCATGCCGACTTCGGCCACCTGGCGGGCAACATGCTGTTCCTGTTTATTTTCGGCTTCGCTCTGGAGATCGCCCTCGGGCGCTGGATGTACCTGGGCTTGTATCTACTCAGCGGAGTCGCCTCGCACGTGCTCTGGTGGATCATGGACCCGGTATGGGTCACCGGCATCGGCGCGTCGGGGGCGATCTCCGGCTTGATGGGCATGTACCTCGGTATCTACGGGCTACGCAGGATCAACTTCTTCTACTGGCTGGGACCGCTGTTCGGCTACTTTCGCGCGCCGGCGCTGTGGATTCTGCCGGTCTGGCTGGGCAAGGAACTCTATGGCCTGCTGCTGGCGAGCGATCACATCAACTACTACGCGCACATCGGCGGCCTGCTCGCGGGCTTCGTCTGCGTCTGGCTACCGCGCCAGGGCGGCAAGCTGAAAGTCGATGAAGCCTACCTGCACAAGGAAGACCCGGATGCCCCCTTCAAGCGCGAATTGACGGGCCTGGACCAACTGATCGGCGCCTTCTCCCTGGAGCAGGCCGCCAGCCGCGGACGAACCATGCTGGAGCAGTATCCCGCGCGCCTGGATCTGCTCGAGCGCCTCTATCCGCTGGCCCTCAGCCGCCAGGACAAGCCCCTGCTGAGCACCGTGCTGCAGCAGCTATTCAAACTGCCGGAACACGCGGGCAGCCTGCCGCTACTGCAACGCCTGGCGCAGGACAGCAGCAATGCGCAACACCGCGTATTGCAACACCCCGCGGTGCAATTACACCTGCTGCAACGCCTGCTGCGCCAAGGCGAAGTGCCCTTGGCCCTGAGCACCTGGCGCCGCCTGAGTAGAATCGAACAACGCCCCGCCAATCTGCCAGCGCTGACCCTGCAACTGGCCAAGCTGCTGGGTAAACAGCAGGACTACCCAGGTCTGGCCGAGTTGGCGCAGTTTCTCGCCGCGGCTTACCCGCAAGCCGAACAGACCGCGCAACTGAGCCTCTATCGTCAACACCTGGGACGCTAAACGCAAAAAAGCCCTCCAGGCTGAACCTGGAGGGCTTTCTGCGCTCAGCGGGTTAAAGCTTGCCGCTGAAGTCGTTTACCTCTTCCTCGGCCTTTTCCTTGCTCCAACCGTAACGCTCCTGCAGTTTGCCGACCAGGTAGTCGGTGTGGCCTTCCGCCACATCCACATCGTCGTCGGTCAATTTGCCCCAGCGCTGCTTGATGCTACCGGTGACTTGCTTCCATTTACCTTTGAGCACATCGGAATTCATAAGGCTGTCCTCCACATGATTGAGTGGTGTACATGCATGCACTTGCAGCCGTTTAGTCGGCGGTTTTCAGACCATCGGCAGACACAGCGGTAACACCATCGACTTCCCGGGCCTTGGCGACTGCCAGATCGCGCTCGGCTTCGCTATCGACAACGCCGGAGAGGGACACTACGCCTTTGTTGGTCTCGACCTTGATATCCATGCCGCTAAGGCTGTCGTCGGCAAGAAATATGGACTTCACTTTGCTGGTGATCCAGGTGTCGGTTACCACCTCACCGGCCTTGTCCATGGTGTCATCGGCTTTGTCCATGGTGTCATTGGTAGCCAACATGACCGGCTGCACGGCTTGGCCGCTTTCGGCGAAAGCATTCCCAGCCCCAGCCAACGCTAATCCAAGGACGGTGGCGGTCGTTGCAGTAACTACAAAATGACTGATTGGCTTTTTCATGGTTATCAACTCCTGTACATCCTAGACATCTGCGGCTGTTCCAAGCTGCAGTCTCAGCAGTACTGTCGCAAGCCTCATGCCAGCTCTAATTGAGTTGATAAATCATTTAAAATCAATAGGTTGTGGAAACGACAAGACCACAGCTCTCGTGCAATCTGCATGTTGCACGGAAATACCCGTGGCAAATTGCACGAAGCCGCGGGTGTCATGCCTGGCTGGCGAGTTTGCTCAGTGTGGCCTGCATGCTGGCCGCTTCGCCTACCAGCGGCGAGCGCGGGTAGCGCGCGCGGATAAAGGCCAGCAATTTCTGCGCAGGCTCCAGTTGCCCGAGCCCCTCGGCAAAGCCGCGAGCGGCGAGCAGGTAGGCGCGGGGAATGTCCGGATAGTCGGGAAAACGCTGATGCAGATTGCGCAACAGGCTCAGCGCCTCGCGGGTCTTGTGGCGCTGCAGCAGGGCCTCGGCCACACGCTCGCAGACCAGGGCGTTGTCCGGCAGGTAATCGGCCTTCAGCTGACGAGCGTTGAGCAACGCCGTAGCGGCCAACGGCGGGTTCAGCTCGGCGACCAACGGCAGGTAATGCGCGAGATGGCGCAGACAGCGCTCGCGATCGCGCAGGCCGAACAGCAGCTGGTGGAAACGCTCGTTCAGCTTGAGATCGCCGGCATCGCGCTGCAGGGCGGCGCCAAGGGTTTCCAGAGCCTGGGCGCTCTGCCCTTCCTTGAGGCGGATCTCCGCCTGCGCCAGGGCGCGGCGGCGCTGGTACTCGGCCGCAGGGTAGGCCGCATGGCCGTCTTCATCGGCAATCACATAGCCAAGGGCGCCCTGATACTGAAACACCGCATAGCCCATCATGGCGCACATTACCACCCCGAAATAGGCGAACAACAAGGTCGCGATCGGCATCAGCACCACGGTCGGCAGGCCGCTGGAGAGCATCGCGGTGACCCAGCTAGGCGATTGCCAGAGGATGAACAGAAAGGCGCACAGAATCAGATAACGCCAGCCCATCGCAGTGATTACCTGGCCGACCTGCTCGGGACTAAGCGCCGCGCCCAGCTCCTTATCGAGCGCAAGGCGGATGATGCTGGCCGGCATGACCAGCAGGATGGCGATATTGACCAACCAGAAAATCGCTTCGCTATGGAAGTCCGCGGCCAGCCAGAGCGCGCCGAAGGCAATCAGGAACACCGCCAACTGCTTGAAGAACAGGCTGAAACCTTCGCCGCTGAATGCACTCAGCAGGCTTGGCGCCTGACTTTGCGCCAGGCTACTGGCCTCGATCACGCTATGGAAATACTTGGTCGCCACACTGAACAGCGCGCCCCAGAGGATGACCGAGCGGGGCATGAACAAACCGGCCAGGGCCAGCAGCGCGGCGAATGCCAGAGGACCGGTTTGCAGTGCATAGAAGAAGAACTTGGGTATGCGCTGCCAGAACGGCTGCGCGGTATTGGCAGCCCCGAGGAACTGTAATTGCCCGTTGCACAGCGGACAGCCCGGAGTTTCGTCGGGCGCATCGGCGTTCAGCGGGACACAACAGTCGCCGAAGCTGCGCTCACAGGGCATGCAGTGCCAGGTGGCGGGCTGCGCGGGGTGGTAGCGGCAGAGAGTCTTGTCCATAAGCATGGCCTTCCGGTGGGCAAAGCGCTAACCAAGCCCAGGGCTGGTGGCGCAAAGACACTATTGTCCACGTAAAAAAAGAGGGCCCGCAAGGGGCCCTCTTCTCACATGTGAAACCGTCGGCCGATTAGGCGCCCGACGCTTCAGCCGCTGCGACGTCTTTGATCGACAGCTTGATACGGCCGCGGTTGTCCACGTCCAGTACCAGTACCTTGACTTCCTGGCCTTCTTTCAGCACGTCGGTGACTTTCTCGACGCGCTGATCGCTGAGCATCGAGATGTGCACCAGGCCATCCTTGCCCGGCAGAATGTTGACGAAGGCGCCGAAGTCGACGATGCGCTCGACCTTGCCGACGTAGATCTTGCCGATCTCGGCTTCCGCGGTGATACCCAGGACGCGCTGACGCGCGGCCTCGGCAGCTTCCTTGGTCTCGCCGAAGATCTTGATCGAACCGTCGTCTTCGATGTCGATCGAGGCCTTGGTTTCCTCGCAGATGGCACGGATGGTCGCGCCACCCTTGCCGATCACGTCGCGAATCTTGTCCTGGTCGATCTTCATCGCGATCATGGTCGGTGCGTTGGCCGACAGCTCGCTGCGCGACTGGGCGATCACCTGGTTCATCTGGCCGAGGATATTCAGGCGCGCTTCCAGGGCTTGGCCCAGAGCGATTTCCATGATTTCTTCGGTGATGCCCTGGATTTTGATGTCCATCTGCAGCGCGGTTACGCCCTTGGCGGTACCGGCCACCTTGAAGTCCATGTCACCGAGGTGATCTTCGTCGCCGAGGATGTCGGTCAGTACGGCGAACTTCTCGCCTTCCTTGACCAGGCCCATGGCGATACCGGCAACCGGCGCCTTCATCGGTACACCGGCGTCCATCAGCGCGAGGGACGCACCGCAGACCGAGGCCATGGAGCTGGAACCGTTCGACTCGGTGATCTCCGACACCACACGAATGGTGTACGGGAACTCGTCGGCGCTCGGCAGCATGGCGGAAACGGAACGACGGGCCAGACGACCGTGGCCGATTTCGCGGCGACCGGTAGCGCCCATGCGACCACACTCACCGACCGAGTACGGCGGGAAGTTGTAGTGCAGCATGAAGGGATCTTTCTTCTCGCCTTCGAGGGTGTCGAGCAGCTGTGCATCACGCGCGGTGCCGAGGGTGGCAACCACCAGGGCCTGGGTCTCGCCACGGGTGAACAGGGCCGAACCGTGGGTCTTGGCCAGTACCCCGACTTCGATGTTCAGGCCACGCACGGTGCGGGTGTCACGGCCGTCGATACGCGGCTTGCCGTTGACGATGTTCTCGCGCACGGTGCGGTATTCGATTTCGCCGAAAGCGTCCTTCACTTCGCCAGCGGACGGTTGGCCTTCTTCGCCGGAGAACTTGGCGACGACCTGATCTTTCAACTCGCCCAGACGCGCGTAGCGGTCCTGCTTGATGATGATGGTGTAAGCCTGGGAAATCGCCTCGCCGAACTCGCTACGAATAGCGTTGAGCAGCGCGGTGTTTTCCGCCTTCGGCTGCCAGTCCCAAGTCGGCTTGGCGGCTTCGGCGGCCAACTCGGTGACAGCCTGGATCACGGCCTGGAATTCGTCATGGGCGAACAATACGGCGCCCAGCATCTGGTCTTCGGTCAGCTCTTTGGCTTCGGATTCGACCATCAGTACGGCGTCTTTGGTACCGGCTACGACCATGTCCAGGCTGGAGGCCTTGAGTTGCTCGTAAGTCGGGTTCAGCAGGTAGCCGGTTTCCGGGTGGAAGGCCACGCGGGCGGCACCGATAGGGCCGTTGAACGGGATACCGGAAATAGCCAGCGCAGCCGAGGTACCGATCATCGCGGCGATGTCCGGATCGGTCTTCTTGCTGGTGGAGATCACGGTGCAGATGACCTGCACTTCGTTCTGGAAACCTTCTGGGAACAGCGGACGGATAGGACGGTCGATCAGACGCGAGGTCAGGGTTTCTTTTTCGCTCGGGCGTGCTTCACGCTTGAAGAAACCGCCGGGGATCTTACCTGCCGCATAGGTTTTTTCCTGGTAGTGCACCGACAGCGGGAAAAAGCCTTTGCTCGGGTCGGCGGTCTTGGCGCCGGTTACGGCAACCAGCACGGCAACGTCGTCGTCGACGGTGACCAGCACTGCGCCGGAGGCTTGACGGGCGATACGGCCAGTCTCGAGGGTAACGGTCGATTGACCGAACTGGAACTTCTTGATTACCGGGTTCACGGTGTTTTCCTTCTCTTTATTGCCTTGGGGAAAGCGGTTGTCACATCCACCCGGCCGGCGTCGCCAGCCAGGGTATTGCAAAATAGGTGGGCAGCTACGGGAGTCGAACCCGGCGCGGTCCAGACAGGTCATCGAAAACCACTTGGGTTGTTCGGCGGTCCGTTAAACGCACATCACTGAAACGCAAAAGCTGGAAGCAGGGCTATACCCCACTTCCAGCTTCGGCAGTCAGCTACGCATAAGCATTGCTTAGCGACGCAGACCCAGGCGACCGATCAGGGCGCTGTAACGACTGGTGTCCTTGCCCTTCAGGTAATCCAGCAGCTTACGACGCTGGTTAACCATACGGATCAGACCACGACGCGAGTGGTGGTCCTTACCGTTGGCCTTGAAGTGGCCTTGCAGCTTGTTGATGTTGGCGGACAGCAGTGCAACTTGCACTTCCGGGCTACCGGTGTCGCCTTCAGCTTGCTTGTAGTCGTTAACGATCTGGGCTTTTTCTTCAACGCTGAGTGCCATGTGGGCATCCTCTCGGTTAGGAAACAGCTGCCTGAGCAACCATTCCAATAGGCCGGGAATCGCTTCCCGTGTTTTAAAGTGAGGTATGACCGTGCCTATTAACAGCCACCCTCGATACGCCGACGAAAACTTCGCCGACGCCACGGTCAAACTGACCGAATCAAACGACGCGGCGCTATGCGCCCGTCCTCGCTCACTTCACCGATACCGATAAAGCGACCGTTATGATCTTGCACCCGTACCATGCCGAACTTCGGCGCTTCCGGTGCGCGTACCGGCTGCCCTTGCAACCAGTAGAACGAACTGTGCTCGGAAAACTGCAGCAACGGCCAATGTTGCAGGCCGCTATCGACCGGCAGCAGAAACTGATCGACAGCTTCGTTACCGCCTTCGGCATGCACGCGCTCCAGCTCTTCGAGCGTCACGGTACGGCTCAAATCGAAGGGACCGGCCTTGGTTCTGCGCAGTTCCGCAACGTGGGCACCGCAGCCGAGCAACTGGCCGATGTCCTCGACCAGGGTACGGATATAGGTGCCTTTGCTGCAGTCGACCGCGAGGCGCGCCTGCTCCGCCTCGCAGCTCAATAATTCCAGGCGCGCAATAGTAACAGAACGCGGCTCGCGCTCCACTACTTCACCGGCACGGGCGAGCTTGTACAAGGGCTGCCCGTCGCGCTTCAATGCCGAGTACATCGGCGGTATCTGACTGATTTCACCGCGAAAACGTGGCAGCAGGGCTTCGATCTCCGCGCGACCAACGGTCACCGGGCGCCGCTCCAGCACTTCACCCTCGGCATCCGCGGTGGTGGTGGTGACTCCCAATTGCATCAGGGTTTCGTAACCTTTGTCGGCGTCCAGCAGATACTGCGAGAACTTGGTCGCCTCGCCGAAGCACAGCGGCAATACGCCAGTGGCCAAGGGATCGAGACTACCGGTATGCCCGGCCTTCTCGGCGTTGAGCAGCCAACGGACTTTCTGCAACGCCGCATTGGAGCTGAAGCCACGCGGCTTATCCAACAGGATGATGCCGTCGACCGCGCGACGAATACGTTTCACCTGAGCCACGCGCCTACTCCTCGGACTCGGTCTTGGCATCGCCATGGGCGCTGTCTTCGCTGACCGCACGTTCGATCAACGCCGACAACTGGGCACCACGGATGACGCTTTCGTCATAGTGGAAGCGCAGGTTCGGCACGCTGCGCAGTTTCATCGCCTTGCCTAGCTGCATACGGAGAAAGCCGCTGGCATCGTTGAGCACCTTGATGCTCTGCGCCACAGGGTCGACACCCTCCTCCGGCTCGGCGCCCATCACAGTGACGAACACCTTGGCGTGACTGGCATCGCGACTGACTTCCACCGCGGTGACGGTCACCAGACCGCCAAGACGCGGGTCTTTGACTTCCAGACGGATCAGTTGCGCCAATTCGCGCTGCATCTGGTCGCCGATGCGCTGGGCACGGCTATATTCTTTGGCCATTTCTACTACCTTCACTCGTCGCGACGCTGGTAAAAGCATCGGACCTAAAAGCGGCAAACGCCCGACCGCGAATAAACGGGGTCGGGCGCTGCGTGTTGCGACTCGCTGCTACGTGCCTGTTACAGGCTGCGAGCCACTTGGACTTTTTCGAACACTTCGATCTTGTCGCCGACCTTGACGTCGTTGTAGCTCTTCACGCCGATACCGCATTCCATGCCGGCACGCACCTCGGACATATCGTCCTTGAAGCGGCGCAGGGATTCCAGCTCGCCTTCGAAGATCACCACATCGTCGCGCAGTACGCGGATCGGGCGGTTACGGTGCACGACACCTTCGACCACCATACAACCGGCGATCGCGCCGAACTTCGGCGAACGGAATACGTCACGCACTTCGGCGATACCCAGGATGTTCTCGCGAACATCGCTGCCGAGCATGCCGGTCAGGGCTTTCTTGACGTCTTCGATGATGTCGTAGATCACGTTGTAGTAACGCATATCCAGACCTTCCTGCTCGACGATCTTGCGTGCGCCCGCATCGGCACGCACGTTGAAGCCGAACAGTACTGCGTTGGAAGCCAGCGCCAGGTTGGCATCGGACTCGGTGATACCACCGACGCCGCCACCGACCACACGAACCTGCACTTCATCGTTGCCCAGACCGCCGAGCGAACCTTGCAGCGCTTCCAGGGAACCACGGACGTCGGATTTGAGGACGATATTCAGCGTCTTCTTCTCTTCCTGGCCCATGTTTTCGAAGATGTTTTCCAGCTTGCCGGCATGCGCGCGGGCCAGTTTCACTTCGCGGAACTTGCCCTGACGGAACAAGGCCACTTCGCGAGCTTTCTTCTCGTCGGTCAGCACGCTCATCTCGTCACCCGCATCCGGGGTGCCGTCCAGGCCGAGAATCTCGACCGGAATCGATGGGCCAGCTTCCTTGATCGGCTTGCCGTTCTCGTCAAGCATGGCGCGGATCCGGCCATAGTTGGAGCCGACCAGCACCATGTCGCCTTGGCGCAAGGTACCGTCCTGAACCAGCACGGTGGCAACCGGGCCACGACCCTTGTCCAGACGCGATTCGACCACCACGCCACGGCCGGGAGCCGACGGCGTCGCTTTCAGCTCGAGAATTTCGGCTTGCAGCAATACGGCCTCGAGCAGTTCGTCGACACCGGTACCGACTTTCGCCGAAACCGAAACGAACGGGGTGTCGCCGCCCCACTCTTCGGACGTGACCTCATGCACCGACAGCTCGCTACGGATGCGATCGAGATCGGCGCCCGGCTTGTCGATTTTGTTCACCGCGACCACCAGCGGCACGCCAGCAGCCTTGGCATGCTGAACGGCTTCGATGGTTTGCGGCATCACGCCGTCGTCCGCAGCCACCACCAGAATCACGATATCGGTGGCCTGGGCACCACGAGCACGCATGGCGGTGAACGCCGCGTGGCCCGGGGTGTCGAGGAAAGTCACCATGCCGCGATCGGTTTCAACGTGGTAGGCACCGATGTGCTGGGTGATGCCGCCGGCTTCGCCCGCGGCCACTTTGGCGCGGCGAATGTAGTCGAGCAGCGAGGTCTTACCGTGGTCGACGTGACCCATTACGGTCACCACCGGCGCACGGGCAAAGGTCTCGCCTTCGAACTTCAGGGACTCGGCCAGCTGATCTTCCAGGGCGTTATCGCTGACCAGCTTGACCTTGTGGCCCAGCTCTTCGGCGATCAGCTGGGCAGTTTCCTGGTCCAGCACCTGGTTGATGGTCACCGGGGTGCCCATCTTGAACATGAACTTGATGACTTCGGCGGCTTTAACCGACATCTGCTGGGCTAGATCGCCAACAGTAATGGTTTCGCCAATCGCCACGTCACGGACCACAGGCCCGGTAGGGCTCTGGAAACCGTGGGCATTGCGTTTCTTCAGCTTGGACTTGCCGCGACCGCCGCGACGGAAGCCATCGCTTTCTTCGTCGATGGTGCGCGGAGCAACACGCGGCGCCGGCGCCTTTTCCTTGACGGTAGGGCGGTGCTGAGTGGTCTTGCGCTCGCCACCGCGACGATCGTCGTCGTTACGGGCCTTATCCGGACGGCGCGGTTCTTCTTTCTTGCGCTCATCGGCAACAGGCGCGGCAACGACCGGCACGTCGACTTGAACCTCAGCGGCCACCGCAGCACTCGCAGCAGCTGGCTCAGCCGCAGCAGCTGCAACCGGCTCGACCACGGCGCGCTGCGCTTCTTGCGCGGCGCGACGCTGGGCTTCTTCTTCGGCCTTCAGGCGCGCGGCTTCCGCCACGGCACGCTGTTCCGCCAGCTCGCGCTGCTTCTCCGCTTCGATTTCTTCAGCGCTGCGCTTGACGAAGGTCTTCTTCTTGCGCACTTCGACACTGATGGTTTTGCTACCGGCCACGCGCAGCGTGCTGGTGGTCTTGCGCTGCAAGGTGATCTTGCGCGGCTCTTCCACTTTCACGCCATGGCTGCTTTTGAGATGGGCAAGCAACGCCTGCTTTTCATTATCGGTGACAACTTGCTCGGCACTGCTGTGCGGCAAACCCGCCTCTCGCATCTGCTGCAGCAGGCGCTCTACCGGTGTATCGACCACTTGGGCCAGTTCTTTCACCGTGACTTGCGTCATGCATTTCTCTCCTCAGGCCGTAAAACTTACTCGAACCAATGGGCTCGGGCGGCCATGATCAGCTTGCCGGCACGCTCTTGGTCGATGCCGTCGATGTCGAGCAGGTCGTCAATCGACTGCTCGGCCAGGTCTTCGCGGGTAATCACACCGCGTACTGCCAGTTCCTGCGCCAAACCCTTATCCATACCCTCAAGAGAGAGCAGGTCATCGGCCGGGTGGGCATCTGCCAGTTTTTCTTCGGTAGCAATGGCCTTGGTCAACAGGCGGTCTTTTGCCCGTGCCCGCAGCTCATTGACGATATCCTCATCGAAACCGTCGATGCTGAGCATCTCTTCCAGAGGTACGTAGGCGATTTCTTCCAGGCTGGTGAAACCCTCTTCAACCAGTACCTGGGCCAGCTCTTCGTCGACTTCCAGCTCGTCGATGAAGCTCTGCATGATGTCGCCGGTTTCCGCCTGCTGCTTGGCCTGAATGTCCGCTTCGGTCATCACGTTAAGGGTCCAGCCGGTCAACTGACTGGCCAGACGCACGTTCTGACCGCCACGGCCAATGGCCTGCGCCAGGTTGTCTTCGCCAACCGCGATATCCATGGCATGGGCATCTTCGTCGACGATGATCGCGGCCACTTCAGCCGGCGACATGGCGTTGATCACGAACTGCGCGGGATTGTCATCCCACAGCACGATGTCAACACGCTCACCCACCAACTCGCCGGAAACGGCCTGTACGCGCGAACCGCGCATACCGATGCACGCGCCTTGCGGGTCGATGCGCTTGTCCTTGGAGCGCACGGCGATCTTGGCGCGCGAACCCGGATCACGGGCGGCGGCCATTACCTCGATCAACTCTTCGGCGATTTCCGGCACTTCGATGCGGAACAGCTCGATCAGCATCTCAGGCGCGGTACGCGAGAGGATCAATTGCGGACCGCGGTTCTCGGTGCGAATTTCCTTGAGCAGGGCACGCAGGCGCGCACCGACCCGGAAGGTTTCGCGGGAGATGATGTCTTCGCGGGCCAGCAACGCCTCGGCGTTGTTACCCAGGTCGACGATCACGCTGTCGCGGGTGACTTTCTTTACGGTACCGGAGATGATTTCGCCCAGACGCTCGCGGTAGGCCTCGACCACCTGCGCACGCTCGGCCTCGCGGACCTTCTGCACGATCACCTGTTTGGCGGTTTGCGCGGCGATACGACCGAATTCGATGGACTCGATCTTCTCTTCCAGCACATCGCCCACTTTGGCTTTCGCCTCGAGCGCCCGCGGCATGTCAACGGTCACTTGATGTGCCGGATCTTCAAAATCGCTTTCTTCAACCACTGTCCAGCAGCGGAAGGTTTCATAGTTGCCGGTTTGACGGTTGATCGCCACCCGCAACTCGACTTCGTCTTCAAAACGTTTTTTAGTCGCCGTGGCCAAAGCCAACTCCAGCGCCTCAAAAATCACACCGGCCGGTACGCCCTTTTCATTGGATACCGACTCAACAACCAGCAGTACTTCTTTGCTCATCGTACGCCTCGCCTTTCGCAATCCATTGGATCCGCGGGATCCGCGTCTCAATCAAACCTGGGGATAATATTGGCCTTGTCGATCATGTCGATCGGCAACAGGAACTCGTGGTCATCCACCTGCACTACCACGTCCTGTTCCTCCACACCACGGAGAAGACCTTGAAAGTTACGGCGCCCTTCGAAAGGCGAACGCAGCTTGACCTTTACTTGTTCGCCGGCATGATTGGCAAACTGTTGCAGCGTGAACAACGGCCGGTCCATGCCAGGCGAGGACACCTCGAGGGTGTACTCCGCGCTGATGGGGTCTTCGACATCGAGGACACCACTGATCTGCCGGCTGACTTTCTCGCAATCCTCGATCAACACGCCGTTGGCGTGATCGATATAAACCCGCAAGAGCGAATGCCGCCCTTGCGACAGGAACTCGATGCCCCAGCATTCGTAGCCGAGCGCTTCGACTACCGGGGCCAACAAGGCCTGCAACTGTTCTAGCTTGCTCGACACCTGAACCCCCTCGTGCATGCTGTGCAAATAAAAAATGGGCGAAACGCCCATCACTGACCGACCTGAACCAGATCGGCAAAGCTGTCGTCCAGCTAGCAAAAAGCCCCTGAAAAGGGGCTCCGCTACTACTGGTTGCGGGGGCTGGATTTGAACCAACGACCTTCGGGTTATGAGCCCGACGAGCTACCAGACTGCTCCACCCCGCGTCAAAGCTGGGGCCGAAGTATACGGCCGAACCCGCTTGAGGGTCAACCGAAGCTCCAGCGACAAGAAAGCCCGCATGAAGCGGGCTTTCTTGTTTAATTGGTACCGAGGAGGGGACTCGAACCCCTACAGCCTATGGCCACTACCACCTCAAGGTAGCGTGTCTACCAATTCCACCACCTCGGCAAAATCGCTTGTTACGTACTGCGTATTACTGCTCTGGAGCCTGAGGTATGTCAGCTGCTTCCACAGCTGGCTTTTGCTCTTCGAGCACCGGCACATCTTCGACAGCCGGTTTTTCTTGCACTTCCATCACCGCCGGGTCCGGCAGACCTACTTCGGTCAGACCATCAGCTTTCTCTTTAGCAAAGAAGGCTAAACCCATACTGGTTATGAAAAAAGCGGTGGCGAGTATAGCAGTAACGCGACTCAAAAAGGTAGAGGTTCCTTGACTACCGAAAACGGTAGCAGAAGCACCCGAACCGAAAGACGCGCCAGCATCGGCACCCTTACCCTGCTGCAACAGGACCAGCACAACCACACCGATCGCACCAAGCAGATGAAGAACAACTATGACTGTTTCCAGCATTTTTCAGCTTCCTACGGCGCGACAGATCGCACCGAACTCATCCGCATTCAGAGAGGCTCCACCGACAAGCCCCCCATCGATATCCGGCATACCGAATAACTCGGCAGCATTGGCGGCCTTGACACTGCCACCATAAAGAATTCTTACACTCGCCGCGATCTGCGCATCATGCGCAACCAACTGCGCACGAATCGCAGCATGCACCTGCTGCGCCTGCTCGGGCGAGGCGGTCAATCCCGTCCCAATCGCCCATACCGGCTCGTAAGCCACCACCGCACGCGCAAACACTTCGATACCCAGAGCGTCGATCACCTCGGCCAATTGCCGGGCCACCACATCCAGGGTTCGTCCCGCCTCCCGCTGCTCCAGGGTTTCCCCTACACAGAGCACCGGCGTCAGCCCGCAGGACTGTGCTGCGGCAAACTTGCGCGTCACATCATGGTCGCTATCGCCAAGAATCAGACGACGCTCCGAGTGCCCAACAAGAACCAGCGAGCACTGCGCATCCTGCAACTGGCTGGCGGCCACTTCACCGGTCAACGCACCGGGCGCCGACTCGACGGCGCAATCTTGCGCACCAACCGTCACCCCACTACCAACCAAGCCACTTACGACCTGATTGATATGCAAACAAGAGGGAAAAACAGCAACCTCAACCCCGGCAGGCAACACCTGCCGGGACAACCCCTCGATCAGCTCTGCGACGCTGGCGCGGGTACCGTTCATCTTCCAGTTACCAGCTACCAATGGGCGACGCATGCTTTACCTCGTCGGTCAAAGAGGGCGCAGATATTACCCAAGAGAACCCAGACTGGCAAGCCAATCAATAACATACAAATCCCAATGGGCGGGTGAAGGCAATCGCAGGCCCTGCGGACAGATGATTCAGCGCCCGAGCGAACGCCACATTGCGAGCACTCACCCGCCGCAAGCCTCGCTGACGACCCGGGCCAGTTCATCGGCATAGTCGCGCACCTGAATCTCATCGTCACCCTCGACCATCACCCGCACCAGGGGCTCGGTGCCGGACTTGCGCAACAACACCCGACCGCGACCTGCCATCATTTCGGTCACCCGAGCGCTGGCATTCTGCACGGAATGACTTTCCAGCGGATCGAAACCACCAGCGAAGCGCACATTGATCAGCACTTGCGGACATTTGCGCAGCCCCTGACGCGCCTCGGCCAGGCTCTGCCCGCGCCGCTGCAACGCCAACAATACCTGCAACGCCGCGATAATCGCGTCCCCGGTGGTGGTGTGATGGAAGCACACGAGGTGCCCGGAGTTCTCGCCACCGAGTTGCCAGTTACGCTCCAGCAGCTCGGAGATCACGTAGCGGTCGCCGACCTTGGCCCGAACGAAAGGAATCCCCAGGTCCGCCAACGCCAACTCCAGCCCCAGGTTGCTCATCAGCGTGCCAACCACCCCGCCGCTCAGCTTGCCGCGCTCCTGCAGATCACGGGCGATGATGAACAGCAGCTCGTCGCCGTCCACCAGAGCGCCAGTGTGATCGACCATCAGCACCCGGTCGGCGTCGCCATCCAAGGCGATCCCCAGGTCGGCCTGATGCGCCAGCACCTCGGCTTGCAGCGCCTCGACATGGGTCGAACCGCAGGCGTGATTGATATTCAAGCCATCGGGGTGGGCGGACAGCACCACCACCTCCGCACCGAGCTCGCGCAGCACACTGGGTGCGACCTTGTAGGCGGCCCCATTGGCGCAGTCGATGACGATTTTCAGACCAGCGAAATCCGTACTGGTCGGCACGCTACTCTTGCAGAACTCGATATAGCGCCCGGCGGCGTCGTTGATCCGCGAAACCTTGCCCAATTGCGCCGACTCGACCACGGTCATCGGCACATCGAGCAATTCCTCGATCATCTGCTCGACCTCATCGGGCAGCTTGGTACCCTGCCCGGAGAAAAACTTGATGCCGTTGTCGTGATGGGGATTGTGCGACGCACTGATCACGATACCGGCTTCGGCATGAAAGGTGCGCGTCAGGTATGCGATGGCGGGCGTCGGCATCGGCCCCAGCAACATGACATCGGCGCCAGCTGCGGACAACCCGGCTTCCAGCGCCGACTCGAACATGTAGCCGGAGATTCGCGTGTCCTTGCCGATCAGAATGCGGCACTTGCCCTGCTTGCGAAACGCCATGCCCGCGGCCCAGCCGAGCTTGAGCATGAACTCCGGGGTAATCGGAAACTCGCCGACACGCCCACGAATACCATCGGTGCCAAAGTATTTTCTGACCATGACCAAACGTCCTATCTTGAATGCTTCGCGGCTGCTTATTCGGCCGCCGCTACTGCTGCGAGCATGCGCACCACATCGACCGTTTCGGCGACATCGTGCACGCGCAGAATCTTTGCCCCCTTGCCCACGGCAAGCGCCGCCAGCGCCAGGCTGCCGTACAAGCGCCCACCGACCTCATGACCCAGCACGCGACCGATCATGCTTTTGCGCGAGACGCCGACCAAAAGCGGCCGCCCCAATTCGTGCAGGGACTCCAAATGCTTGAACAAGCGGAGATTATGCTCCTGGGTCTTGGCGAAACCGAACCCCGGATCGAGGATCAAGCGTTCCACGGCAATCCCGGCCGCCACACAAGCCGCCATGCGTTCATCCAGAAAGGTCCGGACCTCGCTCAGAATATCGGGGTAGCGGGGATCCTGCTGCATGGTGGTCGGCTCGCCGCGCATGTGCATCAGGCACACCGGCAGACCGCTGTCGGCCGCCGCATCCAGCGCACCATCGCGCTGCAACGAACGCACGTCGTTGATCAACCCGGCACCCAGGCGCGCCGCCTCACGCATCACCGCGGGCGTAGAGGTATCGACCGAAATGATCACGTCGAGCTCGCCGGCGATGGCCTCCACCACAGGCGCGACACGCTCCAGCTCCTCGACCGGGGACACCGAGCGCGCGCCAGGGCGAGTGGATTCGCCACCGACATCGATCAGACTGGCACCCGCACGCCACATCGTTTCGGCATGGCGCAGCGCGGCATCACGCTGCGCATAACGACCGCCATCGGAGAATGAATCGGGGGTGATATTCAGGATACCCATCACCTGCGGATGGGATAAATCGAGAAACCGGCTGCCGCACGGCAACCGGTTCTTAGTACAGGCTTCAGACATTTGCGCCCTTAATGCTCGGCAGCAGGACCGCCAATTGGCTTTTCAGGACGATCGCTCTCGTCTCCTTTCACCACCGGCGTACCCGCATCGCCATTACCACCATTCCAGTCGCGCGGCTCGCGAGCGACACGACCATTCATGATGTCTTCGATTTGATCGGCGTCGATGGTCTCGTACTTCATCAAGGCGTCAGCCATGACATCCAGCTTGTCGCGGTTCTCTTCCAGCAGGCGCTTGGCGGTGTCGTAGCAACCGTCGATGATGCTGCGCACCTCGAGGTCGATCATTTTCGCCGTATCGGCAGACACATTGGTGTGCTGGCTGCCCATGCTGCGTCCGAGGAAAACCTCACCCTCTTCTTCGGCATACATCAGCGGACCGAGCTTCTCGGATAACCCCCACTTGGTCACCATGTTCCGCGCCAACTGAGTGGCACGCATGATGTCGTTCGAAGCGCCGGTGGTCACACCATCGAAACCGAGGGTCATTTCCTCGGCGATACGGCCGCCGAACAGCGAGCAGATCTGACTGGTCAGGGCCCGCTTGCTCAGACTGTAACGATCCTCCTCCGGGAGGAACATGGTTACGCCCAGTGCGCGACCACGGGGAATGATGGAAACCTTGTAGACCGGATCGTGCTCGGGCACCAGACGACCGACGATGGCGTGGCCGGCTTCGTGGAACGCGGTGTTGAGCTTTTCCTTTTCCGACATGACCATGGTCTTGCGCTCGGCACCCATGATGATCTTGTCCTTGGCCAGCTCGAACTCCTTCATCTCCACCACACGCTTACCGGCGCGCGCCGCGAACAGGGAAGCCTCGTTGACCAGGTTGGCCAGATCGGCACCGGAGAAACCCGGCGTGCCACGCGCAATGACCGCGGGCTGCACATCCTCACCCATCGGCACTTTGCGCATATGCACCTTGAGGATTTGCTCACGACCACGAATATCCGGCAAGCCCACCACCACCTGGCGGTCAAAGCGACCTGGACGCAGCAGCGCCGGATCGAGCACGTCGGGGCGGTTGGTGGCTGCGATGACGATGATGCCATCGTTCATTTCGAAGCCATCCATCTCCACCAGCAACTGGTTGAGCGTCTGCTCGCGCTCGTCGTGACCACCACCCATGCCGGCGCCACGATGGCGACCGACGGCGTCGATTTCGTCGATGAAAATGATGCAGGGCGCGTGTTTCTTCGCCTGCTCGAACATGTCGCGCACGCGGCTGGCACCGACACCGACGAACATCTCGACGAAATCGGAACCGGAAATGGTGAAGAATGGCACCTTGGCCTCACCGGCCACGGCCTTGGCCAACAGCGTCTTACCGGTACCCGGCGAGCCGACCATCAACACGCCACGCGGGATACGCCCACCGAGGCGCTGGAATTTACCCGGATCACGAAGGAACTCGACCAGTTCGCTGACTTCTTCCTTGGCTTCATCGCAACCGGCGACATCGGCGAAGGTGGTCTTGACCTGGTCCTCGGACAGCAGGCGTGCCTTGCTCTTGCCGAAGCTCATCGGCCCGCCCTTGCCACCGGCGCCACCCTGCATCTGGCGCATGAAGAACATGAACACCGCGATTATCACCAGAATCGGGAAGCTCGCTACCAGCAACTGGGTCCAGATGCTCTGCTGCTCGGGCTGTTTGCCAACGATCTCGACATGGTTGTCGATCAGATCCTTGATCAAGCCGTTGTCCTGAATTGCCGGGCGCACGGTTTCGAACGAAGAGCCATCCTCGCGCACACCGCTGATAACGTAGCCGTCGACGGTTACGCGTTTGACCGTACCGCTCTGGACCTGCTGAATAAACTCGGAATAATTGAGTTTATTGGACTCGCTCGGACTGGAGAAATTGTTCATCACCGTCACCAGGACGGCCGCGATGATCAACCACAGGACCAGATTTTTTGCCATGTCGTTCAATTAGCTACCCTCTGCAGCAGGCCTCGTGTCGAAGCTTGCTTCGCATGACGACCAGTTATGTACCGATCTAACTTACTACACAACGCCCACACCTGGCAGACGCCGTCTGTAACCCTTTATTTACCCGCACACGGCATCCGGCCATGGTTCACTTCACTCGGCGCCGCGAAAACCCCGTGCCAGCATGTATTGCTCACGCGAGCGATCGCGTGAAGACAAGGGCTTGCGCATCTGCACCTTGTCGAACATCTGCCGTACCTGCTTGTGGTACTGGTCGAAGCCTTCGCCCTGGAAGATCTTGATCAAGAAATCACCGCCCGGACGCAATACGCGAGAGGCAAGATCCAGCGCCAGCTCGCACAGGTACATCGCGCGCGGCTGATCCGACTCCCTTACTCCACTCATATTGGGGGCCATATCGGAAATCACAAGGTCCACCGCCTGATCGCCGATCGCTTCGAGGATTTGCGCGAATACCCCATCATCGGTGAAATCGCCCTGAATAAAAGCGACGTCGGGAATGCTGTCCATTTCCAGAATGTCCGAGGCGATCAGCGTGCCCTTGTCGCCGATCACCCGGCTGGTGACCTGCGACCAGCCGCCCGGCGCAGCGCCGAGGTCGACCACGGTCATGCCGGGCCGCAGGATGCGATCCTTTTCCTGGATCTCCAGCAGCTTGTAGCTGGCACGCGAACGATAGCCATCCTTTTGCGCCATTTTCACGTAAGGGTCGTTGAAATGTTCTTTCAGCCAACCTTGACTGGTCTTGGAACGGGCCACGCAATACCTCGAACTTTACAAAGCATGAATATCTGGGCGGCCCCGAGAGCGCTCGGGTAAACTGATCGCCGCTTTTTACCAGAGCTGTTTTTTTACCAGATTGCAGGAACCTGATTATGCCGCTCACTCAAGAGCAGAAGAAACAATTCAAATCTATCGGCCACCACCTGAAACCCGTATTGATCGTGGCGGACAATGGTTTGACCGAAGGTGTACTGGCCGAGCTGGAACGCGCCCTGAGCGACCATGAATTGATCAAAGTACAACTGCGCATCATCGAGCGCGAAGACCGCCTCGCGGCCATCAATGAACTGTGCAAAGCCGGCAACGCCGAACTGGTGCAGGTCATCGGCAAGATGGCATTGATTTACCGCAAGAACCCCAAGCCGAACAAAAATCTGTCGAATATCCATCGCCATCACGGCTAATTGGAGCTGCAAACCGGGGCGAGGCGCGATGTGCGCCTCTCAATCGATCGCAGGGTCTCGACTGGACGTTGCCGACTTATGGTTTGCGAGCGCTCCCATCCGGCACCGGCTGCAGCACCAGCAACAAACCGCAGAACGCCATAACCAGATAGCTGAACATCAGCCAGAGCCCAGCGCCCGGCCAATATTGGCGCGCAACGAAATAGCTGCCCGCCATCGCCAAAACCACCAACAACAGCTGCCCGCGCATGTCGCGCCAGAGGCTGGTCAAGCGCCCGGCGCGCACCAGGACCATGACCTGCAAGCCGGCGCAGGCTGCAGCCAGCCCCACCAGTAACGGGCGCAGGGTGCTGGAGATCTCCTCGACCAGCAAGGACGCCAGACCGGAATGACTGATCGCCGGCAAGAGCAGAAAGTGCAGCAGCCAGAGGCCGCCGACCCAGAGCGTCTGGGCCAGCAACCAACTGACCGAGCCTGCGTTGCGGCCTGCTCCCCTAGATATGGCGAACCTCGACGATCTCATACTCGACGGCGCCGCTAGGCGTCTTGACCATTACCACATCGCCCTCTTCCTTGCCGATCAGTGCCCGCGCAATGGGCGAGCCGACCGACAATTTGCGCTGTTTGATATCGGCCTCGTCTTCGCCGACGATCTGGTAGCTGACGCTTTCATCGGTTTCGATATTCACGATCTCCACGGTGGTGCCGAAGATCACCTTGCCGGTGTGCTCGATGGTGGTCACATCGATTACCACGGCGTTCTGCAGTCGGCCTTCAATATCGCGGATGCGCGCCTCGACCATGCCCTGCTGCTCGCGCGCGGCATGGTACTCGGCGTTCTCCTTGAGGTCGCCGAGCTCACGCGCCGTGCCGATGTCCTGGCTGAGCTTGGGCCGCACGACCTTGGTCAGATGGGCCAGTTCTTCTTCCAGGGCGCGTGCGCCCTGGACGGTCATTGGGTATTTGGTCATGCCTTGATTCCTGCATGGAGATCCTGCAAGCGGCGCACGGTCTTCTCGGGACCGAATTTCAGCGCTTCACAGATCGCCTGCCCAGCCGCGATGGTGGTGGTGCAGTAGACCTTGTGCTGCAGGGCGTTACGGCGAATCGAGTAGGAGTCGGCGATCGACTGACGCCCCTCGGTGGTGTTGATGATCAGCGTGACCTCGTCATTCTTGATCATATCGACCACGTGCGGACGGCCTTCGGTCACCTTGTTGACCCGGCGCACCGGCAAACCGGCGGCTTCGATCAGCTTGGCGGTACCGGCGGTGGCGACCACCTCGAAACCCAGCTCGATCAGATCGCGGGCGACATCGGCCACCAGCGGCTTGTCGTCGTCACGCACACTGATGAACACGCAGCCACTGTTCGGCAGAATCTCGCTGGCGCCGACCTGGGCCTTGGCGAAGGCTTCGCCGAAGCTGTCGCCAACCCCCATCACCTCGCCGGTGGATTTCATCTCCGGGCCAAGGATCGGGTCGACGCCGGGGAACTTGGCGAACGGGAACACCGCTTCCTTGACGCTGTAGAAGTTCGGGATGATTTCCGCAGTGAAACCAAGCTCGGCCAGGGTCTTGCCGGCCATGACCCGAGCACCGAGCATCGCCAGGGAAATACCGATGCACTTGGAGACGAACGGTACGGTGCGCGAGGCGCGCGGATTCACTTCGATGACGAAGATATCCTCGCCCTGCACGGCCATCTGCACGTTCATCAGGCCGACCACGCCGAGTTCCAGGGCCATCTTTTTGACCTGCTCGCGGATCTCGTCCTGGATGTGCGCCGGCAGCGAATACGGCGGCAGCGAACACGCCGAGTCACCGGAGTGCACGCCGGCCTGCTCGATGTGCTGCATGATCGCGCCTATCACCACGATTTCGCCGTCGCAGATAGCGTCGACATCGACCTCGATGGCGCAGTTGAGGAAGTGGTCGAGCAGCACCGGGCTGTCGTTGGACACCTTCACCGCTTCACGCATATAGCGCTTGAGCTCTTCTTCCTGATAGACGATTTCCATCGCCCGGCCGCCCAATACATAGGACGGACGCACCACCAGCGGATAACCGATGGTCTTGGATGCCGCCAGCGCCTCTTCTTCGCTACGCGCAGTGCAGTTCGGCGGCTGGCGCAGGTGCAGGCGCTGGACCATTTGCTGGAAGCGCTCGCGGTCTTCGGCGCGGTCGATGGCGTCCGGACTGGTGCCGATAATCGGCACGCCAGCCTCTTCCAGGGCACGGCAGATCTTCAGCGGGGTCTGGCCGCCGTACTGCACGATCACGCCTTTCGGCTGCTCGACACGAACGATTTCCAGCACGTCTTCCAGGGTCACCGGCTCGAAGTACAGGCGATCGGAGG
>CBIHLF010000012.1:0-117588 GCA_966210435.1 uncultured Pseudomonas sp. | reverse complement strand
GACAGGTGCAAAAGCAAAGCTTTGCTCACTACTTGTGGGGAGAGTCCATATACGCATTGTTAGATGCACTCACTTACTTAGCCAGCCCAGCAAGGCACCTAAAGCCACGCCCAGTAGACTGAATAAAGGTGATGATAGCCAGCGATACTCTCTATTTTGTTCTATGGCTCGCGTATGTAGGTTTATGGCTGTGTTGATTAAAACTGATATGTCGGAGCTATTTAGCGGTGCTCGGGAAATACGAGCACTATCTTCATTGCTTAAAGCTTGATACTCGGCAAGTGATAGCTCCCGCTGCTGATCCACTGAGTACCGCCTACGGTAGCTTCTACGCCAGGCTAAGGATGCTTTCACTCCGGCGGTGTCTAGCCTGAAGAATTCTGGGTGTTCTAGAAATACTTTCTTCCAGTGTTCTGCTTTGCTTTTGTCTCCGCTGATTCGCGTGGCCCATCCTTCAAAATCCAATTTGTAATAGCCATAACTACCCATGACTTGGATAGCTGCAATTACATCTCCTAGGCGATTTTCGCCATAGAGGTAAGGTGATTTTGTTTTGGCAGCCATGCGGTGCTCCTTGCAGTGCATCTAACGTTTGGTTAAGGGGAGGGCTTTAGCCCGTCCCAGTGAGCGAAGCGAGCGATTTGAACCACTTGTTAGCCGCGTTTACCAAGGACAAAGTATTTCCCTTTGACAGTCCCTATCGCTATTGGCATATCTTCGACTGCTCTACTGTCGATAGCCTTTCCATTTAGATCCCACTTCCAACGTGATAAAAGCCAGTCATAAGGTGTATTTTTATCATGGCACATTAAGTAGTGCGGCTCGTCAATAGGACCGGAGCTCGTTGATAAGCCAAAGTTTTTGCATGGGTAAATAGGGCGCCACCAGTGCTGGTCAGGCATTCCTATATGGCCATTCTGTGATGGGACAATCCAGACTTTTATTGAGTTATCTGGAGATTTCGTTAACAGGAGCGACCATTTATAACCTTGCGCGGCATCACCCCAAGTAGGATGATCACGTAAACTAAGTTCACCAAATTTTATCTGTGATATATCAATCCTAGGCAAAGCAGCCTCTGCTCGTGCATTCGGCTTGAGGCTGAGACCAAATGGAGCTACTGCTACCACAATAGCAATTAGCGCAAGGCCGGTCGTACAGATAGCAAGCAACTTTTTGGAGTTCATAAGATAGTGGCTAACGTTTGGTTAAGGGGCGGGCTTTAGCCCGTCCCAGTGAGCGAAGCGAACGGTTTGAACCAGTTGTTAGGCGTCATGAATTTTCAGGCTCAAGCCAGTCTATTCCGATGTTAGGTGTGCGTGTACTAAATGGTTTATTAGGTAGACGCTTACCACACCAAGGACAATGCAAGATATGACATCCTTTGGTGCCAATGCTCCATACCGGATCTTCCCCGCGCCAAAGACTAAAGCGAACCTTCTCCATGACGACGCCAGTGATTACCTCTTTTCCAGGAACGGTTTCCTCAGCGGCCATATACATGCTCAAACAGCAGTATTCGGCAGCTCTCTTCGCGCGCAGGAAAAAACGCTCCTCGACTTGTTGTCCGAGCCAATTTAGACAAGATTTACAGGCGATTAGGTGCTCCTTCACTCCGCCGTTGTTTCTTCCTTCCTTACGGTCTCGGTAAGCCTCAAGAAGTAAAACCTCTTTGAACCTCTGTGTAGTGATTTTTGTGCGTATATCGCTGCATTCAGGAGGTAGACCAGATATAAGGGTGAGGTTCACTCAATGCTCCTTGTGAAGCGTCCAATACGGGCATAAAAATTAATGATAATTCTGATCTTGGCTCAATTATTGTGATATCGGTGTTGACGCCTAACGTTTGGTTAAGGGGCCGGCTTTAGCCGGTCCCGAGTGAGCGAAGCGAGCGACTTGAACCAGTAGTTAGAAGACATCACAGCACGTCGGTGATTAAAAATAACCCTTCAAACTGCTCTTTTTTGTCTTCGGGGCCTTGGTCCAGCAAGCCAATACGGACTAAGCCATAAACAATTTCACCAATATCCATTGATGAAAATACGCCCCAAGAGCTCAGTGTGTCTTTTGGAGCTTCAAACACTTCCTTGGCGTGTAGCACATAGCAGTGTGCAAAGTTGAAGGCGCTTACATGGTACGCGAGCCCAAGATTGGGAGGCGGCGCTGGAATGTTTTCATGATATTCAGGCGCATACTGGTATGCCTCAAGCGCGAATTCATAAGCCTCGCGGTCGTACTTTGTTTCTCCAAGTGCCTCTAGTTTTTCGGCTACATGGGTTTGGTATTCGATGGTGTTGTACCAGTTATCCATGATGGTTTCTAACGTTTGGTTAAGGGGCGGGCTTTAGCCCGTCCCAGTGAGCGAAGCGAACGGTTTGAACCAGTTGTTAGGTTTTTAGTGCGCCTAATTTTGACATGCGAGAGATAATTTGAGCGCTTTGGTCTGCTGCAAACTCCACGCCCTCAATGATTGAATAGAATGAGTTTTCTAAATCTTGAATGTCTACAGCTAGGTCTACAGGGAAATAATGGCATGCATCCGATGCAAGATCATTCAGTGAGTCTGTGCAAATATCGGCTATTTTTGATACGGATCGCCGCACTTTTTCCGCTTCATCAGAAATTGTAAGCAAGGTACAAATAAGCTCCGTCTTTTTGTCACCGGTATTTCGCGATATGTTTAAAGCATTGCTGATTTCTTGTTGTTTTCGAGGTTGAAAACTAATGCCCTGCAATATTCCAATAATTTGATTGCTTGCATCTAGAAAATTAATTGCCAGTAGTGCGGAGACAGATGGTTGCTCATGCTTGTTTAGGTCTAGGTGATTTATAAAAGAATTTGTTAGTGAACAAATTGCGGAAGTGGGGTTTTCAGACTTCAAAATATGAAAATATTCTTCTATGCGCGACTCATACTTCTTTTTGAAGTCGGTGTCTGATTTTTCAAGTAAAGAAAATATAGTTTTTCGAGCAATAGATAAGAAGCCATCAATTATTTCTTTTGACTCAGAGGTCGAAAATACTAAATTTACGGCAAATATTGCGAAGGCTGTATTTATTATCGCTAGTTCGCTAGAAAGATATGCATGTTTTATTTTGAATAAAGTAAATCGCTTATATTTAATGTTGCTTGCGATTTTTTTGACTTCGTCGGACGAGCATTTTTGCTGCAGCCAAACACTTAAAAGTACGCTGCACTGATTTTCTATTTCTGGCCGCACAGATAAACCTCATAAAAACCTAACGTTTGGCTAAGGGGCGGGCTTTAGCCCGTCCCAGTGAGCGAAGCGAACGATTTGAGCCAGTTGTTAGGCTTTTAACCACTCGCTCAGGAGTGAAGCGGTGTACGGCTCGACAATTTTAATTACCCAGAAAAACAATGCTAGTTTCAAAGCCAAGATGACCCAAGAGAGGAACCCATATCGGCTATGCCTTAGCCAGCCGTCTAGAAATTTAGGGCCAACGAATACAAACCAAAGCACCGGGAACACTAAAAATATTGAAGTGAGCCAATTCTCGACGGTGTTCGGCCTTACGGTAATTATGGCTAGCGGAATGCACGCGAGCATATGCCATAAGCTGGTGTGGCGTTTTTTATATAGCGGGATATTCAACGGTTTTGATGGCATTCGATAGCCTAACTATAAATAGACACCAATTGGTGCATAACCTGCCGGGCAGGATTGGTGGATAACATTCCCTGTCACTTTCCGCTCCCTGGCTGGAATGGGGGCTGTAGCGAGATAGTGGCGGTTTTGGGAGGTTATACACCAATGCGATTTGCGGCGCACGGCGCGGCCGGGGCGTAGTGCCTATGGCCTTTCTGCCTGCCGCGTGCATCCCCCCTGCGCATGCCTTCCCGGTTCTTGATCCTGGTCAATCTTGCGCCTGCGTTTCTCGCGTAACTTTCACTGCATCTTGTGTTTTCGCTGAAGAAAACACCTATATGTAGTGTAAGGAGGCGCAATGCTCAGCACCAAGATGGCTCTTCACCCGCGGCAGCTATGCAAGCGCGACGGCAGCATAGTGGCGTTCGATCTCGGCAAGATCGAACAGGCGATTGCCGCCGCTGGGGAGGCGTGCGGGGAGTTCGATCGGGCCTTGGCCGGGCAGTTGGCCGATGCGGTGTTGGCGCGCCTGCTGGATGTGCCCGAGGTCGATGTCGAGCAGGTGCAGGACAGGGTCGAGCGTGTGTTGATGGAGGCCGGTTTCTATCAGACCGCGCGCGCCTATATCGTTTACCGCGAACGCCATGGCCGTCTGCGCCGCGACCGCAAGGCGCTGGTGGATGTAGCTGCATCGATGAACGAATACCTGTCGCGAGAGGATTGGCGGGTGCGCGCCAACGCCAACCAGGGTTATTCCCTAGGCGGGCTGATTCTCAACGTATCGGGCAAGGTCACCGCCAACTATTGGCTGGACGAGGTGTACAGCGAGGCCATTGGCCAGGCGCACCGCGAGGCCGATCTGCATGTTCACGACCTGGATATGCTCGCTGGCTACTGCGCCGGTTGGTCGCTACGCAGTTTGCTCAATGAAGGCTTCAACGGTATTCCCGGGCGGGTCGAGGCGGGGCCGCCGAAGCATCTGACCAGCGCCTTGGGGCAGATGGTCAATTTCCTCGGCACGCTGCAGAACGAGTGGGCCGGCGCCCAGGCGTTCAGCTCCTTCGATACTTATCTGGCGCCCTATGTGCGTAAGGACAACCTGGGTTTCGCCGAGGTGCGCCAGGCGATTCAGGAGTTCATCTACAACCTCAATGTGCCGTCGCGCTGGGGCACGCAGACGCCATTCACCAACCTGACGTTCGACTGGGTCTGCCCGGAGGATCTGCGCGAGCAGATCCCCTATATCGGCGGCGAGGAGATGCCGTTCGCCTATGGCGAGCTGCAGGCCGAGATGGAGTTGATCAACCGCGCCTATATCGAGGTGATGCAGGCTGGCGATTCGATGGGCCGGGTGTTCACCTTCCCGATCCCGACCTACAACATCACCCACGACTTCCCCTGGGACAGCGAAAACGCCGACCTGCTGTTCGAGATGACCGCGCGCTACGGCTTGCCGTACTTCCAGAACTTCCTCAACTCGGACATGCAGCCCAACCAGGTGCGCTCGATGTGCTGCCGTTTGCAGCTGGACGTGCGCGAGCTGCTCAAACGCGGCGGTGGGCTGTTCGGTTCGGCGGAGCAGACTGGCTCCCTCGGTGTGGTGACGATCAACTGTGCGCGCCTTGGCTACCTCTATAAGGGCGACACAAATGGCTTGCTCAAGCGCCTCGATCAGTTGATGGAACTGGCGATGGAGAGCCTGGAGGTCAAGCGCAAGGTGATCCAGCACCATATGGACGCCGGCCTTTATCCCTACACCAAGCGTTACCTGGGCACGCTGCGCAATCACTTCTCCACCATCGGCCTCAACGGCCTGCACGAGATGCTGCGCAACTTCACTGGCGATGAGGAGGGCATGCACACGCCGAGAGGCCGCGAGTTTGCCTTGCTCCTGCTCGACCACGTGCGTGCGACCCTGGTGCGCTTCCAGGAGGAAACCGGGCAGCTGTACAACCTCGAAGCGACGCCGGCGGAGGGCACCACCTACCGTTTCGCGAAGGAAGACCGCAAGCGCTACCCGGACATTCTCCAGGCCGGCAGCGTTGATGCGCCTTACTACACCAACTCCTCGCAGTTGCCGGTGGGCTTCACCGACGATCCCTTCGAGGCGCTGGAATTGCAGGACGAGCTGCAATGCAAATACACCGGAGGCACTGTGCTGCACCTGTATATGGCCGAGCGGATTTCCTCGACCCAGGCCTGCAAACAACTGGTGCGCAACGCCCTGGGGCGTTTCCGCCTGCCGTACCTGACGATCACCCCGACATTCTCGATCTGCCCGGTGCATGGCTACCTGGATGGCGAGCACGAGTTCTGCCCGAAATGCGATGAGGTGCTGCTGCACAAACAGCAAAGCTGCGGCGAGAAGGCCTGTGGCTGATCTCCCGAAGGCGGCCGGTCTGGCATCGCGGTGGGTTACGCGGCGCCCGAGGGAGGCGGTGGCTCGGCCCTCGGCGTCCCGCGCCGCTAACCCACCCTACGGACTGGCGATCTGCCGGTACTGGCTGGGTCGCGGCTGAAGCCCCTCCCACAAAAGCCCCCCTTCCATAGGAAGGGCGCGCAATCGATCCACATTTAGATTTTTCCGTTTCCCCACAACAAGGAGTAACACCATGAATGCCCAGCAACTGCCACAAGAACAACGTCAACGTTGCGAAGTCTGGACCCGCGTGATGGGCTATCACCGCCCGGTCACCGCGTTCAATCCCGGCAAGCAATCCGAGCACCTCGAACGTCAGCACTTCACCGAGTCGGCGGTGCGAGCGCGGGTTGCGTGAGCAGAGTGTTACGGGTCGGGGGCATGGTGCCCCTGACCACCCTGGATTACCCGGGACTGCTGGCCTGTGTACTGTTCTGCCAGGGTTGCGCCTGGCGTTGCCGTTACTGCCATAACCCCGATCTGATAGCGGCCCGCGGCGAGCAGGAAATCCCCTGGCCGCAGGTGTTGGAGTTTCTCCGCCGTCGTCAGGGTTTGTTGCAGGCGGTGGTGTTCAGCGGTGGCGAGGCGACCCTGCAAGGCGGCCTGGTGCCGGCGATGGACGAGGCGCGGGCGTTGGGTTATCGCATCGGCTTGCACAGTGCCGGGATCAAACCCTGGGCGTTTTCCTGGGCGCTGAAGGCGGTGGACTGGGTCGGTTTCGATATCAAGGCCCTGGCCGAAGATGCCGAGCTGATCACTGGCGTCAGCGGCAGCGGTAAAGCCAACTGGCGAAGCCTGGAACATTTGCTGGCCAGCGGTGTGGATTACGAATGCCGTACCACCGTGCATTGGCACCTGCTGGATGTGGAAAAGCTCTGGCGCATCGGCCAGCGGCTGCATGCCTTCGGCGTCAAACACTTCTCGGTACAGCTGGTGCGCAGCGCGCGCATGCTCGACGCGGAGCTGCCGATGACGGCGATACCGGACGAGGCGGGCGAGTTGTGGTTGCGCCTGGGGCAGTTGTTTGCGCATTTCGAGTTGCGTGGGCACTGATTGCGAGCTGATTGGTGTCAGCTCGGGAATGCTTTGGTAGGCGCACGAATTTTTCCCTCACCCTAATCCTCTCCCGGAGGGAGAGGGGACTGATCGGGGTGAGCTTGGAGCCCCGTGGTCTGGCCTGATATTGATGTCTCCCACGCTCCAGCGTGGGAGCAAGCCTGTGACGCTCCGCGTCACCAACGACCGTAGCTAGCTGCATTCCAACTCCGAGCACCATCTGCGTCTTGATTGACCTCGATCAGGTACGACGCTCGGGCGCGCGCCTTACAATCGCCGCATTCCATTACCGAGCCGGGCAGGGCGGTGGTCTTCATCCCCTGTGCGCTATACCTATTCATGCCTCCCGTGTCCGGCGCTTTGCGCTGCCTTCTATCGAGAGGTCGTTTCACTATTAGAGGTGGTCGAACATGGCCCAATCATTGAGTTTTGATCGCGCCCTGGTCGAGAAATACGATCGTCCGGGCCCGCGCTATACCTCCTATCCAACAGCGCCGCAGTTCCATCAGGCGTTCGCCATGGACGACTACCAGAGCGCCGCCGAGGCCAGCAACCGGGCCGTCGCGCCCAAGCCGCTGTCGCTGTATATCCATATCCCGTTCTGCAAGAGCCTTTGTTACTACTGCGCCTGCAATAAGATCATCACCCAGAAGACCCACCGTGCGGTCGAGTATCTGGACTACCTCAAGCGCGAGATCGCCATGCAGGCGGCGCTGTTCGACGGCACGCGCAAGCTGACCCAGCTGCACTTCGGCGGCGGCACCCCGACCTACCTGACCGGCGAACAGCTGGCTGATCTGATGGATTGCCTGCATCAGGCATTCGATATGGACGACAGCGACGAGCACGAGTTTTCCATCGAGGTCGACCCGCGCACCATCAGCCCCGAGCGCATTCATGAACTGCGTGCCCAGGGCTTCAATCGCCTGAGTTTCGGTGTGCAGGACTTCGATGCGGATGTGCAGGCGGCGGTCAACCGCGTGCAGAGCGAAGAGCAGGTCTATGCCCTGGTGGCCGCGGCGCGCGAGGCGCGCTTCAAGTCGGTCAGCGTCGACCTGATCTACGGCCTGCCATTGCAGACCGTGGCCAGCTTCGACGTCACCCTGAGCAAGATTATCGCCCTGCGCCCGGATCGCATTGCCGCCTACAGTTATGCGCACCTGCCGGAACTGGTACGCGCGCAGCGCTTGATCCGCCGCGAGGATATGCCGCCGCCGGAGCGCAAGCTGGAACTGCTGGAGCTGACCATCGAACGCCTGACCGCCGCTGGCTACGTGTATATCGGCATGGATCACTTCGCTTTACCGGACGACGAGCTGGCTTTGGCGAGGGCTAATGGCACGCTGCAGCGCAACTTCCAGGGTTATTCCACCCATGCCGATTGCGACCTGATCGGCCTCGGCGTGTCTTCGATCGGCAAGGTTGGCGACAGTTACAGCCAGAGTGTCAAGGAGCTCTCGCAGTATTACGCGCGCATCGATCAGGGCCTGCTGCCGGTGCATCGCGGCTATCGTCTGAACGCCGATGACCTGCTGCGCCGCGAGGTGATCAGCGACCTGATGTGCCACGGCCGGATCGATTTCGGCAAAATCGAGGAGCGCCACGGCATAGATTTCAAGGAATACTTCGCCGACGCCCTGGCGGCTCTCGATACGCATGTGGCCGATCGCCTGGTGGAAATCCATGACGATGCGCTGCTGCTGTTGCCGCAAGGGCATCTGCTGATGCGCAGCGTGGCCATGGCATTCGATGCCTATCTCGGTAAAGCGCAGAAGGGCAACTTCTCGCGTACGGTGTGAGGTTTGTCGCTGGGTGATGTCATTGTCACCATGGCCCCGTGCGCCAGGTGGCCGCAGCTGCGGTGCGCATGGCGCACCCTACGCCCTGTCCCGGTTCGACGAATGGTGAGGCTGCAATGAGTTATGCGTTATTACACGTGGTGCATCTGCTGGCGGCGATCGCCTTTATCGGCACGCTGTTCTACGAGGTGGTGATACTCGCCAAGGTCAAGCCGCAGCTGGATGCCGGTGCGGTGGTCGAGCTGGAACAGGCCCTCGGCAAACGCACGCGCACGGTGCTGCATTGGGTGGTGCTGTTGGTCTATGGCGCCGGCATCGGCCTGGCCTGGCAGCACCGCCAGGCATTGAGCGAGCCCTTCGCCAGCAGTTTCGCCACGCTGCTGAGCCTGAAAATCGTCCTGGCCGTCAGCGTGTTTCTCAGCTTCGGCCTGGTCGCCATGTTGCTGCGCTCCGGGCGCATGACGCCGGGCCTTTACCGTAAGCTGCACTGGGCCGTGCTGGCGCAGATGCTTGGTATTGTGCTGCTGGCCAAGGGCATGTTCTATATCCATTGGTGAGCTGAGTCGGATGGATTGATGATTGTTCCCACGCTTCGGCGTGGTAACCCTTCCGGGACGCTCTGCGCCCCTGCGACGCGGAGCGTCGCCAACTGCATTCCCACGTGGACGGTTCGACGCCTCGACGTGGGAACGATCAATCCAGTGGTGAGCTGAGTCGGGTGGGTTGATGATTGTTCCCACGCTCCGGCGTGGTAACCCATCCGGGACGCTCTGCGTCCCTGCGACGCGGAGCGTCGCCAACTGCGTTCCCACGTGGACGGTTCGACGCCTCGACGTGGGAACGATCAATAAAGCCTTAGCAGCTTTACCGCCTGTGGTAATGATTTCGATCAAGCTTTCTCGCCTGCTGGGGCGCTGTGATGGGGGCCGATTCAGGCGGTTGAAGATCCTGGGTTTTGCCGTGGCGGCGGCCTAACGTTGTGGCTCAATTCCATGATCGATACGAGGTTCGCCATGCACTTCGCCTACAGTCCCCGCACCGAAGCACTGCGCCAACAGCTGCGAACTTTTATGGACGCCCATATAGTCCCGCGTATCGGCGCCTGGCACGCGGCGGTCGCCGCCGGCCAGTTCCCGGTGCCGTTTATGGCCGACCTCAAGGCCCTGGCGCGCGACGAGGGACTGTGGAATCTGTTCCTGCCGGCATTGCACGACGATGAGCCGGGCACCCGCCTGAGCAACCTGGAATATGCGCCCCTGGCCGAGATCATGGGGCGCGTGCATTGGGCCTCCGAGGTGTTCAACTGCAACGCGCCGGATACCGGCAATATGGAGCTGCTGCATCTGTTCGCCACGTCCGGGCAGCGTGAGCGCTGGTTGCTGCCGCTGCTCGAAGGCCAGATTCGTTCGGCCTTCGCCATGACCGAGCCGGATGTGCCCTCATCGGACGCCAGCAATATCCAGACCTTGATCCGCCGCGACGGCGACGAGTACGTGATCAACGGGCGCAAGTGGTTTATCACCAACGCCTCGCACCCCGACTGCAAGTTGCTGATCGTGATGGGCAAGACCGACCCGAACGCCGACGCCCATCGCCAGCAGAGCATGATCCTGGTGCCGTTCGACACGCCCGGCGTGCAGCTGCTGCGCAATATTCCGGTGATGAACCATATCGCCCCGGAAGGTCACAGCGAACTGCTGCTGCGCGATGTGCGGGTGCCGGTCGGCAATCTGCTGGGCGAGGAGGGTGCAGGCTTCATGATGGCCCAGGCGCGCCTCGGACCGGGACGGATTCACCACTGCATGCGTTCCATCGGCATGGCCGAGCTGGCCTTGGAGCTGATGGTCGAGCGCGCCCAGGAGCGCAAGGCGTTCGGCAAGTACCTGCATCAATACGCCAATATCGGCGATTGGATCGCTGAGTCGCGTATCGAGATCGAGCAGGCCCGTTTGCTGGTACTCAAGACCGCCTGGATGATCGACGAAGTCGGCGCCAAGGCCGCGCGCAAGGAAATCGCCATGATCAAGGCCTTGGTGCCCGACATGCACACCCGCGTGGTCGATCGCGCCATGCAGGTCTACGGCGCCATGGGCCTGACCCCGGATACGCCACTGGCCGATATGTGGACCACCGGCCGCGCCCTGCGCTTCGCCGACGGCCCGGATCAGGTGCATTTGCGCAGCGTCGCCAAGCTGGAACTCAAGGCCAGTGAAGCCAAGCGGGGTGCGACCGCCGCGTATTTGACTCCGCCGCAGTAGCGGTGGGAGTAGGGCTGGTGCGCATGGCGCACCCTACGGGATAAACCGCAGGTGCGCGGTGCGCGCCGGTATTCGCGCATGGTGAGTTAGGCCGCGCCAGACCCTGCGTTTGTTCATGCACCGTGCCGTGCGCAACAATCCCTCTCTAATCTGAAAGCACGCAGATCGCACCTGTATTCCAGAAATTTCCTGAACGTTCGCAGTGGATCGATATCACTTGATTCATATCAAGGGACTGCCGGATAGAAATCCCTACCCTGGCCGTAGGTTTCTAAACCGCCCAAGGCGGACAAATAATGCATAGCTGCCAAACCTTTAAAACTTCCCTGCGCTCAAGTGGCACTGCCACGGCACTCGTTCGATCCTCCCTGCACCCTGCATGGCGCTCCTGGGGAGTGGCTGTCGCGATTTTGTTCGCGCTAATGTTCTCCACCTTCCAGGGCGTACAAGCCAAGTCTTACGGCGAAATCGAGCAGCAACGCATCGACTTGATCTTCCCCGAAGCCGACGCACCCTCCGAGCCGAAAGGCGAGTTCAAGGTGCGCACCCTGTCGAGTGGCGACAAGGTGCTCGGCTATGTATTCCAGAGCCTGGATGTCGTCGATATCCCGGCTTATTCCGGCAAGCCGATCAATATGCAGGTGATCCTCGACACGGCCGGGGTGATCCGCGACGCCTATGTACTCGAACACCATGAGCCGATCCTGCTGGTCGGTATTCCGGTGGAAAAGCTTCACGCATTTACCGCCAAGTACCAGGGAATCAAGATCGATCAGCGGGTGGTGGTCGGGCGCAGTAGCGACCCGGATGCGGTGACCATCGATGCGGTGACCGGCGCTACAGTCACGGTCATGGTGGTCAATGAAATCGTCATGCGCGCCGCGCACAAAGTGGCGGTATCGCTGGGCCTGGTCGAGGACCATGGCGGCATCAAGCAGAAGCCGGCGAGCGTGCGTGAGGATGTCTACCAGCCAGCTGACTGGGCCGAGTTGACCGGTAATGGCGCGATCCGCCGGTTGCACCTGACCCGTGCTCAGGTCGACGAGGCGTTCAAGGGCAGCGCCGCCGAGGGCGTCGATCAGGCTTCCCCCGAAGAGGCCGACGACACCTTCATCGACCTTTACGTCACGCACCTGAACCCGCCGACCATCGGCCGTAACCTGCTGGGCGACAACCAGTACCGCTTCCTTATGCAGGACCTCAAGCCAGGCGAGCAGGCCATCGCCGTGCTGGGCCGCGGCATCTATTCCTACAAGGGATCGGGCTATGTGCGCGGGGGTATTTTCGATCGGGTGCAGTTGCGCCAGTTCGGCGAGGTGATCAGTTTTCGCGACATGGACCACCAGCGCCTGACTGACGTGTACGCCAAGGGCATGCCCGAGTTCGACGAGCGCTCGATCTTCATCGTGCGCGCCAAGTCCGGGTTCGATCCGGGGTCGCCCTGGAGCCTGGAGCTGCTGGTGCGCCGCCAGACCGGCCCGATCAGCGGCGAGTTCAGCAGTTTCGAGCTGCCGTACCAGATGCCCGAGGAGTACCTCGAGCGTCCGCAGCCTACGGCCGAGGAGCTGGCTGCGGCGGAGGAGGCCAGCCGGCCGGTGTGGCTGAATATCTGGTACCAGAAGAGCTTCCAGATCGGTGTGATAGTCGTCGCCCTGCTGCTGTTGACGGTGATCCTGTTCCTCCAGGACAAGTTCACCCGCCAGCCGCGGTTCCTTCACTGGCTGCGCCGCGGTTACCTGATCTTTACCGTGGTGTTCATCGGCTGGTATTCCCTCGGGCAATTGTCGGTGGTCAACGTGCTGACCTTCGTGCATGCCGTGGTGCAGGACTTCCGCTGGGAGCTGTTCCTCACCGATCCGATCATTTTCATCCTCTGGACCTTCACCGCCGCCAGCATTCTGCTCTGGGGCCGCGGCGTGTTCTGCGGCTGGCTATGCCCGTTCGGCGCCCTGCAGGAGCTGATCAACGAGGCCGCGCGCAAGCTGAAGATCCGCCAGTTCGAGCTGCCATTCGCATTGCATGAACGGCTCTGGGCGATCAAGTACATCGTCCTGCTGGTGCTGTTCGGCATTTCCCTGGAGTCGATGTCGGCCGCCGAACGTTTCGCCGAGGTGGAACCGTTCAAGACCGCCATCACCCTGCACTTCGACCGCCAGTGGTGGTTCGTGGTCTACGCCGTGTTCCTCCTGGTGATCAACCTGTTCACCCGCAAGGTTTACTGCCGCTATGTCTGCCCGCTGGGCGCCGCCTTGGCGATCCCGACCAAGCTGCGCCTGTTCGACTGGCTGAAGCGGCGCAAGGAGTGCGGCAACCCCTGCCAACTGTGCGCCAAGGAATGCGAGATCCAGGCCATTCACCCCGATGGGCACATCAATGCCAACGAGTGCCACTACTGCCTCGATTGCCAGATGACCTACCACAACGAAAACAAATGCCCGCCGCTGATCAACAAGCGCAAGAAGCGCGGCAAGCGCGCGCCGGCGGGCCCCGAGTTGATACCTGCAGTGCAATTGACGGGCGCCGAATGAGCGCCACCTCGAAGCAGTCCAAAGGAGTATGACCATGAGTGAAAAAGAATCGAAGAATGCCGCTGGCCTGAGCCGGCGCGGCTTCCTCGGGGCATCGGCCATGACCGGTGTGGCGGTGGCTGCCACGGCGCTCGGCGGTGGGGTGATGACGCGTGAGTCCTGGGCCGCCGCGGTCAAGGAGTCGCAAGCGAAGATCCACGTGGCGCCCGGCGAACTGGACGACTACTACGGTTTCTGGAGCGGCGGCCACCAGGGTGAAGTGCGCGTGCTCGGCGTGCCCTCGATGCGCGAGCTGATGCGCATCCCGGTGTTCAACGTCGACTCCGCCACCGGCTGGGGCCTGACCAACGAAAGCCGGCGGGTCATGGGCGACAGCGCCAAGTTCCTCAACGGTGACTGCCACCACCCGCACATCTCCATGACCAACGGCCAGTACGACGGCAAATACCTGTTTATCAACGACAAGGCCAACAGCCGGGTCGCGCGCATCCGCCTGGACATCATGAAGTGCGACAAGATGCTCACCGTGCCCAACGTCCAGGCCATCCATGGCCTGCGTCTGCAGAAGGTGCCGCACACCAAGTACGTGTTCGCCAACGCCGAATTCGTCATTCCGCACCCCAACGACGGCAGCAACTTCGACCTGCAGGACAAGAACGCCTACACCATGTTCAACGTCATCGATGCGGAGAAGATGGAGATGGCCTTCCAGGTCATCGTCGACGGCAACCTGGACAACACCGATGCCGACTACACCGGCAAATACGCCGCCTCCACTTGCTACAACTCGGAAAAAGCCACCGACCTCGGCGGCATGATGCGCAACGAACGCGACTGGGTCGTGGTGTACAACATCCCGCGCATCGAGGCGGCGATCAAGGCTGGCAAGTTCACCACCCTGGGCGACTCCAAGGTGCCGGTGGTCGACGGCCGCGCCGGTTCCGAACTGACCCGCTACATTCCGGTGCCGAAGAACCCCCACGGCCTCAATACCTCGCCGGACGGCAAGTACTTCATCGCCAATGGCAAGCTGTCGCCGACCGTGAGCATGATCGCCATCGATCGTCTCGACGACCTGTTCGACAACAAGCTCAAGGACCCGCGCGACACCATTGCCGCGGAGCCGGAACTCGGCCTGGGCCCGCTGCACACCACCTATGACGGTCGCGGCAATGCCTACACCACGCTGTTCATCGACAGCCAGGTGGTCAAGTGGAATCTGGAAGATGCGGTGCGCGCCTACAAGGGCGAGAAGGTCAACTACATCAAGCAGAAGCTCGATGTGCAGTACCAGCCGGGCCACAACCATGCCTCGCTGACCGAGACCCGCGATGCCGACGGCCAGTGGCTGGTGGTGTTGTGCAAATTCTCCAAGGACCGCTTCCTCCAGGTCGGCCCGCTGCACCCGGAGAACGACCAGTTGATCGACATCTCCGGCGACGAGATGAAGCTGGTACACGATGGCCCGACCTACGCCGAGCCGCACGACTGCATCCTGGCGCGTCGCGACCAGATCAAGACCAAGAAGATCTGGGAGCGCAACGATCCGTTCTTCGCCGAAACCGTGGCCATCGCCAAGAAGGACGGCATCACCCTGGAAACCGACAACAAGGTGATCCGCGACGGCAACAAGGTGCGCGTGTACATGACCTCGTCGGCGCCGATCTATGGCGTCACCGAGTTCAACGTCAAGCAGGGTGATGAGGTCACCGTGACCATCACCAACATCGATGAGATCGAGGACGTGTCCCATGGTTTCTGCATGACCAACCATGGCGTGAGCATGGAAATCAGCCCGCAGCAGACCTCGTCGATCACCTTCACCGCCGACAAACCCGGGGTGCACTGGTACTACTGCAACTGGTTCTGCCACGCTCTGCACATGGAAATGGTCGGCCGCATGCTGGTGGAACCGGCGTAAACCCACGGCCGCTCTCACGGCTAACGCAGCCCCGTAGCCCGGATGAAATCCGGGGGCTTTATCGACAATCTCCCCGGATTGCATCCGGGCTACGGCTCCCATTCATTTCGCGAGTCCTGTGCGGCTCGGGAAACAAGGTAAACGCAGTGCTCAGACCTCAGGCAATCGCTTCGCTTCATGCCAGCGCGCTGTGCCTGCTGCTAATTCTCGGCGGCGTGGCCCAGGCGGCGCCGCAACCCATCACCGCGCTGCCGCTACAGGCCGATGGTGACAACCGCTGGCGCCTGCCAGCCGGCGAATACACCGGGCAGTTCAGGGTCGAACAGCCGATGCACCTGCGCTGCGAACCAGGCGCGGTGATCCACGCCCAGGGCCAGGGCAATGCGCTGACCATCGAAGCGCCCGGCGTGACCATCGAAGGCTGCACCCTGCTCGACTGGGGGCGCAACCTCACCGACTTGAATGCCGCCGTGTTCATCGGCTCCAAGGCGCGCGGCGCGCTGATCAAGGACAACCACCTGCAAGGGCCGGGCTCCGGCATCTGGGTCGACGGCACCGCCGATGTCAGCCTGATCGGCAACCACATCCAGGGCGACCCGAGCATCCGCTCCCAGGACCGCGGCAACGGCATCCATCTGTACGCCGTGCACGGCGCGCGAGTGATCGGCAACCAGGTGCGAGAAACACGCGACGGCATCTATATCGATACCTCGAACGGTAACCTGCTCGAAGGCAACACCCTGGAGGAGCTGCGCTACGGCGTGCACTACATGTACTCCAACGACAACCGAGTGATCGGCAATACCACCCGCAACACCCGCACCGGCTACGCGCTGATGCAGAGCCGCAAGCTGACGGTGATCGGCAACCGTTCCGAGCATGACCAGAACTACGGCATCCTGATGAACTACATCACCTATTCGACCCTGCGCGATAACGTCGTCAGCGATGTGCGCAGCGGCTCCAGCGGCGACAGCCTGATCAACGGCGCTGAGGGCAAGGCGCTGTTCATCTACAACTCGCAGTTCGACGTGATCGAACACAACCTGTTCGCCCGCAGCCCGCTGGGCATCCACCTGACCGCCGGCTCCGAGGACAACCGCATCGCTGGTAACGCCTTTGTCGACAACCAGCAACAGGTCAAGTACGTGGCCACCCGCACCCAGGAGTGGTCCCAGAACGGTCGCGGCAACTACTGGAGCGATTACCTGGGCTGGGATCGCAACAACGATGGCCTCGGCGACGTGGTCTATGAGCCCAACGACAACGTCGACCGCCTATTGTGGATGTACCCGCAGGTGCGCCTGCTGATGAACAGCCCCGGCATCGAGTTGCTGCGCTGGGTGCAGCGGGCCTTTCCGGTGGTCAAGTCGCCGGGGGTACAGGACAGCCATCCACTTATGCGATTCCCCACCGGGGATCTGCAATCCGTTACGCAGGAGTCCGCACCATGAACGCCGTCGATATCCAGGGCGTGTCCCAGCGCTACGGCAACCTGAGCGTGCTGCACGATCTGAACCTGAGCCTGGGCGAAGGCGAGGTGCTCGGCCTGTTCGGCCACAACGGCGCCGGCAAGACCACCAGCATGAAGCTGATTCTCGGCCTGTTGCAGGCCAGCGAGGGCAGGGTGCAGGTGCTCGGTCGTTCGCCAAACGACCCCGAGGTGCGGCGCCAGCTCGGCTACCTGCCGGAGAACGTGACCTTCTACCCGCAGCTCACCGGACGCGAGACCCTGCGCCACTTCGCCCGACTCAAGGGCGCCGCAGCGGCCCAGGTCGACGAACTGCTCGAGCAAGTCGGCCTTATCGACGCCGCGGATCGACGGGTGAAAACCTATTCCAAGGGCATGCGCCAGCGCCTCGGCCTGGCCCAGGCGCTGCTGGGCGCGCCGCGCCTGCTGCTGCTCGACGAGCCCACCGTGGGTCTCGATCCGATCGCCACCCTGGACCTCTATCGGCTGGTCGATCGCCTGCGTCAGCAAGGCACCAGCATCATCCTCTGTTCCCATGTGCTGCCGGGCGTCGAGGCGCATATCAACCGCGCGGCGATCCTCGCCCATGGTCGCCTGCAGGCGGTCGGCAGCCTGGCCAGCCTGCGCGAGGAGGCTGGTTTGCCGGCACTGATCCGCGCCAGCGGGCTCAAGCACAGCGAGCAGATGGTGCAGCGCTGGAGTGCCGCCGGGCATGACGCACAACAGATTGGCGAATCTGCAGTCGAGGTGGTAGCGGTCAACGGCCACAAACTCGGCCTGCTACGTCAGCTGCTTGGCGAGGGCGAGGCGCAGGATATCGATATCCACCAGCCGTCGCTGGAGGACCTCTATCGTTACTACATGGAGCGCGCCGGCAATGCGCCGATCGCGGAGGGCAAAGCATGAACCAGGTCTGGAACATCGCCCGCAAGGAACTCAGCGACGGCCTGCGTAATCGCTGGTTGCTGGCCATCAGTCTGCTGTTTGCCGTGCTCGCGGCAGGTATCGCCTGGCTCGGCGCCGCGGCATCCGGGCAACTGGGCTTCACCTCGATCCCGGCGACCATTGCCAGCCTGGCGAGCCTTGCGACTTTCCTGGTGCCGCTGATCGCCTTGCTGCTGGCCTACGACGCGATAGTCGGCGAAGACGAGGGCGGCACCCTGATGCTGTTGCTGACCTATCCGTTGGGGCGCGGCCAGATGCTCCTGGGCAAGTTCGTCGGCCACGGCCTGATCCTCGCCCTGGCCACCCTGATCGGCTTCGGTTGCGCCGCCCTGGCCATCGCCGTGCTGGTCGAGGATGTCGAGCTGGGCCAACTGGTCTGGGCCTTCGGCCGCTTCATCCTGTCCTCGACTTTGCTCGGCTGGGTGTTCCTCGCCCTGGCCTATGTGCTGAGCAGCAAGGCCAGCGAAAAATCCAGCGCCGCCGGGCTGGCCCTGGGCCTGTGGTTCCTCTTCGTGTTGGTGTTCGACCTGGCCTTGCTGGCCTTGCTGGTATTCAGCCAGGGTCAGTTCAACCCGGACCTGCTGCCCTGGCTGTTGCTGCTTAACCCGACCGACGTCTACCGGCTGATCAACCTGTCCGGCTTTGACGGCGGCGGCACTGCCGCCGGGGTGATGGCGTTGGGCGACGATTTGTCGGTGGCTGGCGGGCTGTTGTGGTCGTGCCTGCTGCTGTGGGTAGGAGTGCCGCTGCTGGCCGCCTACTGGGTGTTTCGGCGTCGGCCGAGCTGATTTTGGCGTTTAACTAAACCGCATGGTGTGCGTAGCGCACCGGGGTCGTTGCGACTGTTGGAGAAAAACTCGATGAACATCAATCCACGCCTGATGCGGCTCGTGTCGGCAGCCCTGTTCGGCCTGCTGCTGGCCGCCTGCGGCGAACCCGAACAACAGGCCAAGACGCTCACCCCGGTGGCCTTCCACCCGAGCGACGAGTGCCACGTCTGCGGCATGATCATTACCGATTTTCCCGGCCCCAAGGGTGAGGTTTTGGGGCAGGGCGGGGTGAAGAAATTCTGCTCCCCGGCGGAAATGCTCGGCTGGTGGCTGCAACCGGAAAATCGCCAACTGAAGGTCAAGCTGCTGGTCCATGACATGGGCCGCAGCGCCTGGGACAAGCCTGACGATCATTACCTGATCGACGCGACCAGCGCCTATTACGTTGTCGGCACCCGCCTCAAGGGCGCCATGGGCGTGGTGCTGGCGTCCTTCGCCGACGAGCAGGCCGCGCGCCAGCTGGCCGAGCGCGAAGGCGGGCGGGTGCTGCGTTTCGAGGAAATCGACGCGTCCGTCCTGCAGATGGGCGCGGCCATGGACATGGGTAAGCAGGACGGTCATCAACAAGCCAGCCGTTGAGGCAGGCAGCGACTTACACAAGGGGACTTCATCATGGGAATCAGCATCTGGCAGCTACTGATCATGCTGCTGATCGTGGTCATGCTATTCGGCAGCAAACGCCTGCGCAGCCTGGGTTCTGACCTGGGCGAGGCAATCGGCGGGTTTCGTAAATCGATCAACGCCAAGGATCAGACCGAGCCAACCGAGCGCTCATAAGCAGCGGACTGCTGCGCACTTTTTTTGTAGGTGCGGGGCCGATTGATGTATCCGGCATTGGATCGCCCCCGGATTTCATCCGGGCTACGAACTCAGCTGGCGGAGCAGTTGTAGCCTGGACAAGCGCCAGCGCAATCCGGGATAGCGACCCCGGGTTACGCCAAGGCATCGCCCCGAAGTCACGGCTCCACTCCACAGGCGCATAGCTTATCCGCGTGTGAATCGGAGCTTGGGATCTACCCCTAGCGGCCCGTTCAGCGGGCATTCCCTCTACGCAAGCCAAAGCTGATTGCGGTCAAGTCGCCAAACCTTTCCCTCGCGGTAAAAAGATCTTGTCCGGACAGCGCCGCTGCCCCGGATCGGAACCCGATCACCCGCACTCACTCGCAGGGTGACGCTGCCCGCCCGGCGCCGCCGGGCATCGGAGAGCAATGATGAAAAGCGAATTCCAGGATCGTCTGGCCGTGGTCACCGGCGCCAGTTCGGGCATCGGCCTGGCGCTGTGCGCGGCCTTGCTGCAACGCGGTGCCAGGGTATTGGCGATGTCCCGCACACTTGGCGGGTTGCCCGCGCTGATGGAAACCTATGGCGAGCGTTTGCACTGGCAAGCCGGCGACGTGACCTGCCGGGACGACCTCGACAGCCTGGCGCGACAGGCTGCGCGTCTCGGCCCGGTGGATTACCTGGTGCCCAACGCCGGCATCGCCGAACTGGCCGACTGCCTGGACCTGAGCGCCTTCGACCGGCAATGGGCGGTCAATGGTGCCGGCGCCTTGAACACCCTGGCGGCGTTGCGCGACACCCTGGCCAAACCGGCCTCGGTGGTGTTCGTCAGCACCTTTCTGAGCCATTTGAGCTTTCCCGGGCTGGCCGCCTATATCGCCAGCAAAGCGGCACTGAGCGCTCAGGTAAGAACCATAGCGGTGGAACTCGCCGCCCTGGATCTGCGCATCAACCTGGTTTCACCCGGCCCCACCGCGACGGCGATCTGGGGCACCCTGGGGCTGACCGACGAGCAACTGGGCGAGATTGCCGATACGGTCGCCCAACGCTTGCTGCCCGGCCATTTCCTCGAAGCGGCGGCGGTCGCCAATGTCATTCTCTTCCAGCTGTCCCAGGGGGCCCGCGGCGTATATGGCCAGGACTGGGTGGTGGACAACGGCTACACCCTGAGCTGACCCGGAGGGCGCTGCGAGCCGCAGCGAAAGCAGCCTGCAGGGCTATTCGCGTATCGCTCGCCGCGAGGCACGTCGCCGGACCGTCCGACAACAAGCCGCTTATGCAGCGGCTACGAGGGCAAGCCCTTTGCCTTCGTCGTGCCGGCCATGAATGGCCTGCAATCAGTTTCCATTGCAGCTATAAAGCAAAGTTATTGCTCTATAGCTGCAATGTTATTCATTAGAGATAAGTGATTCGCTTCGGCACACTGCGCAGGCACTTACCTCCAGCGTGGCCATTTGCCGCGCCAATATGAACCAGATCGAAAAGGAGCGGCGTGTAAACGCGGTGCGCCTGTTCGTGGGCGTTCGTGATCGGTCGCGCAAGTCTTATGAAACCCATCTCTATCAAACTGCCCATGGCTGCCGCGACAACGCTGATGGTCGCCGCACGCGGCAGCAAAACTTCCGTTCGTTAATTGAATTGACCCGCGCGAACTCCGCCAAGCGGCGCGCGAGCGGTTCGACCTTGCCAAACAGAAAACTCCGGGCAGCAACCATGCAACAACATCTATCCGACTGGCTCAGATCCCTTGCTCCCGCGCCGCTCAATGCTCACCCTCGAGAATGGCTGCGCGCGACCATTGGGGTCGGCGTCGTCATGGCACTCTGCGTTTCGCTCGGTGCCTGGTGGTTCGGCATGCCGATCACCCATAGCCTTGCCGGCCCTGCCGGGGCCTCCGCGGTCCTGCTGTTCGGCGCTTCGTCCAGCCCCTTCGCCCAGCCGTGGTCGGTTCTGGGCGGCAACTTGTTGTCCACGTTGATTGGCATAGCGCTGGGGTTGAGTGCGCTGCACACGCAGCCGGCGATCATGCTGGCTGCCGCCCTTTCGCTCGCATGCATGGTTGCCATGCGCTGTCTGCATCCGCCGGGCTGCGCCCTGGCCGTGGTGGTCGCCAGCGGTGGGGCGGATGTCGCGGTGCAGGGCTACGCCTTGCTCGTGCCGGTGGCGGCGACCTCGCTGTTGCTGGTTGCGGTCGCCTTGCTCTACAACAACCTGACCGGCCACGCCTATCCGAAGTGGCGTCTGCCCAGGGAAAACAGTCACCACACCCAGGATCTGTTGCCGAGCGAGCGGATGAGCTTTACCCGCAACGACATCGACCAGGCCTTGCAGGACTTCGGCGAATACGTCGACGTGACCCGCGACGATCTGGAGCAGCTGATCAAGCAAACCGAGAAACACGCGTTGCGCCGCAGCATGGGCGAGATCACCGCGGCGGATATCATGTCGCGCGATCTGCATTGCGCCGCGCCGGACAGTTTTATCGAACAGGCCTGGCAGACCCTGCGCGAGCATCGCCTGCGCTCGCTGCCGGTGCTCGAGGAAGGCAGCCGCAAACTGATCGGCATCGTCACCCTGGTCGATCTGCTCAAGCAGTTCCAGCCGAGCCGGGCGCGGGTCAATCTGGGTCAGCTGAAGTACCTGCGCGGCACCAAACTGCGCTCGGTCATGAGCGCGCCGGTGATCTCGGTGACGCCCGATGCGCACATGGTCGACCTGGTGTTTCTGCTCTCCGATCGCGGCTTGCATTGCCTGCCGGTGGTGGACGAGCAGCAGCGCCTGGTCGGCATGATCACCCAGACCGATCTGATCGCCGCGCTGTACCGCAACTGGCTCAAGCACCTGCCGGATTGAACCGTCGCGGTAGCTGCGTTCAGGTATTCGGCGCCGTCGTAGGGTGCGCGTCACGCGCACCGGGATTCTAGGCCGACGCCAGTGCGCACGGAGCACCCCACGAGCGGGGCCGTCTCGACTCAGCGGTTGTAACCGAGCCGGACAGGCTATTGGTGCCGCGCCAACCCGTTCCTAGGTATCGGGATACCAGCGCGACCAGTCGAAGTCGTCGCTGACCACTTCGCGCAGCAGTTCCAGGGCGCTGCGCAGGGCCGGGCTATCGGCGGCCCGAGGATAGACCAGGTACACCGGGTAGGTGAATTCCGGGGCCTTTTCCACCCGTTTGAGGAGGCCTTCATCAAGGTAGCGCTGCACTACCCGGGTGCGGAAGTAACCGCGGCCGCCGCATTGCAGCAGGTACTGCAAGGCGAACGGGCCGAGGCTGAAGGAGAGGGCGTTGCGGGTGTATTCAGGCAGCGCGTTGTCATGCAGCTTGCGAAACGCCGGGCCCCAGTCGACATACATATAGGGCTCGGGATTGTGCGCCTGCACCACCTGGATCAGCTTTTCCTCGAGCAATTGCTCGACCTGCAGGCTCGGCCAGTACTCGGGTTGGTGCACCAGGGCGGCGTCGAGCACGCCGAGGTCGAGCTGCTGTTGCAACAGGCTGCCGCTGGCCACTTCGCTGCGCAACGCGTGGGCCGGCAAGGCCTGGCGCAAGCGCTGCAGCCACGCCAGCATCAGTGGGTTGCACAGGCTGGTCTCCGCCCCCAGCGTCAGCAGCTCGCCATAACCGCGCGGCAACGGCAGGTCCCGGCGCGCGGCTTCCCAGGTCTGTACCAGCTGCGTCGCGTAGGGCACGAAACGCTCGCCGTCGGCGGTCAGCCGCGCGCCGGCACGGTTGCGCACGAACAGCCGGCAGCCGAGCTGGTTTTCCAGGTTCTGGATGCGGGCGGTCACCGCCGTCTGGGTGATATGCAGGCGTTCCGCGGTGGCGATAAAGCTACCGCTACGGGTGATATCGAGAAAGGTGCGGGCGAGATCGATGTCCATTACGGCGCTTCACTTCAATGAAACTGATAAGAAGCGGCATTGTATGGCACTGAGGAGATATTTAACGTCTCGAATCCCAGGTCTTTCAGGCTACCGGGAGAAGAGCAAAGGCGGGGGGGCGGGGAGGACGCCACTGGCGGTTACGAAAGTGGCGTCCTGGCGGGGCTTACTTCTGGCTCAGCACCCATTCGGCGAGGATCTTAGCTTCCTCTTCGGTGACCGGGTTGGCCGGCATCGGTATCGGGCCCCAGGTGCCCTGGGTACCATTTTTGATACGCCCGGCCAGCAGTTCGACGGCACCTTCGGTACCTGCGTATTTGGCGGCGACGTCCTTGAACGCCGGGCCAACCACTTTCATGTCGATCTTATGGCAAGCGGCGCACGGCTTGCTCTTGAACAGTGCTTCGGCGGCTGCCGAGTCGACGGCCAGGGCACTTTGCATACTGAGGGCAGCGCCCAGGGCCAACAACGGAGTGAAAAACTTCTTCATGGTATTTCCTCAAGGCGGTGACGCGAAGCGTTAGCGAGCCTGCGTCGATTTGGCGTAGTTAACGGCTTGGCATACATGGTACCGAGCCCTGTGTGATGCATCGCTAGTGGCGACAGTTTGCCGAAAACGATCCAAGCATAGCCGGGAGCCGTTTACTTGCGTTTGATTTCAATCAACTGTTGCCGTTAGCCACTGTGCGTCGCCGCAACCCCTCGGTTCAATGCGGCTTATCGTCTCAGACAACGACCCCGGACCAAGGTGCGAGTTTCTCCAGTACGGCTGCCGGAGGGACATCCCGCGCCGATGCACTTGACCACAATCAAGAGTTGCCGGCGGATGCCTTGAGCGTAGCGCCGCGTCGCGGTTAGCGTGCAGACATGCTCAATAGTCCGCCGAGGTATCCGTTGTGAATGCGCCCATCCAATCAATCGACGCCGCACGCGCCATGCCGTTCTACCAGGCCCTGGGTAGCGAAGAGGTGCTGTTCGAGAAAGCCTGGCAGCACGGCATGCCGGTACTGATCAAAGGGCCGACCGGGTGCGGCAAAACCCGTTTCGTGCAGTACATGGCCCACCGCCTGAACCTGCCGCTGTACACCGTGGCCTGCCATGACGACCTGTCCGCCGCCGACCTGGTCGGTCGCCATCTGATCGGAGCCCAGGGCACCTGGTGGCAGGACGGTCCGCTGACCCGCGCGGTGCGCGAAGGCTGTATCTGTTACCTGGATGAAGTGGTCGAAGCGCGCCAGGACACCGCTGTGGTGCTGCACCCGCTGGCTGACGACCGCCGCGAGCTGTATCTGGAGCGCACCGGCGAAGTGCTGCGCGCGCCGCCCGGTTTTATGCTGGTGGTGTCCTACAACCCCGGCTATCAGAACCTGCTCAAGGGCATGAAGCCGAGCACCCGCCAGCGCTTCGTCGCCCTGCGTTTCGACTACCCAGCGCAGGCCGAGGAGGAACGCATAGTCGCCAACGAGGCGCAGGTCGATACCGTCCTGGCGGCCCAGGTGGTCCAGTTGGGGCAGGCGTTGCGGCGCCTGGAACAACATGATCTGGAGGAGGTGGCGTCCACCCGCCTGCTGATTTTCGCCGCACGCATGATCGGCGCCGGCATGAGCCCGCGCGAAGCTTGCCTGGCTTGCCTGGCCGAACCGCTGTCGGACGATCCGCAGACGGTTGCGGCGCTGATGGACGTGGTCGATGTCCACTTCGCTTGAACTGACCTCATGCCCAGACGCCAGCCCGGCGCGCCATCTGCCGGGCGATCTGGCGATGTGGTTTTTTATCCTCGCCGAGCTGACGGTATTCGGCCTGCTGATTCTGGTCTTCGCCGTCACCCAGGCCCTGCACCCGCAGCTGTTTCACGACAGCCGCCAGTTGCTCGACAGCACCACCGGCCTGGCGCTGACTTTGAGCCTGCTCAGCAGCGGCTTGCTCGCCGCCCTGGCCCAGGAGCAGGTGCGTCAGGCCCGCGGCCGGCGCGCGGCCTGGTTGCTGCTGGCCGCGCTGCTTTCGGCCTGCATTTACGTCGGCTTGAAGCTCAGTGAATACGCGCACTTGTCCGGCCTCGGGCTGGGCATGGAGCACAACACCTTCTTCACCCTGTACTGGATTCTCACCGGCTTTCACTTTCTCCATGTGCTGCTCGGCATGCTGATTCTCGCCTGGCTGGCCGAGCGTTGCCGACGATGCGCCTTTGCCCCGGGTAACTACAGCTCGCTGGAATCCGGCGTGCTCTATTGGCACATGGTCGACCTGGTCTGGGTGCTGCTGTTTCCGCTGGTGTATGTCCTGAATTGACCGAGGAGGTCGCCATGTCCGCTTCGCGCACCCTGATCTACTGCTGGCTGGGCCTGGCCGTGCTGTCCGTGGTCAGCGTGCAGCTGGGCAGCAGCGGGGCGACCTTGCTGCTGAGTGCGGGCGTATTGCTGGCGGCGCTGGGCAAGGCCTGGCTGATCGCCGACGGCTTCATGGAGCTGCGCCACGCCCCACGCTTATGGCGCGGCTTGCTGCTCGCCTGGCCAGTGACGATGGCGGCGGGCGTGCTGCTGGCGTTGCGCTGCTCCTTATAGCTCGGGATCGGGGCTAAAGCACACGTAGTCCGTAGCCCGGGTCGAGCTCAGCGAAACCCGGGAAAGGGTGCCCCGGGTATCGCTGTGCTCAATACAAGCTGCGCTCAGCGCCAACCTACCCATCACCCCCGAATCTGCAAATCGCGGACAAGTCTTCGGCATGGCCGCCCTACGAATAATCACGCTCTCTATACCCGACCTGTTTGATCGGTCTTTCTTGATTGCCATCAAGCGGGTTTCGCTAGGTCGCTTTCTAGAATGGACTCGCCAAGCAAAGAGGAAGCGACCATGTCAGAGACCTTCACCAAGAGCATGGCCAGGAACATCTACTTCGGGGGAAGCCTGTTCTTCTTCCTGGTGTTCCTGGCCCTGACCTATCACACAGAGCAGACCTTTCCGGAGCGTACCAACGCATCGGAGCTGACCGAGTCGGTTATTCGCGGCAAGGCGGTCTGGGAAAACAACAACTGCATCGGCTGCCACAGCCTGCTGGGCGAGGGTGCCTACTTCGCGCCTGAGCTGGGCAATGTGTTCACCCGGCGCGGCGAGGACGCGGGCTTCAAACCTTTCCTGCACGCCTGGATGAAGGCACAACCGCTGGGTATCCCGGGGCGCAGGACGATGCCGCAATTCAACCTGAGCGAGCAGGAAGTTGACGATATGGCGGAGTTCCTCAAGTGGACTTCGAAGATCGATACCAACAACTGGCCGCCAAACAAGGAGGGCTGAGAGATGACCATCATGAACCCGCATCTCAAATTCCAATCGCAGGCCGTGGCCAAACCCTACTTCGTGTTCGCTCTGATGCTGTTCCTAGGCCAGGTGCTGTTCGGCCTGATCATGGGCCTGCAATACGTGGTCGGCGACTTCCTGTTCCCGCTGATCCCGTTCAACGTCGCACGTATGGTGCACACCAACCTGCTGATCGTCTGGCTGCTGTTCGGCTTCATGGGCGCGGCCTACTACCTGATTCCCGAGGAGGCGGACCGCGAGCTGCACAGCCCGAAACTGGCGATCCTGCTGTTCTGGGTATTCGCCGCGGCCGGGGTGCTGACCATTCTCGGCTACCTGTTCGTGCCCTATGCAGGGCTGGCCAAGTTGACCCACAACGAGCTGCTGCCGACCATGGGTCGCGAGTTCCTCGAACAGCCGACCATCACCAAGGCCGGCATCGTGGTGGTCGCCCTGGGCTTCCTCTACAACATCGGCATGACCCTGCTCAAAGGCCGTAAAACCACGGTCAGCATGGTCATGATGACCGGCCTGATCGGTTTGGCGGTGTTCTTCCTGTTCTCCTTCTACAACCCGGAAAACCTGGCGCGCGACAAGTACTACTGGTGGTTCGTGGTGCACCTGTGGGTGGAAGGCGTGTGGGAGTTGATCATGGGCGCGATGCTCGCCTTCGTGCTGATCAAGATCACCGGGGTGGACCGTGAAGTGGTCGAGAAGTGGCTCTACGTGATCATCGCCATGGCTCTGATCACCGGCATCATCGGTACCGGTCACCACTTCTTCTGGATCGGTGCTCCGGCGGTCTGGTTGTGGCTCGGCTCGATCTTTTCGGCGATGGAACCGATCCCGTTCTTCGCCATGGTGCTGTTCGCCTTCACCATGGTCGGCAAACGCCGTCGCCAGCATGCCAACCGCGCCGCCACCCTGTGGGCCAAAGGCACGACCGTCACCGCGTTTCTCGGCGCCGGCGTATGGGGCTTCCTGCATACCCTGGCCCCGGTGAACTACTACACCCACGGTTCGCAGCTCACCGCGGCGCATGGTCACCTGGCCTTCTACGGCGCTTACGCGATGATCGTGATGACCTTGATCAGCTACGCCATGCCGCGCTTGCGGGGCTTTGGCGAGGCGCCGGACGAGCGGGCGCAAACCCTCGAAATCCGCGGCTTCTGGTTGATGACCTTGTCGATGGTGGCGATCACCCTGTTCCTTACTGCCGCAGGCGTGGTGCAGGTTCAGCTGCAGCGGTTGCCGGCGGATGGCATAGCGCTGTCGTTCATGAATACCGTCGACCAGTTGGCCGTGTTCTTCTGGCTGCGCCTGGTGGCCGGGGTGTTCTTCCTGATCGGCTTGCTCTGCTACCTGTACAGCTTCAAGCAGCGTGGCCGGGCCACTGTCCGCGACGAAGCCACCCTGGCCGTTTCGGCCTGAGTGGTGATTGTTGGTTAACTTCTCGGCCCGGCTGGTACAGCGGGCCGTTTTGCGTTTGCTGAACAGCGGCCCTGCTTGAAGGGCCGCAACAGGTAGGGTGCGCCGTGCGCACCAAGAGTCTGCAGCCAGCGCCGGTGCGCACAGCGCACCCTACGAGGACACACCTGTTAGCCATTGCAACAACTAACTGGGACATAGCCATAGAGAGGTGCAGCAGATGGCCTTTACCGTCGAACTGGAAGAGTGGGTGGGCAGCGTTTGGCACCGCTTTATCACCCGGCGCGCCAGCCCGGATTTTCCCGAGGCGCGGGTCGAGCTGAGCAGCATGCAGCGACCTCTGGCGTTGTTGTTCCGCGCCATGGGCGGTGCCAACGGGGTTGGCGTGGAGGCCGCCAGCGCCCGCGATCTACTGTTGCGGCGCAGCCTGCTGCAACAGGTGGCCGGCACCTGCAAGCAACTGCCGGTGGCTTGGTGCGATGCCCACAACCTGCGTCTGCCGTCCAGCCTGGCGGTGTATCCCGAGACCGCGCTGAATCAGGACTTGTATCGCTGGCTGGCATTGCTCGCCGCGCAAGCGGGGCAGATGCACCATTGGGCGCGGGACAACCAGCGCTGGACACTGCAGCTGCTGGAACGCTATCCGGCCTTGCGTGCGCGCTATCAGCGGCTGGTCGAAGCCCACCTGCAATTACGCCCCCACCCCGACCAAGTCGGCAAAGACGAAGCCGAGCTGGAGGCGGCGCTCCGGCAAGCGCTACGCGAGCCGGGCAGCGTCGCGAATTTCCCGCGGAGCGAACGGGCGCCCTGGCCGTTGCCGCTGTGGTTGTATCCGGCGGAAAACCTCGGCGAACCCCAAGCCTGCGAGCTGGGCGAGGAAAGCGAGGGCAACCTGCTGGCTCCGTCGGATGAACGCCAGGGCGGGCCAAAACGCGCCAAGCGGATCGAGGAAAGTACCAGCAAGAGCGGGCTGCTGATTTTCCGTCTGGAGAACCTGTTCAGCTGGTCCGAGCATGTCGAGCTGGATCGCTGCACGGACGACAGCGAAGACCTGGACGCCGCGCGGGTCGCCGAAGACCTCGACGAGCTGGCGCTGTCCAAACAACGTCTGCGCAAGGGTGGCGGGCTCAAGTTGCACCTCGATCTGCCGCCAGCGGATGTCGACGACATTCCCTTGGGCGAGGGCATCAAGCTACCGGAGTGGGATTACCGCAAGCAGAATCTGCGCGAGGAATTCGTCAACCTGCAGATGATGGTGCCGCGCGGCAGCGAGGCGCAGCCACTGCCACCTCGTCTGGCACCATTGGCCAAGCGCCTGCGCCGCCAGTTCGAGCATCTGCGCAACGACCGTCAATGGCTGCGCCAGCAAGCCCAGGGTTCGGAGCTGGACATGCAGGCCTGGCTGGATTTCCACGTCGAGCGCCAGCATGGCCAATGCGCCGAGCGTGGTCTGTTTATGGAGCAGCGGCCTAACCGCCGCGACCTGGCTTGTTTGCTGCTGGCCGATCTGTCGATGTCCACCGACGCGCACCTGGACGATGAGCACAAGGTTATAGACGTGATCACCGACAGCCTGTTGCTGTTCGGCGAAACACTGTCGACCCTGGGCGACAACTTCGCCCTTTACGGTTTTTCCTCGCTACGCCGCCAGCAGGTGCGCATGCAGGAACTCAAGTCGTTCGAACAGCGCTACGACGACCACACCCGCGGGCGCATTCAGGCGCTCAAACCTGGTTATTACACCCGCATGGGCGCGGCCATCCGCCAGGCCAGCGCGCTGCTCGGCGCTTGTAAGCAAAGGCGCAAGCTGCTGCTCTTGGTGACCGACGGCAAACCCAACGATCTGGATCTTTACGAGGGCCGTTACGGCGTGGAAGACACCCGCGAAGCGGTATTGGAAGCGCGGCGCCAAGGGCTGCTGCCGTTCTGCATCACCATCGACCGCGAGGCCGGCGATTACCTGCCCTATATGTTCGGCGCCAATGGCTACACCCTGATTCGCAACCCCCAACAGCTGCCGCTACGCCTGCCGCAGCTGTACCGGCAACTGACCCAGGTATAAATGGCGCGCTCTTGTAGCCCGGATGAAATCCGGGGAAACGGCGCTATGGCGACTCTGTTGGGTTACGCGGCGGTTGGTTGCGGCAGCGTCCGATTAATCGCGGTCGCCGCTAACCCAACCTACTACCAGGCTCACAGACCGTCGGTTGGGTTAGCGGCGCGGTGCCAAAAATCATCCAGACACCGCTGCAACCTGCCGCCGCGTAACCCAACAAACAGGCACAGAAATAGACACAGAAGCGCCGGGATCCTCAGGCAATACTGCGCGGCAACCAGACGATCATCACCGCGCAAAACACCGTCAAGCCGATGCAGAACCACATAAAGCGACGTTGCCGGCGTTCTGCATTTTTTTCGCTGAGCGCTGGGAGCGGCATGCCGCAGTGGCCGCATTCGGTTTCCCGGGGTGGATTGTCGCGTTGGCAATACAGGCACTGGGGCATAAAAGCGTGCTCTTCGTTCATTCGGCCAAGCCGCGGGGTGTTTACTCGAACTGTTCCAGGCGTGGACGATCGAGTACGGCGATCAGCCGGCCTTCCTGGGTGATGACTTCTTCGTCAATCAACCGGCGGATAATCCGCGAAAAGGTCTCCGGCTGGATCGACAGGTGCCCGGCGATCAACTGCTTGGCCATCGGCAATTCGAAACTGTTGACGCCGTCCGGCAGGCGCGCGAGCTGGGTGATCAGGTAGCGCACCACCCGGTGGGTGGCGTTCTTCAGCGACAGGGTTTCGATCTCGTTGACCCGCTGGTGCAGGCGCACGCACAGCTTGCCGAGCAGGGCGAAGGTCAGCCGGCTATTGCTTTGCAGCAGGCGCATATAGGTGCTGTTGGCGATGCGATAAAGCTGGGTCGGACACAGCGCCTCGGCCGAGGCCACGTAGTTGGGCGTGTCCATCAGCATCATGGCCTCGGCGAAGGTCTGCCGATTGCCGATGACTTCAAAGACCTTTTCCTGGCCATCCGGCGTCAGCCGATAGATCTTCACCGCTCCGGCGATCACGAAGTAGAACGCGTTGGCCGGTTCGCCCTGGCGGAACAGCGGCTCGCCCTTGTCGATGCTGAGCAACTGGCTGGTGCTCATGAGTTCGTCCATCTGCTCCTCGTTCAACGGCTCGAACAGGTGATGGCTGCGAAGAATCTGGTGGTGTACGCGATGAAGCACCATAAAAGGCATCCTGAATAAATGAGAGTGATGGCTTAGAGCGCCTGCTGCGGCCCGTTGCCGGGATAACCGCTGCTTACGGTGCTGAGGGCGAAGCCGCTGGCCAGGGCGAGCGTCGAGGTAAGGACGAGAAACCACAGCAGCGGCTGGATGAGTTTTTTCATGATTGGCCTCCGAAGTGGCGGTCGGTGTGGTTCGCCGCGTGGCGACTGGATCGGGACGCGGCGAACAGCAGGTTGTTTTCCAGGTGCATGTGCTGCGCCAGATCGCGGCGCAGCTCCCAAAGCCCCAGGTACAGCGCGACCCAGGTATTGCAGGCGCGAGCCGGTGCGTTGAAGTCATTGTTCGAGCGCGCCAGCTCCAGCAGCGTCGCGGCGTAGGCCTGGTGTTCGAGCCGCATCGCCGCGACCGCAAGGGAGCTTGGGTCCGGCAGCAGGGGCAGCAGCTGTTTTTCCCGCAGCAGGTGCTGGTCCAGATCCCGCTGCAGGTTGCACAGTTGCCAGGCCAGGCCCCGGGGGCATTCGGGCCGGTCGGCATAGCGCTGCTCGATGTGCCAGGCCTGGTCGATCAGTTGCGGCAGCAGGCGCAGGTGACGTGCATGCAAGTGGCCGAGGATATGATCGACCAGCTCGCCTGCCGCCTGATAACGCCAGGCCGGCTCGCCCCCGGGCCGCGCGCCGGCCTGTTGGATCTGCGACGCGATAGACGCGGCATCAAGGCCGCGAAGCAGCGCCTCGTCACGCAGGCTGCGCTGGCCGTTGCAGGCGAAGTCGAGGTTGTACCTGGCCAGGATATCGGCGGCGCCTTGCAGGGAACTGGCAAGGTCGGCCAGGCTGAGGTCAATCAGGGCGGAGGACATAAGGCGTGCTCGAGAGTGAGTGCACAACCTATTCAGCAAAGCCTATGCCATCTTCAAGCCAATGATTTATAAGGCTTTATATTGAATGTGGTGATAAATACCCGGCCTCGGGCATGGTACAAATGACCGCTGTGGGTATTTTTTACCTAATTGCCGAGCGCGCGCCGGGTTCTTCGCTGGCCGGGTGACTGAGGTCGCTGGCGATGATCCTTTGCATGTCCTCGAACAGCGCTTCGGCTTCTTCCGCGCTGCAATCCTGCCGGTAGCGTTTGCGCAGGCCGTAGCTGTTGAGGGTGATATGCCGGTCGGCTTCGATGCCGTGCTGGGCCAGGCAGGCTTTCACGCAGTGCAACGGGCAACCGTCGATGGCGAGGATCGGTCGCCCGGACCTGGCCTTGTTCACCAGCGCCGCAACATGCCCGCCGACCCCGGCGATACAGGACATTTCCGCCAGGCCGGCACGATCCAGCCGCACCGCCAGGGTGTTGGCCAACTGGGCCACGTTCGAGCAGCCCGAGCAGGCGTAGACGAGCGGTTGGCTTGGCGCGGACATGGCGCGTGCTCCCTGAGGCATCAAGACGGCCCTAGAGTATGGCGGCGGCTCAGTGGCGGGCGTTGATCAAAATCAAGATGCGCCGAAAGGGCGGTGTACCTGGCCCTCACCCCCGGCCCCTCTCCCGAGGGAGAGGGGAGAAAAGCGCCTCAACTCCAGCCCCAGAACTGCAACCACCAGCCATAGCCGACCCCGGCCGACCCGAGCATCAGGCAGCAGAATGCCGCGAGCCGATTCAGTCCGCGCGCGCCGTGCCGGCCGAGCACCTGCCAGCCCAGCCACAGACTCCAGCCGATAGCGGCGGCGAGCAGGGTCGCGCGCGCCGGCTGTACCCAGGCCAGGGCCAGGCCCTCGTAACGCAACAGCTTGACGGTGGTGGCGCTGAGGCCGAGAAACAGCCCGCTGGCGCCAAGCGGAATCAGCGTTAACGCCAGGTGTTCGAAGGCATTGCCGGTGCGCGATACCAGCCAGGCCGCGCCTCGCAACAGGATCCACAGACCACCGCCGAGCAGCAGCGCGCTGGCTGCCAGGTAGCCCAGAATCAGCAGTCCATCGAGCCAGCTGAACAGGTCGTTGGCCTGGGGGTAATGGGTCAGTAACCACCAGGGCGCATCGGTTTGCAGCAGCCGGTAACTGTCGTGCTCGACCAACCAGGTCGCCGCCGCTTGTTTCAGGTCGATGAACCAGGGGCTGAGCGTCCATTGAAAGGCGCCCATGGCCAGGCCGATCACGCCGAACAGCAACAGGCGGCTGTCCCAATGGCCGCTATGCTGCGGGCCGACGATCAGCACTTCGGCGTTCGGCGAACGCGCGCTCAGCTTCACCGCACCGCGTTGTCCGCTGCAGCGCCCGCAGGCGTGGCAGTCGGCGGCGCCGCGCATGCGCCGGATATCCAACAAGGGGGCGCAGTTGGGCGGCGGCTGACGCGGCGGCGGATTGTCCAGCCAGCGCTGTTCGTCGACCCGGTAGTGCATCGGCGCCAAGCGGGCGAGCAGGGCGAACACGCCGCTGACCGGGCACAGGTAGCGGCACCAGATGCGCTTGCCGCGACCATAGAGAAAACCCACCAGCATCGCCGCCAGCGTCGAGCCGCCGAGAATCAGCAAGGCTGCTTGGGCGTAGTCGTAGACGCTGATCAGCTGGCCATAAACAGTGGTGAGGATAAACGCCAGGGTCGGCCAGCCGCCCCAGCGAATCCAGCGTGGGGTGCCGCGACCCAGGCCGCGCCAGCTGATCCATTCGCTGAGCGAACCTTCGGGGCAGAGCACGCCGCACCAGAGCCGGCCGAACAGCACGATCGACAGCAGCACGAACGGCCACCAGACGCCCCAGAAAATGAACTGGGCGAGCAACGTCAGGTTATCGAGAATGCGTGCCTGGCTGGACGGCAACGGCAGCAGCGCCGGCAGCACCAGCAATAGGCCGTAGAAGGCTACGACCGCCCATTGCAGGCCGCGAATCAGCCGCGCGTGGCGCCGTAGCGCATCGCCCAGGCCGCCGAGCAGGCCGTTCAGTTGGCGCATGGCGACACGGCGGGCGAACTGCGCCGCAACCAGAGCGCAACCACCGCCCAGTAGCCGGCGAGGGCGGCGACCGTGGCCAGGGAGGGCATGGCGCGGTAACCGGCGAAGTCGGCCAGTACCGACCCCAGACCCGTGGCGTCATCCAGACCTGCCGAAGTGTCCCAGAGCGCGTCGCCGAACCAGCCGTAGACCTGTTCGGGCAATTCCAGCGCCATCAGCTGGCCGCTGATACGGTCGAGCCCGGCGATCAACATGGAGGCGCCGAGCAACAGCAGCACGATCTCGCTGAACAGGAAGAAATGCCGCCAGGAGACCAAGCGGCTGCCGGCCTGCAACAGCACGAAGGTAAGCAGCGCCAGCCCCAGACCCAGGGCACCGCCGAGGACGAATTGCCAGAGTTCGACGCCTTGCTTGTCGATGCCCATGCCATACAGGAAGACCACGGTCTCGCTGCCTTCGCGGCCCACCGCGAGCATCGCCAGGAGCAGCAGGCCGAGGCCGCCGTTGCGCTGCAGATGGCTGTCGGCGGCCTGCTGCAGGTCGTGTTTGAAGGTGCGGCCATGCCGACGCATCCAGCCGACCATCTGCAGGATCAACGCACTCGCCAGCAGTACCAGCGCCGCCTGGAACCACTCGCCGGCCGGCCCCGTCAGCCATTCGCCAGCGAACAGAACCGCCAGCGCCAGCGCCGCGGACAACCCCAGGCCCAGCGCCACACCACTCCAGAGAAAGGTCATGGCGCGACCTCGCTCGGCCTGCTGGCTGATCCACGCATACAGGATGCCGATCACCAGTAACGCCTCGACGCTTTCCCGCCAGACGATAAACAGCGACTGATTCATTCGAAACTCCGGTGCAACAGGTTCATTTGGCGACTATGCCGCCCTCGGGCAAGCCGAGGTGGAACTCGTCGAAGAACGGATAGTGGCCGGGCCGCAGCGGGTGGATCACCACGAACGAGGTGACCCCGGGCGACATGACTTTTTCCACCCGCAAGGGCGTGCTTTCGAACTCCGCCGGGCCTTGCCCCTGGTTATGCAAAACGATCTTGAAGCGCTGGCCGGCCGCCACTTCGAGCAGCGGCGGGGTGAAGTGACCATCGCGGATCACCAACTCGTAGGTTGGCAAGCCGGCCGCGAAACCAGGCAAGCCAAAGGTGGCCAACAGCAGGGCACACAGCAGACGTGTCATAGCCAACTCCGATGGATGCGATCAGTAACCGCCTTTCTTGCCGATACCGGCATAGGTGAATTCGTAGCTGAGATCGCAGCGCTCGAACCAGGGCGCGACGCCGGTTTCCTTGTCGGTGTGGCGGCCGAACATGCCGTGGCCGCCAGCGGGCGAGGTGATCTTATAGGTCAGCTGGTATTTGCCCGGGCCGAACAGCTTGAGGTTTTCGCCGTAGTGCGGTCCGTCGTTGGCCACCATGGCGTGGAAATCGCCCTCGAGCACTTCGTCGCTACCTTCCTTGCGCAGGACGAAGGCGATATTCAGGTAGGGCACGAAACTGCCCTCCTGGAAGCCATTGGGGTTGTTTTCCAGTGCGCGAACGTCCGCTTCCAGATGCACATCGGAGTCGGCGGCGGGGCGCATCATGCCCGGCGGGTCCATCTCGATCGGTTGCAGGTACACGGCGCCGACATCCAGGCCGCCGCATTGCTGGGGTTCGCCGATCGGGTATTCCTTGGCCTGGGCCAGCGAGGCGCAGACCAAGGCTGCGAGAGAAAGGGAGAGCTGTACGCGCATCGATATATTCCTCGAAAGGTGCAAGTGATGGGCGCAGTTTATGAGGCGTATTCGCAATCAATAATGATTCGTGTCAAGTTTTGCTCTGATTTCTCCCCCGCATGCCGTCTATCGGCGAGAGCGTCGGGTAGCGCTGCATCGACCAACGTATAAGAACGAGGTGAAGCCCGTACGGGTCATACCTGCATGCACTGTTATCGGAGGTTGCGGATGGCTCATCACTCTGCCCTCGATGTTCCTATCCGTGACCGGGTCGCCGCCGGGCGCGCCCTGGTGCCCTGGTTATCGGCGTATCACGGGCAGGCGGATGCAATCGTCCTGGCGCTGCCGCGCGGCGGCGTGCCGGTGGCCTATGAGATAGCCAGGGCGCTGGACCTGCGGCTGGACCTGATGCTGGTGCGCAAGCTCGGCGTACCGGGCCACGAAGAGTACGCCATGGGCGCCATCGCCAGCGGCGGGGTGCGGGTATTGAACGCCGAGGTGGTGCAGATGCTCGATCTGCGGGCGGAAACCATCGAAGCGGTGGTGGCCCGCGAAACCCGTGAATTACAGCGTCGCGATCATGCCTACCGTGGCGACCGTGCCGCTCCGGTGTTATGCGGCCAGCGGGTGATTCTGGTCGACGATGGCCTGGCCACCGGCGCGACCATGCGTGCGGCGGTGCAGGCGGCACGTCAGCAGAAGCCGTTATCGGTATGTGTCGCCGTGCCGGTCGGCGCGGCGGAAAGCGTGACGCTGCTGCGCGCCGAAGCCGATGAGGTTATCTGCCCGCTGATACCGGAAACGCTGATAGCGATCGGCAGCTGGTATGCCGACTTCTCTCAAACCTCGGATCGCGAGGTGCTCAACCTTCTGCAGCGGGCTTGGCTGCGGCCGTGCGAACAGCAACCATGGCGGAGGAACCGATGAGCGTAGCGCGAGGTTTGCAACTGGCGCTGAGCGATGCCCACCTGAATGCCGATTTACTGCTGCCCGATGGCGCAAAAGCTTTGGTGGTGTTCGTTCACGGCAGCGGTAGCGGGCGTCTCAGCCCACGCAATCAGCAGGTGGCGCGTTACTTCGCCGAGCGTGGGCTGGCTGCCTTGCTGTTCGATTTGCTCAGCGAAGCGGAACAGCGGCGCGATGCGGTCACCTGCGAGTTGCGGTTCGATATTCCGCTGCTGACGGAACGGATTGTCGAGGTGATCGATTGGCTGCCGCGCCACTTGGAGTTGGCGCGCCTGCGCGTCGGTTTGTTTGGTGCCAGCACCGGGGCTGCCGCGGCATTGGTTGCCGCGGCGCAGCGCCCGCAGGCGATCCACGCCCTGGTGTCGCGAGGTGGTCGCACGGATCTGGCCGGACAGGCCGTGACGCAGGTGAGGGCGCCAACCCTGCAGATAGTCGGCGGCCTGGATATTGCCGTGCTGCACCTGAATCGCGAGGTCAGCGCCCGTCTGCGATGCGAGCAGCGCTTACAGGTAGTGGCGGGGGCGAGCCACTTGTTCGTCGAGCCTGGCGCGTTGGAAGAAGTGGCCAGGTTGGCGGCGGATTGGTTTCAACGCTACCTGGTGGGGGCCGGAGTACGGCAGGCTTAGCAGGCCGCAGGGGGGCAAAACAGCTGAATTTCTCTCCCCGTCGCCCGGTCAAACCTGCGCAGGCCAAACCCGGGAGATGCCTTTATGACGCATCGACAGATGACCGCGAAGGACTATGGCAAAGCCATCGGAGTGGGTATCGCCACCGCGATAATTCTTTCGCTGATCATCGTGCCCGCCAATCAGGCCGGGTTTTTGCCGATGCCCAGGCCGTTATCGCTGGCGTTCGCCCAATTGCTGTTCGGCGATGTGCCGCTTGTGGTGGGCCTGCTGTTTCATCTCCTGTATGTGACCTTCTGGTCGGTGATCTATCTGCGGGTCTTCACCCAACCGACATTTTTCAATGCCCTGTACCTGGCAGTGGGGCTCTGGTTACTGGTGCTAGTACTATTTTTCCCGATCATCGGTTGGGGACTGTTCGGGCTGGCCGTCGGCCCCATGCTCATGGTCGCCGCGCTGATCCCCCACCTGCTGTTCGCCATCGTCCTCTGGGGCCTGTCGCGCTTGGCCTTCGCCCGTGGCGGTGCAGGTCCGATCTAGACTACTGGCGCTTTCCGGTGCGCGCGGCGCACCCGACGAAGTCTGCGGATGTGTGAAGGCAAACCTCACAAGCTCTGCAGTTCTTTCTGTAGCTGCTCGAGCGCCATGCCCAACGCCTTCTGCCGGTCGACCAGCTTCTGCTTGCGCTCGCCGTTGCTCTTGCCGATCTCGCCGAGCAGTTGCTTGAGTGCCGCATCGTTGCCGATGGCGCGAAGCAGGTTCTTATCCTTGAGCAGCGCAGCGGTCGCCGCCACCTCGGCCTGGGCGGTTTCGCTGCGCGCCGCGAGGTGCTTGTCGTAGGCGCCGAGGTCTTCGCGCAACTGGTCGATAACCTGCTGTTCCGGGCTTTCCAGGGCGCGTCGGGTCTTGCTGCGCAGCTCCGGCAGGTCGGGCACATGAAGAATGGTGCCGGCGCGCAACGTGCCGATCTCGCCGAGCTGCGGGTTGGCCTTTAGCAGCGCCGCTTCGACCTTTTCCTTCTGCTTGGGGGTCAGGCGCACGAACAGCTTGCTGGAGAGATCCCCGAGGTTTTTCTCGCCGCGAAAGGTGGTGATGGCCATGAAAGATTCCTCTAGAAACCGATGACGTTGGTCAGGCCCATGTCGGCGGGCACCGGCGTGCCGCCCAGCACGCGGATATTGCCGGTGCTGGTGTTGCCGATGACGATGGCGAGCTTGATCTGCGGCTGCAGGTGCAGGGTGTCGAGATCGCCGATGCCGACCAGGCGGTTGTTGCTGGCATTCAGCGTGCGCGCCGTCAGTTGCCCGAGCTGCGCTTGCTCGCCAGCGCCAGCGCCGAAGGTTTCGCAGCGGTTGGCGGCGAACAGGCAATGTTCCAGCCCCGTACAAAGGTTGAGCGACACGCTGGTCAGGTGCGCGCGCAGCTGGTTGCCCTGGATCGACAGGTCGGGCGGAAGCAGGGCCACGGCGAAGGCGTGGTTGGCGGTGAGCAGGTAGGCCGCTTCGGCGCCACCGACGAAGTAGGCCTCGGTGAAATAACCGCTGCCGCCAACCTGGGTGGGGGCGATGTGAATCGCGCGCCAGACGATCGGCGCGGTGCCCGGCTGGGCATCCTCGCCGAGGCGGTCGACAAAATTGGCATCGATGGTCACGCGGTCGAATGGCGGCACGATGTGCATCGCGGCGATCTCGCCGCTGCTGCGGTCCGGGCCGATGGCGAACAGGCGATTGCCGGCGATGCGCAGCTGACCCACCGCCACCGCGCGAATCGCATCCACGACGGGCGAGGCAATGGCGCCGCGGGCCACGTCGGCGACGAGGTTGTCGCATAAGTCGCCGCGCTCGACACGAATCAACTGAATGGCGGCAAAGGCACTGACTTCGTTGTTGGCAGCCAGGCCGAGCTGGCGGCAACGGTTGCCCGTGAACGCCAGCACGCCCGCCGCCGCGCCTTCGCCCATGGCCAGCGCGGCGAGGCCGATGCGCTCGATGAGGTTATCGGCGATGCGCGCGTTCTCCAGCCGATGGGTGACGAGAATGGCGTTGCCTTGCAGGTTCTTCAGCCGATTGCCATGGACGATCACATCGTCCAGCGCGACAGGGTCGAGCCCCTCTTCGAGCACGATACCGTCACCACTGCGCTCGCCCAGCCCGGTGACTTCGTTGTTCTCGATACGCAGCCCATCGACCCCGACGCGGATGCCGCCGCCACTGGTGTAGATCAGGTTGTCGGCGACCGTGAACGGCGAGCCGGGCAAGACCGCGCCGCTGGCGACTATGGCGGTCTGCTCGCCGTTGAGCATCAGGTTGCCGCTGAGCCGGGTGTTGCCGTAGTGCAGGCAGATGCCCTCGAAATCGATGCCGCGCTGGCTGCAGAAGAACAGGCTGCGCGCCACGCGCAGCTCGCCGGTGAGCAGGTAGTTCTGCTGTTTGGCCTCGACCACGGCGATGCCGCGTTCGGCGACTATGGCGCAGTCGCTGATACTGGCGCCGAGCAGGAAGCCGGACAGGCCGATGCCGACGCTGGCGCCATTGCCGACGGCAAGGCCGAGCACATTGATATGTTCGGCGCGCAGGTCGATGCAGTTGCGCACATCGATCATAGGCGTGCTGCCGGCACTGGCGGCCGAGCCGATGACGCTGAGGTTCTCCAGCGCGACGCCGGTGCTGGCGCTGATCTCGATCACCGTTGCCGGCTCGCTGCCGACCAGTTGCGTGCGCCAACCCTGGCCGCGAATGCGCAGCGAGCGCGCGCCATCGATGGTCAGCGGGGTATCGATGTTGTAGGTACCGATGCCCAGGCAGACGGTGCCGCCGCTGTCCTTGATCGAGTCGATGGCCTGTTGCAGGGTGGCGCTGCCATTGTTGTGGCCTTCGGCGCTGACGCAGACGCTGCAGTCGCAACCTTCGCCCTCGGCGATGGGCGGCCACAGCGTGCGGCAGTCGGTTTCGTCGTCGGGAAACTCGATCACCGCCAGCCGCGCGTAGTGGTGGTGGATGCCCAGCGGCGGCGCCTGGTCAAGCAGTTCGATGCTGGCGTCCACGCCGCGGGCGGCGAACACCCAGTAGTCGCCGCTGTGGAACTCGCCGCCGGCCGGGTCGAGGCTGAATTCGACGAGGATGCCGTATTCGAGGAACAGCCGTGTGCCCGCTGCGGGAATGTTGATCTCGCCGTTGGCCAGCGCCGCGTTGAGGTCTTGCACCTGGGTGCCGTCCTCGCGGCGCACCAGGCCAGCCTGGTCCCAGCGGCGCACGCGGGTATTGCGCGCCGCCTCGGTGGCTTGCTGGGCGTCGGTGGGGAACAGCCCGGCGCTGAGGGCGACGTCGAACTCCAGGGTGCGAGCGGTTTCGTCCACGCCGCCAGCGACGCGAATACGCCGCAGCTCGCCGGGCAGGTTGTGCAGCTCGCGCCAATCGTCGGTCACTTCGACCCAATCGCCATCGTGGAAGCGCAGCACCTCGTCGCGGCCGATGCTTTCCACCGTGATGCGGTCACGCGCCGGGTTGATATGGCTGACCCGCGAGGCGACGCTGGCGTTGTCCCGCGACCACTTGAACGTGGCCTCGCCGAGCACGCCGCCCTGGTGCACCTCGACGCGGTACAGCTGGTTCTCCAGGCCGCGATAGCCGGCGGCGGGCGGCACCTGGCACGGGTCCGGCTCGAAGCTGGGGTCGCCGGTGGCGGTGGACAGCCGGCCGGCCGAGGGCGCGGTCGCTTCCAGCCAGCCGGGAATCTCGTCGTCATTGGTGGCACAGCTGATATCGCCGACATCGGCCAGCAGCTTGACCTGCCAGACCGTCTGCAGGCGGCCGGTGGTATCCACGCCGACGGCCTTTTCCACCAGCTCGGGCATGTTCACCGCGCTCAGCTCGCGCTGCCAGACGTCCACATAGGCCAGGTGCGGCCCGCCGTCCGGCAGCTCAGGCGGGTTGTGGTAATAGGGTTGGGCGGCGTAATCCAGCGGCAGGCTGCCGGTCAGTTCGGCCAGGCGCGGCTCCCAGGTATCCGGGGCGGCGCCATGATTCTCCGCCAGCAGGCCGTCGACGTAGATGCGTCCGACGCCGATGCTCAGGGCGCCGCCGTCTGCCTCGATGCGAAAACCGTCCGGGGTGATACGCGGCACCACGTTGCCGCCGTAGGTGTCCAGGGAGCCGGCTTGCAGGCGTCGCGCCAACTGGGCGACCCACTCGTTCCAGTCGGCGTCCAGCTGGACGCGCCCCTGCTGCATGACCACGCCGAGAAAATCCTGGCGGGCGTCAAAGCGAATACGGCTCAGATCGAAACTCATAATGGGTTCCCTCCCTCAGGATTCGTGAAAGATGCCGGCACGCAGGCCGACGCGCAGGTATTCCGCCAGGCGGATACGCAGGTTGGTCACGCGCTGGGCGCCATACAGCTGGTGAAACACGCCCATTTCGCTCTCGTCGTCGGCGCCGCGCAGCACCTCGCCGGGTGTCGAGGCGCGGAGCTGGCCGTAGGCCGGCGTGCCATAGCGCAGCGAGGTGAAGCGCGGCGCGATGGAGTTGGCGGTTGCGGCGGAGTCCGGCTGGCAGCGATGGCGTCGGGGCACGATGGAGGCGAACGGCAGCCAGCTGAAGCGCACGCAACCGACCTGCTTGCGCGCCGCGCGCACCGGCGTGCTCCAGCTATCGGCCTCCGCCAGCGCGGCGAACAGGATGCTGTTGGAGATCAGGCCGATTTCGGCGGCATGCAGCTTGCCGATCAGGGTGCAGGCGTCCAGCGACAGCGTCGCGCCGGGGGATTCGCCATCGAGAGCGGCGAAGGCCACGCCATCGCGGGCGGTGGCGTCGATCAGGCTGTCGCTGGCCTCGACCTGGGCGCGCTCATGGGCGCGAATGGCGCCGACGATGCTGCGGGTGATCTGCACCTGCAAACCGGCGATGGCCAGTTGCAGGCTCGGCGTGCCGGGTTGCAGCGGCTGGCCGGCGCTGTCCAGCTCGATGCCCGGCACCAGGGTGCAATGCGACAGTTGCAGGTGTTCGAGCAGATTGCCGGGGTCGTCCGGCACCCGCAGCGGCGCGCCGTCGATCAGCAGGCCGTTGAGCAGGCAGGCACTGTTGGCCGCGCCGGTGATGGTCAAGGCGCCGAGCAGCAGGGTCGGCCGGCGGCCGTTGGCCGCACGGATCTCCACCGCACCATCGGCCTGCACGGCGATTTCCAGGGTTTCCTCGTAGCGGCTGTTGTCGCTGATCTCGATCACGCCGTTGCCGGCGATCTCGATCAGCGCGGCGGCCAGGGTCGGCTGGTCTTCGGGCACGCGTACCACAGTGGTGCCGGCGGGCACGGGCGCCAGGTCAGCGCCGCGCTCGTATTCGCCGCCGCCGATATCGGCGGAAAAGCCTTCGTGCCAGGTCAGGCGCACGTCCTCGGAGTCAGCCGCGTCGAGGGGCAGGGCGATGCGCCCGAGCACCGGGTCGATGGCGTAGCAGCCGTCGGGCGGCGGCGTATGGGCCCAGCCGGCGCCGTCGTCGCCGAGATGGCAGATACAGATCTGCTCGCGCTCGATCAGCGTGCCGTCCACCCACAGGTTGAGGCTCGGTGCCGGGTTGTCGATCGGCGCCAGGGCATTGGCGCGGGTGCCGTAGTAACGGGCCAGGTGGGCGGCGAGGCGGCGCCGCGATAGTGGTAGGGGAACGTTGTCCGGCTCGGCCAGGTGGCTGATGTCGTCTTCCGCCAGCGGGCGGTTGTACAGCGGCAGATCGTGGCCCAGGGGGCTGGCGCGGTAGCGCCGCGGACCTTGCCTCGGGCAGGGCGAGGCGCTGCGAGCATAGGCTTGCAGGCGCCATAGGTGCAGGCCGACGTTGGGAATGTTGTGGCGACCACGGCCGGAGTCGATACGCCGCACGTCGACGCTGCGGTTGGCGCTTTCGAAGGCGCTGCCGAGCCATTCCAGCGCCTCGCCCTGACGCATATCCGGCGCTTGCAACGCCTGCGGTCGCAGATGATTCATGTACTGGGTGGCGCACAGGCGTTGGAAGTATTCCACCGCCTTGGCGTCCCAGCCGGTAACGTCGCGGGCCAGCTGTTCCAGGACCAGGGCGGTGCCCTTGCGCCGGCGCAGGGCGATGGTATGGGCGACCTCGGCGCGCGGGCTGGCGACCTTGGGCGCGACCTGATGCAGGCTCTGGTAGCCGATCAGGTCGCCGATGTAGGGCACCACCCAATCGGCGCAGGTTTCGATAAACAGGTCGTCGTAGAGCTGTTCGAGGCTTTCGTCGGCGATCGCGATCTGTTCGGCGAGCACCGCCACCAGTTCTTCCAGCGGCCCGCGTTCCAGCCCTTCGGTCGCCGCCAGTTCGGCATTGCGGATGCGCTGGATGGCCGGCAGCAGCGCGTAAAGCGCCTGGGCATCGGCATTCATGGCAGCACCTCCAGTTCGATCGGCGCATCGGCCAGGGTCAACAGCTCGGCGGCCTGCGGCAAGCCGCTCAGGGTCGCCACCGGCAGGGTGGCGAACAACCGCGGCACCACGCCGGGAGGCTGGCCCTGGCGATGCAGGCGGGTGACTTGCACCGCCAGCACCCCGGCCACGCCCTGGGCCACGGCGGCCACCTCGTCCACCGACACGGTCTGGCCGAAATCGCGCTGGGCGAAGCTGAAGTGCGTGCGCAGCGCGCTGTCCACGGCGGCCAGCACCTGCTCGCCGTCGTATTCCGTGAGCACCTTGACCGATAGCCGGCAGCGGAAGCGCGCGTCCTGGTAGTCGACCATGCGTAGCGGCACCAACGGGTCGCCGTAGGTGCTCAGGGCTTCGCGCAGAAAGCCATAGGTATCGCTGCTCTCCGGCACCTTGGCGCCGTCGACCCCGGCGATGCTGAGGAATACGCCACGGGCGGGGCCGGCCGGTATCCACAGCGCGTGGGCCTTGTCGATGCCGGCGAAGGCGCGAGCGAAGTTGGCGTAATCGGCGATGGATACCGCGCGGTCCAGGGTCAGCACGGTCAGGGGCGCGTTGCTGCGCGCCCGCGACAGCGGTTCGGCATCCTCGCCACCGGTCGCCGGCACCGGGTTGACCGCTTCGCTGACGCCCAGCGGCCGCGACAGCAGGGTGGTCAGCTTGCCGGCGGCCAGGTTGCCACCGGCGCCGAGGCCCTTGCGGTAGCGCACCCGTACATTGCTGTGGCCGCTGGGCAGGCGCGCGCCTTCGCTGCCGTCGCCGAATTGTAGGGTGGTGACGGCCTCGTCGTCCTCGGCGGTTTCGTAGCGGCGGGCATCGGCGGCGACCTGGTAAAGCGTCGGCACCTCGCTCCACAGCACCTCGTTGATGCGCACTTCCAGGGTCGAGGCACGGCCGCTGGGGGTGTTGGCGCTGACATAGGTCAGCGGCGCCTGGCTCAGGCGGAAGCGCTGGTTGGCCACGCTGGCATTGCCGTCGCCGAGAATGCCCTCGACCGTTTCGCCGTGGGTCGCGGGCGCCACGTTGGCATTGATGCGCAGGCCGGCGCGCTCGTAGACGTGTTCAAGTGGCGCCTGCAACTTGAGATAGGTGCGGTCGCGGTCATGGGCGATGGCCTCGTCGCCGCTGCCGATAAAGGCGATCTCGCGCACCAACTCGTCGTCCTTGCGCTTGGCGGTGAGGCGTATCTCGCTGCCCTTGGCGATCAGCGTGCCGCGGCGGCCATCGCGGTCGAGCAGGGCCAGGCGCAAGCGCACACCGGCCTTGCCGATCAATCCGGCGAACGCCTCGGCGCCCAGGGCCACCGGGGTGCTGCCGAACAGGCGGTCGGCCGGCGCCAGCATAAATAGCTCGTCGCCCTCCACCAGCGCAGCGCTGCCGCCGTCATCGAGAACCAGCGACAGGCCGCTGGCACCGGCGGCGATGACGAGGCGCTGGCGCGTGCCCGACAGCGCGATGGGCTGGCCGGGCTGCAAACCCTCGATCCGCCGGGCGAGGCTCAGGGCATCGCCATACGCCGGGTGGAACAGCGGCACCGCGCTGGCGGCCAACTCCTCGCTGTGCGCCAACACCAGGGTGCGGCGCAGCGGGAAGCGGCTGGCGGTGAGGTTTTCGCTGGTGTCCGGGGTGATCCGGGTGATCTTGCCGGACAGCGCGAAGGCGTTGCGGCTGCGATGCACCACCTGACTGGCGCGATACAGCTCGGTATAGCCGGGCAGATCGGCGCTGCCCAGGCCCGGCTGATTGGACACCAGGGCGAACCAGCTGCCAGCGACGATCTTGGCGTTGTCGGTGTCCAGGTCCACCGCATTGGCATCGACCTGGAAGTTCTTCCACTGCCAATCGTTGCTGTTGGTCTTGTCGATCAGCTTGGCAGCGTTGGAATCGTCATTGCCCATCAGATTGGCGTCGGGCGCGTTATGGCCGAACAGCGCGGTGCGTTGGCGCAGGGCGAACACCTGCACGCCAACGCTGGCCGGGCCCATAGGTGGGAACACGCTGCCCAGCGGATGCTGCCAGAACACCCGGGTGCGATTGTTGCTGTTGTCCGCCTCGACCCCGGCCAGCACGCGCACATCCCAGTATTCGCTGCCGGGGTTGGCGATGCGGTCGGCGCCGACGATGAGGATCGCATCGCCGGGCTGTAGCTGGGTCGCCAGCCCAACCAGCCACAGCTCGCTGTCGCCGAAGTGCGGCGCCCAGGCCTGCGTGCTTTGTACCGGGATGGCGTTCCATTCGGCCCGCGCTGGCGCCGGCGCGACGGTTTCGAAGGTCTGCGCCTGTTCGTCCTGGCCGGGCACGCTCTGCACCCGCGTGCCGACCGGGATGACGATCGGTTCGGCCGGTGCGCCGGGCACGCTTTGCAGGGTGAAGGCCAGGTGGGTGCTGGCGGCCACGCCGGGTGCCGGGCGGTAGCCGATCAGCCGCGCCATCTGGCCCACCGACAGGCGTTCGACGGCGGTGCGCAGGTAGTGCTCCTGGGCGTAGCGCTCGGTATAGAAGGCCAGCACGTCCAGCGAGCAGGCCAGGGCGTCGGCCAGCGCCAGGGTGAAATCGCTGTCCTCGCGAGTGGTCAGCGCCGCCAGGGCCGGGTAATCGGTGCTCGACAGGCGAGCCCGCAGGCTTTCCATGAAATCGCCGTGCTGGCCGATGCGGTAGGCGATGGCGGGCAGGCCGGGTGGGTTGGCGATACGCAGCGGGGTTTGCGCATCGACGCCGGCACAGCAGCCGCAACCGGGCTTGGTCGAGATACTCATCACTTGCCTCCGTGCAAATCGAGTCGCAGCACACCGTGCTCCGGAAAGTTGGGGTCGTTGTCCAGCCGGGCGATTTCCAGTCGGCCGAGCGGCAAAAAGCCATCGGCCAGGGGCTTGGCGTCGTCCTGGCCCTGGCGCTGAAAACGCGTGACCTGAACCGAGGCGACCCCGGCCACGGTGCGCGCGGCGGCATACAGCGGGCTGAGATAGACGCTCTGGCCGAAACTGAAATTGTCCGGATGGAACAGGCCGAGAGTGCCGTCGGCGCGCCGCCGGCTGCTCAGCACATCGGACAGGCCGCGGCGCACGTCGCTGCGGAAATAGCCGGCCTTGACGCAGACCAGCAGGTCGATCTGCAGCGAGACGTGCAGCGGCTCGTTGACGTGCAGGTCGTGCCCGGCCATGCGGTAGCGCTCCAGGTGCTCGACCACGCTGGTGGCGAAGCCCTGGTCCACCGCCGCACCGCCTTCGCGGTCGACGGTGACGAACACCGTGTGCCAGCTGCCGGTCCAGCGCAGCCCGGCTGCGGCGCGCTGCACGCCGGCCAGGCGTTCGGTGACTTCGGCGTAATCGGCCGGGGTCACCGCGCGCTCCTGGGTGCGAAACGCATGGGGCGCGGCGCGGCGCACCTGTGCCGCGTTCTCCGCGGCGACGCCGCCGCGGGCCGGCAGCGGGTTGCGCACCGCTTCGATGCGCGCCTCGGCGCTCACCACGTGGGCGATGCTGTCGGCGCCGACATTGCCTTCGGGACCGTTGCCGACCCGATAGAAGGCGAAAAACTCGGTACCGGCATCCGGCCGGCGGCCGTGGGCGTCGTCGCCGAAACGCAAACGGGCACTGCCGTCGTTTTCGCTTTCCAGGACGAAGTGACGGTCGTCGGCCTTGCTGTCCAGCAGGTTGCGCTGGGCGCTCCAGTGGTCGGGCGCGGCGCCGCTTTGCAGGCGCAGATCGGGTATCGCATCGGCGGTTCGCCAACGCAGCGCCGCGCTGGCCGAGGCGTCGGGATCGAACGGCACCCGCTCGTGGCGGCGCAGGCCGTTTTCCATAAAGCTGCGCAGCACCTGGCCCTGGTGGCTCACCGGGCCTTCGCCGAGCAGTGGGCGAAAGCGCGGCGGCAAGGGTTGCGGCGCGCTGCGTTGGCAGGCGTCGCCGCGCACGGGCGGGTAGTGCAGGGTCGGCGCGGGCACGCTGCCGAGGGCTTCGCCGTCGATGCTGCGGCCATGGTCGACCAGCAGATTGTTGCCCAGGGCGATGCTGACGTTGTCCAGCTGCGTCTGGCCGTGGGCCGAGTCGGTTTCGCTGGAGATGCACAGCGCCATCGGCAGGGCGTCGTCCGCGTGCCAGGCGATTTCGGTGACTTCGCTGCCATCCAGCGGATCGGTCAGCGGGTTGACCCCATCGAAGGCGCGCACCTCGGTCAGGCGCACCGCATGGCGATGCTCGGGGTCGGCATCGGCCGGCTCGCCGGTGAGCGGGCCGAGCACTTCCTGGAAGATCAGCACATCGCCCGCCGCCAGGTCGGGGAAGTGCCCGGCGATGGTGGCGCGAGTGGCGCCGGCCGGCAGGCAGCAGCGCTCGTCGCTCCAGGTGTAGAAGCTGAACTGGTTGTGGGCTTCGCGCAGGCTCAGCGAGTGCATTGGCTCGAACACCAGCGGCGCCGCCAGCAGGGCTTGGCGCTCTTGGGGCGAGTCGGCGAGCAGCCGCGGCGGCACGCCGGGCACGCGAGTGTAGAAGCGCAGGCCGGCCGGCAGGTCGAACGACCCGCCGCTGACTTGCAGGTGCAGCCAGGCGCGGGCATTACAGCCTTCGTGCACGGCATAGTCCACCAACAGCGCGTGCCGCCGCAGGCTGCTGCGACGGCGCGCGCTATGCAGGTAGGCTTCTGTGGCGACGGCATCCAGGCGGTAATGCTGCAAATCGCCGACATAGGCGATCAGCTCGCCCAGGGTGGTGGCCAGGTCCGCCGCGCTGCGGTCGCGCCAGCCGGGCATCTGCCGGCCGAGGCGATCCATGATCAGACGGCGCAGGCTGGCATAGTCGCGGGCCAGGTAGTTGATGTCGGCGGCTGGCGGCGGTTCGTCGATGCAGTCGTGTTGCGGCTTGCAGTCGAAGTCGCTGGGGCATTCGACCTTGAAGGCGAAGTCGACGGCCGACAGCCGCGGGTCGAAGTCCGCCAGCGGCACCTCGCCAGGGCCGGTCTGCAACAGGTGCAGGCGATACAGAGAATGGTCGCCCTCGCTGTCGGTGCGCACCACCAGCACCTGGTCGGCCTGCGGCAGGCCGGCGAACAGCGCCTGCTCGGCCGGCGTGGCCTCGGCGGGCGGCGTGCTGGCGATGCCGACCCACTGAATGCCGACCTGGCGGATGCGCTCGCCGCCGCTGATGCGCAGGTTGTCGCGGCTGAGCCCGGCCGGCACCGGTTTCAGCAGGCGCACCAGCAGCGTGCGTTGGCGCGGGCTGCCGGCGGGGGCGTCGAGGTCGAGCACTTCCAGGTAGTCGATGCCGTTGAGGGTGGCGTGGGCATCCACCAGGGCACGGCGGTTCTCTTCGCAGCAGCTGTAGATCATGGCGCACCGCCTTGCACGAAGGTGTTCTCATGACGGGTATTGCTGCGCCGGATGCGGTACTGCACGGCCACCGTCAGGCGCGCCTCGACGGCGCTGACCGACACCCCTTCGACGTCGATCAGCTCGGCCAGCCATTGCTGAAGGGCGGCCTGTACGAGGAACTGGGTGGTGGCCGCCAGCTCCGGGCTGTTGGGCGCGAACACCAGTTCGCGCAGGCCGCTGCCGAAGTCCGGGCGCATTACCCGTTCGCCCGGCGCGGTGAATAAAACCTGTTCGATCAGGCCGCGAATCCAGACATCCTCGTCCGCATCGCGGGTACGGCCGCGGCCATCGAAGCCATAGGGAAAATGCAGGCGTAGGGTCATGGTCAGCTCCCGATCACGCGTGTTTGTGCCGCCGTTGGCAGCAGCGGCGTGCCGTTGGGCGCACTCACCGCCTGGCTGTCCATCAGCACCAGCGGTTGGCCGTTGGAAAGCACCCGGGTCGCGGCCACCACCCACTGCCCGGTAATACAGGGCACCGGGCTGCCGGACACATTGAAGGGGCAGCCGGCGATCACATAGGGCGCGCTCATCAGCACGGTCGGCTGGCCGCTGACCAGCACCCGCGGGTTGGGCGCGGTCGGCGTGGCGCTACCACCATGGGCACAGAGCACGGTGGCGCCGACGTGCAGCAGAGGACCGGGCATATCAGGACCTCCCCGTGCGAGGGCCGGTGTTGCCGTACCGCGTGGGCTGTCGATGAATGGGCATATCAGAAATCCCTCCTGTGCCTGGAACTAGATCACCGTGAGCGCACCGTTGTTGATGGTCACGGTCGGACCCACCAGGGTGATCATGGCGCCCTTGCCGTTCTGGATATAAATGCCGGTGTCGTTGACGATCAGCGTCGCGCCGGTGGCGCTCTTGAGCATGATGCCGCCGGTGGGACCGGGCAGATCGGAGATGGTCAGGCCGTTCTGCAGCGGCGTTTGCAGGGTGATCGCCGACAGCCCCGGCGGGGTGGCCAGGGCCAGCGCCGGGATTTCCGCGGCGCTGCCCCAGAAACAGCCGACCCAGATCGGAAAGTCCGGATTGCCCTGTTCGAACTCCACCCAGACCCCGGAGCCGATCATCGGTAGCGCCACCATGCCGTTCTGGATGCCGGCAATCGGCACGCAGGGCATCGCCCAGCTGGCCGGCACCAGGCCGGCGACATCCGGCACCTGCACCTGCAGGCGGCCTTGCTGCATGGGGTCGATATTGTTCAACACCATGCCGCGGTATTTACCGTAGTAGCGTTGCTGGCTCATGCGGGCACCGTCGGAGTGATGGAGATCAGGCCGTTGCGAGTCAGGTTGAAGCTCTGGCTGAACTTGCCGCGACCGAGGGTGCTGGTGACGCTGTCGACGTAGTAGAGGCCGTCGTAGGCGATACCGGCACCGCGCACACCGACCAGCCGGCGCGGCTTGAGGATGCGCCCGTAACGCAGCACATCGAGGCTGCCATTGGCGCTCACCGCGTCCTGGGATTTCTTCGCCTCGCCAAGCCCGGCCATGATTGCCTGCATGGGGTTCATCTTGGCCGTGTTCTTCATGATCTTGAGATTGGCCAGTGGCGTGGACAGCAGGCCCAGCGGGGGCTGCAACGGATTGAGGTTGGGAATCGGAATCGGGATCGGCACCCGGGTCATCTGGTTCTGGATGAACACGATGGGCAGCACGCCCTTGGTCGGGTCGAAGCTGAAATTCAGCGACTCGACATTGGTGTGCGCGTCCATATCGATGTTCAGCGCCGGCTGCGGTATGCCGACCTTAATTTCCGGGCCGAAGTAGGCGATGTTGGTCAGCGGCGCCTCGCCCGGTTCGATGTAGAACACATGGCCGACTTCCTCGGCCAGTTGGCGGATATAGGCGAGGTCCGTGCCCTGTTGCGCGGGAATGCGCTCGATGGGGATAGGCACATCGAGAAACAGCTCGGGGATCGGCAGCGGGATGATGCCGAAGGCGGCGTATTTCGCGCAGATCAACGCCACCCGCGCGGCGATGGGCATGGCCGGGTAGGGCAGCCCGGAGAAGTCGATAAGGTCCATCACCTTGGTCAGGTCCTCGCCGGTGATGGTGATGCTGCCGGGCTGGTTGTTCTGCCCGGCCTGCACCTCGACATTGGTGACCACGCCGTCGAACAGCGGCTGCGGCCGACCCTCCAGGGTGACGATCAGCACCACCCGCAGCGGCGGCGTGCCGACGCTGGTGTTGTTGCCGACGGCGATCAGGAACAGGGTGTTGAGCTCCGACTTGCTGTTGATCTTGAAGCGCAGCTGGAAACCGCTGGCGCCTGTGGCGCTGCTGGTCACCCGGGCTTCTTCGAGGGCATCGATCAGCATCGCCGGGACCGGCAGCGGAATGATCGGCCCGATCAACAGGGTCAGGTGCACGGCGTTACTCATCGGAGCCTCCCGGCACACCTTCGGGCAGGGTGATGCGCAGGCGCCGGCCGATGCTGTCGGTCAGTTCCTGCGGGCGGATCGCGCCGTTGCCGTCGCACAGGCGCCAATACTGCTGCGGATCGCCGAGGTAGCGGGCGGCCAGGTTGTCCAGGCGGTCGCCGACCTCGATGCGGTGCTCGCTGAGGCTGGAGAAATTCTCCGGCGGCGGAATGAAACGGCGTCGCACATAGCTCAGGGTTTCGCCGTCGGCGCGGGTCCACTGGGCGATGTCCAGGCCGTGGTAGCGGCTGTCCGGGGCGAAGGCCGGGGCGGTGAGGGCGTTGGCCTGCATAAAGGCCTTGAGCGGATCGGTCATGGCAAGCCTCCGATGCCAAGGGCGTCGAAGCCGAAGGTCGCCGCCCGGGCCGCCAGCTTCTCGCGCGATTGTAGATAGGCCATAAACAGCCCGCCGCCCTTGTGCTCGAAGCCGAGGTCATCGACCGAGAGCACGCGCAGGCCGAGATTGCAGGTGGCGTTGATCGGGTTGAGGCGGGGGTCGAAGGCTTCCTCGCTGATGGAAAAATCGGTGACCCGCACCGGGGCGATGCGATTGGCGCCCCAGACGAACAGCGCCAGGGACGACTCCATGGGCGCGATCTCCAGGGTGCCGGCCGCGGCCAGCGCCCTGTTGGCGAGCAGGTCGGCGGCGGCGGGGTTGACCAGCGATTCGAGAATCGCCAACTGCGGCGCGATGCCGACCTCGACCACCGCCTTGTGCTGCGCGGGAAACTCCAGCTGATCGGCGGCGTCGATCTGCACTTCCAACTGAAAGGTTTCCACCGCCGGGCCTTTGAGGCGCAACGCCTCGGAACGCTCGGCGCCGTCCCCGGCGCCCTGTACCTGCAGGCTGCGGGTGAGCTTCTCCGGGTTGTATTGCAGCGCGATCACCCGGCGCACCTTGGCCGATTGCGGATCGATCAGTACCAGGCCGGCTTTGATCAGGCGGGGCGAACTGAGCAGCGTGCTCATGCTCTGCCCCCAAGGTCCATTGTTGCTGCGTTGCTGTTCATGGTTCGCGCTCCTGCGATGTGCCCACGGTTGTGCATCAGGAACAACTGCTGTGACGGGAGTAACTGCTGGCGAAACTGCCGCTGACCACGACGGTGGTGTGGTTTGGCCGGGCGCTGTCGAAGATGATCTGCGAGGCGCCGCGGTGCAGCCGCACGCAGCCATGGGACGCCGGATGGTTTGGCACGCTGGGGTAGTAATGGAAACCGACTCCGGAACGCTGGAAGCCGCTGAAGTTCTGCAAGCCCAGCTTGGAGGTGACGCAGCTCTGCGCACCGAGGGTGAAGGTGCCGATGGGCGTGCAACAGCTGCCGCTGCTGCGGCTGTGGGCCGGGTCGTTGCAACTGGTCTGGCCTGTCACCCCGGCGCCGGTCGAGCAGTTAATCACACCGTCGACGGTGACCCGCTGCACCATCTCCTCGGCTTCGGCGACACTCGGCCCGGTCCAGTCGAGGGTGACCTTCTGGTCGGTCAGCGAGACGTTGATCTGGCTGATATAGGTGGCGGGGAAGTCCCTGGGCTGGGTGCTGGCGTGCTCGTTGACTTCGCCAGCGCAGATGGTTTCCTGGTACAGCTGCCAGCCAATCGGCGCGCGCGAGATATTTGGCGGTGCGCTATGAGTGGACCGGCTGGAGCCCTGGCCAAGCCGGGGTGCGCGATCCTGCTGCACCACGTGGGTCAGTTCGTGGGCCAGTAGCGGCGTGTAGCGGCTGGAGTCGATGCGGTCGGACAAGTAGATGTGGTTGCTGCGGGTCGCCGCCAACGCGCCGATGCTGCGGGTGTACTGGTGCGCGTGGGCGTCGTTATGGATGCGCACGCTGGAAAAGTCCCGGCCGAAGAAACTGCCCATTTCCCGCTGGGTCGATGCGGGCAGGGCACCACCGCCACTGCTGATCGAAGGTTCGTGCGCCACCGGCGCCACCCGGTTGTCGCCGCGCTTGGTCATTACCTCTTCGCCTTCCCTGGGCGCCTCGCTGCCGTTGCTCGGTTCGCCGACATTGCTTTCCGCGGTTTCGTCGACGGTGCCGCTGCCCTTGAGTTCCGTTGGCGCGGCGCTGTCCGGCGCTTTTTCCTCGTCGGCGCTTTGCATCAACACCGTTTGCGGCGCGCTGCTGAGTGGCAAGGCCTTCTTCTGCACCTGGCCTTGCCGTGCACTCGACAGACGTGCCGGCAGGCCGGCGAAGGGTTTGGCCACGGCGGACGACGAACGCGACTGCATAAAGCGCTCGGCCATCTGATCGGCTTCGCTTTCCAGGCGCTGACGTTGGCCTTGGCTCAGGCCGCCGCTGCTGCGGTTCGACTCGCGGAACGGGCGAAAGGCGGCGCCGGTGTTCTGTTTGCGGCAACTGTCGCACTGGTTGCATTTGGCTGACTGGCTACATGATCCCATCGCGTTCACCGTTGCCTTTCAGAAGGTTCAAGGTCGCTCGAATGCGGCGGTCGAGCCGTCGACATCCCGCGTGATCTGTTTGATGTGTTCGATCACCGCGCCGATATGCGTCGAGGTGCCGCGGCGGATGTCGTGGTAGAGCACGACTATCTTCGGCGCCGACGGCGTTGTGACCCGCCAGCGATTGCCCGCCACGCGCCGAATGCCGCTGCCGACCTGGGCTTTCAATTCGTCCAGGGACATTTCCCCACCGGGGTCGCCGTCGATATCCCAGAGCAGATTGGTCAGGCCGAGGTCGGTGTAGGTCTGCCTGACGGCCTCGTTGGAACGGCCGAAGGGTGGCCGCACCAGGGTGGTTTCCAGGCCCGCCTGGTCATCGCTGGCGGTGGTGTCGCGGATAAAGGTGCGGGCGCTTTCCAGTTCGCCGCGCAAACGCCCCGCGGCCTGCGCAGTCGTATGTGCTTCGTGGTCCGTGGTGCCGCCGGTGTGGATGCCGATGGCATGGCCGTCGGCGCGCATGCGACGGATCAGTGCCCGGCCCGACGGGGTATCACCGCGCAGCGGGCGACCTTCGCCGCTCAGGGCGTGGGCCTGGATAAAGAAACCGGCCTTGGCGCCTTTGCTCTGCAGGGCATCCAGCACATTCTCGGTGCGGTTGGCACCGCCGCCCAACGCCGCCGAGTGCGGCCCATCGTCGAAGGTCAGGGCAAACACCCTGCGCGCACCCGTGCCGGAGCCGCCTGCCTCGTCGGCACCCGCTTCCTGCTTGGCGCCTGCATTCTTGCTCGGCGTATCGGCGCCGCCTTCCGCTTCTCCGCCACCGCCACCGCCACCATCGCCTCCGCCGCTCTCGCTATCGGACTCGGCCGAGCGGCAGCGTGAATCGCGGAGGAATTCCGCGTCGCTTTCGGAGCCGTAGATGGAGCCGGTAAAGGTGCCACGCGCCACGCCAAGGCTGTCGGTGATACCGGGGCTGACTTCCCAGTGCTCGCCGATCGAGCGATCCCTGACGCTGGCGTGGGTGGAGTGGCCGTTGGCGCAGATGACCAGGTCCTGGCCACATTTGCCACGCGTGAAGCGTTCGTGCGGAATAGCCATCCAGTTGCCGCTGTCCGAGCAGCTCTGGTTGTTCTCGCAGTTGGTGTCGCAGGTGAACAGCGGGCGGTACTTCTTGCCGGTCTCTGAGTGGGCGTTGCGCGTGCCGTCCGGGCAGGCGACGCCATTTTCGTTGTCCTCGCAGGCCCACCTGGAGTTACAGGCGAGATGCTCGCAGGTCCCTTCATAAAGAATATTGCCGCTATGGATCGCCCGGCGTTGCAGGCGCGAGCCCGATGCCCTTGAGTGCGGGCCATCGGCGCCTTGCTGGACGACGTGGGCCAGTTCGTGGGCGAGCAGTTCGCGGCCGGTATGAGAGTCCGGCGCATAGCGGCCCTGGCCGAAGACGATATGCCGGCCGACCGTATAGGCGTGGGCATCGACATCCGCCGCGGAGCGCGCGGCTTGCGCGTTGTGGTGGACCTGCACGTTGGCGAAATCGTGACCGAAGCGCGGTTCGAAGAACGATCTGGCCGTGTCGGGCAGTGGGGCGCCCGTGCCAGCCAGAGTCCGCTGGACGCTGCTCGGCACTGCGTCGGGCGCGCCGCCATCGCCAGTACTGCGGCGGCTGAGCCGAGGCGGCACGGCGTTGGCGCCGATCTCGGCATGGCCGCTGCGCATCACCTGGGCGGCGGCGTTGTCGGCTTCCTGTTCCAGGGGGGCGTGGCTGGCGCCCATGGCAAGCCTGGCTTGCAGGCCTTGCTGCTTCTCGTCGCGGCATTTGCTGCATTCGCCCGAGCGGCCCGCGGCGCCGCCGCAGGCGCATTTGCGCTGCAACAGAACGTCGCCGCCGCTGCTGTTATTGGCGCGCGCCTGGGCGCTTTGCAAGGGCGCGTGACTGCTCATGGCCGCAGCCCTCGGTCCACGCCCGTGGCAATCGCCCGGCCCAGCGCGCGGTCGTTGCCGCCGGCCGGCAGGCGCACATCGGCGCTGGAAACCCGCGCCCGGTTGCCGCTGGCGGCCAGCGCCGTGGCGCTTCCCGGTTCGGCGAACAGGCGCTGCAGCTCGGTCTGCACGGCGCGGGACAGCGCCTCTGCGTCATGCGGGTCGATGCCGCGCAGCACCAGGCGGTCGATATGCAGCACGATGCGGCTCATACCCACCCCCGTGTTTCCGCGTCGGATATCGGCTTGTCACGCTTGGAGGCTTCCAGATGCGCGGCGCGCAGCAGGTGGGCCATGCCGACGGGCGTCCCGGCCTCGGCGGCGAGAAAGGCCGCCGTCAGGGCGACGTTGCGAATGGTGCCGCCAGGCACGGCCAGACGGGCGAGGCGGGGGAAATCGAGAGTTTCCCGTGGCATGGCGGAGGGAAACACGCCGCGCCACAGCGCTTCGCGCTGGGCCTCGTCGGGAAATGGGAAGTGCACGACGAAGCGTAGCCGGCGCGAGAAGGCGGAATCCAACGCGGCCTTGTGGTTGGTGGTGAGAATCGCCAGGCCGCGATAGGTCTCCATGCGTTGCAGCAGGTAGCTGACCTCGATGTTGGCGTAGCGGTCGTGGCTGTCCTTGACCTCGCTGCGTTTGCCGAACAGCGCGTCGGCCTCGTCGAACAGCAGGATCGCGCCCACGGCTTCGGCATCGTCGAATACCTTGCGCAGGTTCTTCTCGGTTTCGCCGATGTATTTGCTCACCACCGCCGACAGGTCTATGCGGTACAGGGCCAGCCCGAGGGTATTGGCCAGCACCTCGGCGGCCAGGGTTTTGCCGGTACCCGAGTCGCCCCAGAACAGCGTGGCGATGCCCAGGCCCCGCGCGCCTTTGTCGGCGAAGCCCCAGTCGTGGTGCACGGTGAGGCGATGGCGGGCGTGCACGGCGATCTGCTGCAGGGTCTGCCGCTGCGCTTCGGGCAATACCAAATCCTCCCAGGCGGCCCGTGGTTCGATGACCCGGGCCAGCTCGCCGAGGGTCGCAGTGCCGCGGCAACTGCGGTGCAACAGGGCGGCGGCGCTGGCGTCGTCCTCGTCGCCCAGGCGCGTCACGATGGCGGCGATGCGCCGGGCGCTCAGGCGGTACTGGCTGGCCAGGGTGTCGAGTAACGGGCCCAGGCCGCTGGCTCTGTCGCCCAGTGCCTCGCGCCACAGGCGACGTTGCTCCTGGGTATCCGGCCTGTCCACGATCAAGGGTTCGCCATCCAGTGCCGGCAGCGCACGGCCGGCGACGATCAGCAGCCCGTCGACGCGGGCGGTGAACGGCAGCCAGGCCTTGCCGTCGCCATCCTCCTGGGTAATCAACAGCGCCCCGCCCAGCAGGGCGGCTTCGCGCATCCATAGGGTGGCCAGCGCGGCCTGTTCCTGCACCGTGGTCGGGATATCGCCGGCACGCAGGCGGAACAGCACCACTTCCAAGCGCTGAGCGACAAGCGCGGCGACATCCTGCTGGCCCGACTCGTCGTCGCCGCTCAGCAGAATGGCCGGCAAACGCTCGCGGCGGCGTTGCAGCTGGGCCAGCGCGGCGTCGGCGGCGCGGATATGCGCCTGGCACATGAAACCGGGCGCGGGCACCGGTTCGAGCAGCGCATGCAGGCGGTGGTCGAGGTAGTTGAGGCCGCCGATAAAGTGCAGCACGCGCTCGTCCAGGCGCAGGCGCGCGCTGGTGAGGCCGAGGTCGTCGTCGAGTTCCAGCAGTTTCCAGCGGCGCAGCGGTTCCGGCGGCGCCAGCGCACTCCAGTGGGCCTCGGGCAGTATCGACAGGGCCAGGCCGAAGGTCGCCCAGTTGCGCCCCGGCTGCGAGTCGGCCTGGCCACAAAGCTGGGCGATGCGCGCATCCATTTCGACGCCGGCGACAAGCAGCAGCAGCTCACGCTCGAATGTGCTCAGTTCGAACAACTGGCAGAGCCGGTCAATGGACGCCGGCTCGCGCATGTCGTTGCGCAAGCTCTCGACCCTGGCCTGGCTCTGCGCGGCATCGCCGTCGCCGAGCAGCGCGCGCAGGCGGGCGAATTCCGCCACCAGCAGTTGCTGGTTGGCGGTTGCCCAATCGAGATCGGCCGGCGCGTTCATGTGATGGTCAGCCGCTGGTTGAAAAAGGTCGGCGGCGTGCTGGCGTAATCGACGATGGGGCTGTCGATGCCATCGATGCGCAGGCGGATCAGGTAGTCGCCGGGCTCGGCGTCGACGATCAGGAAGTCCAGCGTGGCGGTCGGCGCGGCAAAGCTTTGCGGCAGCACTTCCTGTTGGCCGACCAGCAGGGTGGCGCGCTGGCCGGGACGCAGCTCAGGGGTGAAGTCGATGTTCACCAACGCATCGCCATCGCCGTTGCGCACCACATTCTGCGGTAGGTTGCTGATGCTCGGGGCGAGGGTGAAGCCCAGGCGATTGCTGCTACGCGGCTGGGTTTCGCCCGGCATCACCAGGCGCGCAGCGGCTTCGTAAATGCCCACCGGAAAGTCGGCACTGCGCGCCAGGGGAATCACCAGCTCCATGCGTTCTCCGCTGTCCGGCCCACTGGCGGCGAGCGCTTCTTCTATATCGAAGCGCTCGCTGTTGAGCAGCACCTGCCGCGAACCGCCGTTGAGGTGATGGCCACGCAATACGATGGTTTCACCCAGCCGCGCCACCGGCTGGCCACCCGCTGGCAGGATCGCCTCGATCGCGGGCAAGGCGGGAATCAGGCTGGGGCCGACCACCACGCCGCGTTCGCGGCCGGAAACGGGATTGACCTCGCCACGCGACAGCACCGGCAGCGGCGTGCGGGTCGGCTGGGTGGCTTCGATCAATACCAGCGACACCTGATAGGCCGCGGTCGGGCGAAAGCTCGACTGGGTGGCCGACCAGAGCTTGGAGCTTTCCTCGGTGCCGAGGGTTTGCGGGGTGATACGCAGCAGTTCGAGTTGGTCCGCCAGGCCGCAATCGGCCAGCGCGCGCAGGGCCGGCGGCAGCACCACGCCGACATCCGGCGACGGCGTCAGCGCGGTGCGCACCATGTCGCGGGTCAGCACGGGAAATTCATGCATCAGTTGCATGGCATAGCCGAGCAGGATTTCGGCATGCAGGTCGCCGCCGCTGTAGGCGGAGATCAGGTAGAACAGGTCGAGCGCCAGCGGCGGATTGCTCAGGCGTTGGCGACCGCTGGAGTCATGGGCCGGCAGGCCTTCGTTGCGCCAACTGGCGTTGGGCATCACCTGGTAGAGGAACAGGTTGAGCTGACTCGACTCGGTGCCATCGGCTGGCACCACGCGGTCGGGCGCGAGCACACTGACGCTCACGGTGCTGCCGAGCAGGCCGGCGACGTTGTGGTTGACCAGCCCGTCGTTGAGGCGGTCGCGCAGCACGGCGGTGACGCCGGCGATGGCCAGGGCGGTACTCATGCGCCATCCCCCTTGCGCCGCGCCAGGTAGTCGTCCAGCGACAGCGGCGCCTGGCCCTTGCGGCTAACCCGTTTGGCCGGAGCGGGCGGCTGCACGGCGGTGATTTCGATGCGGCCGATATGCACGTGCACTTCGTCCGGCTCGCGCGCCCGCTCGGCAGGCCCTGCGCTTGGCGGGGAATACCTGGGCGCCAAAAACGGGGCAGGGGGTAGCACGGCTTCGGGCAGTGAGGGCGATGCGCTCGCCCGTTCCGGCATTCCAGAAAACGATGGGGAAGCGGTTGCCGAGCGCCTGGAAGCGGCAGGCGTCGGTGCGCTATCGGCAAAGGGCTGAAACAGCGGTTCCGGCTGCGGCGCTGTGACTACGAAGGGCGCAGCTTGCGCGGTGGCATTCTGAACACCGCTGCTTGCTCGAGATGGCTCGGCCGGCTGGAAGCGTGGCGGCGACTCGACTGGGAGCTCAAGACCAGCCGGCAGGGTGGCGGTTTGTTCGGGAGCCGCTGCGCTCTCGGGCAGGGTTCCTGTGTCGATCGCCTTCGACGCCTGTGGACGGGGCCGGCCAGGGGCGACCTGCGGTGGCGCCAAGTGCGGCGATGGCTGAGGTTGCGAAGCCTGCTGTTGCAAGCCGTGCTGCTGCACCGCCTGGCTTTGCACTAGCGACGCGCTGGCGGTTGGCTGGGCTTCGGTGGACCAGGGTGCTGGGGGCTCGACCAAGCCGGCGGGCGCCGCCTGGTACGGCAAGCGGGCCGGGGCGTGCAGCTGCGTGGCACCGGGCTGGCCCAAGGCGCGCCCGGCAAGGCGTTGGAACAGGCCGCTCATGGGCTCACCCGCGCCAGGTAGGCCGAGCGGCGCGATGCGCTCAGGGCGAGAATCTCCGGCTCGCTCCAGCCATAGGCCTGGGCCAGCAGGTGCACCTCATCGAGCAGTTGTCGCGCCTGGCCGTCGATTTCTTCCCATAGGTAGTGGCTCACATCGAAGCTCGCGCTGGCGCTGCGCTCGCAGGCGGGGCAATCGAAATCCAGCGACAGATCGGCCCAGGGGTCGGCCGCTTCCAGCGCTGTTTCCACGGTGGCGAGCAACTCCTGCAATGCCTGTTCGTCATCCGGTAGTGCGGTGCCGGCGTCCGCACAACCAAGCAGCAGGCGTCGGGCGGCGTGGTCGACGTCGGCACTGCCGGCTACCTCGAACAGGTCGCGATTGGCTGGACAGCGAAAGCGATAACCGTCGACCTCAATGTGCGCCGGCGGCGGGTACATCGGCGGCAGCTGCTGGGGATCGAGCTCGAATTCCAGGCGCTCGCCGCAGTGCGGGCAGTCCATCCATACCGGCAGGCGGTTGCCGAAGGTCGCACAGCGCAGGCGCATCAGCGCCGCGTTGCATGCGCCGAGCGGCAGCTCGACCAGGGTGTCGGCGGACCGTTCCGGCGCGGCCAGAGTCAACAGCAGCAAGCTGCGGTCGAGCGGATGGCGCCGCGAGCCGTGGTCCCACAGCTCGAGCAATTGCGCCGCGGTGAGCGAGGCCATGGCGGTCAAACCGGCTCGGTGAAGCTAGGTTCGGTCGGCTCGGTGACGTCGTAGTCGCGCTCCCAGCCTTCGTTCTCGAGCTTGATGGTTTGAATGGCCACCGCGTTGGCGTTGGCGTCCAGATCCGGCAGCGCCTGGTATTCGGAGACCCAACAGCGGAACACCTTGTAGGCCAGTGCCAGTTGGCCGGCCTCGTTGTAGACCTCGATGATCAGGTCCTTGCGAAAGTCCTTGAGCGAGACCTCAGCGCCCAGCCCCGAGCCGAAGTTCCAGACCTTGTTGGCCCACTTCTCGAACTCGGTGTCATGGGTGACGCCACGCTCCAGGGAGATCGCCTCGAACTTGCTGCGCCCTGGGGATTTGCGCGAGGCGGAGGGATCGCCGCCTTCACGATGCTCGACCAATTCGGTGCTGCGCTTGAGCGCGCCGACCTTGCTGATGCCGGCGACGTATCGGCCATCCCACTTCACGCGGAATTTGAAGTTCTTGTACGGATCGAAACGCTGGGCGTTGACGCTGAACTGTGCCATGGGTGCTACTCCTTCGCAGGCCGTTGAAAAACTACCTGCGTTGCCAATACTGCGTTAAAAACAGCCTCAAAATGCTCATTTACAGCACGTAAACTCCGCTTTTTCGGCTGTTTTTGCCTTGTCTTGCCTGCCTCGGCTACGTTTTTCAAAGGCCTGCTAGACGTCGATCTGTCCGGCCATCTGCTGCAGTTTGATGACCACGAATTCCGCCGGTTTGAGCGGGGCGAAGCCGACCAGGATGTTCACCACGCCACGATTGATATCGCTTTGGGTGGTGGTTTCGCGGTCGCATTTGACGAAGTAGGCATCCCGCGGGCTGGCACCCTGGAAAGCGCCCTGGCGGAACAGGTCCTGCATGAAGGCGCCGATATTCAGGCGGATCTGCGCCCACAGCGGTTCGTCGTTCGGCTCGAACACCACCCACTGGGTGCCGCGGAACAGACTTTCCTCGATAAACAGCGCCAGGCGCCGCACCGGCACGTACTTCCATTCCGAGGCCAGCAGATCGGCACCGGCCAGGGTGCGCGCGCCCCAGACCAGATGGCCGGCGACCGGGAAGCTGCGCAGGCAATTCAGTCCGACCGGGTTGAGCACGCCGTTCTGCTGGTCGGTCATGGTGTAGGTGAAGCCCTGGGCGCCGGAGAACGATGCAGCAAGCCCGGCCGGCGCCTTCCACACGCCGCGCTGCACATCGGTGCGGGCCATGATGCCGGCCACCGCGCCGCAGGGGGCGAAGTCGGCGATGCGGTTTTCCGACAGCGGATCGGGCATGCGCAGCCGTGGGAAATAGGCCATGGCGTTGATCGCATCGTCATTGCCGATCACCCCGCGCAGGGTATTTACGCCGGTTTCGGCTGTGGCGATCGCGGTGCTTGGGGTGGCGGTCCAGGCGCTCGGCGAATCGACGATCAGCATCGCCCGACGGTTCTGGCAGTAGCTCGCCGCCGCGGCCCAGGTGGCGTTGGCCAGATCGACTGTGCGGGTTAGGGGAGGGATGCACAGCAGATTGAACAGGTCGGCGCCTTCGAGGGCGAAGATGCCGGTGCGCGCGGCCTGGTTACCGGTGATCTGCGCGTCGGTCAGGTCGCTACCGTCACCGCCCAGGGTGCCGTCCGCAGTGGCGGTGCCGTCCGGGTTGGCCACGGTCACGGTACCGTCGGTTGGGCTCTCGGTGGCCGGCGCGGACGAGCGTACATTGACCAGCGCCGACTGCTCGTTGAGCACGGTATTGACGAAGCGCGGGCTGAGCGGGTCGACCGAAACGTTGCGGAAGGTCTCCGAGGCGACCGAGGTGGTCCCGCCGGGACGATCCAGCTCATCGATCAGCAGGTTGAACAGCAGGGTGTCGGCGGTATCGCGGGTCTGGTGGTCGACCGTCGCGCGCAAGCGGCTGCCCCAGGTGCCGGGGCTGGCGGCTTCGAGCAGCAGGGCACCGCCGGCGGTATCCAGCGACAGCGTCGCCGAAGTGGCCGCCACGTCGCCGTTGAATACCCGCACGATCAAGGCATCGCTGCCGCCGTGCTGGAAGAACTGATTGACCGCATAACCCATGGTGCTCGGTTGCCAGAGGTCGCCAAACAACCGCGAATACTCGGCGAAACTCTGCACGCGCACCGGCTGGTTCACCGGCCCGCGCAGTGCACGACCGACGAAGGCGGTGATGGAGGTGGCGACGCCGGTGATGGTGCGCACTCCGCTGGGTACTTCCTCGATGTATACGCCGGGATAACTCAAGACTGACGGCATGGGCATGACTCCTCGATAAGCGTCAATGGACGGCCACGGCTCGACGAGCGCGGAAACCGGACACGAAACTACTCAGTGCACAGCTGCTGGCGATGCGGTCTATATGACTGCGAACGATCGGGGAGGACGAGCGTGTGGGCGAGATACTGCAAAGAAGCGGAGGGGGCTGCTGTCCTTTCCTTGCACAGCTCGGCCTTTACGCGGGACTGCTGATACCCGATGCCCATACGGGCCGTAAGGTCTGACTTCGAAAACCTAGCACAAGGATTTCGGACTGCAACCGCAGGGATTTAAGGTCGCCAGGCATGCAAATCAAAATGCCATTACAGAGTAAATATGCTGGCACCAAGCATGTTTTTTTTGCCATAGATGGCTCTGTCATGGGCTTTTTGACGGGGTTCGTAGAGGGCGGGCAGCAGGCAGTGTCGATGCGCCCGTGGCGGCTTCAGTCGCGCTTGATCCAAGACGCCGGACGGTTTATCTCGATTCAATCTAATAGCTGCATGGCCGTTTATCGGCAGCCAGAAACGTTGCATCGAAGGCAAGCCTGGATGCCTTTCTCATGCCTGACGCATTTCAGACCATCCTTAGAAAATAAACTCTTCCTCTACAGGCGGGTGCAGCTGACCCGCACTTGCATCGCCGAGTAGATGGGCGCTTATTTTTTCAGCGATCATCATGGTCGCGATATTGGTAGGGTTTGCAGTAATAGCGGGCATTACGGATGCATCGGCGACGTGGAGGTTTTCGCATCCATATACTTGTCCTTGCTGATCTACAACGGCCAGAGCGTCACTTTCCGGCCCCATTTTCAGCGTCCCTGTTGCGTGCCATGATCCCCGGGCGAAGGTCCTGATGCTCTCCTCGAGTAGTGCGTCAGAATCAATTATGCGTTGGTTCCAGGCAAAGATACGTGAGATATGACGGTTGAATTCCGTCTCATGGGCGATTTTCCATATCAAGCGCGCTCCGGTTTTTAGCCTGTCCAGATCACTTCTGGATGTCGCAACATTCAAAAAAATATCAGGGTGTTGTTGTGGATTGGCACTGAGAATTTGCACCCTTCCTCTCGACTCAGGCGTTGTCAGGAGCAAAGTAAGGGACATTGCAATATCTGTCCCCAGCGCCAGTTTTAACTCCGGCAAATGTCGGGTCTGCATAGAGTTGATGGCATAAATCTGCAGGTCGACATCGGCACTCTGTTGCCCGGATGAAGAGCAGCGCAGCAGGGTCTGATGAACATCTTCGCCGGCCTGACAGAGCCCGGGCTGTGGCACCATCCAGAACCCTAGCGAGGTATGATCCGTCAGGTTCATTCCCACGCCTGGCAGCGCAATAGTTGGGCTTATACCGACTTTCGCCAGCGTCAGAGGATCACCTATGCCGGAGCGCATCAATATACAAGGCGATTGAATCGCGCCTGCACAGAGGGTGACACGCTTCGCCGTTATCTTCTGAGAGCGGCCATTCGCGATTATTTCAATTCCAGTTGCCTTGTTGTTTTCAATATTGATTCGATTAACCAGCGTGTCGGCCATTAAACGGAAATTTTTTCGCACAGGTGCCGATGCTAAATAGGTCAGCGCCGTGGACTGACGAAGGCCATTGGCAATATTTCGCGGGATTATTCCCACCCCTTGCTGGCGTAAGCCATCAGGGTGATGGTTCAAATCGATCGCCTTGAAATCGAGTTGCTGGCAGGCAGCGCTAAAGCTGCTCTGAACCTTGTGCAGTAGAGACTGTGGCGGCGTATGCAGCTTGATACTACCGGTTGCCGCTGCAATGACTTTTTCCAGGTAGGGTTTTACCTGATGCCAGTCCCAATCGGGGTTCCCTTGCGCTACCCACGCGTCCATATCCCTGCTATCCGGAGGTAAGGCAAGGGCGCCGTTGATTGCCGAAGAGCCACCAACCAAACGGCCCAGAGGATAATTAAAGCGGGTTAATCCAGACTCTCTGCCGAGCCCTGTCTGCAATGCTGTTCTGGCCATAGCCATTTTACTGGCCAGGGATGAGGAACCGAACACACCTGCCGCGTCTTTCATGCTTGCTATCAGGTTCGCCTCGCGGACATAGGCTTTGAAATCCCAGTTATAACCACTGAGCACGGCTTCATGGGTCGTGGTCAATTCCCTTGGTGGTGTTGAGCTGAAACAATCCGGCCCCGCTTCTACGAGTAATACCCGGCGCGATCCATCTTCACTGAGTCGGGCGGCAACAACCGCGCCGGATGAACCGGCGCCAATAACAATTTCATCGTAGTCGAACATGCCAGAATCCTTACGGGTGACTCAGCGGCTACAACCGCCAAACTTCGATAGGGGCTTCCTGCTGTAGCCATCGATTGAGCTGCTCTATCCAAGGGTGATGGCGCTCAGTGAGATAAAAGTGATCCCCCTCAAACCAATGCGGGTTAAAGGCGGAGCCTGCGTACTGGCTCCAGGCTTCAATTCCCGTTCGGGAAACACAATGATCCGCATCGCCGGCGCAGGCGATCAAAGGGCAATCAAGTAACGGTAACGGAGGATGGGCGCGGTAGGTTTCCAGCACCGCATAGTCGGCCCTGATGATAGGAAGAAGGCTTCGCATCAGGTCTGGATCATCAAGTAAGGCGGGCGGTGTTCCGCCCAGAGCAGTTATATTCGAGATTATTTCCTGCTCACTGGCGTCATGGGCACAGCGCGTATGGCAGGACCTGACGTGAGGTGCATTGGACCCTGAAACTATCAGCCCGACCAAAGACCTCAATGGCTCGCCATATAATGCTTGCGCCACTTCGTAAGCGACTAGGGCTCCCATACTGTGGCCGAATAACACTAGCGGAAGAGCAGTCAATGGCTGTAACTCACGGCTCACGTGAGTAACGATATGCTCCATACGCGTTAGTCGCGTTTCCTGAAAACGTTCTTCCCGACCGGGCAATTGCACGCCTATCAGCTCGATATCGGGGGCTATTCGTCCAACGAGCTTGCGGAAATAATTGGCGCCACCGCCCGCCCAGGAAAAACATAGCAGCCGTAAACGTGGGTTATGTGGTTGCTGGAAATAGCGAAGGCATTTTCCCTGCATCTGCCCCCGAGTTTGTATCGTCAATTCCACTGCTGGAAACCAGCCGCCATTTTTTCCGCCAGCATAATGGTGGCGAGATGCGGCGATGCACTGGGAGTGCTCGGCATGACTGAGGCGTCGGCGAGCCAAAGATTGTCGACGCCAAAAACTTGCCCTTGCGGGTCCACCACCGCGCCGGCATCGGGAGATTTACCCATCTGCGCCGAGCCGCATAGATGGGCGGTCGGACGCACGTAAGCCATGATCGCGCGCTCCAGAACGACGTCGGATGAAAACATCCCCTCGGTCCAGCCCAACATACGTTCGAACAAGGACTGCAGTTGTGGTTTTTTCAGCAGTTCCCATGCCAGACGGACGCCATTCATGAGGGGCGGAATATCCCCCTGGTCAGAAAGATGATTGAGCACCACCTTCGGTGCTGCGTAAGGGTCGGCTGAAAGGATATGGACGTAACCGCGTGACCGGGATTTGGCCAGGCAGACGCTTAAACCGGCGACATGCGACAGCCCAGCGGTCGACGCGCGTGCCGCGAACGCTGTGTCGAAGTCGCCGGCCATCATGCGAATGTGGATATCGTTGGCATAAGAGGATGCGCGGGATGAGCAACGCAACAATGTCTCGTGCAGCGGCTCCTGCGCCATGCATACGCCAGGTTTTGGTACTCCCCAGATACCGACACTGGGATGGTCCATCAGGTTTTTGCCAACGCCGGTTAACGGTCCCATCACCTTGATACCGAGAGGCTCAAGGATTGCGGGGTCGCCAATGCCGGAGCGCATAAGCAACGCCGGTGTGTTGATCACGCCGGCGCAGAGCACGATCCTGTCCGCATGGATTTGGTACTGCCGCCCCTGCGCTGCAACCTCGACGCCTTTGCAGCGCGAGGCACCATCCCAGATGAGCCGGCACGCATGCGCATCGGTCAAAATGGACAGATTTTCCCGTGCGCGTGCCGAGGCGAGATAGGTCATGGCTGACGACATGCGCACGCCATCGTTGACATTCTTTGGAATCATGCCGATTCCTGGCAAATCCGGATGGTTGTGGTCGGCGGTTTCAGGGAAGCCATGAGCGACACAGGCATCCACCATTGCTGCCTGCAATGGTGTCAGGTTTTCCTTTTTCTCACGCCGGATAGGCACAGGTCCGCCCCTTCCGTGTAAACCATCAGGCGCGATCGGATCATCTTCGAGTGCCCGAAAAAAAGGCAAGACCTGCGACCAGGACCAACCAGGGCCGCACGTTTCTGCCCATTCGTCGTAGTCGTGCGGCATCCCCCTCAACGCCTGCACCGTGTTGACGGCAGAAGACCCGCCAAGCAGTTTTCCGGCCTCATAGTCCCAGGTGCCGGCCCTCGCTCCATCGCCTTTGATATAGGTATTGATTTTCCAGTTCAGCCCAGGCCTTACCGCCGGAAAATTCGCGTCGCGTACCGCCAGCCTCGCCGCCTCCGATGCGGGCTCCTGCGGGCCGGCTTCCACCAGCAATATCTTGCGCTGGCCACCCTCACTCAAACGGCTGGCGACAACCGCGCCGGCAGCACCCGCGCCGACGACGATGACGTCGAAGTGTTCGGCAGCCAAGTCGGTATGAGGCGTCATGGCGCGATCTCCAGCGCAACCGCTTGTCCGTCACGCTGACGGCCTAGAAACACCCGGCCCAGGGTGTAGACGATGCAGTAAATGCCACCGATCAGCACTGCGGGAAGAATCGTTTTGATGATCTGGGGTGTGCCGGCCAGCCAGTGCGCAAAACTCTGGACGGCAGCGATGAACAGGATGGTCGAGGCTGACGCGGCTGCGAAGCGCAGGGACCTCGCTGCCGCACTGGCGACGTAGAGGATGTATTCGATCAGCATCGTACTGAGGTAAGTCATGGCAAAGCTGCACAGACCTTGAACCAGTCCGGCCGGCAGACTTTTTCCCCAGCCGAATTCATGGTTCGCGTAAACCGCCCAACTGCCCTGGATGAAAAAGGCCACGCAGGAAATCAGAAGGGCCTTTCTGTTCGCATTGCTTTGATTCATATGGTTAGCTCCCGGAGTTCGCATGGCTCACCAGCCCGCATTGAGGCGGACAGCGCGCCAGTAGTGCGGCGGTGTGAGCTGGGCCAGTCTTGGTGCATAGCCGTGGCCTTCAAGGTAGTGCGTGTGAAACGCGTGCTTGCTGAAAATGTTATCCACCGCCATGCCCACGGACCTGTGGCTGAACAGCAACTTGATCAGCGCTTCCTCGCGCGGCGATAAACCGTCGACGTGCTGTACACAGCGCGCCTTCCACTCGTCGAGAGTTACCAGCGGCGGTTCTACGGAGTCGCCATGCCGCCCCTCCAGCAGCACGCTCAGCAAATCCTTGAAATTCAGCGGGTCGCGGTTCTCGATATGCACGATCCAGCCGTCGTCCTCTTGGCCCAACGCGTCTTCGACGATCAGCCGGCACAGCATATCCACGGGTAGACCGGGCAGCCGGGAGTCGGGCCAATCGGGCACCACACCGACCCGGCAAGCCACCTTGAGGACGGTGTTATAGGTATCGTTCGGTTTGTGCATGCTCGTGCGCGCCGAAGGCAAGGCGTGCGAGCTGCGATAGATGCGCACCGGCAGCCCACGCGCTGCGGCTGCCAGCAGCACCTGCTCTGCGGCCCATTTCGATTGCGCATAGTTGGTCAACAGACCGTGTGGATGATCCTGGCCACGCTCCTCCTGGAAGACGACCAGCTGACCGTCGAGATGGCGCCGGCATATCGTCATCGGCGAAATGGCATACACCGGCTTCAGGTGATGTTCATTCGCCAGACGAACGATCCAGCCGAGCGAATGCACGTTGGTGCGGCTATGGGTGTCGTAGTCGATCATCACATTCAACGATGCGCCGAAGTGGTGGATCGCATCGACCGATGCAGCCAGTCGTTGCCACTCGACGCTATCCAGCCCCAACGCCGGCGCTGCGAGATCCCCGCACACTGCCTCGATGCGGGCCAATTGAGCTGCATCGAGGGTGATGCCGCATTGGCCCAGCTGCTCGAGCACACGCTCACGCGCATGATACTTATCGTTCGCGCGTACCAGGCAGTAGACCTTGGCGTGTGTCTGCTCCAGCAGTTCCGCGACCGCGTGGCAGCCAACCCAACCGGTAGCGCCTGTTACCAACACCGCACGCGGTTTGGCGCGCGGCATTTCGCTCTGGCCATCGAACTGCAGCGCATCGAACTCTGCCACCAGGCGCTGAACATCGGCCTGCACTGCGGCAGGATCGGCCAAGGCCCACTCGGCTGCGCCCAAACTGTCGGAATCCGGCTGGGCGCCGTCGCTGTAGGCGGCAATCCTCTGCTCATACAGCGTCGCCAGTGATTCGATCGTGAGATTCTCGAAGAGCTCGTGCATCTCCAGCACCACGGGAAAAACAGTGTTGAGCTCGCGCATGAGTTGCGTGGCCATCACCGAGTCGCCGCCCAGCTCGAAGAAGTTGTCGGTGACGCCAATCTCCGTGTCGACGAAGACCCGCGACCAGGCATCGAGAATGGCGTGCTCGGTGGGGGTGCGGGGCGATACGCCCAATAAGGCGGCGGGCTCCTCGACCACGGGCGGTAACGCCCGCAGGTCCACCTTGCCATTCGGGGAAACCGGAATGCGCTCCATCACCACCACATGGCGCGGCACCATGTAGTCAGGTAGATGCTCGCTCAGATGCTGACGTAGCTCGGGAATCTGGGGTGGTTCTACGCACTCGGGAGCGAACTCGATGTAGGCGACGAGCTGGCGGCGTTCGGTCGATTCACCGATAGGGACGAGCAACGCCTGCCGAATGGCCGGGTGCCAGCGCAGCACTGCTTCGATCTCGCCCAGTTCGACGCGGTGGCCGCGGATCTTGATCTGGCCATCGTCGCGGCCAAGGATCACGACATTGCCGTCCGCTGCATAGCGGCCGAGATCGCCGGTGTCGTACAGGCACTCTCCAGTTTGCGGGTGGGTAACGAAACGCGCGGCGGTCTTCTCGGCATCGCGCCAGTAGCCGATGGCCAGGCCGATACCGCCGATGTAGATGCGCCCCTTCACATGGTCCGGGCAAGCCCTGAACGCCTGGTCGTACACCCAGACGCTCTGGTTCGGCAACGCCTTGCCATAGGGGATGCTGGTCCATTCCGGGGAGACTTCCCGTACCGGATGGTAGATCGACCAGATCGACGCTTCCGTCGCGCCGCCCAAGCTGACGACTTCGGCCTGGGTGTAACGCCGGTGGATGCGCTCGGGCAAGTCGAGCGGGATGAAATCACCACTCATGAGCACGGTGCGTAGCGGCGCGGCTTCTTCTTCGCCCGGCAAGAAGCTATCCATCAGCATGCGCATGAGTTGCGGAGCGGAGTTCCACAGCGTGACCTGGTGCTGCACGATCAAGTCGCGCCAGTGGATCGGATCATGCCCCTTGCGAGCGTCGGGCAACACCAGCGCGCCGCCCGCGGCGAGCAGGCCGAAGATGTCATACACCGAAAGGTCGAAGCTCAGTGACGAGACGGCCAGCACGCGGTCCTGTGCGCCGACACTGTACAGGCGGTTGATATGCTGGATCGTGTTGAGCGCACCGCGATGGTCGATCATCACGCCCTTGGGTACGCCGGTCGTTCCCGAGGTGAAAATGACATACGCCAGCTCGTCGAGCGGCGGCTCCAGAGAGCGGGCATGCAACGGACCGTAGGCGCTCGCGACACCGGCCCGGACTGCATGAATATTCCATTCGTCGGTGTTGAGTTCCTCGCGCCCGGAATCCGGTTGCGTAAGGACATGCTCGACTTCGCCGATGCGCAACAGCTCCAGCTGGCGTTTCGCCGGCAGGTCCGCATCGATCGGCATGTAGGCGCCACCCGCCAGCAGCGTGCCGAATACCGCGACTATCTGCTCCCATCCTTTGCGCATCACAACCGCTACCGGTTGGCCCGGACGCACGCCGGATTGGGCCAGCCAATCGGCGACGGCCGCGCTTTCCGCGAGCAGTTCGCCATAGGTCAGGTTGCGCTCCGGCGACAGGATGGCGATTGCCTGCGGATTCTTCTGCGCCTGTTCGACGAAGCCCGCGTGCAGGCGCTGCCGCGGCAGTTCCGCATGCGTGGCGTTGGCGGCGTTGCGGCGCTGCTGCATGTCGGCGGGCAGAGCCAGGATGTCGCGGCTGTCCCACAACGTCTCGTCGCTGGCCAGGCGCTCGATCAGCGTGCGGTAGGTGTCGAACATGGCATCCAGCACGCCATCCTCGAAGACCGCATCGGCGGCATCCCAGATGAGGACAAGGTCGCCGTTGAGCTCCATCACATGATGGTCGAGCCAGACCTGCGAAGTCTGGCTGATGCTGTAGACCTTTTTGCCGAACTGCTCGAGGTCGCCCGGCTCCTCGTCGCCGCTCCAGATCAAACCGCTGGAAAAGACCACCGGCATCGCAGCCTGCAAGGCAATGCCGTGACGCTTGGACCACTCGCGCATCACGGTGACGCCGCTGACTTCACGATGGTCCATATCGCTCATGAACTGCTGTTGCAGGCGCCGCGCGCGCTCCAGGAAAGTCGAGTGGCTATCGCGCAGGTCGACTTCCTGCATGAGCAGCGATGTGAAATCGCCGAGCAGGTTGTTCACCTGCTCATGCAGCGGCAGGCGATTCGATACCGTCACGTTGAGGGTGAAATGCGGTGTCGAACTCCAGCGTGCGAGTACTTCCGCATAGCAGCTCAGGAGCAGGCCGGATGGCGTCAGGCCCTTGGCTCGCGCACTGGCGCGCAGCTTTTCCCAGTGCGCCTTTTCCAGGCGCGCCTCACGGCGACTGAAATGGGGTGACTTGCGCCCGGACAGGTCGGAACGCAGCGGCAACTCGGGCGCAGCCGGCAAGGTTTCCAGCCGTTTCATCCAGTACGCGTGCGCACGTTTGTGCGCTTGCGTGTTGCGGGTCTGCTGTTCGGTCAATACATAGTCGCGAAAGGAGATGTCGAGCGCCGACCAGGTGCTTTCAGGATCGTCGTAAAGGGCATGCCATTCCTTAAAAAACAGGAAGATGCTCCAGGCATCGAGGATCAGCAGGTCCAGGCTGACATGCAGGCGAACACGCTCGGCCGGCAGCAGCGTCGCGCGCACCTCGAATAGCGGCCATTGGTCCGCTTTCAACACCTGGTGGGAGAGTGCGTCGCGCACGCAAAGGACTGCCCGTTCCGCGTCCTCGGAAGTTGCCTCGGACACGTCCGTGGTCGCAATGCAATAACGCGGCACCATCGGCAAGATGCGCTGCATACCGTCGCCGCCGACAACCGCACGCAACATGTCATGACGGTCAATCATGCGGCACAACGCATCGTTGAGACGCTCGACATCCAAGGCCGTACAGTCGAGTTCGAGGTACAGGTGGGTGGCGACGCTGCCCATTTCCATGGCACTGTCGCGGCCGAGCCAGTAGGCATGCTGCAGGTCGGTCAGCGGAAACGGCTCAGCCCGTCTGGCCAGGTCGGGTACCAGTTGCGGCAGCGGATTTTCCGGTTCACTCCTGGAGCGCAGCAGACTCAGGATGTCTTCCTTATGTCGCCGCAGCATCTGTCGCAGCTCGTCGGTCAGCACCCCGTGCGGGGCGTTGACGCGCAGTTCATCGCCTTCGAGCCTGAGCTTGACGCCCAGTTGATGCAGTTCAGCCAGCAAATGATTCATATGCTTTCCTGTAGTGTCTGTTTTCGCAGGTGTTGAATTCGGAATTCAAATTGCGGACGTCCATGATTCCCTCAAAAAACTCACGACACTGGCTCTTTTGCGTGCTGAAGCAAGAGAGGCAAACCGGCGGCGCCCAGTTATCGTTTGTATTCATCAGTTGCTCATGCCAGGGCCCATACCGGCTGCGTTTCTTTCGCCCAGCGTATCGCGATAAACGTCACCCATATCCCAAGACCGTGATGGGCAAAATCAAGCAAATGAAATATTCCAAACGGTTTGGTGCCGGTGACCAGATGAACGACTTCATGAACCAACATGACCCCGGCAAGGACGCCGGTAATACCAACTACCATCCATCGAAACCACGATGCATTCAATGCACAGACGAGCATGGGAACGAAGGCATGCAGCAACATCAGTAACACCATGACTTTCAGCCCATTTTCACCTTCTCTGCTTTTAAATACGGAAAGGTCATCCTGAATGACACTTGTCGCAAACTCCGTCAAAAAGATGCATACCAGAACCAGAAACATCAAGATCCATCCCTGAGCAACAATGTATCCAGTTGAATTATGGTGGTTGTTCATTACGCTTCCTTATTCATGATTGGATTAACTGCTAACAGACAACTGATTTGAAATTATCAACTTCAACCAGCTTCCATGCTCCGCAACTTTTACACCACGGATTCAGTGATCTGGGCGTGAGTGTCCATTACGGGACGAGCAAGCCAGCGTTCAATCTGATCGATCACCTGGTTCAATGCGGGTGCTGATAGAAGGGTGTAATGACTGGCATCTATGTATTCGCCGGTGACTTGCCCCGAGCAGATATGCGACCAGCCCCAGTCGGCAGAACCGGAGTCAGGATGCAGAGCAAACTCGGATACCCGGCCATTCGCTGCACGCAAGTGCAGCAAGTCGATAGCAACCGGCACTGCCTGATAGCGCCTGCTGGCGTTAACGATATTTTTGAATACGCCGTAAATGATGCTCAGTTGGCCGAGATCGGCACCGAGCGAATGGCCCTGCTCGGCAAGGGCCGCTTGGATCAATTGCAAACGAAGGTTTTCGTCAGCGATATTGGCGATCCGACCCTGCAGCGCGTTAACCGTCTGGGTATCTAGATTGAGATCGCTCAAAAACCAGTTGAATAACTCCTCTTCATTCACCACTGCATGAACGGTAGGTGGTGGGCTATCGAGGATAATCAACCCTTCCAATATCCGACCTTGAGCGGATAGTTGCGAAGCCATTTCATACGCGATTAAGCCACCCGAAGACCAACCGCCGAGCAATATCTTTCCGCTCGGCTGCAGTTGATTGATCCTCTTGACATAGGTCGAGGCGAAAGCCGCGATCGAGTCCGGCGGCATTTGTCGGCCATCAACACCGGGGGCTTGGAAGGCAAATACCGGGCGGCTCAAGCGTTGCCCGAACTCGCTATAGCACAGTACATTTCCGCCCGCCGGATGCACCATGAAACACGCTGCGCCTGAACCGTTGCTGTCGATAGTTACCAAGGGATCGAATTCGCAATTTCGTTCACGGCTGGTGATAATTCGAGCGAGGCTTTCCAGATCCTGATACTGCCAGATATCGCCGATGGATAAAGCCAAGCCGAATGCTTCTCGAATTAGTCCGACGATCCAAACTGCTTCAAAGGATTGACCGCCCAATTCAAAGAAATTATCCGTAGCGGATATTTTTTCCACATTCAGGACTTGGCACCAAATACTTGCCAGAACTTCCTCAGTGTGACCTTGTGGAGCTCGACTCGATCTAGCGCTGGTGTTTGTTTGATAGTCCAGAATGGGCGGTAATGCCTTGCGATAAATTTTCCCATTCGCACTAAGAGGTAACTGCGTCAGCGCCATAAAGAGGCACGGAACCATATAATCCGGCAAGCGCGATGCCAGTGCAGCGCGTATTGCTGAGTAATCGAGCTGCATATTTTCCGAGGCAACCAGATACGCTGCAAGTTGTGCTTGGCCGCCTTGGGAATTATGTTGCACGGTGACTAACGCGTTACTGACACCGGGTTGATTACTAAGCTGGCTTTCAATCTCTCCCAGTTCGATCCGATGGCCCTGGATTTTTACCTGGGTATCACGGCGGCCTAAAAATTCGATCACGCCGCCTGGTAAATAACGTCCCACGTCGCCGGTACGATAGATCCGCTCGCCAGTCGCTGGATGAGCAACAAAACTATGCGCTGTTTTTTCCTCATCGTCCCAGTATCCGAGGGCCAGCCCAACACCGCCGATATACAGGTCACCGGCAACCCATTCCGGCGCCGGTCTTCCCCATGCATCCAAAATGAACCAGGACTGGTTCCGCATCGGAAAGCCATAGGGAATACTGGGCCACTCAGGTTTTATTTCGCCAATTTCGTAAATAATTGACCATATAGAGGCTTCAGTCGCGCCGCCCAGGCTTACTATTTTGGCGTTTGGGGCAACCGCGCGAATACGGTCTGGCAAATCCAAAGGAATCCAGTCGCCGCTGAGCATCACCAGGCGCAGTTGCGGCAGCTGAGCGCCACGAAACTCTGCAGCTTCTACCATTAGGCTGGCCAAGGGAGGTGCAGAGTTCCAGATGGTAATCCCCTCAGCCAGCAGCACATCGAGCCAATGGGATGGGTTGAGGGAGTGCTCGGAGTTCGGATAGACCAAGCAGGCACCGGCGGCTGCCGCGCCGAAGATGTCATACACGGAAAGATCGAATCCGAATGAAGACACACCGAAAAGCTTATCGTTGGAGCCAACAGAAAAACGCTTATTAATATCGAGAATCGTGTTTACCGCTCCCCGATGATCGATCATTACCCCTTTGGGCTGGCCAGTTGAGCCTGAGGTATAAATGAGATAGGCGAAGGCGGTTGTGATTGATGCGGTAGACACTGGGCCAGACCGAAGCTGTCCAGACCGGCTAATCACGATTTCCATGGTTTGGATCGAACTGTCAGTAAACTTTCCGCTGTAGCAGTTCTCTAGCAGCGCGAGCCGCGCCCGGCTGTTGGCGAGATAAAAGTCTTGCCTTGCTTGAGGCAACCCGGGGTCTATCGGTATATAAGCCGCCCCGGCCTTTAAAACGGCGTAGACAGCCGTGAGCAGGGCGCAGCCACGCCGTGCAACTATCGCCACCCGGTCACCTTGCTTGACCCCTTGCTCGATTAAACGCAAGGCCAACTCATCGCTTGCTGAGGCCAAAGCTTGGTAGTCGATTTGTTCGCAGCCACTGGTTGCAGCACTTCCAGGCGGATTGTGTGCGGCTGCAATGTCCAGTAAATGGTGCAAACAACATGTGCTTAAAGGCGCGGCTTCCGGGATTACCGCTTCACGCTCCTGCAAGTGACGAGCAGGCAATAGCTGATGAGCCTGGTTTGACCAGGCGGCAGGAGACGCGGCCAGCCTTTCCAACAAGCTGTGGTAGGCGGCGAGCATATCGCTGATCATCCCGTTCGGGAAAAACTCTTCCAGCAAGTCCCATACGTAGTAATAACGACCATCAGCCAACTCCCAAAACTGATGGTCGAGCATGACTTGCGAAGTTTCGAGGCAGCTGAAATCTGGCCGCTCAAAACCCTCCATAAACAAGCCGCTACCGATAACGAAGGGTATAGGCGCTCGCCCAAATCCACCTTGCTGTTGATTGAGCGATTGCATTACCCGCATGCCGCCCCAGCGCAAATGCTGGGTATCGCGAGTCACCTGCTGCTGAATATTTCGCGCCTGTGTAACAAAGTCCTCGCCGTCTCGCAGATTGATCTCGAGCGGATACAGGGAGGCAAAATTGCCGAGGATGTCAAAGATTTCGGGGTGAATAGGCAGGCGACGAGTCACCATATTGCTGAGTACAAAATGGCGCTGGTTGCTCCAGGCACCGATCACTTGCGCGTAGGCTGCGAAGATCGCGGCTGACGGCGTCAGGCCCTGTTGTCGCGCGTTTTCCTTGAATTGCCGCCAGAGCTCAGGCGGCAGGAACATCTCGCGGCGTTGCAGTCGGGATCGGCTGCGTCTTTCCAGCCCCTGACGTACGGGCAACTCCGGAGCCCCAGGTAGGAGTGGCAGACGCTTTTCCCAGTAATCGCGATCCGCTTTACCAGCAGAACATTCGGCCAGCTGTTCAAGGGTCAGGACGGCATCTCGAACACTGAGCGTTAATGGCGGTAGCGCCAGCGTCGGATCCCGGTAATAAGCATCAATTTCTTTCAGAAGCCGTGTAGTACCACCGCCATCGGAAAAGAAATTGTTATGGTTATAGTGCACACGCCCCTGTAATCCCGTTTCATCGTGCCAAAGCGATATTCGCAAATCCACCCAAGGCCAACGGTCCAACGGTAATTCCGCGCGTTGCATATTCATGCGGGTCTGTTCAAGCGAACTAACTACATCTGCGGCTGAACACTTACGCAAGTCGATAATTTCACAACGCAAAGGCGAGGGGTTTTCAAGAATCTGTAAATTGCCATCATCGGTTACAACAACAATTTCTCCCGCGTGGCGCTTAAGGGCTTTGTTCCAGGCCGCCTCATAAGTAGCGACGTTCAGTGCCGGGATATTTTTTTCAATGTAATAATGCGGCCTCACATGGAATTCCATGAAGGCGTCCGCCGCCATAAAAAAACCACGCTGAAGATCCGATAGCGGGTAAGGCTTATAGCGATTTTCCAGATCAGGAAGGCATGTGGGCCACGCATCCTCTACGGCATCGTCGTTCTGACGTAGCCAGCCAAGCAATGTCTGCTTATGAGCAGAGAGTGCTTGTTTAATTTCAGCGGTCAGCGCGCCTTTTGGCGCCGATATTTTTAGGTTGCCGCCATCACAACTCAAGGTAATTGAATAGTGATCCAGTAATTGTAATAGCTGAGTTAAAGTCATAGCACAAATACCTCTTCATCTTCGCTATGACGCTCACTTGCAGAAAGATTTTCGTCAGTCGAATGCGCTAATCGCTGGAGCAAGATCTGCTGCTTTAACAGTTCAATGACTTCTCCGACCGAGGCGCCGCCAAGGAGCAAGGCAGCAGGCACGTCGACACCTAGCCAATCCCTGATTTGTTTGCGTAAATCGACAGTGGTCAGCGAGTCGATACCTAATGAGGTGAACTGCAAATCAACGAAAGAACTTTTATCGCTGAGTAGTTGTTGTTCATTGGTTCGCATGGCGTTTGCTATAAGGACACCAAGACTGGTTACCAAAAGATCATGCGTCTCCTCGGCGTGTAGATTTCGCAATTGATCCATCGATGGCAAAACTGAAGTAGTTTGGCTGGCGCTGTGTGCAATTGAGGTTGGCTTGGTGTTTTTGCCTAAATTTGCCGGCTCGACATCTTGGGCTTTCGTTACGATCGGCGGAACGATCTGCGCCGCATTGATCCAGCAGAATTTCAGTCCTTGTATATTTCCTACTGGCTCGCCGTCCGGGGTATATAACCAAATATCAGCACAGTTAGCTTCCGTCTCTGACAGCCTTGCAACAGCAAGAAGATCTTTATCGGCCGAACGATATAAAGTGTATTGGCTTACACTCACAGGAAGCGGTATTGCTCCATCGATTGTTTCTGCAAGCTGCGTTACTAGCTGTAGTGAGCCGTCAAGCAGGGAAGGGTGGATGGCAAGGCAATTTTCTGGCAATGCTTTACAAGACTCAGGAAGGTGCAAGCGGCCATAAATCTTTCCGCTCGATGCCATTACATGCGTAACGACTTGAAAGCCCGCCCCATAGGTCAGGCCTTTATTCAGGCATTGCCGGTAAAAGTCATGCTGGGAAACACTGGGGATAAATTTAAAATCTTCCAGTGAGTTCATGTACAAGTTTTCAGTGAGTTTTGCCTGGCTGCCTGCAGCATATTTTGCCGTGGCAAATATTTGCCACTCTTCTTCCCCCATCGAACGCCCTGCGATATTTATATTCCAGTTCAGGTCGTTTACGTTTTGACGCATCAGCATCGTTTGTAACCGTAGCTGTGTGCTTTCCAGCGATAACGGCAAGTGAAACTGTATATCGGACAGTCTAAAAGGCTCAACCGTCATATCAGCAGCGCCCAGCGCTGCGCTCGCGCAGCTGAGATATGCCGCCGCGGGCATGAGGCTGTGACCGTTTATCCTATGGTCGGCAAGGTAAGCGCCAAAGTCTTGCATAGGGTTGGCTTCGAAACAGACGAAGTCTTGCGCCGCCACATCTATTCTTCTACCCGGCATTCCTGCGGCAAGTGTTCGGGGCAGGTTTTTCAGCGAAGGTTTATTAACCGATACCCAATAGGCACGATGATCAAATGGATAAAACGGAAGCTGCACCGCAGCTGGGTTTATGCTACCGGTTAGCGCAGTAAAAGCAGGATCGTATCCGGCCTCGAAGAGCTGGCCGGTAGCCGTGAGCAATGACCGACGAGAGGTTTCGCCGGGCTTTATGCTGGCAATCAACGTTGCGTCATGGTTCTGATCATCCAGGATTTGTTTGGCGAGGTTGATCATCATCGATGAAGGGCCAATTTCCAGCAAATGCGTAACACCCTGTTTGACTAGTGTTGTAATACTCGCTTGGTATTGAACAGTATTACGCACATGACTCACCCAGTAATCCGCAGAACAGAACGCTTGGCTTTCTACGTTGCCTGTGAGGTTGGATATCAACTTTATATTCGGCGTGGAAAATTTCACGCATTTGAACGCTTGATGAAACTCCTCCAGAACCGGCTCCATCAACGCGGAGTGAAATCCCTGGGATACATCTAAAGGTCTAAACTCTATTCCTCGCTGCTCGAACATGGCGACGGCAACATCCATTGCCGTGGTTTCACCTGAAATAACTGTGCTATTTGGCGAATTGAGTACCGCTATATCTACCGGCGAGCTGATCGATTGTAAAATTTGCCTGACTTCAGTTTCTGGCGCGAATATAGCCACCATTTTTCCTGGCGCGCTGATGCCGCCGATGAGCTGGCCACGCTTGGCCACGATATGGATGGCGTCTTCAAGTGAAAAAACACCAGCTATGCAAGCCCCCGTCAGCTCACCAATACTATGACCAATAATGAAATCAGGCTGTATCCCCAAGGACTGCCACATCTTCGCCAACGCATATTCAAATGCAAACAGGGCAGGCTGGGTATATTGAGTTAAGTTAATGTCTGAACTGTCCTCGTCAAACATTAGACTAATGGTCGATCTATTTAACAAAGGGCGCAGCAGCCTGTCGCATTCGTCCAGTGAAGTCCGAAACGTAGAATTCCGTGTATAGAGGTCTGCTCCCATACCTGGGTACTGAGAGCCTTGGCCACTGAAAACAAAAGCGATTTTTGAATCAGCCCGAATTTGACGACAGCCATTGTCCTTTTGAAGGTTATAAAGTTTTGACGACATCTCTGTGGCGTCATTGGCTAGAATTGACTTGCGATAAATCAAGCCGGGCTGCGATTGATTGGCCGCTGCACACAGTTCATTAAGCCGCTGGGGAAACTCTGCCAGTTTCATTGCGTAGTCAATGGCTAGCTGCTGTAAGGACTTAGCGCTGGCCGCTGAAATAGTCAGCAGCGCGGGGGCCGCAGCAGCTTTTATTTCTGTGGCAATACAAGGCTCGAAGCCCGGGGGCTGTTCGACAATCAAGTGCCCATTTACACCACCGAAGCCGAAAGAGCTTATTCCCGCACGCAGCGGAAATGGGTTTCCCTTACTGTCGAGCACGGCATGCCATGGCCGTGTACTTTCGACTATATGAAAGGGTGAGTCTTCTAGCTTGATTCGTGGGTTGACTGTTTTAAAAGCAGCGTGGCCTGGTAGTGTTTTATATTTCAGGGCCAGCAGCACTTTTATTAACCCGGCCATTCCTGCTGCGCATTCCAGATGCCCGATATTGGCCTTGACCGCTCCCAGTCCGCAAAAATGCTTCGTATTGGCATTCTGCTGCAGCTGATTGAAAGCACGCGTTAAAGCATGGATTTCAATAGGATCACCCAGCGGGGTTCCCGTGCCGTGCGTTTCAATGAAATTAATGGAGTGAGCCGGGATATTGGCCTGCTGCACGGCATCGACAATTGCTTTGGCCTGCGCCCATGCACTAGGCGACGTCAGCGACCGAACCTTGCCGCCATGATTGATGGCGACACCTTTGATCACTCCCCAAATGCGATCCCCATCCGCCTGTGCTTGAGCGAGAGGTTTGAGCATGACCACGCCAGCACCCTCACCACGCACATAGCCATTGGCGTCACTGTCAAAGGCAGAGCATTTTCCCGAGGGCGAGAGCATGCCCATTTTGCCAAATCGCACAAAGGTAGTGGGGGTGAGCAACAAACCAACGCCGCCCACCAGCGCGGACTTACATTGACCAAGCTGAATAGCGGAAACAGCCTGTTGTATGGCAACCAGCGAACTTGAGCAGGCGGTATCAACCACTACACTGGGGCCGTGAAAATTAAAGAAATAGGAAAGCCTATTTGCAATCACGCTGTTATGAACGCCGGTCGCCTCATGACCTTCTGGCGAATCGGAATAGCGTTCCTGGAGCTCTTTATAGTCGTAGCTACCAGCGGCAACGAAAACGCCAACATTCTTGCCGACCAAAGTACGCGGATCTATACCTGCATCCTGAATGCAATGCCATGCCTGTTCCAGCATGAGGCGCTGCTGGGGGTCCATGCACTCCGCTTCACGCGGAGATATGCCAAATAAAGCAGTATCAAAATATTCCGGGTTATCTATGAACCCTGCCCAGCGGGAATAGCCCTGCGCGATTGATTCCTTTGCCGTGTGTTGATTACGCCAATCCCATCGGGATAATGGCGTTTCCCGCACTGAATTTTCCTTGACGACTAAATTGTCCCAATATTCTTGATAGTTATCCGCCCCCGGAAAACGACACGACATTCCGATGATTGCTGTATCTGCATGCGGCATATATATCCTTTCGGTCAAAATAGACTTAAAAATAACTACCAATTCGGAAAGTTAAATTTATAGATATCCATATCAAAAATATCAGCGCTAAGTTCCGGCGAGTTGCGCAACCAGGGCCGAAGTGCAGGGCAGGGTAGAGGTCACGTCGATAGCAATGGCATGGAAACTGGCGCTCTTGGTCATGCTGATCCTCACTTTTGTTGTTATAGGACTGGCCGGCCGAGAGCGATGCGTACTCGTTCGGCGAGGAAGGCGCGTGGCGTTCCTACAGTGAGGTAGAGCAGGGAGCGTGCCAGCCCGTTCGGCTGCCGGCAGGGCATTCAACTTATTGAAATTAAAGTAATAAATAGCAATTGCCGAATATGACAAGCGGCCGCTTCGTTCGTCAAAGCGAATTTATGGGGGGGGCAGTGATCGGGAAACCGAACGCGCGACCTGGACGGGGTCAGGTCAGATGGAATGTTTTAGCGTGCGCGTTGAGACGCTGAAATAGGCCCAATCCTTGACCAGCAAGGGCCTCTGGCTGCAAGCCGTGGGTGTGCTCTGGAGCCTGCCGGCTGCACGCAAGCGGGCCGCCCAATGGTTGCTCACCGCCGAAGCCGCCTGGCCATCGGAGCAGTGATCAAACGGGCAATTTTATTGCCCGATACCCTGATGGCCTCCGGGGCTTGGGTCGAGCAGCTATGTGATGATCCCCAGCGCTTCGCCGAGCGTACGATGATCCCGTACGTCTATTTCTGTTCGAACGCTGGCTTTGGATCGGCTATATCGTCGCGGAGCAGGACACCCGCTTACGTGATTGCTTTCGACAAAGAGCCGACATTCGTCAACGTCGGCTCCTGCGCTATTTCAACGGAACATACACATCAGTTTGCCATTGATCCTGCGGTGTCTCGGGATAAACACTCAGGTAATCGAAGAACAGCGGCTGGTCACGAAGCTCTTCTCCGCTAGCAGGCAGCCAGTCGCGGTAGATGGGATAGATCGTTTCGCCGATGTAATCGGGCGAACCCACGTGTCGTACTACGACGCAGCGGCCGCCAGGAATGACGATCTCGCCCACACCGAAGTCATTCGGCACCACGGACTCGTGAATCTCGCCGCAGATTGCGAAACGGAAAGCTTGCGGCAGTGTTGTATCGGGGTTGCCGTAAGGAATGCCAAAGGTACGACTTGATGCCACCGGCGATTGGCCGCTCTGCATACGCCACTCGATGAACTTGCATACGCTCTCATTGACGAGTCCGGCTGGCCCGCAGTGCTCAAGCGCTGCGACCCTGACTTCGGGGAATTCAACGATTCGTACTTGCATGATAATGCTCCTGGAAAAGTGAGGGATTGCGAACACCGTATTCCAGACCTGCCAGTTGGGTTCCTTCCTGAACGCACTCGGCGTCATACCGACCGACCGCCTGAACGCCCTACAAAATGCCTCGGGACTTTCGAAGCCTGCACCGAGTGCGGCATCCAGTACCGAGTGATCCGCAAAGGCGGCCAGACGATGTGCCGCGCGTCGTAGCCGCATCAGTTGCACATAACGTGAAACAGGCACGCCCACGAACGCGGTGAATTGTCGATGGAAGTGAAACGCCGAAAAGTTCGCCACATTGCTCAACGCCTTCACGGACAGGTCACCTTCGAGATTGGCGTCGATGTAAGCCAGTACAGCGTTGAAACGTTTTGTGTAAGCGACGTTGGTCGGCATGGCAGACACTGAGCAAAGGTTCCTGGAGGTACGGTCGGCAATAGAGTCGGCTATCGCGGTGTGAGCGCACCTAGCCGCGTTTGCTCAAGGTGCGCTTTGAACGGGAAGGTTGGGCATTCTAAGTGTCTGAGAAATCCGTGGCGACTCAGAATTCACCTGATCACAAGTAAGCCTAGGACTCTCATGAACATTTATAACATGGCATCTGATTTAACAAGTGGGCGATGTCATATGTTCATAAGAAGCTCACGGGCCTCGAAATTGCTCACTCAGCACTCTAGAAATTAACTTGATTGTTCATCGATTTATGTTCATAGAGCCAGTTGCCCCACCCGCCTTAGCTTCGCGGCCCCAACCTCTGAAGGTCCCAATTCAGTGGATGAGGGACCGCGCCCGAGTGCAGACCGGAACAGGACTTAAAGCTCGACCTCAGCCTGCTTCCTATTTCGATTTTGGAACAGTTGAGTGATGTCTTGAGTGGTTGGCGGTGCAGCCACCGTCATAGGTTTCAACTTGGATTCAATGGGGGCGCCCATAACGATTTCATTGACGAGCATTCGGCGCTCATCGCAGGGCTCATCAGCTTTCTCCCAAGCATCTTGGAAGGCGGTATTCAAGATATAGCTATAGCTCACTTCGCAAGATACTCGGTAGAACCGCTCCTGCTCCTTCCAAAAATCGGATTTCTGAAGGCTGCGGACGTCCGATGGTGTCCAATTTTCCTGGGTCGTCCGCTCAGCCCAGTATTCGCTGACGCAATTCTTGATGTTGCCTTCGCTGGCCTGCATGGCCGACTGAAATGCTGACTGCCAGTCGGCATATGCCGGTGTAGGGCATATCAGCTCATCGGCATGTTTCGCCAAGCCTTCTTGGTAGTTTCGCGCCAGTAACGCATCCACGGCGGCGCTGGGAGCCCGGGCTTGCTTGGTGGCCTCAGCCTTCAGTTGGGATAGCGTGGTCTTTGCCAGATCGACCGGTTGCAGCTCCAAGGACTTCAGTTTTTGTGCTATGGAGTTTGCTTCTGCTTCTTCGAAGACTTTCAGGGTGTAGATGCTACGCGACCTATTCAGGAGCTGAACGACGCTGCTGGGCAATGCCAGATCGCCCAGTAGGCTCTGTAGCTTCAGTCCATAGTGCTGAGTTTGAAGCGCGGAGAGGGCAGACTCAGCCGTTTTGGCCTCGGCAATTGCCTTACCGGCTCGACGCGTCGCATCGAGCGCCGACTTCTCAGCATCTACGACCTTCTGGTTAAGCGTCGCGACTTGAGCTTCGATGGCAGATCGCTGATCGGCCAATTCTTTGTTTCTTGCTTCCCCCGCAGCCAAGGTTTCGGTCTGCTTATCCATCTGCTGTTGAAGTTTCCGTTGCTCGATCTGCAGGCGAGCTAGATCTTCGGAGACAAGCTCCTTCTGGAAGACTGGGCGGACGGTATAGATGTACCCATAAACAACGACCACCAACATGAGCACTTGGGATACGTTTGCGACAATCCCTGTACACGACAGCGATTTCTCAAGCCTTGAGGAACTGCCAGTGGGCTTTCCAGGCTGCATCACGTTAGCGCTGGAGCCCTGTTTTTCGAGAAATCGTACGTATCGATTACGAGCTGCCACTCTGTTTCCTAATTGGTTAACATGACTGATAATTGGCGCTTACGCGCGGCGGGCAAATGGTACGAAAATTCGCGGCACTAAGCTGTTTTGGTATGGCGCAGTGATATCAGTCTACGCTCTGCATCGCCAGTTTTTGGTGGGCTGCATCGGCGCATCGGACTGGATCACGAAGGGGGGATGTTACTCCGAGATAGCGCTTTCCCATTTTGGCAATGAAACGAAGTGAATCGTTTTGTCCCAGTCTGATCTCAGGTCTGCGCTGGCCCGGCGCGAAAACCAGTACACCGAGTGAGCCTGGAGAGTGCCTACGGTAGGTTGCCAGGTATCTGCAACAGGGCTTTGAGCAGGCTCTTCCCTCATTATCAGTGGGAACCAAAGCTGCGGCGGCAGTGGAAGCCGGCTATGACGGCAGGCCATCACAAAGACCGGCCAATGGCCTAGGCGTACAGTAGACAGGTCAGTGTAGTGCCCCTCCTCAGAACATTCCCTCCCCAGAATATTTCTGGCTGCAGCTCCGTCAGCTGTGATGGGTATGTCACACAGCGCTAAGCCGTGCGAGGGATCACCACGATACAGAACAGCCTCAGTGTCAGGCCCGGGCATCCAGAGCTGGTGATTGCAATGTTTCATTTCGCTTCGTACGAATCGAGCGAAGTGTTCGCTAGCCTCCGTTTCGCCACCCAAGGTGGCCCAAAGCAGCATGATCGGAATGAGAGCGCTGCCCTTTGTATGCTGCACCCGATACTCTTCAGTCCTGGCCTGGGGATGCCTTATCAGCTCCTGGTAGCTGCTGTGGATGGTTGGATACCGATGGTGCTTGGTGAAGTTGAAGTGGTAATAGTTCAGAAGCTCACCGCAGTATTCCTGCGCCTGGCTGCGCCAGTGACTCATCATCGACAGGAACATCAAAGCGCAACTGATCTCGATGACTTGCTCGTCGGCTATAGGCGAGAACAGCGCCCGATTATTATTGATGAGTTCGACGATGTGCTGCGCGAGGCTGGACGCTTCCTCCGGTACATTGGAGGCTTCAAGCACTCGTAGCCCATCAGTATCCAAGTGAGGCCAGAGAACCCACAGCCCCCTGATCGCGATACGACCCAGGATCTCAAATAGCTTGAGGTTGATGTCCACAGCACTGTGAGAGTTCACGGAGCTGGCTAGTGCATCTCGCTTGGCCGTCAGCGGCAGGATTTTAACTTCCAATAGTTCCGCCCAGATCTTGGAGTGCAGATCCAGCAGCTCACTGAAAATCAGCCCAATATGCGTGTGTCCGATCGATGCAGCCTCGATGTCACCTTTGACCAGCTCCCATGCGCGTAGGATGACCAGCTCACTGGCTCGGTAGGGGGCTTCGAGGTTCTCCTGCGTGCGTGCCCAAACGAACAGCACTGAGAGACAGATATACATTTGCCGCAGGGTGGCGAGCCGCTGGGAAGCGTCCAAGTTATCGGCCTTCACGAGTCCTTCAATCAACGCGGTGAAATGGTGAACTGAGACATCAGGTTCATCGAGCATCGCAATGGACTTCTGGAACCGCGACTGCAAGGTCTTGCTCACGTGCTGGTGCTGGAGCAATCCGTCAGCGAGCAAGCCCGCCATGTAATCGCCATTCCACTCCTCAAAGGCGATTCGGTCATCAGTAAGCCTGCTGATCAAGCCTGTCAGGTTGTCCCTCACAGCCTCTTTCACACTGCCCCCGAAGCACAGGCATATGACTATCTTCAATGACTCGTACTGGGCAGAGATCCGCTTGGGAATGTAGACGTCGATGATGTCGTTGATTGAAGTTCGTACCCCTTGTGGTACTGCATCCCACTCAGCCCGGGTCAAATCTCCCTGCTTGATTGTGAACAGGTAAAGCTTTTGCTCTCCGTCCACCACTGGGCTTACTGCAGCAACGTCGACGCCAAATTGACGTGGCCCCGTCGATGGACGCGAGATCACGTTGAAGCCAAGCTCGCTCAACAGATCAGGCAAAACGACGTCCAGCTCATTGCGTTCGCGGAGCGAAGCCAGGTACTCACGGAAGACGAGTTTCATTGCGATCGCTTCTCGTACAGAAAGTTGAGTATCTGGAGCTCCAGCGTGGAGGGCTCTAAAACCGAATGTCGTGGTAACTGAAAGGAGTGTTGAATAGTGGCGAGCGATTGCTCAATACGGTGCATCGGCCCCGGTTCCCCTTCGTCCACGCCCTGCGGCAGTGGGCACTCCGGTACCCAGCTGGCCATGCCATTGCCGTAAAGCAGTATTTTTTCACTAGCCAAGCTCGCCAAGATTGAAGATTTGTGGGCCTCTACCATCTGACTTTGCATTTCCTCATTACGGCGATAATGCTCTAGCTGTCGCTCACGCTCCGAGGGCTGCAGCTCGCGGATGTGTGCGTTGCCGAGGCCTTCCAGATACTTCTGCAACTCCTGTAATACTTGCTCGACTGCCTGCGAAGCGGGGTCGGTGGCATTGGCCGCAATGTCGTCCAGATAATCTAATCGCAGAGCGGAATAGTTGATCAGAACAGGATCGAGCAGAAGACTCTGCAGCGCCCCCAGGGTCGCATCCGTGGCGTTGCGCATCATGCTGACTATCAGTGAGGCCATGAAAATGGGCTTAGAGAAAAAGACTCCAAGCGCTTTGCGTGCGATGAACAAGTAGTCGCTTTCCGGCACATCCAACGCCAGGCGGAAATCGAAAGTGAACACTCGACCCTCACCGGCTGCAAACAGGCCTCGTCTAAGCGCCGCAGATAAGCGCACTGACTCAGACCGAAGCCAAGTCACCGCCCACTCGTCCAAGACTGAGTCGTCCCCGCTCTCAAGTTGATGTAGCACAGAACCGAAACGAGTGAATGGGACGCCGGGGTCACTGAGGATGAACTTCTCGATCACCTCCCGAGCATCCGACACCTCACCTCTCCTGATGAACCCAGCCAAGACGACGTCCAGCAACTGGACGATTTCATTCTCTGGCTGACCCGACGCCACAAGCGCAAGGAGATCGTGACGGACTTGGGCGGTGTATGGGTTTGAGTTGCCCAGTAGTTCACGAGCGATCGTTTGTTTTGCCGTGAAAGTAATAGGGGTGGCGGACCGCTTGATCAGTTCGTACGTTGATCGTTCAAGTTCTGTCGGGGCATCCTTTTGCCATGCAAGTGCCAAGGCGAGAAGCGCATCTCGCGCCGTAGGTTCGGTCTCACGCTCGACTACGGCGAGGATGGTTTCGATCAGACCAAAATTCGAGCCTCTTACCTCAGCAGACAAATTACAGAGGGCTCTGGCTGCCTGGGCGCGCTGAGAGGCGTCACCGTTGTCGAGAAACCCAATCGCCTGGCCCAAGTAGAACTCAACATCCGTCTTCAGTCCGGCGCTGATGCATGCCTGGACGCAATGGAATCGTTGAGAAAGCGGGGCACCTGATTTGATGAGCTGCAGAAGCTCAGTGAGGCGCTCTGGTGAAGCTTGGCACCACTTCAATACCTCAGCGTACGGGGAATGGCTGAGCATGGTGTCATCTTGAGGGATTGCTCCAGCCATCAGCTCAAGCAAATCCCCACAGCTAGTTGCAATGGAGCCGAATACCGGCAGGAGAACCTCCATACCCAGATGCAATTCGTTGTTCGAAAAGCAGGTCGGCTCAGGCAGAGGGAGCAGGGTACGCAGATCGACGTCCTTTGACTGATGAGTATCGATCAAAGCTCGGGAAAACGGCGCGCTATCGTGCCGCCAGTTATCCTTAAATACCAGATCAAGCAATTTGCCTTCTGCAAAGGCTCTAACGATTTCATCTCGCGATGGGGTAGTCATCTCAGTTCCTTCCAAGCAATCCATTGCTCAGGCGTCGCCGAGCTCGGTCGTGCATCAGATGGTAAAATCTCTGTACCAAAGAGGCGAGTGGCCAGCATGCGTGCTCAGGAAAACGATACGCCAAAAAAAGTATCGTATTCAGCGAGTTCCTGAGCTGGACAAGGTCACGCAGCACACTGCCTCAGGGGGTAGAACTCCGGGGACTTAGCGGGGCAGACCTCCAGCCTCCAGCCAGAGCTCGCGCAGCTCTGGAAGTATCTGCCCACGCCCAGGGTAGTTATTTCCATAGTGAAAGCAACCAGACTGAAAAAATGCCTGCTGCTGCGCTGATTCCAATCCATGTCTTGTCGATAAGACCCGAGTGCCACACTTTGACTGAGAGCACAGCGAAACTGATGACTCCCATCAGCCACTTAAAGCGCTGGAGCGCGGAGGCAAACTTGCGACCGGTCAGTACAAGCCCCAACAGCCAAAGCTGCAGGAATGCTGGGAGGCGGCGATAAACTCGGGCCACTTTCGTCGTCTTGCAGACGCTGATCCATATATGGGCGTCACCGCCAGGCCCGTTGCCTGGAATGACGGTAGGGACATTGACTGAACGTATCAACAAAAGCGTATGGGCCAGGTCGAAAGCGATCTGCCGCCGTTCATTGAATGCTTGGGCAATCCGCTGTTCTTGATGTGTGATAGGTTTTTCCAAAACCTCGATTCCCATCACCTCGACGCAGTCGCCTTTGAGTCTTTCCCAGAAGTTATATTTCGTGAGTCGTCGTTCAGCCGCCTCATCGATGATTCTATTCAAGAGGTACTGCTTGATCCTGAGCGTAAAGCGTTCCTTCATGGAGCTGAGTTCTCTGAACTTGACTTCATGGTGTGGACACAGTCTGGATGACTCGTCTGAACCTGTTGTCGCTTGTTGTAATAATGGCGGCACATCGCTGCGAGGCGATCGAGCCTCCCGCCACCACCTGCCCGGTGGTCAAAAATCCACTGAACAGGTAGTGGTGAATTTAGCGAGAGAGGCGAACGCGCAGCCGGCGGGCACGCTCCTTGAACGCTATTTCTCCGCCCTCCAAGATTTCACATACACGATCTCTAATCGATTTGTCCTCCAATCCTCCCGAGTGGTAGGTAATCGGCGGTAACTGACCATGTAAGTGCGGCCCACATTCGGCGATGATGATCTGATCGGCATCTGTATTCACTACCAAATTGGCGTTGTGAGTTACCATGATGACTTGCCGAGTGGCCTTAGCAGCCAAGAACAATGGTACAAGGTCGTTATAGATTGATTTGGGATCAAGGTTCTCTTCAGGTTGATCAATAATCAGCGGTCGACTGTCCTTCCCATCGAGCGAAAGGTAGAGCAATAAGAGCACGATCCCTCGCGTCCCAGGCGACAGTTTCTGAATCTCTATGCCATCGTAATTGACAGCGTATCGTACGGAGATGTGGTCGGTTCCGTATAGCCACTGGGCAAGCCGCTTAGTCCATCGTCGGTACTCGGCAAGATCGGATGTCGCGACAGGGGAGTGCTCGAGGAGCTGCTCTTGATACGTTTTGATGAACTCCTTCAGCGCTGCCAGCACGCTATCTTCGTCACCCTGCAACCAGGGGGTGTTCAGCGACTCGATCACCTTCTCGCGTAAGGAACCTCGCCCTCTGAAGGGGCCCTTTTTTGAAAGGTTGAGTAGCGATTCTCCCTCTTCAGACCAAGCGTCGATATCAACCGTACGGGCGACAGAAAACGACAACTTGCTCAGCGTGCCTTGAGCGCTCTCGAGGAGCTCCTTGATCGGTGAATACAAGTCCTGCAGGACGTGCTCCTCAGCTATCAGGGCTGAGAACACGCGTTTATAGGACTCATTGCGTTCGCTAATCAAGCTCTGAAGGCGCTCGGCTGCACCCTCATGGTCGGCGAGCTTCTCTTTGCTTGCGCGCAGAAGCTCAGATTCCGTTGATATCTTGGTTGATATCTCCTTGAAACGCTTAGCGGTTTCCTGATCAATGCTGACGAGTTGCTGTAGGCGTCCGATCTCTGCCTGCAACTGAGCCAGCGTGCATTGGTCAAGGTCGGCTCCATCGTCAATGTATGGGAGTTCAACGTTTTCCTTCTTCGCCGGGGCTACGCCAAGCCATCCATCTCTGTTTCTTTGAGCTGTGAGCAGCATGCCTGACAAGATGGCGTCGACATCGCCTTTATAATCTCGAAAGAAGGCAGCCCACTCTTGAACCCCCAAGCCACTCGCTGCATGGCGAGCCTGGATTTCACGAAGATCAGTGGGAGCTACGACGCGGCGGATGTTACCCACCTCGTCTTGCATCAGCAGAATTTGCTGCTCCTGAGCTCTAAAATGCCGGACGTAACCGGCAATCTTTTCTGAGGCAGAGGTCAGGACCTGCAATCTCGCCAGCCTGCTCTCAGAACCTTTTTCCACGAGTTTGCATCTGTCTTCGGTCAGCCTGGTGACCAGAGCGTCCTTTTCTTGCACCTGTGCTTTCAGTTGCGGTACCAGGCTGCGCTTCTCGAACTCAATATTTATCCGTTCTGACAAGCTGCCCAGAGATTCTTCCTCCCGACGTCGGGACTCGCGATGACGCTCAGATTTGATCTCTCGCAAGTCATTGAAGTTGATTGCCCCCTCACGCTCTGTCGAGGAATGGGACTCATAGATGACCCGCTCAACCTCGGTTAGCAAGCCATCAGTCATACCATCAGCAGAACAGAGCTCCTCCACAAACTGTTGAGATAGGTATCTGGCCCTGGGATACACAAAATCGTCGTCGGTTGTCTGACTGAGCGGGCTGGATTGGGCCTCACCGTTGCGCCAGGTGATATTCACCTGAGCACCATGGAGGTGGTCACGCGCCCTTACTAAAAATGAATGCCCAGTAATAGCGTTACCTCGCGCTTCACATCCCGCAGCCAAAATGTCAGCTAGCGCTGTTTTTCCTGAACCCCTGGCGCCGATTACGGCAATCAGACCAGGATTGAGTTCAAGTGAGGGAGTGGTTAGCCATGACGCGTTGGTAATGTCGACCTGGGCAATCACTTCAGAGGCATTTCCATAAGGCGGTGGCTCTTCTCCGATGAAGGCTCGTCCACCTGGGTCGATACACGCTTGTCGAAGCGTATCGAAGGTGGCACTGCCTTTGAGCCAGCTGTATCTCTTCTCGTCCGGCGCCCCTGCCTTGGAAGTTTGGTGAGCATCGCTGCCGTGTAGGCAAGGTTTCAAACCGTTGTAGCGCTCCACCAGGCTCGCTGCTGACAAACCCTTTCGCCCCAACCAAAACTCACGTTGATTGGGATTCGAAGCAAAAATGATGTGAGCAAAGCGCTCGATCTCTTGCCGTAGAACCTCATCGGCGCCGTCCTGCAATGCGGCGGTACCATCGTTCTGTTTGGCCGCCACCGCGATAATCAGGTTGTCCTGCGCCCACTGGCTGTGCTTGTACTTGTCCCTCAGCTCCTGAAACGAGACCTTGAAGCGTTCTGCGCCATGTCGCAATGCAGCACGATCGTCAACTATCTCTGGTTTGGCTTTTTTGCCTAGGCGCTTCAGATCACTGGGCGTGCATCTGAACTCGTCGTCAAATGCCTTGAATGACAGCGAGGCGAGAAAACGCTCCAGCTCGTCTAGGTGATCTTGCTCATCTGGACACACCAACAAGTGGGCGTTGATCCAGGATTTCGCTGTCCCAACATCAAAGCGGATCTCCACGTTAGGGAAGAGGAGCTCGCAGTTCGGCAGTCTTCCTGACTGTTTGTGCTCAACCAGTTGCCTATATGCGTCGAGCAGGTAGTAATCAGTTACTGCGATCGCGCTGATCTGGGGAGATGAATTCTCAAGAGCCTTCAGGTATCCGTCCCAATCACCTTTGAAATTGTCATTGAACAGCGTGCCGGGAGCATGCACATGGGGCTCCCATCGAAGCCAGCGAGATCCAGATGGAAGGGGCTTGAGTTGAGTCTGCATCATTACATCCCAGTAGGCAGAAAAAGGGCGAGGCCAGTCCCTGCGGCCTTAAAGGGAGACCAGCAGGTCTTGGGGTGTCACTTAGCCACTATTTTCCATGTGGCCGTTCCTGTCAATCTGAAGCCGATGATAGTGGCTGCGAACGTGGTTTTTAGACAGGCATGGTGCTATAGGTCTAGCAGTGGTGATAGTGCCACGGCCAAGCTTCCCGCACCTAGCTACTGGGGATCCGTATGTAGTTGAAACAGAAAGATTGAGGGTAGCCTTTGGGCATTATGCAAGTAGTCGATGAACTTACGCCGACAATCGTGAGCGTTTTTGAGACTGAAATAGCCGTAAACCTATTTCAGGATTAGATACACAGCAGAAGGAAACAGCGGTGCCACATGTTCACGCCTCACAGTTATTCAACGTCGATTCGTTGCTTGAGGAGTTACAGCAGGAAGTTGTCACGGGAGAAATTCTAGATCTGTTCGTCTCATCCCTTGCTTTTAGGAACTTCGACGGTTATGCCCGACGACTGCCGTTCGTGCTGGAGTGTGTGACGCACCAGGCCTCTACTTGGCAGACTCTGGTGGAAGTGGCCCCCATGAAGTTCTGGATCCGTCAAACACAGGAGGCGGTGCTGGTATTTGCCCAGACTGAGCACTGCGGTTGTGTGCGGACCTATCGCTACCGGTGCGAGGAGCACTACAGTGACTACGATCTCAGGGGCACAGATTGGTGTTCGCTATCGACACTAGAAACTTTTTACGAGCAACTCGATACTCAAGCGGCCTCGGCTGTCTTCAGCGCCTGGGAGGCTTGGATGACGCGTTCCACGGCAGAGCCGACAGTATTAGCCGAAGGACGCTTTGAAAACACTGTAATCTCCCGATCGATGATTTTTTCCGGAACGGGCAGTTGCCTAGCATGTAAGTCACCCGCCGTTGCCAGTGCCCGCACCACATTGAGCAGTGCTGTCGACAATGGCCTGCTGATTCAATTGCCATTGTGCGCAAGGCACCTAAATGCTGCCCAGTCATACCCGAGCGTTGCCCGCTTTCTGGAAACTCTCTTTTCGATCTCGCTAAACCTACCGGACGTGGAACGCAGTGACGCAATCCCCGATGAATTGATCGCATCGTTACACGCTATGGTCGCCGAGGCGCTGGGCGGGGTTGTCGGCAGCGCGGAAAAACGTCGACGCGGCTGGCATCTACGTATATCTCTACCAGGCGGCTGGCATTGGCTGCTGCGTCTGAATACCTTAATGGATTATGCGTATATGCTTTACTCACCGGGCGCGAGCAAAGAGATCTATCGCGCCGATTCGGCACCTGATCATCCTGACTTACCATTTTTTCCAGACCATGAGCATGAACGGCCCTCGAAGAAAAATGAAGGGATCGCGCCAAGCTTCCTATATGGAAATCCGTTCTTGGACCTAAAACGTTTGCGTACTGTGGAGCAGGAGTTACGTTGCTCTTGAACCTACTTCGGCTTGTAGGAAAGAGGCTATTTACGCATCGACACTGAATGGCGCTTTTTTGGGGGGTTACAACTAGCGGATGTGTAGAAGCTGAAAAGCAGAAAGGCAAAGGCCCGGTCACTAACCGGGCTTTGCAGATCCCTCTAGAGGAATAACTCGAGTGCCTCAAGGGCTACAGGTAAAACACTATGGTTGATTGATGCAGATGTCAATCTTCTTGCATCAAACCGCGACCGCCACCCAACATGTGGTATCGCGATTTCAGGAGATACGCCATGCGAGCTGAAAGTCTTCGTGGCTCTGGATACTCAGCGTACCGTGTACGCCTTAAAACCTTGCTAGATATTTCTGTCTTAGCCAGTGATATGGATATTCACAACTGTATTACACAGGGTTTTCCTGCAGCCCGACTGGTGCAGTTGACTGAAGACGGAACGGTGTCGCAGCTCGAACGTGATCAAATTATTCCACCGCGAACGCTAAAGAGTCGCATCAACCGCGATCAGCTCCTGACAGTTGAGGAGAGTGATCGCTTCTTTCGCGTCGCGCATATCCACGCTATGGCCGATGCGGTGTTTGGTGAGTCCGACAAAGCCAAGCTTTGGCTCTCAAAGCCCAAGGTGCGATTCGGCGGCATGGCACCAGTGCAGATGCTGAATAGTCAGCAAGGCACAAGCCAGGTTGAAGAGATGCTACTGCAACTCGCAGAGGGCTTCATGCTGTGACCCTACAATCAGGTCAGCCGGTGGAGGCAGCTAAGTAAGGTCTGCCTGGTTGGATGGCTAAAGCGGTAGGGCGTGGAACGGTAGCCGATGAACCAATACCCTAATGTATAGTCGTTAGAAACTTGTGCAAGCTTGTCCTAGGGCTGCTCAGCTGATCATACCGTAATCTGTAGTCGATAGACTGGCTAAGTAGATTTATGAGTGTTCCTCAGCGGCGCCATTATCGACTCCACATCCAGCCCGCTAAGTAGGCAGTTGTGCGCTATTGCCGAAAGGGCTTCAAAAAGCTGGTCTCGCTGTCTCGCCAGGGCGGCATTTTCCGTCTTAAGGCTTGCAATACGCTCTTCAAGGCTTCTGCGCCGACGGGCATGGTCTGGATCTCTCCCGCTTTCCTTAAGTTGTGCGATTCGGGCAGACTCGATTCTGTTTCCACGGTCACCTCCTAGCGTAGCTCGGCTTGTCAGGCCCAGCCGGCGCTGCACCTCCGGTCGGGAAATGGGAGCGAGTTCCACTCCTGAGCTAATCATCTGGGCGAGGAGGGCGTCTATTGCCTCGTCTAGAGTGCCGCCCCTCAATGTCTGTCGTCGCGCCATAGTCGCCTCTAGTCATCTGAAACCGAACTGTGTCGTTTGTCCGTATCTGCAACTGTCACAGGATGCCCATCTGGAAACACTCGTTGCACACCTACATTGGTATCGCGTGCAAGGACGGATTTTAAATTGTTGAGCTTGTCTTCCTGGTCTGCCAGCCACACATCGCTGCCTGCCTCTCCGGCGCCGGCATCGCGCATGATGGTAATTGCCTTCGTCAGATTCTCGGCTTGTTTCTCAAGGTTGGCCCGCTCCGATGGAGTGCCCATCAGATGGAGATGCGAGCAGCCATTCCAGCACTGAAGATGCTTAGGGCAGGGCGCCTGGGAGAAATCGTGAATGCAACCTCCGAAGGGTGTTATGTGTAGCGCCGTGGCGTGTACGGTGAGGAATGCTTCTGCAGTTATCGTGCCTTTATCTGACAGCAACGCATGGTAACTGTCGGTCAAAGCGCCCTGAATACGCCTATCTCTTATGCCCGTATGTAGAAAGTCGATACGCTCGTGATGACTATTAAACGCCAAGAACTCTTGATGGGCAGCTGTATTTTCCTCAATGCTTGTGTGTTGGTAATAGATATTCTGGTCGAGGCGTTTTCGCCCCAGGGCCAACGCCTGCTGAACATTACTCATGCCTGTCAGATGGTAAATAGTATTTCGCCAGTGGCGCGGTTGATGGCTAGTTAGCTTGATCGGCGTCCCATCAGCCTCCAATAATGAACGGCGCGAGAATATGGACGAGAATTTCGGATCCGCACCGAGAGCCCGGTTGATGTCAGCCAGCAGGACTCGCCGCGGTACGGCACGGAACACATTGCTCTCACGGCCACCTAAACGAAATTGTCCGTCAAACGCAATTGCAAGCGTTTCGCTAGTTGTAAGCACTGTCCGAGGCATACCACCGAAATTCTCCGTTAGCACCTCATGACCGCGCAACTTAGGAATGAGTAACTTTTCAATCTCACCGGCTAGGTACCTCCGTCTCCTAGCTTCAGTGCGTTTAAGCTTTGTTTCATCGTCGAATGGGTCAACGCCATTTCTAGAAAGATACAAATAGAGATTCCGACCTGGGCTTGACCCGTCACTAAATCCAAGCCATTCGAGAACTTGATTTTCAGTCAGAACTTCCTGCGGCGAGTAATCCCACAGACGTCCCGGATTCGCTTCTTGCCATCTAGCGACTTCTCGCTGTTCCTGCGTCAGTACCTTGAGTCGTTTGACTGCACGCTTGGCTAGAGGAATGTCGCTTTTTGCAAACCAATGAACACGAGATTGAAAATTCTTCTCCGCAAAGTACCTAATTCCGCATTCGACCAGGCGCTTGCCATTTGCATCTACAACTACCTCGCCTGTTGCTCCTTTGATTGGCCTTTCGACCCAACAGTCAAAAGGAATTACCGCTACCTCGTTCCCCCTTTGGCCTGTCGCGATCAGTAAATCGATAACTCGCAGCAAGATTTCTTCGCCGTCAGTAAGTGGGTTATTCGAGCAAAGGGCGTAGGCCTCCATCGCCTCCCGAGAGGGTAGCCTCTCGTCAGATTTACGCTGTTTTACATCACGATCAGGATCATGCAGTGAAATGTAATCGTGACGATGCTTTTCTGGTTTTGCATCGTGCTCAAAGTGGATGGCGATCTCGGTTAATTGCAGGCTATCAATCGTATCGGCTACTACTTGAAGATGAGAGATCGCGTCGTACAGATTCTTGTAACCACTTCGGCTGAGGAACTCTACGACGCGATCAAAATCGCCTCTTGTCAACTCTGTTGGATCAGATGCGCCGCGCTCAAATAAGGGGTTGTACAGGCGCCGTATAGCAATATTGTATGCAGCCACCATCGAAAACTTCAGGCTCCGGGTGCGCTGTAAATACACAATCAGGGCCTTGTTAAAATCTTGGAACACGAGGGGGAGTGGGCCCTTCGCCGGAGAAGGATAGCCCGTTGTTTCGAGTGCTTGTCGGTGCGTCTCGAAGGTGAGCGTATTTTGCTTTCCCCGTTGCGGTAACCAGTCTCCGACGCCCCATAACGATGACGCCCACAGTGTTGAAATCGGTAACGAATGGAAAATCGCTTGTTCCTGTGTAACAAAACCTTCGAGGCGTTGATTTGCTCTAGACAGCGTCATCTGCAGCATCCTCAGTTTGTTGCCGGCAGCGCTCGATCGTAGCGCTTACCGCGAGAATGGTTGTCTGATGCTGGGCGAGGGGGCGGTTGTGAATGAGATCACCGGCTTGTTCTGCGATATCAATAAACCGCTGGGCCTCTCGTTGAAGCGCCTCTCTCACCTGCTCATGGCGGCCGTCAGCAAAGGGGTGAAACTTCTTGCAGGTGTAGCAGGCGTAGACAGGGTTGTACGGACAGTGAGTATGGACAGGGAGGGCGCAAGCACCTATATCCCCGATGTATTGCGTATCTATGACACCGCGAACTGCTCTTTCTGAGACTGTGTTCCGACGGTGAACAATTTCCCCAGTTAATAAGCTGCGCATGATGCGCTTATAGGAAGGACTCTTGCCGAGTGCTTTCTCTTTAATTCGAGCAATGTTGGGCGTTGCTGTTATGTAAGCACGCGCCGCAACTGTACTGTTGTGACCGAGTAGCTCGGCAATCATGTCTACTGGGGTGCCCTGGTCAGCCAAACCTTGTCCGAGGTGATGACGCAACAACATGGTTACCTGATTTGGCTTTTCTATCCCTGCTTCACGTAGCTCATGTTTGAGGCCTTGACCGATTTTCATTAACCGAAAGGCGCCTTCCACGACGACTGACAAATAATGGTTCGCAGCCGCTACCAAAACGGCGTTGAATTTCTGAAATGTGCCGTGAGATTTTCGCCCCAAGGAGGTTGGTTATTTTGCGAGGGCGTCGCTCAGGCCTACGCTGGCCGATCTTTTTAGCCATGGGGAGCCATAGACTATAGTAGGTCTCATGATCAGCACTTTCAATTAACTCAAAATCGGCAATGTCAAGCGAATGAAATTGAATAGATCGTGGTGCTAGTTCGAAACCCAAGTGAAGCGCCACATTAAGCTGGACCTCCTCCCAAGAGCAAAATGATAAATCTCGTTCAATGCGTTTTAGCAACCGAATTTCTTCATTGAGCTCTAAGCTAGACTGCGAGAGAAAAATTCTCGCATACGGATCAACCCGATCCGATCTTGCATTCTTGACTTTTAAGTAAGATCTTGTGTCGAATCCATTAATTCCTCTATCGTTTGCCCAACGATAAAACCCTCGAAATCCTACCAGTGCTCTTCTAGATTTTTTTAATTCTTCAAGAACTGACGTTAGCTCAGTGGATTCCCAAGGAAACCCAGTCGCTAGATTTGTATTAGATAAAAAGCGAAGGGAGTCTGCGAACATTGCCGCTGTTCGAGGCGCGTATTTTTCAAGTGCGTAGGCCATAAAGCCCTTGCCTATTTCGATGAGCTCTGAGTTCAATTGGAGTAAGGTCCAATCAATTGTCATTGCAATACCGCCGTCATACCACGTCCAGACGCTCAATCTAGTATCGACGTACCTTGGTTGGTCATTAGTCCGAGTTCGAATCGCAACATGAGCCGGGCCCTTGAACACGTAGGCTGGAGGAGAGGAGGAGGGTGATGCCTGTTCGTGATCGGCTGATTTAGTCACGACGAACCTCCTTAACTGTCAAGTCGGCCCCACGCTGCCGAGGCACGTTGAGCGTTATGGCGGTTGGCCGACTCGGCTAGATAACGACTTGCATAACGACGTGGCATCGCCGAAGTCTCAGCCCAACCGCAGACTCGCCGGAGTTCGTCCGTGGCGCGCTCCAGGTCGTGCCCACTCTGCTCGACCAGGTAAGCCAAGAAACGGTCGGCGAAGGTGTGGCGAAAGTCATGCGCAGAAAGGGTAGGCAACAACCCCGGATGCGCCAGTTCAATGGTCAGAAACAGCCGATCGAGGACGTTAGACAATGCGCGAATCGACAGCGGGCGGCCTCTGTCAGAGATGAACAGATAGCGGTACCGCAATTTCATCGGCTTGCCGTCACGTAGAGGGCGCCGTTCGCTCTGGATGTAGTGCTCGTAGACCTCATACAACTGTGCAGAAATACCTACGGTTCGTCCGTGGGTTTTCAGCGCAGGCTCTTCAGCACGCGGGTCGGCGGGGTCATGTTCGCGGTCATTGATGGTGACATAGGCGTGCTGAGAACCTTGGTTGATATCCGTGGTGTAGAGCTTCAGAAGCTCTCCACGACGGATACCGGTCTCCAGCAACAATTCAATCATTAGCCAATTGCGCAACTGCAACCGTTCCGGAAATGGATTCTCCGCGGCGCCCGGGCGAATCAGTGTGCGGATGATCTGGAGTTGGGTATCTGTCAGACTGCGGTAACGAGTGTGGTCGGGACGAACATTGATGATATGGCCCTCAAAGCGTCGTTCAATGACGTCGGCGACATCTGCAAATGCCACCTCAATGTTAGCCAGAGTGGTTGAGTTCTGACGAGCGCGAGGGATGTATCGGGTGACAGACCAGGACAGGTACTGCTTCAACAGCCGCAGGTGCTGGTCACGGGTGCGCGGATCGATCTGTGGAAAAGCTGCCATTGCAGCTGTGCCGATTCGTGCGACCAGATTATCGGCCTGGCGGCCGCTTTGGAGCCAGAGGGCGTAACCGTCCAGTAGCGCCAGAATCGCTTCAAAGTGGCAGGCCAAGATGGCCTCATCGATGTCTAGCTCCCGGCTTTTGGCATAGGTGTAGAAAGCTTGGATCGCACGCAGGTGCGCTGCGGCAGTGTTGTATGCACGATGCCTGAGCTTGAGCTGGACGTAGATAAATGGGACTAGCTTGGGCAATGGCGTTGCTAGACCATCCTGCACAAGCAGAGGCACGCGCTGACCGGACGAGAAACGACACTGAATCAGCTTCATCGGCAGCCACCTCATTCTATGGTTCACCATGAACGCAAAGGACATGGCCCGTTGAAAGAGTGGATGCCAGAGACGGGTTTGTCGAATCAGCAGCTTAGGTAGCTCATGAACATCTATGACATAGCCTGTCGTTTAACATAATATACATTATGCGAAGTGTAGCCTTGGCAGAGTACGGCAAGGCGCTTCGCATTCAGCCGCTTATGTTCAACCTATTCCCGAGCCTCCTGGGCTTTGTCCCGTCCGCTCGGCAGCCATGCCAGGCCGATAAGCGCGATGATGCAAAACGCGGCGCCGGCGTAAAAAGTGAACGATGCCCCGAGCCGGTCCCATAGCAATCCGGCCACTACACTTGCCAGCAGCATCGCCAAACCGCTCACCAGGTTGAAGAAGCCATAGGCGGTGCCGCGCAGGTCGGCCGGTGCGGTGTCGGCAACCATGGTCGCCAGCAGGCCTTGCGTAATGCCCATGTGGATTCCCCAGAGTGCTACGCCTGCTAGTACCACCCCCCAGTGGTTGCTGCTCGCCAATACCATGTCGGCGGCGATCAGGACGATCAGCCCGAGCGTCAGCAAGGTCCTGTGCTTCATGCGGTCGGAGAGCTTGCCGAATGGGTACGCCGAGAATGCATAGACCAGGTTCATCGCCACCATCACCAGCGGTACCAGCGCAACCGGAATGCCGCTCTGTTGCGCGCGCAGTACCAGAAATGCCTCGCTGAACCGTGCCAATGTGAACACCGCGCCGATACTCACCACCCACCAGTAAGCACTGCTCAGACGTTTCAGGTTCTCACGTCGGATCGGATTGCTGCGCCTGGTCGTCTGCTGTGTTTTGGGCTCGCGTAATCCGAATAGCAGCAATGCGACGGCGATCATCCCGGGAATTACCGCCACCCAGAACACCGCGCGAAAGTCATTGGCCCAGAGCAGCATCAAGCCAACGGCCAACAAGGGGCCGAGAAATGCGCCAACGGTGTCGAGCGACTGACGCAGGCCGAATGCCGCGCCACGCAGGTGCGCTGGCGTGATGTCTGCCACCAGGGCATCGCGTGGCGCGCCGCGCAGGCCTTTGCCGACCCGATCCAGCATGCGCGCGGTCAGCACGATGCCGGTCGTCGACGCCAAGGCGAACAGTGGTTTGGTCAGCGCGCCCAGTGCATAGCCGCACACGGCTAAACCTTTACGCTTACCGAGGTAGTCGCTGAGGGCTCCGGAAAATACCTTGACGATCAGCGCCGTGGATTCTGCCAGGCCTTCCACCAGGCCCACCGCCAGTGCGCTGGCGCCAAGGGTGGTGACCATGAACAACGGCAACAGGCTATGAATCATCTCCGAGGAGATATCCATCAGCATGCTGACGAAACCGAGTATCCAGATGCCCGTGGGGATTTGTCGCAAGGTGCTTCGGGTCGTTGCTGTCGTCGTTCCGCTGCCCATAAATTCGTCTTGCCTGACCCAGAATTTGGGCTTTAGGTGTGGTTCATCGCTCTTCGGCGGCCAGTTGCAGGTATTTATATGTCAATCGATCGATGGTTCCATCGGCTTCGAACTGTTGAACTGCTGCGTTAATTTTATCCAGGTATTTGATATACATTGATTTTTTTGAAACTGCTATATATACGCCCTGCTTCGAAATGGCATTCGGCAAAGGCTGTATGCGGTCATCGAAACCATAGCGTTTAAGTTGCAGTGTCCCGCCATACAGGCTGAATGGGTAATAGTCGGATCGACCGTTATCCAGTTTTTTCAGGTTTTGCAGCGGCGTGGACACCCAATCCATCTGCAGGTACCTGACGATGAAATCGTCGAAGTCCTTCCCATAGCTTTCGCCCAGCATCGCGGTACCGCGCTTGCCGATCAGATCGCCCCACTTGTCGAAGGTGAACGCCCTGCCCTTGCGCACCCAGACCACACTTATATCGTCGAGATAAGACCGTTCGGGATAGGCCAGGTATTGCGTTCTGTCGAGGGTTTTATAGATTCCGACGATTACATCGATGTTGCCGCTAGCGGCGCCGTTCTGTACCCGCTTCCAATTGCCGCGCACCGGGAAGACGACCTCGATGCCCAAGTCGTTGAAAATCATCTCGGTCAATTCGACACCGACACCGGTAATTTGCTCGCCGTGCTGCCACGAGAACGGTGGGTAGTTCGGATGCCCGGACGCGATCAGCACCTCGCCCGCTTGTACCGGCGCCAAAGCGATTACGCCGAACAGGAAATATAGCCGGCACAACAGCTTTAGCGTGGATTGGCCAACCGAGCGTTGCCTGCTCATGACGCCTACCCCTGGAGCCTAACCGCTTTCATTGGAGTCTATATGGCTATCGGCCGTTGGCCACTTTTCCATGGTTCGACAACTCGACGGTTCGACAACTCGACGGTTGGACGACTCCATGGTTCGACGGCTCGCTCGTGGAATAGTCCGCTGCTTGATCGGTATCAATACCGGCAGGCGGCCCGTGAGGTAAAAAAAGAGGGTCTATACACCCTGAACAAGCACCCTGAGCAAGGATGGGCCGAATGGAAAAGCATCAGCAGTGGAATATCTGGTTCTTTTTAGTCGCGTTCAGCCTGTTGTTGCTGTTTCAGGGCTGGTGGGCTGAGCACAACGCGGTCGAGCCGATTCCTTATAGCGAGTTCATGCACCTGCTCAAGCAGGACAAACTCAGCGAGTTGCGCATCGAACAGCAACAGATCACCGGCAAGCTCAAAGACCCGATCAACAACCGCTACCAATTCAGCACCGTCCGGGTCGAGCCCGATCTGGCCGAGGCATTGGCACAGTCCGACGTGACGTTCAGTGGCACCCGTGACGATGGGCTACTGAACAGTCTATTGAGCTGGTTGCTGCCCTTTATATTGATCTTCGCCCTCTGGTCATTCCTGTTCCGTCGCCTTTTCGAGAAACAGGGCTTCGGCGGCATGGTCAATGTCGGTAAATCCAAGGCGAAGATATTCGTCCAGCGCGACACCGGGGTGACCTTCGACGATGTTGCGGGTATCGACGAGGCCAAGGCCGAGTTACTGGAGGTGGTGTCCTTTCTCAAGGATCAACCCAAGTACAGCCGGCTCGGCGCACGCATTCCCAAAGGCATACTGCTGGTCGGCCCGCCCGGCACCGGCAAGACGCTGGTGGCCAAGGCCGTAGCCGGTGAAGCCGGGGTGCCGTTTTTCTCGATTTCCGGTTCCGAGTTCGTCGAGATGTTCGTTGGCGTTGGTGCCGCCCGGGTGCGCGACCTGTTCGAGCAGGCACGCAAGGCGGCGCCCTGCATCATTTTCATCGACGAGCTGGACGCACTCGGAAAGATGCGCGGTGCCGGGTCGTTCGGCGGCAACGACGAAAAGGAACAGACGCTCAACCAACTGCTGGCTGAACTTGACGGTTTCGATACCCGCGAAGGCGTGGTACTGCTGGCCGCCACCAACCGCCCGGAGGTACTCGACCCTGCCCTCCTCCGCGCCGGTCGTTTCGACCGGCAGATCGTCATCGATCGCCCGGACAGGCGTGGTCGGGTGGCCATTCTCAAGGTGCATATGAAGCGCATTCAGGCCCATGCCGACCTCGATATCGAGGGCATTGCCGGCATGACCACCGGCTTTTCCGGCGCCGACCTGGCCAACCTGATCAACGAGGCGACCATAGTCGCCACCCGCCGCGGCGCCGATTCGGTGGGCATGGCCGACTTCACCGAGGCGGTGGAGCGCATCGTGATCGGCAGCGAGCGACGCGGACGCTTGTTGCAGCCCCACGAACGCGAGGTGGTGGCTTACCACGAGATGGGCCACGCCCTAGCCGCAGCTGGCCTGCCAGGCATGGACCCGGTACACAAGGTGTCGATCATTCCCCGTTCGGTCGGCGCCCTGGGCTATACCTTGCAACGCCCTACCGAGGATCGTTTCCTGATCACCCTGCGCGAACTGAAAAGTCGTATGCAAGTATTGCTTGCCGGACGCGCGGCCGAAGACCTGGTGTTCGATGAAATATCCACCGGCGCCGCGGACGATCTGGCCAAGGTCACCGATATCGCCCGACAGATCGTCACCCGCTTTGGCATGAGCAGCGAGCTCGGCCAAGCGGTATTGGAGCGCCAAAGTGCGAGTTACCTCGGCGATCATGCGATTAGCCTGCGCGAAAAGGACTACTCGGAGCAGACCGCCCGGGAGGTTGATCTGTGCGTCAAGGCATTGATCGACGAGGCTTACGAACAGGTCAAAGCCCTGTTGCAGCGCAAGCGCCCACAGTTGGAACAAGGCGCCCGCCTGTTGCTGGAAAAAGAAACCCTGACCCCGGAAGATTTTCCACCGCTACGTTCATTGGTGTTACTGCCTGAGCCACATTCCGGTGCAGGCAGCGACAAGTCATTAACTCGGACCTGAACTATGCTTGTAAGGTTACACCGGCCTGTTGCGGGAGGTTTTATGTCTGTTGGTTACACGCCATCGTCCCGTGGCTCGTTGAGAACATCCAGTGGCTGTCATGAGTGTGCGCTCCATCGGTTTTGTCTTCCCGCTTACCTGGATGAGGCGGAAACCACGCGATTGGAGGGCATCATCAAGCGCAACTACCCGTTACATAGAGGCGACCACCTGTTTCGTGCTGGCGATGCCATGCAACATATCTTTGCCTTACGTTCGGGCGCGCTGAAAACCTATCTGTTGGATAAGGACGGCACGGAGCAGATCACCGGCTTCGTTCTGCCGGGCGAACTGGTCGGCTTGGATGCTTTTGGTAACGATACTTTCCCCAGTTACTCGGTGGCACTGGAAACCTCGTTGGCTTGCACCATTCCTCTGGCGGAACTGGAGGAGTTGGCCGGTTGCATGCCTCATCTCAGAAAACAGCTGCTCGACAGTTTGAGCCGAGAGCTGCATGTAGAGCAAGAATACCTCAGTCACAGTCGCGTATCGATTCCGAGCAGATCACCGCTCAATACAACAAAGGCCTGCTGACTATCAGCCTGCCGAAAAAGCCCGAAGCCATCAAACCGGAAAAAGTCATCCCGGTGAAAGGCAGTTAAACCGCGGCAATTGTTCCAAGCCCCCGTGCCCACAGATTCGGGGGCTTTTTTAGGCTCTGTCCCAATAGCGTGTTGCAGGCCGCTTTTGGAGGGTGGGTTAGCGGCGCTAGGGGCTGGTTATAGGAGGCTCCACGCAATCCGAGCGCCGCGTAACCCACTATTGCGGTTTGTCGGAAGACCGCAATGGTGGGTTACGGCGCGTTGAGAGTCGATGGGGCTTTCCTGATCTCGGCTCGCTCCTAACCCACCCTACGTATTACCGCGCTCCATGCGCCATGCCATATAGCTGTTCGGGACGACTCAACACATAACTGGTACATAGCTTTTTAGGACTACGTCCTGGTTATGTGTGCGTCCTGGCGTTTGTCGTATGGTGCGCTGAGTGTTCAGCCGGGACACATGGGGGCACCATACATAGCCCTTGTATGACCTGCCATCCATGGCGGCCATTCCTTCGGGCCGTCGCTATGCGACGCTGAAAACGGCTCCCGGCCATTTCGATGGGTTAAAGCGCAATCGTCAGAATGCTGCACGGCGCCCGATAGAGCAGGTGCTCGGTGGTGCTGCCGACCAGTTTGTCCAAGCCTTTGCGCTGCACCCGGCCCATCACCAGCACATCGGCCTGATTGCTCGCGGCAAACTCGGCAATCGCATGGATGGGCGAGCCCACCAGGAAATGTCTACGCTCCGCCGGCACGCCATAGTGCTGCGCCAGGGCGGTAAAGGATGTTCCCTGGGTCTGGCGCAACTCCTCGATCATGTCCACGCAAACCGCTGTAGCTGTGCCTGCTTCGGCTAGGAAGGTCGGCGACAGATCGCAGACGTGCAGCAGGTGCAGTTCGGCGTCGCATTGCAGCGCCAGGCCATTGGCCATTTCAATAATGCGCTGGTTCAGGTCCTTGCCCTCTTCCGCTATGGGCGCCAGATCGACGCTGGCGACCACCTTGCGCGGCAACGGATTGCCAGTGGCACCGACCAGATGCACGGGAGCCGGGCATTCGCGTAGCAGGTGCCAGTCCAGCGGTGTGACAAAGGCACGCTTGAGCGCCAGTTCATGCTGCAGGTCCTTGATCAGCAGGTCGACCGGCATTTCTGCCACATGCACGAGGATTTCCTTGAGCGGCTGGTCGCTCCAGAGCACTTCGCTGGTCACCTCCAGGCCTTTGCTGCGCAGCAGCTCGACCTCATCCTTGAGCCAGTCTTGGCATGCCTGCAAGCGAGCTTCGCGGGTCAGCTCTCGAACGCTATGGTCCAGCAACGGCAAGGCTGGAGGTGGCTCGAGCACGCTCAGGATATGCAGCGCGGCCCCCGAGGCCTGGGCCAAGGCGGCGGCGCGTTGGAGCGCGGTCGAGTGATGCAACTGCGGGTCGGCGACCAGCAACAGGCGTTGAAATTGACTCATGGCATACCTCCTCGATCGATGAAGGAATTCGGCTTTCCATGCGCAATGCCTGCGGACAAGCCGTACAGTATTGACACCATGCGCCTCGAAGTAGGCGGTTGTGTTGATGTGCATCAAACGACAGCTCGTCGGCGCCGATATAACTGAGAGACACGCAATCCAGACAGGCTGTCCAACGCCTTAGTCGCTGGTCCAACAGGAGTCACCATCATGAGCAACTCCCGTCCCTTGCTATTCGCCCTGGGAGGCAGTCAGGCCTACGGCGCTCGTGTGGCTCAGCAGCTCGGTTACCAACTGGCCGAACATGAGGAGCGTCTGTACGAGGATGGAGAGCACAAGAGTTGGCCGTTGCAGCCGGTGGTTGGTCGCGAAGCGGTGGTGTTCCACTCGCTGTATGGCGATCACCAACAAAGCGGCAACGACAAGCTCTGTCATCTGCTGTTTTTCTGTGGCGCCCTGAAAGACGCTGGCGCCCGCAGGGTGCAGGTGGTCGCACCCTACCTCTGCTACGGCCGCAAGGAGCGGCGCACCCAGCCCCAGGACCCGATCATCAGCCGCTATGTCGCGGCCATGTTTGAAGCCTGTGGCGTCGATCTCCTGCTGACGCTGGAGGTGCATAACGACGCGGCTTTCGATAATGCCTTTCGCATCCCCAGCCAGAATCTGCCGGGCGCAACGCTATTCGCCGAGTATTTCGCCGCTCAGGTAGCCGAGGACGAAGTCGTAGCTGTCTCCCCCGATAGCGGCGGAGTCAAGCGCGCCGAACAGTTCCGCCATGCCCTGCAACAACGCCTCGGCCGGCCGGTGGCGAGCGCCTATATGGCCAAGCACAGGCGCGACGACATAGTCACCGATTCAGTATTGATCGGTGATGTGGCGGGCAAGACGGCGATCATCGTCGACGACCTGATCAGCACCGGCAACACCCTGTTGCGCGCCGCCCAGGCCTGCCATGGCGCAGGCGCCACGCGGATTCTCGCCGGTGCGGTGCATGGTCTGTTCACTACCGATGGCGAGCTGCTCGGCAGCCCCTTGCTGGAGTCCATTGCAGTATTCGACAGCGTGCCGCCATTCCGCCTGGCGCCGGAACTGGCCGCGCAACGCCTGAAAATCATCGACTCAAGCGCCGCCGTGGCCGCGCTATTGGCCGAGGAGTATGGGCTGGATCGATAGATTCTGTAGCCCGGATGCAATCCGGGGAGCGGGTTTCATCCGGGCCATCGAGAGCAGCGATGGATCGGGGCGCGTAGCTGAAGCTTTTTTCATCCCCGTCGCAGCTGGTGGTGGATGGGTGAAGCGTCATCCACCCTACGAAATCGCAACGGTGCGAGGCTAGCAGGGCCGCCGCCCTGCTATGCCTTTTCCACCTGCAACAGTACCCGACCGCGGCTCGGGCAGGTTTCCATATAACGGTGCGCGGCCACTACGTCGTCGAAGCTGAATACGCTGTCGATCAGCGGCCGCAGCAAGCCGTCGGCGGTCAGTTGGTTGATGCCTTGCAGCGCTTTGGCCACTGCGGCTTCGTCCTGCGGGATGCCGAGTTCTTCCTTGCCGGTGAAGTTACCGATGCAGTGCACGAAGAACTGAATGTTCTTCTGGAACGCGGCACAGGCCGGAAACGGCGTTTCGTTGCCGCCTTGCAGGTCGAACAGGATCAGCCGACCGCGCGGTGCCAGGGCGTCGCCCAACAGGCACATCTGCGGGCCACCGAGGGCGTCCATCACCACGTCCACCCCGCGGCCGTCGGTGAGTTTGGCGACGCGGCTGACCAGGTCCTGCTCCTCGGTGAGGATGATCTGGTCGGCGCCCAATTGTTTGAGAAAGTCGCTGTCTTCGCCATGTTCGGTGGCGGCTATCACATGGGCGCCCAAGGCTTTGCCCATTTGCACGATATAGGGGCCCCAACAGCGGCTGGCGGCCGTGACCAGCACGGTTTCGCCGGGTTGCAGACGCGCCAGTTCGACGAAGCCGAACCAGCCCACCATCGAAGGCAGGTAATGCACGCACGCCTGCTGCGGGGTCAGACACTCCGCGTAACGGGTAAGCGAGCGGCGCGGCAGCACCACTTGCTCGGCGTAGGCCGGATAGCGGTTGGCGGTGTGCCCGGGAAAGCTGGCGACCCGATCGCCGACGGCGAGATCGGCGACGCCTTCGCCGACCGCCAGCACGGTGCCGGCCAGTTCATGGCCCAAGCCGGCGGGTAGTTGTGCGGGCGTATTGCCCAGGTTTTGCCGCCAGAGTACGTCGTACCAGCTGACACCAATGGCTTCCACGCCTATCAGTACTTCTCCAGCTGCTGGCGTTGGGCTCGGACGGTCTTCAATCTTGAGAACGTCGGCCTCGCCGAACTGATGAAAACGAATGATGCGGGACATAACGAACCTCGTTGGTTGACCCTGTGCGGGACGTTGAAAGCACTGATTTGCATTTCACCGCCCTCTCATAGCCACGGACTTTATCCGGGCTTTGTCAGCATTGCCACAGTACCGAAGTGATATTCACCATGCCTGTCGATGATGATTCAGGCGCTTATGACGTTTCATGTCAGCATATTGCCTGTCAGTAGCATTCGGCATTAGCCTGAAGGGCGCGCAAAAGCGCAGCCACTCCAGAATGGACACCGGATGAACCGTAACGACCTCCGCCGCGTCGACCTCAACCTGTTGATCGTCTTCGAAACTTTGATGCACGAGCGCAGCGTGACCCGTGCGGCGGAAAAGCTGTTTCTCGGCCAACCGGCGATCAGCGCCGCCCTCGCCCGCCTGCGTAGCCTGTTCGACGACCCCCTGTTCGTGCGCACCGGGCGCAGCATGGAACCCACCGCTCGCGCCCAGGAGATCGCCGGCCTGCTCTCACCGGCCCTGGATTCGATTTCCACCGCGGTCAGCCGCGCTGCCGACTTCGATCCGGCGACCAGCAATGCGGTGTTTCGTATCGGCCTGTCCGACGATGTCGAGTTCGGCTTGTTGCCGCCACTGATCAAGCGCCTGCGTGCCGAAGCGCCCGGCGTGGTGCTGGTGATCCGCCGCACCAATTACCTGTTGATGCCCGCATTGCTGGCCTCCGGCGAGATATCGGTTGGCGTCAGTTACACCCAGGAGCTGCCGGCCAACGCCAAGCGCAAGGTGCTGCGGCGCAGCAGGGCAAAATTGCTGCGTGCGGACTCGGTACCCGGCCCCTTGAGCCTCGACGATTATTGCGCGCGGCCGCATGCCCTGGTGTCGTTCGCCGGCGACCTCAGCGGCTTTATCGATGAGGCCTTGGAAAAGCTCGGGCGCAGCCGCCGTGTGGTGCTCGCTGTGCCGCAGTTCAACGGTCTGAGCACGCTGCTCAGCGGTACCAATATCATCGCCACAGTGCCTGATTACACCGCCGCCGCCCTGACCGCCGCGGGAGGTTTGCGCGCCGAGGACCCGCCGCTGGAGACGCAAACCTTCGAATTGCACATGGCCTGGCGCGGCGCCCAGGACAACGACCCCGCCGAACGCTGGCTGCGCTCGCGCATCCAGATGTTCTGTGGCGATCCGGATAGTTTGTAAGCGCGCCGGATTGATCGTCCCCACGCTCCAGCGTGGGGACGCAGCTCGTGACGCTCCGCGTCACCTACCGTTCCCACGCCCGGCACAGCGCCCCCGGGCTGCGCCAAGGCTTATTCGGGTTACATGCGCTTTGTTCACATCCGCCTGATCGTCCCCACGCTCCAGCGTGGGGACGCAGCTCGTGACGCTCGGCGTCACCTACCATTCCCAAGCCCGGCACCCCGCTCCCGGATTGCGCCAAGGCTTATTCGGGCTACATGCGCGTTGTTCACATCCGCCTGATCGTCCCCACGCTCCAGCGTGGGGATGCCGCTCGTGACGCTCCGCGTCACCTACCGTTCCCACGCCCGGCACCCCGCTCCCGGATTGCGCCAAGGCTTATTCGGGCTACATGCGCGCTGTTCACATCCGTCTTTATCGATACAACCCTGTAAACCATCACTAACGGTGATACTCATCTTCGAGTCGTTCGATTCGTTCCCGCTCGCCCGGCGCCGCACACTCCGCCCATCTCAAATTTCCTATGGCGGAATCTCACATGGATCAGTCGAAGAAAACCCTCTGGCACTTTCCCTTGGCGCTGGCAGCAATGCTGGTCCTCAGCGCTTGCGGCAAAGCGCCGGAAGCCACCGCGCAGATGCCGGCCGCCCAGGTCAGCGTCGCCGAAGTGATAGAACAACCGATCAACGAGTGGGATGAGTTCACCGGCCGCCTGGAAGCGCCCGAGTCGGTCGATGTTCGCCCGCGGGTTTCCGGCTTTATCGACCGGGTAGCGTTCGACGAAGGCAGCCTGGTGAAGAAAGGCGACCTGCTGTTCCAGATCGATCCGCGGCCGTTCCAGGCCGAAGTCAAACGCCTAGAAGCCCAGTTGCAGCAAGCCCGCGCGGCGCAGACGCGCGCCCAGGGCGAAGCCCGCCGTGGCGAGCGCCTGCGCAAGAGCAACGCGATCTCGGCGGAACTTGCCGATGCTCGCGCCAGCGCCGCCCAGGAAGCCCAGGCCGCGGTCGCCGGTACCCAGGCGGAACTGGATAACGCCCGCCTCAACCTGAGTTTCACCCGCGTCACCGCGCCCATCGACGGCCGGGTCAGCCGCGCCGAAGTCACCGCCGGTAACCTGGTGACCGCCGGGCAAAGCCACCTCACCTCGCTGGTCAGCACCGACAAGGTCTATGCCTACTTCGATGCCGACGAACGCGTGTTTCTCAAGTACGTCGAGCTGGCGCGCCAGGCCGGCGGCCAGACCCGCGATGCCAGCCCGGTGTACCTGGGTTTGTCCAGCGAAGAAGGTCACCCGCACCTCGGTCAGCTGGATTTCCTCGACAACCAGGTCAATCCGCAGACCGGCACCATTCGCGGCCGCGCGGTATTCGATAACAGCGATGGCCAATTCACCCCCGGCCTCTATGCCCGACTCAAGCTGGTTGGCAGCAGCCAGTACGCCGCCGCGCTGATCAAGGATGAGGCGGTCGGAACGGATCTCGGTAAGAAGTTCGTCCTGGTACTCGATAAGGACAACGCCGTGCAGTACCGCGCCATCGAACTGGGGCCGAAACTGGAAGGCCTGCGTATCGTGCGTAGCGGCCTCTCCAAGGGCGAGAAGATCGTGGTCAACGGTCTGCAGCGCGTCTTCCCTGGTTCCACGGTCGATCCGCAAAGCGTGCCCATGGCCGACGAAGCCACCCTCGCCCAACTGGCCCGCCTGCGCCGATCAGTGGATGACCTTGATGACCCACGGGTCGCCAAACACGACATCAACAATGGCAAGCCGCGCGGCTGACAAGACGCCTTGGTGCGCACGGCGCACCCTACCCGACCGTAGGGTGCGCTATGCGCACCAGCGCTCAAGGATTCTCAAATGAACTTCTCCCAATTCTTCATTCAGCGGCCGATTTTCGCCGCGGTGCTATCGCTGATCATCCTGATCGGCGGCGCCATCTCGCTGTTCCAGTTACCGATCAGCGAATACCCGGAAGTGGTACCGCCGACCGTGGTGGTGCGCGCCAACTTCCCCGGCGCCAACCCCAAGGTGATCGGCGAAACCGTCGCCTCGCCGTTGGAGCAGGCGATCACCGGTGTGGAAGGCATGCTTTACCTGTCGTCCCAGTCCACCGCCGACGGCAAGCTGAGCCTGACCATCACCTTCGCCCTGGGCACCGACCTGGATAAAGCCCAGGTGCAGGTGCAGAACCGCGTGACCCGCACCATGCCGACCTTGCCCACCGAGGTGCAGCGCCTCGGCGTCACCGTCGACAAGGCCTCGCCGGACCTGACCATGGTCGTGCACCTGACCTCGCCCGACGACCGCTACGACATGCTTTACCTGTCCAACTACGCCGCGCTCAACGTCAAAGACGAGCTGGCGCGCCTGGACGGCGTCGGCGATGTGCAGCTGTTCGGCCTCGGCAACTATTCGCTGCGCGTCTGGCTGGATCCGAACAAGGTGGCCTCGCGCAACCTGACCGCCAGCGATGTGGTCAACGCCATCCGTCAGCAGAATCGTCAGGTCGCCGCCGGCTCGCTCGGTGCGCCGCCTTCGGCCGGCGATAACAGCTTCCAGCTGTCGATCAACACCCAGGGCCGTCTGGTCAGCGAGGAAGAGTTCGAAAACATCATCATCCGCGCTGGCGACAACGGCGAGATCACCCGCCTCAAGGATATTGCGCGGATCGAGTTGGGCTCCAGCCAGTACGCCCTGCGCTCGCTGCTGAACAACAAGCCGGCCGTGGCCATCCCGGTGTTCCAACGTCCGGGCTCGAATGCCATCGCCATCTCCGATGCGGTGCGCGCACGCATGGCCGAGCTGAAGCAGAGTTTCCCCCAGGGCGTCGACTACGAGATCGTCTACGACCCGACCATCTTCGTCCGTGGCTCGATCGAAGCAGTGGTGCATACCCTGCTCGAAGCCATCATCCTGGTGGTGCTGGTGGTCGTGCTGTTCCTGCAGACCTGGCGCGCCTCGATCATTCCGCTGGTCGCCGTCCCCGTATCGCTGATCGGCACCTTCGCGGTGATGCACGCCTTCGGCTTCTCGCTCAACGCGCTATCGCTGTTCGGCCTGGTGCTGGCGATCGGCATCGTGGTCGACGACGCCATCGTCGTGGTGGAGAACGTCGAGCGCAATATCGGCCTCGGCAAGACTCCGGTTGAAGCCACCAAGCAGGCGATGAAGGAAGTCACCGGGCCGATCATCGCGACCGCCCTGGTGCTCTGCGCGGTGTTCGTGCCGACCGCCTTCATCTCCGGCCTGAGCGGACAGTTTTATCAACAGTTCGCCCTGACCATCGCGATTTCCACGGTGATCAGTGCGTTCAACTCGCTGACCCTGTCCCCGGCCCTGGCCGCAGTGTTGTTGCGTAGCCACGATGCGCCCAAGGATGGCTTCTCGAAACTGCTCGACAGGTTGTTCGGCGGATGGCTGTTCGCTCCGTTCAACCGCCTGTTCGAGCGCGCCAGCCATGGTTATGTCGGCACCGTGACACGGGTATTACGTGGCAGCTCGGTGGCCCTGCTGGTATATGGCGGGCTGATGGGCCTGACCTACCTGGGCTTCTCGACCACTCCAACGGGCTTTGTGCCGCCGCAGGACAAGCAGTACCTGGTGGCGTTCGCCCAGTTGCCGGATGCCTCGACCCTGGACCGCACCGAAGCGGTGATCAAGCGCATGTCGGAAATCGCCGCCAAGCATCCCGGCGTGGAGAACACCGTGGCCTTCCCGGGTCTGTCGATCAACGGTTTCACCAACAGCCCGAACAGCGGCATCGTCTTCACCCCGCTCAAGCCGTTCGACCAGCGCACCGACCCGTCGATGAGCGCCGGCGCCATCGCCGGTCAATTGAACGCGCAGTTCAGCGAGATCCAGGACGCCTTTATCGCGATCTTCCCGCCGCCCCCGGTACAAGGGCTCGGCACCATCGGTGGCTTCCGCGTGCAGGTGCAGGACCGTGGCAACCTTGGCTACGAGGAACTGTACAAGCAGGTGCAGAACGTGATCGCCAAGAGCCGCTCGGTACCCGAACTGGCCGGGCTGTTCACCAGCTACACGATCAACGTGCCGCAGGTCGATGCCGATATCGACCGCGAAAAGGCCATGACCCACGGCGTGGCGATCGACGACATCTTCGACACCATGCAGGTCTACCTCGGCTCGCTGTACGCCAACGACTTCAACCGCTTCGGCCGTACCTATCAGGTCAACGTCCAGGCCGAGCAGAAGTTCCGCCTCGAGCCCGAGCAGATCGGCCAACTCAAGGTGCGTAACAAGCGCGGCGAGATGATTCCGCTGTCGACCTTCGTCAAGGTCAGCGACAGCGCCGGCCCGGATCGGGTGATGCACTACAACGGCTTCCTCACCGCCGAAATCAACGGCAGTGCCGCGCCTGGCTACAGCTCCGGCCAGGCCGAGGCGGCGATGGAAAAACTGCTGCACGAGGAACTGCCGAACGGCATGAGCTACGAATGGACCGACCTGACCTACCAGCAGATCCTTGCCGGTAACAGCGCGATCTTCGTCTTCCCGCTCTGCGTGCTGCTGGCCTTCCTGGTGCTGGCCGCCCAGTACGAAAGCTGGAGCCTGCCCTTGGCGGTGATCCTGATCGTGCCGATGACCCTGCTGTCGGCCATCACCGGGGTGATTCTTTCCGGCGGCGACAACAATATCTTCACCCAGATTGGCTTGATCGTCCTCGTTGGACTGGCATGCAAGAACGCCATTCTCATCGTCGAATTCGCCAAGGAAAAACAGGAAGAAGGCATGGGCCGCGTCGCCGCGGTGCTGGAAGCCTGCCGCCTGCGTCTACGGCCGATCCTGATGACCAGCTTCGCGTTCATCATGGGCGTGGTACCGCTGGTGATCTCCACCGGTGCCGGCGCGGAAATGCGCCATGCCATGGGCGTCGCGGTGTTCAGCGGGATGCTCGGGGTGACCTTCTTCGGCCTGCTGCTGACCCCGGTGTTCTATGTGCTGATCCGCGCTTTCGTGGAGAAGCTCGAAGCGAAAAAAGCCGTGCGTTTACAGGAGGTGCAGGCATGAAAGCTTTGGCTCCCGCACTCCTGACCCTGGCACTTAGCGCTTGCGCCGTCGGCCCCGACTATCAAACGCCGACAACCGCGCCAGCGCAGTTGAGCGGCGCCGAAGCCGACAACTACGACCGCGCGCGTTTCGAGGCGCTCTGGTGGCAGCAGTTCGACGACCCGACCCTGAACCGTCTGGTCCAGCAGTCGCTCGACGGCAACCGCCAACTGCGCGTGGCCTTCGCCCGCCTGCGCGCCGCCCAGGCGATCCGCGATGACGTTGCCAATGACCGTTTGCCGACCGTCACCAGCCGTGCCAGCGGCGAGTTCGGCAAGGCCCAGCAGCCGCCGACCAGCGAGCAGCGCATCCGTCAGGAACGCTACGACCTGGGACTGGACATGGCCTGGGAACTGGATCTGTTCGGCCGCATCCAGCGTCAACTGGAAGCCAGCGATGCGCAGATCGAGGTGGCCGAAGCCGATTACTACCAACTGCAAGTCAGCCTGATCGCCGAACTGGTGGATGCCTACGGCAACCTGCGCGGCGCGCAATTGCGCGAGCGCATCGCCCTGCAGAACCTGGAAAACCAGCAGGAGTCGCGGGCCATCACCGAGCAACTGCGCGAAGCCGGCGTCGGCAGCGAACTGGATGTGCTGCGCAGCGACGCACGTCTGGCAGCCACCGAAGCCAGCCTGCCACAACTGCAAGCGCAGCAGCAACGGGCCAAGCACCGCATCGCCACCCTGCTCGGCCAGCGCCCGGAGCAGCTTGACGTGGATTTGTCCGCCCAGCCGTTGCCCGCCATCGCCAAGGCCTTGCCGATTGGCGACCCGGGCGAACTGCTGCGGCGCCGACCGGACGTGCGCGCCGCCGAACGCCAGTTGGCGGCGGCGACCGCGAATATCGGCGTCGCCACCGCGGATCTGTTTCCACGGGTCAGCCTCAGCGGTTTTCTCGGCTTCACCGCCGGGCGCGGCTCGCAGCTCGGCTCGTCGGCCGCCCGCGCCTGGAGCCTGGGGCCGAGCATCAGCTGGGCGGCGTTCGACCTGGGCAGCGTGCGCGCGCGTTTACGCGGCGCCAAAGCCGAGGCCGAGGGCGCATTGGCCAACTATGAACAGGAGGTACTGCTGGCCCTGGAAGAGTCGGCCAATGCCTTCAGCGACTACGCGAAGAATCAGCAGCGTCTGCTCGCCCTGTTGCGCCAATCCGAAGCCAGCCGTGCCGCCGCCGAGCAAGCCGCGGTGCGCTACCGCGAAGGCGAAGTGGACTTCCTGGTGTTGCTCGACGCCGAGCGCGAACGCCTCGCTGCCGAAGACGCCCAGGCCGTCGCCGAGGTCGAGTTGTATCGTGGCATAGTCGCTATCTATAAGGCACTCGGCGGCGGTTGGCAGCCCAACGCCTAACCCTTTACTCCTCGGTTGGCTCGACCAGCCCCTTCCCCAGCCCACGGCATCAGCTCCTTGCCGTGGGCTTTTTTTGGTTCATCGCGGGAGCGCGGTAAATACGTAGGGTGGGGTTAGGCGCGAGCCGGGATCAGGAAAACCCCATCGACTCTCAACGCGCCGTAACCCACCATTGCGCTCTACCGACAAACCGCAATGGTGGGTTACGCGGCGCTCGAATTGCGTGGAGCCCCCTATAACCAGCCCCTAGCGCCGCTAACCCACCCTTGTATCTCGACTACAGCC
>CBIHLF010000011.1:0-121012 GCA_966210435.1 uncultured Pseudomonas sp. | reverse complement strand
TACGTTTCATAACGGCTCTCCCAACGTTCAGTCACCCCGGTTCTTGGTATAGAACTGGGGCGCGGGGAGAGTCCATTACAGCATTCAAATCGTTCGCTGCGCTCACTGGGACGGGCTAAAGCCCGCCCCTTAACCAAACGTTAGCGGCTCAAACAGGGAGCATTGATATGCGCTGGAAAACAGGGAAGGTGTTCAGAATTAAGTTAGTTACAGGCGCTCATGCTTACGCCTTGGCACTTAAAGATCCCGAGCTTGCATTTTTCAACTGCTTCAACCCGGATGCAACGCTAGAGGAAATACTATCGTCAGGAGTGCTTTGGCGGATTTGGGTCATGAGACAAGCGCTAAAGGAACCAACATGGGAGCTTCTATGTGAAATCAAGAAAATCCCTGAGCCTCTTCAGCAGGAAGTAACCCGCTTTAAGAAAGACCCGATTACAGGTAAATACTCACTATACATACACGATCAAGAAACTCCGGCATCAAAAGAGCAATGTATTGGCTTAGAGCGCGCAGCTGTCTGGTCTTCAAATCACATCAGTGACCGTCTCAACGATCATTTGGCTGGAGCTGAGAATATTTGGGATGTATCTTTAAGAGCTTAGTATATCGCCGCTAACAAGGCGCTCAAATCGCTCGTTTCACTCGCTGGGACTGGCTAAAGCCAGCCCCTTAGCTTAATCGTTATACGCCAAGGCAGTCATGCTTACATATCCGAAAGCTATAGATTTTAAAATGGTTGGTAAATATCCTGCTCATACTAAATCTGGCGGCGGATATTTCTACGACCATGTCCTAGAGTATCGTGTTTGGTGCCGCCCTTGGCTCGGCGCACCAGATGAATTTGAAGGAGAGATATACTATTACGCTTTTGCTTCTTACGAAGAAGCCTTGGAGTTTTCAAATAATACAGAAGGTTCGGAAATGCCTCTTGTTTTAATAAGACAATTTGAGTGGATTAACGAACCAGAACCCCAAAATTACATTCACGAAAAAGGTGAACGCCTAACAGAATGGCAAGTCGAGTGGTTAATAGATGGCAAGCGTGAAGAAACATCTATTTCACAATTCATGTCGCGCAATGGCGTATAACAATTGGTTCAAACCGTTCGCTGCGCTCACTGGGACGGGCTAAAGCCCGCCCCTTAACCAAACGTTAGGCTCACTAGCAAAGCATGCAGAAGCTCAAATTTAAACCATCCACAGAATCAAGCTGGCTTGAAATAGAGATGGGCACCGAGTTTAATTTTCTGTCTCGGACAGGTGGGCCCGGATGGTCAGGCGCTGAATTTACAATGCATTTCCAGGGCCAACCAATAAGTATATCAGCCTCATGGGGAACCCCTTGCGGCGAATATTTAGTCCGGGTTTCATTCGTCTCGCTACCAGAGTTTCTGCTCAGCGATCGTGAAAAAATTCAGAAACTTATAATTGAAGGCATCACTAGCTTTTGCGCTGCAGATTACGACAGTGCCTTTTCATCAAAGCCTTTTGCATGCAGTGTGAACGTAGAAAATACTATCTGGAAGATTAATTAAAGCAGCCATGCGTATAGCCCGCCTAACAAATGTATATGGACTCTCCCCACAAGTAGTGAGCAAAGCTTTTCTTTTGCACTTGTCGTCAGCGCGGTTGCATTCGTATATCCGGCCTTGTCTTGGGCTTTTTGCCCTGGCCATTCTGTAGTTCGCGCAGCGGGGGCCAAGCGCTCAATCGATCACGATCGATCAGTGTTGTTATCGGCCTTGTTCCGCTGCAGGACTCGCCTGTTCAACAGTGCTGCTGCTCACCACAACCACTAGAAAACCATCACACCTTACTGATTACCCCCACCGTCAGGCGGGCCTTACGCTTTGCCAGTCACCACTGAACCGACGCTCATGGCACCACACCGCCCAGCATTCAACCCTTCGCGCATGACCGCGTGGTCGTCGGCGATCATTAGTTTGGTCATGAGATCTCCGGGGCTAAATGAAAGGGAATACACACCCGTACACAGACCCCCTGCCCCGGGGTACTGTCGATGGCAACCGTTCCGCCGAGCATATGTCCGCGCTCATACATACCGAGCATTCCCAGGGTGCCCTTGGGCAACTGGTCTGGATCGAAGCCTTTGCCATTGTCGGCGACTTTGATCAGAACCTGCCCGGTAGAACATTCCAGGTGAATCTCCACCCGGCTCGCCTGCGCATGCCGGGCGACGTTGGTCAGCGATTCCTGAATGACACGAAAGATCGCAGTCGCGCGATCGTCATCCAGTTTCAATCTGGCCTCGGGCGCCTTGAGCCGACAGACGATGCCAGTGTTGTTGGAAAACTCGGAGACCAGCCATTCAAGCGCTGACGTCAACCCCATATCGAGGGCTGAGGGCCGCAAGGCAGTGGCAACGTTACGAACTACTTGAATGATTTCGTCGATCCGCCCCATTAATACCTGGATTCGCTCTACCAATAACGCTTGGCCTTCACCGAATTGCAGGCGTAGTAGCGAAAGGCCCATACGTAGCGCGGTGAGCTGCTGACCCAGCTCGTCATGGATTTCCCGCGCGATGCGTTTGCGCTCTTCTTCACGCATGGTTTCCCGGTGAGTCGATAGCTGGCGCAGTTGCGCATGGGACTCCTTGAGGCGCTGTTCGGCTGCGTGCATGGCGCTGACGTTGCGTCCGACGGAAAGAATGCTCACCAATGCCCCGTGCTGATCGCGTTCAGGCACCAGGCGTACTTGGTAACTGGAAATCTCCGTGCGCCGTTTTATCGGGATGCTGATCGATAGTTCTTCTTCGGACGCATTACTCGTACCGATAAGATGTTCGAGCTTGTGCTGAAAGAAACGCCCTACATCCGAACCCGGGAAAACTTCGTGCAAATTCTTGTTTCGCAGGAAGTCCAGCGAATGGCCAAGCAATTTTTGGGCTGCGGGGTTTGCGTACAGGAAACGGTACTGTAGGTCGAAGCGCACGATAACATCGGGGCTGTTTTCCACCAAAGCCCGGAATTCCTGCTCGCGGGCCAGCAGCAACGTCTCGGCACGCTCACGCTCCTCGCCAATCGCAGTCAGGTGACTGGCCTGACGTGTAAGCTCTTGCACCTTGATTTCCAGATGTTCCTGTGCGTCCTGGACCCGCTCGGCCATTTTGGCAAAGGCACGGGCCAGCTCACCGATTTCGTCCTCGGACTGGATCGGTAGTTGTTCAGGAGACAAACGCGCCTTACCGACGCCCAATAGCCGTGTAGCCTGGACGAACCGGAACAGTGGGAGGGCTACCTGCTTTTGCAAAATGGATCGCAGGATAAAAATTTCCACCAGCAGGGTCAGCAAACCGAGAGCAACGACGATAACCAGGTTATCGAAAATGGCCGGTGTCATCAGCGTACGCGGATAGTGGATGGCAAGCACCCAGGGTGTCTCGGGAATGAACCCCATCGCGACGATATCGTCCTGTGTCTGAACGATTCGTGCCTGGCCAGGCGCGAGACCGGCAACGGCATCGAGCAGCGGGTAATCCTTAACCATTTTGAGCGAGCGAATCGACGCCTCGCCCGCGCTGCTTTTGACCTGCTCCATCGCCGTGGGATGGTAAATCAGCGTGCCTTCCCCGTCAGCGATGAACAGTGAGCTGTACGCACCCTGTATCGCGGGCTTGGCGATCCGTTGCATCAACTCATCAAGCAATACATCGACACAGGCCAGAATGGAGTGCTTTCCCGAGGCATCGGCCACATCAGCGGTAGCGACGGTCGTCATCCAGGCGTTATTGGAGTAATCCCAATACATGCGAGTAAACAGCGTGTCGTTTGCCGGCGTACCGAAACCCCGCGCATAGAATTCATAGGTTTCAAGCTTCAGGGCGTCCGGCCCCGAGTAGGTGAACACCTTGGCGATATCGGCCTCCTGGTAGATGGGGAAGCCTTTTTCCGGCACCACGCCGTAGAAATTGAACAACCGGCCTTTGGCGCTCGAACCGTACTTGTGGGATAGCAGATACGACAGGGCAAATCGTGCCTGGGTATTTTCATCGGGCGCAATATCGGGCGCATAGGTCGCCGACATTCCGGGAAAACTGCGTCCATCGGCCAGCGGCTGGCCTTCGAACAGCTGCGGACGTTGCGTATAGGAACCATCCTCGTGACGATAGAAAATCTGTCGAAAGTCGTTGACCAGCCTGGCCTCCATGCCCGGACGGGCCAGAGTTTCCTTGAACTCCATGAGGAAGTTCTGCTGTAGGTCCTTGATTTCCCGAAATGGCAAAGACTCGCGTTGCAAGGATTGCTCGGTAGACAGCAGCAGTTGCCCAGTCACTTCTCGCTCGATCGAGGATGAGTTGACATGGTAGGAAATCGCCCCCGCGGCCAGTGACACCAGACCAATACGAATTACAGCAAGGCGCAGGGCGCGCGTGGTCAATGAATGCTTATGGGATACGCTGGGATTTTCTCGCACCATCTATCGAATTCCTCTAACGCCATCTTCAGATGGTGGCTGCTGACCGCGTGCAGTCCTGTGGCCAAGATCGCGCCACGGCAATCGGAAGATATCGCTCAAGGGCTACTCCAGGCCATCGCTGCGCCAAGCGAACGGAAACGAATAGTAAACGCCATCCACCATGGCGGCGATATCACCATTGGCACAGGGCGACCATACCAGAGTCGCCCGATGCTGGGCCGTACTTGCCCCTGACCATTCTGTAGTTGGTAAAGCGGGCCAAGCGTTCAATCGATCACGATCGATCAGTACAGCTATCGGTCACATTCCACTGCGGAACTCGCCAGTTCGTCACCGATGATACCCAGCCCCCTGACCCGGATGAAATTCGGGGGCATTGGCCCTCGCAAAACCGCTCCCGGATTGCATCCGGGCTACATACCCGCCTACAAACCGTCCTTCTCCAGATGATCGAGATCGACCGGGTCGCCGCTATGACTACCCAGTTTGGCGCGGATATCTTCGAACATCAGGTCGTATTCACCATGGCGGTGCATGATCAGGTTGTGCTCGGGCGGCAAGCCGTGTTTTTGCGCCAGACGGGAGGCGACGCTGGCGAAGTTGAAGGCGGTGTCGCGGTGCAGTTCGAAGTTTTCTTCGAAGGCCTTGCCCGCCACCTCGCCGACCATGCGCATATGCAACATGGCGCCTTCGGTGGGGTCCTGGCGCACCTCATAGTAAAGGTCGATTGTGAAAACCGGTTGCTCGGCGGTGCCGATGCTGTTGGCACGGTGTAAATGGCCGGGCTCGAACATGATGGCTCCTGTTGGCTATGGGCAATGACGCCCCATGCTATATGCGCAGACCGGGGCTGCGCCTCAGTCTAGACCGATTCGCCGAAGCCAAGCGTGCCTGGGTCAGTGCACTTTCGGCGCCTCGGCGCGTTCCTGCACCAGCACCCAGGGCGCGACCACCACCGCCCAGAGTTGCGGGTCGCGGGTCAACAGGTCTTCGGCGTGGCCATCTTCGACTTTTTTCAGTTGGCCGCTGGTCAACCAGGCGCCGACCTTGTTCTGGTCGTTTTCCGCTACGGCTTGAGCCACCGCGATCAAATCCTCGGAGCCTTCGACCAGTAACAAGGCACCGCGGGCGAAAAAAGGTTGTAGCTCTTGCCAGCGAATAGGTGCAGTTTCTCCGAGCAGCTTGGCATAGAGGGTGCTAGGTTGTTCTGTCATGGTGTGCTCTGAATGGCGGTCGATTTGCGTCGGCGCCATGATAGCGCCGAGCGGTGTTCAGGCAACCACTGCTGACGAAGCGAGGCGGCAGGTAGACACGCCGTTTTTCTATACGTTTATTGCAATTAAGCGACATCCTAGCGTTTTGCCATCGGCAGCCGGCTTTTCAAGGTGTGAAGCTGCGCTCTACACTGCGCCGGTACAGTTGCCGGGGGTACGACCGGGTAAACCAACTCGGCTCAGCAGCATTGGCAGCTAGAACCACAATGATCAAAAATCAATAAGAGTGGAGCACTATGAACAAGGCTACTAAGCAGATTTCCAAGCTGTTTGCCGCCATGGCCATGGCCGGCGTTGCTAGCTACTCGTTAGCGGCTGACACCATCAAGATTGGTCTGGCAGGCCCCGTTACCGGCGCAGTCGCGCAATACGGCGAAATGCAGTTCATCGGTGCCAAGATGGCCATCGAGCAAATCAACAAGGCCGGCGGCGTAAACGGCGCAATGCTCGAAGGCGTGGTTTACGACGACGCCTGCGATCCCAAGCAAGCCGTTGCCGTGGCCAACAAAATCGTCAACGACGAAGTCAAGTTCGTGGTGGGCCACCTGTGCTCCAGCTCCACTCAGCCAGCGTCCGACATCTACGAAGACGAAGGTATTCTGATGGTCACCGCGGCTTCCACCAGCCCGGACATCACCGCCCGCGGTTACCAGTTGGTGTTCCGCACCATCGGTCTGGACAGCCTGCAGGGCCCGACCGCAGGCAACTACATCGCCGACCACGTCAAGCCGAAGGCCGTTGCGGTCATCCATGACAAGCAGCAGTACGGCGAAGGCATCGCCACCGCGGTCAAGCAGACCCTGGAGGCCAAAGGTACCAAGGTCGCCCTGTTCGAAGGCATCAACGCCGGCGACAAGGACTTCTCCGCGATGATCTCCAAGCTCAAGCAAGCCGGTGTGGACTTCGTCTACTACGGTGGCTACCACCCGGAACTCGGTCTGCTGCTGCGTCAGGCGGCTGAAAAAGGTCTGAACGTCAAGTTCATGGGCCCTGAAGGCGTGGGTAACAAAGAGATCTCCGCCATCGCCGGCCCGGCTTCCGAAGGCCTGTTGGTCACCCTGCCGAAGTCCTTCGATCAGGACCCACGCAACCAGGCGTTGGTTGAGGCTTTCAAAGCCAAGAACGAAGACTCCAGCGGTCCGTTCGTGTTCCCGGCCTACGCCGCTGTGCAGGTGATCGCCGAAGGCATCGAGAAAGCCGGCAGCACCGACACCGACAAAGTGGCCGCAGCCCTGCGCGCCAACAGCTTCGACACCCCCACCGGCACCCTGGCCTTCGACGAAAAAGGCGACCTGAAAGATTTCAGCTTCGTCGTCTACGAATGGCACCAGGATGGCACCAAGACCGAAGCCCCGATGAACTGATCGCGGCTTCCCGCCTGAACCCAAAGCCCACTGCAACCGCAGTGGGCTTTGTTTATTAGAAGAATCCCGGTTTCATGCTGCGCCACAAGCGCCGACGTGCGTGACGACCCAGGAGTTAGGCAATGCCTGATCTGTATCACTACCTACAACAGCTGGTCAACGGTCTGACCGTCGGCAGCACCTATGCCCTAATCGCCATCGGCTACACCATGGTTTACGGCATCATCGGCATGATCAACTTCGCCCATGGCGAGGTTTACATGATTGGTTCGTACGTAGCCTTCATCGTGATCGCCGGTTTAGCCATGTTCGGCCTGGACAGCTTGCCCATCGTGATGATCTCGGCTTTCGCCGCCAGCATCATTGTCGCCAGCGCCTATGGCTACAGCATCGAACGGGTCGCCTATCGCCCGTTGCGTGGCGGCAACCGCCTGATCCCGCTGATTTCAGCGATCGGCATGTCGATCTTCCTGCAGAACGAGGTACTCCTCGCCCAGGACTCCAAGGACAAAGCCATTCCCAACCTGCTGCCGGGCAACTTCGTGTTCGGTGAAAGCACCATGAACGGCGTGGTGATTTCCTATATGCAGGTGCTGATTTTCATCGTCACCTTCCTCGTCATGGTCGGCCTGACCCTGTTCATCTCGCGTTCGCGCCTGGGCCGCGCCTGCCGCGCCTGTGCCGAAGATTTGAAGATGGCCAACCTGCTCGGCATCAACACCAACAACATCATCGCCCTGACCTTCGTCATCGGCGCCACCCTGGCCGCCGTCGCCGCGGTGCTGCTGGGCATGCAATACGGCGTGATCAACCCGCACCTGGGCTTCCTTGCGGGGATCAAGGCGTTCACCGCCGCGGTACTCGGCGGCATCGGCAGTATTCCGGGTGCGGTGCTCGGCGGTCTGGTACTGGGCGTGGCCGAAGCCTTCGGCGCCGACATCTTCGGCGACCAGTACAAGGACGTCGTGGCGTTCAGCCTGCTGGTGCTGGTGCTGCTGTTCCGCCCGACCGGCATCCTCGGCCGTCCGGAGGTTGAAAAAGTATGAGTTCGGTCATGACGAAAAATCTCAAGACAGCCATTTTCAGCGCCCTGCTGGTGGTGGCGGTGGCCTACCCTGTGCTGGGCCTGAAGCTGTCCACCATCGGCATCAAGCTGCAAGTCGAGGGTGCCAGCCCCGCAATTCTCTGGAGCATCGCCGCGTGCGCGATCGCGATGTTCTTCCGGCAACTGTTTCGTGGCCATTTCACTGCAGCGTGGAGCCAGGTACCGAAACTGCCGAGCATGCCGGGCAAAGCCAGCGAATTGCTGACGGAGCCCTCGACCCAGCGCTGGATCGTTCTCGGCCTGGTGCTGGTGGCCCTGGTATGGCCATTCTTCGGCTCGCGCGGCGCGGTGGATATCGCCACCCTGATCCTGATCTACGTGATGCTCGGCCTCGGCCTGAACATCGTGGTTGGCCTCGCCGGCTTGCTCGATCTCGGCTACGTGGCCTTCTACGCGGTCGGCGCTTACAGCTATGCGCTGCTGTCGTTCTACTTCGGCCTGAGCTTCTGGATCTGCCTGCCGGTCGCCGGCCTGATGTCGGCGTCTTTCGGCTTTATGCTCGGTTTCCCGGTTCTGCGCCTGCGTGGCGACTACCTGGCGATCGTCACCCTGGGCTTCGGCGAGATCATCCGCATCCTGCTGAACAACATGACCTGGTTGACCGGCGGCCCCAATGGCATCGGTTCGATCCCCAAGCCGACGCTGTTCGGCCTGTCGTTCGACCGCAAAGCCGCCGAGGGCATGCAGACCTTCCATGAATATTTCGGCATCGCCTACAACTCGATCAACAAGGTGATCTTCCTCTACCTGATCGCCCTGCTGCTGGTACTGCTGACCCTGTTCGTGATCAACCGCCTGCTGCGCATGCCGATCGGCCGTGCCTGGGAAGCGCTGCGCGAGGATGAGATCGCCTGCCGCGCCCTGGGCATGAATCCCACCATCATCAAGCTCTCGGCCTTCACCATCGGCGCCTGCTTCGCCGGTTTCGCCGGCAGCTTCTTCGCCGCGCGCCAAGGGCTGGTCAGCCCGCAATCGTTCACCTTCATCGAGTCGGCGATCATCCTCGCCATCGTCGTGCTGGGCGGTATGGGTTCGCAGTTGGGGATCATCCTGGCGGCCATCGTGATGATTCTACTGCCGGAACTGGCACGGGAATTCAACGAGTACCGCATGCTGATGTTCGGCGCCCTGATGGTGCTGATGATGATCTGGCGTCCGCAAGGCCTGTTGCCCATGCAGCGCCCCCACCTGGAGCTAAAACAATGAGCCGCCCTATTCTCGAAGTAAGCGGCTTATCCATGCGTTTTGGCGGCCTGCTGGCCGTCAACGGGGTGAGCCTGAACGTCAACGAAAAACAGGTCGTGTCGATGATCGGCCCGAACGGCGCCGGCAAGACCACGGTGTTCAACTGCCTGACCGGTTTCTACCGTCCCACCAGCGGCAATATCCGCCTAAACGGCGAGCAGATCGAAGGCCTGCCGGGCCACAAGATCGCCCGTAAAGGCGTGGTGCGGACCTTCCAGAACGTGCGCCTGTTCAAGGACATGACTGCGGTGGAAAACCTGCTGGTGGCGCAACACCGCCACCTCAACACCAACTACCTGTCCGGCCTGCTGAAGACTCCGGCGTTCCGCAAGAGCGAGCGTGAGGCAATGGAGTTCGCCGCGCATTGGCTGGAGCGGGTCGACCTGACCGAGTTCGCCAACCGCCCGGCCGGCACCCTGGCCTACGGTCAGCAGCGCCGCCTGGAAATCGCCCGTTGCATGATGACCCGCCCGAGCATCCTGATGCTCGACGAGCCGGCCGCCGGCCTCAACCCGCGGGAAACCGATGACCTCAAGGCATTGATTCGCGTGCTGCGCGACGAGCACAACGTCACCGTGCTGCTGATCGAGCACGACATGAAACTGGTCATGAGCATTTCCGACCATATCTATGTGATCAACCAGGGCACGCCCCTGGCCGATGGCACGCCGGAACAGATCCGCGCCAACCCGGACGTGATCAAAGCCTACCTGGGGGAAGCGTGATGCTGTATTTCGACAATGTTTCCACCTTCTACGGCAAGATCCAGGCGCTGCACAATGTCAGCGTCGAGGTCCGCCAAGGCGAGATCGTCACCCTGATCGGCGCCAACGGCGCCGGTAAATCGACCCTGCTGATGACGCTCTGCGGCTCGCCCCAGGCGGCCATGGGCAGTATCCGCTACCAGGGCGAGGAACTGGTCGGCCAGGAGACGCCGGAAATCATGCGCAAGAGCATCGCCGTAGTGCCGGAAGGCCGCCGCGTGTTCGCGCGTCTGACCGTGGAAGAAAACCTGGCGATGGGCGGCTTCTTCACCACCAAGGACGAGTTCCAGGAACAAATGGCCAAGGTCCTGCAGCTGTTTCCGCGGTTGCAGGAGCGCCTGATTCAGCGCGCCGGCACCATGTCCGGCGGCGAACAGCAGATGCTCGCCATCGGCCGCGCGCTGATGAGCAAGCCCAAGCTGCTGCTGCTCGACGAGCCGTCTCTGGGTCTGGCGCCAATCATCATCCAGCAGATATTCACCATCATCGAACAGTTGCGCGAAGACGGCGTGACCGTGTTCCTGGTCGAGCAGAACGCCAACCAGGCGCTGAAGCTGGCCGACCGCGGCTATGTGCTGGAGAACGGCCGGATCGTCATGCAGGGCAGCGGGCACGAGCTGTTGAATGATCCAAAAGTGCGCGACGCTTATTTGGGCGGTTAAAGCGCGCGTTGTAGGGAGGACATGGCGCAGCCTTGTCCGCCGCTGGCATCCGCATGGCGGACAAGCCTCCGGCATGTCCTCCCTACGAAGCCATGGACCTTGCGCATGAACATGGTGCGCGTACAGGCCGGATAGCCTGGCGCGCCTTTATCCTCTCCCCCACCCTATGGGCCAGCCAGTTACAATGGCCGTCCTTTCTCATCGATGAACGCTTCCATGACCGAGCCGATACGTCTATCCAAACGCCTGATCGAGATGACCGGCTGCTCGCGCCGCGAGGCAGAGCTGTATATCGAGGGCGGCTGGGTGACGGTCGACGGCGAGGTCGTCGAGGCGCCGCAATTCAAGGTGCTGGAACAACGCGTCGAACTGCATCCCGATGCCGTGGCGGCGCCGCTCGAGCCAGTCACCCTGTTGCTGCATGTGCCCTCCGGGCACTTTCCCGACCGCGCCGCGGAGTCCGTCAGCCCGGCCAGCCACTGGCCGGAAGACGCGTCGGGCATCCGCCCGCTGCACAGTCACTTCCTCCGTCTGAATACCTGCATCCCACTGCAGGCAGGCGCCGACGGCCTGCACGTGCTGACCCAGGATTGGCGCATCGAACGCAAGCTCAAGGAAGACCTGAGCAAGCTGGAACAGGAATACGTGGTCGAGGTGATCGGCACCCTCACCGCCAGCCAGCTGAAACGCCTCAACCACGGCCTGGTGTTCAACGGCACCGCCCTGCCACCATGCAAGGTCAGCTGGCAGAACGAAACCCGCCTGCGCTTCGCCTTGAAGAACCCGCTGCCCGGGCAGATCGTCTTCATGTGCAACAGCGTCGACCTCAAGGTGCTGGGCATGAAGCGCATCCGCATCGGCGGCGTGCCCCTGTCCAAGGTCCAGCCCGGCCAATGGCGCTACCTCGCCGGCAAAGAGCGTTTCTAACCCCTTATTTCTCAAGCCGGCGTCTTAACAGGCCGGCCCTTTCAGGACACCTACATGCTCAACAACGATGTACTGCGCAGCCTGCGCTACACCCTCGATATCAACGATGCGCAATTGGCCGCGATCATTCAGCTCAGCGGCAAGGAAGTCGAACTGGAAACACTCGACGCCCTGTTGAAGAAGGAAGACGAGGAAGGCTTCGTGGCCTGCGACGATGAGCTGATGGCGCATTTTCTCGACGGTCTGGTGTACTTCAAGCGCGGCAAGGACGATAGCCGCCCGCCACAGCCCTTCGAACTGCCGGTGACCAACAATATGGTGCTGAAAAAGCTGCGAGTGGCCTTCGAACTGAAAGAAGACGACATGCACGCGATCATGCACAGCGTCGACTTTCCGGTATCCAAGCCGGAGATGAGTGCACTGTTCCGCAAGTTCGGCCACAGCAACTACCGCACCTGCGGCGATCAGTTTCTACGTAACTTCCTTAAAGGGCTGACCCTGCGGGTACGCGGCTGAGTTCGCACTCGTCCCTGTGCGAGGCCCGGCGCATAGCCGCGTATTTCCAAACGCGATAATGACTGCCGGGCGGCAATAGGGCGATTAGGGTAATGGCACTCATCCGCTAACAAGGACTCGCCATGCACCCGTACTTTTCCCTGCAAGGCCGCACGGCCCTGATCACCGGCGGCAGCCGCGGCATCGGCAAGATGATCGCCAAAGCCTTTCTCGAAGCCGGCGCCACCGTCTACGTCTGCGCCCGCGATGGCGAAGCCTGCGCGCAGACCGCCGCCGAACTCTCGGCCTTCGGCACCTGCCACGGCATGGCCGCCAACCTGGCCAGCGAAGAAGGCGTGCAGGTACTGGCCGCGCAGCTGGCGGAAAAAATCGACCATCTGGATATTCTGGTCAACAACGCCGGCACCACCTGGGGCGCACCGCTGGAAAGCTACCCGGCGAAGGGCTGGGAAAAGGTCATGCAACTCAACGTGACCTCGGTGTTCAGCTGCATCCAGCAGTTGCTGCCGCTGTTGCGCAAGGCCGGCAGCGCCGTCAGCCCGGCGCGGGTGATCAACATCGGCTCGGTGGCCGGCATCACCTCCCACGGCGAAGACGCCTATGCCTACGGCCCGAGCAAAGCGGCGCTGCATCAGCTCTCGCGCATGCTCGCTCGCGAACTGGTCGGCCAGCACATCAACGTCAATGTGATCGCCCCCGGACGCTTCCCGAGCAAGATGACCCAGTTCATCGCCCAGGATGATGCGGCCATGGCCGAAGATTGCGCATTGATCCCGATGAAGCGCTGGGGCCGCGAGGAAGAAATGGCCGCCCTGGCGATCAGCCTGGCGAGCAGCGCGGGCGCCTACATGACAGGGACCATCATCCCCATCGATGGCGGTTTCCACCTCTGAGGATGGCGACGGGCAGCGACCTTTAGTCAGCTGCCCAGCTCCACCCGCACGGCTCTGCTAGCGTTAATTCGTTGAGACCTTTCATTTCGCCACTGGGGGAAAAGGAGGTTATTCATGGCCATTGCCGACTGGCGCATGCAGGGCGTCGAGTTCATCACCTGCAACTGCAACTGGGGCTGCCCCTGCCAATTCAGCGCGCCACCGACCCACGGCAATTGCCAGGCGGTGGCGTCGATGCATATAGAGCACGGACACTTCAATAATCAGGTGGTACTGGATGGCCTCTGCTGGGCCGCCACTTTCTCCTGGCCGGAGGCCATTCATAAAGGCAACGGCAGCTGCCAGGTGTTTATCGATGAGCGCGCCGACGAGGCGCAGCGTCAAGCCCTGCTGACCATCCTCTCCGGCCAGGAGAGCGATGTGGGTGCCAATGTATTTCAGGTATTCAGCAGCACCATGAGCGAGATGTTCGAGCCGCTGTTCGTGCCCATCAGCCTGTCGCTCGATGTCGATCAGCGCATGGCCCATCTGGATATCCCTGGGGTGCTGCAGGCCAGCGGTGAACCTATCCGCAGCCCCATCGACGGTAGCCCACAGCGCGCCCGAATAACCCTGCCCAATGGCTTCGAATTCCTCGAGGCGGAAGTGGCCAGCGGCAGTTTCCAGACTCAGGCCGCGCTGAAGCTGCAAGCCAAGGATAGTCATAGCCATCTGGCCCATGTGAACTTCACCGGCCATGGCATAGCGCCTTGAAGGTGAGTACATGGCAGGTTGCGACGGTGCGCTGGCGGCCAACCGGTGAACAGCTGCTGTTTCTTTTCTGTCTACTCGCGTTGGTCGCTCTGGCGTGGCTGGCATTGCTGCGGATGGCCAGTGCAATGAACAGCCCTGGCGGCATGGCCGATGCGGCGATGGCCGGCATGGCGATGCCCTGGAGCGCGGGCGATGCGCTGCTGATGTTCGCCATGTGGTCGGTGATGATGGTCGGCATGATGCTGCCCAGCGCCCTGCCGATGTTGCTGCTCTACCAGCAGATTCTGCGCAAGCGCCTGCCGACGGCACGCCGCCATCTGGCCTTGGCGCTGTTCTGCGCCGCTTATGTCTGCGTCTGGGTCGGGTTCGCTTTGTTGGCCACGGCATTGCAGTGGGCCCTTGAACAGCTCGCCCTGCTCAACCGCGAGGAGATGCGCAGTACCAGCAGCGCGTTGGCGGCCGGCCTGCTACTGGTTGCAGGCATCTACCAGTGGCTGCCGAACAAAGCGGCCTGCCTGGAGCACTGCCGCGGGCCGCTGCATTTTCTCCTCGGCTACTGGCAGTCCGGAGTGCTCGGCGGTTGGCGCATGGGCCTGGCTCACGGCGCGTATTGCCTGGGCTGCTGTTGGGCGCTGATGGGCCTGCTGTTCGTGGTCGGGGTGATGAACCTGTTCTGGGTAGCGCTGATCGCCGTCTATGTACTGCTGGAAAAGGTCCTGCCCCTGGGAGCCTGGATCGGCCGCCTGAGCGGACTGTCGTTAATCGCCTGGAGTCTGTTGCTGCTTGGCCAGCTGCCATGGAGCACCTGAGTTGTGGCGCGATCCTTAAGGCCGGCGGCCAATGCGGGTAAGATGGCCATCCCGCCACCGCCGACCGCCGCCCCATGCCCTACTCCGTCTCGCCCATCGGCTTCGTCCGCTCCTGCTTCAAGGAGAAGTTCGCCATTCCCCGTCAACCGCAACTGGCGCCTGCGGCCCGTGGTGTACTGGAACTGCTGGCGCCCTTCGACAGCGGCGAAGCGGTACAGGGGCTGGAGCAGGTCAGCCATGTCTGGTTGCTGTTTCTCTTTCACCAGGCCCTGGAAGACAAACCACGGCTGAAAGTGCGTCCGCCGCGCCTGGGCGGTAACCAATCGGTCGGAGTGTTCAGCACCCGCGCCACGCACCGACCGAATGGCATCGGCCAGTCGGTAGTCAAGCTCGACCGCATCGAGCCCGGCAAACTCTGGCTCTCCGGCATCGATCTGCTCGATGGCACCCCGGTACTGGATATCAAGCCTTACGTCCCCTATGCCGACAGCGTGGCCGATGCCTACAACCGCATCGCCGATAGCGCACCGTCGCTGATCGAAGTGACCTGGCAGGACAGCGCCCTGCACCAGGCCCACAGCCACGGCCAGCGTCTGGGCGAGCCCCTGGTCGAGCTGATCGAACAGTGCCTGGCCCAGGACCCGCGCCCGGCCTATCAGCGCCCAAGCCCCGAACGTCACTATGGCGCCGGTTTCTGGGACATCGATGTGCGCTGGCACTACCCGCAACCGGGAATGATTTGCGTGCTGGAAGTGGTCGCAGCCAGCTAGGGGGTTGCGCTGCCCACCACGCGTGCCCGCTACATGAGCGCGCGGCCACATGGTTGGTCAAACCGCGCCGCCGCAGCAAAAATTCACACGATTGTTTGCCCGTAAGTCCTGACTAACGGCTAAGGTAGGTTTATGAGCCTTGCTTCTAAGCATCACCACGGCTCAGATACCGCCAACAGAAGCATCGGAATGAAAACCAAGAACTATCTCCAGCCAGGCAACATTGTCGACCTGCTCCTCGATGCCATTTGCGTTGTTGACAGAGAGGGCCGCTTCATCTTCGTTAGCCCGGCCTGTGAACGTGTTTTTGGCTACAGTGCCGATGAAATGATCGGCCGAGCGATGATCGATATGGTCTATCCGCCGGACCGCGAAATAACCCTGCAAGCGGCCCGCGACATCATGTCGGGCAATAGCAAACCCAACTTCGAGAACCGCTACCTGCGCAAGGACGGCCAGATCGTGCATATCCTCTGGTCGGCGCGCTGGTCGGATAACGATCAGGTACGTATTGCCGTGGCCCACGATATCAGCGAGCGCAAACGTGGCGAATCCTTGCAAGCGGCGCTCTTTGCGATTTCCGAAGCGGCGCACTCGACCAGCGATCTACCCGGTCTGTTTCGCCAAGTACATATGATCGTCGGCGAGCTGCTGCCCACGATCCACTTTTCCGTCATGCTGCATGACGAACAAAGCGGTGAATTGAGTTTTCCCTACCATGCCGACGAACGTCAGCACGTATCGGCGGCGCACGACCCGAGTTCGGCAGCTCTCGGCGCCGAGGTAATTCGCAGCGGCAAGACCCTGCTGCTCTCGGCGGAAACCCTGGCGCAACAACCCGAACACCTGCGCACGCTCGATTGCGACTCGCACTACTGGCTGGGTGTACCACTCAATTCGCACAAGGGCACTGTCGGCGCCCTGATCGTGCAAAGCCAGTCTCCGGATGCGCGCTACAACGAAAAGGACAAGGAACTGCTGCAGTTCGTATCCATCCAAGTGGCGACGGCCATCGAGCGCCAGCAGATGATCAGCCGTCTGCAGTTCATGGCGCAGTACGACCAGCTCACCGGTCTGCCCAATCGCGCGCTGTTGGCCGATCGCCTGCAACTCGCCCTGGCCAGAGCGAAGCGCGAGCAGTTGCAACTGGCTTTGCTGTTTCTCGACCTGGACAAGTTCAAGCAGGTCAACGATACCCTCGGCCACACCGCTGGCGATCTGTTGCTGCAATTGGTCGCCGAACGCATCCAGCACTGCCTGCGCGCCATGGATACGGTGGCGCGCTTTGCCGGCGATGAATTCGTGGTATTGCTCGAAGACTTCCACTCGCCCGACCACGCGTCCCTGGTCGCAGAAAAAATCCGCCTGGCGCTCAATCAACCCTTCGATATCCATGGCCATAGCCATCGAGTGCTACCAAGCATCGGCATCGCCCTCTATCCGCAGCACGCCACCAATTCGCAACAACTGCTCAGCCAGGCCGACAACGCCATGTACTTGGCGAAGAAGAACGGCGGCAATCGTTATCAACTGGGGGCGGAGCAACGCCTGAACTGCGATATTCCGTCGTAACACGGGCAGACGATGGATATCCCCGGATTGCATCCGGGCTACAAGCACGCGTCAGGATGTCCAGCATCTACAAAAATGCCGCTCAGGTTGTTCAACCTGAGCGGCATTTTGTCTTACGCAAGGGGGCTGCTCACTTCTCGACGAAGGCACGCTCGATCAGGTAATCGCCCGGTTCGCCCATGCGTGGGGAAACCTTCAAACCGAAGCTGTCGAGTACCGCGCTGGTCTCGTCGAGCATGCTCGGACTGCCGCAGATCATCGCGCGGTCGTCCTGCGGGTTGATCGGTGGCAGGCCGATATCGCGGAACAACTTGCCGCTGCGCATCAGGTCGGTCAACCGGCCCTGGTTTTCGAACTCTTCGCGAGTCACCGTGGGGTAGTAGATCAGTTTGCTCTTCAACGCTTCGCCGAAGTACTCGTTCTGCGGCAGATGCTCGGTGATGAACTCGCGATACGCCACTTCGTTGACATAGCGCACACCATGCACCAGCACGACTTTCTCGTAGCGCTCGTAGGTTTCCGGGTCCTGGATCACGCTCATGAACGGCGCCAGGCCGGTACCGGTGCTCAGCAGGTACAGGTGCTTGCCGGGCAGCAGATCGTCGAGCACCAGGGTGCCGGTGGGCTTGCGGCTGACCATCAGCTCGTCGCCGGGCTTGAGGTGCTGCAACTGCGAGGTCAGCGGGCCGTTTTGCACCTTGATACTGAAGAACTCCAGATGCTCTTCGTAGTTAGGGCTGGCGATCGAATAGGCGCGCATCAACGGACGACCATTGTCCTGCTGCAAGCCGATCATCACGAACTGGCCATTCTCGAAACGCAACCCGGTGTTGCGGGTGGTCTTGAAACTGAACAAGGTGTCGTTCCAGTGATGGACGCTGATTACACGCTCGACATTCAGGTTGCTCATGCGGGTTCCTCGAGAATCGCGGCTATGTGTACAAGTTGCATGAATGTTAAACGGGCGCTTGTTATCTGTTAAGTTGATTATCAAGATATGGGTTATCGGTTATATAGATATGAAATTTACCCTCAGGCAACTGCAAGTCTTCGTCGCCGTGGCTCAACAGGAAAGCGTCTCGCGCGCGGCGGATTCGCTGGCCTTGTCGCAATCGGCCACCAGCACTTCGCTCAGCGAACTGGAGCGGCAAACCGATTGCCAGCTATTCGACCGCGCCGGCAAACGGCTGATTCTCAATGCCCTGGGCTCGCAGCTATTACCCCAGGCGGTGGCCCTGCTCGACCAGGCCAAGGAGATCGAGCGTTTGCTGGGCGGCAAGAGCGGCTTCGGCTCGCTCAACGTCGGCGCCACCCTGACGGTGGGCAACTACCTCGCGACCTTGCTGATCGGCAACTTCATGCAACGCCACCCGGAATGCCGGGTGCAATTGCAGGTGCACAACACCGCCTACGTAGTGCAGCAGGTCGCCCACTACGAGTTGGACATGGGCCTGATCGAGGGCGACTGCCAGCACCCGGATATCGAAGTGCAACCCTGGGTCGAGGATGAGCTGGTGGTGTTCTGCGCGCCGCAGCACGCGCTGGCGCAACGCGGCGAAGCGAGCCTGGACGAGCTGACCCAGGAAGCCTGGATTCTCCGGGAACAGGGCTCTGGCACACGCCTGACCTTCGACCAGGCCATGCGTCACCATCCGCGGTCGCTGAACGTGCGGCTGGAGCTGGAACATACCGAAGCGATCAAGCGCGCAGTGGAATCGGGTCTGGGCATCGGTTGCATCTCGCGCCTGGCGCTGCGCGACGCCTTCCGCCGCGGCAGTTTGGTCGCGGTGGAAACGCCCGAACTGGATCTACGTCGGCAGTTCTACTTCATCTGGCATAAGCAGAAGTACCAGACCGCCGCCATGCGTGAATTCATCGAGCTATGCCGGGCGCTCACCGCCAACGTCAGACGCAGCGACGAAATCGTCCTGCCGAATATCGCCTGATCGCTGTGCGGCTTGGCTTAGCGCGCGGGTACATCCAGCAGGATCACCAGCCAGACGCTGCCGATCAGGGTCAGGGAGACGAACTGTGCGGCGCTGCCCATGTCCTTGGCGGTTTTCGACAGAGGGTGCAGATCCAAGGAGATGCGATCGATCGCCGCCTCGACCGCCGAGTTGAGCAGCTCGACGATCAGCGCCAACAGACAGACCGCAATCATCAGCGCCCGCTCGACGCGGCTGACGTCGCAATAGAACGCCAGGGGAATCAACAGCAGATTAATCAGCAACAGCTGGCGAAAAGCGGCTTCACCGGTGAAGGCGGCCCGCAAGCCATCCAGTGAATACCCAGCGGCATTGAAAATACGTTTGAGGCCGGTCTGACCTTTGAATGGAGACATGGAATCCGACTGCTGAATTTAATCGCGGCAGGCTACGCCAATGCGGGCCCGCTCCACCAGATATTTTCCATCAACTGGGCGGTATCGATTCCAGATGCTGCAACAGCAGCGCTGCCTGAGTACGGGTGCGCACCCCGAGCTTGCGGAAAATAGCCGTCACATGCGCCTTGACCGTGGCCTCGGAAACACTCAACTCATAGGCGATCTGCTTGTTAAGCAGACCATCGCAGACCATGGTAAGGACGCGGAACTGCTGCGGCGTGAGGCTGGCCAAGCCGGCACTGGCGGCCTTGGCTTCCGCCGAAACGTCGGCACCTTCCTGCACTTGCGGCGGCCACCAGGCATCGCCATCGAGCACCCCTTTGACGGCCTGCTGGATCACCTCCAACGTGCTGGACTTGGGAATGAAACCGCTGGCGCCGAATTCGCGGGCGCGCGCCACGACCGCGGCATCCTCCTGAGCAGAGACCATCACCACCGGCACCTGGGGGTATTGCCCGCGCAACAGCACCAGGCCGGAGAAGCCATAGGCGCCTGGCATGTTCAGGTCGAGCAGCACCAGATCCCAATCCGACTTCTGCCCCAGGCAGGCCTCCAGCTCGGCAATGCTGGCAGCTTCCACCAGGCGCACCTCGGGGCCCAGGCCCAGGGTCAATGCCTGTTGCATGGCGCTACGAAACAGCGGGTGATCGTCGGCAATCAGGATTTCATAAACGGCCATGGCGGATCCTGTTCTTGTTATTAATGGGCTACGACATCGCTAACGATACCGGGCAATCGCCGGCCCCCTCAGGTTAGCGCAAAGGCACAGATGCGCCGCAGTCGGCGCTCAGCATGCCGGGCGCCGACCAGGTGGTCAAGCGCAGCGCTTTAGGGCACAGTCTGCATCCTTTTCATCTATTGGAATGCTTTGGTATGCCAAGTCACGCATTGCGCGCCGACCTGTTGATGTTGTCGACCGCGATTATCTGGGGCACGGTGTTCGTCGCTCAAAGGCTGGGGATGGATGCGGTCGGACCGTTCCTTTATAGCGGGCTCCGCTTCAGCCTCGCGGCCCTGGTGCTGCTGCCACTGCTACCGTTGCTCGAACGCCGCGCCAGCGACAGCGCCCCGCCTCCGTTGAACCGGCACTTGCTGCTGGGCGGCGGCCTGATGGGCCTGGCGTTGGCCCTGGGGATCAACCTGCAGCAGGTCGGCTTGCTCTTCACCAGCGTGACCAACTCAGGCTTCATCACTGGCTTGTACGTGATTATCGTGCCGCTGCTCGGCCTGTTTATCGGCCACAAGACCGGCCTGGGCATCTGGCTCGGCGCTTCGCTGGCGGTGGTCGGTATGTTTCTGCTCAGTGTCGGCGACGGCTTTCAGGTGGCCTCCGGCGACTGGTTGCAGCTGGCGGGCGCATTCGTCTGGGGCATCCACGTATTGATGGTCGGTTTCTTCGCCAGACGCCATGACCCGCTGCGGCTGGCGATCGTGCAATTCATCATCTGCGCGGCGATCAGCCTGCTGCTGGCGCTGTGGTTCGAAGAAATCCGGCTCTCCATGATTATCACCGCCGGCCCGGCGATCCTCTATGGCGGCCTGCTCGGCGTGGCCGTCGGCTTTACCCTGCAGGTCATCGCCCAGAAGCACGCCATCGCCTCGCACGCGGCGATCATTCTCTCGCTAGAGGCGGTATTCGCCGCGCTCGCCGGCGCGATCTTGCTCAATGAGAGCCTGGATCTGCGTGGTTATATTGGCTGCGCACTGATGTTCGGCGGCATGCTGGTGGCCCAGCTCTGGCCGAAGAAGGCGATCTAGCAGGCCGTTGAAAAGCACCTGCCAGGGCAAGCGCTCGCGGTTACGGCAAAAAGGCCTGCAAGCGACGGTGCAATGCGTCGTCCAGATTGAGTGCGCGCGGAGCCTTGGCAGCCAGGTAGTGCTGACTGAACACATCCAGGTAGGCATTCAAGCCGTCCGCGGCGCGCTGGTCGCCGGCCAGCTCCAGACAAAGCGCAGCCACTTCCACGGTGCACAGGTGATCGTCGCGCTTGGAGCGCCGCAGGCGGTAGCGTGACAACTGCTCAGGCTGCAGGCTGAGCACCGGCAAACCGTCGAGATAGGGGCTTTTGCGAAACATCTTGCGTGCTTCGGACCAGGTCGCGTCGAGCAGCACGAAAAGCGGCCGTTTGCCGGCCGTGACCGCCACCTCGCTGACGACTCGCTCTGGCGCCGCGTATTCGCCGGGAAACACCAGATAGGGCTGCCATTGCGGATCGTCGAGCAAGGCCGGCAGGGCCGGATCCACCGCCGTGCGCAACCAGCCGAACGCGGAGGTATCGGCCAGGGCATCGGCGATCAACCAGCCGGTATTGCTAGGCTTGAGCGCCTCGACATCGTGCATCAGCAGGCACACCGCCGATTGCGCGGGGAGTCGCGGACGCCAGGCGCACAGGCAATGACTGGGTACCAAGCGACAACCCGGACAGCGTACCGCCCGACTGCCACGCGCCAGGAACGGCTTTTTGCTAATAGCGAGACGAGCGGTACGCAGACGAGCGACGGCGTGACTCATGGCAATAGCACGCAAGGGGAATGGGAGAACATGGATAATCCTGAATCGGCCGGCCGCGTAGTCTAACAAAGCTGCATGGATGCTGAGCAGCGCGTTCGGCATCTGCCGACCGGATAGCAGCCGGTAGCAGAGTGCTTGCGATTGGCGGGCGCGCTGAGCCGACAGGCACGTAAGATGGCCCCCGCTGAACCACGCCGGGGCAACCCGGTCGAAGGTGCCAATCGAAGAATGTTCGAATCAATTAGGGAGAACCCCATGTTGCGCTTGATCGTCCTGACCCTGAGCTTGAGCCTGCCGCTGTGCAGCTATGCTGAGTCGTTGAAGGATTTCGAATTGAACAAGCTGCTCGAACGAGTGGCCAAGGAAAGCAGCATCGGCACGCCGCGGGCGATCAATGAAGACATTCTCGACCAAGGCTACAGCGTCGAGGGCAACCAGCTGATCAATCACTTGAGCGTGCGCCCCGCCCACGCGGCAAAGATGCGCGGCAACCCGGACAGCGTGCGTAGCCAGCTGGCCAGCAGCGTCTGCCAGAACACGGGCTATCGCCAGCTGCTGGCTCGCGGAGCCGTGCTGCGTTATGAGTTCACCGAGTACAAAAGCAACCTACCGGTCACCAGCGAGCGCTTTGCCAGGAGCGATTGCGGACAATAGTCGGCCGCCGAACGGCCAGCCGCTGCTCGCGATTCACGCCTGGTAGGGGCTGCTGGCGCTCAAGTATCGCGCTGTCGTCGTTGCTGGGCATCGCCGACACGCAATTCGGCGAGCAACGATTCCAGGTGACGTGAGCGTCGCGCGCCACCTTCAAGGCGGCGCAGGCACTCATTTTCCAGGCTCAGATGATTGTCCCGCGCGGCTTGCTGCAGCAGGCGGTGCAACGCCAGATCGATCTCCAACACCAACTTAGGCATACCTGCCCCTCCCTTCCCCATCTTTCCTGCCATCGAGCATGCTGCGCAATTCCAACTTCGACGCCGCCCTGTGCCCACTCAGCGCAGAGACTGCGGATCGCCCCGCCCGGACAAAGCGGCCAGTTCCTGCTCCTGCAACAACCTCTGCGGGGCAATTGCCAGAAGCTCCGCGACCGACCGCAGCACATGCGCCCAGGTTGCCCGGTTCGCAAACAGCATTCCGGCCTCGTCGAAAGTGCCGCCGCGATTGCGGTATCCCAACACCCGGTTGCTGCCGCTATCGCCCAGTATGGGCCAGAGATGGCCGCGAGCAACTTCCGGTCGCATATGAGTCAACATCACCCGATAACGACAAGCTGCGGGGAACAACCGCTCGCGCACCGGCTGGGGCGCCAGCACCTGCGCCTCCCAGTGATCGCGCGGCTCGCGAAAGCGTCCCGGTTCCTGCAAGTAAATCAGATGCCAAGGGATATTCGCGGCACTCAGACGAGTGGTAGCACGGCGCATCTCCGCCAGCTGATAGGCACCATTGGCGATCAGCAAAATGGGAGCATCGCCTTCGCGCTTGTCTACCAGTAACGCCCCTTCGGCAGCCAGCTGCTCGGCCTGCTGCCGCTCGAATTGCATCGGCCGCTCGCGCTTGGGGCTGACCACGCAGGCCAACTGGCCGCGCGCCTGATAGATCGTCGGCAGCAATGCCAGCAGCGAGTTGTGATCGGCTGGAAACACCACGCGCATTACGTCGCCCATTTCAGCCAATAACGCCTCGCAAAAGGTCGTGTCCTGATGCGACTGCTGGTTCTTGCCGTTTTCCCAGGTATGCGAAGTGGCCACCAGCGGCCAGCCCAGCCAACCGGCGGACCTCCCTGCCTCCTTCTGCTGACGGGCGAAGATCAGCGTCTGCCGCACAGCGCCGAGCATCTTCACGCAGAACGCTTCATAGCTCGCAACCAGATTCAGACCCGCCCGATTGGCCAAGCAGGCGGACACTACCGCCTCCTCGTTGAGCGCTGTGATCACCGCGCCATGCAGCGCCTCAGTCGGATTTTCGGGCTCGCAGACCCGATGCTTGAGCGCATCGAGCACACCGCCCAAACGGTTACTGGCCAGCTCATCAGGGTTACCGACCCGCGGCCGCAAGTGGGGATTGGCCTGCACCAGATCGACGAAGAAACGGTCGAGTGCGGCCATTGGCGAGCAGTTGTCGTTGCGGTATTGCAGTGCCGGCATCGATGTCAGTTCGGGCCGACGCGCCGTCAACGGATTATCACGCTCCGCCACACGCCCGCCGCGCACAGCGAACAGGGCGCAGGCCTCGGCCAATACAGGGGGTGCGACCCAGAGCGCCGCCGCATGTTGATTGAATAGGTCACGGGCCTGCTGGTCGTGCCGGGGATTGGCCGGCAGCGGCAGGTTATGCGCAGCGTTGCTGCCCGCACCGTAGAAGCCATAGCCCTTGACGGTTTCGGCAAGGCCGTAGGGCATCGGCAAGGGATAACGCAATATGCCATTGTGCAACTCCTCGACCCGATGCCCGAGACGCTGCTCCATTTCCCACAGCGCGCAGACGAACGCGGCAGGGTCGCGGCCGTCAAAGCTGATTGGATCGAATCCGCAATGGCGCAGATGCTCGCGAAACCCCTCCAGGCCGGCAAAGGTACCGAGTTCGGTGCGTTGTTCTATACGACGGCCATTGGCGATCATCACCGGCAGGGCCACACCACAATCCTCGGCCCGCCACCAACGCGGCATCCAGTCGCTGCCGCGCTGCTCCTCGGCGGCGCCATCGGAAAGAAACGCCACCAGCGTCTCTCCGGGCAGCGGTAGATGGCTATATTGCAACTCGGCAAACCCCAGGTAGCCGCCTTCGGCGATGCCCCCCGCGGTGTGCGGATTGACATGACTACCCAACGGCACGCCCGAGGTACCGTCGGCTGCCTGGGCATAGCTGTAGAAATCCGCCACCAAGCTGCTCATGCCCTGCTCGTCGCAGGTATAACGCGCCGCCTGCTCGGGGTACTGATTGGCGGTGAGCAGGTTGAGCGCCTCGATAGCCGCCACGCAATGGCCCTGCCCCATGAGCCAGGCGCGGGTTTTGCCGGTCAGCGTATTCAACCCCAGATAGCCGGCATAGGCCGGCACCATGTTCAGCGAACCACCGGTATGCCCTTCGGGTTTGCGTTTGAAATCCTCCGCCGCCAGCTCGCTGCCATCGAGGCGCACACGCTGCGCATAGGTCATGTGCACCACCAGCCAAAGGCCCGCCGTGCTTAGACGATCGAGGGCGCGGAACAGTCGATAAACACTGGCCAGGTTGCTCTGCAAGCCCCCCTGCACCAACTGATGGGCCAGGCGAAACACCGCCGCGCAGGTCTGCGGACTATGCTGTACAGGACCATAACCACGCTGCCAGTCGGCGAAGTCGGGCTGGGCGAGTGCGTGTTCGGCCAATTGCTCGGCGCCAGGCAGTATCTGAGGCATGAGAGGGTTCCTTCTGAATGGTCGACAGACCCTATGTTGGCTTCACCATGGCCATGCTGACTTACATCAAGACCTCTGACCTGAAAAACCGCCAATCTGCAGAAGAATAAGTTTCTAACAGAAGGAATTTCCCGTGGCCTTACTCAGCTTTCTCGGTGCCATTCAACAAGTGACAGGCTCCTGCTACCTGATCGAAAGCCGCGACGGCGCCAAGATTCTGCTCGATTGCGGCATGCGTCAGGGCCGCCGCGAAGAAGAGCAAGGCAACCGCGACGCCTTTGCCTTCGATCCGCTAAGCCTGGATGCAGTGGTGATTTCCCATGCCCATATCGACCATACCGGTCTATTGCCCAAACTGGTCAACGCGGGCTATCGCGGCCCCATCTATGCAACCGAGGCCACCTGCGAGCTGATGGAGTTGATGTTGCTCGACGCCGCCTTTATCCAGGAAAAGGACGCCGAATGGGAAAACAAGTGGCGGGCGCGCCTCGGCAAACCGGCAATCGCCCCCCTGTACACCATTGCCGATGCCGAACAGACGCTCCAGCAGCGACGCCCAGTGGCCTATGCAACGAACCAGGACGTGGCCGCAGGGGTGCAGGTGACGTTCCATGACGCCGGGCATATTCTCGGCTCGGCGATCGTCGAGCTGGAAATCCAGGACCACCATCTGACCCGGCGCCTGGTGTTTTCCGGCGACCTGGGCAATACCTGCTCGCCGTTGATGCATAACCCCAGCACCCTGAGCCGTGCGGATGTGGTGCTGCTCGAGTCCACCTATGGCGACCGCGATCACCGCTGCAGCGAGGATACCCTCGATGAACTGGCGGACATTCTGCAACAAGCCCATCGCGACGGCGGCAACGTACTGATTCCCTCCTTCGCCGTCGGTCGCACCCAGGATCTGATTTTCTACCTCGGACGTTTCTATCAGGAGGGTCGTCTGCCGCAACAAGCGGTGTTTCTCGACAGCCCCATGGCGATCCGCGCCAATGCCATCTATTCGCACTTCCAGCACCAATTCAATTCGGCCGACCGCGCCTTGCTGGAGGCCAAGAGCGTCAAACGTATCGAAGACTGGCTACCTATTCTGCGCTGCACCCCCTCTCCGGAGGAGTCCATGGCGATCAATCGGATCAAGAGCGGTGCGATCATCATCGCCGGCAGTGGGATGTGCACCGGCGGTCGCATCGCCCATCACTTCAAGCACAATCTCTGGCGCAGCGAATGCCATGTGGTGTTTCCCGGCTTTCAGGCCAGAGGCACCCCCGGCCGGGCCATTGTCGATGGTGCCGAAGCGGTGAAAATGCTGCACCAGCGAATCGCGGTAAAAGCCAGGATCCATACCCTCGGCGGCTTTTCCGCCCATGCCGGGCGCTCGCAACTGATCGACTGGGCCAGCCACTTCGAGCATCACCCGGAGCTGTACCTGGTGCATGGCGAACTGGAAAAAATGCAGGCCTTGCAACAGGCATTACGCGAGCGCCTGAACTGGATCGCCAACATTCCAGAACCCGGCGAGCAAATCGCCCTCTAACGGGCCGTTGAACCCCAGACGAGGCAGCCAGAGACAGAGTTCAGGCGTCGCGCCTGGGTTCGACGGCTGTGCACGAATTTTCAGACGCGGCGCCTAGCGCGCCTCGCAGCCGAAATCGTGTCGGCAACGTGGGCAGTTTTCAACCGCCGCCGAAGCCAGGACGACGACTATTTCCATCACTACACAGGAGCCCAGCCATACTCATAGCAAGGCGGGGCTCGCCATAGCGCATGCCTGGTCGGCATCAGAAGGAGACGTTGTATGCCCTATGAAACAGACGATTACCTATCTCGGCACGTACAAACCAGCGGCACCGACCTGGGCAGCAAGATAGCCGAGCTGGTTGCTCTGGTCGCGCCGCCGGACAGCCCCAACACGCCGCTCTACCGCGACATGTTCATCACCGTGGCACGCATGGCCCAGGCCGACCGCAATCGCTGGGACGCCAAGATCATGCTGCAGACCTTGCGGGAAATGGAGCACGCCTTCAGTACCCTGGAGCAGTTCAAGCGCCGGCGCAAAGTTACCGTATTCGGTTCGGCGCGCACGCCCAGGGAGCACCCGAGCTATAGCCTGGCCCGCGAACTGGGCGAGGTGCTGGCACGGCTCGATCTGATGGTGATCACCGGCGCTGGCGGCGGCATCATGAACGCGGCCCATGAAGGTGCAGGGCGAGACAACAGCCTGGGTTTCAACATCACCCTGCCCTTCGAGCAAAAAGCCAACCCCATCGTCGGCGGCACCGACAATCTGCTGTCGTTCCATTTCTTCTTTCTGCGCAAGCTGTTCTTCGTCAAGGAAGCCGATGCCCTGGTGTTCTGCCCCGGCGGCTTCGGCACCCTGGATGAAGCAGTGGAAGTCCTGACCCTGATCCAAACCGGCAAAAGCCCACTGGTGCCGATCATTTTGCTCGACGAGCCCGAAAGCACTTATTGGCAGGAAGCCCTGCGCTTTATTCGCGAACAACTCCGGGACCGACACTACATTCTGCCCAGCGATATGCAGCTGATGCGCCAGGTGCACAGCGCTGAAGAGGCAGGCGAGGAAATCGCCCGGTTCTACCGTAACTTTCACTCCACCCGCTGGCTCAACGGCAACCTGCTGATCCGCATGACCCACCCGCTCAGCGATAGCGCATTACAGACCCTCGACAAAGAGTTTGCCGACCTGTGCCTGAGTGGCAGCTACCAACAACAGCCCTGCTGCGAAGCGGAAAGCGACGAACCGGAATTCCGCGAGATGACGCGCCTGGCCTTCCACTTCAATGCCCGCGATCATGGCCGCCTGCGGGAGCTGGTGGACTTCCTCAATCTGCCGCAGAACTGGGCGGGTAACCGCTAACAGGCGGCTTGGGTGGAGATTTGGCGGTAAGCTGCTTGGCCATCGCGCCAAGGCCGCTGCTATAGCCGAGCGATGATCAGTCCGCCGTATCGCCGCGTAAACCGCCCCCTGTATGCATCCGAGCTACGAAGTTGAGCACATGCAAATGACGCAACCGACTGACCTGGAGCCCAGATAAGCCTTGGCGCAATCCGGGGAAATTACGCAAAGAACCGGATTGTCTCCTGCTACGTAACGGCGCGCCTGCTGTAGAAGCAGCCTTAACGGTAGGAACCAGCTCGCCGGCGCCCCCAAAGGAACGCCCACCCACTAGGCTGCAAAAAAAATGCCCCCGTACCGTACCGCATTGCTCTTAGGCACCGAAGCTTAGGTGTGGGGGGACTGACTTCGTAGGACGCGTCGTGCGCACCAGGAATCTGCGCCAGCGCTGGTACGTATCGTGCCTCTACCCATTTCGGCCTCTGCAAGCAGAGTCATTCTCCTCAGGGGCCCCATGTAACAGGCAATAGGTAGATAGCAAAAAAGAAAGCCCACCGCTTGCGCTGTGGGCTCAAAGGGGAAATCAGTCCATATCCATGCCGCGTAGCAAACGCCCGATCAGATCCGCGGGGTAACCGCGGTAGCTGAGAAAACGCCCCTGCTGCGCCCGCTCCCGGGCATCACCAGGTAGCTGCCCGGCATACTTACGCCGCCAGGTCGCTTCCAATTGTTCCCGCCAGTCGATCCCGCTCTCGCGTATCGCCTGTTCGACATCTCCACGGGGCAGGCCACGCTGGGTCAGCTCCTCACGGATGCGCAACGGCCCATAACCGGCACGCGCGCGATAACTGACAAAACTCTCCAAATAACGCGACTCGGACAGCAAGCCCTCTTGCGCCAAACACTCGAGGGCCGTTTCGATCAAATCGTCGGCAGCGCCACGTTTGCGTAACTTGCGGGCCAACTCGACCCGGCCATGCTCGCGCCGCGCCAGCAGATCCATGGCCGCCCGTCGCACCGCGACGGGGTTATCCAGAACAATGGACATGGGCGCAGGGATCAGGCGTCGGCGTCAGCCAGATCGTCGGCAGTCGAATTGGCCTTGACCGTCGGGCTGACAACCAGCAGCTTTTCACGGATCAGACCTTCGACGGTACGTGCAACTTCGGGGTTGTCTTCCAGGTATTTGGCCGAGTTGGCCTTGCCCTGACCGATCTTGTTGCCCTGATAGCTGTACCAGGCGCCGGATTTTTCCAGCAGCCCGAGCTGCACGCCGAGGTCGATGATCTCGCCATTGCGGTAGATGCCCTTGCCGTAGAGGATCTGGAACTCGGCCTGGCGGAATGGCGGTGCCACCTTGTTCTTCACGACCTTGACCCGGGTTTCGCTGCCGACCACTTCGTCGCCTTCCTTCACCGCGCCGGTGCGGCGAATGTCCAGGCGAACCGAGGCGTAGAACTTCAGGGCGTTACCACCGGTGGTGGTTTCCGGGCTGCCAAACATCACGCCGATCTTCATGCGAATCTGGTTGATGAAAATCACCAGGCAGTTGGCGTTCTTGATGTTGCCGGTGATCTTGCGCAGCGCCTGGGACATCAAGCGTGCTTGCAGGCCCACGTGCATGTCGCCCATTTCGCCTTCGATCTCCGCCTTCGGCACCAGGGCCGCCACGGAGTCGACGACGATCACGTCGATGGCGTTGGAGCGCACCAGCATGTCGGTGATTTCCAGGGCTTGCTCGCCGGTATCCGGCTGCGAAACCAACAGATCGTCAACATTCACGCCCAGCTTGCCGGCATATTCAGGATCGAGCGCATGCTCGGCGTCGACGAATGCGCAGGTCGCGCCAAGCTTCTGCGCTTCGGCAATGACCGACAGGGTCAGGGTGGTTTTACCGGAGGACTCAGGCCCGTAAATCTCGACGATCCGGCCTTTCGGCAAGCCGCCGATGCCCAGTGCGATATCCAGACCGAGAGAACCGGTGGAGATGGCCGGAATCGCCTGACGGTCGTGATCGCCCATGCGCATGACCGCGCCCTTGCCGAACTGCTTTTCGATCTGGCCCAAGGCTGCCGCCAAGGCGCGCTTCTTATTCTCGTCCATTTAAGTCCTCACGTAATAGAGAAGGGCCTGCTAGCGGCCATCAACAACTGTATATGTAGCCAGTATTATTCCACAGGGCAAGTCGCCCGCCTACCCCGCATTTGGATTTTCTTGCATGACCAACCGCAATAGCCCCGCCAGTGCGGCCTCGACCGTTTGTCGGCGAATTTCTGCCCGGTCGCCCGGGAAGAGGCGGCGCTGACTGAACAGCTGCTCGCCATCGCCCCAGGCCAGCCAGACGGTGCCCACCGGCTTCTCCGGCGAGCCGCCGTCCGGCCCCGCCACGCCGCTGACCGCAACCGCATAGCGCGCCCCGCTCTGCGCCTGGGCGCCACGCACCATGGCCTCGACCACTTCACGGCTAACCGCACCGACCTGATCGAACAACTGCGACGGCACCTCCAGCTGCTTGGTTTTCTGCGCGTTGGAATAGGTTATATAGCCGGCCTCGAACCAGGCCGAGCTTCCGGGAATCCGGGTAATCGCCTCGGCGATCCCGCCGCCGGTACAGGACTCCGCGGTGCTCACCTGCGCCTTGGCGCTGAGCAACTGCCGTCCCAACTCGGCCGCCAAACGGGTTAGGTCCTGTTCATTGACGATCATCTGCACTCCGGGGTTAAAGCCTGCCAGGGGGATACCGTACACTAGGCGCTTTTGCGATTCAGCCGGACAGTTAAAACGATGAGCCAAAGCGACCTCAGTTCTCACACGCCGATGATGCAGCAATATTGGAAGCTGAAGAACCAGCATCCCGATCAGCTGATGTTTTACCGCATGGGCGACTTCTACGAGATTTTCTACGAGGATGCGAAAAAGGCCGCCAAGCTGCTCGATATCACCCTGACCGCCCGCGGCCAGTCGGCCGGCCAGGCGATCCCCATGTGCGGTATTCCCTATCATGCCGCCGAGGGCTATCTGGCCAAGCTAGTCAAGCTCGGTGAGTCGGTGGTGATTTGCGAGCAGATCGGCGATCCGGCCACCAGCAAGGGCCCGGTGGAGCGCCAGGTGGTGCGCATCATCACCCCGGGCACGATCAGCGACGAAGCCTTGCTCGATGAGCGCCGCGACAATTTGTTGGCCGCAGTGCTCGGCGACGAGCGGCTGTTCGGCCTGGCGGTGCTGGATATCACCAGCGGCCGTTTCAGCGTGCTGGAGATCGGCGGTTGGGAAAACCTGCTGGCCGAACTCGAGCGCCTCAATCCGGTCGAGTTGCTGATTCCCGATGACTGGCCACAGGGCCTGCCGGCGGAAAAGCGCCGTGGCGCACGGCGTCGCGCACCCTGGGACTTCGAGCGCGATAGCGCGCACAAGAGCCTGTGCCAACAGTTCGCCACCCAGGATCTGAAAGGCTTCGGCTGCGAAAACCTGACCCTGGCGATCGGCGCCGCTGGTTGCCTGCTGGCGTACGCCAAGGAGACCCAGCGCACCGCCCTGCCGCACTTGCGCAGCCTGCGCCACGAACGCCTCGACGATACGGTGATCCTCGACGGCGCCAGCCGGCGCAACCTGGAGCTGGACGTCAACCTCGCCGGCGGCCGCGAAAATACCTTGCAGTCGGTGGTCGATCGCTGCCAGACCGCCATGGGCAGCCGCCTGCTCAGCCGCTGGCTGAACCGCCCATTGCGCGATCGCGCGATATTGGAAGCGCGCCAGGAATCGATCGCCTGCCTACTGGAGCGCTACCGCTTCGAAACCCTGCAACCGCAGCTCAAGGAAATCGGCGATCTGGAGCGCATTCTCGCGCGGATCGGCTTGCGCAACGCCCGGCCCCGGGACTTGGCGCGTCTGCGCGACGCCCTGGCGGCACTGCCCACGCTGCAAATGGCCATGGCCAACCTCGAGTCGCCGCACCTCGCTGACCTGGCGGGCATCGTCAGCACCTATCCGGAGCTGGCCGAGCTGTTGGCCCGCGCCATTATCGACAACCCGCCTGCGGTGATCCGCGACGGCGGCGTACTCAAGACCGGCTATGACGCCGAGCTGGACGAACTGCAATCGCTCAGCGAAAACGCCGGCCAGTACCTGATGGACCTGGAAGTCCGGGAAAAGGCCCGTACCGGCCTGGCCAACCTCAAGGTCGGCTATAACCGCGTACACGGCTACTTTATCGAGCTGCCGAGCAAACAGGCGGAATCGGCCCCGGCAGACTATATTCGGCGCCAGACCCTCAAAGGCGCGGAGCGGTTCATCACCCCCGAGCTCAAGGAGTTCGAGGACAAGGCGCTGTCGGCCAAAAGCCGTGCTCTGGCCCGCGAGAAACTACTGTACGACGAATTGCTGGAACGCCTGATCGGCCATCTCGGCCCCCTGCAGGACAGCGCCGCGGCCCTTGCCGAACTGGATGTGCTGAGCAACCTGGGGGAGCGTGCGCTGACCCTAGACCTCAATCGCCCGCGCTTCGTCGATGAGCCCTGCATGCGCATCGAGCAGGGCCGTCACCCAGTGGTCGAACAAGTCCTCAGCACGCCGTTCGTGGCCAACGACCTGAGCCTCGACGACGACACCCGCATGCTGATCATTACCGGACCGAACATGGGTGGTAAATCCACTTATATGCGGCAAACAGCGCTTATCGTGCTACTCGCACACATTGGCAGCTTCGTCCCCGCGGCCACCTGTGAACTGTCCTTGGTCGATCGCATCTTCACCCGTATCGGTTCCAGCGATGACTTGGCCGGCGGCCGTTCGACCTTTATGGTGGAGATGAGCGAGACCGCCAACATCCTGCACAATGCCAGCGAGCGCAGCCTGGTGCTGATGGATGAAGTCGGCCGCGGCACCAGCACCTTCGACGGCCTGTCGCTGGCCTGGGCAGCCGCGGAGCAATTGGCCAAGCTGCGCGCCTACACGCTGTTCGCCACCCACTACTTCGAGTTGACGGTCCTGCCGGAAAGCCAGCCAATCGTCGCCAACGTGCACCTCAACGCCACCGAGCACAATGAGCGCATCGTATTCTTGCACCATGTCTTGCCTGGCCCGGCGAGCCAGAGCTACGGCTTGGCCGTTGCGCAGTTGGCCGGCGTGCCCAGTGAAGTGATCCTGCGTGCCCGCGAGCATCTGGCGCGCCTGGAAACCACCAGCCTGCCGCACGAGTTGCCGCCGGCGACTCCCGGGCAAACCGCGATACCGATGCAAAGCGACATGTTCGCCAGCCTGCCGCACCCGTTACTGGAGGAATTACAGAAAATCAATCCGGATGATCTGACTCCGCGTAAGGCTTTGGAACTGTTATATACATGGAAGGCGCGAATCTAACGCACGTGCGCACAAGCTGTTAGAATCGCGCGCGTTTTGTGATGCTGCCGCTATTAGCCTGGCGCCGCAGCCAATGCTTTCGAAGCAAAGGAGCCGCTTTCAGCAAAGCTCCCCCGCCGTAGCCTGAGGAGAGAACTAGAATGACCTTCGTCGTCACCGACAACTGCATCAAGTGCAAATACACCGACTGTGTGGAAGTCTGTCCGGTGGACTGCTTCTACGAAGGCCCGAACTTCCTGGTGATTCATCCGGACGAGTGCATTGACTGTGCGCTCTGCGAACCGGAATGTCCGGCCCAGGCGATCTTCTCCGAAGACGAAGTGCCTGAGGACATGCAGGAATATATCGAGCTGAACGCCGACCTGGCGGAAGTATGGCCGAACATCACCGAGAAAAAAGAAGCGCTGCCTGACGCTGAAGAGTGGGACGGGGTGAAGGACAAGCTGGAACATCTGGAGCGCTAAGACTCGAACTTAGCCCCCACTAAAACCCGCCTTGCGCGGGTTTTTTTATTTTCCAAGGATGCATTTTGCTTTTCTGCAGGCAAAAAAAAGGGGCGGTTTTACCCGCCCACTCTTTTGTCCCTACTCCCTTTATTTCCTATCCATCATCCTGATGAATCGCGTCCTTCGATCTCCTGGCCGTCATCCTTAACAACCTGTGCTTGTCCCTGAGCACGTGGTTGATATTAGCGTTTTCCCGGCTGTCGACAAGTCGCAAAAACTCACTAAAGTGTTCCTCACAGCAACTCAGTCGAGGATGAAAATCCTTAAATTTCAAATAGATAAATACAGCTCTCGACGGGCAACGGGCAAGATGCCGGCGTACCTTTCCTGCAATGGCTTACAGTCTCTGTAAGCAATGACTTACGCAGCGACTGACACAGCGGACAGAAAAAACCCGGCCGAAGCCGGGCTGTTGACTCAGGAGCGCTTCACTGAAACAGCGAATCGCTCGAGAGACCGTTTTTCTCCAGAATTTCCCGCAGCCGCTTGAGTGCTTCAACCTGAATCTGCCGCACGCGTTCGCGGGTCAAGCCAATCTCCTGGCCAACCTCTTCGAGGGTACAGCTCTCATGGCCGCGCAAGCCGAAACGGCGCACCACCACCTCGCGCTGCTTGTCGGTGAGTTCGGACAACCATTGGTCGATGCTTTGCGAAAGGTCGTCGTCCTGCAGCAACTCACAAGGGTCGGTAGGCCGCTCGTCGGTCAGGGTATCGAGCAACGTCTTGTCCGAGTCGTGACCGAGGGAAACATCCACCGAGGACATCCGCTCGTTCAGGCCAAGCATGCGTTTGACCTCACCCACCGGCTTCTCCAGCAGGTTGGCGATTTCTTCGGCAGAGGGTTCGTGATCGAGCTTCTGCGTCAGCTCGCGAGCAGCGCGCAGATATACATTGAGCTCCTTGACCACATGGATCGGCAAACGAATGGTGCGGGTCTGATTCATGATCGCCCGCTCGATGGTTTGACGAATCCACCAGGTGGCATAGGTAGAGAAACGGAAACCGCGCTCGGGATCAAATTTCTCCACGGCGCGAATCAGGCCGAGGTTGCCCTCTTCGATCAGGTCGAGCAGCGACAGGCCACGGTTGACATAACGCCGGGCGATTTTCACCACCAGGCGCAGGTTGCTTTCGATCATGCGCTTACGCCCCGCCGGATCGCCCTTCTGCGCCAGGCGCGCGAAGTGCACTTCTTCTTCGGGGGTAAGGAGGGGGGAGAATCCGATTTCGTTGAGGTATAGCTGAGTGGCGTCTAGCGCCCGGGTATAGTCGATGTATTTATGCTGCTTGGCGCTGCTCGCCGGTTTCGCTTTAGCTTTGGGTTTTGCCTTGCCACGCGTCGTTGGAGCTTCTGCGTCTTCATCGGATTGATCGTCCAAAACGATACCGGTCTCCATCAGGAGGACTTCATCGTCCAGGTCAAAATCCGGCGCTTCTTTATTATTATTGGAAGCCATTTTGCTTATCCCCTGCTGAGTTCTACTACAGCAGACCCTGGCGATGCCAATATCCCTGGCAGTCGTCGAGCCCGTCTATCCCACGTGATGAACGGACCGGCAAAGGATCAGCGACGCGGCAGGTATTGCAACGGATCTACAGGTTTGCCCTGGCGGCGAATTTCAAAATGAAGCTTCACCCGGTCGGCTCCTGTGGAACCCATCTCGGCAATTGTCTGCCCAGCCTTGACCCGTTGCCCCTCCTGTACCAGCAGCCTGCGGTTATGTCCGTAGGCACTTACGTAGGTATCGTTGTGTTTGATGATCACCAACTCGCCGTAGCCCCGTAAACCACTCCCGGCGTAAACCACTGAACCATCAGACGCAGCCGAAACAGGCTGTCCCAATTCACCAGCGATATCAATTCCTTTATTCAAACTACCGTTTGAGGAAAAACGCCCAACTAGAGCCCCCTTAGATGGCCAAACCCAGCCTGAGGCACTGCTCGACGCGCTAATGACCGGCTTGGAAACCTTGCTTGACGCGGTCACGACAGGGGGGGTTCTCGGCACTGGAGTCGCCACGACAACCGGAGGTCGCGGGCTTGGTTGCGGCCGGCTGGCAACCACCACAGGGGTGTGCCGCTGGGTATCGAAATGGATCACCTGCCCTACGCGGATCACATAGGGGTCGACAATGCCGTTACGCGCGGCCAGGGCTTTCCAGTCCCAGCCGAAACGGAAGGCGATGGAGTAAAGCGTATCGCCGCGGCGAACCCGATATTGCCCGGTGGTAACCGGCCGGCGATGGGGCTGCGCCGCGTGGCCGTTGCGGTCGACCACCTGTACTCCGCCGGAAGGCGAACTGGCGCAACCACTCAGCAAGGCGCCCAGCAGGACCCCGGCCAACAGGTATCGAGTGCTGTTATGGCGAATTCGCAGTTGAATGGCTGTGCAGCCCACCGGTTTCTCCCTACTGGCGTGTGTCGTAGTCAATGGTTGTCTGGCCAGGCACTCGGAAGCATCCGGCGCCTGCGGCATCCGCGCGACCTCATTGGGCGCTACGCGCCTGCTTTCCCCCGCGCGGGAAAAAGGTAACGGTGCGATATCGCTGCGCCAGGTTCCGCTTGATGCCGTGCATTGTGCCGCAATTATTCATCGCAACCAGTAGTTTGCTGGCGACGACCGGCCAAACGCTCCAGCCCCAACACCAATACCACGCCACCAAGGGCCAGGAAAACAGCCAGCAGTACCTGCGGGTCCTGACCACTGACCTCGGCGAACTTTGCGGGCAGCAAGTTGGTTTGCAACAACGGCACCTGCGTGCCATGGCTGTCGAGGCGCCAGGTCAGGGTTTCCTTCCAGGGCCAGAGTTTATTCAGCGAACCCAGCATCAGGCCGGTCAGCAGTGCCAGCCCGAGATCACGCCAGCGGCTCAGCAACCAACGCAGCAAGCCGGCAAAACTGACGATACCGACCAGACAGCCGCTGGCAAACAATGCCAACACGCCTATCTCCAGGCCTTTCACCGCCCCCAGAATAAAGGGGTAGAGGCCCAGCAGCAGCAAAATGAAACTACCGGAGATACCTGGAAGAATCATTGCGCAGATGGCAATCGCGCCGGCCATGAAAATACTCAGCGAGCCCGTGCCCCACTGTACCGGGGAGGCCACCGTGATCCAGTAGCCGAAACCGGCGCCGATGGCGAAACTCAGCAGACGGGTCCAGTTCCAGCGCTGGATATCGCGCGCCACCAGGTGCGAGGAAACCAGGATTAAACCGAAGAAGAACGACCACACCGCAATCGGCTTGTGCTCCAGCAGATAAGTGATCAGGCGCGCCAGGCTCAATACGCTGGTAAGGATGCCTGCCATCAGAACCAGCAGGAAACCGGCGTTGGCGGCCTGCCAGGCGGCAATGATGCGCCCGCGCAGCAACAGCGCCACGGCCGCGGGCACGCTGGCGATGGAGCCGAGCAGCTCATCATAGATGCCACTGATAAAGGCGACGGTGCCGCCGGAAACCCCGGGCACCACGTCGGCCGCCCCCATGGCGATGCCCTTGATAAAGAGCAGAACATTCTTGTTCATCGATTCCTCAATTCAAAACCGGATCAGGCCAGCGGCCCATTTAGCAGGGGGACAAAACGTACGGCGTCGAGCACATGCCGGGAAAAACCCTGTTCCTCGCGCACGATCAGCATTAGTTCCTGTTCGGCACCGGCACCGACCGGTATCACCAGCCGCCCGTTCGGCGCCAACTGGTCAAGCAAGGCTTGAGGTACCTCGGCAGCCGCGGCGGTGACGATGATCCCATTGTAGGGGGCGAGCGCTTGCCAACCCTCCCAACCGTCGCCCCAGCGAAACACCACATTGCGCAAATTCAATTGGGCCATGCGCTCTTTCGCACGATCCTGCAGCCCCTGAATGCGCTCGACACTGAATACCCGCTCCACGACCTGCGACAGGATCGCCGTCTGGTATCCCGAGCCCGTGCCGATTTCCAGCACCTTGTCCAATGGGCCGGCTGCCAGCAGCAACTCGCTCATGCGCGCAACCATATAGGGCTGCGAGATGGTCTGGTTATGCCCAATGGGCAGCGCAGTGTCTTCATAGGCCCGGTGGGCCAGGGCTTCGTCGACGAACAGGTGGCGCGGCGTACGGCGGATCGCTTCGAGCACCTGGGCGTTGGACAGGCCCTCTTCGTACAAACGTTGAATCAAGCGCTCCCGGGTACGCTGCGAGGTCATGCCGCTGCCACGGTGCAACTCATCCTGCTCACGCCTCATCAAAGCATGCCCTCCAGCCAGGGTTGCAGGCTGTCGAACCCCTGCTGAAAAGTTCGATCCATCTGCAACGGGGTAATGGATACATAGCCTTGCATCACCGCATGGAAATCGGTACCGGGACCGCCGTCCTCGGCGTCGCCGGCGACCGCGATCCAGTAGCCTTCCTTGCCGCGCGGATTGACCACCTTGACCGGTGCGGCAGCGCGCGCGCGATGGCCCAGGCGGGTGAGCTGGATGCCGCGGATGTGATCGAGCGGCAAGTTGGGGATGTTCACGTTGAGCACGGTACGCGGCGGCAGTTCCAGCTGCTCGTGGGCCTCGACCAGCTTGCGGGCGAAATAGGCCGCGGTCGCCAGGTTGTCCGATAACCGTGACGACAACGAGAAGGCGAACGCCGGGCGGCTGAGGAAGCGCCCTTCGAGCGCGGCGGCCACAGTGCCGGAATACAGAACGTCATCCCCCAGGTTAGCCCCCATATTGATGCCCGCTATCACCAGATCCGGGACCTGCGGCAACAAGCCATGCAACCCCAGGTGCACGCAGTCGGTGGGGGTACCATTGAGGCTGATGAAGTCATTGGCCAGGACACAGGGGTGCAGCGGACGGTCGAGCGTCAGCGAGCTGCTGGCGCCACTTCTGTCCTGATCGGGGGCTATCACCGTGCACTCGGCATAATCAGCCAGTGCGGCGTGCAGCGCGGCGAGGCCTGGCGAGGCCACGCCGTCATCGTTCGAAATCAGAATACGCATGGGTTGTCCGTCTGTCCTGCCGGCAACAGATCGACGAGCTCGCGCACCAAAACAGTGGCAAAGCATCCAGCCGGGAGAACGAATTCCAGTTGCAGAATGTCGGGCTCGGGATAATGCCACGTCAAACCGCCGATGGGGAGGCGCAGGATACGCCGTTCGTGCGTCATGCCCGCTTCTGCCAGCCAATCGATCAATGCAGGCTCCTGCTCGGCCACCTGATGCTCGAGCGACGAGGGGGTGCCAGCCACGGTCGAATCGCCCGCGCCCCATAGCGGGCCGGTGGGGTGCAGATCGAGAATCGCCAAGCGCGGATCGGCGCATTCGGCCTCCCCGGCGGGAAAAAAACTGCGACTGTTGGTAAAGGCCAGCAAATCCCCCGGTAGCGCCCGGTTCCAGCTACCCGCGGCGACCCGCTCGGCCAATACCCGATTGAACAGGTAACTACGCGCCGCCGAAAGCACCCGCGAGCGCACATTGCGTTTCTCGGGCAGGCTCTTGCCGGCGGCGAAATGCCGGGCATGGGCGAGGTTGCCGCCTTCGAAGCCGAAGCGCTGCAGACCGTAGTAGTTGGGTATACCTTCGGCGGCGATCCGCGTCAGGCGCTGGTCCAGAGCTGCGTGATCGGCCTGCAACTGGGTCAGGCGCAGCGTGAAGCCATTGGCGGCGTGGGCGCCACGCTGCAATTTTCGCGAATGACGCACCTGCTTGAGAATATTCAGAGTCGCATCGACGGCCCCGCTGAAATCGGGATCGGCCTTGCCCGGCAAGTGCAGGCTGAACCATTGACGGGTCAGCGCCTGACGATCCTTGAGCCCGGCATAGCTGATCATCCGCAGCGGCACCCCGGCGGCGCGGGCGATGCGCTTCGCCGCCTCCTCGGTATTCAACTCGCGTTTTTCCACCCACAGCCAGAGGTGTTCGCCCTCGCCGGCCAGGGGAATATCCAGCACTTCATCGACCTGGAAATCCTCCGCCACGGCCTTCAGCAGCGCCGTACCACAGGCTTCGCCATAGGCCTTGGGGCCGAGCAGTTGCTGTTCGTTCATAGCGCGACCAGCAACGCGACGGCATGCACCGCGATACCTTCTTCACGGCCGGTGAAGCCGAGTTTTTCGGTGGTGGTGGCCTTGACGTTGACCTGATCCAGCGCGATCTGCAGATCCGCGGCGATCAGCTCGCGCATGGCTTCGATATGCGGCGCCATCTTCGGCGCCTGGGCGACGATGGTGGCGTCGACATTACCGACTCTCCAGCCCTTGGCCTGGACCAGACCGAGGACATGGCGCAGCAGCACACGACTATCGGCGCCTTTATAGGCGGCGTCGGTATCCGGGAAATGCTTGCCGATATCACCCAGTGCGGCGGCGCCGAGCAAGGCATCGGCCAGGGCGTGCAGCAGCACGTCGCCATCGGAATGAGCGAGCAAGGCGAACTTGTGAGGAATTTGCACGCCCCCCAGAGTAATGAAGGTGCCCTCGGTAAAACGGTGCACATCGTAGCCGTGGCCAATACGCATAAAAGACAACGCCCTGAAAAAGTCAGGGCGTGATTCTACATGCAGGCGCCGGCTGTAGGGTGCGTCGTGCGCACCAACAATCGGCCAGCAACATCACGGCGAACCCTTCTCACGCAATCGCTGAGCGGTGCGCACGGCGCACCCTACACTAGCGCCTTGGCGTGATGACGCAGGTGGTCATCAATAAAGCTGGCGATAAAGTAGTAGCTATGGTCATAGCCCGGCTGCAAACGCAGCTCTAGCGGATGCCCGGCGGCCTGCGCGGCATGCTTGAGCGCTTCGGGCTTGAGCTGATTCTCGAGAAAATCATCGCGATCACCCTGGTCGACCAGGATCGGCAGCTTCTCGGACGCCTCGGCAAGCAGCGCGCAGGCATCCCACTCGCGCCAGCGTGAACGCTCCTCGCCGAGGTAGCGGGAAAACGCCTTCTCGCCCCAGGGGCAGTCGAGCGGATTGCTGATCGGCGCAAAAGCCGACAGCGACTGGTAACGCCCGGGATTGCGCAGTGCGCAGACCAGCGCACCATGCCCGCCCATGGAATGCCCGCTGATCCCGCGCCTGTCCGATACCGGGAAATTCGCCTCGATCAGTGCCGGCAATTCCTGCACCACGTAATCGTACATGCGGTAATGCCGCGCCCAGGGTTCCTGCGTCGCGTTGACATAGAAGCCGGCACCGAGACCGAAGTCCCAGGCGCCCTCGGGGTCGTCCGGCACCTCGGCGCCACGCGGGCTGGTGTCCGGCGCGACTATGATCAGGCCGAGCTCGGCCGCCAGCTTGTGCGCACCGGCCTTCTGCATGAAGTTCTCGTCGGTGCAGGTCAGCCCCGAGAGCCAATACAGCACCGGCAACTTGGCGCCCTGCTCGGCCTGCGGCGGCAGATAGACGGCGAACACCATATCGCAATTGAGCACACTGGAGCGGTGCCGATAGCGTTTGTGCCAGCCGCCGAAGCTTTTCTGGCAGGAGATATTTTCCAGGGTCATGGGCCCTCCGTAGGGTGCGCCATGCGCACCAAAAATCAGGGGGTGCGCGCCGCGCACCCGACGACTCAGAAATGGATAACGGTACGAATGCTCTTGCCTTCGTGCATCAGCTCGAAGGCTTCGTTGATCTGCTCCAGCCCCATGTTGTGGGTGATGAAGGTATCCAGCGGAATCTCGCCCTTCTGCGACTTCTCGACGTAACCAGGCAGCTCGCTGCGGCCCTTCACGCCACCGAAGGCACTACCGCGCCAGACACGGCCGGTAACCAGCTGGAACGGACGGGTGCTGATCTCGGCACCGGCCGGCGCCACGCCGATGATGGTCGACTCGCCCCAGCCCTTGTGACAGCACTCCAGCGCCGCACGCATCAGTTGCACATTGCCGATACATTCGAAGCTGTAGTCGACGCCGCCGTCGGTCATCTCGACGATGACGTCCTGAATCGGTTTGCTGTGCTCTTTCGGGTTGACGAAGTCGGTCATGCCCAGCTCGCGGGCCACGGCTTCCTTGGCTGGGTTGATGTCGATACCGATAATGCGCGAGGCTTTGGCCATCTTCGCGCCGATGATCGCCGCCAGACCGATGCCGCCCAGACCGAAGATCGCTACGGTAGCGCCCTCTTCCACTTTGGCGGTGTTGAGCACGGCGCCAATACCGGTTGTAACGCCGCAACCCAGCAGGCAGACCTTGTCCAGCGGCGCTTCCTTCGGGATCACCGCTACCGAGACTTCCGGCAACACGGTGTACTCGGAGAAGGTCGAGCAGCCCATGTAGTGGTAGACCGGCTTACCCTCGTAGGAGAAACGGCTGGTGCCGTCCGGCATCAAACCCTTGCCCTGGGTGGCGCGCACCGAGCTGCACAGGTTGGTCTTGTTGGATTTGCAGAACTTGCACTGGCCGCATTCGGCGGTATACAGCGGGATCACGTGATCGCCCACCTTTACCGAGGTCACGCCCTCGCCGACTGCCTCGACGATACCGCCACCCTCATGTCCGAGGATGCAGGGGAACACGCCCTCGGAATCCTGCCCGGAAAGGGTATAGGCGTCGGTATGGCAAACGCCGGTGGCGACAATACGCACCAGCACTTCGCCAGCCTTCGGCGGCTCGACGTCCACCTCGACGATTTGCAGCGGCTGGTTGGGAGCGAAAGCGACGGCGGCGCGGGACTTGATCATGGGATGACGACTCCAATTCGTGGCGAAGAATGCAGTGTAATTCACCGCCAAACAGGGATAATTTGCCATTCGAAAAAACATTAATGCCACACAGGGATAATCTATGAGCGCGCATCGCTGGGACGGGCTCGACGAATTCGTCGCCGTTGCCGAACAGGGCAGCTTTCAGCGCGCCGCCGAACGCCTGCGTATGTCCTCCTCGCATGTAAGCCGTCAGGTCGCCCGCCTGGAGGAGCGCCTGCAGGCCCGTTTGCTGTATCGCACCACTCGCCGGGTATCGCTGACCGAGGCCGGGCAGACGTTTCTAGCCCGCTGCCAACGCCTGATCGAGGAGCGCGATCAGGCGTTCCGCGCGATCGGCGACCTGCAAGGCGCGCCCACCGGATTACTGCGCATGACCGCGGCGATCGCCTACGGCGAGCGCTTTATCGTGCCGCTGGTGAATGAGTTCATGGCGCTGCATCCGCAGTTGCGGGTGGAAATCGAATTGACCAACCGCAATCTGGACCTGGTCCACGATGGCTATGACCTGGCGATCCGCCTGGGTCGCCTCAGCGAGTCGCGCCTGGTCGCCACGCGCATCGCCCCGCGCGCCATGCACCTGTGCGCGGCGCCCAGCTACCTGGCACTCTACGGGCGTCCGCACAGCCTGTCTGAACTGGCCCGGCACAACTGCCTGATCGGCACCGGCGATACCTGGATGTTCCAGGCCGACGGCCGCGAATACCCGTTCAAACCCAGCGGCAACTGGCGCTGCAACAGCGGCCAGGCGGTGCTGGACGCGGCGCTACGCGGTTTCGGCCTGTGCCAATTGCCCGATTACTACGTGCAGGAGCCGCTCGGTAGCGGCACGCTGGTCGCCCTGCTCGAACAACACCGCCCACCCAATACCGCGGTCTGGGCGGTGTATCCCCAGCAGCGTTTTCTCTCGCCGAAGGTCGCACTGCTGGTGGAGTTCCTCAAGCGCGGCCTGGCGCAGCGCGCCGAATACCGCCCGGGCGATCACTGAATCGAAGCAGCTACGGCGCAACCGTGCTGAACCTCGAGCGGCGAGTCTTCGTCGAAATACAGAAGCGGCGATACACCCTTGCCCCCCGGCCCGAGCGGCGCTTTGCGCCTGCCTCTCGCTTTACCAGCCGACCCATCGCAGTATTCCCGAACGCCAGCAGGATCCGATCCGCTTCAAGAATCTGCTGCGCCAGTTGGGCGAGCAGCTGCAACAGCAAGTGCCGAAACGGGCCGATGAGCTGCTGCTGCCGCTCAAGGCGCTACCGCACCGAGATCTCAGCTGGATCGCCAGCGCAGCGACAACCAGTCGAGATCTTCCGGGCGAGTGATCTTCAGGTTATCCGCCCGACCTTCGATCAGCCGGGGCGCCTGCCCCGCCCATTCCAGTGCGGAGGCCTCGTCGGTGATCGCCACCCCCGCGGCGCCAGCGCCATTGAGCGCATCGCGCAGCGCCTGCAGCCGGAACATCTGCGGCGTATAGGCCTGCCAGATCACCGAGCGATCGACAGTCTCGCGCACTCGCCCATCGGTGCCGATGCGCTTGAGCGTGTCGCGGACCGGCACGGCGAGCAAGCCGCCGACCGGATCGTCCGCCAATTCGGTCAACAGCCGATCGAGATCGGCGCGCTGCAGGTTGGGCCGCGCGGCATCGTGCACCAGCACCCAGTCCTGCTCGCCAGCCCCCAACTCGCGCAAACGCAACAAACCATTGCGCACCGAGTCCGCACGTTCGCGCCCGCCATCGGCGCGATGAATGCGGCCGTCTTTCGCACTGGGCAATTGCGCCCAATAAGGATCGTCCACGGCCAGGCTGACCACCATGCCACGCAGGCCCGGATGGTCGAGAAAGCAGTCAAGGGTATGTTCGAGAATGCTTTTGCCGGCCAGTTGCAGGTACTGCTTGGGGCGGTCCGCGGCCATACGACTGCCGATGCCGGCAGCCGGAATCACCACCCAGAAAGCAGGCAATGCGGGGGAATTCATTCGGTCAACTGATAGAGGGTTTCACCCTCTTTGAGCATGCCGAGCTCGTGACGGGCACGCTCTTCGACGGTTTCCATGCCTTTCTTCAGCTCCCGGACTTCCGCTTCGAGAATCCGGTTGCGCTCCAATAGCCGCTGGTTTTCACCCTGCTGATCGGCAATCTGCTGCCTCAGCTCGGTCGCCTGAGCCAGGCTGCCGTCGCCCACCCACAGTCGGTATTGCAGGCCGACCAACAGCAGCGCCAGAAGGGCAACCAGCCAATAAGAATTACGCATAACGGACAGAGTTCCAGACGTAAAAAGGAGCGACACGCGTCGCCCCCTCTTTTACCACGACTTGTTCGGCCACTGAAAACCTTGCGAACGACGGTTAGTCAGCGCAGCGGTCTTAACCACGGAACTCGGCGCGGCCTTTATACGGTGCCTTGCCAGCCAGCTGCTCTTCGATACGCAGCAGCTGGTTGTACTTGGACACGCGGTCGGAGCGGCACAGCGAACCGGTCTTGATCTGGCCGGCGGCGGTACCCACGGCCAGGTCGGCGATGGTGCTGTCTTCAGTCTCGCCGGAGCGGTGCGAAATTACCGCGGTGTAGCCAGCGGCCTTGGCCATCTGGATGGCTTCGAGGGTCTCGGTCAGGGTACCGATCTGGTTGAACTTGATCAGAATCGAGTTGGCGATGCCTTTGTCGATGCCTTCCTTGAGGATCTTGGTGTTGGTGACGAACAAGTCGTCGCCGACCAGTTGCACCTTGGTGCCGATCTTGTCGGTCAGCACTTTCCAGCCCGCCCAGTCCGATTCGTCCATGCCATCTTCGATGGAGATGATCGGATAACGCTCGGACAAACCGGCCAGGTAATCGGCGAAACCGGCGGCGTCGAAGACCTTGCCTTCGCCGGCCAGGTCGTACTTGCCAGCCTCGAAGAACTCGCTGGAGGCGCAGTCCAGGGCCAGGGTCACGTCGTCGCCCAGCTTATAGCCGGCATTGGCCACGGCTTCGGCGATCGCGGCCAGAGCGTCTTCGTTGGACGCCAGGTTCGGCGCGAAGCCGCCCTCGTCGCCGACCGAGGTGCTCAGACCACGGGCTTTGAGCACGGCCTTGAGGTGATGGAAAATCTCGGTGCCCATACGCAGCGCATCGGAGAACGTCTTGGCGCCGACCGGCTGCACCATGAATTCCTGGATGTCGACGTTGTTATCGGCGTGCTCGCCGCCATTGATGATGTTCATCATCGGCACAGGCATGGAATAGACACCCGGCGTCCCGTTGAGGTTGGCGATGTGCGCGTACAGCGGCAGGTCCTGATCCTGAGCGGCGGCCTTGGCGGCGGCCAGGGATACCGCGAGCACGGCGTTGGCGCCAAGCTTGGCTTTGTTCTCGGTACCGTCGAGGGCGATCATCGCCCGGTCGAGGGCCTTCTGGTCGAGAGGGTCCTTGCCCAGCAGCAGATCGCGGATCGGACCGTTGATATTGGCCACGGCCTTGAGTACGCCCTTGCCCATATAACGGCTCTTGTCGCCATCACGCAGTTCCAGCGCTTCGCGCGAACCGGTGGAGGCACCGGACGGCGCACAGGCACTGCCAACGATGCCGTTATCGAGAATTACATCGGCTTCCACAGTGGGGTTGCCACGGGAGTCGAGAACTTCACGACCCTTGATGTCGACGATCTTTGCCATTGGTGTTAGCACTCCAGAAGTTGACGAAAACGCTAGCGCAGAGGAAATCGAGCAGCGCCCGCCGGGAAAACGGCGAGCGCTGCTATTTTATGACCCGCAGGTCAGGTTCTGTTCAGGCGGCACTCTACCTGAGAACGGTGACCGGATAAACAGGCGATCAGGCCGTCTCGATCGGCGGAAAACTCTTGATCAGGTCATCCAGTTGCTTGAGCTGAGCGAGGAACGGCTCCAGCTTGTCCAGGCGCAGGGCGCAAGGGCCATCGCACTTGGCATTGTCCGGATCAGGGTGCGCTTCCAGGAACAAACCGGCCAAGCCCTGGCTCATGCCCGCCTTGGCCAGGTCGGTGACCTGGGCACGACGCCCGCCCGCGGAATCGGCGCGACCGCCCGGCATTTGCAGGGCATGGGTCACGTCGAAGAACACCGGGTACTCGAACTGCTTCATGATGCCGAAGCCGAGCATGTCCACCACCAGGTTGTTGTAACCGAAGGAGGAACCACGCTCGCAAAGGATCAACTGATCGTTGCCGGCTTCGACACACTTGGCCAGGATATGTTTCATTTCCTGGGGCGCGAGAAACTGGGCTTTCTTGATATTGATCACCGCGCCGGTCTTGGCCATGGCCACTACCAGATCGGTCTGCCGGGACAGGAAGGCCGGCAACTGGATGATGTCGCACACGTCGGCCACAGCCTGTGCCTGATGCGGCTCATGCACGTCGGTGATCACCGGCACGCCGAAGGTCTTCTTCACTTCCTCGAAGACCTTCATGCCCTCTTCCAGGCCGGGGCCACGGAAGGAGGTCACGGAAGAGCGATTGGCCTTGTCGAAACTGGCCTTGAACACGTAAGGGATGCCGAGTTTCTCGGTGACCCGGACATATTCTTCGCAGGCGCGCATCGCCAGATCGCGGGATTCGATGACGTTGATCCCGCCGAACAGGACGAAGGGTTTGTCGTTGGCGATTTCGATCGCGCCGACCTTGACGATTTTCTGGGTCATGTCCTTATGCCTTCTTCTCATGCTGCGCCAGGGCGGCATTGACGAAACCGCTGAACAACGGGTGCCCGTCGCGCGGCGTCGAGGTGAACTCGGGGTGGAACTGACAGGCGACGAACCACGGATGATCCGGCGCCTCCACTACTTCGACCAGTGCGCCGTCGGCGGAGCGGCCGGTGATTTTCAGGCCGGCTTCGATCAGTTGCGGCAGCAGGTTGTTGTTCACTTCGTAGCGATGGCGATGGCGCTCGACTATTACATCCTTGGCGTAGCAATCGTGCACCTTGGAGCCCGCTTCGAGCTGGCAATCCTGAGCGCCGAGGCGCATGGTGCCGCCCAGGTCGGACGAATCGGTGCGTTGCTCGGTGACGCCGGTGGCGTCCTGCCATTCGGTGATCAGGCCAACTACCGGATGGCTGCTGCTGGCATCGAACTCGGTGGAGTTGGCATCGGCCCAGCCCAGCACATTGCGAGCGAATTCGATCACCGCGACCTGCATGCCGAGGCAGATACCCAGGTAGGGAATCTTGTTTTCGCGGGCGTACTGCACGGTCTGGATCTTGCCTTCCACGCCGCGCAAACCGAAGCCGCCGGGAACCAGGATGGCGTCGACGCCTTCAAGCAGGCCGGTGCCTTTGTTCTCGATGTCTTCGGAATCGATATAGCGCAGGTTGACCTTGGTGCGGTTCTGGATGCCGGCATGGCTCATCGCTTCGATCAGCGATTTATAGGCATCCAGCAGCTCCATGTACTTGCCGACCATGGCGATGGTGACTTCTTTCTCCGGATTGAGCTTGGCATCGACGACCCGATCCCACTCGGACAGATCGGCACTGCCGCACTCCAGGCCGAAGCGCTCGACGACGAAATCGTCCAGACCCTGGGCATGCAGCACGCCCGGAATCTTGTAGATGGTATCGACGTCTTCCAGGGAAATCACCGCGCGCTCTTCAACGTTGGTGAACAGCGCGATCTTGCGCCGCGAGGAGACATCGACCGGATGGTCGGAGCGGCAGATCAGCACATCCGGCTGCAAGCCGATGGAGCGCAATTCTTTTACCGAGTGCTGGGTCGGCTTGGTCTTGGTCTCGCCAGCGGTGGCGATGTACGGCACCAGGGTCAGGTGCATCAGCATGGCGCGCTTGGCGCCGACTTCCACACGCAACTGGCGGATCGCCTCGAGGAACGGCTGCGACTCGATGTCGCCCACCGTGCCGCCGATCTCGACCATCGCCACGTCGGCGTCACCGGCACCCTTGATGATGCGGCGCTTGATCTCGTCAGTGATATGCGGAATCACCTGGATGGTCGCCCCCAGGTAATCGCCGCGACGTTCACGACGCAGCACGTCTTCGTAGACGCGGCCGGTGGTGAAGTTGTTGTTCTGGGTCATGGTGGTGCGGATGAACCGCTCGTAGTGGCCCAGGTCGAGGTCGGTCTCGGCGCCGTCGTGGGTGACGAACACCTCACCGTGCTGGAACGGGCTCATGGTGCCCGGATCGACGTTGATATAGGGATCCAGCTTGAGCATCGTGACCTTCAGGCCCCGCGCCTCCAGGATAGCCGCCAATGAAGCCGAAGCGATGCCTTTCCCCAATGAAGAAACAACACCACCCGTGACGAATATGTAGCGCGTCATAAAAACCCTAGAAGTCTGCGTTAAGCGGTCTGCGCCGCTGGGGAAAGCGAAGGAAGGCCGAAGCCACCATTACCAAATTGCAGTAGCTGATAAGCGATCGCCGCAGCCGATTTCGTTGAAGAAACGGACGCTGCAAAAGCTCTAATAAGACGGGAGCGTAGTCTACCGGAAAGGCCTTATCAGCTCAAACCTTGATCATCGATAGGCGGTCGCCAAAGCAAACGCCACTCACCATCGGCCGGACCGTCCAATCCGGACAGATTAGCCACCGCCACCAAGCGCCCATCGCACAGCAATAGCGGCAGGCGTCCACGTAAAAAAATCGGCACATGACGCTCATTGAGCAGGCGCTTGAGATCGCGACGCCCGCGCCCCGGCAGCTCCATCGCCTCGCCGCCCCGGCGATAAGCCAGGCGCAACTCGCCGGAAGGCGCGCACCCCTGCAACAACACCGCACCGTTGCGCGGCAAGTCCATCCAGCCATCGACCTGCGGCGCCTGCTCTGGCAGCACGGGCGTTTGCAGCCAGGCGCCCGCCAACCACCACAACCGCTCGTCGGCACGATGCAATTCGCCATCAGCCAAGCGCCAGAGCGGCGCGGCATCAGGGCCGGCGTCGCGCAAATCTTCCCAGCCGGCCCAATGCCCGCTGTCCGGCATCGCGGTGCGAGCGCGCAACCAGTAACGCAGGGCGTTGCGCTGACGCGCCTCGCTCAACTCACGCAGCACCGGCATCGACAGGCAGGCTAGCGGCAACCAGGCGAAGCGCGCAGGCGATTGCGCCGCATCCAGATCCTGCCGCGCCAGTTCGTCAAGCAGTTGCCCCGCCTCGCCGAGATGCTGCGCAGCGAGCGCCAGGCTTCGCGACGCCTGCGGCCAGCGCGCCTGCAATAGCGGCATGACTTTCTGGCGCAGGTAATTGCGAGAAAAACCACTGTCGGCGTTCGACGGATCCTCGATCCAATCCAGCCGGTGCCGTTCAGCGTAAACCTGCAGCTCATCCCGCGAACAGTTCAGTAGCGGCCGCAGCAAATGGCCCTGCCCCACTCGACGACTCGCCGGCATCGCCGCCAGCCCCTGTACACCGGCGCCACGCAACAGACGGAACAACAGGGTTTCGGCCTGATCGTCGCGATGCTGGGCGACCAGCAGCAATTCGCCCGGCTTCAACACCGCCTCGAATACCCCATAGCGGGCGTCGCGCGCCGCGCGCTCGACACTTGCGCCCGGCTCGACCTGCACGTATTCGACCTGCAAGGGCACACCGAGCCGCGCGCACAAGGCGCGGCAATGTGCCGGCCAGGCATCGGCAACCGGCTGCAAGCCGTGGTGGATATGGATGGCGGAGAGCGGCGGTAACTCCTCGCGCTGCGCGAGGCCGGCCAGCAGGTGCAGCAGTACCGTCGAATCCAGCCCGCCGGACAAGGCAACGCGCCAAGCCGGTGCATTGCGCCAGGGCGCCAAGGCTTTCAGCAGATGGGATTCAAGGGTCATGGCGCAGTTTCAAGCCGCAAACTAAAAGCCACAAGCTTAGAGCAAATCAGCTCGCTTGCGGCTTGAAGGTTTGCAGCGCGCAGCGGTGGCCGTCAGGCCAAGCCATAACTCATCAGGCGCTGGTAACGACGCTCGAGCAGCGCAGCGGTATCGAAGCCCTTGAGCATGCTCAGCTGATCGGTCAGTTCCTGACGGATCGACTCGGCCGCAGCGGCCGGGTCGCGGTGGGCGCCGCCCAACGGCTCGCCGATCACTTTATCGACAATACCCAGGCCCTTCAGACGCTCGGCGGTGATCCCCATGGCTTCGGCGGCATCCGGCGCCTTGTCCGAGGTTTTCCACAGAATCGAGGCGCAGCCTTCCGGCGAAATCACCGAGTAGGTGGAATACTGCAGCATGTTCAATTGGTCGCACACACCGATCGCCAATGCACCGCCGGAACCGCCTTCACCGATTACCGTGGCGATGATCGGCGTCTTCAGGCGCGCCATGACGCGCAGGTTCCAGGCAATCGCCTCGCTCTGCCCGCGCTCTTCGGCGTCGATGCCCGGGTAAGCGCCGGGGGTATCGATAAAGGTCAGGATTGGCATCTTGAAGCGCTCGGCCATTTCCATCAGGCGGCACGCCTTGCGATAGCCTTCAGGACGCGGCATGCCGAAATTACGGCGGACCTTCTCGCGCACTTCACGGCCCTTCTGATGCCCGATCACCATCACCGGCTCGCCATTCAGGCGCGCCACACCGCCGACCAGCGCGGCATCGTCGGAGAAATGCCGATCGCCGTGCAACTCGTCGAACTCGGTGAAGATGTGCTCGATGTAATCGAGGGTGTAAGGCCGACGCGGATGACGAGCGAGTTGAGCGATTTGCCAACTGGTCAAATTGCTGAAAATGCTTTCGGTCAGGCTGCCGTTCTTGTCCTGCAGGCGGGTGATCTCGTCGCTGATGTTCAGCGAGTTATCGTTACCGACCAGGCGAAGCTCTTCAATCTTGGCTTGCAGGTCGGCGATCGGCTGTTCGAAATCGAGAAAATTCGGGTTCATAGGCATCCGTCTTGCGTCGACGGCCAAGCGGCCGGGGGCTATATCCATTTCGCGCACTACCTTATACGGCAGGCGCATTCGGGTCGACACCAGGCTCTACAACAAACAGCGATAGGGCCTGGTTAGTGTCGAGACCGACAAGCGAGGCTAGCAGCCCCGCAAATCAGCGGTAGTGCAAAAAGACGTTGTCGCGGCCGAACTGGTCACGCAATGCTTGAATCAAGCTGTCAGCGGGCTCGATCCTCCAGCTTTCGCCGAACTGCAATTGCGCCCGGGCGTCGTCGCAACTGTAGTCCATGGTGATCGGACAGGCCCCGCGGTGGCGGCTGCAGAGTTCGGCCAGCCAACGCAAGCGGTCGCCCTGCAAGGCGCTGCTGGCGACCTTGAGCCGCAGGCTTTCGGCCAGGCCGGTGCGCGCTTCTTCCAGGCTCATCACCCGCTTGGCGCGCAAACGCAGGCCACCAGAGAAATCGTCGTTACTGACCTCGCCCTCGACCACTACCAGGGCATCGGTCTGCAGCAGGGCCTGGGCGCTGTTGAAGGCCTCGGCGAACAAGGACGCCTCAATCCGCCCGGAGCGGTCGTCGAGGGTAATAAAGCCCATCTTGTCGCCCTTCTTGTTCTTCATTACCCGCAGGTTGACGATCAGTCCGGCGACCGTCTGATCGCCGCGGGCCGGCTTCAGATCGATGATCCGCTGGCGAGCGAAACGTCGGACTTCACCTTCGTATTCGTCAATCGGATGGCCGGTGAGGTACAGGCCCAGGGTGTCTTTTTCACCCTTGAGACGCTCCTTCAGCGAACGCTCACGCGCCTTGCGGTGGTTGGCGTAAACGTCGCTCTCGGCATCGGCGAAGACCCCGCCGAACAGATCCATATGGCCACTGTCATGGCTGCGCGCGGTCTGCTCGGCGGCCTGTACCGCCTCTTCCATCGCTGCCAGCAATACGCCACGGTTACGGTCGATATTTTCCTTGTAGGCTTTTATTTCCTCATGGAAATACGGCCCGAGACGATCCAGCGCGCCGCTGTGGATCAATGCTTCCAAGGTGCGTTTGTTGATGCGTTTGAGGTCGACCCGCGAACAGAAGTCGAACAGATCCTTGAACGGGCCATCCTTGCGCGACTCGACGATCGCTTCCACCGGCCCCTCGCCGACGCCCTTGATCGCGCCCAGCCCATAGACGATCCAACCACCGTCGTTAACCGTGAACTTGAATTCCGAGATGTTCACATCGGGCGCGTCGAGGCGCAGCTTCATGCTGCGGCACTCCTCGATCAGGGTCACGACCTTGTCGGTGTTGTGCATATCCGCCGACAGCACCGCGGCCATGAAGGCTGCCGGGTGATGGGCCTTGAGCCAGGCGGTCTGATAGGAAACCAGGCCATAGGCGGCGGAGTGGGATTTGTTGAAGCCGTAACCGGCGAATTTTTCCACCAGATCGAAGATGTTGCCCGCCAGATCCGCATCGATGCCGTTGTTGGCGCAGCCTTCGATAAAGCCGCCGCGCTGCTTGGCCATCTCTTCGGGTTTTTTCTTACCCATGGCGCGGCGCAGCATGTCCGCCCCGCCGAGGGTGTAGCCGGCCATTACCTGGGCGATCTGCATCACCTGTTCCTGATACAGGATGATGCCGTAAGTGGGCTTGAGCACCGGTTCCAGGCCTGGGTACTGATAGTCCTGGTGCGGATAGGAAATCGGTTCGCGACCGTGCTTACGGTTGATGAAGTCGTCCACCATGCCCGACTGCAGCGGGCCGGGTCGGAACAGCGCCACCAGTGCGATCATGTCTTCCAGGCAGTCCGGCTTGAGCTTCTTGATCAGCTCCTTCATGCCGCGCGATTCGAGCTGGAATACCGCAGTGGTCTCGGCCTTCTGCAGCATCTGGAAGGTCGGTTTGTCGTCCAGCGGAATGAAGTCGATATTCAGGTCGGGCAGGCCCTGCTTGGCCTGCTCGCGATTGATCGTCTCCATCGCCCACTTGATGATGGTCAGGGTGCGCAGGCCGAGGAAGTCGAACTTGACCAGGCCGGCCTGCTCGACGTCGTCCTTGTCGAACTGGGTCACCAGGCCGCCGCCCTCGTCGTCGCAGGCGATCGGCGAGAAGTCGGTGAGCTTGGTCGGCGCGATCACCACGCCGCCGGCGTGCTTGCCGGTGCCGCGGGTGATGCCTTCGAGCTTGAGCGACATTTCCCAGATTTCCCGGGCGTCCTCGTCGACCTTGAGGAAGTCGCGCAGCGGCTCCTCCATCTCATAGGCTTTTTCCAGGGTCATGCCGACTTCGAAGGGGATCATCTTCGACAGGCGGTCGGCCAGGCCGTAGGACTTGCCCTGGGCCCGCGCCACGTCGCGCACCACCGCCTTGGCGGCCATGGTGCCGAAGGTGATGATCTGGCTGACCGCATTGCGGCCGTATTTCTCGGCGACGTAATCGATCACCCGGTCGCGGCCGTCCATGCAGAAGTCGACGTCGAAGTCGGGCATGGAAACCCGTTCCGGGTTGAGGAAGCGTTCGAACAGCAGGTCATAGGCCAGCGGATCGAGGTCGGTGATCTTCTGCACGTAGGCGACCAGCGAGCCGGCACCCGACCCGCGGCCCGGGCCGACCGGTACGCCGTTGTTCTTCGCCCACTTGATGAAGTCCATTACGATCAGGAAGTAACCGGGGAAGCCCATCTGGATGATGATATCCAGCTCGAAATTCAGCCGGTCGATATAGACCTGCTTCTTCGCGGCGTAATCCGGGGTGTCCTTGGGCAACAGCACCTCGAGCCGTTCCTCCAGGCCCTCGAAGGACACCTGACGGAAATACTCGTCCATGGTCATGCCGGGCGGCACCGGGAAATCGGGCAGGAAGTACTTACCGAGCTGCACCTCGATGTTGCAGCGCTTGGCGATCTCGACGGTGTTTTCCAGCGCTTCCGGCAGGTCGGCGAACAGCTCGGCCATTTCCTCCGGGGTCTTCAGGTACTGCTGATCGGAATAGGTGCGCGGCCGACGTGGATCGTCCAGGCTGCGCCCCTCGCCGATGCACACGCGGGTCTCGTGAGCGGCGAAATCGTCCTGCTTGAGAAAACGTACGTCGTTGGTCGCAACCAGCGGCGCGCCGAGCCGGTCGGCCAAGGCGACAGCCAGGTGCAGGTGCTCTTCGTCGTTGACCCGGCTGGTACGCTGCACTTCCAGGTAGAAGCGCTCGGGGAATACCTGCATCCATTCGCGCAGCAGGGCTTCGGCCTCGGCCGGGTCGTCATTGAGCAGGGCATGACCGACCTCGCCCTCCTTCGAGCCGGACAGGGCGATCAAACCCTCGGCGGCGGCCTTGACCCAGTCGCGCTGAATGATGACAAGGTCGTTGCTCTGACCTTCGGTCCAGCCACGAGACACCAGTTCGGTCAGGTTGCGATACCCAACGGCATTCATCGCCAGCAGGGTCATGCGGCTGAGGGGGCCGTCCTCTTCGCCGCTGGCGAGCCAGATATCGGCGCCGCAGATCGGCTTGATGCCGCCGCCCATGGCCGCCTTGTAGAACTTCACCAGGGCGCACATGTTGCTCATGTCGGTAACCGCCACCGCCGGCATACCGGCGCCGGCCACGGCCTTGATCAGCGGCTTGACCCGTACCAAGCCGTCGACCAGGGAGAACTCGGTGTGCAGACGCAGATGGACGAATGAAGCGGTCATGGCGGTCCTATACAAAACACAAAAACGACAAGGCGGGGATTGTACAGCCAAGGCAGCGGCAAGCGGCAAGCTCTAAACCGAGCGCCTGCTAGTCGGTCAGCAGCTCGCGTACCGGAGCGAAAGAGCGCCGATGAATCGGCGTCGGGCCCAGGCGGCGCAAGGCTTCCAGGTGCACTGGCGTGGGATAACCTTTGTGCCCGGCGATACCATAACCGGGGTATTGGGCATCCAGCACCTGCATCTCGCGGTCGCGGCTGACCTTGGCCAGAATCGAAGCGGCGGCAATCGCCGGCACCTGACTGTCGCCCTTGACCACGGCGGCGCTGGGCACCTGCAATACCGGGCAGCGATTGCCGTCGATCAGGGCCAATTTTGGAATGACGCTCAAGCCTTCGACCGCCCGCTGCATGGCCAGCATGGTGGCGTGGAGGATATTCAGGCGGTCGATCTCTTCCACCTCGGCGCGGGCAATGCACCAGGCCAGGGCCTTTTCACGGATCTCGTCGAAGAGTTTCTCGCGGCGCGCTTCGCTGAGCTTTTTCGAGTCGTTCAGGCCGGCAATCGGCCGCAGCGGGTCGAGAATCACCGCCGCGGTCACCACCGCGCCGCACAACGGGCCGCGGCCGACCTCGTCGACACCGGCGACCAGCTCCTGCACCAGGGTGAAATCCAGTCCCAGTTGCATCAGCTGCGCCCCAGCAACGTCAATACAGCATCGGCCGCCTGGGTCGAGGCGTCACGGCGCAAAGCGCGGTGAATCACATCGAACCCCAGGGTTTGCACCTCGCCGTCCTCGATCAAGGGCGCCAATAGCTGCGCCAAAGACTCCGCCGTCGCCGCGTCCTGAATCAGCTCAGGCACCAACAGGCGCTCGGCCAGCAGGTTCGGCAGCGAAATATAGGGGCTTTTGACCAGACGTTTGAGAATCATGTAGGTGAGCGACGCGACCTTGTAGGCGACGACCATCGGACGCTTGTACAGCAGCGCTTCCAGGGTCGCGGTACCGGATGCGATCAATACCGCATTGCTGGCGGCCAACGCCTCGTGAGAGCGGCCATTGAGCAGCGTCAGCGGCAGATCGCGACCGACCAGCATTTCCTCGAGCTGACGCCGCCGCTCGGGGCTGGCGCAAGGCAGCACGAAGCGTACGCCGGGACGCAGCGTGCGCAAACGCACGGCCGCGTCGAGAAACAGACTGCCCAGCCGCGATACTTCGCCGCCCCGGCTCCCGGGCATCAATGCCACCACATGGCAGTCCTGGGGCAATTGCAGGGCCTCGCGCGCGGCGGCTCGATCGGCCTGCACGGGAATCGCATCGGCCAGCGGGTGCCCGACAAAACGCACCGGGACCTGCGCCGCGTCGTAGAACTGCGCCTCGAACGGGAACAGGCACAGCATCAGGTCGCAGGCTTCACGAATCAGCAGCACACGTTTCTGCCGCCATGCCCATACCGAAGGGCTGACGTAGTGCACGGTCTTGATCCCGGCGCGGCGCAGTTTGAGTTCCAGCCCCAGGTTGAAGTCCGGCGCATCGATACCGATAAACACATCCGGCTTGACATCGATCAGGGTTTTGATCAGGCGACGACGGCGCGAGAGCAACTCGGGTAATCGCCCGAGCACTTCGACCAGCCCCATGACAGCGAGGCGCTCCATCGGAAAATACGAGGTCAGCCCCTGCGCTTCCATCAGCGGCCCGCCGATGCCGATGAATTCGATCTGCGGATGACGCGCGCGCAACGCCTGCATCAGGCTGGCACCGAGGATATCGCCGGAAGCCTCGCCAGCGACCAGAGCGACACGTAATAGATCCGTCATGGGTTAACGAATAATGCCGCGATTGGACGCCTGAATAGAATCACGGAATACCGCGACCTCGGGAAATAGCGCCGACGGCTCCGCCAGTTCGAGCAGGGCCTGCTCGACCGTCAGACCTTGACGGTAGACGGTCTTGTAGGCGCGCCGCAGGGCCTGGATAGCCTCGGCACTGAAACCGCGACGGCGCAGGCCTTCGAAATTCATGCTGCGTGCCTCGGCCGGATTGCCGGATACCGTCACATAGGCCGGCACGTCCTTGCCGATCGCCGATCCCATGCCGGCAAAGCTGTGCGCACCGATATGACAGAACTGATGGACCAGGGTGTAGCCCGAAAGGATGGCCCAGTCACCGATATGCACATGGCCCGCCAGCGCGGTGTTATTGACCAGAATGCAATGATTGCCGATCACGCTGTCATGGCCGACATGGGCATAGGCCATGATCAGGTTGTGGTCGCCCACCGTGGTCTCGTCGCGGTCCTGGATGGTGCCACGGTGCATCGTCACGCCTTCGCGGATGATGTTGTGGTCGCCGATCACCAGCCGCGTCGGCTCGCCCTTGTACTTACGGTCCGGCGTGTCCTCGCCGAGCGAGGAAAACTGATAGACCTTGTTGTGCTTACCAATTTTGGTCGGGCCTTTAACAATCACGTTGGGACCGAGCACGGTACCCTCGCCGATTTCCACATCAGGCCCGACAATCGACCAAGGGCCGACGACCACGTCGTCGGCCAGCTTGGCACCGGGATCGATGATGGCGCGAGGGTCAATCAAACTCATAGCTTGCGTTCCGCGCAGATGATTTCGGCCGAGCAGACTTCCTTGCCGTCGACGCTCGCCCGGCATTCGAACTTCCAGATGCTACGTTTGTTGCTCAAGTGCTTGGCCTCGAGAATCAATTGGTCGCCCGGGATAACCGGTTGACGAAAGCGTAGCTTGTCGGAGCCGACAAAGTAATACAGGGTGCCATCGGTGGGCTTCATGCCCATCATCTTGAAGCCGAGTATTCCGGCGGCCTGGGCCATGGCTTCGATGATCAGCACGCCCGGCATGATCGGGTGCTCGGGAAAATGGCCATTGAAAAACGGCTCATTGATGCTGACATTCTTGTAGGCGCGAATGCACTTGCCTTCGACATCCAGATCCGCAACCCGGTCCACCAGCAGGAACGGATAACGGTGCGGCAGGTATTCACGAATTTCGTTGATGTCCATCATTTCCAGGGAGGCCCGTAGTAAAGAAAAAAGAACGCGACATCATGCCGGGTTCAGGCATCAGATGAGGTGTCTGGGCCTGAGGTCACGGCAACCAGCTGTTTTTCCAACTGTTGCAGGCGTCGCGCCATGTCGTCCAACTGACGGATACGCGCAGCGCTCTTGCGCCACTCCGCAGCAGGCTGCATGGCGGTGCCGGAAGAATACGAACCCGGCTCGGTGATGGAACGAGTAACCATGGTCATGCCGGTGACGAACACTCCGTCGCATACTTCGATGTGTCCGACCATGCCCACGCCACCGGCGATCATGCAATTCTTGCCGATTTTGGTGCTACCGGAAATCCCGACACAGCCCGCCATGGCGGTGTTATCGCCGATCTGCACGTTGTGCGCGATCATGATCTGATTGTCCAGCTTGACGCCGTTACCGATCAGCGTATCGGCCAGCGCACCGCGGTCGATGGTGGTGTTGGCGCCGATTTCGACATCGTCGCCAATGCTCACACCACCGATCTGCGCGATTTTCTGCCAGACGCCCTTCTCATTGGCGAAGCCAAAGCCCTCGCCACCGATCACCGCGCCCGACTGGATCACCACCCGCTTGCCGATGCGCACATCGTGATAGAGCGTCACGCGCGGCGCCAGCCAGCCGCCTTCGCCGATCGCCGAACGGGCACCGACCACGCAATGCGCGCCGACGGTCACACCCGCCGCTACCTGCGCGCCGCTCTCGATCACCGCATAGGCACCGATGCTGGCGCTGGCATCGACCTGCGCATCGGCCGCGACCAGCGCTGTCGGGTGCACACCGACAGCAGCCTGCGGCTTGCGATCGAACAGGTGCGACAGTTGGGCATAGGCCAGATAAGGGTTGGCGACTACCAGCGCGGCGCCGGCATAGCCTTCGGCATCGGTCGCGTTGAGCAATACCGCGGCGGCTCGACTGCCAGCCAGGTGCTTGCGGTACTGCGCGTTGGCCAGAAAGCTCAGCTGATCCGGGCCGGCGTCCTGCAAGGCCGCCAAGCCGTGAATCAGAATATCCGGCGAGCCGCGCAACACGGCTCCCAGACGTTCGGCCAATTGACCGAGAGAGAACTGCGGTGTCGTCATGATCAACGCAGCTTGTTCATACGCTCGATAACCTGGCGAGTAATGTCGAACTGAGGTTTGACATCAATCACTGCACCGCGCTCGAGTACCAGGTCGAAACTGCCGCTCTTGATCACTTCCTCGACAGCTTTGTCGAGATTCGGCTTCAGGGTCTTCAGCATCTCGCGGTCGGCGACGGCCTTGCTTTCGTTCAATTCCTTGGATTGGAACTGGAAGTCGCGGGCCTTTTGCTTGAATTCGAGTTCCAGACGCTCACGCTCGGCGGTCTGCATTTTTTCGCCGTCTTTTACCAGGCGATCCTGAATGCGCTTGGCATCGCTTTCCAGGGTCTTGAGCTTGTTCAGCTGCGGGCCGAATTTTTTCTCGGCATCCACCGCATAGCGCTTGGCCGCATCGGATTCGAGCAGGGCCATTTGATAATTCAGCACCGCGATCTTCATTTCCGCGAATGCCGGGGTCGACAGCATTACCGCACCTAACAGAACCAATTGAGTCAACTTGCGCACGATGTACTCCTGCAGAAAACTATTGTCGTTATAAATCAGCCGCTTAGAACGTCTGACCGAGAGAGAACTGGAATATTTCAGTATCGGCATCGTCCGGTTTGACGATCGGCATGGCCAGGCTGAAGCTCAACGGGCCCAACGCGGTGACCCAGGTCAGGCCAAGACCGACGGAGCTGGCGAACTCGCCGGCGTCAATGCCACTGCAATCGCTTTGCGAGCCGCAGGAAGTGTCGAATACGTTACCCACGTCCCAGAAGAAGGCGGTGCGCAGCGAGCGCTGGTCTTTGACGAACGGCATGGGGAACAACAGCTCCACGCCACCCTGGACCATAACGTTGCCGCCGAACGGCAGCGGATCCTGGTCCGGATCACGCTCGGTACCTTTGTTACCGGTCACGCTCTCACCCAGACTCGGGGTACTGCGTGGCCCCAGGCTGTTGTCCTTGAAACCGCGCACGGAGTTGAAGCCGCCCGCGTAGTAGTGCTCGTAAAACGGCAGATCGGAAGTCGAGCCGTAACTGTCGCCATAACCCAGTTCGGTGTGCAGGCGCAGGGTGTAGTTGTCACTGAGCGGTTTGAAGATCTGGCCGCGGTAATCCAGCTTGTAGAACGACAGGTCGCTGCCCGGCAGCGTGGTTTCGAACACCAGGCTCTGCGAGTGGCCACGGTTGGCCATGACGCCACGGTTGAGCGTGGACTCGGACCAGCCGATCGAACCTTTCAGGTTGAGGTAGCTGTCGCCCTCCTCTTCCATGAAATCGAAGATTTCGTCGACGGTATAGACGCCAGTGCTGATGTCGTCCTGCTGAAGGGTCAGGCCATAGGTCAGGCGCGAAGTTTCGCTGATCGGGTAACCGATGCTCATACCGGCACCGTAGCTGTCCACGGCGTAGCTCGAAACACTGGTGTTGAGCTCGTCGTAGTCGGTGGTACGGTAGAAGGCGTTGTAGCCCAGGCTGACGCCATCGGCGGTCCAGTAGGGATCGACGAAGCCGAAGTTGTAGCTTTCCTGGTATTCGCTGCGGGTCAGACCAAGGCTGACCTTGTTACCGGTACCGAGGAAGTTGCTCTGGGAAATCGAGCCGCCCAGGATCAGACCGGCGTTCTGGGCGAAACCGACGCTGGCGGTGATCGAACCGGATGCCTGCTCCTCGACGCTGTAGTTGACGTCGATCTGGTCGTCGGTACCTGGCACCTGCGGGGTTTCGACGTTGACTTCCTTGAAGTAGCCAAGGCGTTCCAGACGGGCTTTCGACTGATCGATCAGATAGGTCGAGGCCCAACCGCCTTCGAGCTGACGCATTTCGCGACGCAGCACTTCGTCTTCGGTCTTGGTATTGCCACGGAAGTTGATGCGGTTGACATAGGCACGCTTGCCCGGATCGACGACGAAGGTGATGGAAACCGTGTTGTCCTCGTCGTGCGCTTCCGGCACGCCGTTGACGTTGGCGAAGGTGTAGCCTTCGTTACCCAGGCGGCGGGTGATCAGCTCCGAGGTGGTGGTCATCACCTTGCGCGAGAATACCTGGCCTTCTTTCACCAACAGCAGCGCCTTGATGTCTTCTTCCGGCACCTTGAGGTCACCGGAGAGCTTGACGTCGCGCACGCTGTACTTCTCGCCTTCGTCGACGTTGACGGTGATGTAGACGTGCTTCTTGTCCGGGGTGATGGATACCTGGGTGGAGGTGATATCCATGCCGATATAACCGCGATCCAGGTAATAGGAGCGCAGCCGCTCCAAGTCGCCGGACAGTTTTTCGCGGGCATATTTGTCGTCGTTGCGGAAGAACGACAGCCAATTGGTGGTTTTCAGCTCGAACAGACCAATCAGGTCTTCATCGGAGAAGACGCTGTTGCCGACCACGTTGATGTGCTGAATAGCCGCGACCGAGCCTTCGTTGATATTGATCTTCAGCGCGACGCGGTTGCGCGGCTGAGGAATCACTTCGGTTTCGATCTCGGCGGAATAACGGCCCTGGGCCACGTACTGGCGCTGTAGCTCGTTGCGCACGCCTTCGAGCGTCGCACGCTGGAAGATCTCGCCCTCGGCGAGGCCGGACTGGTTGAGGCCCTTGAGCAGGTCTTCGCTGCTGATCGCCTTGTTGCCTTCGATTTCGATGCTGGAGATCGAGGGCCGTTCGACAACGGTAATCACCAGCACATCGCCATCGCGACCCAGCTGGATATCCTGGAAGAAACCGGTCTTGAATAGCTCGCGCGTAGCCTCCACCAGCAAACGGTCATCAGTTTGCTCGCCGACATTGAGCGGCAGCGCACCGAATACACTGCCCGCGGACACTCGCTGGAGGCCGTTGACACGGATATCGGAGATGGTGAAGGACTCGGCGTGAACTTCGGCGATCATCGATGCGGCAAGTACCGCAGGTAGCAGCAGACGTTTCATGAAGTCCTTTCTTATTTCCAACTGACGATAAAAAAATCTGCCGCTCGAGGCGACAGATTTGTAATTCAGTAATGGTTACAAACGACCCAAATCGTTGATCAGGGCAAGCAACATGACCCCGACCACCAAGCTGATGCCTATCTGCACCCCCCAACCCTGCACCCGCTCGGACAATGGACGACCACGTGTCCACTCGATCAGATAAAAAAGCAGATGCCCGCCATCCAACACAGGAATCGGCAGTAGATTGAGAACCCCCAAACTTATGCTCAAGTAGGCGAGGAAATTGAGGAAATCCCCCAAACCCGACTCAGCCGAAGCGCCCGCCACTTTAGCAATGGTTATCGGCCCGCTCAAGTTTTTTACCGAGAGCTCGCCGAAGAGCATTTTCTTCAGCGAATCGAGGGTCAGCAGACTCATCGTCCAGGTCCGCTTAAAGCTTTCGGCGACAGCTTCGAGCGGCCCGTAACTGACATCGCGGAGCATCTCCGGCGGCCATTCGACACCCTGCACGCCCGCCCCCAGATAACCGATGCGCGCATCGTCTGCGCCGCGTGCAGCCAGATCAACCTGCACATCCAGGCGGCGCCCGTCGCGCTCGACCAACAACACAACGGCGCTGCCGGGCATGCCACGCAGACGATCGACCAGCTGCTGCCAGTCGTCGAGCGCCTGACCATCGAGTGCCAGGATATGGTCGCCAATTTTCAGCCCGGCAGCGCTAGCCGGCCCCTCAGGATCGAGCTGCGCGAGAACCGCCGGCAAGCTCGGGCGCCAAGGGCGAATCCCCAACGAGCTGATCGGGTCTGGTTCCTCGACACCCTTGAGCCATTCGTCGAGCACGATCCGCCGCGAGCTTTCGACTGCCGAGCCATCCTCGCGCACGCTGATCAGCAGCGGACCGCTTTCGCCAAGGCGGCGCACCAGCTGCAAGTTGATCGCCGCCCAGCCAGTGGTGGGCTTTTCATTTACCGCAACGATTTCCTGGCCTGCCTGCAAGCCGGCCTGAGCGGCCAGACTGCCGGGCTCCACGGCGCCGATCAGCGGGCGCACCTGCTGACCGCCGAGCATTGCGACCACCCAGAAAAACAGCAAGGCGAGCAGGAAGTTCGCCACCGGTCCCGCACCGACCACGGCGATACGCTGGCGCACACTCTTGCGATTGAACGCCTGCTCGAGCTGCGCCGGGGGCACCTCACCCTCGCGCTCGTCGAGCATCTTCACGTAGCCGCCCAACGGGATCGCGGCAATCACGAACTCAGTACCCTGGCGGTCGTGCCAGCGCAGTAACGGCGTGCCGAAACCAATGGAAAACCGCAGCACCTTGATGCCACAGCGCCGCGCCACCCAGAAGTGCCCGAATTCGTGGAAAGTAACCAGCACCCCCAGCGCTACCAGGGTACCGAGGATCATGTAGAGCGCACTCATCAAGCTTCTCCGCGCCAGCTATCGCGCATGACGATTTAACCAGTGACCGGCCAATTCACGCGCACGGCGGTCGGCGACAAGCACCGTATCCAGGCTTTCGACCGCTTCGACGGCCTGCGCTTCGAGAACAGTGTCGATGATACGCGCGATCTCGGGAAAGCGGATGCGCCGTTCGAGAAAGGCCGCGACCGCAACTTCGTTGGCCGCATTGAGCATCGCAGGCGCGGTACCCCCCGCCTCCGCCGCCTGACGTGACAGGCGTAAACAAGGGAAGCGCTGCTCGTCGGGCGCCTGGAAATCCAGACGGGCAATCGCGAACAGGTCCAGCGGGGCGACACCCGAGTCGATGCGCTCGGGCCAGGCCAGCGCGTGACTGATCGGCGTGCGCATATCCGGGTTACCCAGCTGCGCCAGCACCGAGCCATCGACATAGTCGACCAGCGAATGGATGACGCTCTGCGGATGGATAACCACCTCGATTTGCGCGGGCTTGGCATCGAACAGCCAGCAGGCCTCGATCAGCTCCAGGCCCTTATTCATCATGCTCGCCGAATCCACCGATATCTTGCGCCCCATCGACCAGTTGGGATGGGCGCATGCCTGCTCGGGCGTGACCTCGGCCAGTTGCTCGACCGGCGTTTCGCGGAACGGCCCGCCAGAGGCCGTCAACAGAATCCGCCGCACGCCGACATGGCCCAGGCCGCGACCGTAGTCGCCCGGCAGGCATTGGAAGATCGCATTGTGCTCGCTGTCGATCGGCAGCAGCAGCGCACCACTCTGACGCACCGCCTGCATGAACAGCGCGCCGGACATGACCAGCGCCTCCTTGTTGGCCAGCAGTACCTTCTTGCCCGCCTCGACGGCGGCCAGGGTCGGTTTCAGCCCCGCCGCGCCGACGATCGCCGCCATCACCGCGTCGACATCGGCATGCGCGGCAACTTCACACAAGCCGGCCTCACCGAACAGCACCTGAGTAGCCAGGCCCGCCGCCCGTAACCGCCCCTGCAGCGCCGCGGCGGCCGCGGCATCGGCCACCACCGCGAACAGCGGACGGTAGATCATGCACAAGGCTTCCAGCTCGGCCAGACGGCTAAATGCGGAAAGTGCGAAAACCTGGTAGCGCTCGGGATGGCGCGCAATCACATCCAGGGTACTGAGGCCGATCGACCCCGTCGCCCCCAGTACCGTGATCTGCTGCGGGCGACTCACTGCGCACCCCAGCCGGCCAACCACAACAAGGCGGCGAACAGCGGAATGGCCGCTGTCAGGCTGTCGATGCGGTCAAGTACGCCACCGTGCCCCGGCAGCAGATTGCTGCTGTCCTTGAGCCCGGCCTGACGCTTGAACATGCTCTCGGTCAGGTCGCCGACCACGGAAATCAGCACTACCGCTACCGTTCCCGCCATGGCCAACAGCAAATCACCGACCGACCAACCGCGATAGAGCCCGACCACGAGACAAATCGCCAGGGTTGCCAGCTGCCCGCCGATTACGCCCTCCCAGCTCTTACCGGGACTGACCCGCGGCGCAAGCTTGCGCTTGCCGAAACGCCTGCCGGAGAAGTACGCGCCGATATCCGCACCCCATACCAGCACCATCACCGCCAGAATCAGCAGGTTCGCTTCGGGCCATTGCTTGAGCAACTGCAAGCCTTGCCAGGCCGGCAACAGAATCAGCAGACCGATCAGCAGCTTGCCGAACGGCCCACCCCAATAGCGGCTACTGGCCGGATAGTTGAATACCATCGCCGTCGCTACCGCCCACCAGCCGACCCCGAGCCAAAGCAGCCAAGGTGCTAATGCTGGTACCCGGTAGAGCGCGAACAGAGACACAGCGACCAGCAGGGCATAGCCCACGCGAGCGGGCTGCGCGGCGAACCCGGCCAGACGCGCCCACTCCCACCCGCCCAAAGTCACTACCAGACCGATGAACAGCGCGAACCAGGTGCCATCCAGTAAAAAGAAGCCAGCCAGGGCGAATGGCAATAGAACCAGCGCCGTGATAATCCGTTGTTTAAGCATTAAGCCCGCGCCTCGGTTTCGACCTGCTCACTGGTTTTACCAAAACGGCGTTGACGCTTGGCGAAATCCACCAAAGCCTTGCGCATGGCATCGTGTTTGAAGTCAGGCCAAAACAGGTCAGAGAAATACAGTTCGCTATAGGCCAACTGCCAGAGCAAAAAGTTGCTGATGCGATGCTCGCCACCCGTACGAATGCACAAGTCGGGCAGCGGCAAATCGCCCGTGGCCAGGTGCCCTTGGAGAAGCTCCGGGGTGATATCGCCCGGCTGCAAACGACCGGCCTGAACCTCACTCGCCAGCTGCTGAGCGGCCTGCGCGATATCCCACTGCCCACCGTAGTTGGCCGCGATCTGCAGCACGAACCGCTTGTCGCCACGCGTCTGCGCCTCGGCTTCGCGCATCGCCGCCTGCAATTCGGGATGAAAGCGCGAACGATCACCGATAATCCGTAGACTTATGTCGTTATCGTTGAGTTTTCTCGCTTCACGGCGTAGCGCACTGAGGAACAACTCCATCAATGCGCCCACCTCGGCCGCGGGGCGCTGCCAGTTTTCACTGGAGAAGGCGAACAGGGTCAATACCTCGACCCCGGCCTCGGCGCATACCTCAATCACCGCCCGTACCGCATCGACGCCCGCTTTATGACCGGCGACCCCAGGCAGCAGGCGTTTCTTCGCCCAACGATTATTGCCATCCATGATGATTGCCACATGACGCGGCACGGCCACGTTAGCGGCTGAGCGAATGTTTTCCATGTCGATAATCCTGACCGTTAACAGGCTGCTGAAAAACTGCCCGTCAAACAGCCATCAAATCCGCTTCTTTCTGCTTCATGGCCACTTCGATTTCCGCCACGAACTTGTCGGTCAGCTTCTGGATATCGTCCGCGGCACGACGCTCTTCGTCTTCACTGATCTCTTTCTCTTTGACCAGATCCTTAAGCTGACTCAAGGCATCGCGACGAATATTGCGCACCGCCACACGACCGTCTTCCGCCGCATCGCGCGCCTGCTTGGTGAAGCCCTTGCGGGTCTCCTCGGTCAGGGCAGGCATGGAAATCAGCAGCAGTTCGCCCAGGTTGGTCGGGTTGAAGCCCAGACCGGAGCTCTGGATCGCCTTGTCGACGGCCGCCAGCATATTGCGCTCGAAAGCCACGACCTGCAGCGTCCGGGAGTCCTTGACGGTCACGTTGGCGACCTGGTTCAAGGGCGTATCGGCACCGTAATACGGCACCATCACCCCACCCAGGATGCTCGGGTGGGCCTGGCCGGTACGAATCCGGCTGAAGGCATGGATCAGCGACTCCAGGCTTTTCTGCATGCGTTCTTGGGTGTCTTTCTTGATCTCATTGATCATTTTGCATCTTCCTCGATCAGAGTACCTTCGGCGCCGCCGACCACGATATTGAGCAAGGCACCGGGCTTATTCATATTGAAGACACGCAGCGGCATCTTGTGGTCGCGGCACAGACAAATCGCCGTCAGATCCATCACGCCCAGCTTACGATCCAGCACTTCATCGTAAGTCAGACGATCGAACTTCTCCGCATGCGGATCTTTGAACGGATCGGCGGTGTAGACGCCATCCACCTTGGTCGCCTTCAGCACCACATCGGCATCGATCTCGATGGCCCGCAGGCAAGCGGCCGAGTCGGTGGTGAAGAACGGATTGCCAGTGCCAGCGGCGAAAATCACCACCTCACCGGTTTTCAGATGACGCAGCGCCTTGCGCCGGTCGTAATGATCGGTCACGCCGACCATGGAAATCGCCGACATCACGATCGCCGGAATATTCGAGCGCTCCAGCGCATCGCGCATGGCCAGGGCGTTCATCACGGTGGCCAGCATACCCATATGATCGCCGGTGACCCGATCCATCCCCGCCGCCGAGAGCGCGGCGCCGCGGAACAGGTTGCCACCACCGATAACCAGACCGACCTGCACGCCAATGCCGACCAGTTGGCCGACTTCCAGAGCCATGCGATCTAGAACCTTGGGATCGATGCCGAAATCTTCCGACCCCATCAGGGCCTCGCCGCTGAGTTTGAGCAGAATGCGCTTGTAGCGCGGTTGACGACCACTAATCTGCTGAGCCATTACCAGTCTCTCCTGCGGCGTTGAATGCTTGTGCGGGTCTTGGCGACCCCTATCATCGAGTGTTTCGCAACGCTCGATTCCTCGACGCGACGCGCCGAGCATCTTTCAGCAAGCTGTTGAAAACTACCTGCCAGTTTGAAAAAGAGGCCGCGCGCGTGAGCGGGCAGCCTCTTCGGGGCAACACTATAAACGTCTTACTGCTTGCTGGCAGCCAGTTGTGCGGCAACTTCTTCAGCAAAGTTGTCAGCCGGCTTCTCGATGCCCTCGCCTACCTGGAAGCGGGTGAAGGAAACGATTTCAGCACCAGCCTTCTTGGCCAGGGCGCCGACTTTGACTTCCGGATCCTTGACGAAGGCTTGCTCGACCAAGCTGGCTTCGGCGAGGAACTTCTGGATACGACCAGAAACCATCTTCTCGACGATTTCAGCGGGCTTGCCCTTGATCTTGTCTTCGTTGAGGCTCATGAACACGCCTTTCTCGCGCTCGATCGCATCGGCGGAGACTTCCGACGGCAGCAGGAACTCGGGGTTGCTCGCCGCGACGTGCATGGCGATGTCTTTGGCCAGGTCGGCGTTACCGCCTTTCAGGACCACGACCACACCGATCTTGTTGCCGTGCAGGTACGCATTGACCACGTCACCTTCAACGCGGGCCAGACGACGAATGTTGACGTTCTCGCCCACTTTGGCCACCAGCGCTTCGCGAGCGGCTTCCTGAGAGGCGATCAGCGGAGCCGCGTCGGTCAGTTTGTCGGCAAAGGCTTTTTCGACGCTGCTGGTGACGAAGTTCTTGAAGTCGTCCTGCAGAGCCAGGAAGTCGGTCTGCGAGTTGACTTCCAGGATCACGGCGGATTTGCCGTCATCGGCAACCTTGACCCCGATAGCGCCTTCAGCGGCGATGTTGCCGGCCTTCTTGGCAGCTTTGATCGCGCCGGAAGCACGCATGTCATCAATGGCTTTTTCGATGTCGCCGCCGGCCTTGGTCAAGGCCTTTTTGCAATCCATCATGCCTTCGCCAGTACGCTCGCGCAGTTCTTTGACCAGCGCCGCAGTAATCTCTGCCATTTTCAAAATCCTCTTGGATAGGTTATCAACCATTCCACCCGGCGAAGCGGGCGTTCAATTCCGTAGCACATTGCCTGCCCCAGCTCGGCGCTGATTCGCAGGCAATGGTTCTCAAAGTGGCAAAAAGGGGGCCTAGCCCCCTTTTTGCGTACTGAGTCAACGCTAGGCGTTTATCACTCAGCCTTCAGCTGCTTCAGCAGCCGGCGCTTCTTCGACGAACTCGCCAGTACCGCCAGCAACGTGGTTGCGACCGCGCACTACCGCATCAGCCATGGCACCCATGTACAGCTGGATGGCGCGAATGGCGTCGTCGTTACCCGGGATGATGTAATCAACACCTTCCGGGCTGCTGTTGGTATCGACCACACCAATTACCGGGATACCCAGTTTGTTGGCTTCGGTGATAGCGATGCGCTCATGGTCAACGTCGATAACGAACAGAGCGTCCGGCAGACCGCCCATGTCCTTGATACCACCCAGGCTGCGGTCCAGTTTTTCCAGATCGCGGGTGCGCATCAGGGCTTCTTTCTTGGTCAGCTTGGTGAAAGTACCGTCCTGGGACTGAGTCTCCAGGTCGCGCAGACGCTTGATCGAAGCACGGATGGTCTTGTAGTTGGTCAGCATGCCGCCCAACCAGCGATGATCGACGAACGGCGAACCGCAACGGGCTGCTTCTTCGCGAACGATCTTGCCAGCGGAACGCTTGGTGCCGACGAACAGGATCTTGTTTTTGCCCGAAGCCAGTTTTTCGACGAACGACAGCGCGTCGTTGAACATCGGCAGGGTTTTTTCGAGGTTGATGATGTGAATCTTGTTACGCGCGCCGAAAATGTACTTACCCATTTTCGGGTTCCAGTAACGGGTTTGGTGACCGAAGTGCACACCGGCCTTCAGCATATCGCGCATATTGACTTGGGACATGATAGTTCCTTGATAAGTCGGGTTAGGCCTCCACGCATCCCAATTTCCAACCTTGCGGACCAGCCGCCAGGCACCCAGGAAACCGTGTCGATACGTGTGTGGGTTAATGCTTCCGAGCCTGTAGCCCGTAAAGCGGCGCGTTTTATACCATAAACGGCAGCGCTAAGCTACAAGCAACAAGCCACAACAGCGGCCGGCTCGCGCTGCGACTTATGGCTTGCGCCTTGAAGCTGCTAACATAGCGCTCTTTTCCGCTTGCCCAGAGACCCCAGATGACCGTCACCATCAAAACGCCCGCTGAAATCGAAAAAATGCGCGTGGCCGGCCGCCTGGCCGCCGAGGTGCTGGAAATGATCGGCGAACACGTCAAGCCCGGCGTGACCACCGAGGAACTGGATCGCATCTGCCACAACTATATAGTCGACGTGCAGCAGGCCATTCCCGCCCCGCTCAACTATAAAGGCTTCCCCAAGTCGATCTGCACCTCGATCAACCACGTGGTCTGCCACGGCATCCCCAATGACAAGCCCCTGAAGGACGGCGATGTGTTGAATATCGACATCACCGTGATCAAGGACGGCTACCACGGCGACACCAGCAAAATGTTCATGGTCGGCAAAGTGCCCGAGTGGGCCGAGCGCCTGGCCAAGGTCACCCAGGAATGCATGTACAAGGGCATCGAGATAGTCAAGCCGGGCGCACGCCTCGGCGATATCGGCGAGGTGATCCAGAAGCATGCCGAGAAGAACGGCTTCTCGGTGGTGCGCGAATATTGCGGCCATGGCATTGGCGCGGTGTTCCATGAAGAGCCACAGGTGCTGCATTACGGCCGCGCCGGCACCGGCATGGAGCTGAAGGAAGGCATGACCTTCACCATCGAGCCGATGATCAACCAGGGGCGCGCGGAAACCCGCCTGCTCGGCGACGGCTGGACCGCGATCACCAAGGACCGCAAGCTCTCGGCGCAGTGGGAGCACACCATCCTGGTCACCGCCGACGGCTACGAGATCTTCACCCTGCGCAACGACGACACCATCGCCCGCACTTCGGCCTGATCGCCGTATACGCCCTGACATAAAGAAGGCCGCCGCATGTCGCAGGAAGTCAGCCAATTATTCGACCGCGGCCAGTTCCAGGCCGAACTCGCCCTCAAGGCCAGCCCGATTGGCGCCTTCAAGAAGGCCATCCACCGCGCCCATGAGATTCTCGATGCGCGCTTCAAGGAAGGCGGCGATGTCCGCCGCCTGGTCGAGGACCGCGCCTGGTTCACCGACCAGATCCTGCGCGAGGCCTGGGACCGCCTGGACTGGAACAAGGGCGCCGATATCGCCTTGCTGGCCGTGGGCGGCTATGGCCGCGGCGAACTGCACCCCTACTCCGACATCGACCTGCTGATCCTGCTGGACAATGCCGACCACGAGATTTTCCGCGAGCCCATAGAATCGTTTCTCACCCTGCTGTGGGATATCGGCCTGGAAGTCGGCCAGAGCGTACGCTCGGTCGAAGAATGCGCCGAACAGGCCCGCGCCGACCTGACGGTGATCACCAACCTGATGGAAAGCCGCACCATCGCCGGCCCGGAAAGCCTGCGCCAACGCATGCAGTCGGTCACCAGCAGCGAACACATGTGGCCGAGCAAGCAGTTCTTCCTGGCCAAGCGCGACGAGCAGAAGGCGCGCCACGCCAAGTACAACGACACCGAATACAACCTGGAGCCCAACGTCAAAGGCTCGCCGGGCGGTTTGCGCGATATCCAGACCATCCTCTGGGTCGCGCGCCGGCACTTCGGCACGCTCAACCTGCACGCCATGCTCGGCCAGGATTTTCTCCTGGAAAGCGAATATGCCTTGCTCGCTGCCTCCCAGGATTTCCTGTGGAAGGTGCGCTACGCCCTGCACATGCTCGCCGGGCGCGCCGAAGACCGCTTGCTGTTCGACCACCAGCGCGCCATCGCCAGCCTGCTGGGTTTCGAAGACGGCGACGCCAAGCTCGCGGTCGAGCGCTTCATGCAGAAGTACTACCGCGTGGTCATGAGCATCGCCGAGCTCAGCGACCTGATCAATCAGCACTTCGAAGAACAGATCCTCCGCGCCGGCGAAAGCAGCCCCGCCACGCAACTCAACAGCCGTTTCCAGCTGCGCAACGGCTATATCGAAGTCACTCACCCCAACGTATTCAAACGTACGCCGTTCGCGATTCTGGAAATCTTTGTGCTGATGGCCCAGCACCCGGAAATCAACGGCGTATGCGCCGATACCATTCGCCTGCTGCGCGATCACCGCCACCTGATCGACGACGATTTTCGCAGCGATATCCGCAATACCAGCCTGTTCATCGAACTGTTCAAATGCGCGCAGGGCATCCACCGCAACCTGCGCCGAATGAACCGCTACGGCATTCTCGGCCGCTACCTGCCGGAGTTCGGCCAGATCGTCGGGCAGATGCAGCACGACCTGTTCCACATCTATACGGTCGATGCGCATACGCTCAACCTGATCAAGCATCTGCGCAAACTGCAGTACACGCAGAACACCCAGATGTCGGAAAAATTCCCCCTTGCCAGCAAGCGTATCGGCAAGCTGCCCAAACCCGAGCTGATCTACCTCGCCGGGCTCTATCACGACATCGGCAAGGGTCGCGGCGGCGATCACTCGGCGCTCGGCTCGGTGGATGCCGAAGCCTTCTGCCTACGTCACCAGTTGCCGAACTGGGACACCAAGCTGATCGTCTGGCTGGTGCAGAACCATCTGGTGATGTCGACCACGGCGCAGCGCAAGGATCTCTCCGACCCCCAGGTGATTTTCGATTTCGCCCGCCTGGTCGGCGACCAGACCCGCCTCGACTATCTCTATGTACTGACCGTGGCCGACATCAACGCCACCAATCCGACGCTGTGGAATTCCTGGCGCGCCAGCCTGCTGCGCCAGCTCTACACCGAGACCAAGCGCGCCCTGCGCCGCGGCCTGGAAAACCCGCTGGACCGCGAAGAGCAGATCCGCCTGACCCAAAGCGCGGCGCTCGACACCCTGGTGCGCAGCGGTACCGACCCGGACGACGCCGAGCAACTCTGGTCACAGCTCGGCGACGACTACTTCCTGCGCCACAGCGCCAGCGATGTGGTCTGGCACACCGAGGCGATCCTGCAGCACCCCAACGACGGCAACCCGCTGGTGCTGATCAAGGAAACCACCCAGCGCGAATTCGAAGGCGGCACGCAGATCTTCATCTATGCCCAGGATCAGCACGACTTCTTCGCCGTGACCGTGGCCGCCATGGCGCAGCTCAACCTGAGCATTCATGACGCACGGATTCTCACCTCGACCAGCCAGTTCACCCTCGATACCTACATAGTGCTGGAGGCCGAAGGCGATTCCATCGGCGACAACCCGGCACGGATCAAACAGATCCGCCAGGGCCTGATCGACGCCCTGAAAAACCCCGACGAGTACCCGAGCATCATTCAGCGCCGCGTGCCGCGCCAGCTCAAGCATTTCGCCTTCGCGCCACGGGTGACCATCCATAACGACGCGCATCGACCGGTGACCATCCTCGAGCTGATCGCCCCGGACCGCCCCGGACTGCTGGCGCGGGTCGGACGCATCTTCCTCGACTTCGACCTGTCACTGCAGAACGCCAAGATCGCCACGCTCGGCGAGCGGGTGGAGGACGTGTTCTTCGTCACCGACGCGCATAACCAGCCGCTGTCCGACCCCGAGCTCTGCACCCGCCTGCAGGAAGCCATCGTCAAGCAACTGTCCGACGCCAACGGCCAGAAACCCGAGCCCACCCGCATCAGCTTTTGATTACCGCCGCGACGCGCCATCCGCGCCGGCGGCCAGCCGTTCCAGGAAAGCAATATGAACCACGCATTGAATCAGCTGCAGCCCTACCCCTTCGAGAAACTGCGCGCCTTGCTCGGCGGTATCCAGCCACCTGCCGACAAGCGCGCCATCGCCCTGTCGATCGGCGAACCCAAGCACCGCTCGCCGGCCTTCGTCGCCGAAGCCCTGAGCGCCAACCTCGATCAACTGGCGGTGTACCCCACCACCCTGGGGCTGCCGGCGCTGCGTGAAGCCATCGCCGACTGGTGCGGCCAGCGCTTCGACCTGCCGAGCGGCACGCTCGACCCGGCGCGCCATGTGCTGCCGGTCAATGGCACCCGTGAGGCGCTGTTCGCCTTCACCCAGACGGTGGTACAGCGCGATGCGGACGGCCTGGTGGTCAGCCCCAATCCGTTCTACCAGATCTACGAAGGCGCGGCCTTGCTCGCCGGCGCCCAGCCGCACTACCTGCCCTGCCTGGAAGAACATGGCTTCAACCCGGATTTCGACGCAGTAAGCGACGACGTCTGGCGCCGCTGCCAGATCCTCTTTCTCTGCTCGCCGGGCAACCCCACCGGCGCACTGATACCCCTTGAGACCCTGAAAAAGCTGATCGCCCTGGCCGACCAGTTCGACTTCGTGATTGCCGCCGACGAGTGCTACAGCGAGCTGTATTTCGATGAGGGTAACCCACCGGCCGGCCTGCTCAGCGCCTGCGCCGAGCTGGGCCGCAACGATTTCAAGCGCTGCGTGGTGTTCCATAGCCTGTCCAAGCGCTCCAACCTGCCTGGTTTGCGCTCGGGCTTCGTCGCCGGCGACGCCGAGATTCTCAAAGCCTTTCTGCTGTACCGCACCTATCACGGCTGCGCCATGCCGGTCCAAACCCAGCTGGCCAGCGTCGCCGCCTGGCGTGACGAAGTGCACGTCAAGGCCAACCGCGAGCTGTACCGCGAGAAGTTCGATGCAGTGCTCGCGATCCTCGATGGCGTGATGGATGTGCAGCGTCCGGATGGCGGTTTCTATCTGTGGGCGAAGACCCCGGGCGACGACGAAAGCTTCACCCGCGACCTGTTCGCCCGCGAACACGTCACCGTGGTGCCGGGCTCCTACCTGTCGCGCAGCGTCGAGGGCGAGAACCCCGGCGCCGGTCGCGTGCGCATGGCCCTGGTGGCGCCGCTAGCCGAATGCATCGAAGCGGCGCAACGCATTCGCAGTTTCATTCAACAGAATTAGCGACCCTCGAAGCGCTCGCCCCAGGGAACATTCCGGGGCGAGCCGCTCGCGCTAAGTGCGGTGCGAGGCCTGCAGATCGCAGAATTCGACCCGCCCGCCCTCGCTCGAAGGCCCCTTGTTATCGAGGGTATAGACCCCCGCCTTGAAGTACATCCGCCTTTTCGCCCAGGCCGAATTGACCTTGCCGGTATAAACCATGCCGTTGATATCGATCCGCAACCCGCCGTTCTTCGACAGGTCGATCTCATAGGTGAAGCTCGAGCCCAACGGCATTCCCTTGTAGGTCAGTACCCTGGGGCTCTGCTTTGAGCCGGGCTTTTCACGCAGCTCGGCATAGACGTAGCCCGTGCCGTTCACCTGCTGATAGAGAATCTTCAGCAACGGCGCCGGACCGTCCTTGGTGTGCACCTGGCCGATCACAATGCGCCCACTGGAAGGCAGTTGCTTGACCGCCAGCGCCGCGCGCAGCTCATGTTGGCCGTCGCGGATATACCAGTTGCGCTGCTGCCCCTTGCTATTGGTTTCGCGCAATTCACTGCGGGGGTAGCTGCTGCCGCGGGTGCTGGTGCCGGTTACCGGCGCCCAGAACACCACACCATTGTCGGTACGGTAAAAATAGCGATCCTGATAACCCGACGTGATCGCCTGGGCGCTTACGACCCGCACAGGGTCCTGTTCCGGTACGGTTAAACTCCAATCGTTGAAATCAATCATGGTGCATCCATCGTTCACGCCTGCACAGCGGGGCATCCGGCTACTACGTGCAGGCAGTTAACGTGAGCGATCCTCTTGATCGCCGCTGCGGTCTGATGCCGCGCACGGATATTATTATGTTGATGACAACTTCATGACACGGCCGGACAGACGGCCGCAAAAACGCTCGCAATTGACGCCATTACCTGCATATTTAATGTTTTTAACATCACAATTGCATTATTTAGCCATTAAACAGCCAGTTAAATGGACGCCTTGAACGGCGACCGATTGCCCATGGCCGACAGAGCTCTGGCAAGGGCCGTGCCGCAAAGGCATGCAACGGCCCATCCAGCGCGCGATGTCATGGCATAATCAGCGCTTTATTTTGGCAACACGCTCAGAGGCTCCCATGACCGCGAACGCTAAAGCGCTGCGCATGTACGGCATCAAAGCCTGCGACACGATGAAAAAGGCCCGCACCTGGCTGGACGAACACGGCCTCGATTACGCCTTCCACGATTACAAGGCCGGCGGTATCGATCGCGCCAGTCTCCAGCGCTGGTGCAACGAGCATGGCTGGGAGACCGTTCTCAACCGCGCCGGTACCACCTTTCGCAAACTGAACGCGGCGCAGAAGGCCGACCTCGACCAGCATAAGGCGATCGAGCTGATGCTCGCCCAACCCTCGATGATCAAGCGCCCGGTACTGGATATCGGCGACAAGACCCTGATCGGCTTCAAACCCGCCAGCTACGAAGCAGCGCTGGCGTGAAACACCCTAAAACCCTGAATTCGTATTAAGGAAAGCCCCATGACCGCTACTCTTTTCAGCCTGGCCTTCGGTGTCGGCTCGCAAAACCGCAAAACTGACTGGCTGGAAGTGTTCTATGCCCAACCGCTGCTCAATCCCTCGGCCGAACTGGTCGAAAAAGCCGCGCAGAAGCTGGGCTACACCGGTGGCAACCAGGCCATTACCTTCACCACCACACAGGCGGGCGAACTGGCCGAAGCCCTGAAAGGCGTCGACAGCGCCCAGGCCGCACTGCTGACCCGCCTGGCGGAAAGCCACAAGCCGCTGGTCGCCACCTTCCTCGCCGAAGACAGCCCCCTGAGCAGCACCCCCGAGGCCTACCTCAAGCTGCACCTGCTCTCGCATCGTCTGGTCAAGCCCCACGGCCTTAACCTCACCGGTATTTTCCCGCTGCTGCCGAACGTCGCCTGGACCAGCCAGGGCGCGATCGACCTCGCCGAACTGGCCGAACTGCAGTTGGAAGCGCGCCTGAAAGGCGAGCTGCTGGAAGTCTTCTCGGTGGACAAGTTCCCGAAGATGACCGACTACGTGGTGCCGGCTGGTGTGCGTATCGCCGATAGCGCTCGCATCCGCCTGGGCGCCTATGTCGGTGAAGGCACCACCGTGATGCACGAAGGCTTCGTCAACTTCAATGCCGGCACCGCAGGCCCGGGCATGATCGAAGGCCGGGTTTCCGCTGGCGTGTTCGTCGGCAAGGGCTCGGACCTGGGTGGCGGCTGTTCGACCATGGGCACCCTGTCCGGTGGCGGCAATATCGTCATCTCGGTCGGCGAAGGCTGCCTGATCGGCGCCAACGCCGGTATCGGCATTCCCCTGGGCGATCGCAACACCGTGGAATCGGGCCTGTACATCACCGCTGGCACCAAGGTGGCTCTGCTCGACGCGCAGAACCAATTGGTCAAAGTGGTCAAGGCCCGCGAACTGGCTGGCCAACCGGACCTGCTGTTCCGCCGCAATTCGCAAACCGGCACCGTGGAATGCAAGACCCACAAGTCGGCGATCGAGCTGAACGAAGCCCTGCACGCGCATAACTAAGAGGCAGCCGCAAGCTGCAAGCCTTGAGCCGCAAGTGATCGCGGCTCCAACTTGCAGCTCGTGGCTTGAAGCTTATGGCTCTTGATTCCCCCTGGCGCGCTGATTTTCCCGGCATCCTGGCCCTCGAAGCCGAAGGCCAGACCTATCTGGACAGCGCCGCCACCGCACAAAAACCCCAGGCCATGCTCGATGCCCTGCTCGGCTATTACACGAGTGGCGCGGCCAATGTCCATCGCGCCCAGCACCTGCCCGGCGAACGCGCGACGCGCGCCTTCGAGGCCACGCGGGACAAGCTTGCGCAGTGGCTGAATGCTGCATCACCAATGCAGATCGTCTTTACCCACGGTGCCACCGAGGCCTTCAATCTGCTGGCTTATGGGCTGGAACATCTGTTTCAGCCGGGCGATGAAATTGCTGTCAGCGCGCTGGAACACCACGCCAACCTGCTGCCCTGGCAACAGCTGGCGCAGCGCCGCGGCCTCAAGCTGGTGGTGCTGCCGCTGGAGCAGAACGGGCTGATCGACCTCGCCCAGGCCGCGCGCCTGATCGGTCCGCGTACGCGCCTGCTGGCGCTCAGTCAGTTATCCAATGTGCTTGGCTGCTGGCAACCGCTCGAGCCATTGCTCGCACTGGCCAAGGCGCAGAATGCGCTGAGCGTGGTCGACGGCGCCCAGGCTGCGGTGCACGGCCGGCACGATATGCAGGCGCTCGATTGCGATTTCTATGTGGCCTCCAGCCACAAGCTGTACGGCCCTGACGGCATCGGCATTCTCTACGGCCGCGAGGACGCCTTGCAGTGCCTGCAACATTGGCAGTTCGGCGGCGAGATGGTACTGCAGACCGACTACCAGAACGCGCAGTTCCGCCCTGCGCCATTGGGCTTCGAAGCCGGCACCCCGGCGATAGCCGGGGTCATCGCCCTAGGCGCCAGCCTGGATTATCTGGCTGGGCTGGACGCCGCGGCGGTGGCCGCTCACGAAGCCGCGCTCCACGCGCAGCTGCTCGACGGACTCGTCGCGCGCAAAGGTATCCAACTGCTCGGCGCCCCGCAGGTCGCCCTGGCCAGTTTCGTCGTCGAGGATGTGCACAACGCCGACCTCGCCCATCTGCTGACCGACCAGGGTATAGCCGTGCGCGCCGGTCATCACTGCGCCATGCCGCTGCTGCAAACCCTCGGCTTGGCCGGGGCGATCCGGGTTTCCCTGGGCTTGTACAACGACGCCAGCGATCTGCAGCGCTTCTTCGTCGCTCTGGACCAGGCGCTGGACCTGCTGCGATGAGCCTGCCTATCGGCGCCCGGGAAGCCCTGGAAGCCTTTGGCCAATGCGCAGGCTGGGAACAGCGGGCGCGCTTGCTGATGCAATGGGGCGAGCGCCTCGAGCCGCTTGCGGACCCCGAACGCAACGAAGACAACCGCGTGCATGGCTGCGAAAGCCGGGTCTGGCTAGTGGCCGAACGACGGGATCAACACTGGCAGTTCCGCGCCGCCAGTGACGCGCGCCTGTTGCGCGGACTGTTGGCCGTGCTGCTGGCCAGGGTCAACGGCCTGGACGGCACGCAACTGGCGGCAATCGAACTGGCCGACTGGTTCGCCCAGCTCGGCCTGTCGCGCCAGCTATCACCCTCGCGCAGCAATGGCTTGCATGCGGTATTGCAGCGCATGCGCGAGCTGACCGGGCCTCCTGACCAACGACACGTCAGGGCGTAGTCGTCGGCGCCCACTGATCCGCACTGCCGCCATACAGGGCCTGTTGCAGCCGGGCCAGATCGCCACGCTCGGCGAACTTGCGCAAACTGCGATTGAACGCCATGCGCAACTCCGCGGCGCGCGGGTCGTCCTTGCGGAACAGCACGTGCAGCGGCTCGGCAGCCAGGCTGCGTGGATGGTGAGTGATGTGCGCGCGCTCCTCGGCGGAGAACAGGCTCTGCAAAATGGCATAGCCTACCGCCCGATCCTGCGGGTGCAGGTCGATACGGCCCAACTGCAGCAGCCGGAAGTTGGTCTGCTCCTTGCCGTTTTGCAGGATCTGCAATTGACCGGAGCGGTCCGCCTCGTCGAATTGCGGCCCGTACGAATAACCCAGCGTGGTACCAATACGGAATTTGCGCAGGTCCTCGATTCGCAGCCAATCGAAATCCAGTTCTTTACGGTGAAACAGCACCATCTCGCCACGCACCAGCGGATCGCTGCAATGGCTGAAGGTGCGCCGCGCGGCGGTGCAGGTGTAGGGCATGATCGCGTCCAGGGCGCCCTGCTTCAATTGCAGCACGTTGCGATCCCAGGGATAGAAGACCAGCTTGGTCTGGTAGCCCGCCTCGGCGAAAACTGCGCGAATCAGCCGCGCCAGTGCGCCTTTATCGCTGCGAGCCTGGTCGACGTAGGGCGGCCAGTCGCCCGTACCGATGTGCACCACCTCCTCGCCCAGGGCGGCGGGGCTGCAGACGATGGCGAGCAGCAGCGGAATGCGCCGACACACTGCCCGCCACTTTGCCAACCGAGCCGGATAAAACCTGTATGCCACTGCAGCACCTCATCGCGTTCTGCGCAAAGCCATATCGCCGTCCCCTATTGCATCAGGCCCCGCTGGTTCTCTCAGCTTAGCCAAGCCGGCAACATCCGTTAGGCCGGGCTGCGTTCCGCGGGGCGCCGAGCCCCGGCCAGGAGTTTTTCCACAATTTTCGCCGCCGCCACCATGCCGAAGGTGGCTGTGACCATCATCACCGCGCCGAAACCACCGGCGCAGTCGAGCCTGACTCCGTCGCCGACAAAACCCTTGGTTTGGCAAACGCTGCCGTCGGCCTGCGGGTAACGCAACTGCTCGCTGGAAAATACGCAGGGCACACTGTAGTTGCGCCCTGCGGTCCGCGAAAACTGGTAGTCGCGGCGCAGGGTCGAACGCACCTTGGCGGCCAGCGGGTCATTCCAGGTCTTGTTCAAATCGCCGACCTGAATCTGCGTCGGGTCGATCTGCCCACCCGCACCGCCGGTCGTCACCACCTGAATCTTGCGCCGCTTGCACCAGGCGATCAGCGCCGCCTTGGCGTTGACGCTGTCGATGCAATCGACCACCGCATCGAGCTGCTCGGTGATGTATTCGGCCATCGTCTCGCGGGTGACGAAATCCGCGACCGCGTGCACCACGCACGCCGGATTGATGGCGCGAATGCGGCTCGCCATGACCTCGACCTTGGCCTGGCCGATGGTGCTGTCCAACGCATGCAGCTGGCGGTTGGTATTGCTCAGGCACACATCGTCCAGATCGAACAGCGAGATCTCACCGACACCGGAACGCGCCAGCGCCTCGGCGACCCAGGAGCCGACGCCACCGATGCCGACCACAGCCACGTGGGCCGCGGCAAGGCGCTCGGCACCCTCGCGCCCATAGAGGCGGGCAATCCCGGCAAAGCGTTGTTCATCGACCGTCATTTCATTACCTCGAAGCCCTGGCGCGGGCGGGCGCACAGTATAGAAAGCTCGGCGACGACACCCAAGCGCCGTTTCGTTTCAAGCTCGCTCCGGCTCGCTTGCTGGCGCAGAAAAACCAAGCGAAGCGAACTTTCCCAGGACTTTTCCGCTCCAATTCCGAGCATGCCGGAATGCCCCGAAAACAGGGGCTCTCGCCCGGCTATACAGTCCATCGGCCGCGGAGTAGCATGCGCGCCAATCGACGCTCGTCGCCCCTCCGTCTGCCCTTTCTGCGGGATGTCAACACGCTATGCCTGCGCGTAAATTTGGTCTCAATCTGGTGGTGGTTCTGGCCATCGCCGCACTCTTTTCTGGAATCTGGGCGCTGTACAACCGACCTGTCAGCGCACCCGACTGGCCCGAGCAGATCGCCGGTTATTCGTTCTCGCCGTTTCGGCAGGGACAGGACCCGCAGAACAACAGCTACCCGAGCGATGCGCAAATACGCGCCGACCTCGAACTGCTGTCCAAGCAAACCGACAATATCCGCACCTACTCGGTGGACGGCAGCCTCGCCGACATTCCGCAGCTCGCCGAGGAATTCGGCCTGCGCGTGACCCTGGGCATCTGGATCAGCCCGGACCAGGAGCGCAACGAACGCGAAATCAACAAGGCGATCGACATCGCCAACCATTCGCGCAGCGTCGTTCGCGTGGTCGTGGGCAACGAAGCGCTGTTTCGCGGCGAGACCACGCCAACCGAGCTGATCGCCTACCTGGACCGGGTTCGCGCAGCGGTGAAGGTGCCGGTCACCACCTCGGAACAGTGGCACATCTGGGAAAAATACCCGCAATTGGCCGAGCATACCGACCTTGTCGCCGCGCACATCCTGCCCTACTGGGAATTCATCCCGATGGAGGACTCGACCCAGTTCGTCCTCGACCGCGCCCGCGACCTGAAGAAACTCTTCCCGAAGAAGCCACTGCTGCTGTCCGAGGTCGGCTGGCCGAGCAATGGCCGCATGCGCGGCGGCGCCGACGCCTCCCCTGCCGATCAGGCGATCTACCTGCGCACCCTGGTCAACACCCTCAATGCCAAAGGCTACAACTACTTCGTCATCGAGGCCTTCGACCAACCGTGGAAGAGCACCGACGAAGGCTCGGTCGGCGCCTACTGGGGCGTATACAACCTCGACCGCCAGGCGAAATTCAATTTCGAAGGCCCGGTGGTGGCCATTCCGCAATGGCGCCTGCTGGCGATCGCCTCGGTGGTGATGGCGTTGATGGCCCTGGCCCTGCTGCTGATCGACGGCAGCGCATTGCGCCAGCGCGGGCGCACCTTCCTGACGTTCGTGGCATTCGCCGGCGGCTCGCTGCTGGTATGGATCGGCTACGACTACAGCCAGCAATACAGCACCTGGTTCAGCATCATGGTCGGCCTGCTGCTCGGCGTTGGCGCGGTCGGTGTGTTTATCGTGCTGCTGACCGAGGCCCACGAACTGGCGGAAACCGTGTGGATGCATGCGCGCCGCAGGCCGTTCCAGCCGGTGCTGGCTGACAGTGCCTACCGACCCAAGGTGTCGATCCACGTGCCCTGCTACAACGAGCCGCCGGAGATGGTCAAACAGACCCTCGACGCCCTGGCCAATCTCGATTATCCGGACTTCGAAGTGCTGATCATCGACAACAACACCAAGGACCCAGCCGTGTGGGAACCGGTGCAGGCCTACTGTGAGGTTCTCGGCCCGCGCTTCAGGTTCTTCCACGTCGCGCCCCTGGCCGGCTTCAAGGGCGGCGCACTCAACTACATCCTGCCGCACACCGCAGCGGACGCCGAAGTGGTGGCGGTGATCGACTCCGACTACTGCGTCGACCGCAACTGGCTCAAGCACATGGTGCCGCACTTCGCCGACCCGGAAATTGCCGTGGTGCAATCGCCACAGGATTACCGCGACGATCAGGAAAGCACCTTCAAGAAGCTGTGCTACGCCGAATACAAGGGCTTCTTCCATATCGGCATGGTCACGCGCAACGACCGCAACGCGATCATCCAGCACGGCACCATGACCATGATCCGGCGCAGCGTGATGGACGAGTTGCGCTGGGCAGACTGGACCATCTGCGAGGACGCCGAACTGGGCCTGCGCGTGTTCAAGAAGGGCTATGCCGCGGCCTATGCGCACAACAGCTTCGGCAAGGGCCTGATGCCCGATACCTTTATCGACTTCAAGAAGCAACGCTTCCGCTGGGCCTACGGCGCCATCCAGATCATGAAAGGCCATGCGCGCAGTCTGTTCCTCGGTCAGGATTGCCAGCTCAAGCGGGGCCAGCGCTATCACTTCATCGCCGGCTGGCTGCCCTGGGTCGCCGATGGCATGAATATCTTCTTCACCGTCGGCGCGCTGCTGTGGTCGGCGGCGATGATCATCGTGCCGCAGCGGGTCGATCCGCCGCTGATGATTTTCGCCATTCCGCCGTTGGCGCTGTTCGTGTTCAAGGTGGCGAAGATCGTCTTCCTTTACCAGCGCGCGGTCGGCGTCAACCTGAAGGATGCCTTCTGTGCCGCGCTGGCCGGCCTCGCGCTGTCGCACACCATCGCCAAGGCGGTGCTGTACGGCTTCTTCACCACCAGCATCCCGTTCTTCCGCACACCGAAGATGCGCAACGCCCACGGCCTGATGGTGGCATTGGCGGAGGCCCGCGAAGAAGTGTTCATCATGTTCCTGCTCTGGGGCGCGGCGCTGGGCATTGTCCTCACCCAGGGCCTGGACAGCGCCGATGAGAAGTTCTGGGTGGCGATGCTGCTGGTGCAATCGCTGCCCTACCTGGCGGCGCTGGTCATGGCGCTACTCTCGTCCCTGCCCAAGCCGCAGCCCGAAACCGACGAACAGCCGGTTCCGGTTTGATGCGACACGGCGGCCAAGGGTCGCCGTTTTGCTTTAAGATGGCGGCCTTTCCGCTTGATGCCGTTTTGGAGCTGCAATGACCGCCCCCTCGCCTACCCTGACGCCCACTCTGGAGCTTGCCTGCGACCTGATTCGCCGCCCTTCGGTTACCCCGGTCGACGAAGGTTGCCAAGAGTTGATGATGCGCCGCCTCGCCGCGGTCGGCTTCGCCATCGAACCGATGCGCATCGAGGAAGTGGAGAATTTCTGGGCCAGCCATGGCACCCAGGAGGGTCCGGTGCTGTGTTTCGCCGGGCACACCGACGTGGTGCCGACCGGTCCGGCACAAGCCTGGCAGCATCAGCCATTCGATGCGCTGATCGACGAACAGGGCATGCTCTGCGGCCGCGGCGCGGCGGATATGAAAGGCAGCCTGGCGTCGATGATCATTGCGGTGGAGCGCTTTGTCGGCGATTACCCGCAGCATAAAGGGCGCATCGCCTTCCTGATCACCAGCGACGAAGAAGGCCCGGCCCAACACGGCACCAAGGCCGTGGTCGAACGTCTGGCCGCGCGCGGCGAGCGCCTGGACTGGTGCATCGTCGGCGAGCCGTCGAGCACCTCGCTGGTCGGCGACGTGGTGAAGAACGGCCGTCGCGGCTCCCTCGGCGCCAAGCTGACGGTGCGTGGTGTGCAGGGCCACGTGGCCTACCCGCACCTGGCGAAGAACCCGATCCACCTGGCCGCGCCAGCGCTGGCCGAACTGGCCGCCGAGCACTGGGACGATGGCAATACCTTCTTCCCGCCGACCAGCTTCCAGGTCTCCAACCTCAATTCCGGCACCGGCGCGACCAACGTGATCCCCGGCGAGTTGCAGGCGATCTTCAACTTCCGCTTCTCCACCGAATCCACGGTCGAGGGCCTGCAGCAGCGGGTCAATACGATTCTCGGCAAGCACGGTCTCGACTATCACATCGAATGGGCGCTGTCCGGCCTGCCGTTCCTCACCGAGCCGGGCGCGCTGCTCGACGCCGTGGCCGCGAGCATCAAGACCGTCACCGGCCGCGACACCCAGCCCTCGACCAGCGGCGGCACCTCCGATGGCCGCTTTATCGCCACCATGGGCACCCAGGTCGTCGAACTCGGCCCGGTCAACGCGACCATCCACCAGATCAACGAGCGGGTATTGGCCAGCGACCTGGACGTGCTGACCGAGATTTACTATCAGACCCTCGTGAAATTGCTTTCGTAATGCTCACCTGCCCCATCTGCCAAGGCGCTCTCAGCGCCCTCGACAACGGCGTGGCCTGCCCCGCCGGGCATCGTTTCGACCGCGCACGCCAGGGTTACCTGAACCTGCTGCCGGTGCAGCACAAGAACAGCCGTGACCCGGGCGACAACGCCGCTATGGTCGAGGCACGCCGGCGCTTTCTCGACAGCGGCCATTACGCGCCGCTGGCCAGGCGCCTGGCCGAATTGGCCGCCGAGCAGGCGCCGCAGCGCTGGCTGGATATCGGTTGCGGCGAAGGCTATTACACCGGACAGATCGCCGACGCGCTGCCGCAGGCCGAAGGCTACGCCCTGGACATCTCCCGTGAGGCGATCAAACGCGCTTGCAAGCGCGCGCCGCAGCTCAGCTGGCTGGTGGCAAGCATGGCCCGGATACCGCTGGCCGACGCCAGCTGCCAATTGCTCGCCAGCGTGTTCAGCCCGCTCGACTGGCAGGAGGCCAAACGCCTGCTCGCCCCTGGCGGTGGTCTGCTGCGCATGGGCCCGACCCGCGTGCACCTGATGGAGCTGCGGCAAAAGCTGTATGACGAAGTGCGCGACTACGACGACCAGAAACACCTGGAGTTGATTCCACAAGGCATGCGCCTGGCCCACAGCGAAACCCTGACCTTCCCCTTGCAACTGACCAGCGGTGAAGCCCGCGCCGATCTGCTGGCGATGACCCCGCACGGCTGGCGCGCCAGCGCCGAACGGCGCGCCGCGGTAATCGCCGAACCCTTAGAGGTGACGGTTGCCATACGCTACGATTGGATCGAACGCACAGGCCATTGAGAAACTGCTGCGCTCGCCTATGCCGCATATTTCAAACGGCCTCTCACGCCCCCGAAGACAGAGAATGACCATGCGCCAACCGGATATCGAGATCTACCTGAAGGATGCCGACCACGTGGCCATCGCCAACTGGCTCGGCGCAGCGCTCGGCCCCTGTACGCCCTGGCAACAGAAGGGCCAGACGTTCAAATGCCGCGCCGGCGATATCCCGGTGGTCTGGCTGCCCAAGGCCGTGGGCAAATGGCACAGCCTCTACCTGGAAAGCGACGCCACCCCTTGGGACGACGATCTCGCCTGCGCCCAGGCAGCCTTCGCCGCCCTCGGCGTCGAAGTACGCTGCGCCCCCGGGGGCTGGCAGGAAGAGGAAAGCGACGAACAGGCCGACCGCTGGATGCGCATCAGCGCCGATGGCGTCGAAGAGATCACCTGGCGCACCAGCTAAGCTCACCTCCGCTTTTGTAGCCCGAATGCAATCCGGGAGCACTTTGTCGGCGGAGAATTTCCCCGGATTTCATCCGGGCTACGGGATTACCGACGCCCTGTAGGAGCGGCCTTGGCCGCGATCATCGGTCGGCGCATAAGGCTGCGCGTTTCAACAAGACCAAGATCCGACAAACAAGAAAGCCCGTCATCGACGGGCTTTCTCTTTACCGCCCGGGTAGGGCTCAAAGCGCGGAAACGTCTTCCGCCTGCAAGCCTTTCTGCCCCTGGGTGACGCTGTATTCGACCTTCTGCCCTTCGACCAGAGTGCGGTGGCCTTCGCCGCGGATGGCGCGGAAATGCACGAATACATCGGGACCGCTATCACGCTGAATAAAGCCATAGCCCTTGGAATCATTGAACCATTTGACGGTTCCAGTCTCACGATCAGCCATTACTACTGTCTCCAAACTCGCGATTTTTTATTGTGACGCAAAGACGTTCCACGCCTCGACGGGCTTCGAGTATAGAACAAGAGTTTTGCCTGGCCAGCCCTGCCTTATTGCTGGAAGGTGGATGAAAAAAGCCTCATCCCTACTCGACCAGAGCTCTCCGCCCTCGTAGCCCGAATAAGCGTCAGCGCAATCCGGGGTTGCGCTCCCGGATTGCGCCCAGGCTTACCCGGGCCACAGTCACTCAACCATGCTTGCGCCGGCGCCACAGCCACAGCGCCAACACGCCGAGAGTCAACAGCAGCGGCACGGCGACGATATTGAGCACCTTGAGGGTACGCCCCAGATCTTCGATATCGGCGTTCAACTGGTAACGCACCTCGCGCAGTTCCTTGCGGATTTTCAGCTTCTGCTGCACGAACTGCTGCACCGCTGCCTGCTGCTCGGGCGTCAGTTCGAGCACCTTCTCCGGGTCGTCGCTGCGTTGCAGGGCCGCGAGCTTTTCTTCGGTATCGGCCAGTTGCGCCTGCAGCGCCTGCTCCTTCTCACGGAAGCGCGCTTCGGCTTCACGCTGGATCGTCTCGACCACCGCGAACGGACGACTGAAGCGCCCGCGCGAACGCACGCTGATCAGCGCTTCCGAGCCGGTCAGGTTATCCAGGGCGTTGATCGCGAAACCGGCGTTGTCCGCCCACGGCTGGGGGATGCGCTGGCCGAAGAAATCCTGCACCTGCACCCACATGCGGTCGGTCAGCATGTCGGTATCGGCGACCACGATCACATTGATGGTGTCGGCCTGCTTGAGGCCATCCTTGCGCCCTTCGATGCCGTCCGGGTAGGCCGACTGCGCCGGGCCGCTGACACGGGCCGCGAGGGCGTAACGCTGGCCGGTCGGTTTCAGCTCGCGGATCAGCTCTTCCGGGTTGTTCAGCATGCCGAAGCGCTTCACATCGAACGGCATGGCATAGGGCGAGCTCTGCACCAGCGGCACGAACTTGGTTTTCGCCCCTTCCAGCGGTTCGAGGATACCGGCGCTGGCCACGGTCAGGGTTTCCAATGCCGAGGTGCTGATGTCCTGCTGATTCAGGGCCTGCTTCGGCAAGCTCAACCAGGCGGCGTGGCGCACCGCGCGTTGGCCCTGGCCCATGCTCACCGACATCGCGTAGGCGCCGTCGCCGAGCACCTGGTCCGGCACCATGCGCAGGCCCCAGGCCTTGAACAGCGGAGCCAGATCGGAGGACTTATCGATGGCCATTTCCCCCGGCATATCGGCCTGGTTGTCGGCCTCGCTGTAGGGGTCGACGAACGCCAGCAGCTTGCCGCCACGCAGGACGAACTGGTCGATCGCGTAGAGCGTCTGTTGCGGCAGCTGTTTCGGATGGATCAAGAGCAGCACCGAGACATCTTCGGGGATCTGGTCGACATCGTTTTTCAGGCTTTCGATCTGGAACAGCTGGCGCACTTCCTCGATCAGCATCCACGGCGGTGTAGGCTGCCGGGCGGCCATGTCGAAACCGCCATTGATCTGCAGGCCGGACAACACCCCGACCACCGGACGCTGCGGCTTGGCCAGGTTCTGCACCAGGCGGCTCAGTTCGTATTCGAGGAACTCTTCCTGATCCAGGGCGAAGAACGGAATCGCCTGTACATCGCCCGCAGCGTTCTTGCCGGCCAGACCGAAGTACAGTGAATCGCCGCCCTGCTGCAAGGGCACGGCCTGCAGGCCGAACTCGGCGGCCTGGTCTTCTTCCTCGGAGAACGGCTCGGGGTCGATGATCTTCAGCTTGATCTTGCCGCCGGCCTCGCGCTCGTAGGCCTGGAGCATCTCCTCGACGCGCCTGGCATAGTTGCGCAGCACCGGCAAATCCTTTGCGGTGGTGTCGGAATAAAAGAAGCTCAACTCGATCGGTTTATCCAGCCCGGCAAGGATCTGCTCGGTGCCGGCGGAGATGGTGTAGAGCTTCTGTTCAGTCAGGTCCAGCCGCGCGCCGCTGAGGCTCAGGCTGGAAAACAGGTTGAAGGCGAGAAACGCCAGGGCGATCAGCACGAGCCCGGCGCTGGAAACCATCAGCTTTTTCATGGGCATCCTCAGTCGGCTTTCTTCAGATCGATGACCACCGCGGTCGCAGCCAGCCAGGCGGCGATCAGGGTGAGGAAATACAGCAGGTCGCGCAAATCGATCACGCCCTTGCTGATGGCCTCGAAGCGGGTCAGGAAGCTCAGCGAAGCCACGGCATCGACCAGCCATTGCGGCGCCCAGCCGCTGAAGCCGTCGAGCACCATGGGAAAGCCGCTGACGATAAACAGGAAGCACACGCTGACCGTCAGGATGAACGCGATCACCTGATTCTTCGCCACCGCCGACATGCACGAACCGATTGCCAGGTAGCCCCCGGCCAGCAGCCAGCTGCCGATATAGCCGGTAACGATGGCACCGTTATCCGGCTCGCCCAGGTAGTTGACGGTAATCACCATCGGGAAGGTCAGCAGCAGCGCAAGGCCGGCAAAGGCCCAGGCGGCGAGGAACTTGCCGGCGACCGCATCGAAACGGGTGACCGGCAGGGTCATCAACAGCTCGATGGTGCCGCTCTTGCGCTCCTCGGCCCACAGGCGCATGGCAATCGCCGGCACCAGGAACAGATAAAGCCAGGGGTGAAAATTGAAGAATGGCGCCAGGTTGGCCTGGCCACTTTCGAAAAAGCCGCCCAGGTAGAAGGTGAACACCCCGGACAACACCAGAAAAATCACGATAAACACATAGGCCAGCGGCGTGGCGAAATAGCTCGCCAGCTCGCGTTTGAAAATCACCGACAAGCGACTCATACCACCTCCCCTCGGGTCAGACGGCGGAACACCTCATCCAGCCGACCGCGCTCGACATTCAACTCTTTGATCTTCCAGCCGCGTTGGGCGATTAGGCCGCTGACCTGCGGGAAGATCACCTCGCCCGGCTTGGCCAGCACGCTGAGGCTGTGCTCCACGGCGTTTTCCTCGATCCCCAGCACGCCCGGCAAGGCGGCGAACGCCGCATGATCGAGCGGCTCTTCGGCGACCAGGGTCACCGCCTGGTGATAGCGCGAGCGGCTTTCCAGCTCCAGCGGCGTGCCATCGGCGAGCAGTTTGCCGCTGGCGATCACTACGGCGCGGGTACAAACCGCGGTGACTTCTTCAAGAATATGGGTGGAAATGATCACGATCTTGTCGTGCGCCAGGCTCTGGATCAGCTTGCGCACCTGGTGCTTCTGGTTCGGGTCAAGGCCATCGGTGGGTTCGTCGAGGATCAGCACCTTGGGGTCGTGGAGAATTGCCTGGGCCAAGCCGACGCGGCGTTTGAAGCCCTTGGACAGGGTTTCGATCGACTGTTCGAGCACCTTTTCCAGCTCGACCTGGGCGACGGCCTTGGCCACCCGCTCGCGCTTTTCGGCGCCCCTGAAACCACGCACCTCAGCGATGAACTCAAGAAACCCGCGAGCGGTCATGTCGCCATAGCAGGGCGCGCCTTCGGGCAGGTAGCCGATCTGCTGCTGGGCCTTGAGGGTCTGGGTCTGGATATCGAAACCGAGAATGCTCGCAGTGCCGGAGGTCGGCGCGAGAAAGCCGGTGAGCATCTTCATAGTGGTGGATTTGCCGGCGCCGTTGGGGCCGAGAAAGCCCAACACTTCACCCTGCTGGACGCTGAAAGATAGATCGTCCACGGCGGTGTGCTGAGCAAAACGCTTGGTCAGGTTGTTTATTTCGATCATGGCCTCTCACCATTGCGGTAACAGACCCTGCGTGCACCCATGCAGGCGCAGGCCGGGCTTTGAAAGTGCTGGCGGACTATAAGGAGTTGCGGGCGCGCTGTGCAAGCCAAGAACCGGCGGGTCATAGGTATTGGGGATCGCTCGCAAGGCTCGGGGGCGAAGGTGACGCGGAGCGTCACGGGAGGCGTTGCCACGCTGGAGCGTGGGAACGATCAAGGAGAAGGTGGCAAATCGACAAGGTTTTGCCGGCGGGCGGCCGATCCGTCACACTAGCGGCCCCGAGCAACCGCTCGTTTTTCAAGCCCGCAGATTCGTATGACCCGATCCCCGTTGCGCCGTCTCGTATTCGGCACCCTGCACCGCCTGCTCTATCTATGGGTGCGCTCGGAAACCATCAACCAGTCCGCCTTCACCCTCAAGCTCGACCGCAGCAAGCCGGTGTTCTACGTGCTGCAACAGCCGTCGCTGAGCGATCTGGCGGTGGTCGACGCAGAGTGCCGCAAGGCCGGGCTGCCGCGCCCGGTGCTGCCGGTGGCGGTCGGCGATCTGCTCGAGCCCGCCGCATTCTTCTACCTGACGCCGGAGCCGGACTGGCTCGGCCGCCAGGACAAGCGCGGTATTTCGCCGACCCTGCAACGGTTGGTCGGCGCGCTCAGCCAGCACGCGGTCGACGATGCGCAGATCATCCCGGTCAGCGTGTTCTGGGGCCAATCGCCGGACCGCGAGACCAGCGCCTGGAAGCTGTTGTTCGCCGACAGCTGGGCGGTCACCGGGCGCCTGCGCCGTCTGGTCAGCATCCTGATCCTGGGGCGCAAGACCCGCGTGCAGTTCTCCACGCCGATTCATCTGCGCACCCTGATCGAGCAGGACAAGGGCCACGAGCGCACCCTGCGCATGGTCCAGCGCATGCTGCGCGTGCACTTCCGCCACCAGAAGGCCGCAGTCATCGGCCCCGACGTGTCGCACCGGCGCAACCTGGTCAAGGGCCTGGTGCACGGTCCGCTGGTACGCCAGGCGATCCTCGAGGAAGCCGAGCGCGAAGGCATCAGCGCGGAAAAGGCGCAGAGCAAGGCCCTGCACTACGGCAACGAGATCGCTTCGGACTACGCCTACACCGCGATCCGCTTCCTCGAACTGGTGCTGAGCTGGTTCTGGAACAAGATCTACGACGGCATCAAGGTCAACCACATCGAAGGCGTGCAGGAAGTCGCCCAGGGTCACGAGGTGATCTACGTGCCCTGCCACCGCAGCCATATCGACTACCTGCTGCTGTCCTACCTGCTTTTTCGCAACGGTCTGACGCCGCCGCATATCGCCGCCGGGATCAATCTCAATATGCCGCTGATCGGCGGCCTGCTGCGGCGTGCCGGCGCCTTCTTTATGCGCCGCACCTTCAAGGGCAACCCGCTGTATACCGCGGTGTTCAACGAATACCTGCACACCCTGTTCAGCAAGGGCTTTCCGGTCGAGTACTTCGTCGAAGGCGGGCGTTCGCGCACCGGGCGCATGCTGCAGCCGAAAACCGGCATGCTGGCGATCACCCTGCGCAGCTTTTTGCGCAGCAACCGCCTGCCGGTGGTCTTCGTACCGGTGTACATCGGCTACGAACGGGTGCTCGAAGGCCGCACCTACCTCGGCGAGTTGCGCGGCGCGAGCAAGAAGAAGGAGTCGATCTTCGACATCTTCAAGGTCATCGGTGCGCTCAAGCAGCGCTTCGGCCATGTCTGGGTGAATTTCGGCGAACCGATCAAGCTCGCCGAATTCCTCGACAGCGAGCAGCCGGATTGGCGCAGCCAGGACTATGGCGAGCAGTTCCGCCCCGCCTGGCTGAACCAGACCACCAACCGCCTCGGCGAACGCGTCGCTCAGCACCTCAACGAAGCAGCGGCGATCAATCCGGTCAACCTGGTGGCCCTGGCGCTGCTCTCCACCAGCAAGCTGGCCCTCGACGACCGCGCGCTGGCGCGGGTGCTCGATCTGTTCCTGGCGTTGCTGCGCCGCGTGCCCTACTCGCCGCACACCACGCTGCCGGATGGCGATGGCCAGGCGCTGATCGAGTACGTGAAAAAGATGGACCTGCTCGCCGAGCAGAGCGACGCGCTCGGTAAGATTCTCTATCTGGATGAGCACAACGCCGTCCTGATGACCTACTACCGCAACAACGTGCTGCATATCTTCGCCCTGCCGGCGCTGCTCGCGAGCTTCTTCCAGAGCAGTGCGCGGATGAGCCGCGAACAGATCCTGCGCTTCACCAAGGCGCTGTATCCCTACCTGCAATCCGAATTGTTCATCCGCTGGGAACTGGACGAACTGGACGGCGTGGTCGATCAGTGGCTGGCGGCCTTCGTCGAGCAGGGTTTGCTGAAGATCGAGGGCGATGTCTATGTGCGCCCAGCGCCGAGTTCGCGTGAATTCGTCCTGCTGACCCTGCTGGCCCGCGCCATCGTGCAAACCCTGCAGCGTTTCTACATGGCCACCGCACTGCTGCTCAATGCCGGGCAGAACGCGATCAGCGCCGAAGAACTGGAAGACCTGTGCACCGTGATGGCCCAGCGCCTGTCGATCCTGCACGGCCTCAACGCCCCGGAATTCTTCGACAAGAGCCTGTTCCGCCACTTTATCCAGAGCCTGCTCGACCAGGGCGTGCTGCGTCAGGATTCGGCCGGCAAGCTCAGCCATCACCCGCTGCTCAACGAATTGGCGGAAGGCGCGGCCAAGCGTGTGCTACCGGCTGAGATCCGCCTGTCGATCCGCCAGGTAGCGATGGATAGAAATGAGGAGACGATCGAGGCGGTGTAGCCCGCCGTAGCGGCCTTGCGATCGAGCGCAAGACCGCCCGCAGCCCACATAAGCCTGGGCGCAATCAGGGAAGCGTTATCGCCCCCTCATCCCCGGATTGCATCCGGGCTACAACCGCTGACGCAATGCCTCGGGTGCCAGCGGTCGATCGAGGAAATAGCCCTGCACCTCATCGCAACCGCATTGGCGCAATATCTCGAGTTGCGCCTGGGACTCGACGCCCTCGGCGGTGACCGTCAGCGACAGCGCGCGACCCAGGCCGATAATCGCCTTGACGATCGCCTGGCTGTCCAGCGAGCCGGCGAGATCGGCCATGAAACTGCGGTCGATCTTCAGCCCATCGAAGGGAAACTTGCGCAGGTAGCTCAGCGACGAATAGCCGGTGCCGAAGTCATCCATCGACAACCTCACGCCGACCTGCTTGAGTTCGTGCATCAACGCCAGCGCCCCCGGCGCGTCCTCCATCATCACGCTCTCGGTGATTTCCAGCTCCAGCCGCTCCGCTGGCAAGCCACTTTCTTCGAGGGCGCTGATCACCCGCGCGACCAGGTGTTCGCGGCGAAACTCCACTGGCGAGAGGTTGACCGAAACGACAAGCGCCTCGTTCCAGGTCATCGCCTCCATGCACGCGCGACGTAATACCCAGGAACTCAGGGCGATGATCAACCCGGTGTTTTCGGCAATAGAGATAAAGGTGTCCGGGCTCAGCAGGCCTCTGTGCGGATGTTCCCAGCGCACCAGCGCCTCAGCCGCAACTATGCGCTGGCTGGCGACGCTGTAACGCGGCTGCAGCACCAGGCGCATTTCGTCGTTCTTCAGGGCCTGGCGCAAGTCGGTCTCGAGCAGACGCCGCTCGATGATCCGCTCGTTCATGTCGCGGGCGTAGAAACACCAACTGCTGCTCCCGATCGCCTTCGCCTCGCACAGCGCGATATCGGCATAACGCAATAATTCGTCGGCCTGGCTGGCATCCGCCGGGGCCATCGCCACGCCGATGCTGGCGCCGATGAAAATACTGTGACCGTCTATCTCGAAAGGCTGCTCGATACCGACGATCAAACGCTCGCACAGGCGCTCGACCTCCTCCTGACTGGAGATATCGCTGACGATCAGAATGAACTCGTCGCCGCCCAGGCGCGCGACCAGATCACCATCGCGCAAGACGTAGCGCAGGCGCTCGGAAACTTCGTTCAACACCAGATCGCCGGTCTCGTGGCCGAACGAATCGTTGACCGGTTTGAACCGGTCGAGATCGATGCTCAGCATCACCAGCGGCTTGTCCGCCGTCGGCCTTCCGCGCAGCTTGCCTTCGAGAAACTCCTGCATGCGATTGCGGTTGGGCAGGCCGGTCAGGGCGTCGTGCTGCGACAGGTGTTCGATCCGCGCGCGGGCCTGCAGCTCTTCGGTGATATCGCTGACCGTGCCGCGATAACCGCCCGGCACATTGTTGATCGCCCGCAGGGAAATCCGGCAGAAGTGCTGGCGACCATCGTTGGCGAGGTATTGGCATTGCAGGTGGTCCCTGCCGGTCAACCGCGTGCTGTGCCTATCCAGCCAGCTATCGAGGCCGCCAGCGCACTGCATCAGCTCGCTCAACGGGCGACCCAGCCAGGCGCTGTCAGGGTAGCCGGTGACCGTCTGGAAGCGTGCCGACAGGTAACTCAGGCGTAGCTCGCTGTCGGTCTCCCAGATCCAGTCCGAGGCCGATTCAGCGACGTCGCGAAAACGCCCTTCGCTGAGCGACAAAGCCTGCTGGCTGGCCAGCAAGGAGGCATAACTGTTGTCCATCTCGCGCGCCACGGCGATCGCCCGGCGCAGAATCAGCCAGGTGATCAGGGCGACGATCAGCCCGGCCAGCCCGAGCAGCGGTAAAACCATATACAGCAGCTGATTGCCCGGTTGGCCCGGTTCCCAGCCCAGCGTCAGCGATGCACCGTCATAGGTGGCGACCTGCATCGTCGAAATGCCTTGCCCGCTCTCGGCCCCATTCACCACATGCAGATTGTCGACCCCATAGGCTTGCCCGAGCGCCGCCAGCTTCGGCGCGTCGAGCTTGTCGACGAACAACAGCACCGACGGCGGCCCCGCGACGGGCTCGACCTGCGGGTCGCCGCCAGGGGTAAGGCTGGCGGCGGCGACCAGCACCGGCTGGTCGCCCACCCGCAGGTAGGCGACCAAAGGTTCCTCGTCTTCCGCTTGCTCGCGGGCCTGCTCCAGCAGCGCGTCAATGTCCTGTTCGAGCCAATCGCGGACCTCGATGCTGACCAGTTCGCCCTCTACCACCGAGTAACGGGTACGGCCACTGCCGTCGACGACGAACACGCCCTCATAGGCGAAATCGGGAAAGATGCTCGGGCCCAGGTTTTGCCGCGTATAGGCCCATTCCGGGTCGACCCGGATATGCAGGTTGCGATAGGCCTCGCCCCAGAACGCATAGTCGCTGACGGTGGCGAGAATGGTTTTTTTCCGGGCCTGGGTGGCCTTTTCCACATAGAAACGACCCTGCACCTCGGCGTGCCGGTTTTGCTGCAGAGCGATCTGTACCAACACGGCGCTGGCGATAACGAACAAAGCCAGCAACAGGGCGGAAATAAACAGGAGTGTCTTGCGCGTGGCTGTGGAGTTCGAGTTGGCGTTAAGCGGACGGAGCGGTTCAACTACTGGTGCCATCTTCAGCCCTCGGCCGGCTGGTCATTCTAGGGTGGCAAGCGCCCTGTTCAGCGCAAGATTAACAGCAATAGGCCATCAGGCTATTGGACCCAAGCCGCAGTTTTCTACATCGATCGCCCCTCCTTCTGGCGCAGTGACCGCGCCTGATTTCAGGGTAGACCCGAGACCAGGGCGGCGTTTTTTCGATAATGCCACGCCTCGATGCTTATCCGCGACGGCAAAGCGCCTCACCGGTCACTGGATCGCTATAGGTGATGGTCGTGGTGCGGAAATTCAGATCGGCGAACAGATGGCAGCTGTGCTCGCCACAACGCCAGCCCATCGACACGCTGGAGTCGTTCGAATGGTGCAGCTCGAAGGTGCCGGCGAACGCCGGATGCTGCGAGCGCAACTCCATCAACCACAGCAGGCGCTGCACCACTGGCGCCTGCAGGGCCTGCTCGGCCTCGGCCCAGGAGTAATAGTGCCGGTTGATGTCGCGCGCCTCGCCGGTCGCCTGCATCAGATCGACATCGTTGCCGCCGGCCAACAAACCGACGTAATAGACCTGGGGAATCCCGGGCGTGAAGAACTGGATCGCGCGGGCGACGATATAGGCGTCCTCGTTACGGTGCAGGGCATCGAAGAAAGTGCAGGTGAGCTGATAGATCGCGCCGACGCTGTGCACATTGGCGGCCGAGCGGCGCAGGATCGGATCGGCGCTACGCTCGGAAACGTTCTGGATCAGCGCCTCGATATGGTGGCGCGGCAGCAGATCCTCGACATCCGGGATGCAGATGCCGTCATGGGTGTCGAGCACGGTGATCTGGTTGTGCGGGCACATGCGCAGCCAGGCCTTGAGATAGTGGCTGTTGCCGTCCAGCAGCGTATACAACAGCAACGGCGGCAGGGCGAAGGCATACGACCACATACCCCGCGCCGAAATCGCCTGCTGCCAGCTCGGGTGGTCGTGCACCTCGGGCAACAGCTCGATACCGTGCTCCGCCGCGGTGGTCTTGAACCAGTCGAGGATCTGCCACACCTGCGGCTCGACCAGAAAACAACTGGTGCCGATCTTCTTGGTGGTATAGCCGAAGGCATCCAGACGCAGCAGCTTGACCCCGCGCGCAGCGAGAAAGGCGATGGTCTCGGCCATCATCTGGTAGGTCACCGCGGCATCGTAGTTCAGATCGATCTGCTTTTCGGTGAAGGTGCACCAGACCCGCCCGCGGCTGCCGTCGCCGAAAGTGATCTCGCGAAAGGGCTCTTTTTCCTTGCGGATATGGATCTTCGCCAGGTCGTCAGGGCTGATCTCGCCGAGGCGGTCGACATTCACGAACAGCTCCGCCCACTGCGAAGCGGCGCCATGGCGCAGGTAATCCTGAAACTCCGGCGAATCGTCGGCCAGGTGATTGAGCACCAGATCCAGGCACACGTCCTGGTGCACTGCAAGGCGCTCGATATCGGCCCAGCCACCGTAAATAGGATCGATACGTCTGTGGGTCAGGGGCGAGAAGCCGCCATCGGCGTTCGAGGGAAAGGGTGGCAATACATGCACACCGGCCAGCACATGGGCGAGCTTTTCTTCAATGAAATCGGCCAGTTCGCGCAAATTCGCGCCGATACGATTGGGATAGGCGATCAGTTGGACGCCATTGTTCAAGGGCATACTGCATTCTCCCTGAGTTCATGGTGTGACTCCGGCCCTACAACACGCACCGCGGATCGCCCGCAGCTACGCACAAGCCGTCGTCCGCACCCAAGGTAACAGGTTGACGCCGGCAGATGTGCCCATCGGCCAGCGCCGCCGGGACGGATCGACGCGTGCGGGAGGGCCAAAAGCCTTTTGCCGCCCTACTCCCGCTCGGCTAAGCTCGCCGCATACCTACCCCGCAGGAGCGCCCCCAATGCGCCGCATCGCCACCCTCGCCACCGCCCTGCTGCTGTCCAGCAGCGCCTTCGCCCTGTCGCTCGCCGACCTCACGCAAAAAGATGCCAGCGGCGGCCTGAAAGACGCCTTGATCCAGGGCGCCCAGGTTGCCGTACAACAACTGGGCAAACCCGGTGGCTTCAGCAACAACCCGGACCTGCGCATCGAACTGCCGGGCAAACTCGGCAAAGCGGCGCGCACCATGAAAATGATGGGCATGGGCGCAGAAATCGAACAACTCGAAGCCAGTATGAACCAGGCCGCCGAAGCCGCAGTGCCGCAAGCCCAGGCGCTACTGGTGAACTCGGTGAAGAAAATGACCGTGCAGGACGCCAAAGGCATCCTGACCGGCCCTAAGGACTCGGCCACCCAATACCTCAACAAAACCAGCCGCGAACAGATCCGCGCGCAGTTCCTGCCCATTGTCAAACAAGCCACCGACCAGGTCGGCCTGGCCAAGCAATACAACAGCTTCGCCAGCCAGGCCGCCGCCTTCGGCGTAATCGATGCGAAAAACGCCAGTATCGAAAACTATGTGACCGAACAAGCGCTGGATGGGTTGTTTGAGATGATTGCCAAGCAGGAAGCCAGCATTCGGGAGAATCCGGCGGGGGCGGCTACTAGTTTGGCGAAGAAGGTGTTTGGGGTTTTGTAGGAAGAGCTAGGTAGATGTGAGAAAGCCAGACATTGGAGTCTGGCTTTTTATAGTAGGTCAGAAGTCATATTAATTGTAAAAACAACACTCCAATTCTATCTCACCAAAAACTATTAATGCGTTTTTGGTTTGATTTTCTTCTTAGCTCGAACAAGTGGATTAACGTCAATCTTGCAAAGCTTTACTGTATACCCCAAAGACCGAAGAGTCCTAAGAGAATTCTTAAGGGTTACTTTAGAGAAAAAAGGCAGAAACTTAGGAATTTCCTTATCTGTGGCTATAGCATAAACCACTTGATAATTTCGAGCATCAGGCATTGCCTTAGCATCTAATAATTTCAGCCCAGAAGGAAGTTTAATATTAAGCTTCTCCCTGAATTCCATATCGCGTACAAATACTTCAGCCGAAACACATCCTTGAGCAAAAAGATGACTCAGCGTACTCGAGCTGCGATAATATTTCACATGAACAAAATCCGTCCATTCCCTGACCAAGTCACAAAATTCAATCTTGTCGTAAACCCCGCCAACTTTAATGTTTTTCTTATCCATCAAGAAGAATTTTTTATCTATCGAGCACACATACTCATTATAGTCGCCCTCCACATCATGACTATAAATCGGCATTGCATGCTCATACATCAGCAAATCCGAAAAATAATTATCAATCCTCTCAACAAATGACTTGTCAACCCGATACCAAATACCATTTCGCAAAATATACTGCTCACCACCAACAGCTAACTCAGCATATAAACACCTATACGCACTCCAACTTTTTACATCTTTATATTCATTATTATTCACATGAACACTAACTGACCGAAGCGAATCTACATTACACGCAACCCCTTTAGTTTTCATATATTCAAACAGGTCATCTAAGTCTAGAACAACATGCCTAGGCGTTTTAGGATACATATCAAACGAATATCCAATTTGAGACTCCCAATCCACCACCTCAGGCTCCCCAAGCCAAAACGAAGAGATATTTCCATTTTGAAGAGCATCATCCAACTCATAATCGAGAAGCTGATTAGAGTCTGCGTCTCTTACTCTAGAAATATTCTCAACCCATTCAAATTTTTCGGGCAATTTTTGCTTATATCGAACAAGAGCTTCTTTTAAAATATCAACAAGACCATCCACACAAACAGCAACAACCAAAGTAAGAGCATCCCTGCCGGTAACATGAGAACCAAATACATCAACCTTAGACACTCCAGTTACCGCATACAACATCTCAGTTTCAGAATCTATATGGAGATCGAAAATATCCACTTCTCTAGTACTTTGAGTTCTAGAGTTTAGCGGATTATGGTCATAACTAGCCTTATCCAAACTTCTAAGCTTGTCAGGATCAACCGAGTTCAATGTGACTTTTAGCCCAAAATCCCTTTCAATTAGCTCGTTCTGCAAAAGATGAAACCCCGAACCGAAGGTAAGTACAAATTTCGCACCCGAGACACGTACAATTAAGACAGCACCTACAGTTTTTGAATCGCCAAAGGCATCTTCTGAAACCTCGGGCCTCGCAGTAAAGAACTTAGTCCATGGAGGGGAATGCTTAGGTGGCTCCTTCTTTATATAAAGAAAAAAAGACTCAGCCCCTTCAACCACTAACTTTATAGGAGGCTTGGCACCCTCCACCTTAATTAGCTCGGAATCCAGCACAGAGGAATCTCTCGCAAGATAAATAGACAATCTTTCTTTTCTTTCTTTTTTCTTCCCTGGCATACACTCACCACGACTATATAAACAGATAAGATTCACCCTATCACTAGAAGAGCATACTCTTACCTCACAACAACCAGTAGAAAACGAACCAGATCATTTTCATTAAGCCATTATTTATCAAATCTGGATCGTTCCACGACATGCTGGATACTGCAAACAACCCCAAAACTCATTCCCGATATTCGCTCCACGTTTCGCTATTCGCTTCTGCATAACCGAACCGCATACAGGGCAACTCGGCGCTTTCAAAGGCTGCTCAGGTAAAAAGCTTGTTTGCACCGGAGGTACTGGTGTCGGTTTGGCTTGAGCATTACGAGACGCCGCGATCCAGCGGCGAAGTTCTGCGCCTTCCACCAAACGAATATTGCGGCCACTGGCAAAGCTCTTAGCATCGGCGGTAAAGACGCCCGAGGTCACAACAAAGCCTCCTGCTGCGCCTTCTGCGGCGATCAGACCGAAGAACTCGCGGATCACGGCAACGCCTACCTTGGTGGACTTCCAGTGTTTACATTGCACCAGATGTTTTTCGCTGCCCTTGCGCAGGATCAAATCGATACCGCCATCCGGGCCATTGCCGCCGGTCTCCATGACGATAAAGCCCTGGCGGCGAAAGGCTTCGCCGACCAGTTGTTCGAATTGCTGCCAGCTGATGCCCTCGACGGTTTTGCCGGGACGTGTGGCGCTGGCAAAGTCGTCCAGCAATTGACGACGTTTTATGCGGGTGAACACCGAGCCAATCGCGCCGAAGATAAAAGCTGCGGGTACCAGGTATTGCAGGATCAGGGAGAAGCTTCGCCATATTTGCCCAGTCATGGCTGAGGCGAGTTGTTTAGGATCAACGGCGGTAGGCGGTGGGCTGATAGCGACGGAGTGGAAGAACAACCAGGCGGCCAAGGCGATCAGCAAGCTTAGCCACCAGGGCAAGCACGAGGCGATAGAGACAAGGTCTTCGAAGGCGGTGGTTTTGGTACGACGGGCCATCCTTGACTCCTGCTATGCGTGGGCAAAAAGCCACTAGCGATGACCGATCATGCTCCAAATAAATTCCCATTGAAATAGCATGGTCAATTTCATTGGTTTTTCCTTGAAGCTACTTGGCAATGGAGCCCGATGGTTGGGCTGGAGACTGGCGTGCATACGCCGCCTTTGTATCGCCCCGCCTAACGGTTCCGCCCTTACGGCGGCTCACTTTTGGCAAACGCCCTAAAAGTAAGCAAAAAGTCTTGCCCCTTGCATCCGGGTCTCGCTGCGCTCGACTTCCCTCGTTCCATCATTGCTCCAGGGGCACGCCGCCAAGGGCCATCCATGGCCCATCGCGGCTCTCGCGGCATCCATGCCGCTCAACCCCTTACACAATGACTCCACTCGGCCTCCTGATGGGGCATTCAGCGTCGCCTGTGAGATTGCTGACGAGTGACAAAACAGCCAAACCAATACGCTGCGCTGAGTACGGCTTGCGATTTGCGTCGGCCGAAATGGCGTAGCCCCCTCACCCTAGCCCTCTTCCCGGAGGGTAGAGGGGCTGATTGGTGGATCGCCGCGCGATAGGTAACCGGGATACATCGCCAACGGTTACGTAGCTGGGACACCCCCAACGAAAAAGCCCGGATCAATCGACCCGGGCTTTTTCAGTTTCGCAAACCGCCGCGTTACACGGTTTCGCGCGGTTCCTTGATTCTGAACCAGGCCGCATACAGCGCCGGCAGGAACAGCAGGGTCAGCGCGGTGGCGACGATCAGGCCGCCCATGATGGCGACGGCCATGGGGCCGAAGAACACGCTGCGCGACAGCGGGATCATCGCCAGTACCGCGGCCAGGGCGGTCAGGACGATGGGCCGGAAGCGCCGCACGGTGGCGTCGATGATGGCGTGCCAGCGATCCGTTCCGCCGAGGATGTCCTGCTCGATCTGGTCGATCAGGATCACCGAGTTGCGCATGATCATCCCGGCCAGGGCGATGGTGCCGAGCATCGCGACGAAGCCGAACGGCTGGTTGAACACCAGCAGGAACAGGGTCACGCCGATCAGCCCCAGCGGCGCGGTGAGAAACACCATGGCGCTGCGTGAGAAGCTTTTCAGCTGCAACATCAACAGGCTCAGCACCACCACGACGAACAGCGGCATTCCGGCATTGACCGAGGCCTGGCCGCGGGCGGAGTCCTCGACGGTGCCGCCCACATCGAGCAGGTAGCCATCGGGCATCGCCGCGCGAATCGGCTCGAGGGTCGGCAGTATCCGTTTGACCAGGCTGGCCGGCTGTTGCTTGCCATAGATGTCGGCACGCACGGTGACCGTCGGCTGGCGGTTGCGATGCCAGATCACCCCTTCCTCGAAGCCGTATTCGAGGGTTGCGATCTGCGCCAGCGGCACACTACGACCGTTGTCGGTGGGCACCGCCAGGCTCGGCAGCAGGCTGAGTTCCTGGCGCTCGCGGGTACCGCCGCGCAGGAGGATTTCAATCAGCTCGTTGCCTTCGCGATACTGGCTGACCGGCGAGCCGGTCAGCGAGCTTTGCAGGAAGCGCGACAGGTCGGCGGTGCTGACGCCCAGGGCGCGGGCGCGCTCCTGGTCGATATTCAGGCGCACCACCTTGCTCGGTTCTTCCCAGTCGAGGTGCACATTCACCACGTCCGGGTTCTCACGCACCTTGTCCGCCACCTGACGGGCCAGCGCACGCACTTCGTCGATATGTTCGCCGCTGACGCGGAACTGCACCGGGTAGCCGACCGGCGGGCCGTTTTCCAGGCGCGACACGCGGGTACGCAGCGCCGGGAATTCGGCGTTGAGGGTTTCGATCAGCCAGGCGCGCGTGGCCTCGCGGTCCTCGATGCTCTTGGTCAGCACCACGAACTGGGCAAAGCTGGCGGCCGGCAGTTGCTGGTCGAGCGGCAGATAGAAGCGCGGCGAGCCAGTGCCGACGTAGGCTACATAGTTGTCGATGCCCTCGCGCTGGTTGAGCAGTTGTTCCAGGTGCGTGACCTGCTGTTCGGTGGCGGACAAGGACGCGCCTTCGGCGAGTTTCATGTCGACCATCAGCTCCAGGCGCCCGGAGGCCGGGAAGAACTGTTGCGGCACGAAACGGAACAGCACGATGGAGCCGACGAACAGGCAGAGAGTCAACAGGATCACGGTTTTGCGGCGGCGTACACACCATTGCACGACGTTGCGCACACGCTGGTAGAACGGCGTCGCGTAGGGGTCTGGCGCGGTGGCACCGGCGCCATGCTTGGCCGCGTGCAGCTTGGCCAGGTCGGGCAGCAGTTTGGCGCCCAGGTAAGGCACGAACACCACCGCGGCGATCCAGGACACCAGCAAGGCGATGGTCACAACCTGGAAGATCGAGCGGGTGTATTCGCCGGTGCCGGATTGCGCGGTGGCAATCGGCAGAAAGCCCGCGGCGGTGATCAGGGTGCCGGTGAGCATCGGAAAGGCCGTGCTGGTCCAGGCAAAGCTGGCCGCCTTGATGCGATCGTAGCCCTGCTCCATCTTGATCGCCATCATTTCCACGGCAATGATCGCGTCGTCCACCATCAGGCCCAGAGCCAGCACCAGCGCGCCGAGGGATATCTTGTGCAGGCCGATGCCGAAGTAGTACATGGCGGCGAAGGTCATCGCCAGCACCAGGGGGATCGACAGCGCGACCACCAGGCCGGTGCGCAGGCCGAGGGAGAAGAAGCTCACCAGCAGGACGATGATCAGCGCCTCGGTGAGCACCTGAACGAACTCGCCGACGCCGGTTTTCACCGCCGCCGGTTGGTCCGAGACCTTGCGCAGTTGCATGCCGGCCGGCAAGGTTTCCTGCAGACGGGCGAAGTCGGCCTCCAGGGCCTTGCCCAGCACCAGGATGTCGCCTCCGGTCTTCATCGATACGGCCAGGCCGATGGCGTTCTCGCCCATAAAGCGCATACGCGGCGCGGGTGGATCATTGAAGCCACGCTGCACCTCGGCGACATCGCCGATACGGAAGGTGCGATCGGCCACGCGAATCGGAAACTCGCGGATTTCCTCAACCGACTGGAAGCGCCCGGTGACGCGCAATTGCACGCGATCGGTGGCGGTTTCGAAATAGCCCGATGCCGCCACGGCGTTCTGTTCTTCGAGCGCCTGCTGCACCACGGCCAGCGGTAAACCCAGGGTCGCCAGCTTGGTGTTGGACAGCTCGATCCAGATTTTTTCATCCTGCAGGCCGACCAGCTCGACCTTGCCGACATCGGCCACTCGCTGCAGCTGTAGCTGAATGCGGTCGGCATAGTCCTTGAGCACGGCGTAATCGAAACCGTCGCCGGTCAGTGCATAGATGTTGCCGAAAGTGGTGCCGAATTCGTCGTTATAGAACGGCCCCTGAATACCCTGGGGCAAGGTATGGCGGATATCGCCGACCTTCTTGCGCACCTGGTACCAGAGGTCGGGGATTTCCGCCGAGGTCATGGAGTCGCGCGCGAGGAAAGTCACCGTGGACTCACCGGGACGGGAAAAGGAGACGATGCGCAGATAATCGCCGGTCTCCATCAGTTTCTTTTCGATGCGTTCGGTCACCTGCCGTGACACTTCCTCGGCGCTCGCACCCGGCCACATGGTGCGCACGACCATGGCCTTGAAGGTGAACGGTGGGTCTTCGCTTTGCCCCAGCTTGGTATAGGAAAGCGCGCCGACCACGGCGAGCAGGATCATGAGGTACAACACGATCTGGCGATTGCGCAGCGCCCAGGCGGACAGATTGAAATCCATCGGGGTTACTCCTTCGCCGCCAGTTTCACCAACCGGTTGTCACGGTCGACCGGGCGCACCACCTGGCCTTCGCGCAATACGTGTACGCCGGCCGCAACCACCCAGGCGTCGGCGTTCAATCCTTCGAGAACCGGCACCAGCGTTTCGCCATAGGGGCCGACCTGCACATAGGTGCGCTTGAGGGTGGAGTCCTTGGGGTCGACCACCCAGACGAACGGCCTGCCCTGCTCGGCACTCAGCGCCGACAATGGAATCGCCAGCGGCGCTACGCCGTTGTGCGCGATATATACCCGCGCACTCTGGCCCAGTTCGGCGGGTACTTCGCCCTCGGTGAAAGCCACGCGGGCGGCAAAGGTGCGCGATTGTGCATCGGCCGACGGCGATATTTCGCGAATGCGGCCGGGGAAGCGCTGATCGGGCTGCGACCATAACTCGACGACCACTTCCTGGCCGACGCTGAAACGCTCGAACGCGCGCTCCGGCAGGTTGATCAGGACTTCGCGCTCGCCATCGGCGGCCAGCACGAACACGCTTTGCCCGGCTGCGACCACCTGCCCGACTTCGACCATACGCCGCGCAATCACGCCATCCTGGGAGGCGCGCAACACCGAATAACCGGCCTGGTTGTTGGCCACGTTGTATTCGGCTTTTATCTGCTTGAGCCGCGCGCTGCCTGCACGGTAGGCGTTTTCGGCGTTGTCGTACTGCGAACGGCTGACCAGATTACGCGCCAGCAGCGCCTTGTAGCGGTCGCGCTCGGCAAGCGCCAATTGCAGGTTGGCTTCGGCCGCGGCGACCTGGGCGCGAGTCGCTTCCAGTTGCAGGCGCACATCCTGCGGGTCCAGTTCGGCCAATGGCTGATCCTTCTTCACCCGCTGCCCGACTTCGACCAGACGCTTGCTGACCTTGCCGGCAATGCGAAACGCCAACTCCGGCTCCAGATGCGCGCGCACCTCGCCCGGATAGGTATCCATGGTCGCGCCAGCCGTTTGTGGCTGGATCACCAGGGCGGGACGAACCGGGGTCTCGATCTGCTCGCCAGCGCCACAGGCGGCAAGCAGGACGGCAAGGCTGACAGGCAAAGCGACAGACAAGGCATGACGCAACATAATGGGCGACCTTCGCAAAGGTTTGGAATATTTGTACTGCGGAGTATAGTAAAAATAGCAAACCCATCAGTCCAGTATTAAAAGTTGCCGATGACAAACAAAATGTTGCCGCCCAGCGGTCCGGGCCGTCCCAAAGATCTCGCCAAACGCCAAGCCATCCTCGAAGCGGCGAAAACCCTGTTCCTGCGCCATGGGTACGACGGCAGCAGCATGGATGCGATTGCCGCAGAAGCGGGAGTTTCCAAGCTCACGGTGTACAGCCACTTCACCGACAAGGAGACGTTGTTTTCCGAGGCGGTAAAGGCCAAATGCGAAGGCCAGTTGCCCGAACTGTTGTTCGAATTGGTCGAAGGCGCATCGATCGAAAGCCAGTTGCTGGATATCGGCCGTGGCTTTCATGCGCTGGTCAACAGCCAGGAATCGGTGGAGCTGCACCGGATCATGATCAGCCTGGCGGCGCAGGATTCGAAGCTCTCGAAGATGTTCTACGAAGCCGGGCCGCAGCGTCTGCTCAGCGAAATGGCGCATCTGCTCGAACAGGCCGACCGGGCGGGCAAACTGCGCATCGCCAGCCCGCATGAGGCTGCCGATCAGTTTCTCAGCCTGATCAAGGGCATCGACAACTTCCGCCTGCTGATCGGCTGCGCCGACGCCCTGGAGGGCGAGGCTGCCGAACGCCATGTATGCGATGCGGTGGGAATGTTTGTGCGCGCTTATCGGCCGGGCTGAGTGTCAGGCTGGTCGCGACCTGACCGAGAGCCCCCCGAATTGCATCCGGGCTACAAAGGCTTGGCGGGTTGGGAAACGCGCGTTGCACGTTGGTAGGGTGGACAGGGCGAAGCCTTGTCCACCCGCCGAGATGGCGGACAAGCCTTTGGCATATCCCTAGGCGGTCGCGGCTTGCGGCTTACAGCTTCTTCTTCGGGTAGATGTCATAGCGGCTGGATTTACCTTCCAGCGCATAGCCCGGCTTAGCGCCTTCGATGCACGGCGCCTTGCGCGGGCGCTTGACCACCACCCTGTGGCTGGCCAGGGCCAGAGCTGCGGCGAGCAGCGCCGGCGCGTCCTGATCGTCGCCGACAAAGGGGCGGAACAGGCGCATCTCCTTTTTCACCAGCGCGCTTTTATCGCGATGGGGAAACATCGGATCGAGGTAGATCACCTGCGGCGGCTCGCCCTGCCAGGCCTCCATCAGCTCGATCGCGTTGCCCTGCAACAGCCGCATCTGCGCGACTATGTGACCGACCTGGGCATCGCCCTGGGCGCGGGCCAGGCCGTCTTCCAGCAAGGCTGCGACCAGCGGCTGGCGTTCGATCAGGGTCATCGCGCAGCCCAGGCTGGCCAGAACGAAGGCATCGCGGCCCAGCCCGGCGGTGGCATCCAGCACCCGCGGGCGGATGCCCGGCTGCACCCCAACCGCCTTGGCGATCATCTGCCCGCTGCCGCCGCCGAACAGGCGCCGATGCGCAGCCGCCCCCTCGACGAAATCCACCCGCACCGGCCCTGGCGCCTGCGGACCGAGTTCAACTAATTGCAAACCGTCCTCGCCCACCTGCAGGGCGTACTCGCTGTCGCCGTGCAGCGGCAGGTTCAAGCGTGCCGCCCAGCCCTCGGCCGCCTCGGCCAGATGGGGCTGCAGGGCCTGCATACGAATTTTCGCGATAGTACGCTCGTCGCTCATTAACAAAGGTGCTCAAAAAATATTCAATTCGGCCGGGGATGAGCCGACAACCAGATAAGCGGCATTTTGCCAGACCCGGCACCTTTAGGCCGCATCGAGTTGCCCATGTTCGATGTCACGAGCGCACCCCACCACCATCCGAGCCAACCTGCCGCGGGGCTCAAGGAACAGCTGGATGCCGGCGTTCAGGCGTCGCTGGATTACCAGATCCTGCGCCGCACGCTGATGCCTGATGAGCCGCAAATAGACCAGCCAGCGATCGCAGACGAGGTGACCGACGCCAGCGGCGAGCCACCCGCCGTTGCGGTTCAGACCAGCGAGTTCGAGCAGATCGTCGAGCAGCGCCAGCTCGAGTTGAACGTCAACCTCAATGCCGAGCCACAGAAAACCGACCCCCTGGCACTCGACCTTGCCGGTAACGGCTGGCGCACCAGCGGCCTGCAGCATGGGGTGCTTTTCGATCTGGACGGCGACGGCAAGCTCGACCGCATCAGCGTACCAACGGGCGATGATGCCCTGCTGGCGTTCGATAGCAACGGCAACGGACGCATCGACGACGGTCGCGAACTGTTCGGCGATCAGCACGGCGCCGCCAATGGCTTCGCCGAATTGGCCAAGCATGACGACAACGGCGACGGCCGTATCGACGCCCGGGATGCGATCTTCCAGCGTTTGAGCCTGTTGCGCTTCGACGCTCAGGGTCGGCAATCGAGCCAGTCGTTAAGCCAGGCCGGTGTCAACGCAATCGAGCTTAACGCCCAGGACGTGAAAGTAGCCTTGGGCGCCTATGACGAAATCGCCCAGCTCGGCCGCTTCGAGTTCGCCGACGGTCGCAGCGGTCAGGCGGCCGACCTGCTCCTGGCGCAACGCTGAGACCCACGCCTCAGTGGCTCAGCGGCACATGCGAAACAGCCCCATATCGATATGAAAATGGTCGTGGTGGGCCGCGTTGTAGTCCGGCCCCAGGGTGGTGTGGAAGCTGGCACAGGCGGCGTCGTGCACCCGCCGCAGGAACCTGGCCTCGACGCCCTGCTTCGGCCAGTCGCGCAGCACGCTGATGCGCCGGCCGTCGCGCAAACGAAAACCGACGATATCCAGGGCATTGGCCGATGCATGCTGGCTTTGCCGACGGCTACCGGCAATGGCGCGACAGGCATAGCTGCCGACATGCTCAAGGCGCACCACCGGTTGGCCGAACAGCGCCTGCGCCGCCGGCTGCAGGCCATGCTGTTCGAACATGGCGAAGGCCGCCGCCAACGGACAGGTGGCGATAAAACTATTGTTCAAGTGCACTTCGGAGCCCTCCACCCGTACGGTATTTTCCAGCGGGCAGTTGGCTTGCGGCACGCTGTCGGCCAACGCGGTGTACTGTAGCGTCGAGCTGTCCAAGGCCTGGCGGCAAAGCTCTGGGTCCTTTTTCAGGCGCCAGAGCTTGAACGAGGTCAGCAGGTTGGGTTGCGCTGCGATATTTAGCGGCGCCCAGGGATCCCAGCGCGGCGGCGGATAGATCCAGTGCTGCTGGACCGCCAGCGGCAGCACGCCACAGACGAACAACAGCAGCGCGACAAGAAACCGACGCAAGGCCTGCGCAACTCAGGTTTTGAACAGATCGTTGATGCGCCCGAACGGCATGGCCTTTCCGCTCGCCACCAGGCTCCCCTGGACGGCCAGCTCCTCGGCGGCCTGATAGAAGGCGCCATAGGCGACCCGCGCCAGGTTGGAGCCGAGGCTGACGCGCTTGACGCCCAGTTCGGCCAATTCATCCAGCGACAGGCGCACGCCTGGCGAACCCACCAGGATGTTGACCGGTCGCGGCGCCACGGCCTGGACCACGGCCTGGATTTCCTCGCGGGTGGTCAGGCCCGGCGCATAGAGCACATCGGCCCCCGCCTGCGCGTAGGCCACCAGGCGTTCGATGGTGTCATTCAGGTCAGGGCGGCCGTGCAGGTAGTTTTCCGCGCGGGCCACCAGGGTGAAAGGGAATGGCAGACTGCGGGCCGCCGCAACGGCGGCCTGGATGCGTTCGAGCGCCAGGTCGAACGGGTAGATTGGGGCCTGGGCATCACCGCTGGCATCCTCGATGGAGCCACCGACCAGGCCGACCTGCGCCGCCAGCAAGATGGTTTCCGCGCAGTGCTGCGGTTCGTCGCCGTAGCCGTTCTCCAGATCGGCGGCCACCGGCAGCACGGTCGCCTCGACGATCGCGCGGGAGTTGGCCAGGGCTTCGTCGCGACTGACCGCCCCTTCCGCATCGCAGCGCCCAAGGGAGAAGGCCAGTCCGGCGCTGGTCGTCGCCAGAGCCTCGAAGCCCAGGGCCGCCAGCATCTTCGCCGAGCCGGCATCCCAAGGATTGGGCAGCACGAACAACCCGTCGCGCTGGTGCAAGGCACGAAACGCCTCGCCTCGTTGCATTTGAGTCAACATGTCGGTCACTCCTTTCTCGACCTGAACACCTTGGGGTTTACGACCATTTCAGCACAAGCCGCGCTGGCACTACGGTCAAACACCGGCCTGCTGGCGCGGCATCCTCAGAGTAGCCCCAATTGTTCGACGCGCGGCGCGACCAGCGGTTCGGGCAATGCCGGCAAGCCCGGCAGGCGCGTCATCAGCTGGGCGTGGAAACGCTGCGCCAGTTGCGGCGCCAGCAGATTGTCCGGGGTATGCAGGAATACATAGGGCGTGCGCCCCTCTTCGATCCAGGCGGCGATCTTATCCAGCCAGGGCGCGAGATAGGCGTCGTTGGCCGCCAGCTCGGGATGGCCGATAAAGCGCAGTTGCGGCGCCTGGCTGAAAGCCGTCGGGCGCAGTGGCAGACGTGGCTTCTTGGCTTGCGCATGCAACACCGCGGGCGTGGACGATGTGCAACTGAACAAGGCCCGCGAATCCAGGCAGATGCGCTCGATGCCGGCGCCCTGCAACAGGCGATTCAACCTGCGCTCCTCCTCGCCTTTGGCGAAGAACGCCGGGTGGCGCACCTCGACAGCCAGGTCCGCGACATTCCAATGGGCGATCAGCGCCGCCAGTTCGGCCATGCGCGACGGACCGAAGCTGGCCGGCAGCTGCAACCAGAACGGGGCGATGCGCGCCCCCAGCGGCGCGAGTAAGCGACGGAAATCATCGACGGCATCCAACTGCTCGTGCAGGTCAGCGGAATGGCTGATGTCGCGCGGCAGTTTCGCGCAGAAGCGCAATTGCGGCGGCATCGTTTCGGCCCAGCGGGCGACGGTTTGCGGCGAAGGCCGGGCATAGAACGTGGTATTGCCTTCCACCGCATTGAACACCTCGGCGTAGCGCGGCAGAAAATCCGCCGTACGCGCACCGTCGGGGTACAACGAACCGCGCCAGGCGGGCTCGCTCCAGGAGGGGCAGCCGAGAAAATAAGGCAGCATCAGGCGTAGAGATCGAGACCCAGTACTTCCTGAGCGCCGGCATCCTGCGCGAAGCCGGCGGTCGAACTGTAGCTGGCGATGGCTTGCGCGGCGCGGTTGCTCAGCGCCGGCTGATAGCCGCGATCACGGGTGGCGGGTAGCGAATCACTGCTGGCGTTGGCTTGCTGAACCCGGCGCAATTGCGGCGTCTGCTCGAAGCCCTGGGTTGCCGCCGAGGGTGCTGGCTGCTGCCGGCGCTCCTCAACCTCGCGTTGCGCTTCGCGATAAGGCGTGACCGCCGTCCCCGAACGGGGGCCGCGATCTGGCGCAAGAGAGGGAATGGAGGCGTCGATACGCATCGGCTGGTGCTCGGCCCTTAAGCAACTATGGAGGAAAGTAATGGCAATCTAGCTGCCCCGCACGGCCTTGGCAATGCAGGACATAAAACTGACGCCAGGCATGCGACAGAAGGTTGCCAGGCGACGCGCAACTCCATCAAGCAGGCTGCTTGGGCGTGGCGACCTTGTCGCGCAGGTATACCGGCTGCGCCTCGTCCGCTGACAGCGCCTCGCCGCGCGCCCAGGCGAAGCGCGCCAGACTCAGCAGATCCTCGGCATGCGGCAGCATGGCGCCATCCTGATCAACGACTTGCGCAGCGATTCGCGCGGCGAACGTGCCCCAACCGGTGCCGGCGCCGAACCAGTCGCCGCTGACGGCCGGCGGCAATATGGCCTGTTCGGGCGCCAATACCGCCTCGTTGCCGAGCAGGCGCATTTCGCCGTTATCGGCGCGGTAACAGCCCCAGTAGACCTCGTCCATCCGCGCATCGATCGCCGCCGCCACCTGCATGGCACCGTGCTCGCGCTGGGCGCGCTGGGCCAGTACCGCCAGATTGGATATCGGCAGCACTGGCCGATCCAGAGCAAAAGCCAGCCCCTGCACCACGCCAACGGCAATGCGCACACCCGTGAAGGCGCCCGGGCCACGGCCGAAAGCGATGGCGTCCAGCGCGGACAGGGGCACGGCGGCCTCGGCCAGCAGATCCTTGATCATCGGCAACAAACGCTGCGCGTGCAGACGCGGAATCACTTCGTAGTGGCTGATCACCCGGCCGTCATGCAGCAGGGCGACAGAGCAGGCTTCGGTCGCGGTATCCAGGGCCAGCAGAGTGGTCATCGTTATTCAGGCAGATTGACGAGTGGGCGGGCATTAAAACGGTTTAAGGCTTTTTTTTCCAGCGCAACCACTGTCACCCGCACCGCCAGGCGAACGTGCCCGCCCGACAGCGAGTACGCACCGAGCCGCAATCAGCCCGGTGCACTTCCAGCAAACAGCGGCTTACCAGGGCTGGATAACGGTCTTCGCTTCCCAGCCTTGCAGGGGCGCCTTGGACCAGGTGCCGTAGCTCGTATTGGGGAAGACGATCCACTCGGTGCCCCATTTCGCCGACTCTGCGGCCACGGTGGCGCGCTGATCGGCCAGCGGCGTCTTGCGGAAACGCGCGTCGAAGTCATGCAGCGTATCGCCCAGCAGCAGCACGATCTGATGATCGGCGCTGACGATGGCACGCCGCTCGACCTTGGGTGGCCCCAGCAGCAGAACGCTTTCCTCCGACACCTGCGGCAGGCCGAGCTTGCTCAGGGTGGCCAGGGTATATTTCTTCTGCTCGTCGGCACGGTCCGATATGTAGCGAATGGTCACGCCCAGACTGTCGGCGTGTTCGAGAAACTGCTTGGCACCGGGGATCAGCTGCGGGTTGCCGTCACGCTCCCAGGGCAGCCAGGTGTCCCAGGCATCATAGGCGTGACAGTTGGCCAGGTCCCGTGCCAACAGGGCGCTGTTGTCGATGACGGTTTCATCCAGGTCGGTGACGATGGCCAGCTTCGACGGTTCTTTCGCCGCGGCCACTGCCGCATCCAGCTTCAGCGTGGCGATGTTATAGGCCTGCAACTGCAGGGCCTGAACCTCCGCCGACTGCTGCTGGAAGCGTAGCCCCATGGTGAACTCGGCGACGGCACAGTCAGCCTTGGGCTGCGTGGATGTATCGGCAAAGGCCGCGGGAACGGCCAGCATCGATAGTGCCAGGCCCAGCCAGATGGCACTCTTTGCGGTTTTCTCGGTCATTGAACGCGCTCTCTTTCTTAGTATGGGTTAAGACCTGAAGTCTAAGACCGTCTCGCCTTGGTATAGACCAGATATCGATGCTAGCTTAGGCGAGCGAGGTTACTGTTCTGTGAACGACGTTCAGCGATTCCCGCGCGCCAACCGCAGAAACGACAACGGCCCGCAAATGCGGGCCGTTGGCTTACCGTTAATAGCGGCTTAGCTGAGTGCAGCCAGCACCTTGGCGGTAATTTCGTCGACCGAACCGACGCCGGCGATGGCGCTGTACTTCGGCGTGCCGTTGGCGGCGGCGAGCTTCTGGTAGAAGTCCACCAGCGGCTTGGTTTGCGAGTGGTAGACCGACAGGCGGTGACGCACGGTTTCTTCCTTGTCGTCTTCGCGCTGGATCAGTTCGTCACCGGTTTCGTCGTCTTTACCGGCAACCTTCGGCGGGTTGTGCTCGGTGTGGTAGACGCGCCCCGAGGCCGGGTGCACGCGACGACCGGCGATACGGCCGACGATTTCTTCGTCGTCGACGGCGATCTCAACCACATGGTCGATCCCCACGCCAGCCTGCTTGAGCGCTTCGGCTTGCGGGATGGTGCGCGGGAAACCGTCGAAGAGGAAGCCATTGGCGCAATCCGGCTGGGCGATGCGCTCTTTGACCAGGTTGATGATCAGGTCATCGGAGACCAGGCCGCCGCTGTCCATGACGCTCTTGGCGACCAGGCCGAGCTCGGTACCCGCCTTGACCGCGGCACGCAGCATATCGCCGGTGGAGATTTGCGGAATACCAAATTTCTTGGTGATGAAACCAGCCTGGGTACCTTTACCGGCACCGGGCGCACCCAGCAGAATCACGCGCATCGATATGCTCCTCAAATTTATCTATAAATCGTCGTCGGACTTGCCTCTTGGGGCCAATCTCGGAATCGTTTGGACCGCGCCTGGGGTGCCAGAGCGTCGAAAGGCCGATCAAGATACACAGCGCCCCCCTGGCGCACAAGCCACCAAAAGTCGGATAGCCGTGCGTCCTGTGGGGCAATTCCAAAGCATCGTTCGCTCCTCTGCGCAGACCTCCGCGCACACCGCTGGAGCACTCTCGTCGGTGCTCTAGCCGGTATTGCGCAGACCCGCCGCGATACCCGCCACGCTGACCAGCAACGCCTGTTCCAGAGGGCTGTCGGCCTGATTTTCCCGCTTGCGCGAGCGCGCCAGGAGTTCCGCCTGGAGCAGGTGCAAGGGGTCCAGGTAGGTATTGCGCACGCTGATCGATTCCAGGGTTTCCGGGCTGTGTGCAAGCAACTGCGACTGTCCGGTCAAACCCAATACGGCGCCGATGGCCTGCGACAATAGGTCGCGTAAATGCGCCCCCAAAGGTCGCAATTTGGCCTCCACCAGACGCTCGTCGTACAGCTCGGCAATGGCGCCGTCGGCCTTGGCCAGGACCATCTCGAGCATATCGATGCGGGTGCGGAAGAATGGCCAGCGCTCGCGCATCTGCGCCAACAACTCGCCGTCGCCGCGCTTCAGGGCATTGTCCAGGGCATGCTCCCAGCCAAGCCAGGCCGGCAGCATCAGACGGGTCTGGGTCCAAGCGAAGATCCAGGGGATCGCACGCAGGCTTTCCACCCCGCCCTCGCGACGCTTGGCCGGGCGACTGCCCAGGGGCAAACGACCGAGTTCCTGTTCCGGTGTGGCCTGACGGAAATACTCGACGAATTGTGGATGCTCGCGCACCACCCCGCGATAAGCCGCGACGCCATCGCTGGCCAGCTTATCCATCAGTTCGCGCCAGGCCGGTTCCGGGCTTGGCGGCGGCAACAGCGTAGCCTCCAGCACAGCGGCCAGGTAGAGGTTGAGATTCTGCTCGGCGATATCCGGCAGACCGAACTTGAAGCGGATCATCTCGCCCTGTTCGGTGGTGCGGAAGCGCCCCGCCACCGAGCCGGGCGGCTGCGAAAGAATCGCCGCATGGGCCGGTCCGCCGCCGCGACCGACAGTGCCGCCACGGCCATGGAACAGCAGCAGTTCGACGTCGTGCTCGCGGCAGATGCGCACCAGGGTTTCCTGGGCGCGGTACTGCGCCCAGGCCGCGGCGGTGGTGCCGGCGTCCTTGGCCGAGTCGGAATAGCCGATCATCACTTCCTGCGGGCCGTGCAGGCGCGCGCGATAGCCATGCAGTTCGAGCAGGCGGGCAATCACCGGGCCGGCGTTGTCCAGGTCGGCAAGGGTCTCGAACAGCGGCACTACGCGCATCGGTCGCTGCAAACCCGCCTCCTTGAGCAGCAATTGCACCGCCAGCACATCGGAGGCCGCACCGGCCATGGAGATCACGTAGGAGCCCAGGGACGCCGCTGGCGCCAGGGTGATTTCGCGACAGGTGGCGAGCACTTCCTCGGTTTCGCCGCTCGGTTTGAAATGCCGGGGCAGTAGCGGCCGGCGATTTTCCAGTTCCTGCAGGAGAAAGGCCACACGGGTGTCTTCATCCCACTCGGCGTAACGGCCAAGGCCCAGGTAATCGGTTATTTCGCTCATCGCCGCGGCATGTCGGCTGGAGTCCTGGCGCACATCCAGGCGTACCAGAAACAGCCCGAAGGTTGCCGCCCGACGCAGGCAATCAAGCAGCGGCCCTTCGGCGATCACGCCCATGCCGCAGTCGTGCAGCGACTGATAGCAAAGCTCCAGTGGCTCCAGCAGCTCGCGATTGTCCTGCAGCACCGCGGCAGACGGCTCGAGCTGCTCGTGCAAGGCCGCCTGCGCCCAACTGCGAGTGGCGCGCAGGCGCTCGCGTAATTGCTTGAGCAGGCTACGGTAGGGCTCCGGGCTCTCGCCGACCCGCGCCAGCAGCTCGGCGCTGGCCTGCTGCATGGACAGCCCGGCGGCTAACTGCTCAATATCGCGCAGGTACAGGTCGGCGGCCATCCAACGCGCCAGCAACAGCACCTCGCGGGTCACCGCAGCGGTGACATTGGGATTGCCGTCGCGGTCGCCACCCATCCAGGAGGCGAAGCGAATAGGCGCGGCCTCCAGCGGCAGGTGAAAGCCGGTCGCCGCATGCAATGCCTGATCGGCCTTGCGCAGCACATTGGGCAGCGCCTGCCACAGCGAATGCTCGATCACCGCAAAGCCCCACTTGGCCTCGTCCACCGGGCTGGGTCGGCTGCGGCGGATTTCCTCGGTGTGCCAGGCCTCGGCGATCAGCCGGTGCGAACGCTGGCGGACCTCCTCACGCTCGGCGCCGGACAGGTCGCTGTGGTCGCCCGCGGCCAATTGCTCGGCGATGCCATCGTATTTCTGGATCAGCGTGCGCCGTGCCACTTCGGTCGGGTGGGCAGTCAACACCAGCTCGATATCCAGCCGCCCGAATTGCCGCGCCAAGGCATCAGCGGCGTGGCCGCTGGTCTGCAAACGCTGCAGCAACTCGGGCAGCACGTTGGTTTCGAAGGGCTCGGGCTCGCCCGGTGCACGACGCCGTACACGGTGATACTGCTCGGCGATATTGGCCAGGTTGAGAAACTGGGTGAAGGCCCGCGCGACCGGCAACAGCTCGTCGTCGGCCAATTGATCGAGGCTCGCGCTGAGCTGCTCTGCCCCCGCCGCCGAGCCCTGCCGCGCGCCCTTGGCGCCCTTGCGAATGCGTTCGATCTTGTCGAGAAAAGCCGCGCCGCGTTGGGCGCTGATGGTGTTGCCCAACAGCTCGCCGAGCTGGTGCACGTCCTCGCGCAAACGCGCGTCGATTTCCGCCATGGCCGTTGTCTCCGCTGATCCTTGAAGCCCAAGAGTGCCCAGCGCGGCAACTTCTTACAAGGGCGCGACTCCAACTCCTTACACCTTTAAAGACAGTCTAGGCTTGAGTATGTGTTGCTCAACGCATCGTCAAAACTGCGCAACGCCCTGCAACGGGGCCAAGGATCAATCGCCATGAAGATTCGTGAATTAGTCAGCAACTGGGAAGAACACGGCAAAGGCCGCCTGACCGCCACGCCCTACCAGTTGCATCTGGATGTCGAGGCCGCCGCGCGCCTGGCGGCGCTGGTCGAGATGTATCCCAAACGCCACCCCGAGGAGCTGCTCGGCGAGCTGATCGGCGCCGCGCTCGAAGAGCTCGAAGCGAGCATGCCCTATGTCCAGGGCAGCCAGGTGGTGGCGACCGATGAGCAGGGTGATCCGCTGTACGAGGACGTCGGTCCGACGCCGCGCTTCCTCAGCCTGTCGCGCAAATACCTGCGCGAGATCAGCGCACAGCTTGACACCACCAACCACTAACAGGCCGTTTTAAAGCGATATTAACGGCCTGCCAAACCTCGCCGCACCAGGCCGCGAGTGCCCGATCAGGTACTCGCAGCCCGGCCCTCGCCTACCGACCACATAAGCACCCGCACAACCCGCCGGCACAGGCCCGGAGACGCGGTCGGCTGCGCGCCTGTTTTTTGCGCACAATGTTTTTACCTGAACATTTCAGTCCCCACCTCACTCACAAAAACCATACCGCTGGCGCAGCATTGCGGCGTACCGGCTGCCAGTCGCAACGTCGCAATCGCATCGAAGTACGCCAGGCGATGACCCAAGGAGGTGTAACCATGAAGCGACATATCCAGCAGCCACAGCGTCCATGGGGCGCGTGGAAACTTGCCATAGCGGCGGTCGGTAGCAGCCTGCTGATCGGCTGCGCCAGCAACCCACCCGACGAGCAGATCGCCGTCAGCCAATCGGCGGTCGACAGCGCCTTCAGCTCCGGTGGCCCGGAGTACGCCAGCGTGGAGATGAAAACCGCGCAGGACAAGCTCAAGCAGGCGGAACTGGCAATGCATGATGAAAACTATCAGGAAGCCAGACGCCTGGCCGAAGAAGCCGAGTGGGACGCCCGCCTGGCCGAGCGCAAGGCTCGCGCGGCGAAAGCGCAGAGCACCCTGCAGGAAGCCCAGTCGGCGATCCAGCGGATACAAAGCGAGAGCCTGCGCAGCAGCTCGCCGACGCCCGGCGCCAAGCAGTAACCGCCTTGCCCGCACCCGTTCACGCCAAACCAACAGGATGCCTCTCATGCATACCCGAATTCTGATTAGCGCGCTGCTGGCGATAGGCACCGGCCTCGCTGGCTGTGCGTCGCAACCCAACCCCAACCTGGAACAGGCCCGCAGCCAATACCAGCAACTGCAGGCCGAACCCGGCGTAAGCAAGTTTGCCGCGCTGGAAACCAAGCAGGCCGGCGAAATGCTCGACAAGGCCGAACAGGCCTACCGCGAAGACGCCGACAAGGCCCGCGTCGATCACCTCGCCTACCTGGCCAGCCAAAGCGTCAAGGTCGCCGAACAGACCATCGACCTGCGCAACGCCGAGCAGCAGCTCGGCGACGTCACGACGCAGGCCGACCGGGCCGCCCTCGACGCCCGCAACCGACAGATCGAGCAATTGCAGAAAAGCCTGAACGCCAAGCAGACCGACCGCGGCATGCTGGTCACCTTCGGCAACGTGCTGTTCGACCTGGACCGCGCCCAACTGAAGCCGGCCGCCACCGGCAGCATCGACAAGCTGGCCGAGTTCCTCAAGCAGCATCAGGACCGTCAGGTGGTGATCGAAGGCTATACCGACAGCAGCGGCTCGGACGCCTATAACCTGCGCCTGTCCGAACAGCGGGCCAACGCCGTGCGCGATGCGCTGGTGCGCAAGGGGGTGAGTGCCGAGCGCATCGTCGCCCGCGGCTATGGCGAGCAATACCCGGTATCGGGCAACGACTCGTCCGCCGGCCGCGCGATGAACCGCAGGGTCGACGTGACTATTGCCAACGACAACCAGCCGGTGGCGCCGCGCTCGGCCGACGCGTCCTGAGCCGGTGCCTGCGCATCAGGTGTTTGTTGATTTCCAGCCAGGCCGGCCATTCGCCGGCTTGGCTGGCGCCTAGCTATCCGGCTGCTCGGCTACGCAGCGAACCGCCTGCTTGCGCTGATCGACCAACACGCCACTGAGACCCTTCTGCTCCAGATCGAACAGCACCAGCACCCCGTCGATACACTGCGCCACCTGGCTGGCGGGTTTCAGCGAGACCTTGTAGTCCTCGCCGGGAATGGTCTTGAGCATGGTGAATTCGGACAGCAGCAAGGCATCCTCAGGCTTGGCGATATGCAGGTAACCGTAGTAACCGAGCACAGCCACGGTGGCGCAGATGCTGGCCACACCGGTAAGGATCAGGGGAATCGGGTTCAGTTCGCTCATTGCAGACTCTCGGAATTGAAAACGGGCGTCGGCGGACCGGGCATGCCCACGGACTCAGCCGCGCAGCTTGATACATGCGTGCGCACTTGGCCAGCCTGCGCGACTATTTGCCGCCGGCCCGCACTTCTTCGCGCGCCTTGAAGGTCGCCTCGTACACCCGCTCGGCCAAACGCGAAAACGGCAGGCTCTGGATCCACACCGTACCGGTGCCTTTGAGCGTCGCGAGGAATATCCCCTCGTCGCCGAACAACATGCTTTTCAGGCCGCCGGCCAGGCCGATGTCGTAATCGATACCGGCGCTGAAGGCCACCAGGCAACCGGTGTCCAGGCGCAAGGTTTCATTGTTCAGCTCCTTGCGGATCACCGTGCCGCCGGCATGCACGAACGCCAGACCGTCGCCTTCGAGCTTTTGCAGAATGAACCCCTCGCCGCCGAAAAAGCCGGCGCCCAGGCGCTTGTTGAAACTGATGCCGACCGAAGTGCCATAGGCGGCGCAGAGAAAGGCATCCTTCTGGCAGATCAGCGTGCCGCCGTGTTCCGCCAGCCGAATCGGCACCACGGTGCCCGGATAAGGTGCGGCAAACGCCACCCGCGCCTGGCCCTTGCCGGCGTTGCAGAAGTGCGTCATGAACAGCGATTCGCCGGTCAGCATGCGCTTGCCCATGCTCCACAACTTGCCCAGCACACCCTCGCTCGAACCGTCGCCCATGCGCGTCTCGAAGCGCACGCCCTCGGTCATGTAGTTCATAGTCCCGGCTTCGGCGATAACCGTTTCGTCGGGATCGAGGATGATTTCCACGCTCTGCGCCGAAGCGCCGAGGATTTCGTAGTCGAGTTGATGGCTGCTCATGCAGGGCTCCTGACAATTTGGGGGCTTGGAGAAGACTCCCCGGACTTCATCCGGGCTACCAAAGCGGTGTTGGTTATGTGCTTAGTTCGTAGGTCGGGTTAGCGGCGGTCCACGTTAACCATCTCAACACCCTAGATGAGCGCCGCGTAACCCGACAAGGCGCCGACACGGTGTCCGGGGGTGAACAAAGCCCGATAACCCATTACACCGCGTGGCGACTTTGTTGGGTTACGCGGCGGCAGACGGCGATGGCGCGGCTTAAACAGCGACAGTCGCCGCTAACCCAACCTACCCCACCTACCTAACTATCAAAGGATATTGGCGTAGTCGGCTTCGATCCGGTCGAGACTCAAATGATTGAGGAAGTTGGAAAAGCACATCCAGGCCGACAGCGAGTTCAGATCGCTGAATTGTGGCGGCAGGTATTTCGGCGCAACGACCAGGCCTTCATCGACCAGGCGACGCAGGATGCGCATGTCTTCCAGGGTGGTCTTGCCGCAGAACAGCAAGGGGATCTGTTCCAGCTTGCCTTTGCGCACGGCGAGCTGAATGTAGTTGTAGACCATGATGAAGCCTTTCAGATACGACAGATCCTTGGTGAAAGGCATGCCCGTGGGCGTGGAGCCGCGGAACACCCGATTGGCGTTGCTGTAGCTCTCTTCCTGGCTGAAACCCTGTTCGCGGTAGAAGTCGAAAATCTGCAGGAAGTCCGCGCCCTCCTCGGCCATGTGGATGGCGCGGGTGCGGTTGGTCAGCTTGCGCA
>CBIHLF010000010.1:0-121241 GCA_966210435.1 uncultured Pseudomonas sp. | reverse complement strand
CCGAGTCGGCGACGATGCCGGCGCCGGCCTGCACGTGCAGTTCGCCGTCCTTGATTACCGCGGTACGGATGGCGATCGCCGTGTCCATATTGCCGTTCCACGCCAGATAACCCACCGCACCGCCGTAGACCCCACGCTTGACCGGCTCCAGTTCGTCGATGATTTCCATTGCGCGGATCTTCGGCGCGCCGGACAAGGTGCCGGCCGGCAGGATGGCGCGCAGGGCGTCCATTGCGCTCAACCCCTCTTTCAACTGGCCGGTAACGTTGGAGACGATGTGCATGACGTTGGAGTAGCGCTCGATCACCATCTTCTCGGTGAGCTTGACACTGCCGGTGCTGGACACGCGGCCGACGTCGTTGCGCCCCAGATCGATCAGCATCAGATGCTCGGCGAGCTCCTTGGCGTCGGACAGCAGATCCTCTTCCAAAGCCAGATCGGCCTCTTCGCTCGCACCGCGCGGACGGGTGCCGGCGATCGGCCGCACGGTGACCAGATTGTCCTCGACACGCACCAGCACCTCCGGCGAACTGCCAACCACGTGGAAGTCGCCGAAGTTGAAGAAGTACATATAAGGCGTTGGATTGATGCAGCGCAGCGCCCGATACAGATCGATGGGCGCCGCCGCGAAGGGGATCGACATACGCTGGGAGATCACCACCTGCATGCAGTCGCCGGCAAGGATGTATTCCTTGATCGCATTGACCGAACGCTCGTAGTCGTCGCGACTGAAGCTCGACTTGAAGGCCGGCTCGACACCTGCCGGCGCATTCAGATCGACGCCCAAACGCGGCGTGATCGGCTGGCGCAGCTTGTGCAGGATCTCCTGCAGGCGCGCCTGGCCCTGCTCGAAACCGCCCGCCTCGGACGGATCGGCGAGGACGATGGCGTGCATCTTGCCGGCCAGGTTGTCGAACACCACCACGGCATCGGAGACCATCAGCAGGATATCCGGGGTGCCGAGCGGATCCGGATTGACCCCGGCGGCGAGCTTCGGCTCGACGTAACGCACGCTGTCATAGCTGAAATAACCCACCAGCCCACCGTTGAAACGTGGCAAACCGGGCAGGGTCGGTACCTTGTAGCGCTCTTTGAACTGCTCGACGAACGTCAGCGGGTCCGCGCAGTCGTGGCGCTCCAGCTCCTCGCCGTCGACGCTGATCACTACCTGATGGCCATAGGCACGCAGCACGGTGCGCGCCGCCAAACCGATGATCGAATAACGCCCCCACTTCTCGCCGCCCTGTACGGACTCCAGCAGGTAGGTATTGGCCTGATCGGCCAGTTTCAAATAGATGGACAGTGGCGTGTCGAAATCCACCAGGGTTTCGCAGGCAACAGGAATGCGGTTATAGCCGGCAGCGGCTAAACGCAGGAATTCTTCGCGGGTCATGTGCAGCCTCGTGGCTTGAGGGTATACGGTCGGGTGCAAACGCGTCGGCCTGTGCGGCCAGGATCAGGTCAGAGGCGCCAGCGCCAACGGGCCAAAGCCTTGAGGATGTTCATACCGGTTCTTGCGGACCAGCGCGTGCAGATAACCACCACGGAGCTCTCTTGATCAGAGGGGAGTAAAGTCTCGCCACACTAGCGCAGGCCAATCACTGAATCAACCCGCCAGGCCCGACAAATCGGGACCTGTGAGATCAAGTTCCGGCAACCGCCAACTGCTCGGCAGCCGGCAACAGCTCGCACAAGCTGTCGAGTACCCGCGCCGGCTGCTCCTCGGCAATCGGTCGACCATGGTTGTAGCCGTAGCTCACCGCTACGCAAGGCACGCCGGCGGCCTTGGCGGCCAGCACGTCATTGCGCGAATCACCGATGAACAACGCCTCGCTCGCCTCAGCCCGCGCCAGCTGCAAGACATGCCGCAACGCCGCCGGATCGGGCTTTTGCTGGGGCAAGGTATCGCCGCCAATGATCCAACGGAAATAGCCACCCAGGCCCTTTTCATCGAGCAGCGGCGCGACGAAGCGCTCCGGCTTGTTGGTCACCACAGCGAGTTCGACGCCCTGCCCGCGCAACCAGTCCAGCGTCGCCCGCACGCCCGGATACACCGTGGTCAGCGCATGGCTTTCGGCATAGGCCTGCATAAACAGCTCGAGCGCCTGCTCGGCGGCGGCATCCTCGACCTGCTCATGCTGCAGGCCGCCGGCCAGGGCGCGGCGCACCAATACCCGCGCGCCATTGCCGACCCAGTCGCGTACCTGCTCGACCCCGGCCGCCGGCAGGCCGAGCAATACCAGGGTTTTGTCGACGGCCGCGGCCAGATCCGGTACCGAATCGACCAGGGTGCCGTCCAGATCGAACATCACCAGGCGCGGCAAGCGCCCCTGGAACAATGCCGCGAGGCTGGTCACCCACGCACCGCGGCCAGCTCGGCGCGCATGGCGTCGATCACGGTTTTGTAGTCGGGCTGATTGAAGATCGCCGAGCCGGCGACGAAGGTATCGGCGCCTGCAGCGGCGATCTCGCGGATGTTCTGCACATTGACCCCACCGTCGATCTCCAGGCGGATCTCGCGGCCGCTGGCGTCGATCAGTGCGCGGGCTTGCTTGAGTTTCTCGAGGGCATGGGGAATGAATTTCTGCCCGCCGAATCCCGGGTTGACGCTCATCACCAGAATCATGTCGACCTTGTCCATCACGTGCTTGAGCACGTCCAGCGGGGTCGCCGGGTTGAACACCAGGCCGGCCTTGCAACCGCCATCGCGAATCAGTTGCAGGGAGCGGTCGATATGCTCGCTGGCTTCCGGGTGAAAGGTGATGTAGTTGGCGCCGGCCTCGATGAAATCACCGATGATCCGATCCACTGGCTTGACCATCAGGTGTGCATCGATCGGCGCCTTGATGCCGTATTTACGTAGCGCCGCGCAAACCATCGGGCCGATGGTCAGGTTGGGTACGTAGTGGTTATCCATCACGTCGAAGTGGACGATGTCGGCGCCAGCGGCGAGCACCTTGTCCACTTCCTCGCCCAGACGGGCGAAGTCGGCGGAGAGGATCGACGGGGCGATGGCGAAGGGTTGCATGGCGTACCTCGGGGGCATGTTCACGATGGCACGCATTGTACCCGAGGGCGGATGGAGCTGTGGGGGCGATATCGCCTACAGGGGTGGCCGACACCGGGACGTTGCGGGCGAAATCGCCCCCACAGGTTCTGGGCTCCCACGGACGGTGCGGGAGTGCGGCGTTAGGCGTCTAGGGACGTGCGCGCCACGCCTCGAAGCGCTGGTCGAGACGCGCGCCGTGCTCGCTCCAGAAGTCCACGTTCATGGCCAGCGCGGCGCGCAGATTGGCCGGTGCCGTTGGCAGGCGCGCCACGCGCTCGGGCGTCAGGGCGGCCAGCGCCTCAGGGTTGACCGGGCCATAAGGGATCGATTCGGCGAACGCGCGCTGCGGCCCCGGCTGGCTGACGAACTGGATGAAGCGGCGCGCTTCGGAGCTATTGAAACTGCCCTTGGGGATAGCCCAGTAATCGAAATCATAGATGCTGCCGGCCCACACCAGATCCAGGCCGTCGCCCTGATCCTGGCTCGCACCGATGCGGCCACTGTAGGCGGCGCTCATGGCCAGGCCACCATCATGCAGGCCGCGTACCGGCTCTTCGCCGGTCTTCCACCAGCGGATATGCGACTTGATCTGCTCCAGCTTGCGGAACGCCCGCTCCACGCCGGCCTCGGTGGCCAGCGTGGCGTAAACCCGCTCAGCCGGCACGCCATCTGCCAGCAGGGCGAATTCCAGGTTGTACTTGGCCCCCAGACGCAGCCCCCTGGCCCCTGGGAAACGCTCCAGGTCCCAGAAGTCCGCCCAGCTACGAGGGGCTTCGCGCAGTTGGGCCGGGTCATAGGCCAACACCATGGACCAGACGAAGCCGCCCACGCCGCAGGGGCGCAGGGCACCGGGCGTCAACGCCTGGAGTGCCAGGGATTCGTCGAGGGGCTGGAACACGCCCGTCTCGCAACCGCGTGCCAGCTCCGGTGCCTCCACCTCGACCACATCCCAGGTGACATGCTGCATGGCTTGCATGCGACGCAGCTTGGCGAAGTCGCCATTGTAGGAACCGTTGATCACCGCTACGCCACTGGCCTCACGGTAGGGCCTGTAGAAGGCTTCGCGCTGGGCGTCGCGGACCGAACCGCCGAACGAGATCACGGTGAGTTGGGCCGCAAAGCCCGGCAACGCGATAAACAGGCACAACCAGGCCAGACTCGAGCGCAGCATGAACGCCTCCTCAATAGGGTAACGGCAGCCGGGCTGCCGTCGGTTTTTACAGGCTCACGCCAGCTCGTCGAAGCACTCGGCGATGATCGCCAGACCCTTGTCCAGCAGCGCGTCTTCGGCGGTCAGCGGCACCAGCACGCGCAACACGTTGCCGTAGGTGCCGCACGACAGCAGGATCAAGCCCTTCTCCCTCGCCTTGGCGACGATCTGCCCGGTCAGGGCCGCGTTCGGCTTGTGCACATCGCCGTTCTCGCACAGTTCCATGGCGATCATCGCGCCCAGGGCGCGCACTTCGCCGATCGACTTGTGCTTGGCCTGGATCGCCTTGAGCCCAGTGACCAGACGCTCGCCAACCGCCTTGCAGCGCTCCAGCAAGTGCTCTTCCTCGAAGATATCGATCACCGCCAGGGCCGCGGCGCAGGCGATCGGGCTGCCGGCATAGGTGCCGCCCAAACCGCCCGGGGCGATGGCGTCCATGTATTCGGCCTTGCCGCACACGCCGGCCACCGGAAAACCGCCGGCGATGGATTTGGCGAAGGTAGTCAAATCGGCGGCGACGCCCATTTGTTCCATGGCGAAGAAGGTGCCGGTACGCCCGGCGCCGGTCTGCACTTCGTCGGCGATCAGCAGGATGCCGTGCTGGTCGCACAATGCGCGCAGGCGCTGCATGAATTCCTTCGGCGCAACGTAGAAGCCGCCCTCGCCCTGCACCGGCTCGATGATGATCGCGGCGATGTCGCGCGGCTCGGCATCGTTCTTGAAGATCCGCTCGATGCTGGCGATGGAGTCGTCAACGCTGACGCCGTGCAGCGCGCAGGGGTACTGGGCGCGGAACACGCCGCCGGGCATCAGGCCCATGCCGGCCGAGTAAGGCACGACCTTGCCGGTCAGCGAAAGGGTCATCATGGTGCGGCCGTGATAACCGCCGGTGAAGGCGATTACCCCGGCGCGGCCGGTGGCGGCGCGGGCGATCTTGATCGAGTTTTCCACCGCTTCGGAGCCGGTGGTGACCAGCAGGGTCTTCTTGGCGAAGTCGCCCGGCACCCGTGCGTTGATCTTCTCGCACAGCTCGACGTAGGGCTCGTAGGCCAGCACCTGGAAGCAGGTGTGGGTCAGTTTGGTCAGCTGCTGCTGCACCGCCGCCACCACTTTCGGGTGCAGGTGGCCGGTATTGAGCACAGCGATGCCGCCGGCGAAGTCGATGAACTCACGGCCCTCGACGTCGGTCACGGTGGCGTTCTCGGCCTTATCGGCGAAGATCGGGTGGATCTGGCCCACGCCACGCGGAACCGCGGCCATGCGGCGTTGCATCAGGGATTCGTTGGTCTTGCTCATAAGGTCCTCAAACGAAACGTGAACGGTAGGGTGCGCCGTGCGCACCGGATCAGAAATTCATGGTGCGCACAGCCTAGGCGGCCCCGCGCACCCTAAGGGCTAGATGCCCATACAGAGGTATTTGATCTCCAGATACTCATCCAGGCCGTACTTCGAGCCTTCGCGACCCAATCCGGAGGATTTCATGCCGCCGAACGGCGCCACTTCGGTGGAGATGACGCCGGTATTGATGCCGACCATGCCGTACTCCAGGGCCTCGGCCACACGAAACACCCGGCCCAGGTCACGGGCATAGAAGTAGGCTGCCAGGCCGAATTCGGTGTCGTTGGCCTGGCGGATCACCTCGGCCTCATCGCTGAAGCGGAACAGCGGCGCCAGCGGGCCGAAGGTTTCCTCGCGGGCCACCGCCATGTCGGCGGTGACGCCGGTGACGATGGTCGGTTCGAAGAAATTGCCGCCCAGGCTGTTGCCGCCAGCGACCAGGGTTGCGCCCTTGCCCAGGGCATCGGCCAGGTGGCGCTGGACCTTGGTCACGGCCTCGGCATTGATCAGGGGGCCGGTGGTCACACCCTCGTCCATGCCGTTACCGACCTTGAGGCGGGCCACCGCGGCCTGCAGTTTTTCGGCGAAAGCCTGGTAGACGCCGTCCTGCACATACAGGCGGTTGGCGCACACACAGGTCTGCCCGGCATTGCGGTATTTGGAGATGATCGCGCCCTCGACCGCCGCATCCAGGTCGGCGTCGTCGAAAACGATAAAGGGCGCGTTGCCGCCGAGTTCCAGCGACAGCTTCTTCAGGGTCGGCGCGCACTGTTCCATCAACTTGATGCCGACCCCGGTGGAGCCGGTGAACGACAGTTTGCGCACGACGGGGTTCTCGCACAGCTCGGCGCCCACCTCGCGGGAGCTGGCGACATCCGCCGGCAACACGCTGAACAACCCGGCGGGAATGCCCGCACGCTCGGCCAGGGCGGCCAGTGCCAGGGCCGAGAACGGTGTCTGCGGCGCCGGTTTGAGGACCATGGCGCAACCCGCTGCGAGGGCCGGACCGGCCTTGCGGGTGATCATCGCGCTGGGGAAGTTCCAGGGCGTGATGGCGGCGGCGACGCCGACCGGCTCCTTCTGCACCAGGATGCGCTTGTCTGCGGCATGCGCCGGAATCACATCGCCGTAGGCGCGCTTGGCCTCCTCGGCGAACCATTCAATGAAGGACGCCGCGTAGGCGATCTCGCCGCGGGCCTCGGCCAATGGCTTGCCTTGCTCGGCGGTCATGATTCGCGCCAGGTCTTCCTGGTTGGCCAGGATCAGTTCGAACCAGTTGCGCAGCAATTGCGCGCGCGCCTTGGCGGTCAGCGCGCGCCAGGCCGGCTGAGCGGCCTGGGCCGCCTCGATGGCGCGGCGGGTCTCGGCGCGGCCGAGATTCGGCACGCTGCCGATCGGTTCGCCGGTGGCCGGGTTGAGGATCTCGGTGCGCGCGCCATTGTCGGCTTCGCACCACTGGCCGTTGATATAGGCCTGCTGACGCAGCAGGCCGGGCTCTTTAAGTTGCAGGGTCATGGCGCTCTCTTGGGCTGGGAGTTCAAGCAGGTTGCTGGGTGCGCAGTTTCTCGCTGCGCCCGCGTAGCCATTCCAGGGTCAGTAACAGCAGGACCGAGAAACCGATCAACAAGGTCGCGGCGGCGGCGATGGTCGGCGACAGGTTCTCGCGGATGCCGCTGAACATCTGCCGCGGCAACGTGACCTGCTCGGGGCCGGCGAGGAACAGGGTCACCACGACCTCGTCGAACGAAGTGGCGAAGGCGAACAGCGCGCCGGAGATGACACCCGGGGCGATCAGCGGCAGGGTCACCCGGCGGAACGCGGTCAGCGGCGTGGCGCCGAGGCTGGCGGCGGCGCGCACCAGGTTCTGGTTGAAACCCTGCAGGGTCGCCGACACCGTGATGATCACAAAGGGCACGCCGAGCACCGCGTGCACCAGGATCAACGAGATGTAGCTGTTACCCAGGCCCAGCGGGGCGAAGAACAGGTAGCTGGCCACACCGACGATCACCACCGGCACCACCATCGGCGAAATCAGCAGGCTCATCACCAGCGCCTTGCCGCGGAACTCGCCGCGGGTCAGGCCGATCGAGGCCAGGGTGCCGAGCACCATGGCCAGCACGGTGGCGGCCGGGGCGACGATCAGGCTGTTTTTCAGTGCGCGCATCCAGCTGGCCGAGGCGAAAAAGTCCTCGTACCAACGCAGCGACAGGTGCTCGATCGGGTAGACCAGAAAGGTTCCCGAGGTGAACGACAGTGGAATGATCACCAGCACCGGCAATATCAGGAACAGCAGCACCAGCGCGCAGATCGTGCGCAGGCTGTAATGCCAGACGCGTTCGACCGGGGACATGTAAGGACTGAGCATGTTGGTTCTCCAAGCAATCTGTAGTTGAGGGGCCAGGCCCCTCTGCCGAGCATCGGACTATGGAAGAGGCAGAATCGCATCGCTGCCTATAACCCTCACCCGCCCTTCGGGCACCCTCTCCCAAAGGGAGAGGGGATCAGTTGGCCTGCTGCGCAGGCATTTTTTTAGCCCAGACGCAGGCGGCTCGCGCCCACCAGCCAGCTGTAGACCACGTAGAGCACCAGGGTGGCGAGCAGCAGCAGGCCGCCCAGCGCCGTGGCCATGCCCCAGTTGATCGAGCTGTTGGTGTAGAACGCGACGAAGTAGCTGACCATCTGATCGCCCGGGCTGCCGAGCAGCGCCGGGGTGATGTAGTAGCCGATCGACAGGATGAACACCAGCAGGCCACCGGCGCTGACGCCGGCCAGGGTCTGCGGGAAATACACCCGCCAGAAACTGGCGAACGGGTGACAGCCGAGGGAGATCGCCGCACGCATATAGGTCGGTGAAATGCCCTTCATCACGCTGTAGATCGGCAGAATCATGAACGGCAGCATGATGTGCACCATGGAGATGTACACCCCGCTGCGGTTGAACACCAATTGCAGCGGTTTGTCGATGATGCCGAAGCTGAGCAGCGCACTGTTGATCAGCCCGCTCGACTGCAACAGCACGATCCAGGCGGCCACGCGCACGAGAATCGAGGTCCAGAACGGCAACAGCACCAGAATCATCAGCAGGTTGCCCTGACGGGTCGGCAGGTTCGCCAGCAGGTAGGCCAGCGGGTAGGCCAGCACTAGGCAGATGGCGGTTATCACCAGGCCCATCCAGAAGGTGCGGGCGAAGATATCCAGGTAAATGGCCTGGTCCGGGGTGGCCGGCGCCAACTCGCCGAGATCGTCGATTCGGTGATCGAGGGCGGCCAGCAGGTAATAGGGGGTTACATCGCTGGTGTTGCGGCGGATCACCTGCCAATAGGCCGGATCGCCCCAACGTTCGTCGAGGCTTTCCAACGCCTCTTTGTAAGTCGCCGGTTCGCTCTTGAACGGCAACGCACGGCCGGTCCTGGCGATCAGGCTACGGTAGCCGGCCAGTTCCATGTTCAGGCGTTTGGACAGGTCGCCGATGTTCTGCTCGCGCCGGGCTTCGGCCAGATCCAGAGCCAGGGCACGGTAAACCGGCTCGTCCGGCAAGGCCTTGCCGTCCCAGTCGGCGATAGCCGCCACGGTGCGCGGCATGGCGCCGACCACTTCGGGGTTGTCCAGGCTGCGGTTGAGCAAGGCGGCGATGGGAACCAGAAAGACCAGCACCAGGAACACCAGCAACGGCAGGATCAGCGCTTGCGCCTTCCAGCGGTTGACGCGTTCGGCCCGGGCCAGACGCTGTTTCAGGGTGGGGCCGGCGACCTCGGTCAAGGGCACTGCGATGGCCATAGCGAACTCCGGAAAACGGGGGAAACATCCCCTCCGCGCCAGCGCGGAGGGGCATTACCAGCAGACGACTCAGTTACGCGCGGCCCAGGCGTTGAAGCGCTGTTCCAGCTGCTCGCCGAAGTCCGCCCAGAAGGTCACGTTCATCGCCACTTGGTTGGCGATGTTTTCCGGGGTGGTCGGCATGTCCTTGAGCAGCTTGGGGTCAAGCAACTCGACGGCTTTCTTGTTGGCCGGGCCGTAGGCGATGTTCTCCGAGTAAATTTTCTGCTGCTCGGGGCTGACCGAGAAGGCGATGAATTTCTGCGCGGCGTCCTTGTCCTTGGCGCCCATCGGAATGGCCCATGCATCGAAGTCGTAGATGCCGCCATTCCAAACCACTTTCAGGTTGCTTTCGTTCTGCACCGCGGCGATCCGACCGTTGTAGGCCGAGCTCATCACCACGTCGCCGGAAGCGAGGAACTGCGGCGGCTGAGCGCCGGCTTCCCACCACTGGATGCTTGGCTTGATCTGATCGAGCTTGGCGAACGCGCGGTCCTGGCCTTCCTTGGTCGCCAGTACGCTGTAAACGTCCTTGACCGGTACGCCGTCGGCCATCAAGGCGAATTCCAGGGTGTACTTGGCGCCCTTGCGCAGGCCGCGCTTGCCCGGGAATTTCTCGGTGTCCCAGAAATCCGCCCAACTGGTCGGCGCGCTGCTCAGCTTGTCGGCGTTGTAGGCGAGCACCGTGGACCAAACGAAGAAGCCGACGCCGCAAGGCTGGATCGCGCCCTCGACGAAATCGTCGGGGTTGCCGAACAGGCTCGGGTCGAGCTCTTCGAACATGCCTTCGTCGCAACCGCGGGCCAGCTCCGGCGACTCCACTTCGACCAGGTTCCAGGACACGCTGTTGGTGTCGACCATGGCCTTGACCTTGGCCATTTCACCGTTGTACTCGCCGGCGATCACCTTGCCGTTGCCGTTCGCCTCCCAGGGTTCGTAGTAAGCCTTGGACTGTGCGGCCTTGTTCGCGCCGCCGAAGGAAATCACCGTCAGGTCGGCCGCCAGCGCCGGCATGGCGCAGGCCATGGCCAGAGTAAGTGCCGAGAACGAGAGGTATTTGCTCATTATTGTTGTCTCCACTGTGGTTAAGGTCTGTCAAACGCTATCAATGACTGTCCAGCAACGGATCGAGCGCGCGAACGTGCTCCACTTGCCAACCGATCGGCACCACATCGCCCACCGCCAGGGCGGGGTCGAGTTCGGCGATTGGCTGTTTTACGAAGAAATCACTCATGCCACAGACTTCCAGGCGCACCCGCACGTGGTCGCCCAGGTAGATGAATTCGGCCACCCGCCCGGAGAAGCGGTTGCTGCAGCTCTCGCTGGAGCCGTTCAGGCGTACGCGCTCGGGGCGCACCGACAGGGTCACCGGCTCGCCGGGACGGCCGACATTGACCGCCAGCGCCTCGACTTCCTCGCCGCGCGCCAGAGCGACCCGGCAGCGTTCGCCGTCCTGGCTGAGCAGGCGACCGTTGAGGCGGTTGTTCTCGCCGATGAAGTTGGCGACGAAGGTGTTGCGCGGCGCCTCGTAGAGGGTGCGCGGGTCGGCGATCTGCTGGATCTCGCCCTGATGGAACACCGCGACCCGGTCGGACATGGTCAGCGCCTCGCCCTGATCGTGGGTCACATAGACCACGGTCACGCCCAGGCGCTGGTGCAGGTGCTTGATTTCCATCTGCATGTGCTCGCGCAACTGCTTGTCGAGTGCGCCCAGGGGTTCGTCCATCAGCACCAGCTGCGGCTCGAACACCAGCGCCCGGGCCAGGGCCACGCGCTGCTGCTGGCCGCCGGACAACTGGCCCGGGTAGCGATTGCGGAAGCTGTCGAGCTGCACCATCGACAACGCGCGCTTGACCCGCTCGCTGCTGTCGGTGCGCGACAGGCCACGTACCGACAGGGGGAACGCGAGGTTCTCGGCCACCGTCATGTGCGGGAACAGCGCATAGTTCTGGAACACCATGCCGATGTCGCGCTTGTGCGGCGGCAGTTTGTTCAGCGAGCGGCCGTCGAGGAAGATTTCGCCGGCGGTGGGGGTTTCGAAACCGGCCAGCATCATCAGGCTGGTGGTTTTGCCCGAACCCGAGGGACCGAGCAGGGTGAGGAACTCACCCTTACGGATATCCAGATTGAGATCTTTGACGATCAGTGATTCGCCGTCGTAGCTCTTCTGCACGCCGCGGAAGCTCACCAATACATCGCTTGCCTGAGACTCGGACATCACCGCACCCTTGTTGTTGTCTGTACGTCGTTGCACACAGACTAGAGGCGATGGGCCAGCGGCAAAATCGGCCGGGATGACGACCTGTCATCGGACCAACGGAGAGTTTCATGTAGGGATTGCCCTACAAAGCACAAGGGTATGGCGCGGCAATCAGACCAGCCGGTGCTCCATGGCATAGCGCACCAGGTCGGCCACCGAGTGCACCCCGAGCTTTTGCATTAGGCGCGCCTTGTGGGTGCTCACGGTCTTGTTGCTGACCGCCAGGTGCAGGGCGATGTCGTTGACCCCCTCGCCGTGCACCAGGCGCTCGAACACCGAAAACTCACGTTCCGAGAGCTGCGCGTGGGGCGGCCGTGAATCGGTCAGGCCGACCTCGAAGACCATGCGGTCGGCCAGATCCGGGTCGATGTAGCGCCCGCCACCGGCAACCCGCCGAATCGCGGTGATCAGCAGCGCCGGCTCGCTGTCCTTGGTCGCGTAGCCGGCAGCGCCGACCTTGAGCGCGCGGGCGGCCATCTGCGCCTCGTTGTGCATCGACAGCACCAGGATCACCGGCGCGGAGGCCAGGGCGCGGATCCGCGGAATGGCCTCGAGGCCATTGACCCCGGGCATGCTGATGTCCAGCAGCACCACATCGCACGGGGTGCGGCGCAGGCCCTCGAGCAACTGCTCGCCGTTGCTCGCCTCGCCGACCACTTCGAGGTCGGGAGCCATGCCGATCAATTGCTTGATACCTTCACGCACGATCTTGTGGTCTTCGGCCACCATTACCTTGATCACGCTACTTCCTCCTCGGTCACCGCCACTCGGGCGCACAGCGTAGTGCCTTCGCCGGGCCGGCTGTCAATGCTCAGCCGGCCGCCGAGCATCAACACCCGCTCCTGCATGCCGACCAGACCGAACGACTGGCCCGGTTTGCGTTGTTCGGCGACGAAGCCCTTGCCGTCGTCGCTGACCCACAGACACAGCTCATCCTGCTCCAGGCTCAGGCGCACCTGCACGCTGTGCGCGCCGGCATGGCGCATGACATTGGTCAGCGCCTCCTGAAGGATGCGAAACAGGCCGATGGCCTTGCTGTCGCTCAGTTCCGGCACCTGTTCGGGCACCTCCACCAGGCACGGGATCTGGGTGCGCGCCTCGAAACGGCGGACCTGCCATTCGATCGCCGAGGCGATGCCGGCATCGAGAATCGGCGGACGCAGCGCCGTGGCCACATCGCGCACCAGTTGGAACAATTGGGCGATCAGGCGCTTGATCACCTGCAGGCGCTGATCGAGCTCCGGCAGCTGACCGGCGCAAACCAGCTCGCACATGGCGGTTTCCAGCTTGAGCACGGTGAGCACCTGACCCAGCTCGTCATGCACTTCGCGGGCGATGCGCGCCTTCTCCTCTTCGCGCACGCTTTCCAGATGCGCCGACAACTCGCGCAGGCGCGCCCTGGATTCGGCCAGTTCCAGCTCGACCAGCTTGTTCTCGGTGATGTCCCAGACGATCCCGTCCCATACCACTCGCCCCTCGCCCAGCGGACGGGCGGTGGCCTTGATATCGGCCCAGCGCAGCTCGCCGCCGCGGGTCAGGATGCGTCCCTGCCATAGCCAGTCGCTGTCACTCGCCAGGGCCGCATCCTGGGTGCGCCGGTAGCTCGCCTGGTCGTCCGCATGAACCAGGCTGCGCAGCCCGCGATCGGCGCGCTGCAGTTCGCTGGCCGGGTAGCCGACCAGCTCGGCACTGGCTTCGCTGATATAGGCGAACGCCACCGGCGCCTCGAAACCGGCGCGCTCCAGGCGGAACACCAGGCCGGGCACACTACCGGCGATGCCCTTGAAGCGCGCCTCGCTTTCCTGCAAGGCGGCGCGGGCACGGCGACGCTCGGTAATGTCGCTGAGAAACACCACCAGGTATTCCTCACGATCGAAGCGCAGGAAGCTCAGTGACACATCCACCGGCAAGCGCCCGCCATCGGCGCGCAGGCAGTCGGTCTCGAAGCTCGGCATGGCTTCATGACCGGCCCGGGCCAGCCGCCATAGGTTCAGCCAACGGTCCATGTTCAGGCTGGGCTCGAGCGCCTGCAGCGGCTGCTCGACCAGAGCGCCGACGGCATAGCCGAGCATCGCCTCGGCGGCGTGGTTGGCATAACGCACATGGCTGTCCCAGTTGACCCAGAGAATGCCGACGGTGCTGTGGTCGATGGAAAACTGCGTCAGCCGCAGTGCCTGCTCGGCCGTCTCACGCAGGCCCAGGGCATGCCGCGCCTCCAGCAATTGGCGCTCCAGGCCGCGGCGCTGCTGACGCAGGTGCAGCACGATCGCCGCGCTCGCCAGCACTATGCCGAGCAGCAACAGGCTGAAGCCGCGCCAGAACGCCAGGGAGTCGCCGACCTGCGGGTAACGCAGCGGCATCCAGTGCTCGCGCAGCCGATCGACTTCGCGCGGCGGCAGCGCTTGCAGGGTTTGCTCGACGATAGCCGCCAGCAGCGGCTGGTCGCGCCGCGTGGCGATACGCAGTAATTGCGGCAGGCCAATGTCGCCGACGATGCTCAAGCCGGCGAACTGCGGCTCGCGCAGCAATTGGCTGAGGCGCGCCTCGTCGACCACCGCGTAGCTGACCTCCTTGCGCAACAGGCGCAGCAGGCCGCTGCGCTCCGAACTCACCGCCTGCAACTGCAGGTTGCCGTAATTCTTGCGCAGGTAGTCGAACGCCGGGCTCGGCTCGCGCACCGCCAGATTTTCCTCACGGCCCAGGCGATCGAGGTCGACCACATTGCTGCCCAGGCGCTCGCCCACCACCAGGTGCGGCACCCGCATATAGGGACTGGAATACAGCCACAGGCGCAAGCCCCGCGGGGTCTGCACCAACCCCGGGGCCAGATCGACCTCGCCACGCCGTACCGCGCCGTCCAGATCGGTCTGTTCGGTGAAACGCACCCAGATCGGTTCGACCCCCATGCCCTGCAACAGCCGGCCCATCAACTCGACATTGGCCCCGGACAGGCGCTGCAGGCGGCGGTCGTAAAGCGCCCAGGGTGCCTGCATCAACAGGCCGACACGCAGCTGCCGATGATCGGCGAGCCAGGCCCGCTGCGCCTCATCGAACGCCGGGCGTAGCGGTAGCGCGGCGTCCTCCGCCCTGGCCAGCAACGGCCATAACAGGAGCACAAGGAGAAGGCGCGACAACACTGGGCTCATGACACGACTACTCGGCGACGACATTAAAGGGGGCTGCACTTACCTTACTCCAGTCATGCCCCGTCCCGCCAAGGGCTGACCTGACAAAATCGCCATCACGCAGTAAGCTCAAATCACCATCGTCCCCTCTGGGAAACGCCCATGCCCTGCGACCTGCGTAGTCTGGTGATCGCCCTGTGCCTACTGTTGGCGGGCGCCCCGTCGCTGGCGGAAGAAACCGCCGAAACCGCTGAGACAGATGCCGTACCCGCGGCCCCCGCGCCCCCCGAGGTGCGTGCCGCGCCGAGCGAGCGCAGCACGGACACGGCGCAAGCCCTGGCCGAGATCCTGCCAGACCAGGAGCAGCAGCAACTGCAGACCGCCGATGAATCCTTCCTCGCGCTCTGGTTACCGGCCAACAGCGGCAGCCCCAACGGGGCGGTGATCATCGTTCCGGGTGATGGCGAAAGCGCCGATTGGCCGCAAACCATATCGCCGCTACGCCACAAGCTGCCCGACGCCGGCTGGCACAGCCTGAGCCTCACGCTGCCCGACCCCAATCAGCCGTTCGTCCCCGCCAGAGCGACCGAACCGGTCGCCGAACCAGCCACCCCTGCCGATGAAGCACCGAGCGCCGATGACACCGGGAATGCGGACGAAACCGCCCCGACCGACACCGCGGACGAAGCGCCCGCCCCGGCGGCGGATGAACAAAGCGCGCCGAGCGAGGAACCGGCCCCGGCCGCTGAACCGCCCAGCGATCCCGAAACGCTGCGGCAGAATCACGCGGCGCGGGTCATCGCGCGAATCGAAGCCGCGGTGGCGTTCGCCCAGCAGCGGCAAGCGCAGACCATCGTATTGCTGGGACACGGCAGCGGCGCCTATTGGGCCGCGCGCTACCTGCAGGAACGTCAGCCGGCCAACGTGCGGCATTTGGTGGTGATCGGCGCTGAGCTGCCCGCGGACTATGGCCCCGCTCTCGACGAATTGCTCCCTGGCCTGAAGCTGGCCACCGGCGACTTCTACTACAAGGATCGCCTGGGCGACCGAAAGGCGGCGGTCAAACGCCTGCAGGCGAGCAAACGTCTGCAGCACCCGGCGTACACCCAGGTCGCGATGAAAGCGCTGCCGGGCAATACGGACGCCGAGCAGGAACAACTCTACCGACGCATTCGCGGCTGGCTCAGCAGCCAGCTGAAAGCCGCCCAATAATCAACCGCAGCGCGCTAGCGGAAACCATGGCGCTGACGAATCAGGCCGTAGGCATGATGCAGTTCGCGGGTCGCGTCGGTGGCCTCGCGCACCTGCTCGAGGGTCGCTCCGCTACCGGCCAGCTTGTCCGGATGATGACGACTCAACAGGCGCCGATAGGCGCGTTTGATCTGTGCCGGTTCGCTATCGGCGGTCACGCCGAGCAGGCGCAGGGCGTCGTGATAACTGCCGCCACGGGACATTGGCGCGGCCTGCCTCGGCGCGTAGGCGGCGTTCAGCGCTTCCTGGGCGGCGGACGACACCGCCAGCCATTTGCCCCATAACAGAATCAGTTCACGCTCGGTCTGACTCACTCGCCCATCGACCCAGGCCATGCGCCAGCAGGCGCGCAGCAATACTTCCGCATGCGCCCGCTGCCGACGCAACGGCAGACGCAGGCTATCGTGCCCGGTCTTGCCGCGGGCGAATGCGGCAATCGCCCGCTGCTGCGCCGCTTCGTCGAGCCCCAGCCGCTGCATTTCCGAACGCGCCTGTTGAATATGCGCCGGCAGCACCCGCCCATCGCATTTGGCCAGGCGACCGAGCAGCACGAACAGCAGATCCTCATCGCCCGGCGCCGGTTTGAGGCCGATGCGCTCGCGCAACTCCGCCCAGCTGCGCAGCTGCAAGCGGCGATCCAGTACCTGCCCGAGCAAGGCCCCAAGCAGGGCACCGGGAATGCTGGCCACGGCCATGCCGGCGAACGCCCCTAACAGGGTGGACGGCCAGAGCATCTCAGCGCCCCTGAGCGAGCAATTGCTCGACTTCAGCCAACCGTTCGTGAGTGCCGACATCGATCCAGCGCCCGGCGAAATGCTCGCCGCTGACCTGGCCCGCCGCCATGGCCTGGCGCAGCAACGGCGCGAGCTTGAAGGCGCCGGGCTGACAATCGGCGAACAGGTGCGGCGACAGCACGGCGATACCGCTGTAGGTCAGGGTGGCCTGATCGCTGTGGGCCTCGACCACACGCCCATCGCGCAGGCAAAAATCCCCGGCGGGGTGATGCGGCGGATTATCCACCAGCACCAGGTGCGCCAAACCATCCAGGGGGTGCCGTAGATCGGCGAAAGGATAGTCAGTGAAAATATCGCCATTGACCGCCAGGAACGGCGCATCGCCAAGCAGCGGCAGCGCGCGAAAGATCCCGCCGCCGGTCTCCAGCGGCTCGCCTTCGGCCGAATAGCGGATCCGCATGCCGAAGCCCGCGCCATCGCCCAGATAGTCCTCGATCTGCTGGCCCAGCCAGGCATGGTTGATCACCAGTTCATGAAACCCGGCGGTGGCCAATGCGCGGACGTGGTACTCGATCAGTGGCACGCCTGCGGCGTGCACCAGGGGCTTGGGCGTATGCAGGGTCAGGGGGCGCAGGCGCTCGCCCTTGCCCGCCGCCAGAATCATGGCCTTCATGCCGGCATTCCTTGCGTGTGCTTGAGGCTGGCGAACAGTTCGGCCAATTCGCCGAGTTCCGGACGGCGCGCCATCACCGCTTCTATATAAGCAAAGAAACGCGGCACATCGCCGAGGTACTTCGGCTTGCCGTCGCGGTGACAGATGCGCGCGAATATCCCGATCACTTTGAGGTGGCGCTGCACGCCCATCAGGTCGCTGGCGCGCAGGAAGTCGTCCAGTTCGTCCTGCACCGGGATACCCTCCTCTCGCGCCTGCCGCCAATAGTCCTCCAGCCAGCCACGCACGCGGGCTTCCGGCCAGCTGACAAAGGCATCCTTGAACAGACTGGTGACGTCATAGGTGACCGGGCCGTAGACCGCATCCTGGAAATCCAGCACACCGGGGTTCGGCGTACCGATCATCAAATTGCGCGGCATGTAGTCGCGGTGCACCAGCACTTGCGGTTGCGCCAGGGCACTGTCGATCAACAGGGTGCTGATGCGCTGCCAGAGGGCCTGCTGCGCGGCATCGAACTCAATCCCCAGGTGACGCTGCACGTACCACTCGGGAAACAGCTGCAGCTCGCGGCGCAGCAACGCCTCGTCGTAAGCGGGCAGCGGCGTGTCCATCGGCAACCGCTGCAAACGCAATAACGCCTGCAGAGCATCGACAAACAACGGGTCGGCGTTGTCCGCATCGATCACATCCAGATAGGTCTGGCGCCCCAGATCGTTGAGCAGCAAGAAACCCCGCGGCAAATCCGCGGCAAGGATCTGCGGCACATTGATTCCGGCCCGAGCCAGTAATTCGGCGACCTTCACGAAGGGTCGGCAGTCTTCCTGCGGCGGCGGCGCGTCCATCACGATCAGGCTGTGCTCACCGCTCTGCCAGCGGAAATAGCGACGAAAGCTCGCATCGCTGCTGGCGGAGGTCAGCGTGGCATCGGCCCCGGCGCCAACCTCGAGTCTGGGCAACTGCTGGGCCAGCCACTCTTCGAGGCATTGCAGACGTATATCTTCATCAGGCATTACAAGGGTCTCCACGGCGCTAGCCGTTGCGCGGGTCATGCTTTATTATCCAGCATCTTTTTCAGCCCATCGAGAGGCGTGCGGCCCCTGGGCCTATAGCGCGCAGGAAGCCCGGAAAAATAAGATGGCAGTAAAATACCCCGCATTCCGTAAAAAATTCCCACTTCTGGTAACCGGTAGCCTGTTGGCTATGCAGCCTCTGGCCAGTCAATTGGTTTTCGCCGCCGAGCAGTATGACTGCAAGGTGTCCGAATCCGGCGGCTGGGCGTGCGCCCCGAAAGCCAGCAATGCGGCCCTGCCCGCACGCCCGGCAGGGCGTGAAACAGCGCAAAACGCGAGCACTGGCGACAGTGGCAAGCGTGAAAGCAAAGCTGCCGGCCCGGTACTGGTCACCGAAAGCCGCGGCAAAGGTCTTGTCTCGCGTAGTGCGGACTACAGTCACCTCGATTGGGTTCCGCGTGAGCAGTTGAATGCTGCGCAACTCGCGGAAACCGGGCCTTATTGCGCCGGCAACTATGTCGAGCCGATTCGCCCGGGCATGAATGACGATACCCCGATGAGCGAAGCGCCGACCTTCGTTTCGGCCAAAGCCTCGCGCTATGAGCAGGAACAACAGATCGCGACCCTGGCCGGCGATGTCGTGCTGCGTCAGGCCGGGATGCAGGTCGAGGCCGATGAAGCCAACCTGCACCAGGCGGAAAACCGCGGCGAACTGGTCGGCAATGTGCGCCTGCGCGACAAGGGCCTGCTGGTCGTCGGCGACCGCGCCGAACTGCAACTGGACAACGGCGAAGCCAAAGTCGAAAACGCCGAATATGTGCTGCACAAGAGCCATGTCCGCGGCAATGCGCTGTACGCCAAGCGCGAAGAGAATGCCGTCATCCGTTTGAAAGACGGTACCTATACCAGCTGCGAACCGAGCAGCAACGCCTGGCACCTGAAAGGCAACAACATCACGCTGAACCCGGCGACCGGCTTCGGCACCGCAACCAATGTGACGTTGCGGGTGAAGAACATTCCAGTGTTCTACACGCCGTATATCTACTTCCCGATCGACGACCGTCGTCAGTCCGGCTTCCTGCCGCCGAGCCTCAGCAGCTCGAGCGATAACGGCCTGACCCTGCAAACCCCGTACTACTTCAACCTGGCGCCAAACTATGACGCCACGCTCTACCCGACCTACATGAGCGACCGTGGCTTGTTGATGGAAGGTGAATTCCGCTACCTGACCAAGAGCAGCGAAGGTCAATTCGGCGCCGCCTACCTCGACGACAGCAACGACGATCGCAAGCTGCAGTCCGAGTACGAAGACCAGCGCTGGATGTACAGCTGGCAGCACAAGACCGGCCTGGACTCGCGCCTGCTCGCGGAAGTCGACTACACCGACATCAGTGACCCCTATTATTTCCAGGACCTGGATAGCGACCTCGGGGTGAGTTCCACCAGCTACGTCGACCAGCGCGGCACGCTGACCTACCGCGGCGAAAACTACACCGCACAGCTCAACCTGCACGCGTACGAATTGGCCAACATCACCGACGTCACCCCGTACAACCGCCTGCCGCAACTGACCCTCAACGGCAAGTTGCCTTATCAGCCCGGCGGCCTGAATTTCACCTATGGCGCCGAGTACGTACGCTTCGACCGCGACCTGCGTTCCGGTCAGTTTTCCGATGAAGACGGCGTCAAGTCCGACTGGTACGACGAACGCCTGCGCGGCCTGGCCCGCGCCAACGCCGAACGCCTGCACCTCGAACCGGCCGTCAGCCTGCCACTGAACTGGAGCTGGGGCTTTCTCACGCCCAAGGTCAAGTACCTGCATACCAATTACGACCTGAGCCTGGATTCGCAGGGCAAGAGCACCTTGCTCGCCGAGCAGTCGTACAAGAGCAGCCAGACCCGCAGCGTGGCGATGTTCAGCCTGGACAGCGGTCTGTATTTCGACCGCGAGACCCAATGGTTCGGCAAGAACTATCGGCAGACCCTCGAGCCGCGCCTGTTCTACCTCTATGTTCCCGAGAAAGACCAGACCGACATCCCGGTCTTCGATACCGGCGAGAGCAACTTCAGTTTCGCCTCGCTGTGGCGCGAGAATCGCTTCTCCGGCAAAGACCGTATCGGCGACGAGAACAAGTTGTCGCTTGGCGTGACCAACCGCTGGATCGAACCGAACGGCTTCGAGCGCCAGCGCTTCAGCATCGGCCAGGCCTTCTATTTCGAAGACCGCAAGGTGCAGATGCCCGGCATCGACTACCGCACCCGCGCCGACTCGCAAGCCTCGCAATCGCCCTACGCGCTGGAATACATGTACCGCTTCAACCGCGACTGGCGCCTGACCTCGGACTTCAACTGGGATCCGGACACCCATCGCACCCGCTCGGGCAGCGCGATGTTCCACTACCAGCCGGAAGGCAACCCGAACAAGGTGATCAATGCCGGCTATCGCTATCGCAACGACAGCGTTCGTTACGACCAGGCGAGCGGCAACTGGGTGGTTGGCGGCGGCGACTACGGCACGCCCGGCAGCCCGGAGTACATCAAGGACTACTACAAGATCAGCCAGCATGATTTCTCGATCATCTGGCCGATCGTCCCGCAGTGGAGCGTGATTTCCCGCTGGCAATACGACTACAGCCGTAACCGTACCCTGGAAGCCTTCGGCGGCTTCGAGTACGACAACTGCTGTTGGAAACTGCGCCTGATCAACCGCTATTGGATCGACTACGACGAAGTCAGCCTGAATCCCTCGCTCAACGACGAGCCGGATCGCGGCATCTTCCTGCAGATCGTGTTCAAAGGTCTGGGCGGTGTAATTGGCAGTAAGGTCGAGACTTTCCTCGACGAAGGCATTCAAGGTTATCGTGAACGTGAAGATCAAGCTTTCTGATTGCGTGCGCCCGCTCCTGCTGGGCGCGCTGTTCCTGGGTACCGTGGCACACGCCGAGGTACGTCCACTCAACCGCGTCGTGGCGATCGTCGATAACGACGTGATCATGCAGAGCCAGCTCGATTCGCGCCTGAGCGAAGTGCAGCAGACCATCGCCAAGCGTGGCGCCAGCCTGCCGCCCGAAGGAGTGCTCAGCCAGCAAGTGCTGGAGCGCTTGATTATCGAGAACATTCAGCTGCAGATCGGCGAGCGTTCCGGCATCCGCATCACCGATGAGGAGCTCAATCAGGCACTGGGCACCATCGCTCAGCGCAACAACATGAGCCTCGAGCAGTTCCGTGCCGCCCTGGTGCGCGATGGTTTGTCCTACGAGGAAGCCCGCGATCAGGTACGCCGCGAGATGATCATCAGCCGCGTACGCCAGCGCCGCGTCGCCGAACGTATTCAGGTCACCGATCAGGAAGTGCAGAACTTCCTCGCCTCGGACCTGGGCAAGATGCAGCTGTCGGAAGAATTCCACCTGGCCAACATCCTGATCCCGGTTCCCGAGGGCGCCTCGCCCGAGGCGATCCAGAAGGCGGAACGTAAAGCCCAGGACCTGTACAAGCAACTGAGCCAGGGCGCCGACTTCGCCCAATTGGCGATCGCCAACTCGGCCAGCGAAAGCGCCCTGGAAGGCGGCGAGATGGGCTGGCGCAAAGCTGCGCAGCTGCCGCCCCCCTTCGACTCGATGATCGGCTCGATGGCAGCGGGCGACGTCACCGAGCCGATCCGCACGCCTGGCGGCTTCATCATGCTCAAGATGCTCGAGAAGCGCGGCGGCGACACCCAGGTACGCGATGAAGTCAACGTGCGGCACATCTTGATCAAGCCCAGCGAAATTCGCAGCGAAGCCGAAACCAAGCGCCTGATCGAACGCCTCTACGAGCGCATCAAGGCGGGCGAAGACTTTGCCGAACTGGCGAGAAACTTCTCCGAAGACCCGGGCTCCGCGCTCAACGGCGGCAGCCTCAACTGGATCGACCCGAGCGTGTTGGTACCCGAGTTCCGTTCGGTAATGAACGATACCGCCAGCGGCGAAGTGTCCAAGCCATTCAAGAGCCCGTACGGCTGGCACGTGTTGCAAGTCATGGGCCGCCGCGCCACCGACAGCAGCGCGCAGTTCCGCGAGCAACAGGCGATGAACCTGCTGCGCAACCGCAAGTACGATGAAGAGCTGCAGACCTGGTTGCGGCAGATCCGCGACGAGGCCTACGTCGAGATCAAGCTCTAAGCAGGCTGATTGGCACTGAATAAGCCCGACTCCATGCAAAGCGCAGAGTCGGGCTTTTTTTCGCCTGCAGAACCGACAACCTTCTCCCAACCGGAGCAGACCACTAAGATGGCTCGCAACCACTCCCTTATCCCGGCGTACTGCTGACGCCGCCCTATCGAGAGCCTGCCGATGAGCGCTTCCCGTGTTTTTGCACTGACCCCCGGCGAACCAGCCGGCATCGGCCCCGACTTGTGTCTGTTGCTGGCGCGCGAAGCGCAGCCTCATCCGATAGTCGCTGTCGCCGACCGCGGCTTGCTCGACGAACGCGCTCGCTTGCTCGGCCTGAACATTCAACTGATCGCCGTCGCCCCCGGCGCATGGCCGCAACGCCCCGCGCAAGCCGGCAGCCTGTATGTCTGGGATACGCCTCTGGGCACGACGGTAACCCCGGGCCAACTGGACAAGCGCAATGCTGCCTACGTGCTGGAGACCCTGAGGCGCGCCGGCCAGGGCTGCATCGACGGCGACTTCGCCGGCATGATTACCGCACCTGTGCACAAAGGCGTGATCAACGAGACGGGTATCGCGTTTTCCGGGCATACCGAATTCCTCGCCGAGCTGACCGCCACCGAACAGGTGGTGATGATGCTCGCCACCCGTGGCCTGCGCGTGGCCCTGGTGACCACGCATCTGCCGCTCAAGGATGTCGCGGCGGCCATCACCGACGAGCGCCTGAAGCGCGTGGCGCGCATTCTCGATCATGACCTGCGCAACAAATTCGCTATCGCCCGCCCGCGCATCCTGGTCTGCGGCCTCAACCCCCATGCCGGCGAAGGCGGCCATCTAGGCCGCGAGGAAATCGAAATCATCGAACCGGCGCTGGCGCAGCTGCGCGAGGAGGGCATGAACCTTATCGGTCCGCTGCCGGCCGATACACTGTTCACCCCGAAGCATCTGGACCACTGCGACGCGGTACTGGCGATGTACCACGACCAAGGCCTGCCGGTGCTCAAGTTCAAGGGCTTTGGCGCGGCGGTCAATGTCACCCTGGGCCTGCCGATCATCCGCACCTCGGTCGACCACGGTACCGCGCTGGACCTGGCCGGCAGCGGCGATATCGACAGCGGCAGCCTGCAAGTCGCCCTGGAAACGGCATACCAGATGGCCGACGCTCGGCGCTGAGCGGCGCACCACGGGCCAGGCGGGGTGCCGTCGGCGGCTGCAACTGGTAAGCTGCGCGCCTTCGTAATTTTGCTTTGGGCACTTGCTTGCCGCTCGTGGCTCGAAACGTGGAGCTGCCGTCTTGTCCGACCACTACCAACACCGCGCGCGCAAGCGCTTCGGCCAGAACTTCCTGCACGACGCCGGAGTCATTCATCGCATCCTGCGTGCCATCCATGCCCGCGAAGGCGAGCGCATGCTGGAGATCGGCCCTGGCCAGGGTGCCCTGACCGAAGGCCTGTTGAACAGCGGCGCGCAACTCGACGTGATCGAGCTGGACCGCGACCTGATTCCGATCCTCAACGGCCAGTTCGCCGCCGAACCGCGCTTTCGCCTGCATCAGGGCGATGCCCTGAAGTTCGACTTCACCAGTCTCGAGCCGGCGCCCCACAGCCTGCGCGTGGTCGGCAACCTGCCCTATAACATTTCCACGCCGCTGATCTTCCACCTGCTGGATAACGCCGCACTGATCCGCGATATGCATTTCATGCTGCAAAAGGAAGTGGTCGAACGCCTGGCCGCCGAGCCCGGCGGCGGCGATTGGGGGCGGCTGTCGATCATGGTGCAGTACCACTGCCGAGTCGAACACCTGTTCAATGTCGGCCCCGGCGCCTTCAACCCGCCGCCCAAAGTCGACTCGGCGATCGTGCGCCTGGTGCCCCATGAGGTATTGCCGCACCCGGCAAAGGACCATCGTCTGCTCGAGCGCGTGGTACGCGAGGCGTTCAATCAGCGCCGCAAGACCCTGCGCAACACACTGAAGAAACTCCTGCCCGCCGAGGCGATCGAAGCTGCTGGCGTGGATGGTGGCCTGCGCCCCGAACAGCTCGACCTGGCCGCCTTCGTGCGCCTGGCCGACCAGCTGGCGGTGCAACCCGGTGCGGGCGGACAGCAGCTAGACTGATCAGGGGACCAGCAGCCGGCGGCGCACGGCGCTGCCGCGTAAGGCGCCCTCTCCGCCCCGAGCGCACGTGTCGTTCGCGCAGGCGGTAAACGCACGCTGCCCAGTGCAGCAGATTTGAGCAGGTTTTTGTATATGCCCGATAACCGTTACCAGATCGACGTCAGCGTCGCCACCCGTTATCTGCCGGAGCAATCGCAGCCGGATCAGAACCGTTTCGCCTTCGCCTACACCGTGACCATCGTCAACAACGGCGAGCTGCCCGCGCAACTGCTGTCGCGACACTGGGTGATCACCGATGGCGACGGTCGGGTACAGGAAGTTCGCGGCGCCGGGGTGGTTGGCGAGCAACCGCATATCGCCGCCGGAGCCAGCCACACCTACAGCAGCGGCACCGTGATGGCCACGCACGTGGGCATCATGCAGGGCAGCTATTCGATGCTCGCCGAAGACGGCAAGCGCTTCGATGCCAGCATCGCGCCCTTCCGCCTCGCCGTCCCCGGGTCGCTGCACTGATGGCCACCTACGCCGTCGGTGACCTGCAGGGTTGCCTGCAACCCTTGCAGTGCCTGCTGCAGCGCGTGGCCTTCGACCCCGCGAAAGATCGCCTGTGGTTGGTCGGCGACCTGGTCAACCGCGGCCCGCAATCGCTCGCTACTCTGCGCTTTCTGTATGGCATCCGCGATGCGCTGACCTGCGTGCTGGGCAATCACGACCTGCACCTGCTCGCGGTCGCATACAACATCGAGCGTCTGAAGAAGGCCGATACCTTGCAGGAAATTCTCGACGCGCCGGACCGCGACGTGCTGCTCGACTGGCTGCGCCGACAGAAGCTGCTGCACTACGACAGCGAGCGCAAGATGGCCCTGGTGCATGCCGGCATTCCGCCGCAGTGGACCCTGCCAAAAGCCTTGAAACGCGCTGGCGAGGTCGAGGAAGTGCTGCGCGACGATGCCCGCCTGCCGCTCTTCCTCGACGGCATGTACGGCAACGAACCCAGCAAGTGGGACAAGGACCTGCACGGCATCACACGCCTGCGCGTGATCACCAACTACCTCACCCGCATGCGCTTCTGCAAAGCCGACGGCACCCTTGAGCTCAAGCACAAGGAAGATGCCGATACCGCCCCCGCGGGTTACGCGCCCTGGTTCAGCCACCCCCGGCGCAAGACCCGCGACCTGAAGATCATCTTCGGCCACTGGGCGGCATTGGCGGGAAAATGCAACGAACCCGGCCTGTTCGCCCTGGATACCGGCTGCGTATGGGGCGGCGCCATGACCTTACTGAACATCGACAGCGGTGAGCTGCATCACTGCGAATGCCCCAAGGAGCAGCCATGAGCGAATTCAAACGTATTGCCCCGCAACAAGCCCAGGCGCTTCGTGAACAAGGCGCTGTGGTGGTCGATGTCCGCGACCCGCAAAGTTTCGCCGCCGGGCATATCGCCGGCTCCAAGCACCTGGACAATCATTCGCTGCACGACTTTATCGCCAACGCCGACCTCGACCAGCCGCTGATAGTCGCCTGCTATCACGGCAACTCCAGCCAGAGCGCAGCGGCCTACCTGGTCGGCCAGGGTTTCGCCGAGGTCTATAGTCTCGATGGCGGTTTCGAGCTCTGGCGCACGACCTACCCGGAAGAAACCGCTCGGGAAACGGCGGAATAATAAATTTATCTCTCTGCCAAGGCCGCGGCAGCTCTGGCCTGCGGCCCTTCTCCGATGAGCGGTAATATCCTGTTATCGTTCGCTGGCCCTTTATCTTGCAGATTACGAACTATCCTTTAGCTCAGGCCATCCAAAATCAGGTAGAGCCGGCCAACCGGCACCCGGGCCATCGGTACGACCTTTAGGTGTTTAGGGGGATTTCCATGTCACGCAAGTGACAGCTTCCTGGCACCCGCATGACCGATTCCGGGCCGGCTCCTAGCATCGAGCGAGGTGACGTCATGAGTATATTCAGCCACTTCCAGCAACGCTTCGAGGCAACTCGCCAGGAGGAGTATTCCCTGCAGGAGTACCTCGAGCTGTGCAAAGAGGATCGCGGCGCCTATGTCACCGCGGCCGAGCGTCTGTTGCTGGCGATAGGCGAGCCGGAACTGGTCGATACGTCGAGCAATTCCCGGTTATCGCGAATCTTCTCCAACAAGGTCATTCGCCGTTATCCGGCGTTTGCCGACTTCCACGGCATGGAAGAGTGCATCGACCAGATCGTTTCCTATTTCCGCCACGCCGCCCAAGGCCTGGAGGAGAAGAAACAGATTCTCTATCTGCTGGGCCCGGTCGGCGGCGGTAAATCGTCGCTGGCGGAAAAGCTCAAGCACCTGATGGAGAAAGTGCCGTTCTATGCGATCAAGGGTTCGCCGGTCTTCGAGTCGCCGCTCGGCCTGTTCAACGTCGACGAGGACGGGGCGATTCTCGAAGAGGAATACGGCATCCCGCGGCGCTACCTGAACAGCATCATGTCGCCCTGGGCGACCAAACGCCTGACCGAGTTCGGCGGCGATATCAGCCAGTTCCGCGTGGTCAAGCTGTACCCTTCTATCCTCAACCAGATCGCCATCGCCAAGACCGAACCGGGCGACGAGAACAATCAGGACATCTCAGCGCTGGTCGGCAAGGTGGACATCCGCAAGCTCGAGGATTTCCCGCAGAACGATGCCGACGCCTACAGCTACTCGGGGGCGCTGTGCCGCGCCAACCAGGGTCTGATGGAATTCGTCGAGATGTTCAAGGCGCCGATCAAGGTGCTGCACCCCTTGCTCACCGCAACCCAGGAAGGCAACTACAACAGCACCGAAGGCCTGGGCGCGATTCCCTACAGTGGCATCCTGCTGGCCCACTCCAATGAGTCGGAATGGCACAACTTCCGCAACAACAAGAACAACGAGGCGTTCATCGACCGCATTTATATCGTCAAGGTGCCGTACTGCCTGCGCGTGACCGATGAGGTGAAGATCTACGACAAGCTGCTGTTCAACAGCTCCCTGGCCAAAGCCCATTGCGCTCCGGATACGCTGAAGATGCTCGCGCAGTTCTCGGTACTGAGCCGCTTGAAAGAGCCGGAAAACTCGAATATCTACTCGAAGATGCGGGTATACGACGGCGAGAACCTCAAGGACACCGACCCTAAAGCCAAATCGATCCAGGAATACCGCGATGCCGCCGGCGTCGACGAGGGCATGAACGGCCTGTCGACCCGTTTCGCCTTCAAGATCCTCTCCAAGGTGTTCAACTTCGACCCGCACGAAGTCGCCGCCAACCCGGTGCACCTGCTGTACGTGCTGGAGCAGCAGATCGAACAGGAGCAATTCCCCGCCGAGACCCGCGAGCGCTACCTGCGCTTTATCAAGGAATACCTGGCGCCGCGCTATATCGAATTCATCGGCAAGGAGATCCAGACCGCCTACCTCGAGTCCTACAGCGAGTACGGGCAGAACATCTTCGATCGTTACGTGCTGTATGCCGACTTCTGGATTCAGGATCAGGAATATCGCGATCCGGAAACCGGCGAAATACTCAACCGCGTGGCCCTCAACGAAGAGCTGGAGAAAATCGAGAAACCGGCGGGCATCAGCAACCCCAAGGACTTCCGCAACGAGATCGTCAACTTCGTGCTGCGTGCACGGGCCAACAACAATGGCAAGAACCCGACTTGGCTCAGCTACGAGAAGCTGCGTGTGGTGATCGAGAAGAAGATGTTCTCCAATACCGAGGACCTGCTGCCGGTCATCAGCTTCAACGCCAAGGCGAGCAAGGAGGACCAACAGAAACACAACGACTTCGTCACTCGCATGGTCGAACGCGGCTATACCGACAAGCAGGTGCGCCTGCTGTCCGAATGGTATCTGCGGGTTCGTAAATCGCAGTAAAGCAGCCATAAGCAACAAGCTTTAAGCTGCAAGCGACCGCGGTCGTTGACGACCGCTCCTGCAGCTTTTGGCTTGTGGCTTGCAGCTCCCCCGGAGGGGTTTATGAGCCATGTGATCGACCGACGCCTGAACGGCAAGAACAAGAGCACGGTAAACCGTCAGCGCTTTCTGCGACGTTACCGCGACCACATCAAAAAGGCCGTGGAGGAAGCGGTAAGCCGCCGCTCCATCACCGATATGGAGCACGGCGAACAGATCAGCATTCCCGGCCGCGATATCGACGAGCCAGTGCTACACCATGGCCGCGGCGGCAAGCAGACGGTGGTGCATCCCGGCAACAAGGAATTCACCACCGGTGAACGCATTCCCCGTCCGCAGGGCGGCGGCGCCGGCCGTGGTGCCGGCAAAGCCAGCAACACCGGCGAAGGCATGGATGAGTTCGTGTTCCAGATCACCCAGGAAGAGTTCCTCGACTTCATGTTCGAAGATCTGGAACTGCCCAATCTGGTCAAGCGTCACCTGACCGGTGCCGACACCTTCAAGACCGTGCGCGCGGGCATCAGCAACGAAGGCAACCCATCGCGCATCAATATCGTCCGTACCCTGCGCTCGGCCCATGCCCGACGTATCGCCCTGTCCGGCAGCAGCCGGGCCAAACTGAAGGCCGCACAAGCCGAGCTGCTCCGCCTGAAAAGCGAGGAGCCGGACAATTTCAGCGATATCCAGGCGCTGGAGGCGGAGATCGCCAAGCTGCAGGCGCGGATCAAGCGCGTGCCCTTCCTCGACACCTTCGACCTCAAATACAACCTGCTGGTCAAACAACCCAACCCCAGTTCGAAAGCGGTGATGTTCTGCCTGATGGACGTCTCCGGCTCCATGACCCAGGCCACCAAGGACGTCGCCAAACGTTTCTTCATCCTGTTGTACCTGTTCCTCAAGCGGAACTACGACAAGATCGACGTGGTGTTCATCCGCCACCACACCAGCGCCAAGGAGGTCGACGAGGAGGAATTCTTCTACTCCCGCGAAACCGGCGGCACCATCGTTTCCAGCGCGCTCAAGCTGATGCAGGAAATCATGGCCGAGCGCTATCCGATCAACGAATGGAACATCTATGCCGCGCAGGCCTCGGACGGTGATAACTGGAACGACGACTCACCGATTTGCCGGGATATCCTGATCAACCAGATCATGCCGTTCGTGCAATATTTCACCTATGTAGAGATCACTCCGCGCGAGCACCAGGCGCTGTGGTTCGAGTACGAACAAGTCAGCGAAGCCTACGACGAAACCTTCGCCCAGCAGCAGCTTGTGTCCTCGGCAGATATCTACCCCGTGTTCCGTGAATTGTTCCAGCGGAGGCTCGCAACATGAGCAGCTATGCCGGCAGCAAGCGCGAGAAAAAGCGCGAACCGATTTCCACCGGCTCGGAATGGACCTTCGAGCTGATCCGCAGCTATGACCGCGAGATCAGCCGGATCGCCGAGCGCTATGCGCTCGACACCTACCCGAATCAGATCGAGGTGATCACCGCCGAGCAGATGATGGACGCCTACGCTTCGGTCGGCATGCCCCTGGGCTACCATCACTGGTCCTACGGCAAGCACTTCCTCAGCACCGAGAAATCCTACAGCCGCGGGCAGATGGGCCTGGCCTACGAGATCGTGATCAACTCCGATCCCTGCATCGCCTACCTGATGGAAGAAAACACCATCTGCATGCAGGCGCTGGTGATCGCCCACGCCTGCTACGGCCACAACAGCTTCTTCAAGGGCAACTACCTGTTCCGCACCTGGACCGACGCCAGCTCGATCATCGACTATCTGGTGTTCGCCAAGCAGTACATCATGCAATGCGAGGAACGCCATGGCATCGATGCCGTGGAGGACCTGCTCGACTCCTGCCATGCACTTATGAACTACGGCGTCGACCGCTACAAGCGCCCCTACCCGATCTCCGCCGAAGAAGAGCGGCGTCGACAGAAGGACCGCGAGGAACACCTGCAAAAGCAGGTCAACGACCTCTGGCGCACCATTCCCAAGGGCACTGGCAAGCGCGACGGCAGCGACAGCAAACGCTTCCCCGCCGAGCCCCAGGAAAACATCCTGTATTTCCTCGAGAAGCACGCGCCGCTGCTCGAACCCTGGCAGCGTGAAGTGATCCGCATCGTGCGCAAGATCGCGCAATACTTCTACCCACAGCGCCAGACCCAGGTGATGAACGAAGGCTGGGCCTGCTTCTGGCATTACACGCTGATGAATGACCTGTACGACGAAGGCCTGGTAACCGACGGTTTCATGATCGAATTCCTGCAGTCGCATACCAGCGTGATCTATCAGCCGCCGTTCGACAGCCCCTACTACAGCGGCATCAACCCCTACACCCTGGGTTTCGCCATGTATTGCGACATCCGCCGGATCTGCGAAAACCCGACCGAAGAGGACAAGAAGTGGTTCCCCGATATCGCCGGTAGCGACTGGCTGACGACCCTGAAATTCGCCATGAGCAGCTTCAAGGACGAGAGTTTCATCCTGCAGTACCTGTCGCCCAAGGTTATTCGCGACCTGAAACTATTCAGCATCCTCGACGACGACCAGAAAGACGAATTGCTGGTGCCGGCCATCCATGACGAGATGGGCTACCGCAGCATCCGCGAAACCCTGGCAGCGCAGTACAACCTGGGCAACCGCGAACCCAACGTGCAAATCTGGAGCATCGACCGCCGCGGCGACCGCTCGCTGACCCTGCGCCATCAGCAGCACGATCGCAAACCACTGGGCAGCTCCACCGAGGAAGTACTCAAGCACCTGCACCGGCTCTGGGGCTTCGACATTCACCTGGAAATCCTTCAGGGCGAGGAGCTGATCGGCACCCACCACGTACCGACCAAGGCCGACGCCGGCCATGACAACGACCAACCGCGCCTGGACCTGATCATTCCACCGATCTAGCCCTCCGTAGATCGATGTATGGGCGCAAGTCGTAGGGCGGACATGCCGGAGGCTTGTCCGCCAGCTGGATAGAAGCTCGCCTCGTCGTCCGTCAGATTAGCTGACCAAGTCCGAATCCACCGACGCCGCACCAGCCCCGCTATTCGCTCTCATCTCGCTTGCCACGTTCGCAGCCATGGTCGCCTACGTCTTCCAGCCGTTATGCTGCGCAGCAACGGAGGAGCAGGTATGCAGATTTATAAAGTGGGCGGCGCGGTACGCGACCGCCTGTTGGGGCGCGAGGTCAGCGAGGTCGACTGGGTGGTGGTCGGCGCGACCGCCGAGCAGATGCAGGAGCTCGGATACCGCCCAGTGGGCGCGGACTTTCCGGTGTTTCTGCACCCGCAAAGCGGCGAGGAATATGCCTTGGCGCGCACCGAGCGGAAGAGCGGACGCGGCTATGGCGGCTTCGTCTTTCACGCCAGCCCGGACGTCAGCCTGGAAGACGACCTGATTCGCCGCGACCTGACCATCAATGCCATCGCCGAAGACGACCATGGCCAGTTGATCGACCCCTATGGCGGCCAGCGCGATCTCGCCGCGCGGGTTTTGCGCCATGTCTCCCCGGCATTCGCCGAAGATCCCATGCGCGTGCTGCGCGTCGCCCGCTTCGCCGCGCGCTATGCGCCCCTGGGTTTCAGCGTCGCGCCCGAAACCCTGGCGCTGATGCGTCAGCTCAGCGAGTCCGGCGAGTTGAACGCCCTGACGCCCGAACGCAGCTGGAAGGAAATCTCCCGTGCGCTGCTGGAACCGCGCCCCGACGTGTTCATCCAGGTGCTACGCGATTGCGGTGCACTCGCGGTCCTGCTGCCGGAAGTCGACGCCCTGTTCGGCGTACCGCAGCCACCGGCCCACCACCCGGAAATCGATACCGGTGTGCATGTGCTCGACGTGCTGCGCCAATGCGCCGAACACCAGCAGCCACTGGTGGTGCGCTGGGCCTGCCTGCTGCACGATGTCGGCAAGGGCCTGACCCCGTCGGCCGACTGGCCACGGCATATCGATCATGAACGAAGCGGTTTGAAGCTGATCGAGGCGATCAACCAGCGCTGTAAAGCGCCCAGAGAATGTCAGGAGCTGGCCCTGCTGGTCGGCGAATACCACACCCACGGCCATCGCGCGCAGGAACTGAAAGCCTCGACCCTGCTGGAGTTATTGCAGCACTTCGACGTGTTTCGCCGCCCGCAGCGCTTCGAGCAATTCATCGCCGCCTGCGAAATGGATGCGCGGGGCCGCAAGGGCCTCGAACAACGCGCCTACCCGCAGGCCGACTACCTGCGCGGTGCCATGCAGGCGACCCGCGCCGTGGCGGTGCAGCCGCTCCTGGAGCAGGGGTTCAAAGGCCCGCAGCTGGGCGAGGCGCTAAGGCTTGCGCGTCTGAATGCGCTCAAAGCCTATAAAAAGACGATGGAAATGTAGCCATTGCGTAGAGGCCGCAAGGCAGGGGCGCCATGCACAGCAAAAATCGGCGCCGCCGCTGGTGCGCACAGCGCAACCTACGAGCTGAACGCGCTCAAGACCTATAAAACGACGACGGATATGTAGGGTGGACATGGCGAAGCCTTGTCCACCGCGGCTATCTGAATAACGGACAAGCCGCGCAGCGGCATGTCCGTCCTACACCTGCGGGGAGGCTTGAATGAGTGCGGCCGGCGTCAGCTCTTCCTGCCGCCATTTGAATGCCACCGGCCAGAGCTGCTGGTCGATCTGTGCGCTCTGCCAGAGCTGATCAAAGCTGCGCTGCTCGCCAGGGTGCAGGCTATCCGGGAGCAACAATGCCAGAGGCCAGAGCACGAAGGCATTCTTCAGGATTTCCGCCCGCGGCAGGACCAGCCCGTCGAAGTTGCCGAGCAGATCGCCATACAGCAGCACATCGATATCCAGCGGCAAGCCTTTGCGATCGGGGGCGTAACGGCCATTGTCCGCCTCGATGAATTTCAGCCGGCGGTCGAGCTCACCCAGCGGCAGCTCGCTGTAACCTGACACCGCCAGATTGAGAAAGGGCCCACTCTTGATGCCCACCGCCTGGCTTTCGAACACCGGCGAGCAATGCATATCGCTGAGAAAACCCGACAGCGCCTCAAGACCGGCGCACAAGTGACGTTCTCGATCGATATTGCTGCCAAGGCCCAGTACGACTCGGGTTAACGACATCCGCGCTCGATCTCCACGCCAACACCACCGCTGGCCGCCGGCACCGCGCCGGGCTTGGTCAACTTCAGACGCAACCAGGGAATCTGGAATTCGCGCATCAACAGCTCAGCCAAACGCTCGGCGAAGGTTTCCACCAGGATGAACTGCGATTCGCCGGCGAACGCCTGAATCCGCGCGGACACCGAGGCGTAATCCAGCGCCTTGCTGAGGTCGTCATCGGCTGCGGCCGGGCGGTTGTCCCAGCCCAATGCCAGGTCCAGACGCAAGCACTGGCGGATGGTCCGCTCCCAGTCATAGGCGCCGATTACCGTATCGACCTCCAGACCTTCGATAAAGACTGTGTCCAAGCATGCTCTCCACGGCACGACAAGATCGGCGCACCTCGTTAGAATCGGGACTCCCTCGCCCCGGAATGGGTACCATGTTCTGGCTGCTGGCGTTGCTCGCCTACCTGCTCGGCTCGTTGTCCTTCGCCATACTGCTCAGCCGTCTGGCCGGTGGACCGGACCCGCGCGCCAGTGGCTCGGGCAATCCCGGCGCGACCAACATGTGGCGAGTCGCCGGCAAACGCCTGGCTATTCTCACGCTATTTGGCGATCTACTCAAAGGCCTGGTGCCGATTCTGCTCGCCGCAGCGCTGGGTTTCAGCGTGCAGCAACAGGCCTGGCTGGGCTTGGCAGCGGTGGTTGGCCACCTCTACCCGGTATATTTTCGCTTCAAGGGCGGCAAAGGCGTCGCCACCGCCGCCGGTATGCTGCTGGGACTCTACCCGCCCGCCGCCCTGCTGGCCATCGGCGCCTGGCTGCTGACCTTCTATATGACGCGTACAAGCTCATTGGCGGCGCTAATAGCCACGCCGTTGACCCTTCCTCTGCTGGCCTGGCAACAACCCGCCGCCTTGTTGCCGGTAAGCGTCCTGACCGCGCTGATCGTCTGGCGCCACCGCGGCAATCTACGCGACCTGCTCGCCGGCCGTGAGCGGCATTTCTAGGCCGTAGCGGCAGGCGAAGGCTCAAACCACAAGCACTAGATCGCCGGCAACTGCTCCATGGGCCAGCGCGCCTGCACCTTGATGCTCAGGTCCTCATGCTGGCCGGCTAGCAAACGCTGGCAACCGGCATAGGCGATCATCGCGCCGTTGTCGGTGCAGAACGCCGGACGCGCATAGAACACCTGCCCCTTGAGTTCGCCCAGCATCTTTTCCAACGACTCGCGCAGCGCCTTGTTGGCGCTGACGCCGCCGGCGATCACCAGGTTATTCAGCCCGGTTTGCTTCAACGCCCGGCGGCATTTGATGGTCAGCGTCTCGACCACCGCCTGCTGGAACGCCAGGGCGATATCGCAGCGCGTCTGCTCGCCGTCGTCGCCCGCCTCGCGACATTGCTGCCAGGTATTCAGGGTGAAGGTCTTGAGGCCGCTGAAGCTGAACTCCAGGCCAGGGCGATCGGTCATCGGCCGCGGAAATTTGAAGCGGCCGGGCGTGCCCCGCGCCGCCAATCGGGCGATTTCCGGCCCACCGGGGTATTGCAGGCCCATGAGTTTGGCGGTCTTGTCGAAGGCCTCGCCCGCGGCATCGTCGAGTGACTCGCCGAGCAACTGGTATTGGCCGATGCCATCGACGCGCACCAGCTGGGTATGGCCGCCGGACACCAACAAAGCGACGAACGGAAAGGCCGGCGGCTGCTCCTCGAGCATCGGGGCCAACAAATGCCCCTCCATATGGTGCACGCCCAAGGCCGGAATCCCCCAGGCAAAGGCCAGGGCCTGAGCGCAGGAGGCGCCGACCAGCAGCGCGCCGACCAAGCCGGGACCCGCGGTATAGGCGATGGCGTCAATATCGGCGGCGGTGCATTCGGCCTCGGCCAACACCTGGCGGATCAGCGGCAGCATGCGCTTGACGTGATCGCGCGAGGCCAGCTCCGGCACCACGCCGCCGTACACGCGGTGCAGGTCGATCTGGCTGAATAGCGCATCGGCCAGCAGGCCGCGCTCGCTGTCGTAGAGCGCGACGCCGGTCTCGTCGCAGGAGGTTTCCAATCCCAGAACCAGCATGGGCAGTGCCTTGTAGTAGAGAGGGTGCAACTTCAGAAGGCGCGCATCATAATAGCCGCCGTCGCGAGCCGGCCAGCGCTTTTCGATCAGAGGCTTTGCATTCCGCGCGATGAGACGGTAACATCCGCAACCCTTAAAAACCTACGTTCTCCCGCGCCGTTTTGCCAGGAGCAACGTCACCCCCGGTAAAAAAGAAGGTACGCCCTGGATGCCAGCCGTCAAAGTTAAAGAGAACGAACCCTTCGACGTAGCTCTGCGTCGTTTCAAGCGCTCCTGTGAAAAAGCCGGTGTTCTGGCTGAAGTTCGCAGCCGCGAATTCTACGAAAAGCCGACTTCCGAGCGTAAGCGCAAGGCAGCTGCTGCTGTTAAGCGTCACGCCAAGAAAGTGCAGCGCGAACAGCGCCGCAGCGTCCGCCTGTACTAATACGTACTCGCGACACGCCTGAATGCCCGGCCTCGCCGGGCTTCGCTTTTAGACTCCGCGCTACCCACGGGTAGCGTCGGAGTCTTTTAGTTTCTGCACGCCCCTGTCCCGCCACTTCGCATAACAGTATTCTGAGCGCCTATGGCCGGCCTGATCCCACAATCCTTTATCGATGACCTGCTCAACCGCACCGATATCGTCGACGTGGTGTCTTCGCGCATCCAGCTGAAAAAGGCCGGCAAGAACTACACCGCCTGCTGCCCCTTCCATAAAGAAAAAACCCCATCGTTCAGCGTCAGCCCGGACAAGCAGTTCTATTACTGCTTTGGCTGTGGTGCCGGCGGCAACGCTCTGGGTTTCGTCATGGACCACGACCAGCTGGAGTTCCCCCAGGCGGTCGAAGACCTGGCCAAGCGCGCCGGCATGGACGTGCCGCGCGAGGAAGGCGGACGCAATAACAAGCCGCGCCAGCCCACCGACTCGCCGCTCTACCCGCTGCTCAGCGCCGCCGCCGACTTCTATCGGCAAGCACTGAAAAGCCACGCGCAGCGCAAAGCCGCGGTGGACTACCTGAAAGGCCGCGGCCTGTCCGGGGAAATCGCCCGCGACTTCGGCCTGGGTTTCGCCCCGCCCGGCTGGGACAACCTGCACAAGCACCTGGCCAGCGACAACCTGCAACAGAAGGCGATGATCGACGCCGGCCTGCTGGTGGAAAATCCCGATAGCGGCAAACGCTACGACCGCTTCCGCGACCGCATCATGTTTCCCATCCGCGACAGCCGCGGCCGGGTGATCGCCTTCGGCGGCCGGGTTCTGGGCGACGACAAACCCAAGTACCTGAACTCGCCGGAAACCCCGGTATTCCATAAAGGTCAGGAGCTGTACGGCCTGTTCGAGGCGCGCAAGCACAACCGCAATCTCGACGAGATCATGGTCGTCGAAGGCTATATGGACGTGATCGCCCTGGCCCAGCAGGGCCTGCGCAACGCCGTCGCCACCCTCGGCACCGCCACCAGCGAAGAGCACCTCAAGCGCCTGTTCCGCATCGTACCCAGCGTACTGTTCTGCTTCGATGGCGACGCCGCCGGGCGCAACGCCGCCTGGCGCGCCCTCGAAGCCACGCTGTCGAGCCTGCAGGACGGCCGCCGCGCGCGCTTCCTGTTCCTGCCCGAAGGCGAAGACCCGGACACCCTGGTGCGCAGCGAAGGCACCGACGCCTTCCGCGCACGCATCAACCAGCATGCGCAACCGCTGGCCGACTACTTCTTCCAGCAGCTGAGCGAAGAGGCCGACCCACGCTCGCTGGAAGGCAAAGCGCACCTGATGACCCTGGCCGCGCCGCTGATCGACAAGATTCCCGGCAACAACCTGCGCGCACTGATGCGCCAGCGTCTGACCGAGATCACCGGCCTGTCCGGCGAAGCCCAGAGCCAGATGGCGCCGGGTGCACGCGGCGCACACCCGGCGAGCCCAGAGCCAAGCGGCTACCCGGACCATGCAGCCATTCCCGACAGCGCCTATTACGACATCGAGCCGCAGCACGACTACGAACACCCGCAAGCCCCGCCCAGCTTCGAACGCCAGAACAACAAGGGCAAGGGCGGCTGGAAAAAAGAAGGCGGCAAGTGGAGCAAACAGGACCGCAACGACTTCCAACCGCGCGCACCGCGCACTTTGGTCAATGTCGAATCGCCGCACCTGAGTGCTTTGCGCACCCTGCTGCACCACCCCGAACTTGCGGCGAACGTCGCGGACGTCAGCCACTTCGCCGCCGAAGACGACACCTACGCACAACTGCTGGTCGCCCTGCTCGGCGCCCTGCAGAAGAACCCCAAACAGCGCTCGCTGCAACTTATCGCGCGCTGGCACGGCACCGAGCAAGGCCGTCTACTCCGGGCCCTGGCAGAAAAGGAATGGTTGATTTCAGCCGATAACCTTGAACAACAGTTTTTCGACACTATAACTAGTTTAGTGGCCCGCCAACGCGAGCGTAGCCTGGAACATTTGCTGAGCAAAGCTCGTCAAAGTGAACTGAGCGCAGAGGAAAAAAATCAGCTGCGCGAACTGCTGAGCCGAAATGAATCTCCATTAGTCCCGAGCCCAACTGGCGCGTAAGGGTCTTCCTCGGGTATAATCCGCGGCTTATTTTTAGCCCGCCAAGACCTTCAGTGGATAGGGTGTTATGTCCGGTAAAGCGCAACAGCAATCTCGTTTGAAAGAATTGATCAGCCGTGGTCGTGAGCAGGGTTACCTGACTTACGCGGAGGTCAATGACCACCTGCCGGAGGATATTTCCGATCCGGAACAGGTGGAAGACATCATCCGCATGATCAACGACATGGGGATCAACGTATTCGAGAGTGCTCCGGATGCGGACGCCCTGTTGTTGGCCGAGGCCGACACCGACGAAGCAGCCGCTGAAGAAGCCGCTGCCGCACTCGCGGCCGTTGAAACCGATATCGGTCGCACCACGGACCCGGTGCGCATGTACATGCGTGAAATGGGCACCGTGGAATTGCTGACCCGCGAAGGCGAGATCGAAATCGCCAAACGCATCGAGGAAGGCATCCGCGAAGTCATGGGCGCCATCGCCCATTTCCCCGGCACCGTCGACAGCATTCTCAGCGAATACAACCGCGTCACCACCGAAGGTGGTCGCCTGGTTGAAGTGCTGAGCGGCTACATCGACCCGGATGACGGCATCGTGCCGGCCGAAGCCGCCGCGCCCGTCCCGGCGAAAGACGACGCCGCCGACGACAAGGACGACGACAGCGACGACGACAGCAGCGACGAAGAGGAAGAAGAAGGCGACGGCGGTCCGGATCCGGAAGAAGCCCTGCGCCGCTTCACCGCTATCGCCGATCAGCTGGAAATCGCCAACAAGGCGCTGAGCAAGCACGGCCGCGGCAGCAAGCAAGGCATCGCCGAACTCAAGGCCCTGGCCGAGCTGTTCATGCCGATCAAGCTGGTGCCCAAGCAGTATGAAGCCCTCGGCATCCGCGTACGCGGCGCCTTGGATCGTCTGCGTGCCCAGGAACGCGCAATCATGCAGCTGTGTGTACGTGATGCACGCATGCCGCGCGCCGATTTCCTGCGCCTGTTCCCGGGCAATGAAATCGACGAAGACTGGTCCGCCCAGCTGGCCAAGGGCAAGGCGAAGTACGCCGAAGCCATCGGCAATCTGCAGGCCGACATCCAGCGTTGCCAGCAAAAGCTGGTCGCCCTGGAAGCCGAGACCCAGCTGACGCTCGCTGAAATCAAGGACATCAACCGTCGCATGTCGATCGGCGAGGCCAAGGCCCGTCGCGCGAAGAAAGAGATGGTCGAAGCCAACCTGCGTCTGGTGATCTCGATCGCCAAGAAGTACACCAACCGCGGCCTGCAGTTCCTCGACCTGATCCAGGAAGGCAACATCGGCCTGATGAAGGCGGTGGACAAGTTCGAATACCGCCGCGGCTACAAGTTCTCGACCTACGCCACCTGGTGGATTCGCCAGGCGATCACCCGCTCGATCGCCGACCAGGCGCGCACCATCCGGATTCCGGTGCACATGATCGAGACGATCAACAAGCTCAACCGTATCTCGCGGCAGATGCTGCAGGAAATGGGTCGCGAACCGACCCCGGAAGAGCTGGGCGAGCGCATGGAAATGCCCGAGGACAAGATCCGCAAGGTATTGAAGATTGCCAAAGAGCCGATCTCCATGGAAACCCCGATCGGCGACGACGAAGACTCGCACCTGGGCGACTTCATCGAGGACTCCACCATGCAATCGCCGATCGACGTGGCGACCGTGGAAAGCCTCAAGGAAGCCACCCGCGAAGTCCTCTCCGGCCTCACCGCCCGTGAAGCCAAGGTTCTGCGCATGCGTTTCGGCATCGACATGAATACCGACCACACCCTTGAGGAAGTCGGCAAGCAGTTCGATGTAACCCGCGAGCGGATCCGTCAGATCGAAGCCAAAGCGTTGCGCAAGCTACGCCATCCGACGCGAAGCGAGCATCTACGCTCCTTCCTCGACGAGTAACACCAAAACCCCCGGCGCCCACCGGGGGTTTTGCTTTCTGCGCCATCCAAACCCGCGCGGTCTACACTCAACGGATCGATGGCTCCGAAACGAGACCGCCATGCCGAGATTGTTGGCCATCCTCCTGCTGTGCCTGTTTTACTGGATCGCACCGGCTGCGGCCTTGACGCTCAGCGAAGAGGAACGTAACTGGCTGGATGCGCATCCGGTATTGCGCCTGGGTGTGGACGTCTCCTGGCCACCGTTCGAGTTCGTCAACGAGAATGGCCACTATCAGGGCCTCGCGGCCGACTATATCGCCCTGATCGAAACGCGCCTGGGTGTGAAGGCGGAACTGGCCGAGCAGCGCAACTGGAGCGAGGTGCTCGAACTCGCCAAGGCCGGCAAGCTCGACCTGCTGCCCGCCGTCATGGCCACACCGGAACGGCATGCCTACCTGGCCTTCACCCGCCCCTATCTGGACTTTCCGATCGTCATCCTGGCGCGCAGCGACGGTCCGCGACCACAGAACATTCAGGCACTGTATGGCCTCAAAGTGGCCGTGGTCGAGAATTACGCGCCCCATGAACTGCTGCGCAACCAACACCCGCAACTCAACTTGCTGCCGCTGCCCACGGTGAATGCCACCCTGCAGGCCCTCGCCAGCGGCCAGGCCGACGCCCTGGTCGGCGACCTCGCCTCGAACGCCTGGAGCCTGCGCAAACTCAGGCTCGAAGGCATCTACATCAGTGGCGACACGCCCTATCGCTATCAACTGGGGATGGCGACTCCGCTCAATCAACCGATACTGACCGGCATTCTCGACAAACTGTTCATCGACATGACCTCGAGCGAGATCGCCGCCCTGCAAGCGCCCTGGGTCGGCGGCAAGTTGGAGCGTCGCAGCATCTGGCCGACGCTGCTGCTCTACGGTGTGCCGGCCCTTCTCGTGCTTATCGCGATCATCGGCGCAGTGGTGCGCATCAACCGCCGCCTCAGCGCGGAAATCGCCACCCGTACCGCCCTCGAGGACGGCCTGCGCCACAGCGAGCACCACTACCGCAGCCTGGTGGAGAATCTCTCGGCGATCGCCTGGGAAGCGCAGCCCACGGACTTCACCTTCACCTACGTCTCGCAACATGCGGAGAAATTGCTCGGCTACCCGCTGGCCGATTGGCGACAGCCCGGTTTCTGGCTCAGCGCCCTGCACCCGGAAGACACCCAGCAGGCGGTCGACTTCCGCCAGCGCGAGACGGCGGCCGGCCGCAACCACAGCCTGGACTACCGGATGCTCACCGCCGACGGGCGCACGCTATGGATCCGCGATATCGTCACCCTCGGCCAGCAGGGCGGCGAAACCGTCATGAGCGGGCTGATGATCGACATCAGCGAAGCCAAGCAGACCGAGCACGCCCTGCGTTTTTCGGAACAGAAATTCGCCTCGGTGTTCCAGCAATGCCCGGATATTCTGGTGATCGCCCGCCACGAAGACGGCCGCCTGATCGAAGCGAACAAAGCCTTCGAACAGCAGACCGGCATATCGGTTGCCGAAGCCATCGGTAAAACCGCCAGCGAACTGAACATATGGCCCAACCCGGGTACCGGCTCGGCCCTGCTGCAACGCCTGCAAGGGGAAAGCCTGCATAACCTGGAAATGCCCTTTCGCAACCGCGACGGACGCATCCTGACCGGCCTGGTTTCCGCGCAAGCCTTCCAGCTCGCCGACATCAAGGCACTGGTGGTGACGGTACGCGACATCAGCCAACTGAAGGCAACCCAACAACTGTTGCAGGTATCCGAAGAGAAATTCGCCAAAGCCTTCCACGCCTCGCCCGATGGCCTGCTGATTACCCGCGCGCGCGACGGTCTGCTGCTCGAAGCCAACGAAGGCTTCACTCGCATCACCGGTTACACCAGCAGCGAGGCCGCCAATCGCTCGACCCTCGACCTCGGCATCTGGGCCGATCCGCAGGACCGCACCCGACTGCTCGAACAACTTAAACTGCGTGGCAGCGTGCGCGAACTGAACGCCGCCATCCGCACCCGTGACGGCGATATCCGCATGTGCGAGCTGTCCGCACAGATGATCGCTATCGACGACGAACCCTGCCTGCTGACCATCGCCCGCGACATCACCGAGCGCCAAATCATGCAGGTCAAACTGCTGCAGGCCGCCACCGTCTTCGAAAGCACCGCCGAAGGCGTGATGATCACCGACACCCAACAACGCATCATCGCCATCAACCGCGCCTTCAGCGAAATCACCGGCTACAGCGAAGCCGAAGCCCTCGGCAAAACCCCGGGTTTATTGGCCTCCGGGCAACACGACAGCGCCTTCTACAGCGCCATGTGGTTTCAGCTCGGCAAACAGGGCCACTGGCAGGGCGAAATCTGGAACCGGCGCAAGAACGGCGAGATCTTCCCGGAGTGGCTGACCATCAACGCGGTGCGCGACAAAGCCGAACGTATCACCCACTTCGTTGGCGTTTTCGCCGACATCAGCTCGCTCAAGCACGCCCAGGCACGCCTCGACTATCAGGCCCACCATGACCCGCTGACCGGTCTGCCCAACCGCATCCTGTTCGAAACCCGCCTGCGCACCGAACTCGACGAAGCCCGCGCGGATGACCGCCAGGGCGCAGTGCTGTTCATCGACCTCGATCGCTTCAAGCACATCAACGACAGCCTCGGCCACCCGGTCGGCGACCAGTTGCTCAGCAGCATCGCCACACGCCTGAAAGAACAACTGCGCGACGTCGACACCGTCGCCCGCCTCGGCGGCGACGAATTCATCATCCTGCTGCCCGGCCTGCACCAGGCCAGCGATGCGCAGCAGGTGGCGCACAAACTGCTGGCCTGCTTCAACCAGCCATTTGGCGTCGACGACAACGACCTGTTCATCAGCGCCAGCATCGGCATCAGCCTGTACCCGGACGACGGCCTGGATGTCGCCAGCCTGGTGAAGAACGCCGACGCGGCCATGTACCAGTCCAAGGCCAAGGGCCGCAATCGCGTCGAACTCTACACCCGCAACCTGACCTTCCAGGCCACCGAACGCATGGCCATGGAACAGGAACTGCGGCGCGCCATCGAACGCAACGAACTGTGCCTGTATTACCAACCCAAGCTGTGCCTGCGCACCCGCCAACTGGTCGGCGCCGAAGCGCTGATCCGCTGGCCGCACCCGGTGTTCGGCGAGATTCCACCGGACCGCTTCATCCCCATGGCCGAGGAAACCGGCCTGATCCTGCAACTCGGCGACTGGGTGCTGGAGCAAGCCTGCCGACAAATGCAGCTGTGGCAACGCCAACACGCCACCTTCGGCCCGCTCTCGGTCAACCTCGCCGGCGCGCAGCTGCGCCAGACGCATTTATTCGAACGTATCGCCGAACTGCTCGCGACCAACAACCTCGCCCCACACCTGCTGCAATTGGAAATCACCGAAGGCTTCATCATGAACCAGGCCGAAGAAGCCCTGGCCATCCTCCACCAGCTCAAAGCCCTCGGCGTGCAACTGGCGATCGACGACTTCGGCACCGGCTACTCCTCGCTCAGCTACCTCAAACGCCTACCGCTGGACACTCTGAAAATCGACCAGTCCTTCGTTCGCGGCCTGCCCGACGACCCCAACGACGCGGCCATCACCCGCGCCATCATCGCCCTCGGCCGCAGCATGCAACTCACGGTCATCGCCGAAGGCGTGGAAACCGCCACCCAGGAACTGTTCCTCGCCAACGAAGGCTGCGAACAAATCCAGGGCTTCGTCATCAGCCGCCCCCTCCCCGCCGACGCATTCGCCCATAACTTCCTCGGCCCGCATCGTTCGGTTGGCACGAGCGAGAAGGCACCGGTATAATCCTGCGCCTTCAGGGCCTATAGCTCAGTTGGTTAGAGCAGGGGACTCATAATCCCTTGGTCGTAGGTTCGAGTCCTACTGGGCCCACCAAATAAAAAGCCGCGCACTGCGCGGCTTTTTCGTATCCGCTGCAAAACTGCTAGACCAGCCCGATAGTCCGAAGGTACGAATTCGGTACATTGCCGGTACGCAGCACGTCTTGGAAGCGGTAAAAAGATGGCAACCATCGTCATCGCCACCTAGAAAGCCCCTAGTGCGAAAACGGGCTGACCGGCCAACACCAGCCCCCTCCGCACGACGCCGAAGATGGAATGGTCAGGGCCGAGTACATCCACAGAGAATCAGTGCCGAACGCACGGCATTGGAAATCACGCTGAAAGGCTACCCGGCAAAATCAGCCCCACCAGGAAGCTAATCACCCAGCGTGTCGAAGCCATCTAGGCCTAACAGCTGATTAGTCATCTGGGAAAATATGGCCATCCTCCACGCTGAAATCGGCGCCGCCGACCACTACGTATTTGCCTTTTACTCGATTACCGCTCTTCATTTCAGGGATTCTGAAAGTACAATTGCCACCATTGTGCTACCGATCGAACAGAAGTAGCCGGCCGAAATACCAATCGACACATCACTACCACAGGGAATGTAGCGTTCCTGACACCAAACACGGACAAAAAATTGCCATGCCAACACCTATAGGATCAACCAGCTCCACCGATATCGCCCTTTCCGGCGATGGTCTCATCGACAGCCTGGTGTATGGCACCAAGTGGGGTGGCTCCTTAGGCTCCGGCGCGGAGCTCTCCTATAGCTTTCTCTCAAACAGTTCGTATTACGCAACCGGGTACTCATTCGACAATGAGTACCTCAACAGCTATCAGTTGAGCAGCAATCAAAAAATCGCTGTAACCCAAGCACTCGACGCCTGGGCAGCAGTGGCGAATATCGACTTCTCTCTGACCGTCGACTCAAGCACCAATGCAGGCGATCTGCGCTTCGGCGGCTATGCCAACATGGACTCTGGCACTGCTGCCTGGGCCTATCTCCCCGGCAATGGACCGGTTGCGGGCGACGTTTGGATTGGTCCGGCGACCTCTGATGCTAATCCCACACCAGGAACGTACGATTACCTCACTTTCGTTCATGAGATCGGCCATGCCCTGGGCCTTAAGCATTCGTTCGAAAGCGATAGCGACAACCCGAACGTGCTGCCCACCGAATACGAAGATGTCCGCTATACAGTCATGAGCTATACGGACGCCTACAGTTTTGAGCCAACTACGCCGATGCTGTTGGATATAGCAGCCATTCAATACCTATATGGCGCAAATACCCAGTGGCATACCGGGAATGACACCTATCAGTGGGCGGCGGACAAGTCCATTTTCGAAACCATTTGGGATGCAGGCGGCACCGACACTCTCAGTGCTAGCAATCAGACGGCCGCGGTTACGCTCAACCTGAACCCCGGCACCTTCAGCAGCATTGGACAGTCATTCTTGAAGTATGAATCTTCGGGCACGACCTCAATCAACAATGGCTTGGCCATTGCCTACGGAGCGCAGATTGAAAATGCCGTGGGCTCTGCTTATGCCGATACCCTGATTGGCAATCAGTGGGCCAATGTGCTCAATGGCGGAGCGGGCGCCGACCAGATGATCGGCGGCGATGGCGCCGACTTCTACTATGTAGACAACAGCGGCGATGTCGTCAGTGAAACCAATGCCACAGCCAGCGGCGGCATCGATACCGTATACAGTTACCTCGCCACCTATACCCTCGGTGCCAATATTGAAAACCTGATAGCCAGCGGCTCCGCCAACGGCACCGGCAACAGCCTCAACAATCTGATCTATGCCGGTGCCGGTAACAATATCCTAGATGGTGGAGCCGGCACCGACACGGCTACCTATATCTATGCGGCCAGTGCCGTCAGCATCAGCCTGGCCAGCACAGACGCGCAGGTCACTGGTGGCTCGGGCAGCGACACCCTGCTGAATATCGAAAACCTAACCGGCAGCAAGTACAACGACACTCTGACTGGAAACTCGGCCGCCAACCTGTTGAATGGCGGTGCGGGCAACGACATCCTCAATGGTGGAGCGGGCGCCGACCAGATGATCGGCGGCGATGGCGCCGATTTCTACTATGTAGACAACAGCGGCGATGTCGTCAGCGAAACCAATGCCACAGCCAGCGGCGGCATCGATACCGTATACAGTTACCTCGCCACCTATACCCTCGGTGCCAATATTGAAAACCTGATAGCCAGCGGCTCCGCCAACGGCACCGGCAACAGCCTCAACAATCTGATCTATGCCGGTGCCGGTAACAACATCCTAGACGGTGGAGTCGGCATCGACACGGCTACCTATATCTATGCGACCAGCGCCGTTACCGCCAACCTATTCACAACCGCCGCCCAAACCACCGGCGGATCGGGCAGCGATACACTGTTGAATATCGAAAACCTCACCGGCAGCAAGTACAACGATACGCTGACCGGAAACTCGGCCGCCAACACTTTGAATGGAGGTACCGGCAACGACACACTCTCTGGGGGGGACGGTAATGATTTACTGATCGGCGGTCTCGGCACAGATACGATCTATGGTGGTTCGGGCGCAGACCGATTCGACTTCAACGCCTTGCTTGAAATGGGACTGAACTCGTTACGTGATGTAATCGGCGATTTCAACTCCAGTGAAGGCGACCAGATTGACCTATCAACTCTTGATGCTGATGCCTCAACAATAACTAACGATGCCTTTAATTTTATTGGCTCGGCCGCATTTAGCAGCACTAATGCGGCCGGAGAGCTACGCTTCGCCGATGGTATTCTTTACGGCAGCACCAATGCCGATGCGAGCGCCGAATTTGAAATTCAGTTGCTGGGCGTGGCTTCACTGAGCAGCACCGATCTGATTGCCTGATCGCCCCATGATGTGACCTCTGTCAGCTCCTCAGAGCGATAGAGGTTGCTCTAGAACAACGCCTGAACCTCTCGCAATACCGCGGGGTTCATCTGTCCGGTGCGGGTATGCAAATGGACGTAGCTTTGCAGCATCGCCAGCTTGGCGTCGAGCAGGTCGCGTTTCGCCGCAAACAATCGCTGTTGCGCATCAAGAATTTCCACCGTTGATCGAACGCCAGCCTGGTAGCCTTTTTCTGCGGACTGCAATGCCCGCTGGTTGGACTGTACCGCTGTCAAAAGCGCCTTGCTCTTCTCAAATCCACTCACCACGCCTAGATAGTCGAGCTCGACACCTTCGATCAGCCGCTGTTGTTCGGCGTCGTATTCCGACTGAGCGCTATAGAGCGCTGAATGGGCTTTTTCGACCGAGGCACTGACTGCACCTCCCTGGTACAAAGGAATATCGAGCAGCAGCCCTACATAGTAAGTGGACTGTCGTTGGGAGAATTCGTTGAGATCGCTCTTCTCGGTATGGGCGAGCTGTCCGGTTAGAGCCAGCGTGGGGTGATGGCCTGCCTTCTGCAATTTAAGGTCAGCCTCAGCCAGCAGGACCGAAGCGCGCCGACTGCCCAATAGCGGACTCGAATCACGTGCCTGACGCAACCAGTAATCAAGATTCTTCTCACTGGCCATTGGGTTCAAAGTCGGCACTTGCTCTCGCATGTCGAATATCCGCGCCACAGCAATACCGCTGCGCCCCGCCAGCTTGCGCAGCGCAGCATGGTGCTGGGCTTGTAGCTCGATCTCCCGGACTCGAATCAAATCCAGCCGTGCCTGGGCCTCGTCTGTATCGGTGATAGTGCCTTCACCCGCCTCGAACAACCGCTTAGTCTGTTTGACCAGAGCTTCGATCGAGGATGTCTGCTGGCTCGTGAGCTTCAGTTCATTCTTTATCCGAGCGACGTCGAAATAGGACTCGATCACCCGGTCGAAGAGCTGTTGGTTGGCAATCTCGTACTGTACCGCCCCCAATTCGCCGCGGGATTTGGATTGCTCATAGAGGGCCCAACGTCCTTGATCGTATAGCGGCTGACTGATGGCCAGAGTGGCCATATCTGCGCTGAACTGGTCACTCTGATTACCTTGCTGGGCCTCCCCATCCAGCAGACCGCCACGTCCAAAACGAGAGCTGATGCTCATACGGGGTAAAAGGCCACCCCTGCCAATCGCCTCCTCCTGCTGAGATGCTTGGTAGTTATGCACGGCGACCTGATAATTCGCGTCGTTTTGCCGGGAGGCCTCGTAGAGATCGACCAGAGATAGAGCTGAATCGTTAGCCCAAAGGGCGTTCGACCCAAACAGGGCGAGCAAGACAATCCATCCGCGCACCATCATTCTTCCTTAAAGGCTCCGACAAGACGCTCAGCAATGGGTCGCATCAAATAGTTCATTAGCGTGCGCTCGCCAGTCTTGACGATCACCTCGGCCTGCATACCTGGCTTTACATCAAGCCCGGCTTCGCGAAGTTCAACAATTGCATCAGGGCTGACTGTCACCTCCACTGAAAAGTAAGGTAACCGCGAATGTTCGTCGATCAACTGGTCGGCCGATACGGTCGACACCTTCCCGGTCAAGACTGGCGTCTTGACCCGCTGCAGTGACGCGAAACGAACATCGACTGGTAATCCGTATTTAAGCCGGTCGGCCATCATCGGTGGAAATTGCGCCTTGATCACCCAAGCCGACCCTTGCGGCACTATATCCATCAAGCGTTGGCCCGCAGGCGTCACGCCCCCTACCGTATGCACCGCCAACCCCATCACCTGACCAGCGACTGGAGCCAAAATCGAACCGTTGCGCACTTCGAAATCGAGCGCTTTGATCCGCTCGCTCAGGCTAGCAGTCTCGGCAGATACCTGAGTCAGCTGCGACTCCACCTCACTGCGAAACGCTTGGACTTGCTGCAAGACTTTCAGCTTGCTCTCGTTTATTGCCTGCCGCGTACGCCCAATATCTGAAATCGTCGAAGCCAGTTGCGCTCCCAGCTGGGCCGCGTTGCGCTCCGCCTCAAACTGACGGTTACGCGGTACATAACCTTCACGCGCCAGTTCGCGCAGTCCCTTGAGCTCTTGTTGTTGATATTTCAGCTGGGTTTCATGGCTGCGCTTGATCTCCTGAAAACCGATCAACTGCTCTGCTAGCGCAGCCTCCTCATGCTGGAGAATTTGTTGCCGACTGGCCAGCTCGGCACTGCGCGTCGCGAACAGGTGCCCCTGCAACTCCATTGCGGCTCGCGCACGCGGGTCGGTCGCTTTAGCCAGCAAATCCTGCGGCCATTCAATACTGTCACGAGCGAGGCGCTCAGCAATCAACCGAGCCTCGACACTACGCGCGCTCAACCACTGACCCTGCACGACATCAAGCTGCGACTGCGCCTGGACGGTATTGAGCTGCACCAGCACCTGTCCCTGATGCACCACTTCGCCTTCGCGCACCAGAATGCGCTCAATCCCTCCCCCAAATAGCGACTGCACAATCTTTCGCTCGCCGGATACCACTACAGTACCGCTGCCGACCACACCCTGATCGAGTGGCGCCAGACCGGCCCAGAGCAGAAAACCGCCAAACCCCAGCACTAATAGCCATAGGCCGAAACGAGCAATACCCGAGGCATCGGTGTCTGGGGCAGAAACTGGCAAGTCTTCCTGCTGCTGAATGTACATGGTCGTCATCGTTGCCTCAGGCTCCCTGGTTGCCGCTGGCGCCGGTTGCATTGGGCGGGCCTGTCGGCGGCAAAAGAGCCTTCAATACCTGATCCCGCGGACCGAATAATTTTTGCGCCCCGTCGGTTAGAAGCAGCAATTTATCGACCACGCCAAGGATGCTAGGCCTATGAGTAACCAGCACCACGGTTGAACCTGCGGCTTTCAGCGCGTTTATCGCTCGAACCAGAGCCAACTCGCCCGCTTCATCCAGATTTGAGTTGGGCTCATCCAGCACCACCAGCACAGGCTGACGGTAAAGCGCGCGGGCCAAGCCGATACGCTGTTTCTGCCCACCGGACAGCCCCAACCCCCCGATACCTAAAGGCGTGTCGTAACCCTTGGGAAACCGCAACACCATCTCGTGAATGCCAGCCAGACGTGCAGCTTCGATCACCTTAGCGGGATCAACCTCGCCAAAGCGCGCAATGTTTTCCGCGATACTGCCGTCGAAAAGCTCAATGTCCTGAGGCAGATAACCCAAAAAAGGGCCAAGCGCCTCACACGACCACTGTCCGACTTCGGCACCGTCCAGCCTCACCGAACCGCGACTCGCCGACCAAATACCAACCATGGCACGTACTAAGGAAGACTTGCCGGACGCACTAGGCCCGATCACCGCCAACACTTCACCTTTGGTTAAGGCAATAGTCACGCCGCTCACTGCAGCCTGCTGGGCGCCAGGCGGAATGACCCATAACTGATCAACACTTATCGCGCCAGTTGGTGCCGGCAAAGCCATGCGCGGCTGGATCTCGGGGTACTCATCGAGCAGGTGACTCAGGCGCTGGTAGCTGCTCTTGGCACTGCCCAACTGCCGCCACGACCCGATGAGTTGCTCAACCGGCGCCATAGCTCGCCCCAGCAGCACCGATACGGCAATCATCACCCCAGCAGATATCTGGTTCTCCAGCACCAACACCGCGCCAAGCCCTAGAGATAGTGATTGCCAAGTCATTCGCACGAAACGGCTCATGGCTGAAATCCGCGCGCTGCGTCCACTGACATCCGCCTGAATCGAAACGATACGCTGCTGCAAGGAAAACCAACGACGGCGCAGAGCACTCAGCATGCCCATCGCTTGAATGACCTCGGCATTCTGCAGGGTACTGTTCACGTAATTGGCCGAGACCACGGCCAGTTGATTGGCATTCGCCAGCCCATTGCGCGTCGCCAGTTCGTTCCACACCGCCAATGCGATCAGGATGCTCGCGCCCAACGAAGTGAACAATCCCAACCAGGGATGAAAGAGAAACGCGACAACCAAATAGATAGGTAGCCAGGGAGCATCGAACAAGGCGATCAGGCCCTGACCGGTGACACATTGGCGAATGCTCGTCAGATCGCTGAGCACCTGCGCCGGGTTGGCGCTGTGCTCTTTCAGGCTGCGTTCGAACGCAGCGCCGAACACCCGTTCGCCGAGTTGCGCGTCGATGCCCGCGCTCATTTTGATCATCACCTGACCACGCACCCACTCCAAGGTGCTGCTTAGCAGATAAAGCCCGAGCAATATCAGTGTCAGCATCAATAATGTGGTTTCATTGCGGCTGGTCAGAACCCGATCGAACACCTGCATCATGTAGATCGAAGGCACCAGCATCAGCAGGTTGATCACACCACTGAACAGGGCCAGCACGCCAAACAAACGGCGATAGCACAGCAGCGCGGCGTCGATATCCCGCTTGGGGTCAAGAGTAAGTCGCATAAAGCCAAAGGATAATGAATAGGCACTGCAGGTCGCTTCAAGTCAGCGGACCGCCCGAGTAGGAAACACTCCCTCGGCAGGATAAAGCAGCGAAGCCCCCCTTCCAACACAATCCTTCGGTTATCGGGCAGATAGCCAGCATCATGTAACTGGCTTCCGCCTCGTATGGTGAAAGGCGGGGCTGGAGTCGGAAAAAACCATTGGATTACCTGGGAGCAAGCTCAAAGCGGCGCGGTCGACCAGACTACCTTGCCGGTTGAAGTCATCATCAACTCCAAGATGTTCTCCTGGGGACAGTCCATGCACCAAGTCACGCGGGGCTACACGGTCAAACAGCTCCTCATGGACGCATTCGGCGGGATCGTATTCAGCCGAATCCCATGATTAGGAAGAAGACAAATATGCGGCGCAAACTACTTTTCGCCCTCTGCTTGATGCTTCCTCTGGCGGGCTGTGAAGCCGGCATCTTTGGAAACACGCTGGCAAGCTGCGCCATGCAGCCCGAACCTGAGCTACTCCCAGAGAGCCTGCCCGTAGCCATAGCGGGCAAGCCCTATAGCGTGCAACTCGAAGTGATCAACACCTCGACGCCAGCTCATGGGATCTATGTGAGCGAAGCATATGCTCTGCCTGAAGGGCTATGGGTCGAGCATCAAGATCGCGACTCACATGGTCACATCACAGGCACGCCACTCAAGGCGGGTATTTATGAAGTGCACATGTCTGCGGGTATTTACGGCACTCAGTGCGCCGGCCATAGAGCAAGTCGCGTCTACAAGCTCAAAGTCACTGAATGATTGGTGCGCAACCGTTGGCTAGAGATCGATCAAATCCGGGCGAAAACCAGTCTCCTCTCCCGGATAGCCCCTCGGGTTGCAGACCACACGTGTGCCTCGAAGTATCCGATCAGAAAGGAAAAATGCCAGTCAGATTAACTGACTGACATTAGCCCGATGTGCCCTCCTTTTTTATAGGTACATCGTCACGCCCAGGCGCCGCAGTGGTTGCCTGCACCGGGCCGGACTGGCATGGTGCGTCTCTTTCACAGACAAGGACTGTTGCCCATGAGCCTACCTGCTCCCACTCCGCTGGTTTTCTGTTCTCATCCCGTGGAAGGCGATCTGCCGTTTCTGGCCTGGTCGGACCTGACCCTGGAAATTGATGGCCAGCCCGAACACGCGGAAAACCTCCTAAGGCTGGCCGGTTTTCTGGTGCGCCAGGCACTGATAGACCAGCACCCCGAACGGATCAAACATCCCCGCGATGTCGAGCCCCTGCTGTACGGACTGAAAGCCCATGTGCAGCTGTACTCAGGCGGCATCCTTAATTTAGGCGACGAGCAACCAGACCTTGAGCTGAGCGAGCACCAGGTAGTGCCCGGCATGGCCATAGGCAATCTGCTGCTGGTCGCCAACGAGCCAGGCTGCGTGGGGATAGAGGAACTGCACCAACGCCTGAAACCGGTCGACGCCATGGCCAATGCCCTTGCCAGGCTGCAGGAGTCCGGCATGGAACACCCCATGCAACTGACCTGTGCCCTGCTGCCAGGCATGGCCATCACTCTGACCCCGGCTTTCGCCGATAGCCAAACCCTGAATTACCCGAGCCGCCTGGACGCCTATCAGGAGCAGCTCAAGCTCGAAGAGCTGGCCGGCCTGCCGCAACAGCGCTGTGAAATCCTGCTCGGCGACCTGCAACTGGACGAAGCGCAGCCGGCATACGGCATCGCTTACGACATCCTGTCCTTGATGCTTCGCCTGCTGCGCCAGCGTGCGCTCGAGGTCGACCAACCCGATCTGTCCACACGCCAGCAGGAATGGGAACGGGTACGCCTGGTTATCGGCAGCGGGCTGCACTACAGCGCGCAATTCATGCTCAACCCCGAGACCTATCAGCCGGCCTTCGGTAACGCGATGCGCGGCCTTAAGCTGGCAGGTACGCAGAACATTTTGCTGCCGGACCATCTCGACCTGCCGGCACTGGAGCAGATATGGGAGGCCCTGGCGCATGAGGAAATGCGCCGCGAATGGCAGAGGGTTCAATCGAGCAAGGACGCAAGCGACCGCTCGCTGATGATCAACCTCGAAGTAAGCTGCAAATTGGAGGTGCTCACCATAGGCGCAGACCAACAACTGCAGGTGCTGGAAAGCTACTGCGACAGTGAGTTCATGGCAGAGGAAGCCGAGCCGGAGGCAGCAGAACCCGCGCGACGCCCCTCACCCCGCCGCCAGTTACCCGAAGATACCTCCGTCTACGCGCAACCGGTCGAGGCCGAGCCGGTGCACAACCTGCAGCCACAGGAAAACGCCAGTATCAGCGAAGCAGCTAGCAAGCGATCAATGATCAGGGGCTTCGCCATATTGGCGATTGTGGCGTGCCTGATCATCGCGGCGATCATGATCAGAGGTTAGGACTGGTCCGCCCTATCTAGCGCCAGCCTCGGATTTCATCCGGGCTGCGCACTCAGCGCTCGCCCAACTTATGCCGCGCCCCATACGGGCACACCAGCTCCATCGCCACAGTCGCCCCGGCCAGGGCGGTGACTTCGGCGCGGTCGTAGAGCGGCGACACTTCCACCACGTCAATCAATGGGGTCAGTGTCATTGATCCTCGGCTTTAGCGTCAAAACTCAATGACTCTGCCCCCACTGATCACATGGCCAAGAGCAAATGCCGCAGCCCCCATCGATACCGCTTACCGCGTCTTGCATGCCTCCAATTCTTCCTGGCTTTTCAACTCTGTTTCGATGCCGAGGCGGTATTTGCAGTAATCAATTACCTGCTCACGCTGCTCGGCTGTCAGCTTTGCCAGAGGTTTGTCGTCAGCGTCGTTGGCGAATAGATGTCTGAACTTTACCTGCAACGTGGGGGACTTCTTGATAAAGAAGACCTTGTTCACTTCTGCATCGTCCAGAGATTCGTAGTAGCCGACATAGAGCACGGCAAGCAGACCAAGAATGGTTAAAACGATAATTTTTTTCATGAGCTAGGAGGAAACAGTAGGCCGGTCTCAGACCGAATGGCCCGCCCCAGCTCCATGCCAACGTTGCCAGGGCAAATCTTACCGTCGCTCAACTGACCGGGATATTCACCATGCCCACCAAAGTGCTTAATCACGAAAACGCTCTTTTAGAGTATCTGTGCCAACGCATTCAATTGCTTGCGGATCACTTCTTCTGGCCACGCCACATCACACACCACACCTGAGCGAAGCCCTTGCAGCCTGTAACACGACAGTCAGCAGTCGAACACGCCTTGGATTTCGTCCAGCGTGGGCATTCTTGCGGGTACAACCTCGAGCTCACAGTCGAGGGCTGCCAGGGCCCGCGCATAGGCCAGCATACCCACCGAGAGGTCGCCCTTCTCGATGGCGATGACCTTTTGCCGGGTGATGCCGGCCAGGGCCGCCAGCTTGGCCTGGGTCAGCCCGCGATTAAGGCGACGCTGCCGAAGCTGCTCGCCAAGGCGCACGGTTATAAGGGCATGATCCATGTTCTGTATACGAGACAAGTGATATTCAATGTCACGTATACAGAACCATAGAAAAAAATCAAAGCGGATACTGGCACCCAAGCACGTGAGTCGGCTTGGTAAGTGCGCGGCTTTTGGTTGCGTGCGTTACGGGCAAAGCTCAACGCTTGGCGATGATATACACCGCATGCACGATGCCGGGGATGTAGCCGAGCAGGGTCAGCAGGATGTTCAGCCAGAAGGCGCCGGCGAAGCCGACTTGTAGAAACACGCCAACTGGCGGCAAGAGGATGGCGATCAGAATACGGACCAGGTCCATGGGCGTTCTCCTTTCTTGGGATAAATCAGGCATGCATAGAAAATCGACCGCTCAGGTTCGCCAGCGGTTCCTTGTATCGTTTGTGCGGCGCTGGCCATAATCGGTCGCACTTTTTATCCGGAACCTTGCTGCCATGGCGATTTCTCGCGCTGATCTCGATCAACACGGCCTTATCGTCGGGGTCTCGCCCGAGCGCTTTCGCGCGGTGGCCATGCCTTTGCTGTTCGACCACCTGAACGCGCAGTGCGAGGGCACCATTGCGGTCAACCGGCAGGCGCGAATTGTCTGGATCAATGACAAGTATGCGGAGAAGGTCGGCATCAGCGACCCGCGCAGCGTGCTCGGCCAGGAGATCGAGCGGGTGTTGCCGGCGAGCAAGCTGCGCGAGGTGGTAGAAAGCGGCCAGCCGAGCATGCTCGACCTGATGGCCTTTGGTGGCGAGCATTTCGTGGTCACGCGAATTCCGCTGCGCGACGAGGACGGCACTCTGGTCGGTGCGCTGGGTTTCGTGTTGTTCGATCGCGCCCGCCATTTGCAGCCATTAATGGCCAAATACAACAGCCTGCAAAGCCAGCTGCTCGCCACCCAGAACGAGCTGGCCAAAGCGCGCCGCGCCCGCTACACCATCGCCGGTTTTATCGGCGCCAGTGCGGCGGCCGCCGAGGTGAAGCGGCTGGCCCGACGTGCCGCGCAGCTGGATGCGACCGTGCTGCTGCGCGGCGAAACCGGCACCGGCAAGGAGCTGCTGGCGCAGGGCATTCATAACCTGTCGCCACGGGCCAACGGGCCTTTTGTCGCGGTGAATGTGGCGGCGATTCCAGAGACCCTGGTCGAGGCCGAGCTGTTCGGCACCGCGCCCGGCGCCTTTACCGGCGCCGATCGCAAGGGCCGGATCGGCAAGTTCGAGGTGGCCAATGGCGGCACGCTGTTTCTCGACGAGATCGGCGACCTGCCGCTGGCGTTGCAGGCCAAGTTGCTGCGCGTGTTGCAGGAGCAGGAGGTCGAGCCGCTGGGCTCGAATCAGGTCAAGCCGCTGAATGTGCGGGTGATCGCCGCCACCCATATCGATCTGGAGGCCAAGGTCGCCGCTGGGCAGTTCCGCGACGATCTGTATTACCGCCTGAATGTGCTGGCGCTGCAGGTGCCGCCGCTGCGCGAACGTCAGGCCGATATTCCGGCGCTGGTGGAGCATTTGCTCGACGATATCGCCAACCGCTCCGGGCAGCCGCCGCTGGAGTTGAGCGCCGAGGCCCTGGAGCTGCTGAGCGGCCAACCCTGGCGCGGCAATGTGCGTGAACTACGCAACCTGCTGGAACGTGCGCAATTGGCCGGCGACGGACAACTGGATGGCGAAGCCCTGCGGGCGCTGCTGGTCGATCCGGTGACGCCGCCCGCGCACAACCCCGCAGCACAGCCCGCCAGCACCGCGCAGCCCCTGGCCGAGCAGTTGGCGCAGGCCGAGCGCCAGGCATTGGTCGATGCGCTGCAGGCCAGCGCCGGCAATCGTCAACAGGCCGCTGAACGCCTGGGCATTTCCCGCGCCGGCCTGTATGCCAAGCTGGCGTTGCATGGGTTGGGCAAGCACGACTGATTTGCCGGGGCGCAACGGTGTGGGATGCGCTTTAGCGACGAGCTTTCGACAGCTGTTTTCGCGGCTAAAGCCCCTCCCACGGTCTACGTCAGGCTTATAGCCAGGAGGTAATCCGGGGAGTAGTGCATAAACGCGCACTCCCCGGATTTCATCCGGGCTACAAGGGCAAAACCAGTCGTGCATCACCAACCCAACCGTGTGGGAGGCGCTTTAGCGGCGAGTTTTTAGTCGCTGTGCCGCTAAGCCCGCACGAGCTGCAATTAACCCAAACGAAAGTCCAGACTCCTGGACTATTTGTGATCTTTCTTATCCATATTTCTGGACACATTCCAGAAGCCAAGACAGTCCTGCTCAGCTCCATACCTCCTCCCCGGCCATCCGATAATTGCCGCAGGCCGTGCAGTAGAGGCCTGCCAAGGCGTTCGAAGAAAATCTTGGGTCGGCCTGGCACGGCTTTCGCTCTAGTCTGTTCAACGCTTGCTCTCAGTTGCCTGACTAACCAGCAAGCTTATCGGCGTCGCCGCAGAGCGCTGCCTAAAACAACAACAAAAGGAACCAACCATGGGTACCCTCGGTATTCTGATTTCCCTGGCGCTGTTGATGTACCTCGCTTACCGCGGCATCAACGTGCTGATCCTCGCCCCGCTACTTGCCTTGCTCGCGCTGCTGTTTTCCGGCGAAGTCGCCATGCTGCTGCCGACCTACACCCAGATCTTTATGAAGGCCATGGGTGGCTACGTCATCCAGTTCTTCCCGCTGTTTCTGCTCGGCGCGCTGTTCGGCAAGCTGATGGACGACTCCGGCTCGGCGCGGGCGATTGCCCATGGCATCGTCGCCAAGGTCGGCAGCCAGCGGGCGGTGCTGGCCATCGTCCTGGCGTGCGGCATTCTTACCTACGGCGGCGTGTCGTTGTTCGTGGTGGCGTTCGCGGTGTATCCGATAGGCGCGGCGCTGTTTCGCGAAGCGGGGATTGCCAAGCGCTTGATCCCCGGCGCCATCGCCCTCGGCTCCTTCACCTTCACCATGACCGCCCTGCCCGGCACGCCGGCGATTCAGAACGCCATTCCCAACCCCTTCTTCGGCACCGATGCTTTCGCCGCGCCGGGCCTGGGAGTGATCGCCGGCTTGATCATGTTCGGCCTCGGCACCTGGTGGCTGAGCGCCCAGGCGCGCAAGTTGCAGGCCGCCGGTGAAGGTTACGGCGAGCACCGCGACGACCCGGTAACCCAGGAGCAAGGCAACACGCCGGGCTTCTGGCTGGCGTTGCTGCCGATCCTGCTGGTGATCGGCCTGAACTACCTGATGGCCAAGCAGATCCTGCCGAATATCGACGCCAGCTACCTGGCCAAGCCGGAGTTCGGCGGCCTGCAGGACGCCAAGTCGCTGATCGGCATCTGGGCGATCATCGTCGCCCTGAGCGCGGCCATCCTGCTGCTGATCGCGTTGCATTGGCAGCGCTGGATGGACCTGAAGAAGACCGTCAACGACGGCGCCTTCGGCTCCATGCTGCCGATCCTCAATACCGCCGCGGAAGTCGGTTACGGCACCGTGATCGCCTCCCTGGCCGGCTTCGTGATCATCCGCGATCTGGTGCTCGGCGTGTCCAGCAACCCACTGATTTCCGAGGCCGTGGCGGTGAATATCCTCGCCGGCATCACCGGCTCGGCGTCGGGCGGCATGTCGATTGCGCTGAAGACCCTGGGCGAGCAGTACCTGACCCTGGCCACTACCGCCGGGATCAGCCCGGAGCTGCTGCACCGCGTCGCCGCCATGGCCTCGGGCTGCATGGACACCCTGCCGCACAACGGCGCGGTGATCTCGCTGTTGGCGATCTGCAAGCTGACCCACCGCGAGTCGTACAAATTCATCTTCGTCAACACCGTGGCGTTCCCGATGGTGGCGCTGGCGGTGGTGATTACGCTAGGCACGCTGTTCGGCAGTTTCTGATCACCGCGGATGGGTTACGGCGCGTTTGTTCTGCTGGCAGCAGATCAATTTGCGGGCGCCCGACCTATGCGGCCCGACCCATCCTGCTGCCTGATATCGAGTCTGGCGGGAGCGCTTTGCGCCGAGATTTTCGCGGACAAGTCCGCTCCTACAGCCCCCTGGTTTTCAACGAGTACCCGCTATGAGCAAGATCATGAGCGCCGCCGCCGCGGTGGCGCGCATCGGCGATAACGCCAACCTCGCCACCGGCGGTTTCGTCGGTATCGGTTTCGCCGAGGAAATCGCCATCGCCCTGGAGCAGCGCTTTCTCGCCGAGCATGCGCCGCAGGGTCTGACCCTGGTGTATGCCGCCGGCCAGGGCGACGGCAAGGGTCGCGGCCTCAATCACCTGGCCCATGAAGGTTTGGTGCGCCGGGTGATCGGTGGCCATTGGGGCCTGGTGCCGGGGCTGCAGAGGCTGGCGGTGGAAAACCGCATCGAGGCCTACAACCTGCCGCAAGGGGTGATTTCGCAGCTGTTCCGCGATATCGCCGCGGGCAAGCCGGGCCAGCTGTCGAGGATCGGCCTGGGTACCTTCGTCGACCCCGAGTTCGGCGGCGGCAAGCTCAACGCCTGCACCACCACCGAACTGGTGCGACGCATGCCGATCGATGGCGAGGATTACCTGTTCTATCCGACCTTTCCAATTCACGTCGGCATCGTCCGCGCCACCAGCGCCGATGCGGACGGCAATCTGTCGTTCGAGCGCGAGGCCTTGACCATCGAGAGCCTGGCCATCGCCATGGCCGCGCACAACTCCGGCGGCCTAGTGATCGCCCAGGTCGAGCGCATCGTCGAGCGCGGTTCGCTGAACGCGCGTGAGGTGAAGATCCCCGGCATGCTGGTCGACTGCGTGGTGGTCGCCGAACCGCAGAACCACCAGCAGACCTTCGCCACCGCGTACAACTCGGCCTTCGCCGCCGAAATTCGCGTACCGGCGGACAGCCTGGCGCCGCTGCCGCTGGATGTGCGCAAGCTGATCGCCCGCCGCGCCGCACTGGAGCTGCGACCCGGCGCGGTGGTCAACCTGGGCATCGGCATGCCCGAAGGCGTGGCGGCGGTGGCCGCCGAGGAAGGCGTGATCGACCTGCTGACCCTGACCGCCGAGCCCGGGGTGATCGGTGGCATCCCCGCTTCGGGTCTGGATTTTGGCGCGGCAAGCAACCACAGCGCACTGCTCGACCAGCCCTACCAGTTCGATTTCTACGACGGCGGCGGATTGGATCTGGCGTTTCTCGGCCTGGCCCAGGCGGATGCGGCGGGCAACCTCAACGTTTCCAGGTTCGGCTCGCGCCTGGCTGGCGCGGGCGGCTTTATCAATATCAGCCAGAGCGCCAAGGCCGTGGTGTTCGTCGGCACGTTCAGCGCGGGGCCGCAGGATATCCGTATCGAAAACGGCGCATTGCGCATTGTGCGCGATGGCGAGCTGCGCAAGTTCGTCGCCACGGTCGAACACCGCACCTTCTCCGGCAAGCTCGCCGCCGAGCGCGGCCAGCCGGTGCTGTATATCACCGAGCGCTGCGTGTTCCGCCTAACCGGCGAGGGTCTGGAGCTGATCGAGATCGCCCCCGGCGTCGACCTGGAGCGCGACATCCTCGCGCGCATGGACTTCCGCCCGCTGGTGCGCGCACCTAAGCCCATGGACCCGGCGCTGTTTCTGCCGGCAGCCACCGGCCTGCGCGCTCGCCTGAACAGCTGATCCGTTACGTGAACGGCCGGGCCGCCTTGGCCCGGCTGCTTTTTTTCACGCCTACAGGCCTTAGCGCCGCGAACAAACAGCGCCATTTCATTACGACCCAGCACAACCCGCTGGTCCCTGGCGCGGTGTTGCGGTGGCTGGTTAATCCGCCAGCAGCGGCGGCATCGGGCAGTCGAGCATATCGGCGACCGCGCGCAGCAGCTCGGCCTCGGTGGCGGTGACTTGGCCATCGTGCTCGATACAACAGGCCATGGCCTTGAGCAGCCGCGGCTTTTGCAGCGGCCACATCTGATTCAGGCGACCCAGGGCCTGGTCCAGCGCCTGCATGTTGGGCATGCCGTCATCGGCAAAGGCCAGGTGATCGAACGGCAATGCCATGCGCGCACTGGCGAAGGCCTGTGCCGCCTGCTCCGGCTGCGCGTGGCCGGCATGGGCCAGAGCGGACAGCAGCAATGCGCTCTCGTCGGCCAGTTCCAGCAGGTGGTATTTGCCATTGAGCGGGCGCGCGCCCTCGATATTGCGTTGCAGGATGCGCAGCAGCGTCCACTCCAGCAGATCGATCTTGCGGTCGGCCTTGGCCAGCATGATCAGGTTGCGCTGCAGCAGTGCCCATTGCGATTTGCTCAGTTGCTTCAAGGCGGGGATCGTCAACTCCAGCAAGGGCAGACGCAGCCCCTCACCAAGCTCGACCAGCGCGCTATCGAGTGCCTCCAGAGCGGTGGCGACCTCTGCTTGCAACTGCGGACGCAGCAGGTCCAGCTGCCGCTGCCGTGCGCCGGACTCGCGGTCGAGCATCAGGCCATAGGCCAGCGCCTGGCCGCCCTCGCAGCTATGCGCGGCGGCTTTCAGGGGCTCCGGTATCTGCTGCAAAGCATTGCGCGCCTGCTGCAGATGCGCCGGCTGCGGCTCACCAATGGCCGCAATGGATTGCGTCAGCGCCGCGGGAGAGAAGCCGGCGGCCACTTCCAGACCGGCCATCTGTCGATCCCAACTGCCAGCGACCTCGGCCTCGCCAGGCGCCCCGGGGGCTTGCGCATCAGACGCCGGCGCTTGATTGAGCTTAACGGCGGGAAACTGCCCATCCCAACCCGGATCAACCCTGCGAATACGTTCGGCCAACGGCGGATGCGTGGCCAGCCAGCCGCTCAGGGCCACGCCGAGGCCTTGGCCGAAATACAGGTGGCTGAACTCCGCGGCGTTGCGGGCTTGGATCTGCGAGCCCAAGGGGAAGCCACCGATCTTTTTCAATGCACCGCCAATGCTGTCGGGATTGCGGGTGTACTGCACCGCCGCGGCATCGGCGAGAAATTCGCGCTGGCGGCTGACCGCGGCCTTGATCAGGTTGCCGAAAAAGGTGCCGGCGTAGCCCAGCACCAGCAAGGTGCCGCCAATGGCCAACACCACCAGGCCGGAATTGTCGCGGCTCGACCGACTGCTGCGCCCACTGAAGCTGCGCAGCACGAAACCGCCGATCAGGCCGAGCAACAGAATGCCATGCAGCACCGCGACCAGACGGGTGTTGAGGCGCATGTCACCATGAAAGATATGGCTGAATTCGTGGGCGATAACGCCCTGCAGTTCGTCCCGCGAGAGCAATTCGATCGCGCCGCGGGTGATGCCGATCACCGCGTCCTGAGGCGTCAGGCCAGCGGCGAAGGCGTTGATCGACAATTCGTCGAGGACGTATACCGCCGGTACCGGCGTGCCCGCGGCGAGGGCCATTTCCTCGACCACATTGAGCAGCCGCCGCTCCTCGAAGGTCTGCGGTTCCAGGTTGATCAGCCGCCCGCCGAGCCGCTGCGCCACGACCTTTCCACCACGGCTCAACTGCATGCTTTTATACAGGCTGCCAAGCGACACCACGGTCACCACCGCCAAGGCCACATAGCCCACCAGCATCCAGTCGATCCCACCGGTAGCGCCGTAGCCTGGATAGCTCTGATAGCCCTGGTAGGTGTTCAGCATGCGCAGCGCCAGACTGATGGCGACGCTGATCAGGGTGATCAGGCTGAGCACCGCCAATACCATCAGCAGTAACAAACGGCCGCTCTGGCGTTTGGCACGCTCCTGTTGCTCGAAGAAATTCATTGCGCGGCCCGTGTCCCGATTAAATTAGAACGACACTTTCGGCGCTTCCTGAATCGCCGCGCTATCGGCGAATTCGAGCAGGCTGGCATCCTGGGCATGGCCGAAACTGGCGGCCAGCACCACTGCCGGGAAGCCCTGCTTGTAGGTGTTGTAGGTCATCACCGCATCGTTGTAGGCCTGGCGAGCGAATGCGACCTTGTTTTCCGTGGTGCTCAACTCTTCGCTGAGCTGTTGCATGTTCTGCGACGCCTTGAGGTCCGGGTAGGCTTCCATCACCACATTGAGGCGGCCCATGGCGCCGCTCAGCAAACCCTCGGCACCGGCCAGTTGTGCCATGCCCTGCGGGCTGCCCGGCTGCGCCGCGGCGGCCTTGAGGCCGGCAAGCGCACTGTTGCGTGCGGCGATCACCGCCTCCAGGGTTTCGCGCTCATGGGCCAGATAGCCCTTGGCGGTTTCCACCAGATTGGGGATCAGGTCGTAACGGCGCTTGAGTTGCACTTCGATCTGCGCGAAGGCGTTCTGGAAACGGTTACGCAGCTTCACCAACTGGTTGTAGATGCCGATCACGTAGAAAATCAAAGCGGCCAGGACGGCCAGAATAATCAGGGTGGAGACAGCCATGGTGAAGTCCTTGTCCGAGGGGAAGAAAGGCCGATGGTAGCCGAAAAACTACCGGATGACGCCCCCGCCCGGAACACGCCCGCGGGGGCTGAGGGGAATCACAACCCCTGCAGCAGCGTCAGGATCGCCTGCGGTCGCTGGTTGGCCTGAGCCAGCAGGCTGGTGGCGGCTTGCTGCAGGATCTGCTGGCGCACCAGCGTCGAGAGTTCCACCGCATAGTCGGTATCGCGGATTCGGCTGCGCGCCGCGGAAAGGTTTTCAGCGCCGTTCTGCAGGTTGGCGATGCTGTACTCGAAGCGGTTCTGCACGGCGCCCAGTTGCGCACGCGCGCTGTCTACCAGGCTCAATGCGCCGTCGATCGCGCCGATCGCGGTCTGCGCCCCAATCTCGCTCAACAGGTCGATTTCTTCGATTTTCTCCAGCGTGCTGCCCTGGGCCGCCAGGCTACCGTTCAGGGTCGTGGCGTCCACCTGGGTTCTGAATGCGTTGGCGCTGCTCAAGCGCACCACGCCGATCGCCCGTAGCGCCGAACCGTCGTCCAAGGTGGCCAATGAGCTGGTCAGTTCCTCCTCGCCGGTGTAGTCGAAGCCCTGCACATCGACGGTACCGGTGCTATCCGAGAGAAATGACTCGATGGCGATGTCGTATCCCGCTTCGCTGACCAGCCACAGCTTGCCTTCCTCGACCCGCGCGCTGATTCCGGTCGTGCCGGACTTGGCGGTGATGGCCTCGGCCAGCAGGCTGAGGTCGCCATCTTCGACTTTGGCGTGAATGCTTACCGCATCGGTGTTGGCCCCGTACAGATCGAACGAGTAGGTGTCGTCTTCACTAACGCTCAACTGCACCAAGGTGCGCGCATCGGCGAGCACGCCGGTGCTTTCAGAATGCTTATTGATGGTTTTGGCGACCGCGTTGGCCGAGCCCTCGACCGCGAAGGTTGCGGTGTAACGGCCGTAGATGCTCAGTTCGCCGGTTACCAGGTTGTCCGGTATCGCGCCATTTTGCGCGAGCAACCCGCCGAGCTGGTCGCTCGACGCGGCACCGACGGTGCCATTGACCAGATCGTGGGTGTTCACACCCAAGGTGTCGGAGCTGTAATTGCCCAGGCTAACCGAGATCGTTTCAAACGCGCTGGCGCCAACCTGAAATGCCTTCGAACCGAAAGAGCCATCGAGCAGCTTGCGCCCGCCAAAGCTGGTGGTTTCGGCAATCCGGCTCAGCTCCTGCTGCAACTGCAGGGTTTCCTCCTGCAGGGCGCTGCGCTCACTGCCCGCGCGGGCGCCACTCGCCGCTTGCAGCGCCAGATCGCGCATGCGCTGCAGGATTACCGTCGACTGCTGCAACGCGCCCTCGGCGGTCTGCGCCAGCGAGATTCCGTCATTGGCATTGCGCACGGCCACCTGCATACCGCTGATCTGGCTGCTCAGGCGATTGGCAATCTGCAGGCCCGCCGCATCGTCCTTGGCGCTATTGATGCGGTAGCCGGTGGACAAGCGCTGCATCGAAGTTTCCAACGCCCGCGCGTTCTCATTCAGGTTGCGCTGAATGCTGAGCGAGGAAACGTTGGTATTGAGTGTCAGCGCCATTCAAACATCCTTTTGATCAGCGCAATCCATTGCCAGACAGCAGCAATATTACGAGCTATCACAAGCTGACGGCGGTAATCGGCAAAACTTGAATATTTTTATTTGCCCGCCGCAGCAGAGCGCCGCGGGCAGCGCACAACAGGTCGTAGAGACCAGGCTAAAGGTGGGAAAAGTGGGAGGGGCAAAAAAAGAAAACCCCGCTGACGCGGGGCTTTTGCAGACTGTGTGCTGATATCCGTAATCTGCGCACCATCCTGGCGGCGATCCTATATGTATCCGTGTTGATAGCTCTGCGCTTCCTGCGCTACATCCATGGACAGAAGGTTACCGACACTTCATGGGCGGCAGTAGTGGCGATAACCAGCAGCCCTTGTAAGCAATAACCTACACGGATAGGGCGACCTTTTTTGCCCGGCTATCGAAGAGCGTGTGTTGCATTGGGATGGCGTGCTGGCCCCCGGCGAGTTGCCGGTGCTTGAGCTGGCCCGCCAGGTTGTTGGTGGCGACGAGTTGGGTGGCGATGTTCTTCGTCTGAATCTGACTACCCCACCGGCATAGCGCAGATGTACAGCCTGATCAAACACTGCCGCATCAGCGGCTTTGCTCACCCGGTGCACCTGTACTGAGGCGCGCGCCGACCGGAAGACTTTTACGTACTGGAGCACTGGGCGCAGCGGCAGCACGCGCCCAACCCGTTCCTGCATCAGGTGGTTAGCGATTCGTGCGGCTGGCAGAGCCGTTGCAGCCTGCTGCATGCGGCATAGAGCGGCGCACAGCAATTAAGGGCCGATATCGCTCTATATCTACCCATTACTGACCACGCCAAGCGGCCGGCAACTGCTAAACATATCGAGGCTTGGTTGGTAAACGCTGCTTTGCACCGCGAACAAGCCCAGTAAAGAATGGAATATGTTGTCGTGGCTGAGTTCAGGGTCATGCAGCTTGCCCTGCATGCAGCCCTTGTCGATGCCCCAATGACTATAAGCGGTCGGCGAGAACCACATGATCATCGGCACATGGGTCTGCGATTCAGGGGCAATAGAATAAGGTGCAGCGTGAAGATACAGACCGTTTTCCCCCAGGGACTCGCCATGATCGGAGACATAGATCATGGCCGTATCGCGCTGCTCGGCATTGCGCTTAAGCAGCTCAATCACCTGACTTAAAAAATGATCGGTATAGAGGATGGTGTTGTCATAGACGTTCACTAACTCCTCAGTCGTGCAACTGCTCAGCTGATTGGTCTGGCAAACCGGTTTGAAACGCTCGAACGAGTCAGGGTAACGGTCAAAGTACTCTGGCCCATGGCTGCCATCGGCATGCAAAACTATCATCGCGTTGTCGTCCAACGCATCGATATAGGCCTGTAAATCCTCCAGCATCACCTCATCAAGGCAGCGACGGTCATTACAAAACGGGCTATTTTTCCGCTTGGCTACATCGTCATTGGGGATGCGTAAACACGTGCCCTTGCAGTCGCTGTTGTTGTCACGCCAAAACACCTTAATCCCGGCGCGCTGCAGCACATCCAAGACGCCTTCGTGGGTCTTGCCTTTCCTGTCGCTGAAATCTTTGCGTGGGAAGATCGAGAACATGCACGGCACCGAAACAGCAGTCGAAGTCCCGCACGAATGCACAGCCGTAAAGTTGAGAATGTCCTGCTGTTTAAGTTCAGGATTGGTCTCGCGGGCATAACCGTTGAGCGCAAAGTGATCGGCGCGAGCGGTTTCACCGACGACAAAAATTACCAGCGACTTTTTCGGGCGCGCCTTCAGTTGGCCCCCGATCTGACTGTCGAGTCCAATCTGTTGCAGCGCTAGGCTTTCTTTGCTGCCAAAACGCTGCTTGGCGTATTTGCTAACAGCATAAATGTAGTTGGTGGGATTGATGTAATGGGTCAGTTTGTCTTCATTGCGGAAAATCGGCGCGTAGGTGGAATAGAAACTGCCGACCATTACCGCCACGGTCACCAGGCAAGCGGCAACCATCACCAGTTTATTCAGCAAGCCGCGGAAAAAGGGTGGATAGCGAACCGGCACCCGCCAGATCAGGATTGCTGGTAACACCCCGAGCACCAGCAGGTAACCGAGCATCCGCACACTCAGTAGCGCACCGGCCTCGTCAGGGTTGGTTTCGAAGATGTTCTGCACCATCACGGTATCAATCGAAACACCGTAGCTGCCCATAAAATAGGCAGCACTGGCTGAGCACAACAACAACAGAGTAAGCAGTGGTTTGAGCAGGTATTTGAACGACACCAGGGTCAGCAGCAAGCTGATAAAAGCCAGCAGAAACAGCGCAAAAGAAGCATAAAAGACCGCAGCTTTGAAACTGTCGAGCGGCACTAGCCCGTGCAACGCCTGCCAAGCGGCGGCGTTATAAAATAACACCAATGCCAGCGCCACATACACCAGCAAACGCGTCGGGCCGATTGCCTTGGTTGTTAACGCTGAAACCAACTGCCACTTGCCTACTGCCATGTAACTTCGCCCCGTGGAGTGCCACTGGATAATCTGTCGATTAATATGGCGAGCGATGCTAGGCGGTGAGACGTCAAAAAAACGTGAATATGCTGAACCACCCACGTTCTTTAACCGCAACTTGGCAGCACCGCTGCCCTCCTCGGGTTCTTATCCGTAACAATCACAACTGAGCGAAGCTCAACGCGTGCGGAGTATTTCACTCACCTAAGTGAGCAGAGATTGGTGCCCTATGTATGTGGGATACAGGTCTATGAAACTGGGGTTGATTGCCGAATAGTCTTTGAACACAGCGGGTAGGGTGCTCCGTGCGCACCACTGAAGGCGACGAAGCACTGGTGTGCACGGCGCACCTTGCGGGTCCAGACAGTCTCAAGCTCAGGGGCGATAGCCAAACGCAACACGCTATTGGGACATAGCCAATAAAAAGCCCGCTGACAAATGCATTCATCAGCGGGCTTTTGGTTACTGCTCGACTCGTTAGAACTGCGCGGCGTTCAGCAAGTAGAGGCTTTCGCTGCCGGCCTTGACCGAGGCGCTGAGCGAGTGGATGCGCGGCAGGATGCGGGCGAAGTAGAAGCGCGCGGTACCGAGCTTGCTGGCGTAGAAGTCGTCCTGCGCTTCCTTGCCCAACGCGGCCCGCGCCATCAGGGCCCACATATAGGCGTAGGCGGTGTAGCCGAACACGTGCAGGTACTCGACCGATGCCGCGCCAATTTCATTCGGGTTGGCCTTGGCGCGTTCCAGCAGGTCGGCGGTCATTTGCTCGAGGTTGGCGATGGCGGCTTTCAGCGGCTCGACGAACTCACCGAGGCTGCTGTCGGCCGAGTCGGTAAAGGCTTTGATTTCGTCGGCGAAGTATTTGTAGAACGCCCCGCCGCTGCCGATCACCTTACGCCCGACCAGATCGAGTGCCTGGATGCCGTTGGTGCCTTCGTAGATCTGGGTGATGCGGCAATCGCGCACCAGTTGCTCCTGGCCCCACTCGCGGATAAAGCCGTGGCCGCCGAACACCTGCTGCCCGTGGATGGTGGTTTCCAATCCGAGGTCGGTAAGGAAGGCCTTGGCCACTGGAGTCAACAACGCAACCATGCTTTCGGCGCGCTTGCGGGTGCTGGCGTCTTCGCTGTACTTGGCGGTGTCGAGTTGCATCGCGACATAGCTGGAGAACGCGCGACCGCCTTCGTTCAGCGCCTTCATGGTCAGCAGCATGCGACGTACATCAGGGTGCACGATGATCGGGTCGGCGACTTTGTCCTTGGCTTCCGGACCGGTTGGCGCGCGGCTCTGGATCCGCTCGCGGGCGTATTCGATGGCGCTCTGGTAAGAGCGTTCGCCGGTCGACAGGCCCTGGATACCCACGCCCAGACGCTCGTAGTTCATCATGGTGAACATCGCCGCCAGACCGCGGTTCGGCGCGTCGACGATCCAGCCGGTGGCGCCGTCGAAGTTCATCACGCAGGTCGCCGAGCCCTTGATGCCCATCTTGTGTTCGATCGAACCGCAGGACAGGGCATTGTGCTCGCCCAGGCTGCCGTCTTCGTTGACCATCAGCTTCGGCACCAGGAACAGCGAGATACCTTTCGGGCCCGCCGGTGCGTCCGGCAGCTTGGCCAGCACCAGGTGGATGATGTTCTCGGTGAGGTCGTGCTCGCCGCCGGTAATGAAGATCTTGGTGCCGCTGATCTTGTAGCTGCCGTCGGCCTGGGGCTCGGCCTTGGTGCGAATGATGCCCAGGTCGGTGCCGGCGTGCGGCTCGGTCAGGCACATGGACCCGGCCCAGGTGCCGGCATACATGTTCGGCAGGTATTTTTCCTTCAGCTCTTCGCTGGCGTGGGCGTTGATCGACAGGCAGGCGCCCGCGGTCAGCATCGGGTACAGGCCGAACGACAGGTTGGCCGAGTTGACCATCTCTTCCACTTGCGCGGAGATCACCTTGGGCATGCCCATGCCGCCGAACTGCGGATCGCCGCCGACGCCGACCCAGCCGCCCTCGGCATAGGCCTGATAGGCCGCCGGAAAACCATCGGGGGTCTTCACCGCGCCGCCTTCCCAGGAGCAACCTTCTTCGTCGCCGCTGCGATTGAGCGGGGCGACGATGCCGGCGGTGATTTTACCGGCCTCTTCCAGAATCGCATTGGCGGTGTCTTCATCCACCACTTCGGCCAGGGCGGGCAATTGGGTCCATAGCTTGGACACTTCGAACACTTCATTCAGTACGAAGCGCATATCGCGCAACGGAGCTTTGTAGTCAGCCATGGGGCAATCCTCGAACGAACTAACAGAGAGGCGATGTAAGGCTGCCAAGTCTAACCGAAGAACTTTTCAGAGACATAGGGTCGCGTAGTGACTAATTGTTAACAGCTGGTTCTAAAAATACAGAAAGCCACAAGCCTCGCACAATTGGGCTTGCGGCCGGCCATTACCGTCTGTCAGAGACCGAAATGTTCGGCCGGTAGGCTCATCATGCATTCGCTCCCAGCCTCGGCCGCGGCCAGATGACCAGCGGTGCGCGGCAACAGGCGCTTGAAGTAGAACGCGCAGGTCGCCAGCTTGGCCTGGTAGAAGGCGGCATCACCGCTACCCGCATCAAGCCTGGCCTGTGCGACCTTGGCCATGCGCAACCAGAAGTAGCCAAGAATGACATAGCCGGAATACATCAGGTAGTCCACCGATGCCGCACCGACCTCGTCGGCGTTCTTCATCGCCGCCATTCCCAGTTTCTGGGTCAACTCGCCCCACTGCCTGTTCAATCCGGCCAACTGCGCCACATATCCCTTGAGCTGGGCATGCTCGGCTTCGGCCTCGCAGAACTTATGCACCTGCTTGGTAAAACCGCGCAGCAACTGGCCCTGGCTGCCGAGGACCTTGCGCCCGAGCAGATCGAGGGCCTGGATGCCGTTGGTGCCTTCATAGATTGGTGCGATACGGCAATCGCGTACCAGCTGCTCCATGCCCCACTCGCGGATATAGCCGTGGCCGCCGAATACCTGCATGCCATGGTTGGTCGCCTCCAGACCGGTTTCGGTCATGAATGCCTTGCAGATCGGGGTGAGCAAGGCCAGCAGGTTTTCCGCTTCGTGGCGCTGTTCTTCGCTTTCCCCGGCGTGCGCCTGGTCGAGCAACTGCGCGGTGAAGTAAGCCAGGGCGCGGTTGCCCTCGTTGAACGCCTTCATGGTCAACAGCATGCGGCGTACGTCGGGGTGCACGATGATCGGGTCGGCGGCTTTTTCCGGCGCTTTCGGGCCAGTCAAAGAACGCATCTGCAGACGCTCATTGGCGTATTTCAGCGCGCCCTGAAAGCTCGCCTCACCGAGACACAGGCCCTGCATGCCGGTGCCCAGGCGTGCGTGGTTCATCATGGTGAACATACAGTTGAGGCCCTTGTTGGCCTCACCGATCAGAAAACCGCTGGCGCCATCGAAGTTGATCACGCAGGTGGCCGAGGCCTTGATGCCCATCTTGTGCTCGATCGAACCGCAGGACACGGCGTTACGCTCGCCGGCCGCCCCTTCGCCATTCGGCAGGAACTTGGGCACGATAAACAGCGAGATGCCTTTGGTGCCGGCTGGCGCATCGGGCAGCTTGGCCAATACCAGATGCACGATGTTCTCGCTCATGTCGTGCTCGCCGGCGGAGATGAAGATCTTGCTGCCGCTGATCGCATAGCTGCCATCGGCCTGGGGCACGGCACGGGTCTTGATGATGCCCAGGTCAGTGCCGCAGTGGGCTTCGGTCAGGCACATGGTGCCGGTCCAGCGCCCTTCGGTCATGCGGGTCAGGTAGGTCTGCTTCTGCTCCTCGCTGCCGTGCGCATGGATCGCCGACATGGCGCCGTGGGTCAGGCCGGGATACATGGCCCAGGACTGATTGGCCGACGCGACCATTTCGCTGACGATCAGGCCGAGCGACTGCGGCAGGCCCTGCCCGCCATATGTGGGGTCGGTGGACAGGCCCATCCAGCCGCCTTCGGCGTACTGGGCGAAGGCTTCCTTGAAGCCTGTGGGGGTCGTCACCACACCCTCGTTGAACTGGCACTCTTCCTCGTCGCCAGAGCGGTTCAGCGGCGCCAGTACCTGCTCGCAGAACTTGGCGCCTTCCTCGAGAATCGCCGAAACCATGTCCGGCGTCGCATCGCTGGCGCCCTGGGCGGCATAGCTGGCGGGAAAGTCGAAAACTTCATCGAGCAGAAAGCGCATATCGCGCAAGGGAGCCTTGTAGTCGGGCATGGTCGTTCTCCGTCAACGGCGCGCAGAGCGCGAATAAGGGCCTCACGCTAAGGCTTTGACGGGGGCGCTAACAATCAATGTGCGGCTGCTGAATGGACCGCCATAACCGGCTTCAACCGCGCAAGGTGGCCAGTTTGACCGCGCCACGGCGCTGCCCATGGCTGCGAATGCAATTGCGCCCGGCTTCCTTGGCGCTATAGAGCGCCTGGTCGGCGGCCTTGATCACCTGCTCCGGGCTGGTTTGTTCCGCGCCGCGCTCGGCCACGCCCATGCTCAGGGTCACCGAGACGTGGGCGGCCGCGGTATGACCACGCCTTTGTCGGCCCTGGCGGTCGTCCCGCGGTCGGTTGTCCTTGTCGCGCAACTGCAGGCGATAGGTCTCCACGGCTTGGCGCACCACTTCCAGATGGGGCAAACACTCGTCCAGGGTCTTACCGGGGAACAGTAGGGTGAACTCCTCACCGCCGTAGCGATAAGCCCTGCCGCCACCGCTGATCTTGCGCAACTGATTGGCGACCACCCGCAGCACCTGATCGCCGACATCGTGGCCATGGCTATCGTTGAATTTCTTGAAGTGGTCGACGTCGGCCATGACGATCACATAATTGCGCCCCAGGCGCTGCAAGCGCTCGTTCAAGGCACGGCGCCCGGGCAGGCCGGTCAGCTCGTCGCGAAAGGCCATCTGGTAGGCTTCGTGCGCCACCGCAGCGACCAGAACCAGCATTATCAGGCTGCTCATCACCTGCAAGGCATGGGGCAGGATAAAGGTATTGGGCAGCATCCAGAACAATGCGCACAGACCAAGCAATTGTGCGGCATGCAGCGGCCGCGGTACGCGCAGGTACTGCACCAGCAGCAGGATCGCCGCGATGACAAACACCGGGTATGCCAGCTGGATCAGGCTCATCCAGGCAGCATGCAGGAGCGGCCAGCGCACCACGGCCAGCCACTGCAGCAACCCTTCGGGATAACGCTGCGCCAAAGCCATGGCGACCGCTCCGACCGCCAACAGAACCGCGCCACGGGCAAGTAGGTCCTGAAGCAGATGGGTGCGTTCCGGCCAGGCCGCATACAAGCCGTAGAACAGGGGCAACAGCAGACTGCAAAGGTGGAAGATCAGCGCCGCATCGCTGCGCAATTGGGCGGTTTGCTGAAAGTGATCGAGCTGCACGTCGAGCAGGAAATAACCGAGGTACAGGACCAACAGGAGAAACACTTCGCGCTGACGCCCATATACCAGGCAGAAGGCGCCGCCGAGCAGTAGCAACAATGTCGGCAGGACATTGAACAAGGAGATGAAGAACTCATTCAGCGGCAGCTGACTGGCAGCCAACAGCCCGCCGCCGAGCAACACCAGCGAAGGCAGAAAATGACTGAGGCGCACGGCGGCAAGACGTGACAAAGCGGGCTCCACGAGTACGGCGATGAGCGCAAACGAGCATCATGCCCGCCAATTGCGGCGTGCGCATGAAGAAGCCTCGCAAATTTACGTTTTTTATCGCCGTTGTTCAGCAGCGCCGACGACTGGGCACGCGGATATAAAAAAACCGCTGCCTGTTCAGGGCAGCGGTTTTTGTGCAGCGATAACGCCGGGGGAGATTAGTAGCCCAGGGCGAAATCTTCTTCGTTCATGTCCATCAGGTTGCCGGCGCCGGACAGCATGGCTTCGACATGGGCACGGGTACGCGGCAGGATGCGTGCGAAGTAGAAACGTGCGGTCTGCAGCTTGGCCTTGTAGAAGGCTTCGTCTTCAGTACCGGCGGCGATCTTCTCGGCAGCCAGGCGTGCCATGTCGGCCCAGAAGTAGGCCAGGCAGACGTAACCGGAATACATCAGGTAATCCACCGAAGCAGCACCGACTTCTTCGCGATCCTTCATTGCCGCCATACCGACCTTCATGGTCAGCTCGCCCCACTCCTTGTTCAGCTTGGCCAATGGCTCGACCAGCCCTTTGATCGCTTCGTTGCCTTCGTTGCCCTGGCAGAACTTGTGCACGATCTTGGTGAAGCCTTTCAGCGCTTCGCCTTGGGTCTGCAGCACTTTACGGCCGAGCAGGTCGAGCGCCTGGATGCCGGTGGTGCCTTCGTACAGCATGGAAATGCGGCTGTCGCGAACGTTCTGCTCCATGCCCCACTCGGCGATAAAGCCGTGGCCACCGTAGATCTGTACGCCGTGGTTGGCGGCTTCGAAGCCGACTTCGGTCATAAAGGCCTTGGCGATCGGAGTGAGGAAGGCCAGCAGTGCGTCTGCTTGCTTACGCTCGGCTTCGTCCTGGCTGTACTTGACGATGTCGACCTGCTTGGCGGTGAAGTACACCATCGCGCGGTTGCCTTCGGCAAAGGCCTTCATGGTCAGCAGCATGCGGCGCACGTCCGGATGCACGATGATCGGGTCGGCGGCTTTTTCCGGCGCTTTCGGGCCAGTCAAAGAACGCATCTGCAGACGCTCGCGAGCGTACTTCAGGCCACCCTGGAAGCCGGCTTCGGCGTGAGCCAGACCTTGCAGTGCGGTACCCAGACGCGCGGTGTTCATAAAGGTGAACATGCAGTTCAGACCTTTGTTCGCCGGGCCGATCAGGTAACCGGTAGCCCCGTCGAAGTTCATCACGCAGGTGGCGTTACCGTGGATGCCCATCTTGTGCTCGATCGAGCCACAGGACACCGCATTACGCTCGCCAGCGTCGCCTTCGGCGTTCGGCAGGAACTTCGGCACGATAAACAGCGAGATGCCTTTGGTGCCGGCCGGTGCGTCGGGCAGGCGCGCCAGGACGATGTGGACGATGTTATCGGCCATGTCGTGTTCACCAGCGGAGATGAAGATCTTGGTGCCGGAAACCTTGTAGCTGCCGTCGGCCTGAGGTTCGGCCTTGGTGCGCAGCATGCCCAGGTCGGTGCCGCAATGCGGCTCGGTCAGGCACATGGTGCCGGTCCACTCGCCGGAAACCAGCTTGGTCAGATAAGCATGCTTCTGCTCGTCGGTACCGTGCTCGGAAATGGTGTTCATGGCGCCGTGGGACAGGCCGGGGTACATGCCCCAGGACCAGTTGGCGGTGCCGACCATTTCGCTGATCGCCAGCCCCAGGGACTCGGGCAGACCCTGGCCGCCGTGGTCGACGTTGTGCGCCAGGCTCGGCCAGCCGCCTTCAACGAATTGCTTGTAGGCTTCTTTGAAGCCGGTCGGGGTTTTAACGCCGGATTCGCTCCAGGTGCAACCTTCGGTGTCACCTACACGATTCAGCGGAGACAGTACCTGCTCACAGAACTTGGCGCCTTCCTCGAGGATGGCATCGACCATGTCCGGGGTAGCGTCCTGGCAGCCAGGCAGGCTCTGATAATGCGCTTCGTAGCCGAGCAGTTCGTCGCGAACGAAACGAATATCACGCAAGGGGGCCTTGTAATCAGGCATAGCGGTTAACCTCTGCGGTGGATTCTATTGTGTAGGTGACCGGGGATACGGTCGCACTTGGGTTCAATCTCGGAAGCAGTCGCTGCGACCGATTAATCAAACAGGCGTTTGAAACATACGTTTACCGCCACACCTTGTCAAGCGTCGCCGCAGCTTCTTTATGCACGCAAATCGATCAAGGGCGTAACCGACTCAGGCGCCCCCAGGCGCTGGTACAGCTCCAGCGCCGGCGATGCCGTTGCCACTTGTCGGTCCGCTGCCTGGGGATCTTCCGTCGCCCCGTCGGCCTCGGTCTTCTGCGTGGCCTCGGCCGTCCGTTTATCGCGTTCCTCGGCTACGGCCGTGCGCTGTTGTTCGGCCAGCTCGCTGCGCGCCTGAACTATCTGCGCCTGCGCCCTGCCCGCCACGCGCAAGTCCTGCGCCGACGGCTCCACCGGTGCCAGGGCGGCACGCAGCACTACCTGCATCTTCTGTAGCGTGGCTTGCGGATCATTGGGTACCGGGCTCACATCGATACCGACCTCGCCCCCAACCGCATAGCGCTTGCCATCCGGCCCGCGATCGTAGGTATAGGACGGCGCCCCCGCATAGATGCCGCCGATGGACGCATGAGCCTGCTCGTGGGCGCGGACTTCAGCGTCGCGACTGAGCAACTCGGTGACTTCGAGCTGCTCAAGTCGCTGCTGGCGGGGGTTGTCTACGGAGGTGCTAGCGGAGGGCGCCGATGACGCGGTGGTCTGCTCATCGACCGGTGTGGAGGGCGTGGACGCGGACGAAGGCAGCGCTTCGGTGGGAGCGACGGATGCGGCCGGGCGCGCCGCCGGTGAGGAGGCTGTATGCAGCGCTACACCGCCGATCTGCATGCGCTCACACTCCTAGGGTCTGTTGCCGTTTCAGCGCAAGCCGCGTTGCCGCGAAAAATCTCGCCAGGCTAGGCGTAGGACGCCGGCAATGGTTGTTCCCTTGCCAAGTCCTACAACAACGCATGGCGAGATTTTTCGCGCAACCCGAAGGGCCGGGCCTGTTTTAGCGCGATACTGCGTTTCTCGACGCTCATTTGGAACAACCAAACTTCGCTTCTCGTGCCTTGTCTCGCGCTAAAACAGGCTCCGGCGCGGTCGCGATGAAACGGCAACAGACCCTAATCACGAGCAGCCGCCTGTTTTGTTACCGGGTATGACCGGCCTGCTCAGGCGCTGGTATCGATCAACGTACCCAAAGCTTCATCGGCCGCTTTCACCACCTTGGCGCCCGCCTCGGCCTGGTTCTGTCCCTGGCGCAGGGCTACCAGGCTTTCAGCCAGATCAGGGCGGCGTTGCTCTTCGGTATCGGGCGTTGGATTGACCTGATTGGCGGGTGGCGTCGAGTTCGGTTGCTGCGTGGGCGTCGCCGCGCTGCCGGCGATATCCGCCGCGGCCTGGTCGACCCGACGCTGCCCGGATTGAATGGCGCCGATGCCGGAATTAAATGCATTCCCGGAGATTTCCATACTGAGCTCCCACTCGCTTGAAAGAACCACAACAGTTTCATTGAAGCAGAGATTGGTCGAAATATGTACAGGCAAAAGGCTATGGCAGAAAAACTGCTTATAGCCTGCGGTTCATGGGAGTGCCGTTGATATCCCGCTAAGCAGGCTCAAGCTCAGGTGCCCGGCGACCGCGGCCGGGGTAGCTTCTGCCAGGCGCGGCAGATAGCCCAGGCAAGGAGCCGGCAGACGCTCGGCCAGGGTCGCCAGATTGTCTTCGAGACGCGAGGTCTGCGGGTCGACCAGATTGGCCACCCAGCCTGCCAGTACCAGACCGTCGCGCGCGATCGCCTCGGCCGTCAACAGCGCCTGATTGATGCAGCCCAGGCGCACGCCGACCACCAGGATCACCGGCAAATTCAGGGCGATCGGCAGATCGGCCAGCGTCGCCCGCCCCGCCAGCGGCACCCGCCAACCGCCGGCGCCCTCGACCAGGGTAAAGTCCGCGCGCTTATCCAGAATCGCCTGTACCGGGCCGCGTAGCGCCTCAACATCCAGCAGCACAGCGGCTTCGCGGGCCGCCAGATGCGGCGCGATGGCCGGTTCGAAGGCCAGCGGATTGACCTCTTCGTAGCGCAGCGCCAGGGTGCACTCGCCGAGCAGCGCCAGGGCGTCCTCGTTGCGCAGGCCCTCGGCGCTGCGCTGGCAACCCGAGGCCACCGGCTTGGCCGCGGCGGTGGACAGCCCGGCCATGCGCGCAGCGTGCAGCAGGCCGGCGGCAACCGTGGTTTTACCGATTTCAGTATCGGTGCCAGTTACGAAATAGGCCGCGGTCATGCTTGGCGCTCCTTGTGCAGTAGGCCGTACACCACTTGATAGGTTGCCGGCAGCCCTTGGGGTTGGCGGAATTGCTCATAGGCCGCAAGCAGCGCGAGCATGCGCGCGCGCCCGGTCAAACCGCCCGGCCGGCCGGGGTTGAGGTTGTGGGCGCCCAGGGCTTTGAGCTCATGGGTGAGGCTGCGCACATCCGGGTAATGCAGCACCTGCGGTCGGCTTTGCAGGCTCAGCACCTGCAGGCCGCTGGCGGCGCACAGCCCCTGGTAATCCTCGAAGCGACGGAAGCGGTTGACATGGACGAAGCCATCCACCGCCTGCCAGCTGTCGCGCAACTCCCGCAACGTGCCGACGCACAGGCTACTGAAGGCCAATACGCCGCCCGGCCGCAACACCCGCAGGGCCTCGCGCAATACCGCGGAGAAGTCCCCGCACCACTGCAGCGCCAGGCTGGAGAACAGCAGGTCGCAGGACTCGTCGCGCAAAGGCAGGCACTCGGCATCGCCGGCGACGAAGTGCCGCGCGCCCGCCAACGGCCGCGCATGGCGCAACATGCCCTCGGCGATATCCACAGCCACGCCTTCGGCACATGCGTAGCGCTCGGCGAGGGCGCGACTGAAATAGCCGGTGCCGCAGCCCAGATCCAGCCACCGGGTGGGATTGCAAGCTTCGGGCAGACGCATCAACAGCTCATGGCCCACCGCCCGCTGCAACGCGGCGACGCTGTCGTAGCTCTCGGCGGCGCGGGAAAACGAGGCCGCCACCTGGTGTTTATCCGGCAGGCCGCCAGGCTGGAAGGTTTCGCTCATCGGCTGGCCTCGGCGTAGGGTGCGCCTTGGGCACCATTGATCCGCCACCATTGGTGCGCCCGACGCACCCTACGGGCATCAGTCATTGCCGGCCTCATGCAGAAAGGCCTGAATCGTCGCCGCGATCTCATGGGGGCGTTCCAGGGCAAAGGCATGGCTGGCCTGATTGATCAGGCCAATCTCGATATCGGGCAGCAGTTCAAGCAATGCCGGCGCCGCACTCGCGGGGACCAGGGCATCGGCACCGGCGAACAGATGCAGCTGCGGGCCGACATAAGCTTGCAGCGCCGCACGAGTGTCCAACACCGCCAGCAGATCCAGTCCGGCCAGTAGCGTGGCGGGCTGAGCCTGCGGCGCAGCAGCCAGTAACTGCCGTGACAAGCCACGAGCATCCACAGCACCCTGGGCACAGAGCAGGGCAAAACGCTTCAAGGTAGCGGCGGCATCAGCGGCACAACCCTGACGGAAAGCGGCGAAGGTTTCCCCTGCCATTGCGGCTGGCCAACCCGGCTCGGCGACGAAACGCAGGTTGCTGGCCAGGGTCAGCAGACCGGCGCAATGCTCACCACGCCGCGCCGCCAACTCGGCGGCGAGCATGCCACCCAGCGACCAGCCGCCGAGCCAGGCGTCTTGCGCCAGGTTGTCGTCCAGCTCGTCGAGCCAGTCGGCGGGAACGCTGGAATCCAGCAGCGGCAGCGGCTCGACCTCCACATGCAGGCGCGGATCGAGGCCGCGCAAGGCGGCCGCCAGGGGCTCGAGCGGCGCCGTACCCAAGCCCCAACCGGGCAATAGAATCAGCCGGTCACGCATGGGCGGCATCCGCCTCGGCCGGCAACAGCGCCCAGCACTCAGCCAGCGCTTCCAGCAACAACTCCAACTGCTCCTGGCTATGGGCCGCCGATAGCGTCACGCGCAAACGCGCGCTACCCGCCGGCACGGTTGGCGGCCGGATCGCGGTGACCAGCAAACCGCGCTCGCGCAGCAATTGCGACAACTGCAAGGCGCGGGCGCTGTCGCCGATCAGGATCGGCTGGATCGGCGTGGCGCTGTCCATCAGTTGCAGGCCGATCGCCTCGGCGCCTGCACGGAAGCGCTTGATCAGGCCGTCCAGATGCTCACGGCGCCAGTGCTCGCTGCGCAGCAATTCCAGGCTTTTCAAGGTGGCGCAGGCCAGGGCCGGTGGCTGGCTGGTGGTGTAGATATAGGGCCGGGCGAACTGCACCAGGGTTTCGATCAGCTCCTCGCTGCCAGCGACAAAGGCGCCGGCGGTGCCGAAGGCCTTGCCGAGGGTGCCGACCAACACCTGCACCTGGTCCACACCCAGGCCGAAATGCTCGACGATGCCGCCACCGGTGGCGCCAAGCGGGCCAAAGCCATGGGCGTCATCGACCATCACCCAGGCGCCGGCCTTGCGTGCTTCGGCGCACAGCGTCGGCAAGTCGGCCAGATCGCCGTCCATGCTGAACACGCCGTCGCTCACCACCAGGGTATTGCCGCATGCTTTGCCCAGACGGTTGGCCAGGCTGGCCGCGTCGTTGTGCAAATAACGCGAGAAGCGCGCCCCGGAGAGCAGGCCGGCATCCAGCAGCGAGGCGTGGTTGAGGCGGTCTTCCAGCACCGTATCGCCCTGGCCGACCAGCGCGGTGACCGCACCCAGATTGGCCATATAGCCGGTAGAGAACAGCAGCACGCGTGGCCGCCCGGTGAATTCGGCCAGGGCCTCTTCCAGTTCGTGATGCGGGGTGCTGTGGCCAATCACCAGGTGCGAGGCGCCGCCACCGACACCCCATTTCTGCGCACCGGCGCGCCAGGCCTCGATCACCTGAGGGTGATTGGCCAGGCCGAGGTAGTCGTTGGAACAGAAGGCCAGCAGCTCGCGGCCGTCGACTTGAACCAGCGGCCCTTGCGGCGACTCGAGCAAAGGGCGCTGGCGATAGAGATTGGCGGCGCGGCGTTCGGCCAGGCGAGAGGATAGATCGAAAGGCATATACATACCCTGTAGGAGCCAGCTTGCTGCGGTCCGACGTCTCGGCGATCAGCCGCAAACGAGATCGCCAGCAAGCTGGCTCCTACATAAACAGCGGTTTATGCCGAGGCGGCGTTATAGAACAGCTTGGAATCGCGCTGCTCGACCAGGGCTTGCTCGATGGCCGCCTGATGCACTTCGTCGGCATGTTCTTCGCGCTCTTCCGGCTTGATGCCGAGACGGGCGAACAGCTGCATGTCCTTGTTGGCCTGCGGGTTGGCGGTGGTCAGGAGTTTTTCGCCGTAGAAAATCGAGTTGGCGCCAGCGAAGAAGGCCAGGGCCTGCATCTGCTCGTTCATCTGCTCGCGACCGGCGGAGAGGCGCACGTGCGACTGCGGCATCATGATCCGCGCCACGGCGAGCATGCGGATGAAGTCGAACGGATCGACATCCTGCTCATCGGCCAGCGGCGTGCCCTTGACCTTGACCAGCATGTTGATCGGCACCGACTCGGGATGCTCAGGCAGGTTGGCCAGCTGGATCAACAGGCCGGCGCGGTCGTCCAGCGACTCGCCCATGCCGAGAATCCCGCCGGAGCAGATCTTCATCCCCGCATCGCGCACGTAGGCCAGGGTTTCCAGGCGGTCGGCGTAGGTGCGGGTGGTGATGATGTTGCCGTAGAACTCCGGCGAGGTGTCCAGATTGTGGTTGTAGTAGTCGAGGCCGGCTTCGGCCAGGGCGGCGGTCTGCTCCTTGTCCAGCTTGCCAAGGGTCATGCAGGTTTCCAGGCCCAGGGCCTTGACCCCTTCGACCATCTTCAGCACGTAGGGCATGTCCTTGGCGGACGGATGCTTCCAGGCCGCGCCCATGCAGAAGCGGGTCGAGCCGATGGCCTTGGCTTCGGCGGCGGCCTCCAGCACCTTCTGCACTTCCAGGAGTTTTTCCTTGTCCAGGCCGGTGTTGTAGTGGCCGGACTGCGGGCAATACTTGCAGTCTTCCGGACAGGCGCCGGTCTTGATCGACAACAGGGTCGAGACCTGCACGCGGTTGGCGTCGAAATGCGCGCGGTGCACGGTTTGCGCCTGGAACAGCAGGTCGTTGAAGGGTTGTTCGAAGAGCGCCTTGACCTCGGCGAGGGTCCAATCGTGGCGTTGGTTGGCGGTGCTGGTGGCGCCCATCGGTTTTTCCTTCTGTTCTCGTTTCATGGAACCCGGCACAAGCGCATGCGGGGTTTCTCAGCGGCCTGCTAAAGTGCTGCAGGCATGACATGGATGTTCGGCATATTTATGGAAGGCTTATGCGCTGTCAACCTGAAAACCCATACCAGGTTTACAACTGGTTAAAAATCAAACAAACCTGCCTACTGTGCGACGAAGCCGCTGACGCCGCAGTGGCCATCTGCACCAACTGCGAGGCCGAGCTGCCGTGGCTTGGCGGCCATTGCCAGCGCTGCGCCCTGCCGCTGCCCGACAGCGGCCTGACCTGCGGCCACTGCCTGAAAAATCCGCCCGGCTTCAACCGGGTCGAGGCGCCCTGGCGTTACGCATTCCCCGTCGACAGCCTGATTACCCGCTTCAAGCATCAAGCCAAGTGGCCAATGGGACGTCTGCTCGGCGAGCTTTTGTCACAGCATCTGCTGCATGCCTTCGATGAAGGGCTGCCACGCCCCGATCTGTTGCTGCCGGTCCCGCTGGCCGAACGCCGGCAACGCAAGCGCGGTTTCAACCAGGCCACGATGCTCGCGCAGTGGCTCAGTGCGGCCTTGCAACTGCCCTGGCAGGACGCCTGGCTGCAGCGGGTGATCGACACCCCCGCACAACAGCAACTGGATGCCGCGACGCGCAAACGCAACCTGCGCCGCGCCTTTGCGCTCGTCCCGCAGAGCCGGGTCGCGGGCCTGCACCTGGCGCTGGTCGACGACGTGCTGACCACCGGCGCCACCGCCGAAAGCCTGGCGCGCCTGCTGCGTAAAGCTGGCGCGGCGAGAGTCGATGTGTATTGCCTGGCGCGCACGCCCAAGCCGGGGGATTAGCACGCCTGAGACGCCGGAGCTGTATGAACAAGGCCCGTTGTAGCCCGGATGCAATCCGGGAGCGATTTGTAGGGCTATCCATTTTCCCGGATTGCATCCGGGCTACAAAAACTCAAGCGCGTCCTACCAAGCGCGTCCTACGTAGTTACCCAACCACCGCCCGGCCATACAGAAGCGCTACACTCTGCGGCCAACTTTCCCGGAGTAGCCCATGTCCCATCCATTTGCCGCACTCACGCCCGATCTGGTGCTGGATGCCGTGGAAAGCATCGGCTACCTCAGCGACGCCCGCGTGTTGGCGCTCAATAGCTATGAGAACCGCGTTTACCAGGTCGGCATCGAAGACGAGACGCCCCTGATCGCCAAGTTCTACCGGCCGCAGCGCTGGAGCGATGCGGCAATTCGCGAGGAACACAGCTTCACCTTCGAGCTGGCCGAATGCGAGGTGCCGGTGGTCGCGCCCCTGGTGCGTGATGGTGAAACCCTGTTCGAACACGCTGGCTTCCGCTTCGCCCTGTTCCCGCGTCGCGGCGGCCGCGCACCGGAGCCGGGCAACCTCGACCAGCTGTATCGCCTCGGCCAGTTGCTCGGCCGTCTGCACGGGGTTGGTTCGCTGCGACCGTTCGCCCATCGCGAAGCGCTACAGGTAAAGAACTTCGGTCACGACTCCCTGGCCACCCTGCTCGACGGCGGTTTTATCCCGCGTAGCCTGTTGCCGGCCTACGAGTCGGTGGCGCGCGATCTGCTCAAGCGCCTCGATGCGCTGTTCGCCAATAATCCGGTCACGGCGATTCGCCTGCATGGCGACTGCCACCCCGGCAACCTGTTGTGCCGCGACGACACCTTCCATATGGTCGACCTCGACGACTGCCGCATGGGCCCGGCGGTGCAGGACCTGTGGATGATGCTCGCCGGCGAACGCCACGAGCGCCTTGGCCAACTGTCCGAGCTGATGGACGGTTATCAGGAATTCCATGATTTCAACCCGCGCGAACTGCCGCTGATCGAGGGCCTGCGCAGCCTGCGCCTGATGCATTACAGCGCCTGGCTGGCGCGGCGCTGGGACGACCCGGCATTCCCCATCAGCTTTCCCTGGTTTGGCAGCGAACGTTACTGGGGCGAACAGATTTTGATCCTGCGCGAGCAACTGGCGGCGCTTGACGAAGAACCGCTCAGGCTGTTCTAGCCAACCATTGAAGAAGGAATTTCCCCATGCATGGCGTCGAACGCTGGTTCGGTGAAGGCTTCGCTGAGCTGCACCCCTTGTTGCAACAACTGCACCGCGAGGGCGGCCACCTGCATGGGCAGGTCGAGCTGCGACTGGGCAAGGGCCTGGCCGGTAAACTCGGTGCGCGTCTGGCCGGACGCATGGGTATCCCGTTGGATCGCCCGCAGATTCCGCTCAGGGTGGACATCCATAGCAGCGGCGATACCCTGCATTGGAATCGCCATTTCGCCGACGCCGCGCCTGTGTATTCGAGCTTCCAACCCCATGGCGACTGGCCGGACGGCTACTGGATCGAATCAACCGGCGGCGTACGTCTGGCCCTGGCCGTCGATGTTCGCCGGGGCGGCTGGTATTGGCGCCCGCTGAAGGCCTGGGTGCATGGCGTGCGCGTGCCCTTGTGGTTGCTGCCGCGCACCGAGGCGTACAAGCGTATCGATGGCGACCGCTATCATTTCCACGTCGGTTTCAGCCTACCGCTGTTCGGCCTGCTGTTCAGCTACAGCGGCGCACTGCAACTGGCGCCATAGCAACCGGCGAGGCGCTACGAGCAACTGTATGGTTGGGTGTAACGCCAGCTTTACAACAATCGCCAAGCCCCATCGTGGATAAAGCTGAACGAGCGGACAATTACCAGCGCCGCGGCTTAGAATCCAAGGCTTTGGTTAGCTGCCTAAGCAAGGACCCCCATGGCCACCGTCAACCCGCAACGCGGGTACCTACTCGGCGTGACCGCCTACACCATCTGGGGTCTGTTCCCCCTGTATTTCAAAGCCATCCAGGATGTGCCGGCATTGGAGATCGTGGTCCATCGCGCACTCTGGGCGGCGCTGTTCGGTGCCTTGCTGTTGAGCGTCTGGAAGCACCCGCGCTGGCTCGCCGAGCTGCGCGAAGACCCGAAGCGTTTCGCCATTCTCGGTCTCAGCGGTGCGCTGATCGCCTGCAACTGGCTGGTGTATGTGTGGGCGGTGAACAACGGGCGCATGCTCGAAGCCAGCCTCGGCTATTACATCAACCCGCTGGTCAATGTGCTGCTCGGCCTGTTGCTGCTCGGCGAACGCCTGCGCCGCCTGCAATGGCTGGCGGTCGGTCTGGCCGCGCTGGGGGTGATGCAACAACTGTGGCAGCACGGCAGCATTCCCTGGGTATCGCTGGTGCTGGCCTTGAGTTTCGGTTTCTACGGGCTGATTCGCAAACAGGCGCCGGTGGCGGCGTTGCCCGGACTAGTGGTGGAAACCTGGTTGTTGCTGCCGGTGGCTCTCGGCTGGCTGTGGTTGAACCCCGCTGCGGTGAGTACCCAGCCGGTATTCTGGGATAGCGCCGAAGCGCTCTGGCTGATCGCCGCCGGGCCGATCACCCTGGTGCCGCTGGTGTGCTTCAACTCCGCGGCGCGCCATCTGCCTTACGTCACCCTGGGGTTTCTGCAATACATCGCGCCGACCCTGGTGCTGCTGCTCGCGGTATTCACCTTTGGCGAGCGCTTCAACCCGAGCACCTCGTTGGCGTTTATCTGCATCTGGGCGGGCCTCGCGGTCTATAGCCTGGATATCTGGCTGAGCCTGGGTCGGCGCATCAAGCCGGCGACGGCCTGAGCACCACGCGACCGTTCCGGTTTTTTGATTGATCGTTGATCGTTCCAACGCTCCAGCGTGATAACCCATCCCGGGACGCTCTGCGTCCCGCGACGCCGAACGTCGCCAACCGCATGCCCACGCTGAAGCGTGGGAACGATTCCATGTGCGACCTGCTAATCGTCGGCGCGCAGGTTCAGCTCGACCATCAGATCATCGGCCAGGGTTTCCAGTTTGCTTTGCAGGTCGTCCAGGCTGAGGCTTTGCGGCACGGCCAGCAGCGCCTCGGCATGGAACAACAACTCGCCACTCATCGGCGCTGGCGAGACTTCGGTTTCCAGGCTTTCCAGATTGACCCCCAACTCGGCGAGCAGGCGGGTGATATCGCGGACGATACCGGCGCGGTCGTTGCCGACCAGGTCGAGCATGATCGGCCTCCAGGTGGCTACCGGCTCGGTGCCGCCGGCGGCGAGCAGCACGCGTATGCCCTGGGCGTTCAACTCTTCCAGAGCCTTGACCAGACCGGCGTGGGACTCCAGCGGCACATCCACCCGCACGATGCCAGCGAATTGCCCGGCCATACGCGACATGCGGCTGTCCAGCCAATTCCCGCCGTGGCTGGTAACGCAATGGGCGATACGCTCGACCAAGCCAGGCTGATCCTGCGCGATAACCGTAAGTACCAGATGATCCATGCCCAACTCCTAGTTCCCAGCGTCAATCGGTGGCGGTTCGGGTCAGCCCGAGCCAGTAGGTATAAAACACCTCATCGCGGACATAGCCAAGGCGTTCGTAGAGCGCCTGGCCAGCTAGATTGGTTTTTGCCGTTTCCAACTGCAAAGCGCAAGCGCCTTGGGCCTCGGCATGCGCCCGGGCGGCATTCATCAGCGCGGCGCCGACGCCCTGGCGCCGAGCCCTTTCGGCGACATAGAGATCACTGAGCAACCAGGCCGGCGCCAGTGCCAGCGAGGCAAAGAATGGATAGAGCTGCACGAAACCCAGCGCCGTCCCCGCGCGGTCACGGGCGATAAACAAGCTCGAGTCGCCTTGCACCAAACGTGCGGCAAGAAATTCGCGAACCGCCGACAGGGTCTTGTCGACGGCATAGAACCTCAGATAGTCGGCGAACAGCGTGGTCAATTCGTCGAGGTCGGCCATACGGGCCGCAGTTATCGCCATGCTCCGGCTCCAACGGGTAGAACCGCAGTATAGGCAAGCGCAGAAGCCGCCGTGAGACAAATAGCCATGTGCCAAAGCACTGATTTTATGAAACAATAATTTTGTTTTTTGTATACAAGCAAACCTCAAAGTGACTGCGAAGCGTCTCTTGGTCGCAGAGCGACGCGCACCCCCCTGATTTTCCCAAGATCTTGATGTAGTATGCCGCGCCTTGGACTACAAGACTGAATCCCCCGAGTCCGAAGCGGCTATCGAGTAGAGCTGAAGAGCTGAGCAGAGTGAGGCAAGTGATGACTGAACGCGTTCAAGTGGGTGGCCTGCAGGTCGCCAAAGTGCTGTTCGACTTCGTGAACAACGAAGCCATCCCCGGTACCGGCATTGCAGCCGATAAATTCTGGGCGGGCGCCGCAGCCGTAATCGACGAGCTGGCCCCGAAAAACCGCGCCCTGCTCGCCAAGCGCGACCAGATCCAGGCGCAGATCGACGCCTGGCACCAGGCCCGTGCCGGCCAGGCCCACGACGCCGTCGCCTATAAAGCCTTCCTTGAAGAAATCGGCTACCTGCTGCCGGAACCGGCCGACTTCCAGGCCACCACGCAGAACGTCGACGAAGAAATCGCCCGCCTGGCCGGCCCGCAGCTGGTGGTGCCGGTGATGAACGCGCGCTTCGCCCTGAACGCCTCCAACGCGCGTTGGGGCTCGCTGTACGACGCCCTGTACGGCACCGACGTGATCAGTGAAGCAGGCGGCGCCGAGAAAGGCCGCGGCTATAACAAGGTGCGCGGTGACAAGGTAATCGCCTTCGCCCGTGCCTTCCTTGACGAAGCCGCGCCCCTGGCCTCTGGCTCCCATGTCGATTCCACGGGCTACCGCATCGAAGCCGGCAAGCTGGTCGTCAGCCTCAAGGGCGGCGCCAACAGCGGTCTGCGCGACGACGCGCAACTGGTCGGCTTCCAGGGCGACGCGAGCGCGCCTATCGCCGTACTGCTGAAGCACAACGGCCTGCATTTCGAAATCCAGATCGATGCCAGCACCCCGGTCGGTCAGACCGACGCCGCCGGCGTCAAAGACATCCTGATGGAAGCCGCGCTGACCACCATCATGGACTGCGAAGACTCGGTCGCCGCCGTCGATGCCGACGACAAGGTCGTGGTCTACAAGAACTGGCTGGGCCTGATGAAAGGCGACCTGGCTGAAGAAGTCGCCAAAGGCGGCCAGACCTTCACCCGCACCATGAACCCGGACCGCGTCTACACCAAGGCCGACGGCTCGGAGCTGACCCTGCACGGGCGCAGCCTGCTGTTCGTACGCAACGTCGGCCACCTGATGACCAACCCGGCGATTCTCGATGCCCAGGGCAACGAAATCCCCGAAGGCATCCAGGACGCGTTGTTCACCAGCCTGATCGCCATCCACAACCTGAATGGCAACACCAGCCGCAAGAACACCCGCACCGGCTCGGTCTATATCGTTAAGCCGAAGATGCATGGTCCGGAAGAAGTGGCCTTCACCACTGAAATCTTCGGTCGTGTCGAAGACATCCTCGGCCTGCCACGCAACACCCTGAAAGTCGGCATCATGGACGAAGAGCGCCGCACCACGGTCAACCTGAAAGCCTGCATCAAGGCCGCCAGCGAGCGCGTGGTGTTTATCAACACCGGCTTCCTCGACCGCACCGGCGACGAAATCCACACCTCCATGGAAGCCGGCGCCATGGTGCGCAAGGCCGCGATGAAGAGCGAGAAGTGGATCGCCGCCTACGAGAACTGGAACGTCGATATCGGCCTGGCCACCGGCCTGCAAGGCCGCGCGCAGATCGGTAAAGGCATGTGGGCGATGCCCGACCTGATGGCCGGCATGCTTGAGCAGAAAATCATGCACCCAATGGCCGGCGCCAACACCGCCTGGGTGCCCTCGCCGACCGCCGCGACCCTGCACGCCCTGCACTACCACAAGGTCGACGTGTTCGCCCGTCAGGCCGAGCTGGCCAAGCGTGAACGCGCCTCGCTGGACGACATCCTGAGCATTCCGTTGGCGCAGAACACCAACTGGACGCCTGAGGAAATCCAGAACGAACTGGACAACAATTCCCAGGGCATCCTCGGTTACGTGGTGCGCTGGATCGACCAGGGCGTCGGCTGCTCCAAGGTGCCGGACATCAACGACGTCGGCCTGATGGAAGACCGCGCCACCCTGCGCATTTCCAGCCAGTTGCTGGCCAACTGGCTGCGTCACGGCATCGCCACCGAAGAGCAGATTGTCGCCAGCCTCAAGCGCATGGCCCCGGTCGTGGATCGGCAGAACGCCGCCGACCCGCTGTACCGCCCGCTGGCGCCGGACTTCGACAACAACATCGCGTTCCAGGCCGCCCTGGAACTGGTGGTCGAAGGCGCCAAGCAGCCGAACGGCTACACCGAGCCGGTGCTGCACCGCCGCCGTCGCGAATTCAAAGCCGCGAACGGTCTGTAATCCGCAGCAGCAGTACGAGAAACCGCCCTCCGGGGCGGTTTTTTTATGGTTGTTTTCTTTAACGCGATGGCCATTCGTAGAACCTGTGTTCTTGCGCAAGACCGATGAGATCGTAGGGCGGGCGTGCCAAGGCTTGTCCGCCATCCGCACGCCAGCGCGCCTCCCAGCCCGAATGCAATCTGGAGAAAGTCATCCGCTCATTTCACCTTGAAGCGGTTGACCAACTGCACCAGCCGGTTATTGGACTCGAGCAGCGCTTCGGTGCTTTTGTCGGCCTGATGACCGCTGCTGACCAGCTCGTCGACCATGCGCCGGATCGCCACCATGTTCTGGTTGATCTCCTCGGTAACCGAGCTCTGTTCCTCGGCGGCGGTGGCGATCTGGGCGCTGAGGTCGTGGATGCGGCTTACCGCTGAGGCCATGTCGTCGAGGCCGACGTTGACCCTTGAGGTGGTGTCGGCCGTGGCCTGGCAGCTGGCCTTGGTCTGGTCCATGGCTTGCACGGCGGAGCCAACGCCCTGCTGCAGTTTGCTGAGCATTTCATTGATTTCCGAGGTGCTCTGCTGAGTACGCCCGGCCAGCGCGCGCACTTCGTCGGCGACCACCGCAAAGCCGCGGCCCTGCTCGCCGGCGCGCGCCGCTTCGATCGCCGCATTGAGCGCCAACAGGTTGGTTTGCCCGGCGATCGAGCCGATCACGCCGAGCACGTCGTTAATTCGCTGGGCGTCCTCCTGCATCGCCTTGACCCGCTCGGTGGCGCGCTCCACCTCGTCGACCAGGGCCAGCACGCTGGTCGAGGCCTCGGCTACCACCAGCTTCGACTTGGCGGCATTTTCATTGGCGGTACGGGTAAAGCTGGCGGTCTCGGTGGCGCTCTGCGCGACGCTATCGGCGGTGGAGCTCATTTCGGTAATGGCGGTCACCGCCTGGTCGGTTTCGTTGGCATGCCGCGCCAGCACCTCATTGGTATGCCGCGACTGCTGCTGCAACTGCCGCAGTTCCTCGGCGATCACTGCGCTGGCCTGGCCAACGTCGGCGATCATGTTCTGCAGGTAGGCGATAAAGCGATTGACCGAGCTGCCTACCGCATCCATTTCGTCCTCGCCTTTGAGGGCGATACGACGGGTCAGGTCGGCGTCGCCGGCCGACAACGAATCGATGCTGCCGCGCAGCACGTGCAAGCGCTGCATCAGTTGGCGGATGGCGAACAGAGTCGCCGCCAACAGCAGGATCACCAGGGGGATCTGCAGCAGCGCCAGGGTTTTCAGCACCTCGCCGCTGTTTTGCGTGAGCAAGCGGCTTGGCAGAGCCGCCGCCAACAACCAGGGCGTGCCTTCGATCGGCTGCAGGAAGAAGGTCCAGTCGCCACCGTCAGCGCCCTGATATTCGTGCTTGAGCAAGGTGCGATCACCAAGTTGGCCGAGGTTGTCATGAATTTCACGCACAAACGGTGACTGGCCCACCAGCTCGGAAACATTGCGCAGGACGATCTCTCCACCGATTCGGGCCTGATTGCTGAGTATCTTGCCGTCGGCCTCGACGATCATTATCTCGCCCTGGATTTCCTTTTCCTTCTCCGCCACTAGTTGATTGAAGAAGCCCAAGGTCACGTCAATGGTCGACACGCCGTAGGCGGTGCCGTCCTTGCGGATCGCCATGGCGCAATTGGTCCGTGGCTGAGCGCTGGCATCGTCCTTGTACGCTGCGGCCCAGGCGCACTGGCCGGGCGATGCCTGCATGCCGGCACGGTGCCAGGGCTGCTCGTAATATTTGAGCGACTCGTCCGAGTTCCAGTAGGTGTTCACGGTCATGCTGCCGGATGCATCGCGGTGAAAGAAGGTGCTGTGCTTGTCGCGCTCGGAACGCTTCTGCGGCAGGGGCCAGATACCACCACCGAAGACCTTGGGATCGCCGTATTGATCGACCAGCCCGGGCACCACCCGATCAATGCTGTCGCTGTCGAGCAGCGGCACGGTCTGGGTGATGCTGCGCGACTGCGCCTCGACCTTGGCCAACTCGAACAGAATGCTCTCGGCGATCTTGTTGACCTTGGTCAGCACCAGTTGCTCTTCCGAGGCTTTGAGTTGCGGCGTGATGAAATGGCGAATGCCCTCCTCGGTGAGCAGGACGATCACCACGATAAAAGCAACGAATATCAGCGTGTAACGTGACTGAATGGTTTTAAGCGTGCCCATGATGATTCACCTCTACCTCCAGCCGGAGCTGCGTCTGGAGCGTCATTACCTGCCATGGGCTCAGTCCAGTTGCATGCCATAGCGCCTGTACAACACCTGAACCCAGCCATCGAGGTACATCTGCCGCAGCTCGCTTTGCAGGCGCAGCAATAGCGCCGGGTCGAGTTGTGGATGGCAGGCGATGTCTTCCATCAGCGTCAGGAACGGCAATACCTCGCGCGGCGGCGGATCGGCCCGCTGGGCGCGCACCACCGCCGAACTGGTGGCCCATAACCGCGAACGCTGGCGTTGCAGCATGCGCAGGTTGAGCGCTTCGTTGTTCGAATAGTGCACATCGAGGCCGCTGGCCTGCAGGTATTCGCCCGCGCCCGAGCCCTGGTGACTGAGGATACTCAGGCCCCGCGCCTGCTCCAGGCTGAGCAGCTGCAGGTCGTCGTCGGCCCGCGCATACAGGCCCAGGCGCGAGATCAGTACCGGGCCGATCCACACATAGCCCGGCTCGCGCTCCTGCTGCCGCTCCACCAGCAGCGCGCAGCTGTCCGGTTGTTGGCGTACCTGACGCAGCGCCCGCTGCAATGGCATAAAACGCAGCTGATAGGGAATGTTCGCGCGGCGGAACAATTCCGCGGCCAATTCGGGCACCAGGCCCTCGGCTTTACCCTCGGCGGTCTGCTGGACCAGCGGCGGGCGTTCCCAGGCGAACAGTTGCACCTCGGCATGCAACGACGGGCTGAACAGCAGCGACGACAATAGCCCGATCCACCACCCGGTCATGACGCCGCCGGTGCGCGACAGAGGCGCCCCGAGCAAAGTACGGGGGCCGCTAGTCCCAGGCATGCAGCGCCTCCTCGTAGGGCAAGGTGCGCCCGGCGGGCCTTTCATCGGTGAGGGCCGGCCAGGGCGCGCCGGCATGGCGCAACCAATAGATCGGCTCGCGCGGCGGATTCAGTCGGGGCGCGCAGACATGCTGCTGACGCTGCCCGACCCGCTGCAGATGCTGGTCGAATGCACCAGCGAGGTTATGCAGCGCCTGCGCGGCGCTGAGCTGGCCGGACACCGCGGGATGCAACTGGCGCCACCAGAGGCTGGCCATGCCGCTGTAATCGGGCACATTGGCACCCGTCGGGGTCCAGCGCTGGGCCGCAGGGCTGCGATAGAACTCGATCAGCCCGCCGAGCCGCGGTGCGGCGGCGAGCAAGGCCGGCGATTCGAGGTCGGAGCGACGAATCGGGGTCAAGCCGACCAGGGTTTTACGTAGCGACACGCTCTTCGATACCACGAACTGCGCATACAGCCAGGCGGCCTGGCGCTGGCGCAGAGGCGTAGCCTTGAGCAATGTCCAGGCACCGACGTCCTGGTAACCGGATTTCATCCCCTCGCGCCAATAGGCCCCGCGTGGCGACGGCGCGACCCGCCATTTCGGTTTGCCGTCGGCGTCAACCACCGCAGAGCCTGGCCGGGTGTAATCGGCGGTGAATGCCGTGTACCAGAAAATCTGCTGGGCGATATGCCCCTCGGCGGCGACATTGCCGGCCTGATTGAAACTCAAGTCTTGGGCCTTGGCCGGTGCATAGCGCTTCAACCAATCGATGTACTGCTGCAGCGCGTAGACCGCCGCCGGGCTGTCGAGGGCGCCGCCGCGCGTCATGCTGGCACCGACCGGACGGCAATCCTCGACGCGGATGCCCCAGTCGTCGACCGGCAGGCCATTGGGCAGGCCGCTGTCGCCGACGCCGGCCATGCCCAACCAGGCATCCGACAGGCGCCAGCCGAGCGACGGATCAAGGCCACCGTAATCCATATGGCCGTAGACCCGCTGGCCGTCGATCTCCTTGATCTGCTCGCTGAAAAACGCGGCGATATCCTCGTAGGCCGTCCAGTTCTGCGGCACGTCCAGCTCGTAGCCGTATCGCTCGCGAAACGCCTTGCGCAGCTCCGGCCGGGCGAACCAGTCCTGTCGGTACCAATAGAGATTGGCGAATTGCTGATCGGGCAGTTGGTAGAGCTTGCCGTCCGGCGCGGTGACGAACGGCAGGCCAATGAAATCCTTGAGGTCCAGGGTCGGCAAGGTGACGCCAGCGCCCTCGCCAGCCATGAAGTCGCTGAGCACCAGCACCTGGTTATCGCGAAAATGCTGGCCGAGCAGGTCGCTGTCGCTGACATAGGCGTCGTACAGCGCCAGGCCGGTTTCCTCCTGGGTGCGCAGTTTGTTGACCACGTCGTCTTCGCCGCTGATCTCGTGGATCACGCGGATGCCGGTGAGCTGGCTGAACAGCGGCGCCAGGACATTGGCTTCGTACCAGTGGGTATCGATGCGCTCGGCGATCACCCGCACCTGCACACCCTGGAAAGGCTCGCTGGCCTTGACGAACCAGGCCAGTTCGGCGCGCTGCTGATCGGGGCTCAAAGAACTCGGCTGCAATTCCGCCATGGCGGCCAGCAGTGGGTCTTGCGCGTGGGCGGCAGCACTGAGAAACAGCGCGAGCCAGATGACTGAACGCATACTGCTCTCCAGTTATGCTGCCGTTAACTCTAGCAGGCCGCGATAAAAGCACCTGCCGCCGACCGCTAGCCGCCCTCACCAAAGCTCGGCGGGCGCCTAGACTTACGTCCAATGGGCATTCGCGCTGGCGAGGCCGACCATACGCCTCAGGAATCATCGAGATCGCTCATGAGTAAAGCGGACGACTTCGCCCAAGCCGGCAAAACAGCGGTGTTGCAGAATATCCAGGGCACCATGGAGTTTCTGCAGAAGTACCCGCCATTCAATCAGATGGACGCCGCCCACCTCGCCTACCTGGTGGAGAACTGCCAGCTGCGTTTCTACGGCGAAGGCGAGACCATCATCAAACCCACCGACGGCCCGGTCGCCCATTTCTATATCGTCAAACAGGGCCGCGTGCACGGCGAACGCCCGCATTCGGCGCGACGCGGCACCGAAACCACCTTCGAGATCGCCACCGGCGAGTGCTTCCCCCTGGCGGCGCTGATCGGCGAACGCGCCACCCGCACCGAACACCTGGCGGCCGAAGACACCTTCTGCCTGCTGCTAAGCAAGGCGGCCTTCGTCAAGCTGTTCGCGGTGTCCAACCCGTTGCGCGATTTCGCCCTACGCGGGGTCAGCAGCCTGCTCGATCAGGTCAACCAACAGGTGCAATTGCGCGCGGTGGAAACCCTCGGTGCGCAGTATTCGCTGGATACCCGCCTGGGCGAACTGGCGATGCGCCAACCGATCGGCTGCGCGCCCGCCACGCCGCTACGCGAAGCGGTCAAGCAGATGCACGAGCAGCATGTCGGCAGCATCGTCGTGGTTGACCCGCAACAGCGTCCGCTGGGCATCTTCACCCTGCGCGACCTGCGCCGGGTGATCGCCGACGGCAGCGAGCTGGAGCAACCGATCGAACGCCTGATGACGCCCTCGCCGTTCCACCTGCCGCCGCAGGCCAGCGCCTTCGACGCGGCCATCGCCATGACCGAGCGGCATATCGCCCATGTCTGCCTGGTCGAACACGGCAAGCTCTGCGGCGTGGTCTCCGAACGCGACCTGTTCTCCCTGCAGCGGGTCGATCTGGTGCACCTGGCGCGCACCATTCGCCATGCCGGCACGGTGGCGACCCTGGCGGCGCTGCGCAGCGACATCCGTCTGCTGGTCGACCGCATGCTCGCCCATGGCGCGAGTTCGACGCAGATCACTCACATCATCACCCTGTTCAACGACCACACCGTGTGCCGGGTGATCGAATTGACCATCGAAGATCTCGGCGACCCCGGCGTGCCGTTCAGTTGGCTGTGCTTCGGCAGCGAGGGGCGCCGAGAGCAGACCCTGCTCACCGACCAGGACAACGGCATTCTCTTCGAGGCCCGCGACAACGCCGAAGCCGCGGCGATCCGCGGCCGCCTGCTGCCGCTGGCGCACGAGATCAATCTGCGCCTGGCGCAATGCGGCTTTACCCTGTGCAAGGGCAACATCATGGCCGGCAACCCCGAGCTGTGCCTGTCGCGCCAGGAGTGGTCGCGGCGCTTCCGCGGCTTCGTCAACGAGGCCACGCCGGAAAATCTGCTGGGTTCGAGCATCTATTTCGACCTGCGCCTGGTCTGGGGCCCGAGCCTGGGTTGCGAACAATTGCGCGAAGAGCTGCTGACGCTGATCGCCGGCAATACCCTGTTCCAGCGCATGCTGGCGGAAAACGCCTTGCGCCAGCGCCCGCCGCTGGGCCTGATCCGCGATTTCGTGCTGGCCCGCAAGGGCGCCGAGAAAGACACCCTGGACCTCAAGATCCAGGGCCTCACGCCCTTCGTCGACGGCGCCCGGCTGCTGGCCCTGGCCAATGGCATCAAGGCCTGCAATACCCTGGAACGACTGCGCGCGCTGATCGACAAAGGCCTGATCGAACCACTCGACGGCGCGGCCTATGAAGAGGCCTACCACTTTATCCAGCAGACGCGCATGCAGCAGCACCAGCTGCAGGCGCGCAATCAGCAGCCCTACTCCAATCGCGTCGATCCGGATAACCTCAACCATCTGGACCGACGCATCCTGCGCGAATCCTTCCGCCAGGCCCAACGGTTGCAGAGCAGCCTGGCCCTGAGGTACCAGCTATGAACACCTTCACCTGGCTGCGCGGACGCGGCCCGGCATTGTCCCAGGCGCAACTCGAGCGACGCTCCGCCCTGGCCGAGCCCGCGTCGCTCGGCCCCTTGCCGCTGGCACGGCAACGCCTGGTGGTGCTCGACCTGGAAACCAGCGGCCTGGACATGAAGCGCGATCAGGTGCTGTCGATCGGCGCGGTGGTGATCGACCATGGCGCGATCGATTTCAGCCAGCAATTCGAACGCACGCTGTGCCGCCAGGATCACAAGGTCAGCGCCAGCGTGCTGATCCACGGCATCGCTCCGAGCGAGATCGCCGCCGGGGTGGAGCCGGCCGAAGCGCTGCTGGATTTCATGGAATTCGTCGGTGACAGCCCACTGCTGGCCTTCCATGCGCCTTTCGATCAACGCATGCTCGGTCGCGCACTCAAGGAGAGCCTGGGCTACCGCTTGCGCCATGTGTTTTTCGACGCCGCCGATCTGGCCCCGATGCTCTGCCCGCAGGCGAACATCCGCCACGGCAGCCTGGACGACTGGACCCGGCATTTCGGCCTGCAAGTGCAACACCGCCACCATGCCAGCGCCGACGCCCTGGTTACCGCCGAGCTGGCGTTGATCCTGTTCAGCAAGGCGCGCCAGCAGCAGCTCGACAGCCTGCAGGCCCTGCAAACCCGCCTGAGCAGCTGGCAGCGGCACCAACGCGCGCACTCACTGCATCGCCAGCACTAGACAAACCGCATCCGCCCGCCGCTCCCGTAGCCTGGATGAAATCCGGGGAGCAGGGCCCGCCCTGACATCGCTCCCGGATTGCATCCGGGCTACGGGACTCCGTAGGGTGCGCCGCGCGCACCAATTCCCCGGCGCACCACGGGCAGCGACCATCCGCGAGCCGCCCAGGTGCGCACGGCGCAGCCTACAGATCGCGCATCAACAAGCCGTACTCCAACTGCAGCTCCGCCGGCAGAGGCAGGTAGAGCACGTGGCCGTCGCCGGGGGCGACCTGCATGCCCTGGCCATTGCGGTTCTCCAGCTGATCGAGCCGGAAACGCAGGTTGCCCGCGGGCGTCATCAGCTCCAGTTCGTCGCCCAGGGCGAAGCGATTCTTCACCCGCACTTCGGCCAGCTCGCCGCGCCATTCGCCGGTCAACTCGCCGACGAACTGCTGCTGTTCGGACACCGAACTGCCGCGCTCGTAGTTCTGGTACTCGTCATGCACGTGGCGGCGCAGGAAGCCCTCGGTGTAGCCGCGATGGGCCAGTGATTCCAGGGTATTCATCAGCGATCTGTCGAACGGCCGCCCCGCCACGGCGTCGTCGATCGCCTTGCGGTACACCTGGGCGGTGCGCGCCACGTAGTAATGGGATTTGGTACGGCCCTCGATCTTCAGCGAGTGCACGCCCATCTGCACCAGCCGCTCGACGTGCTGCACCGCGCGCAGATCCTTGGAATTCATGATGTAGGTGCCGTGCTCGTCCTCATAGGCGGCCATCCGCTCGCCGGGTCGGCTGCCGTCCTCCAGCAGGAACACCTGCTCGGTCGGCGCACCGGCACCCAGGGTCGGTTCGACGATGCGCACGATATCGCCCAGCTCGTTCTCCCGCGCCGGCTCGGCCTTGTATTGCCAGCGGCAGGCGTTGGTGCAGCTGCCCTGATTGGGGTCGCGTTTGTTGATATAGCCGGACAACAGGCAGCGTCCGGAATAGGCCATGCACAGCGCGCCGTGGACGAACACCTCCAATTCCATTTCCGGCACTTCGCTGCGGATCTCGGCGATCTCTTCCAGGGACAGCTCGCGCGACAGGATCACCCGCGAAAGGCCTTGGCGTTGCCAAAACTGCACGCTGGCCCAGTTCACCGCGTTGGCCTGCACCGACAGGTGGATCGGCATCTGCGGGAAGTGTTCGCGCACCAGCATGATCAGGCCGGGGTCGGACATGATCAGCGCATCCGGGGCCATTTCGATCACCGGCTGCAGGTCCCTGAGGAAGGTCTTCAGCTTGGCGTTGTGCGGGGCGATATTGACCACCACGTAAAACTGCTTGCCCTGGGCATGGGCCTCGGCGATACCGAGCGCCAGGTTGGCGTGGTCGAACTCGTTGTTGCGCACCCGCAGGCTGTAACGCGGTTGCCCGGCATACACCGCATCGGCGCCGTAGGCGAAGGCGTAACGCATGTTCTTCAGGGTGCCGGCGGGGCACAGCAGTTCGGGGGCGACGGTGGACACGGGCATGGACGCGGGCTCGGCAAATCAAAACCGGCGATCCTAGCTCAGGCTCCCCTCCTGGGCATTGATCCAGGTCTATGAAGCGGTGCGCCGGCACAAACCCGGCACACAGCAAAACGCCCCGTTTCCGGGGCGTTTCGTTTGTCGCTAGGCGACTACTGGCTGTTCACTCAGTGATCGATCGCGGCACCTGCACCACGCGGGATGCGGATGTCTTCGATGATGTGCTGGATGTGCTCCGGCGGCGCCGCAGTGACCTTGGCCACGATGATCGATACGCCGAAGTTGAACAGCATGCCCAGGGTGCCGATGCCTTCAGGCGAAATACCGAACCACCAGTCCGCCGGGCCCGCAGTCGGGTTGATGAACTTGTAGTAGACGATATAGCTGAAGGTGAAGGCCAGACCGACCACCATGCCGGCGATCGCGCCTTCCTTGTTCATCTTCTTGGAGAAAATCCCCATGACGATGGCCGGGAAGAACGAGGCCGCCGCCAGACCGAAGGCGAACGCCACCACCTGCGCCACGAAGGCCGGCGGGTAGATCCCGAACAGACCGGCGACCACCACCGCCACACCGGCGGCGATACGCGCGGCGAGCAGCTCACCCTTCTCGCTGATGTTCGGCATGATGTTGCTCTTGAGCAGGTCATGCGAAATCGAGGTCGAGATCACCAGCAGCAAGCCGGCAGCGGTCGACAGTGCAGCGGCCAGACCACCAGCGGCGATCAGCGCGATCACCCAGCCCGGCAAACCGGCGATTTCCGGGTTGGCCAGTACCATGATGTCGCGGTCCACGTACAACTCGGTTGCAGCCGGAGTCGGGGCGTTGGTCACCAGACGCTCACCATGCGCACCACGCTCGGCGGCGAAGGTCGGCGCACCGGCGAATGGAGCACCCGGGCCGTACTGGATCTTGCCGTCACCGTTCTTGTCCAGCCAGGCGATCAGACCGGATTTCTCCCAGTTGGTCACCCATTGCGGGGCTTCGCTGTAGCTGATGCCCGGAATGCTGGTCAGCAGGTTGGTCCGGGCGAAAGCGGCGATGGCCGGCGCGGTGGTGTAGAGGATGGCGATGAACAGCAACGCATAACCGGCGGACAGACGCGCCGCACGCACGGTCGGGGTGGTGAAGAAGCGAACGATCACGTGCGGCAGACCGGCGGTACCGACCATCAACGCCATGGTGATGAAGAACACGTCGATAGTCGACTTGCTGCCATCGGTATAGGTGTTGAAGCCCAGTTCGGTGCTCAGGCCGTTGAGGCGCTCGAGAACCGAGGTGCTGGTGCCGACCACGTCGCTACCGAAGCCCAGCTGCGGGATCGGGTTGCCGGTGATCATCATCGAGATGTAAACCGCCGGCACCATGTAGGCGAAGATCATCACGCAGTACTGCGCCACCTGGGTGTAGGTGATGCCCTTCATGCCGCCAAGTACGGAGTAGAAGAACACGATGCACATGCCGATGATCACGCCGGTGTTGATGTCCACTTCCAGGTAGCGGGAGAAGACGATACCGACGCCGCGCATCTGCCCGGCCACGTAGGTGAAGGAGATGAAGATCACGCACACCACGGCAACCAGACGCGCGGTCTGCGAGTAGTAACGCTCGCCGATGAAGTCCGGCACGGTGAACTTGCCGAACTTGCGCAGGTAGGGTGCCAGGCACATGGCCAGGAGCACGTAACCGCCGGTCCAGCCCATCAGGTAGACGCTACCGTCGAGGCCGACGAAGGAGATGATCCCCGCCATGGAGATGAACGACGCCGCGGACATCCAGTCGGCGCCAGTGGCCATGCCGTTGAGTATCGGGTGCACGCCCTTGCTGGCGACGTAGTACTCGCTGGTGGAACCGGCACGGGTCCACAGTGCGATGCCGATGTACAGCGCGAAAGTCGCGCCGACGAACAGATAGATCAGAGTTTGGGTATCCATGCTCGGCGCCTTATTCTTCGTGGACGTCGTGCTTGCGGTCGTACTGATTCATCTTCCACACATAGAAGAAAATCATCGCCACGAACACATAGATCGACCCCTGCTGAGCGAACCAGAAGCCCAGAGGGAAGCCGAAGAACTGAATGTTATTGAGCTGGTCGACGAACAGGATCCCTGCGCCGAAGGACACTGCGAACCAGATGGCCAGCAGGATCAGCATCAGCCGCAGGTTGTCTTTCCAGTAGGCCTTGGCGGCCTCTTGTTTAGACGCGGACATGTGAGGTACTCCTCAATATTGTTGTTGTTTTGGCACTTTCACGTTAGCAGTAACACCGCCAACCGCCAGGCGACTTTAGTCGTGCAGCCCAACCATGCCGATACGGGCGTGACAGGAGCTTGCTTACAGTCTGGTGCTAAATGCGCGATTGCGCCTCACGACCAAGGTCGAATATGGCCAAAGGTCTGGAGCTGGAACCGTTTCACGCCCAAAACCACAGATAACGAAATTATCGGCAATGAATTTCAGGGAGGGCCAATGCGGCCGGTCGAGGCGAAAGAGCAGTTGTGTCAGTGGCTGCGTAAGCGGGGCATCGCAGGTATTCAGAATGATCTGGGCGAGCGCCATGCCGTGCGCAGCGCCGACGGAGAGGAATGCCTGCTCTGGCTACCCGAGCAGGACACGACACTGTTCGTCTTCGTCCTGGTCGCCGAACTGACGATGCCGCGGGACAACGGAATCCTGACCCTGGCCATGGCGTTGAACCTCGAACCGAGCCGGACCCAGGGCGCATCCCTCGGCTATAACCCCGGTTCGAATCAGCTCATGCTGCGCAGCGTGCACCCCATGGGCGACCTGGACGAACCCGCCCTCGACCGCATCATGACGCAGATGAGCACTCTGGCCGGGGGGCTGAGGCTTTACATCGACGCATATCGACACAAGGAAACCGCCAACCGACGAGAGCAGCAAGAACCGCTGCTTTCATCGGCGTTCCATCCAAGCGCCCGGCTATTCAGAGCGGGATGAGAGGCTACAGCATGCAGACACACAACTTGGCAGCCTCAACAGGCGTCACCGCCCCTGTGGAACAGGGCGAAGCTTCTTCCTCAGCCGGGCTCCGGCCAGGCTCTCCCGGCGCATTCGCCCATTTCCAGCCCCAGGCGACGGGTGCCCTGGTTCCATTGGGGAGCGTCGAGGAGGTCTTTTTCGACGCCCGATCCTCGTTCTCGTCGGCCGATGCGGCGGACCTGCCCAGCCACGAGGAAGTGCAAGCGCAGCATCGCTCGCTGCGCACCCTGCTACCGGACCTGATGACGTCGCTCGCCTCGCTGCGCGACGGCGCCTCGCAGTACATCAAGACCAAAGCCAAGGAAATGGCGGACAACAGCATGGGAGCGACCACGAATATCGAGTCGAAACGGCAGATTGCCGCGGAGCACGGTTGCCAGCTTGCCTACCCATTCCACCAAAGCAAGTTCCTCTTCGACAAGACTATCGACGACAGACAGTTCGCCGCCGACTACGGTCGAATCGGGGGACAGGGTCACGGCTGCTTCGGCCTGTCCGCCAACTGGTGCCAGAGCCGCGCCAAGGGCCAATCGGACGAGGCCTTCTTCGATAAGCTGGCGAACCATCGCGAAGATGCGTTGCTGCCTCGCGTGTTGGGCTTTCAGCATATCGAGCAACAACCCTACAGAGACAAGATCCAGAACGCCGGCGCCATGCTCCGGGGCACGCTACCCAAGCTGGGCATGACACTGGGCAAGGCCCCAGATGGCGTACGGGATGCCCACTATCATGGCGTGCAGCTGGAGAACCTCGATCGCGACCTGAAATTAATGCTCAAACCCGGCCAGAACCAGACCTTCCTGCTATTCAGCGAATACCACGCCATGGCCCTGCACCAGGACAGCCAGAACCGCCTGCATTTCTTCGACCCGCTGTTCGGTGTGGTTCAGGCGGACAGTCGAGAACATATGACCAGCTTCCTCTCCGACGTCTTCGAACGAGATGCCCGCAATCATTGGCCAGGCGGGGGGCGCCGACTGCAGATCAGCAACGTAGCGCCGGGGCCGACGCTTCATTTCCGTTGATCGAGGATCGCTGCTACTCCAGTGGAATAGCCGAATAACTCGCGCTGTTGAGGTCGAATCCACGCATTGGCTTAGGCGGGCGCAGGCAGAGGAACCTAGCGATATTTAGTCCTTAGCAGGTTGTTGAAAAACGTAGGCGAGGCAGGCAAGACAAGGCAAAAACGGCCGAAAAAGCGGAGTTTACTGCTGTAAATGAGCATTTTGAGACGCCGAGTCCCGGGCCGTTTTTAACGCAGTATTGCCAACGCAGGTAGTTTTTCAACGGCCTGTTAGCCACTGACTGTGCTTCAGGCTACAGTTCCAGCTCCCACATAGCGCAACCAGGAGATTGCATGTCCAGCCCGAGCATGAGCCTGTTCCATTCCGCCTCTTCGCCCTTCGTGCGCAAGATCATGGTGTTGCTGCACGAGACCGGCCAGCTCGATCGGGTCGCCCTCGAAACGGTGCAGCTCAGCCCGACCGCGCCCAACGCTGCGGTCAACGCAGGCAACCCGGCCGGCAAACTCCCGGCACTGCGCCTGGCCGACGGCAGCGTGCTGCACGACAGCCGGGTGATTCTCGATTACCTCGACCGCCAGCACGTCGGCGACCCGCTGATCCCACTCGACGGCCCGGCGCGCTGGCGGCGCCTGACCCTGGCCTCGCTGGCCGATGCGATGCTCGATGCGGCGGTGCTGATGCGTTACGAGACCTTCCTGCGTCCCGAAGCCAAGCGCTGGGACGACTGGCTGACCGCACAGCGGGAAAAGATCGAACGCGGCCTGGCGCACCTGGAAGCCGAAGCCATCGCCGAACTGGCCAGCCACTTCGATATCGCCGCCATCGGCGTGTCCTGCGCCCTCGGCTACCTGGACTTCCGCCAGCCCGAACTGGGCTGGCGCCAACGCTACCCGAAGCTGGCCGCCTGGTACGCCGAGGTCAGCCAGCGGCCGTCGATGCAGGCGACCCAGCCGCCCGTATAAGTCATTGCAGCACCTGCAATCCAGCCGGGACGCTATAGCGTCGACCGTTATAGGTCAGCCGATAGCGCGGCCTCGTCACCTGCTCCTCGACAGTCGTGCAGTCCTCGCCGCGCGCTTCGGCGCGCGATTGCACGCTGCGCTCACTGAGCAGTAGGTCGTGATAACCCCCTCCACCAGCCTGCTCAGCCACGGCCAGGGTGAGCGTGCGGTCATGCCATTCGCCAGTGCAACGGGTGTCCCATTCGCCAGATAAGCTGGAAACCAGCAACCGTTCGAGCGGGACCTGTAACTGATCGCCTTCCAAGAGATAGAGACGTAGCGAGGTTTCGTAAAAGGGATTGGCGCTGGAACTACCGCGCCGCTTGATACGCAAACCAAACGCCAACTGCTGGTCGCTCAGGCGATAGAGCGCGGTGTCGAAGGCTAGGCCGGTCACATAAACCGCATCCCAATCCAACAGATCAGGCTCCAGCCGGCGCGCCTGAATTCGTCCAGTGGCAGTCGCCACCACCAGGATTTCCAGATCGCTTTCGCCATATCCATCGTGATCAACCCTGGGTAAGGGCACCGCCACCAGGGTGAACTGCGGCTGCGCCGACCAAACTTTACAGACCACCGCATCCGCGGCTACTGCCTCGTCGCCGTAGGCCATCTGCATAACCTGTGGAAGTTGCTCACGGCACGCCTGCGCCTGGGCCGAACTCAGCCCGCAAAGCGCGATCATCACCAGGGCCGCTTTGTTGAGGTTCATCCTTGCTCCTTGTTGGTTACCGTCCGGGCTTAGGTGCGCATTCTAACCTCACCGTGACGAACCGCCGATCAGGCATAACGCCACTAATCCCCTTCTCCGTCCCCGCCCTAAGCCCCAGGAAATCGCCCCGCAGAGGATGTGCCCAGCAAAGGCCTTATCCAAGATTCACGCGTGGTGGAAACAACAAAAACAACTTCGGGAAACGAACCATGCACAACCTCCGATTGCAGCGGCACCTGCTCGCCCTTCTGCTGGCAAGCACAACTCTTGTCAGCGCGGCCAACGCCGCCCCCCTCGAACCTGGCCCCGACGAGGCCCTGCTCTATTACCAGCGTGACGACAACGCCTATGACGGCTGGGGTTTGCATCTGTGGAATACCTCGCAATGCAGCGGCGTACGCGACGGCACCAGTTGGGACCAGCCGTTGGCGGCGGCCGGTATCGATGCCGAGTACGGCGCCTGGTACCGCATTCCGCTGACCGTCGACGCCAGTTGCCTGAACCTGATCATGCACAAGGGTGATGACAAGGACCTGGGCGGCAGCGACCTGACCTGGCGCTTCGACGAGCTGGGCCGACGGGTCTTCAGCCTCAGCGGCAGCGCCCAGTTATCCGCCACGCCCATTGGCGCGGAGCCGCTGGTGATCGACGGCGCCCGCGCCCATTGGCTCGACCCGCAGACAGTCGTACTGCATGGCGGCAGCGATGCCGCGCGACTCGAATTGCGCTATTCACAGCAGGCCGATATCCATATCGATGGCGAAACCCGCAGTGTCAGCGGCGGCCAGACCATCGTCCTGCAACCCGGCAGCCTCAGCGATGCGCTCAAGGCCCGCTTCCCACACCTGGCCGCACAACCGGCCTATCACCTGGAACCTACGGCCGAAACCTTGCGCGCCGCGTTGAAGAGCCAGTTGCTGCTGCTCGCCTACGACGCCGCCGACAAGCTTATCGCCGCCACCCAGGTACAGACGCCCGGCGTGCTCGATACGCTCTATGCCTATCGCGGCAAGCTCGGCGCCCTGGTCGACGCCAATCGAGTGCGCTTCCGCCTGTGGGCACCGACCGCGCAACGGGTGCGCCTGCATGTATTCGACCGTAACAAACGGCTGCTGCCCGGCTTCCCGGCGCAGATGCGCGAGCGTCACGGCGTCTGGACCTATAACGGGCCCAAGCGGCTGGATCGCCAGTACTACCAGTACGAAGTCAGCGTCTACCACCCCGTCAGCGGCCGTATCGAGACCACGCTGACCAGCGACCCCTATGCCCTCAGCCTGTCGCGCAACAGCCAGTACGCCCAGGTGGTGGACCTGGATGCCGCCGACCTCAAGCCCGCCGGCTGGGACAATCTGCAACCGCCGCGCGCGGCCAAGCCGGAAGCGCGGGTGATCTATGAGACCCAGGTGCGCGATTTCAGCGCCAGCGACACCAGCCTGCCCGCCACGCAGCGCGGCACCTACCTGGCCTTCACCCAGGCGCAGAGTCAGGGCGTGCAACACCTGCGCGACCTGCGCCGCGCCGGCCTGACCGACGTGCAGCTGCTGCCGGTGTTCGATATCGCCACGGTCAACGAAGACCCGCAGCAGCGCGTCGAACTGGACGACCCGTTCGCCAAACTCTGCGAACTGTCGAATGACGCTCGCCAGCACTGGGCCGGCTATTGCAACGCCGGCAGCATCCGCGACGTGCTGCAAGGCTTCGACCCGACGGGCAGCGAGGCCCAGGCGCTGTATGCGGATCTGCGTACGCTGGATGCCTTTAACTGGGGCTACGACCCCTTCCACTACACGGTGCCGGAAGGCAGCTACGCCAGCGATGCCGAAGGTGTGCAACGCATCCGCGAGTTCCGCCGCATGGTCCAGGCATTGGCGCGCATGGGCCTGACCACGGTGATGGACGTGGTCTACAACCACACCCACGCCTCGGGCCTGGGCGAGCAGTCGGTGCTCGACAAGCTGGTGCCCGGCTATTACCACAGACGCGACCCGGTAAGCGGCGCGGTGGAGCGCTCGACCTGCTGCGACAACACCGCCTCAGAACACGCCATGATGGAAAAGCTGATGGTCGATTCGCTGCGGGTCTGGGCGCGCGACTACAAGATCGGCGGCTTCCGCTTCGACCTGATGGGCCACCATATGCGCGCCAATCTGGCCAAGGCCTATAAAGCGGTGCGCAAGGTCGATCGCAATACCTACTTCTATGGCGAAGGCTGGAATTTCGGCGAAGTGGCCAACGACGCCCGTGGCGTCAACGCCACCCAACTGAACATGGCCGGCAGCGGCATCGGCACCTTCAACGACCGCCAGCGCGACGCCGTACGCGGCGGCGGGCCGTTCGACGGCGGCGACGATCTGCGGCGCAACCAGGGTTTCGCCAATGGCCTCTACGTGCTGCCCAACGAGCTGAACACTGGCAGCCTCGAAGAACGGGAAAAGGCGCTGAAAGCGGCCGACCTGATCCGCGTCGGCATCGCTGGAGGCCTGCGCGACTACGCCTTCGAAAGCGCCGACGGTAGCCTCAAGCGCGGCGGCGAAATCGACTACAACGGCCAGCCGGCCGGCTACACCCTCGACCCGCAGGAGACCATCAACTACGTCTCCAAGCACGACAACCAGACGCTCTGGGACAACAACCAGTACAAGCTGGCCGGCTCCCTGAGCAGCGCCGAGCGGGTACGCCTGCAACTGCTCGGCCTGGCCGTGCCGCTGCTCAGCCAGGGCGTGCCGTTCATCCACATGGGTTCGGACATCCTCCGCTCGAAATCCATGGAGCGCGACAGCTACGACTCCGGCGACTGGTTCAATGCGGTGGACTTCGGTTACCAGGACAACAACTGGAACAAGGGCCTGCCACGCGAGGACAAGGACGGCGCCAACTGGCCGCTGATCCGCAGGATCATCGCCGACGCCAACGCGCGGCCGACAGCGGCGGACATCCTCGCGGCCAAACGGCAGTTCCTCGAACTGCTGAAAATCCGTAGCAGCAGTCCGCTGTTTCAGTTGGACAGCGCCAAGGAAGTCGATAAACGCCTGCACTTCCACAATACCGGTCCCGAACAGCAAGCCGGGGTAATCGCCTTCAGCCTCGACGACAGCCGTCATCTAGGCCGTGACCTCGATCCACGCTATGAGTCGCTGATGGTGATCCTCAACGCCTCGCCAAACCCGATCAACCTGCCCGGCGCCCTGCCCGGCTATCGCCTGCACCCGCTATTGAGCCAGTCCAGCGATGCGCGCAGCCGCGAAGCGACAGTGGAAGCCGGGCAGTTCCAAGTGCCAGGGTTGACGGTCGCGGTGTTCGTTCAGCCCCAGGCCCGCGGACGATAATACTGAGCGATACCCATCACGCCGATCTCAGGGTGGGGTGGTCGCAACCCGCGGGTATCAATCCGCGGGTTTTACCCGTCCGAGGTAAAGCGCGGTCATGCGCCGGAAACAAGGCGGCGATCCGCCGCGCCAATACAGCCCCCACCCGCGCATCCTCGCGCAATCCCACATGCCCGCTCATGTGCGGTACCACAGGCGGAAGAAGCCCAGCGCCAGCAATAGGGCGCTTTGGCCGAGGGCCGCGCACATCTGCAAAAAGGATTGCACTGAGTTGTTCTGCGCGGCATGGGCGACACCGGTCAGGTCGGTCCAGAAGGCATCCGGTAAGAGCGTCAGGCTGAGTTGCGCCAGCGGTTTGCCGGTGAACAGCAGGCCGTCGATCAGGCTGAACTGGCCAAAGAACATCAGGCCGATCAACAGCAGCATCGCGACCACCAACCCCAGGGCGAAACAGGCGGAAAATTGCAGTAGTAAACGCATGATCATCTCCTCAGTGGAGCGCGACCGCAGCCGCGCCCGGTTGGCTCAAAGCGTGGCGGTGCTGGCCGGCGCGCTGCGGCCGACGCTGTACCAGTCGAGTTTGCGGGTCAGCACCATGACGCAGCCGAGCACCGCGAAGACCAGGATCGAGCCCATCAGCAGAGCGTAATCCTCGGCGCTGAGCAGCCCGAACAGCAGGCCATAGAGCAGGCCGAGCAACCCGCCGAAGGCGCCGCCGCGCAGCCAGCTGTGCAATACGTGGCTGACGTAGAAGCCAATCAATGCGACGCAGGCCGCGGCGGAAATGGCATAGGCACTGGCGAAACTCAGGTGCTCGGACAGCGACAGCAGCAACAGGTAGAACAGCGCCAGCGACATCCCCACCAGGGCGTACTGCACCGGATGCACGGCCATGCGCTTGAGCACTTCGAAGAGGAAGAACACGGCGAAGGTCAGGCCGATGAACAGCAGCGCATATTTGATCGCCCGCTCGGTCTTCAGGTACTGGTCGACCGGGTCGACGAAGCTGACGCCGAAGGTCCGCGCCGCGAGCCCCTCGCAGCTTTCCCGCCCGACGCAGTCCTGCAGCGCCTGCTCCAGGTTGGTGGCGAAGAAGCTGGTCTGCCAATGGGCAGTGAAGCCTTCGGCGCCAATATCGCGGCTGCTCGGCAGGTATTCGCCGACGAAGCTTGGATGCGGCCAGTCGGAACTCAGCTCGACGCGGCTGTCGCGGCCCACCGGCGTGACGCTCAGTTGCTCGGTGCCTTGCAGTTGGAGGTTGAAGGCGAACTCGAGCATCTTGCCGCCTTGGCTATCCAATGCCGGTAGCGGCGCATGCACGCCCTCGCCGAAGCGTTCTTCGCCGGAGCCCGGCTCGAAGCTCAGCTGCGCGCCGTTGAAGGTCAGTTGCAGGTCGTTGCTGATGCCGCGGACGTCACTTATACCCACCGCGAGAAAGGGCTCGTCGAAGTGGTAGAGCCCCAAATCGTCGCCGAGCCCCAGGCGCGCCGGCAATTTGAATGCGCCGCTTACCTGGTTATCGCTGCGATACAGCAAGGCCTCGTAGATACCTCGGGCGCGCAGTTCGGTGCCGACCTTGCCGTTGAGCACGAAGCGCTCCGGCAGAAAGTACAAGCGCCCATGCGATCGCTGCTCATCCAGATAGCGCTCGCCGGTCTTGCTGTGGGTTTTCCATTCGTGCCAGACCTTGGTGTAGGGCAACACCAGAATCGGTCCGGTGATCTTCTGGCTGTAGCTGGAGCTGCGGGCAATATCCTGCAGCACGCCCTGGCGCAGGTATTGCCGCTCGTTGACCAGGCCATCGATCATCGTCAGGGGGATCATCAGTAACAGGATCAGCAGCGCGATGGCGCCCAGTTTGAAAGCCAGAATGCGGCTCATGGTGCAACTCTCCGGTGCAATTAAGGTAGCCAGAGTGTGCGCAGCCATTGAGGAGGCTGTATGGAGCGAGGGTGGCGATTGTGTGGAGAGCTGGTGAGCGGCCGCGCGTCGGCGGTGAGGATGTGAACACGGTTGCAGAACCGTTGATCGACTGCCCTCGCCCCGGAGTTTTTCTGCACTAAAGTTCCAAGTCACCTGTCACTCATAAGGAGACAGGCCACCCCGCCACTGAAGATTTATCCAATCTGAGAAGGAACGGCAATGAACCACTGTAGAAGGATCTGCCTAGCCAGCGCGCTATCGATCCGCGCCAGCGGCCCGGCGCTCTCTAGGCTGACCGGCGAATCGCCACGCAATGGGATCGCGCACCGCCCACCATCGCTCCCACGCCCCGCTCCTCGCATGACGCCGACCGAAAGCACCCCCGGCGCGCAGAGTCGCCGCACGGCACGGGCATCCTGCAACCTTGATTGAGCCCGCAATGCGCCTGCGCCCTGGCGCAAACCGCAGCCCGTCCCAAGCGATGCCCGCCGGAACTCCGCCGGCGGCACCTATGGAGCTGTGTATGCGTCGATAGCAGCGCTGCCCGCACGCACCTCTGGGCGACCAACTGATCGCCCGGTGCGCATCGGCGCCGGCGATCGCCCGCGCGTCTGGGCCCCAGGTATTGCAGCGCCATCCTCCGGACAACGGAGGATCGTTTCTTATCGCCATAAGTATTTGATTTTATTAACAAAAAACGACGAACGGACTTGGTTTTTCGACGTAATCCCCTAGGGTTTGGAACAGCCGCGTTGGGCGGCAAACAATCAGAAAATCAGGAGATGGAACATATGCAAGGATTTCAACGGACGACAGTAGCGCTGCTGGTAATCGCGGCAGGACTGACGCAGATCCAGGCCGCGGAGCGGCCCAGCTTTTCCACGCAGGCGCTGGCGGCGACCCAGGAACGGGAACCACTGCGCTACATCATCAAATACAAGGAGCTGTCGCCCTCGCTGATGAGCAAGAGCGACCAGCCGGCACCGCTCTCGGCGGGCAAGTTCCAGAGTAAAGCGGCGCAGCGACTGCTCGAACAGGCCCACGCCAAGGTGCTGAAGCACCTGGAAAAGCAATCGGCCAGCGTCGCACGACTGACCCCAGCACAATTGAAACAGCTCAAGGCCAACCCGGCCGTGGCCTATGTCGAACTCGACCCGCGCCGCTACCTGATGGCGGAGCAGGTGACCTACGGCATCCCCATGGTGCAGGCCGACCAGCTGTCCGACAGCAATATTTCCAATATGAAGGTGTGCATCGTCGATACCGGCTATGACCTCGGCCACCCCGATCTGCCCTCCGCCGGGATTACCGGCAACGACGGCTACGGCAGCGTCGACAGTGGCAACTGGTACACCGACGGCAATGGCCATGGCACCCATGTCGCCGGCACCATCGCCGCGCTGGGCGGCAACGATATCGGCGTGGTGGGCGTGAGCCCATCGGGCAACCTCGGCCTGCATATCGTCAAAGTGTTCAACAACAACGGCGATTGGGCCTACGGCTCAGACCTGGTGCAGGCCATCCAGCAGTGCCGCGACGCCGGCTCCACGGTGATCAGCATGAGCCTCGGCGGTGGCGCATCGTCAACCACCGAACGCAACGCCATGGACGCCGCCTATCAGGCCGGCGTGCTGGTGGTGGCGGCGGCCGGCAACGATGGCAATAGCAGCCTGTCCTACCCGGCATCGTACGACTCGGTGGTGTCGGTGGCGGCGGTCGACAGCAGCGGCAACCGCGCCTCGTTCTCCCAGTACAACAACCAGGTCGAAGTCTCCGCGCCAGGCGTGGACGTGCGTTCGACCACGCCCGGCAACACCTACTCGACCTACAGCGGCACCTCCATGGCCACCCCGCACGCCTCGGCGGTCTATGCCCTGGTCTGGAGCCAGCACCGCCAATGCACCGCTCAGCAGATCCGCAAGGTGGTCAACCTGACCGCCCAGGACCGCGGTACCAGCGGACGCGATGCCTATTATGGCTACGGCATCGTCAAGGCCAAGCAGGCCAGCGACCTGATCGACCAGCAAGGCTGCGACGCCAGTGGCGGTGGCGGCGGCAACGCCCAGGAGAAGACCTATAGCAACCTCGCGGCCGCGCGCGGTGCCTGGCTCTACCAGAGCGTCAACGTGCCCAGCGGCACCCAGCGTCTGGTCGTCAGCATCAGCGGCGGGAGTGGCGATGCCGATCTCTACACCCGCCTGGGCAGTCGACCGACCACCAGCCAATGGACTTGCCGGCCGTACAAGAACGGCAATCAGGAAACCTGCACCCATGAAAACCCCGCTGCGGGCACCTGGCATATCGGCCTGCGCGGCTACGCCGCGTTCTCCGGTGTAACCATGAACTGGCGTTACGAATAGCCAACCCGGCCCCGGAGCGGGCAAACTGCTCCGGGGCCTTATAACGTCGGTCAGTGGCGATTCGAGGCCTGTAGATTTCTTATCTCGCCAGAGGCCAACCATGCGCATCGCCGCCGCCCAATCCCTTTCCGTTGCCAACGACCTCGCCGCCAACGTCGACATCCATTGCCGCTTTATCGCCGCGGCCCAGGCGGCCAAGGTCGATATCCTGGTGTTTCCCGAGCTGTCACTGAGCGGCTACGAATTGCCCACACTGGGTAACTGTCTGGTGCAAGCGCAGGACGCCCTGCTCGCCCCGATCCGCCAACTGCTCGAAGGCGGAAGCATGACCGTGGTGCTCGGCGCGCCACTGCCAAGCGGCTCGCCACTGCCTTATATCGGCGCCATCACCCTATTCCCCGATGGCCGCAGCAGCCTCTACTACAAGCAGCATCTGGACCCCAGCGAAGTCGCATTTGCCAGCGAGGGCGAACGTTGCGCCGTACGCCACGACCTGGCCGACGAGTCCTTCGCGTTGGCGGTCTGCGCCGATATCGGTCATGAACAACATGCGCAGCGCGCCGCCGCCAGCGGCGCCAGCCTGTACCTGGCCGGGGTGCTGCTGTCGCAGAAAGGCTACCCGCAGGATGCCGCCAACTTCAGCCGTTATGCCGCCGAGTACCGCATGACCACGCTGCTGGCCAACCATGGCGGTCCGTCCGGCCCCTATGTCTCGGCCGGCAGAAGCGCGATCTGGGCGCCGGATGGCGCCTTGGTGGTGGAAGCCCCCGGCCCAGGCAGCTATCTGGTGATCGCGGAAAAACACGCGACCGGCTGGCAGGGCGAGCTGCTTTCAGTCGATAGCTGAGGGCCTTGCGCACCGGGATATTTCCGCCAGTTGCGATATCCAAGCTATCGGCATACGGGTGATGGTTTACCGACTCGAATGCCGCTACGCTCAGCCGTCAATTGGCTGTGCCCGCGCACAAGGAGACCAACCCCATGACCCACCCGATAAGCTGTAATTGCGGCAAGCTCAAAGGCACGCTGGAGCTGAACGACGGCCTCAATCGCGCCATCTGCTATTGCCGTGACTGTCAGGCCTTCGCCCGCTTTCTCGGCCACGAGGCGCAGGTGCTCGATAGCCAGGGCGGTACCGATATCGTGCAAACCATCGCGAAGAGCCTGCGGTTCACCGACGGCATTGAACAGCTGGCATGCATGCGGCTCAGCGAAAAAGGCCTGCTGCGCTGGTATGCCAGCTGTTGCAATACGCCAATCGGCAACACCTCAGCCAATTACCAGCTGTCCGTCGTCGGTCTGGTGCATAGCTGCCTGGGCTCGACGCACAGGCCCCTCGATGCGACCTTCGGCCCGGTCCGCGCCTGCGTCTACACCGAGAGCGCCCTCGGCGCCCCCAAACCCAAGGCCTTCGGCTTGGCGTCGACCATGCTGCGGATAGTCCCCCGGTTGCTCAAAGCCCGCCTGGATGGCAGCTACAAGCACACGCCATTCTTTATCCCAGGCACCAGCACACCGATTGTCCAACCCAGGGTGCTCAGTGTGGAAGAACGGGCAGGTGTAACGGGTACGGCATAAGGGTGGGATCCAGGTTTTCGCCGCGTAAGCGCGGTTCGGTCAAGGAGTCGGTAATGACGCAGATGGCTATCGAAACGGTCGAGGTCGACGAGGCGGCGCGACAATTGTTGTCCGCCTGCGGCCTGCCCACCGATGACCTGCAGCAACCGGCACCCCAGCTGCGCCTGTTCGGCTACCGGCGCGATGGCCAGTTGCTCGGCCTGGTGGGCCTGGAAATGCATGGCCCAGAGGTACTGCTACGCTCCCTGGCGGTGACGGATGCGGCACGCGGCCAAGGCCTGGGGGCATTGCTGCTGGCGCATGCCGAGGGACATGCCGCGAGTCAGGGCGCTCATACCCTCTACTTGCTGACCAACACCGCCGAAAGCTTCTTCGCCGAGCACGGCTATGGCCGCGTCGAACGCGCCGCGGCGCCAGCTGCGATTGCCGCCACCCGCCAATTCGCCGGGCTGTGCCCGGCAGCCGCCGCCTTTATGCGTAAGCCTCTGGCGAACTGAGGCGCTACTCGCCGCGGATGTAGCGTTCGAGCTGCTCGATCAGGCTGGCTTGCTCGGCGATGGTTTCCTTGACCAGGTCGCCGATCGACAGCAGGCCGATCAGTTCGCCTTCGGCCAGCACCGGCAGATGGCGCAGATGGCGGTCGGTCATCAGTTGCATGCAATCTTGCAAATTGTCACGCAGACCAATGGTGATCACCTCGGCCGTCATGATCTCGCTGACCTGGGCGCCGAACGCCGAGCGTTCCAGTAGCGCCACCTTGCGCGCGTAGTCACGCTCGCTGACGATGCCGACAAGGCGGCCCTTGTCCAGCACCACCAACGCACCAATGCCTTTCTCGGCCATCAGCTTGACCGCATCGAGCACCGTGCTGGTCGGGCTGACGCTGTATACCGCGGCATGTGGCTTGGCTCTGAGAATCTCGGCGACTGTTTTCATGCAGTGGCTCCCTGTCTTGTGATATTCGCGGTTGAGGTCGGCGGCGGGTGCGGCCCAAGCATACGGGCAACCCGGCAGGGGAATCAGAGCATCTGCGCAGGGTTAGCGCAATAACCACGGCGACCCGCACCGAGCGAGCGACGTCAGGGCTCGCCAAGCGCCAGGCTCAGGCGCGCCTCGACGCCGCCGTCGACATTGGCGACGCACAACTCGCCGCCGTGCAATTGCATCACTTCCTCGACAAAATTCAGGCCCAGGCCGGTGCTTTTGCGGCCACTACCGGGGCGTGGCAGCGAGTAGAAGCGCTCGCTCAGGCGGGCCAGGGCATAATCGGGAATCGCCCCGCCCTGGTTGAACAGAAGCAACTCGACGCGCTCGCCCCGCACCACCGCTGCGAAACGCAGCAGCCCGCCGGGCGGCGTGAAATCCAGGGCATTGTCGAGCAGGTTGGCCAGCGCCTGACGCAGCAGGAAGCGTTCGCCGCGCACCGTCAGATCCGCCGCCAGATGATTCTCGACCTGCAGGGCGGCGCCTTCGATACGTGCCATCTGCGCCTGCAGCAGGCTCTCGACCAGCTCACGCAGCGGTACCGCCACCTGCTCTTCCAGGCCCTGACGTTGCTCGACCAGCGCCAGGTGCAACAGACGCTCGATCAGTTGCTGCAGCCGCGCGCTTTCCTGGTCGATATTGGCGACGAAGCGCTGGCGCTGCTCGTCCGGCATCTCGCCCTGGAGCAATTCGGCGGCCCCGCGAATCGCCGCCAGCGGGCTTTTCAGTTCGTGGGTCAGGGTGTGCACGTAGCGCTCGACGTAGGCTTTGCCTTCCAGCTCGGTGCGCATGCGTTCGACCGCCTCGGCCAGTTGCGCCAGTTCGCCGCCGCGCAGGGCCGGCAACTCCGCGCGGCGCCCCTCGCTGACCGCCTGGGCGTAGCGGGTCAGACGCCGCAGCGAGCCGCTGAGCCACCAGGACAGTAACCCGCCGACCAGCAGACCGAGGCCGATCAGCCCGGCGCCGAGCCAGCTCAGGCGGCGTTGCGAACGTTCGATATAGGGCTGCAGGGCGCGGTTCGGTTTGGCCACCGAGACCACGCCGATAATCCGCTCGCCATCCTTGATCGGCGCGGCCACGTACATCACCGAGGAGTCCGGGTCTTCTGGGTCCTGCGGAGTGGAACGGGCGCCATATTTGCCGCGCAGGGTCAGGTAGACGTCATTCCAGCGCGAATAGTCCTGGCCGACCGCCTCGTCCGCGGAGTCGAGCAGGACGATACCGCGGGCATCGGTGACGTAGATACGGTGATTGACCTGGGTTTTCTCCAGGCCCCAGATTTTCGCCTGCGGTTGGCGCTGACCGTAGGCGCGCAGCACCTCGTGCAGACGGCTTTGGGAAAGGTCGCCGGCCTTGAGGTCGTCGCGCAGGAACTCGGCGAGCAGGTTGGCGGTGTCGACCAGGGTTTCTTCGGTGGATTGGCGCACGCCAGGGCGGATTTCCTCCATCACCGTGCTCAACACGAAGTAGCCGGCCAGGCCGACGAAGAGGAAATACACCAGGAAGATGCGAATACCCAACGGCATCAGCTGTGGCTCGGCGAGTAGCTGTAGCCCAGGCCGCGGTGGGTCTGGATCGGCTCGGCGTCGGCCGCCACCAAACGCAACTTGGCGCGCAGGCTTTTGATATGGCTGTCGATGCTGCGCTCGTAGCCGACGTCGACGGCGACGCCCAGGTGGTCGAGCAGTTGCTCGCGGCTGAACACCCGCTCGGGTTGGCCGAGCAGGGTTTGCAGCAGGCGGAATTCATGGCGGGTCAGACTCAGCAGCTGGCCGCGGTAGTGGATCTGCACCCGTTCGAGGTCCAGTTGGAACGGACCATTGGCCGCGGGCGCGACGGACTCGCGCGGGCCAACGCGCTTGAGAATGGCCTTGACCCGCGCCGCCAACTCCCGCGGGCTGAAGGGTTTGACCACATAATCGTCGGCGCCGATTTCCAGGCCCACGACCCGGTCGATTTCCTCGTTGCGCGCGGTGAGAAAGATCACCGGCACCTCGGAAAAGCGGCGCAAGCGTTTGCACGCCTCGAAGCCGCTGATATCCGGCAGGCCAACGTCAAGGATCAGCAGATCCGCCGGGCTACGCTCCTGCAAGGCCAGGGCCTCCTGCGCCAGGCTTAACCAGGTGGTGCTGAAGCCCTCGGCTTGCAAGGCATAGATCAGGGTATCGGCGATCGCGGCTTCGTCTTCGACAATCAAAATGTGCGGCATGGGCGTCCTGCTCGTGGGCAACTCGGCGAGGAGCCTGCGACAGCTGGCAAGCAGCGTCAAGCGGGGGCATGGCCGTGGTGATCCGGAGGCAATCTGGAAACGGTTTTCCAGGCGCAGATTTTCCCGGATTGCATCCGGGCTACACATGCAGCTTGTAGCCTGGGTTGAGCGCGGCGATACCCGGGGCGCCCTTTCCCGGGTGTCGCTTCGCTCGACCCGGGCTACGGATGACTACAAAACCCTAGGGGACATAGGTCTTGGCTTTCAGCCCAACTGAAAACGGCTGGTGTTGCGTTGCAGCCCCTGGCTGCCGTCGCGCAGTTTTTCCGCGGCGGAACTGACCTGTTGCGCGCCATCGAGCAGCGCCGTGGCGGCCTGGTCGACCTGCTGAATATTGCCGCTGACTTCATCGGCGGTCGCCGCCTGCTGTTCGGCGGCGGTGGCGATCTGCGCGAGGCGATCGCTGACCAGCTGCACCGACTCGACTATCCCAGCCATATCCTCGCCCATGGCCAGTACGCTGCCGACATCGCCTTCGGCCTGGCGTACCGCCTCCTCCATCAAATCCACCGACTGGCCGACGACCCGGTGCAGGTCGCTGACGGTCTGGGCGATTTCCGCGGTGGAGTTCTGCGTGCGTTGCGACAGCGAGCGTACTTCGTCGGCGACCACGGCAAAGCCGCGGCCCTGGTCGCCGGCACGGGCGGCCTCGATCGCGGCGTTGAGCGCCAGCAGGTTGGTCTGCTCGGCGATGCCCTTGATCACATCCACCACCCGGGTGATCTGTTCGGTCTGGGTGCGCAGCTGTTGCAAGGCCTCGGCGCTCTCGCCCAGGCGGCTGCTGAGCTGACGCATGCTGGTGCTGGTGCGCGCGCTGCGCTGGTTGCTCTTGTCGGCGATTTCCCGGGTCTGCCCGGCCTCCACCGCGGCCTGCTCGCAACTCTGCGCGACGCTTTGCGCGGTCGCCGCCATTTCGGTGGCGGCGGCGGCAATCTGGCTCATCTGCCCCTGTTGCTGCTCGACCGCCGCCAGCGCGCCTTGCGCCTGGCTGCTCAATAGTTGCACGGTGCCGTCGAGGTTGCGGCTCTCCTGGTTGACCCCCTGCAGGGTCTCGTTCAACTGGGTTACCGCAGCATTCAGCGCCATCGCGATTTCCGCCAGATCATCCTGGCCGTGCACCTGGATCTGCTTGCGCAAATCGCCGTCACGCAGCGCCCCGGCGACATCGACGATACCCGCGGTACTGCGACGGATCGAGGCGTTCAGGCAAAGCAGCACATACAGCGCCAGGACGGTCAGCACCACGAAGCCGCCGATCACCTCGAACATGCCCGACTTGATATGCGTCCGGTACTTGCCCTGGCTCACCGCGAACTGCTGGTACAAGGCATCCTGCAGGGCCATTACCTGCGCCTGCAGGACGCTGACGCGCTGGACGAACTGATCCGGACTGACCGCCATCGGGTTGGCCTCGAAAATATCCCGATCGATTTCGGCGAAAAACAGATCGAGGCCTTTCTCGGCTTCGCTGAGCGGCCCTTCCAGGTTGACCATGGCATCCGGGGCGCTCTTTCTCAGGCTGACCCCGGCTTTGATCACCTGGCTGCGCGCCTCGTCGAGGTTACGCCGCAGGTCGCGCATCAACACCCGGCTCTGCAGGGTGAAGTGCTGGGAAAGCACCGCGCCATAGCCATTGCTGATGAAGCTGCCGAGGTGTTCGCGCAAGCGCGGCAGAGTGAAGGTCAGCTGCTCCATTATCAGGTAGGTATCGATATTCGGGTCGAGGATCAGACCGCTGTCGGTTGCCACCTGTTCGCGCAGGGCCATCAACTGCAAGAGGGTTTTTTGGTAACGCAGCAGGGCATCCGGTAATGCCATTTTGCCCACAGCCGCTACCGAGATATCACCGCGCATGTTTTGCAACTGCGTCAATTGTTCGCGCGCAGACGCACTGATGGCGTCAGTTTCCAGGCGCTCGTTCACCTTCGTCAGGGCCTCGTCGAGAGCCCCGGCGCTTTGCTTGAGCAGCGCTTCGGCCGGCCGGTCGGTGCCCTTCCAGCGCGAGAACAGCGTGCGCTGTTCGAGCAGGCTGTCCTGCACTTCGCCGAGTGCCTGAATCCCACTCATCCCGTCAAGCTCGCGGTCGATCAGCTGCAGGCGCGCCAGCTGATCACTGCTGATCACCCAGAGCGCGTAGCCCATGGGCAGTACGAATAGCACGAACAGCAATTGGAATTTGCGCGCAAAGCTGAACCGCTCCAATAGCCGCACACCTGGCGTAAGTAATGGCGTCATAGAATGACCTCAACAAGTCCCTAGCGCACCCGAACGGGCACCACACTGAGTCAACCCAAGCAAGAACTGCGCCCGAATCAACTGGACTTGCAGAGTAGATGCTCAGGTATTTTCTACTGAGCATAGAGCATTACGCGCTAACAGCCGGGAACAGACGCAGTGAAACGTTGCGCGGGATTGATCGCCGCGTCGAGTTCCTGCAGGGCCGAGGCGCCGATCAGCAATGGGTAGTTGAAATGGCTGCGGTCGGTCAGATTGACCTCGACCACTCGCTGCGCATCGCCCAGACAGACTTCCAGCTCGATCACCGGGCGCTCGATAGGCTCCAGCTCGGCCACCTCCGTAACGCCCTCCTGAACCCGGCTCTTGATTTTGCTGAGCCGCGTCAGCGGTTGTTCGAACAGCGTGTCGTCGGCATTTTCGCTGGCCAGACGGAAGCGCACCCAGGGCTCGCCGTCACGCTGAAAGCGCTCGATATCCCTGGCCGACAGCGACGTGGTCTTGGCCCCGGTATCCATCTTGGCCTCCAGGGTCTTACCGATTTGCGGCAATCTGATTTTTTCATAGCGGCCGTAAAGAGTCGGTTGCTCGGCCATTGCCGGTACTGCAAATAAGGTCAATAGAAGGGTAACGGTCTTCACGTAGTCGGTTCTCCGAATGGCTATGGTCGATTCTCCGAACAACAGGAGCTAGGGTCTGTTGCCGTTTCATCGCGACCGCGCCGGAGCCTGTTTTAGCGCGAGGCAAGGCACGAGACGCGAAGTTTGGTTGTTCCAAATGAGTGTCGAGAAACGCAGTATCGCGCTAAAACAGGCCCGGCCCTGCGGGTTGCGCGGAAAATCTCGCCATGCGTTGTTGTAGGACTTGGCAAGGGAACAACCATTACCGGCGTCCTACGCCTAACCTGGCGAGATTTTTCGCGGCAACGCGGCTTGCGCTGAAACGGCAACAGACCCTAGGCAGTCCGACTCGTGCAGGCGCGGAAGGTTCGACTGCGAGGCAGGGGGAGGGTTACCGGGAAATGCCGCTCCACAGCTCGTCGACATTGCGAAAGCCCCAGTCGATGGCCGACTCGCGCGCGACTATCTTGTCGCGGCCGACCCATTGGGCCAGGTCGATCACTTCCTGGGGGATCGGCATTTTCGCCTTGGCGGAAAAGAACACCTTGACCTTGGGAGAGAGCAGGGACGTCGGGCTTTGATCGAGCACCACCGCGATACGCCCGCTGGCCAGGCGCACCAGCGAGCCGGTGGGATAGATGCCCATGACCTTGACGAAGGACTGGAACACGCGGTCGTCGAAATGGCCCTTCCATTCGGCCATTTTGTGAATCGACTCGGCCGGTCCCCAGCCCTTTTTGTAGGGGCGATCGGAGCTGATCGCGTCGTATACGTCGCACACCGCGCCCATGCGCGCGAGCAGGCTGATCTGCTCGCCGGCCAAGCGGTGCGGGTAACCGCTGCCGTCGACCTTTTCGTGGTGATGCAGACAGACATCCAGCACCGAGGCATTGGTTTGTTTGCCCGTCAGGAGAATTTCCCGGCCCGCCAGCGGATGCTTGCGCATGATGACGAACTCGTCGTCGGTGAGTTTGCCAGGCTTGTTCAGCAGCGCCCAGGGCACCGCCATCTTGCCGATGTCATGCAGCATGCCGGCCAGTCCGGCGTCGCGCACTTGCGCCTCGTCCAGGCCGAGTTGCCGGGCCAGAGCGATCATCAGCGCGCAGACCGCTACCGAGTGCATATAGGTGTACTCGTCGACATTCTTCAGCCGGGCCAGACTGATCAGCGCATTGGGATGGCGCAGCAGCGAGTCGGAAATTTCCCCCACCAATTCTTCGGCCTGCTCGAACTCCAACGCGCGGCCCATGCGCGCATCGCTGAACATGCTCACCACCGCCTGCTTGGCGCGTGCACACAGTTTGGAGGCTCGCGCGATCTCTTCATCCAGCGGACAGTGCGCGCCAAGCGGCTCGGCGACCACCGCCGAAAGCCGCTCTTCGACTTCGGCCTCGACTTGCTCGGCACTCTCGCTGTGGGTTTCGGCGCCGACATCCAGCCCCTTGCTGGCGTCGATCCAGAGTTCACTGATGCCGCTGGCCTGAATGCGCTGCAGGTCTTTTTCCGACTGCAACAGAAATCTGCTGCGCCAGAACGGATGATCCATCCAGGTGCCGCAAAACTCCTGGATGTACATGCCAACACGAACGTCGGCGACGGCGATACGTTTCAACATCGGCTGCACTCGGGTGCGACAACGGGTTCCAAACGGAGGCTTGTCTTGCAATAGTAGGCCATCGATAAAGGACCAATCGGCGTCATTTTTCGATACTGGCAATATGACATAAAAGGCGGCCAAGCGGAGCCGTACGACACGACCTGTCGTTCATCGTCGGAGCTGACCAGCCGCGCGGGCAAGCGACGGCCCGCCGCCCAGTGCGCCACAAGGAGTCTGCATGCGCCCTCTGTTGACCGGTTTGTCCGTGACCCTGTTGCTGCTGATCAATACCCTGGTCCTGATCGGACCGATGCTGGTGATCGCGCTGGGCAAGCTGGTTCTGCCCGGCAAAACACTGAAGGCCGCCTGCTCGCGCCGGGTGATGTGGGTAGCGGAAACCTGGGCCGAACTGAACAAGCTGATTTTTGCCACGCTGCTGCCGGTGCAATGGGATATCCGTGGCGGTGCGCAGCTGCACCCGAGCACCTCGTATCTGGTTGTCAGCAACCACCAGTCCTGGGTCGACATTCCGGCCCTGGTGCAGGCGTTCAACCGCAAGACGCCGTACTTCAAATTCTTCCTCAAGCAACAGCTGATCTGGGTGCCCTTCCTCGGCCTGGCGTTCTGGGCGCTGGATTACCCGTTCATGAAGCGCTACAGCAAGGAATTCCTGGCCAAGCACCCGCAGCTCAAGGGTCAGGATCTGCTGATCACCAAACTTGCCTGCGAGAAGTTCAAAGAGCTGCCGGTGACCGTGGTCAACTACCTCGAAGGCACCCGCTGCACGCCAGCGAAACAGGCGCAGCAGGGTTCGCCCTATCGGTACCTGCTCAAACCCAAGGCCGGAGGCGTGGCCTTCGTGCTCGCCGCGTTGGGCGAACAACTGGATGCGGTGCTGGATGTCACCGTGGTCTACCCCGGCGAACGCATACCCGGCTTCTGGGATTTGATCAGTGGCCAGGTGCCCAAGGTGATCGTCGATATCCAGACCCACGCGCTCGACCCGGCGCTGTGGCAGGGTGACTACGAAAACGACGCGGAATTTCGCCAGTACGTGCAGGCTTGGGTCACGCGTTTGTGGGAAGAGAAGGATGCGCGGATAGCCGCGAT
>CBIHLF010000009.1:0-132827 GCA_966210435.1 uncultured Pseudomonas sp. | reverse complement strand
ACGATTTCCAGCACGTCTTCCAGGGTCACCGGCTCGAAGTACAGGCGATCGGAGGTGTCGTAATCGGTGGAAACGGTTTCCGGGTTGCAGTTGACCATGATGGTCTCGTAACCGTCGTCACGCAGCGCCAGCGCCGCGTGCACGCAGCAGTAGTCGAACTCGATGCCCTGGCCGATACGGTTCGGCCCGCCACCGAGGATCATGATCTTGTCGCGGCTCGACGGATTGGCCTCGCACTCTTCCTCGTAGGTCGAATACATATAGGCGGTGTCGCTGGCGAACTCGGCGGCGCAAGTATCGACGCGCTTGTACACCGGCAGCACTTTGAGCTTGTGGCGGTGGCTACGCAGGCTCTTTTCGGAAACGCCGAGCAACTTGGCCAGGCGGATATCGGAGAAGCCTTTGCGCTTGAGCTTGTACATCAGGTCGCGGTCGATGCTGGCCAGGCCGAGCGTCTTGATCCGCTCTTCTTCCTGGATCAGGTCTTCGATCTGCACCAGGAACCATTCGTCGATGCGGGTCAGCTCGAAGACTTCGGCGACCGTCTTGCCGGCGCGGAAGGCGTCGGCGACGTACCAGATGCGGTCGGCGCCCGGCACAGTCAGTTCGCGCTTGAGCGTGCTCTGCGCTTCCGGATCGCTCAGATCGAGCATCGGGTCGAGGCCGGACACACCGACTTCCAGGCCGCGCAAGGCTTTCTGCATGGATTCCTGGAAGGTACGGCCGATGGCCATAACCTCGCCGACGGACTTCATCTGGGTGGTCAGGCGGGCGTCGGCCTTGGGGAACTTCTCGAAGGCGAAACGCGGGATCTTGGTGACGACGTAGTCGATCGCCGGCTCGAAGGAGGCCGGGGTGCGGCCGCCGGTGATGTCGTTGGACAGCTCGTCGAGGGTGTAACCCACGGCCAGCTTGGCGGCGATCTTGGCGATCGGGAAGCCGGTGGCCTTGGAGGCCAGAGCCGAGCTACGCGACACGCGCGGGTTCATCTCGATCACGACCATGCGTCCGGTGTTCGGGCAAATGCCGAACTGCACGTTGGAACCGCCGGTTTCCACGCCGATCTCGCGCAGCACCGCCAGGGAGGCGTTACGCAGGATCTGGTATTCCTTGTCGGTCAGGGTTTGCGCCGGGGCCACGGTGATCGAGTCGCCGGTGTGCACGCCCATCGGGTCGAAGTTTTCGATGGCGCAGACGATGATGCAGTTGTCCTTCTTGTCGCGGACCACCTCCATCTCGTATTCCTTCCAGCCGATCAGCGATTCGTCGATCAGCAACTCGCTGGTCGGCGACAGATCGATACCGCGGGCGCAGATTTCTTCGAACTCTTCGCGGTTGTAGGCGATACCGCCGCCGGTGCCGCCCATGGTGAAGGACGGACGGATGATGCAGGGGAAGCCGACCTTCTCCAGCACGCCGTAGGCTTCTTCCATGTTATGCGCGATGCCGGAAACCGGGCAGGCCAGGCCGATGTCCTTCATCGCCTTGTCGAAGCGCGAACGGTCTTCGGCCTTGTCGATGGTGTCGGCGTTGGCGCCGATCATCTCGACGCCGAACTTTTCCAGTACGCCGTGCTTTTCCAGGTCCAGCGCGCAGTTCAGCGCGGTCTGGCCACCCATGGTCGGCAGCAGCGCATCCGGGCGCTCCTTCTCGATGATCTTGGCCACGGTGGCCCACTTGATCGGCTCGATATAGGTGGCGTCGGCCATGGCCGGGTCGGTCATGATGGTGGCGGGGTTGGAGTTCACCAGGATGACCCGGTAACCCTCTTCCTTCAGCGCCTTACAGGCTTGCGCACCGGAATAATCGAACTCGCAGGCCTGACCGATGACGATCGGACCAGCGCCGAGGATCAGGATGCTTTTGATGTCTGTACGTTTTGGCATAGCGGTTACTCGAATCCTTGGGTCGGTCGGCGAGGTTTAGCGGCGCTTGGCCATGGCTTCGATAAAACGGTCGAACAGCGGCGCCACATCGGCCGGGCCGGGGCTCGCTTCGGGGTGGCCCTGGAAGCTGAAGGCGCTCTTGTCGGTACGCTCGATGCCCTGCAGGGAACCGTCGAACAGCGACTTGTGAATCGCCCGCACATTGCTCGGCAGGCTGGCCTCGTCCACGGCGAAACCGTGGTTCTGGCTGGTGATCATCACCACACCGGTGTCCAGGTCCTGCACCGGGTGGTTGGCGCCGTGGTGGCCATGGCCCATTTTCAGGGTCTTGGCACCGGAGGCCAGCGCCAGCAACTGGTGGCCGAGGCAGATGCCGAATACCGGGATCTCGGTTTCCAGCACTTCCTTGATCGCCTGGATCGCATAATCGCAGGGTTCGGGGTCGCCCGGACCGTTGGACAGGAACACGCCATCGGGATTCAGCGCCAGCACTTCGCTGGCCGGGGTCTGCGCCGGCACCACTGTTACCCGGCAGCCGCGGGCGACCAGCATGCGCAGGATGTTCAGCTTGACGCCGTAATCGTAGGCGACGACGTGGTACGGCAGCTCGCTGGCCGGAATGAGCGGGTGACTGTCGCTTTTCAGGTTCCACACGCTCGAGCGCCACTCGTAGGACTTGGCGCAGCTGACCACCTTGGCCAGGTCCATGCCTTTAAGGCCGGGGAAGCCGCGCGCCAGCTCCAGCGCCTTCTCTTCGGTGGCGTCGTCGCCGGCCAGGATGCAACCGTTCTGCGAACCCTTCTCGCGCAGGATGCGGGTCAGGCGACGGGTATCGATGCCGGCGATGGCGACGGTACCGTTTTCCTTCAGGTACTCATCGAGCGGCTGCTTGTTGCGCCAGTTGCTGGAAGTCAGCGGCAGGTCGCGGATGATCAGGCCGGCCGCCCAGACGCTGCAGGACTCGGCATCTTCCGGCGTAGTACCAGTGTTGCCGATATGCGGGTAGGTCAGAGTGACGATCTGCTGGGCATAGGAAGGATCGGTAAGGATTTCCTGATAGCCGGTCATGGCGGTGTTGAAAACCACCTCTCCAATAGTTTGACCATCGGCGCCGATGGACTCGCCGCGAAAAATGCTGCCATCTGCAAGAGCCAAGATGGCAGGTTTAAGGGCTGGCTTACTCAAGAAAACCTCCGTCGAACAAAGCTTTGAAGCAAACGCAGATTGTAAAAAAGCGGGATGACGTATCGACCGTCATCCCGCTTTTTTATCTGATTCATTCTGCGCAACTTTTAGTGGACACACTAAAGCGGGAAGCTTATAGAAAAGTGCCTTTTTGGTCCACCGTTAGATGCAAGCAACGCCTAAACGGGCACAGTTTTTCGGACAAGCGCGTCAATTGAGCGTCAATCAGTTGAGACCCAGTCAGGTGAGACCCAGTCAATTGAGACCCAAAACATCCTGCATGTCGTACAGGCCCGGTTGACGCTGCTGCAGCCACAGCGCCGAACGCACCGCGCCCTTGGCGAAGGTCATGCGGCTTGAAGCCTTGTGGGTGATCTCCACCCGTTCGCCGTCGGCGGCGAATAGCACCGTGTGATCGCCGACCACATCGCCAGCACGCACAGTGGCAAAGCCGATGGTCTCGCGCTCGCGGGCGCCGGTCTGCCCTTCACGGCCATAGACCGCGACTTTCTGCAGATCGCGCCCCAAGGCATTGGCCACCACCTCACCCATACGCAGCGCGGTGCCGGAGGGTGCATCGACCTTGTGCCGATGGTGGGCTTCGATGATTTCGATATCGACGTCATCACCCAACACCCGTGCCGCGGTGTCGAGCAATTTCAGGCAAAGGTTGACGCCGACGCTGAAGTTGGCAGCAAAGACGATGGGGATCTGCTTGCCGGCATCGGCCAGCAATTGCTTTTCCTGCGGCGAAAAACCAGTGGTACCGATAACCATGGCCTTGCCGGCCTGCCGGCAGATTTCCAGGTTTTTCAGGGTCACCGAAGGGTGGGTGAAGTCGATCAGCACATCGAATTGATCGAGCACCGCGCTCAAGTCGCCCGCAAGTTGGACACCCAACTTGCCGAGCGCGGCCAGCTCGCCGGCATCGGCGCCGATCAGGCTGCTATCGGCACGGTCGACGGCTGCACTCAAACAAACGCCTTGCGCCTGCTGCACCGCCTCGATCAGGGTTTTGCCCATGCGCCCAGCGGCGCCCATTACAGCGATACGTTGCATAGAATCAGCTCCAAGCCATAAGCCTCAAGCTGCAAGCCAGCTGCACCAACCTTGTTGCATCCTGTGCTTACAGCTTGCGGCTGTTCATTCACAAATCGCCGAAGAAGCGCTTCACGCCTTCAAACCAGCCACTGGCCTTCGGCGAATGCGAACTATCGCCTTCCAGCGACTTGCGGAACTCGTCCAGCAGCTCGCGTTGACGCTTGTTCAGATTCACCGGTGTTTCCACCGCGACCCGACACATCAGATCGCCGGCACCGCCGCCGCGCACCGGGGCGACGCCCTTGCCGCGCAGACGGAACAGTTTGCCGGTCTGGGTGCCTTCCGGGATTTTCAGTTTGACCCGGCCATCCAGGGTCGGCACTTCCAGCTCGCCGCCCAAGGCCGCATCGGCGAAGCTGATCGGCACTTCACAATAAAGGTGCTTGCCGTCGCGCTGGAAAATCGCGTGTTCACGCACATTCACCACCACGTACAGGTCGCCAGCCGGGCCGCCCATGGCACCCGCCTCGCCTTCGCCGGACAGGCGAATGCGATCGCCAGTGTCGACGCCTGGCGGCACCTTGACCGACAGTGTCTTGTATTCCTCGACCCGGCCCTGGCCATGGCAACTGCCACAGGGGTCGGTGATCATCTTGCCGCTGCCGTGGCAACGCGGGCAGGTCTGCTGCACCGAGAAGAAACCCTGCTGCATGCGCACCTGGCCGATACCGCCACAGGTGGTACAGGTCACTGGACTGGTGCCCTTCTTCGCACCGGAGCCATCGCAGGTTTTGCAATTGACCAGAGTCGGCACGCGAATGGTCACGGTGGTGCCGCGCACCGCCTCTTCCAGATCCAGCTCCATGGTGTAGCGCAGATCGCTACCGCGCTGCGCACCACCACGCTGGCCGCCGCGCCCGCCGGCGCCACCAAAGAAGTCGCTGAACACGTCGCCGAAGATGTCGGAGAAGTTCGCCCCACCGAAACCGGCGCCACCGGGACCGCCGCCCATGCTCTGATCGACGCCGGCATGGCCGTACTGATCGTAGGCCGCACGCTTGCTGGCATCGGAGAGCACTTCGTAAGCCTCGTTGGCTTCCTTGAACTTCTCTTCCGAGGCTTTATCGTCGGGATTGCGATCCGGGTGGTGCTTCATCGCCAGGCGACGGTAAGCCTTTTTCAGCTCCGCCTCGCTGGCGCCGCGCTCGACACCCAGCACCTCGTAATAATCTCGTTTAGCCATAAGTCTTCAACACCCTTAAATCGTCTGCTCCAGACACGCCAACGCGGGAGCAAGCTCCCGCGCGACGGAACCGTCGGCCGCGACTCGCATCGCGACCGACCGGAGCGGCATAAGCTTGCGCTTATTTGTTTTCCTTGACCTCTTCGAACTCGGCGTCGACTACGTCGTCCGCTGCGTCCTTGGGCTCTTCGGCACCCTGGGCTTCTGCGCCCGGCTGCGGCTGCTCGGCGTACATTTTCTGCGCCAGCGGCGTGGTTGCCTCGGACAGAGCGTTCATCTTGGCGTCGATCTCCGCCTTGTCGTCGCCCTTGATCGCCACTTCCAGTGCGCTCAGCGCAGTTTCGATGGCCGCTTTCTCATCGGCAGTGGCCTTGTCGCCCGCCTCGGTGACCATCTTGCGGGTGGCATGCACCAACTGATCGCCCTGGTTACGCGCAGTCGCCAGCTCTTCGAACTTGCGATCTTCCTCGGCGTTGACCTCGGCATCGCGAACCATCTGCTGAATTTCTTCCTCGGACAGACCGGAGTTAGCCTTGATCACGATCGACTGCTGCTTGCCGGTGGCCTTGTCTTTCGCACCAACGTGCAGGATGCCGTTGGCGTCGATATCGAAGGTCACTTCAATCTGCGGCACGCCACGCGGTGCCGGCGGAATCTCGGCCAGGTCGAACTTGCCCAGGGACTTGTTCTGCGCGGCTTGCTTACGCTCGCCCTGCAGCACGTGAATGGTCACGGCGTTCTGGTTGTCGTCGGCGGTGGAGAACACCTGGGACTTCTTGGTCGGGATGGTGGTGTTCTTCTCGATCAGCGCAGTCATCACGCCGCCCATGGTTTCGATACCCAGGGTCAGCGGCGATACGTCGAGCAGCAGCACGTCCTTGACGTCGCCGGCCAGTACCGCACCCTGAATGGCAGCACCCATGGCGACCGCTTCGTCCGGGTTGACGTCCTTGCGCGCTTCCTTACCGAAGAACTCGGCAACCTTTTTCTGCACCAGCGGCATGCGGGTCTGACCACCGACCAGGATCACGTCGTCGATCTTGCCGATGTCGATACCAGCGTCCTTCAGAGCGATGCGGCACGGCTCGATGGTGCGCTGCACCAGATCTTCGACCAGGGATTCCAGCTTGGCGCGGGAAATCTTCACATTGAGGTGCTTGGGACCGCTGGCATCGGCAGTGATGTACGGCAGGTTGACGTCGGTCTGCTGGCTGGAGGACAGCTCGATCTTGGCCTTCTCCGCGGCTTCCTTCAGGCGCTGCATGGCCAGCGGGTCACCCTTGAGGTTCATGCCGCTTTCTTTCTTGAATTCGTCTACGAGGTAATCGATCAGACGAATGTCGAAGTCCTCACCACCGAGGAAGGTGTCGCCATTGGTGGCCAATACTTCGAACTGATGCTCGCCGTCGACTTCGGCGATTTCGATCACCGAGACGTCGAAGGTACCGCCGCCCAGGTCATAAACGATCACGGTGTGGTCGCCCTTGGCCTTATCCATGCCATAGGCCAGCGCTGCCGCGGTCGGCTCGTTGATGATGCGCTTGACGTCCAGACCGGCGATACGGCCGGCGTCCTTGGTGGCCTGACGCTGGCTGTCGTTGAAATACGCAGGAACGGTGATCACCGCTTCGGTGACCGGTTCGCCGAGGTAGTCTTCGGCGGTCTTCTTCATCTTCTTCAGCACTTCGGCGCTGATCTGCGGCGGTGCCATCTTCTGGCCGTTAACCTCGACCCAGGCGTCGCCGTTGTCGGCCTTGACGATCTTGTACGGCACCATCTGGATGTCTTTCTGCACGACATCCTCTTCGAAACGGCGACCGATCAGACGCTTCACCGCGTAAAGGGTGTTATGCGGGTTGGTCACCGCCTGACGCTTGGCGGATTGACCGACAAGGATCTCGCCGTCGTTGGCGTACGCGATGATCGACGGCGTGGTGCGAGCGCCTTCGGCGTTCTCGATGACCTTGACGTTGCCGTTTTCCAGAATGGAGACGCAGGAGTTGGTGGTCCCCAGGTCGATACCAATGATTTTGCCCATCTTCACTCTCCCGAAACTTGGATATTTCCGCAGCTGTGTAGCAGCAGCCGCGGCAGCACTAAAACGCTTGACTGGTTAATGGGGGCTAATCGCCCGATTTCAAGCCTGCTCGTCGATCGACGGTGGCGCCTCGGCCGGCGCCTTGCTCACCACCACCATCGCGGGGCGCAGCAAACGACCATTGAGCAGATACCCCTTCTGGAACACCTGGAGCACGGTATTGGGCTCTACATTGGGGCTTTCCTGCATGGCCATCGCCTGATGGTGCTCCGGATTGAACGGTGCGCCGTGCGGATCGACAGCTTCCAGCTGGTAACGCTTGAGCGTGTCCTGGAACAGCTTGAGGGTCAGTTCCATGCCCTCGCGGACCGCCTTGATCGCCTCGTCGTTCGGACTCGACAGCTCGAGACCGCGCTCCAGGCTGTCCACTACCGGCAACAGGTCGTTGGCGAAGCGCTCGAGGGCGAACTTGTGGGCTTTTTCCACATCCTGTTCGGCGCGGCGACGCACGTTCTGCATATCGGCGGCGATGCGCAACGCCTGATCCTGAGCGGTCGCAAGCTCTTCTTCCAGGACCTGGATGCGCGCGTCCAATTCGTTGCCCGAAGCCGTTCCGGCGTCTGCGGCAACATCCGGGAGCGGGGTATCGTGGTTCTGTTCGTCAGCCATGCGTTTCTCCTCAACAAAGTTCGATCTGGGCCTTAACCCGAATGCCTGACCGCTATATGGGGATGGATTGCAGGGTTTCAAGGGTTGCCGCGACGACGCGCAGCAAGCGCCCACACCCAAGGGCCGGAACGCGGAGAGCTCGATACGGTTGTCGATTCCGTCTTCAGCTGGACGCTTGAAGCCCGAAGCAAAACTACTGTATAAATAACCAGACTTCAGTTCGGGAGCCTCATCATGCTGGTGCATCTGTCCGTACATAACTACGCCATCGTCGAACACCTCGACCTCGAGCTGGACGCCGGCATGAGCGTGATCAGTGGCGAGACCGGCGCCGGCAAGTCGATCATGCTCGACGCCCTCGGCCTGTGCCTCGGCGACCGCGCAGACAGCGGCGTGGTGCGCCCGGGCGCGGACAAGGCGGACATTCTCGCCAGCTTCGATCTGAGCGACATTCCCGAAGCCCGCGCCTGGTTGGCCGAACGCGACCTGAGTCACGACAAGGATCAGGACGGCCCCTGCATCCTGCGCCGGGTGATTACCGCCGAAGGCCGTTCGCGCGGCTATATAAATGGCGCGCCCTGCCCCCAGGGCGATCTCAAGGCCTTGGGCGAACTGCTGATCGATATCCACAGCCAGCACGAACACCAGTCGCTGCTCAAGGCCGACACCCATCGCCGCCTGCTCGACGAATACGCAGGCAGCCAGGATCTGGCGCGCCAGGTGCAACTGGCCGCCCAGCGCTGGAAGCAGACCAAGAACGAACTGCAACGCATCTCCAGCATCGGCGACGAGCAACGCGCCCGCCATCAACTGCTCAGCTATCAACTCGAAGAGCTCGACAACCTGGCCCTCGGCGAAGACGAGCTGGAGCAGTTGGAGCAGGAGCACAAGAACCTGACCAACTCGGAAAGCCTGCTCAGCGCCTGCCGCCTGGTCATCGAGCAATGCAGCGAGAACGATGCCGGCAACGTGCTGTCGGCCCTGACCAATAGCCTCAACCGCCTCGGCGCCTTCCAAGGCCAGCCCGGCGCACTGAGCGAAGCGACCAATCTGCTGGCCAGCGCACAGATCCAGGTGGAAGAAGCAGTCGGCGAACTGAACCGCTTCATCGACCATTTCGATGCCGATCCCGAGCGTTTGCAGCAAATGGAAGAACGCCTGGATGCGATCTACACCCTGGCGCGCAAACACCGGATCCAGCCCGGCGAGTTGATCGCCATGCAACAGCAGCTATTCGAGGAACTGGAAAGCCTCAATGCCGATGACCAGGCCGCCGAACGCCTGAGCGAAGAACTGGCCGCGTTCGCCCGGCACTACCAGGAAAAAGCCGGCGAGCTGAGCACCCTGCGTCACGCCGCCGCCGAGCGACTGGCCGCCGCGGTGGAACGGGAAATGCAAAACCTCGGCATGCCCGGCGGCCGTTTCAGCATCAAGCTGAGCGCCCATAATGCCGACGAACCACACCCCCACGGCCAGGAGCAGCTCGAATTCCTGGTCAGCGCCAACCCCGGGCAGCCGTTAAAAACCCTGGCCAAAGTCGCCTCCGGCGGCGAGCTGTCGCGCATCAGCCTGGCGATCCAGGTGATCACCGCACAGACCTCGCGGGTGCCGACCCTGGTCTTCGACGAGGTGGACGTCGGCATCGGCGGCCCGACCGCCGAGGTGGTCGGCCAGCTGCTGCGGCGCCTCGGCGAACGCGGACAGGTGCTCACCGTGACCCACCTGCCGCAAGTCGCCGCCCAGGGCCATCAACATCTATTCGTGCACAAGGTGCGCGACAACGACGCCACCCGCACCGCGGTCAGCAAGCTGGACAGCGCGCGCCGGGTCGAGGAAATCGCGCGCATGCTCGGCGGCGTCGACCTCACCGAAGAATCCCTGGCCCATGCCCGGCAGATGGTCAGCAGCGCCCAGGCTTGACGGGGCGCATGCCTGAACGCAAAAAGGCGACCCTGAGGTCGCCTTTGTCGTAATGCACTTGCGCTTACTTCTTGGTGCGCACGTACAACACCAGATTGTGATCGACCAGCTCGAAGCCATGCTCGCGGACGATTTCCTTCTGGCGCTTCTCGATTTCGGCATCGAAGAACTCGATTACCTGGCCGGTATCGACACACACCATATGGTCGTGATGCCCACTATCGGCCAACTCGAATACGGCATGACCGCCATCGAAGTTATGCCGCACCACCAACCCCGCCGCTTCGAACTGCGTGAGTACGCGGTATACGGTGGCCAGGCCGACATCTTCGCCCGCTTCCATCAACGCTTTGTATACGTCTTCAGCACTCATATGCCGATGCTCGGCAGAATCGAGCATCTGCAGAATTTTGACTCGAGGCAAGGTTACCTTCAGGCCAGCTTTGCGTAGTTCGCTATTTTCAACCATGGTCTGTTTTCTCGCGAAGCGGCTTCGCAGCTTCCTTTATTGCGGGTATGATCCGGGATTAAATTTGCCCAGCCAAGATAGTGGAAGTCACCCTCCGATGCAAAAAACCAAGCTCATGCTGACCAGCCTCACCCTTTCGGGGCTCCTCGCACTCGCCGGTTGTTCGTTCCCCGGGGTTTATAAAATCGACATCCAACAGGGCAACGTCGTGACGCAGGACATGATAGATCAATTGCGCCCCGGCATGAGCCGTAGCCAGGTGCGTTTTATCATGGGCAACCCGCTGATCACCGACACCTTCCACGCCGATCGCTGGGACTACCTCTACAGCATCCAGCCCGGCGGCCGTCAGCGCCTGCAGGAACGCATCAGCGTAAACTTCAACGAAGGCGACCAGCTCGTTGGCCTGTCCGGCGATTTCATGCCCGGCGTCAGCCGCGACCAGGCGATCCTCGGCGAGTCGGGCGACAGCGTAATCGCCACCCCGGCCCAACAACCGAAAACAGAAGAAAAACCAGCCGCCCCCGGCTCTCTGCTGGAACAGATCCAGCGCGATGTGGATAGCGTGGAAACCGTACCGGTGCCGACTCCGGAACCGCTGGAAACCTCGCCGCAGTAAGCCTGCCGAACAAAAAAGCCCGGACATGTCCGGGCTTTTTTATTGGCTCTGTTCCAATAGCGTGTTGCAGGCCGCTTTTGTAGGGTGGGCTAGCGGCGCTAGGGGGCTGGTTATAGGGGGGCTCCACGCAATTCGAGCGCCGCGTAACCCACCATGGCGGTTTGTCGGTAGGCCGCAATGGTGGGTTACGGCGCGTTGAGAGTCGATGGGGCTTTCCTGATCCCGGCTCGCGCCTAACCCACCCTATGTATTATCCTTCATCGGCCTTGGCTTTGGCCGCCTTGGCCGCGCGCTGCTTGCGCACTTCTTTCGGGTCGGCGATCAGCGGGCGGTAGATTTCCACCCGCTCGCCGTCTTCCAGCACCCGCTCTTCCGGCTTGGCCACCGCCTTGCCGAAGATCCCCAGCGGGCAGCCGGCCAGATCCAATCCCGGAAAATGCGCGGCCATGCCCGAGCGTTCGGCGGCCTGCCGTACCGTGGTGCCGTAGGGCAGGCTCAGGCGCAGCAGCTTTTGTTTGTCGGCCAGGGCGTAAGCCACTTCGACGACGATGGATTTGGCGCTTTGATTATCCATAGAGTTGCTTGGCCCTCTGACAGAACGCGTCGACCAGGGTGTTCGCCGCCTGATTGAACAAGGGCCCGAGCGTGGCGCGCACCAGGGGCCCGGCATAATCGAAGCTGAGATCCAGGCTGATCTTGCAGGCCTTGTCACTCAATGCCTTGAACTGCCACGCGCCGTTCAACTGGGAGAACGGCCCTTCCTCCAGATTCAGTTCGATCGATTGCCCCGGCACCAGCACGTTGCGCGTAGTGAAATGCTGACTCAGCCCGGCCTTGGCCACGGTCAGGCTCGCGCGCATGTGCGTTTCGCCGCTTTCCAGCACTTCGCTGGCCGAACACCAGGGCAGGAACTGCGGGTAGCTGGCCACATCGTTGACCAGGTCGAACAATACCTGGGCCGGATACGGCAGCAACGCCGAGCGGTGGATATGAGTGGTCATTTTGTCAGCTCGGCAATAAACACGATCAATACGCCCAGAGGCGCTACCAGACGCACCAGCCAGTAAACCAGGCCGAACAGCAACGGGCTTTTCATTGCCAGTTCCTCACGCACCGCGTCGCGCTTGAGCACCCAGCCGGCGAACAGCAGGAAGGCCAGACCACCCAGCGGCAACAGGATACGGCTGGTGAGGTAATCGATGCTGTCGAAGAAATTCAAGCCACCTTCGGCGCCCCACTGGAACAGCCGGAAGCCGTCCGCCGCAAACACGAAGAACTTGGCCTCGGCGCCGATATTGAACGACAGCACCGTGCCCATGCCTACCAGCCAGCAAAGCAACGCCAGCACACTGGTCACCAGTACCCGACTACGCCGGGTACGCTCGACCAGATAGGCTACCGCGGGCTCGAGCATGGAAATCGACGAGGTCCAGGCCGCGACCAGTACCAGGATAAAGAACAGCGTGCCCATGATCTGGCCAAAGGCGATATTGCCGAACGCGACCGGCAGGGTGACGAACATCAGCCCGGGGCCGGCGCCCGGCTCCATGCCACCGGCGAATACGATCGGAAACAGCGCCAGCCCGGCGGTCAGCGCCACCAGGGTATCGAGAACGCCCACCGCCAGTACCGTAGCGCCGATGGAAGCACGCTTGGGCATATAGGCGCCGTAGACCATGATCGAACCGACCCCAACGCTGAGGGTAAAGAAGGCATGCCCCATGGCGGCGAGCACGCCGTCGAGGACCTTTTCCGGCTGGAAGTCGAATAGAAAGTGGAAACCCTGCATGAAGTGGCCGGTGGTCGCGCTGTAACCGAGCAGCACCAGCAGCAAGACGAACAGCAGCGGCATCATGATGCGCAAGCTGCGCTCCAGGCCGGCCACCACGCCACGGGCGATGACGAAAGCGGTCAGCACCATGAACAGCGTGTGCCACAGGGTCAGGCGCCAGGGATCGGCGGTCAGCGCGCCGAAAGCGCCGCCAGCCCCTTCGGCCGTGACGCCCTCGAACTGGCCGCGGCCCATGCCGATGATGTAGTCCAGCGACCAGCCCGCCACCACGCTGTAGAACGACAGGATCAGCAAGGCCGCGACCATGCCCATCATCGCCGCCCAGGACCATTTCGCCGAGGCGCCGGATTCTATGGCCAGGGTTTTCAGGGTATTCACCGGGCTCTGCCGGCCGCGACGGCCGATCAGGGTTTCGGCGAGCATGATCGGCAAGCCGACGAGAAAGATGCACACCAGGTACACCATCACGAAAGCCCCGCCGCCATAGACGCCGGTCATGTAAGGAAACTTCCAGATATTGCCGAGCCCGACCGCGGAACCGGTCGCCGCCAGGATGAAAACCCAGCGGCTAGCCCAGGTGCCGTGGATGGAAACCTTGTCGCTCGCCATGAATACGCCCGAATGCGTGAAAAAGATCGCGCATTGTCCGGGATTACCCCCTCACCCTCAAGATCGGGTTATCGCCAGCGGGCTCGCGACTCCCTATAATGCGCGCCCTATGGCTAAACAAAAGAAACATCCGCAAGGCTCTATCGCCCAGAACAAGAAGGCGATGCACGACTATTTCGTCGAATCCAAATTCGAGGCGGGCCTGGTCCTGTCCGGCTGGGAAGTGAAAAGTCTGCGCGCTGGCAAGGCTCAGTTGGTCGACAGCTACGTGCTGTTGAAGGACGACGAGGCCTGGCTGATGGGCTGCCACATTACCCCGCTGAAAACCGCCAGCACCCACGTGATCGCCGACCCGACCCGCACCCGCAAACTGCTGCTCAACAAGCGCGAACTGGACAAGCTGTTCGGCGCCGTGCAGCAGAAAGGCTACACCTGCGTGGCGTTGTCGCTGTATTGGAAAGCGCATCTGATCAAGTGCGAAATTGCCCTGGCGAAGGGCAAGAAGGACTTCGACAAGCGTCACACCGAGAAGGAACGCGACGCCGACCGCGAAGTTCAGCGCGCCATGCGCAGCAAGGGCAAGGACGATTAACTCGTCCGTAGGGTGCGCCGCGCGCACCTGAATACCTACACAACCACAGCGGTGCGCATGGCGCACCCTACGGTTTGCCCCCTAGCCCACGGCGCTGCGCCCGCTCCTCTCGCCGCACCTGCTCCTGCACTTCGGCGAGCACTTCCTGCACGTAATCGATATGTCGATTGGAGAGCTTGCGCGCATCCTCGGCACGCCCTTCGATAATCGCCTGATAAAGCCCGCGATGCTGTTCGATCAGCATGTCGCGGGTCTCGTCGCGCTGCGCGTACATACCGCCGATGTTGGTCACCACATTGTTCTTGAGCAGGTCGAACAGGCCGCGAATGGTGTGCAGCAGCACGGCGTTGTGGCTGGCTTCGGCGATGGCCAAGTGGAAATTGGCATCGGCCGCCCCCTCCTGCGCGCGGGTCACCTTGCCACTACGGCTGTAACAGTCCTGTAGCGCCGCGAATGCTTCGCCGAGGCGCTGACGGTCCAGTTCGGTGGCGCGCTGCGCGGCGTAGAACGCGCAGGAGCCTTCCAGCGTGTGGCGAAACTCGAGCAAGTCGCGCTGCGCTTCCGGGTTGCTTTCCAACAGGTGCAACAAGGGATCGCTGAAGGTCGAGCCAAGGGATTCGGTGACGTAATTACCGCCACCCTGACGGCTGACCAATAAGCCCTTGGCCACCAACTTCTGAATGGCTTCGCGCAGCGAGGGCCGCGATACGCCGAAACGCTCGGCCAATACGCGCTCCGCAGGCAGGCGCTCGCCCGCCTTGAGGGTGCCTTCGAGAATCATGGTTTCCAGCTGGCCGACGATGTCATCCGACAAACGGCGCTGGCGAACCGGACCTACTTCCATAACCCACGCTCCACTGGTTTTACCAATCCACACGCCCTGGCCAGGGCCCTTCAACGGCCAGCCTATAGCGCCGCACGCGGCCATACAAGTCTGGGTCATGCGACCAAAGTAGCAAGTTTGCTAATTGACAGCCGAACGCCAGCACTTTTACCCTGAGCGGGCTACATTGTAAATTGGTATTACCAATTTACAAACAACCAAAACAATTCCAAGAAAACTCGAGAGGTTCCCCATGCCGGCTCTATCCCGATCACTTGCCGTACTGCAGCAGCCATCCTCCCCCACCCGCCTTGCGCGCCAATAAGGAGAGAGCGACATGTCCTCTGGTCTTCTTGCCTTACTGGCATTCTCCCCGATCCTGTTGGCGGCGATTCTGCTGATCGGCCTGCGCTGGCCGGCCAAACACGCCATGCCCCTGGTTTACCTGGTCACTGCCGCCGTCGGCCTGTTCGCCTGGGACATGAGCGTCAACCGTGTGCTGGCGTCCACCGTGCAGGGCCTGCTGATCACCCTCGGCCTGCTGTGGATCATCTTCGGCGCGATTCTGCTGCTCAACACCCTCAAGCACTCGGGCGGCATCACTGCGATCCGCGCGGGCTTCGCCACCATCAGCCCGGACCGGCGGATTCAGGCGATCATCATCGCCTGGTTGTTCGGCTGCTTCATAGAAGGCGCATCCGGTTTCGGCACTCCGGCAGCGATCGCCGCGCCCCTGCTGGTGGCGATCGGCTTCCCGGCAATGGCCGCGGTGCTGATGGGCATGCTGGTGCAAAGCACACCGGTGTCCTTCGGCGCGGTGGGCACACCGATCATCGTCGGCGTCAACACCGGCCTGGACTCGGCAACCATCGGCGCCCAACTGGTCGAGCAGGGTTCGACCTGGGCGCAGTTCCTGCAGCTGATCACCAGCGAAGTGGCGATCATCCACGCCACGGTTGGCACCATCATGCCGCTGATCATGGTGCTGATGCTGACGCGTTTCTTCGGCAAGGAGAAAAGCTGGAAAGCCGGTTTCGAAGTACTGCCGTTCGCGATTTTCGCCGGCCTGTCCTTCACCATCCCCTATGCCCTGACCGGTGTGTTGCTCGGCCCGGAATTCCCTTCCCTGGCCGGCGGCCTGATCGGCCTGGCGATTGTCACCAGCGCCGCGCGCATGGGCTTTCTGCTGCCGAAAAACACCTGGGACTTCGCCCCGGCGGACAAATGGCCGGCCGAATGGCTGGGCACCGTCGAGATGAAACTGGACCAGCTGACCAGCAAGCCGATGAGCGCATTGCGCGCCTGGCTGCCCTATGTGCTGGTCGGCGCGCTGCTGGTGATCAGCCGCGTGGTACCGGAAGTCGGCGCTGCACTGAAAGCCGTGGTGGTGAACTTTCCCGACCTGCTCGGCGAAACCGGAGTCAGCGCCAACTTCCAGCCGTTGTACCTGCCCGGCGGCATTCTGGTCACCGTGGTGCTGGCCACGTTCTTCTTCCACGGCATGAAGCTGCGCGAACTGGGCGCCGCGGTGAAGGAATCCTCCAGCGTGCTGCTCAGCGCCGGTTTTGTGCTGCTGTTCACCGTGCCCATGGTGCGCATCCTGATCAACTCCGGCGTGAATGGTGCGGACCTGGCCAGCATGCCGATCCTGATGGCGCGCTGGGTGGCCGATAGCGTCGGCGGCATTTACCCGCTGCTGGCCCCGAGCATTGGCGCCCTGGGCGCGTTTATCGCCGGTTCCAACACAGTGAGCAATATGATGTTCAGCCAGTTCCAGTTCGGCGTCGCCAGTAGCCTGGGGATCTCCAGCGCCCTGGTGGTCGCGGTGCAGGCCATAGGCGCGGCGGCGGGCAACATGGTGGCGATTCACAACGTGGTCGCCGCCTCCGCCACCGTCGGTTTGCTCGGCCGCGAAGGCAGCATCCTGCGCAAGACCATCTGGCCTACCCTGTACTACGTGCTGTTTACCGGCTTGATTGCGCTGTTCGCCATCTATGGACTGGGCATCAGCGACCCGTTGGTGGCCAGCTGATAACGCCTTCCGCACGCGCCCCGGCAAGCCGGCGGCGCGTGTCCGGGCATAATCAACCCCGCTTCTGAACGACCCTTTTCTGAGTGCATGCCATGATCATTTCCGCCTCGACTGATTACCGCGCCGCGGCACAACGCAAGCTGCCGCCGTTCCTGTTTCACTACCTCGACGGCGGCGCCTATGCCGAGCACACGCTACGGCGCAATGTCGAGGATCTGGCCGATATCGCCCTGCGCCAGCGCGTACTGAAGAACATGGCGGAGCTGAGTCTGGAAACCAAGCTGCTCGGTGAAACCCTGTCGATGCCGGTGGCGCTCGCGCCGGTCGGCCTGACCGGCATGTACGCGCGACGCGGTGAAGTGCAGGCCGCCAAGGCGGCGGCGGCCAAAGGCATTCCCTTCACCCTGTCGACGGTGTCGGTATGCCCGATCGAGGAAGTGGCGCCGGCGATCGAGCGGCCGATGTGGTTCCAGCTCTACGTGTTGAAAGACCGCGGTTTTATGAAGAACGCCCTGGAGCGCGCCAAGGCTGCCGGGGTGACCACCCTGGTGTTTACCGTCGACATGCCGGTACCGGGCGCCCGCTACCGCGATGCCCACTCCGGCATGAGCGGGCCGAACGCGCCGCTGCGTCGTGTGCTGCAGGCCATGACCCATCCGGCCTGGGCCTGGGACGTCGGCCTGCTCGGCAAGCCCCATGACCTGGGCAATATTTCCGCCTACCGTGGCAGCCGCACGGGCCTTGCCGACTACATCGGCTGGCTCGGCGCCAATTTCGACCCCTCGATCTCCTGGAAGGACCTGGAGTGGATCCGCGAATTCTGGCAAGGACCGATGGTGATCAAGGGCATCCTCGACCCGCAGGATGCCAAGGACGCAGTGAGCTTCGGCGCCGACGGCATAGTCGTCTCCAACCACGGCGGGCGCCAGCTCGACGGCGTGCTGTCCAGCGCACGGGCGTTGCCGACGATCGCCGATGCGGTCAAGGGCGACCTGGCGATCCTCACCGACTCGGGGGTTCGTACCGGCCTCGACGTGGTGCGCATGCTCGCCCTTGGCGCCGACAGCGTGATGCTCGGGCGCGCCTTCGTCTATGCCCTGGCGGCTGCCGGCGGCGCGGGCGTGAGCAACCTGCTGGAGCTGATCGAGAAAGAAATGCGCGTGGCCATGGTACTGACCGGCGCCAAGTCGATCAGCGAGATCAATGCCGACTCGCTGGTGCGTGAGCTGGGCCGTTAAGCCTCTGCGTAGGAGCCAGCTTGCTGTGGTGCGGCACGCCGACGACCCTTGTAAGTCAAAGCATCGCCAGCAAGCTGGCTCCTACTATAGCTCGCTACGCAACAGCGCTCCGTCGAAAGCGGAGCGGTGACCGTCACAGATAAAGACCATCGACAATTCCGGAGCGCCCATGAGCCTGCCCGCCACCTTTCTTGCCGAGGTGCACAGCCTGATCCCAGCAGACCGCCTGTTCGACGACCCGCTGTCGACCCTGGCCTTCGGCACCGACGCCAGCTTCTATCGGCTGATCCCCAAACTGGTGGTGCGGGTCGAGTCGGAGCGCGAGGTCGTGCAGCTGCTCAAACTGGCCAGTGCCGAACGGGTGCCGGTGACCTTCCGCGCCGCCGGCACCAGCCTCTCCGGCCAGGCCATCAGCGACTCGGTACTGATCGTGCTGGGCGATAACTGGAATGGCCGCGAGGTCCGCGCCCAGGGCAGCCAGATTCGCCTGCAACCCGGGGTGATCGGCGCCCAGGCGAATGCCGTGCTGGCGCCCTACCAGCGCAAGATCGGCCCGGATCCGGCCTCGATCAACGCCTGCAAGATCGGCGGCATCGTCGCCAACAATGCCAGCGGCATGTGCTGCGGCACCGCGCATAACACCTATCACACCCTGGCCGGCATGCGCCTGGTGCTGGCCGACGGCACCGTGCTGGACACCGAAGACCCAATCAGCGTCACGCGCTTCTTCGCCACCCACGCCGAGCTGCTCGCCCAGCTCGCCGAACTGGCCCGGCAAACCCGCGCCAATAGCGAACTGGCGGCGAAAATTCGGCATAAATACCGCCTGAAGAACACCACCGGGCTGTCGCTCAACGCCCTGGTCGATTTCGACCAGCCGCTGGATATCCTCAGCCACCTGATGGTCGGTTCGGAAGGTACCCTGGGCTTTATCAGCGCGGTGACCTACGACACCGTGCCGGATCACCCGCACAAGGCCAGTGCGCTGTTGGTATTTCCCGATGTGCAGAGCTGCTGCCGCGCCGTGACCGTGCTGAAACAGCAACCGGTCTCCGCCGTGGAGCTGCTGGACAGGCGCAGTCTGCGCTCGGTACAGAACAAGCCCGGCATGCCGGAGTGGGTGAAGAATCTGTCGGATGGCGCCTGCGCCCTGCTGATCGAGTCCCGCGCCGCCAGCCAGAGCCTGCTGCACGAACAGCTCGGCCAGGTGATGGCCTCGGTCGGCGAATTCCCTCTGGAGAAGCGCGTCGACTTCAGCGAAGACCCGGCCGTATACAACCTGCTGTGGAAAATCCGCAAGGACACCTTCCCCGCCGTCGGCGCGGTGCGCCAGACCGGCACCACGGTGATCATCGAGGACGTGACCTTTCCCATCGAGCAGCTTGCCGAGGGCGTCAATCGCCTGCTCGCGCTGTTCGACAAACACGGCTATGACGAGGCGATCATTTTCGGCCACGCCCTGGAAGGCAACCTGCACTTCGTCTTTACCCAGGGCTTCGACGACCCGCAGCAGGTGGCGCGCTATGAAGCCTTTATGCAGGACGTGGCGCAGCTGGTGGCGGTTGAATTCGGCGGCTCGCTCAAGGCCGAACACGGCACCGGGCGCAATATGGCGCCCTTCGTCGAACTGGAATGGGGCGCCGATGCCTACCAGCTGATGTGGCGGCTCAAGCGCCTGTTAGACCCGCAGGGCATTCTCAACCCTGACGTGGTGCTCAGCGAAGATCCGCAGATCCACCTGAAAAATCTCAAGCCGCTGCCCGCAGCCGATGCAATCGTCGACAAGTGCATCGAATGCGGCTTCTGCGAGCCGGTGTGTCCGTCCAAAGGTCTGACCTTGAGCCCGCGCCAGCGCATCGTGATCTGGCGCGATATCCAGGCGAAAAAACGCGCGGGTATCGATACCGAAGCGCTGGAGCGCGACTACCAATACCAGGGCATCGACACCTGCGCCGCCACCGGCTTGTGCGCCGAGCGTTGCCCGGTGGGGATCAATACCGGCGACCTGGTGCGCCAGCTGCGCGCCCGCGATGCCAACAACAGCCGCACCGCCGACTGGCTGGCGAACAACTTCCGCCGCGCCATGCAGGGCACCCGGGTCGTGCTGCATGTGGCCAACGGCGCGCGCATGGTTATGGGCGCACCCTTGCTCAGCCGCACCTCGGCGGCGCTGAGCAAAGCCAGCCAAGGCCGCGTACCGCAGTGGACGCCGGCCATGCCGCAACCGATTCGCCACCTGCGCTTGCCCCAGACCAGCAACGATCCGCGGCCCCGGGTGGTATATCTGGCGGCCTGCGTATCCCGGGCCATGGGCCCGGCGGCCAGCGACAGCGAGCAGGTGCCGCTGTTCGACAAGACCCGTGCACTGCTGGAGAAAGGCGGCTTCCAGGTGGTATTCCCGGCCGATCTGGACAACCTCTGCTGCGGCCAACCCTTCGCCTCCAAGGGCTATGCCGAGCAAGCGCAGCGCAAGAAGCAGGAGCTGATCGATGCCCTGCTCGAGGCCAGCCGCGGCGGCCTCGACCCGATCTATTGCGACACCAGCCCCTGCACCCTGCGCCTGCTGCAAGACGGGCTGGACCCGCGCCTGAAGCTGCATGATCCGGTGAAGTTCATCCGCGAGCAGCTGCTCGACAAACTCGACATCGAGCCGCAAACCGCGCCCATCGCCGTGCATGTCACCTGCAGCACCCAGCACCTCGGGGAAGCCCAGGGCCTGATCGACATCGTGCGGCGCTGCACCCGCGAAGTGGTGATCCCCGAGGGCATCCATTGCTGCGGCTTCGCTGGCGACAAGGGCTTCACCACCCCCGAACTGAACGGCCACGCTCTGCGCAGCCTGAAGTCGGCGGTGCAGTATTGCGCCGAAGGCATCAGCACCAGCCGCACCTGCGAAATCGGGCTCAGCCAACATGGCGGCATCGACTACCACGGCCTGGTCTACCTGGTTGATCGGGTATCGCGGGCCAGGCAGCTTTGAGCAGCGACACAGCGGAAAAACCACCTGAACTCCCGCGGCATTCAGGGAGTCAGCCGTTATAAGCCTGAAACAACCAGGCCTACATCGATCCCTAGCGCTGTCGTTAGCGTCAGCGCAGGCGGGAGATTTTCATGATGAGAGGACTATCAGATGAAGCTTATTACGCTGTTCGCCGTTGCCGCACTGTCGTCCACCCCCGTACTTGCCGAAGACCTGTGCGCGACTCAACTGCAAAAACTGGACAACAAGGAAACCCAGACCATCACCCTCGGCTCGCCGGCCAAAAGCCAGGTCGAGGAACTGACCAAGCAGGCCAAGGAAGCGCAAAGCGCTGGCGATACCGACGCCTGCATCAGCCACTCGGCCAAGGCCCTGCACCTGCTCAACCTGTCCGATGGCGATGGTCAGAATCCCAGCTGACGCCTCTCGAAACGCAGCGAGCGAAACGTGATCGGGCTATCGCCTGACGCGCCTTGCTCGCGCCAACGACCTGGCCGGGCGCACGGCGGATTCCTTCCTATACTGAGATGTCGACTCAAAATAGGAGAGTGATCATGTGGAACTCAACCGTGCGCCGCCTCGTTCTTGCTTTCGCCGCTGCGCTATTCAGCACTTCGCTCTGGGCCATGCACTGCCCGGCCGATATGGCGAAGATCGATGCCCAGCTGCAAAGTGCACCACCCAGTGATGCGACCGTCCTTGCGCAGGTGCAAAAACTGCGCGCGGAAGGCGAAGCCCTGCACAAGGCCGGCAATCATGCCGAATCGGTCAAAGTGCTCGGTGAAGCCTTGCAGCTGCTGGACGCCAGCGAATAACCGACGACCGTTGAGTGCTCACCGCACTCAACGCTCCGATACCGGCATGGGGCCCAGCAGAGTCAGGGCAATACGACGAACCTGGGCAATATCGATCGGCTTGGCCAGACAGGCCTGGGCTCCACGTCGGCGCGCCTCCTCGAATATCGACTCGTCGGCCGCGGCGCTGATCACCAGCACCGGCACCGCCTGCAGGCGCAGCTCGCGCCGCATGCCATCGAGAATCTCCATCCCGTCGCCGTCCGGCAAATCCAGATCCAGCAACAGCAAGGCCGGGGTGGCGTTTTGCAGCTCGCTCAGCGCCCGCTGGATCGAACCCGCACCGCGCACCTCGGCAAGCCCGCGCAACGCCTCCTGCACCACCTTCATGCATGCGGGGTGGTCTTCGACACAGAGCACATCGACCAGACGCCGCGGCGCGTTGGCTTTATCACCACCAAGCGCATCGTCGGTCTCGCTGGGCACAGGCGCGCCCGGCAAGTCGACCCAGAAACGGCTGCCATGCCCGGCGACGCTGCTGAAGCCCATTTCCCCGCCCATCAGATTCGCCAACTCGCGACTCAATACCAGGCCGATCCCCGTGCCGGGAATATTCGAGTTTTCCCGCCCGAGCCGCTGGAACGGCCGGAACAACTGGCGTTGCTGCACTGCGGTCAAGCCCGAGCCGCTGTCCTCGACCCACAGACGCACACAGTCGGAACGCAACTCGTAACCGATGGTGATCATGCCTTGCGGGCTGTTGTACTTGATCGCATTGGATAGCAGGTTGAGCATCACCTGACGCAAACGGCGCATATCGGCCAACACATACAGGCCGGTATTCGCCTCGGCCAGCACCTGCAATTGCAGACCACGCTGCTGCACCTCGGGCTGTACCAGCTCGGCACAGCCGTTGAGCAATGCGCCGATCTCCACCGGCTGCAGATGCAGTTGCTGGCGACGGCTTTCAATACTCGACAAATCGAGAATATCGTCGACCAACGAGGTCAGATGCCGGCTGGCGTTGATGATTTCCCGCGCATAATCGGCCTCCTGCCGGGCATCCGGCTTGTCCTGCGCCTCCATCTCGATCAGCTGGCTAAAGCCGTAGATCGCATTCAACGGCGTGCGCAGCTCATGGCTCATGCTCGAGAGGAAGCGACTCTTGGCCTGACTCGCGGCCTGAGCCTCAAGGGTGGCCTGGCGCAGCTCCTCCTGAACCTTCTTCAGCCGGGTGATATCGACATGGGTGCCGGCGACGCGCAGCGCATTGCCCTCGGCATCGCGCTGCAGCACCTTGCCGCGGCTAAGCAACCAGACATACTCGCCGATGGCGTCGGCGTACAGGTACTCGGCCTCGAACTTGTCCTCGCCACTGGCGATGAACTGCTGACGCAGGTGCCGCACGCGCTCCAGGTCATTGGGGTGTATGTGCTGATTGAACTCGCTGAATGGCATCTTCTCGTGGATCAGGCCGAAGCGCGTGGCGAAGCGATTGCTAACGCGTATGCTGGCGCTCGGCACATCCGCCTCCCAGAGGCTCTCGGTCGTGCTGTCGAGCACCAGCTGCAGCACCTCCTGTGCCTCACGGCGCTCGTTCTCGCTGGCCTGGAGCTGTTCGCCGGTGTGCTGCACCGCATCCGCCATGCTGACCAGTTCGTCGATCTGGCTGTCGGGTGCCGCGGGGTGGAACTCGCCCTGCCCCAGGCTGCGCATCATCCCGACAACGCCGTCGATAGGCTGCACCAGCTGCTCGCTCAGACGTCGCGAACGCAACCACATCCAGGCGAAGAACAGCAGGTAGAACAACACCAGGCCGGCAATCAGCAGATAACCGATCTGCAGATAGCGCTCAGCCAGACGGTTGGTCTCGTTGAAAATGCTTTCCTCATCGACTACCAGCAACAGGCGCCAACCGGTCTGCGGAATCGTGGTCCAGGTCACCAGCTGCTTGCGACCGCCGAGCAGCAATTCCTGCACATTGCGCTCGCCGGCGGCCATGGCCTTCAGCAGCGGCAGCATCTCGCTGCGCTTGCTCAGGTTGAAGTCCTCCGGCTTCAGCACCTCGCGGCGCACCGCCTCGGCATAGGAATACTCGGTCAATTCGCGCAGACCGAAATCCCTCTCACCGCTACGCGGCAGCGCCATGATGTTGTGGTCGCGGCTGACCAGCATCGCATAGCCCTGCCATGGCACGTCCAACTCGCCGATCTCGTGAAGGATCTGGCCGATGGTGATGTCGATCCCGACCACCCCTTCGAGAAAATCGCCACGGTATACCGGCGCGATGGCCGACATCATCCAGCCGCGGCCGGCCGGGTCGAGATAGACATCGGTCCAGACCACCTTGCGCTCGGGGTTGTGCTTGGCGTCGGCCAGGTAATAGAAGTTGTAATCGGGTATCACCATGTCATGGGGATACTGCTCGGGCGTCATAAAGAACGGATAGATGCGGTTGTAACTGTCCCAGCTATTGAAATAGAGCGCCGCAACCAGCGGGTTCGCCTTCTGCACCGACTGCATCAAGGGGTCGAGCTGCGACAGCCGCAATGCCTTGGCGTGGTCCTGCTGCTCCGGCGGCGTGCTATTGGCATAGAAAGAAGCCGCGCGCCCGTCGTCGCTGCGGCTATAGAACACGCCCGTATCGCTCATCACATGGCGCTCGCGCTCCACGGCATCCGGCTGGAACGCGGTGTTCTGCAAGGCGGCAAGCGCCGAATCGCGAAAGATCCGCACCAGCTCCTCGACCGAGCGCAGGCGGCTATCGACTACCTGCCCCTCGCGCATCACCGCCGTCGACAGGTCGTCCAACGCGCTGACCTGCAGATGCTCGATCTGCGAATCACGAATCGCGGCGTTACTCAGCAGGTACACAGTGATCAACACAGACTCGACCAGCACCAGCGGGATCAGAGCGCTTTGCACAAAGGCGCGCCAAATCCACTGACGCAAGGGAGAACGAGGCTCGCGTGGCATATTAAGGTCTAGTCCTAAGACGAACAGGTTACAAAGCGACAAGCATAGCTGCCTGAATCCACTAGTCACCATATTTCCCGCAGCGGTGTGATCTTGCCAGCGCTCTGCATTGCCCGGTCGACGGCATGGAACCTTTGCCGTAAACTAGCGTCTCAAGCGACAAGAACTGAAGTTTTGGGGCCGATTAGGATTCGACGCCGGTAGCGAAACTTGAGGGGCATGCCGAGTTGGTAACAGAACTCGTAAATAAACTGTTGCAAAACTCTATAATTGCCAATGATGACAATTACGGTGCTCAACTAGCTGCGTAAGCAGCCTAGTCGCACTTCTGGTAGCTTCGGCTCCAGCAATCATTAGGGGATGTCTGTAAACCCGAAATGATTGTCATATAGAACAGAATCGTCGCCTAGTACGTTGTGGACGAAGCGGCTAAACATTACACAACTCGCCCAAAGCACCCTGCCCGTCGGGCGGCCAAGGGTTAACTCAGTAGACACGGCTAAGCATGTAGAACCGACAGCGGAGAACTGGCGGACGGGGGTTCAAATCCCCCCGGCTCCACCAACTAGAAGCGCCTAAAGCCCTGATTTTCCTAGGAATTTCGGGGCTTTTTTGTTTTTGACACCCTTCGACTGCCCCAAAAGTGTCACAGATCAGGCAATACGTTAGAGTACGAAGCAAAACCCGCGAACCAGAGCTTCAGACAGCCATGACTAGCGGAGCCCCTACACCTCCACGGAAGGACTACATCTTGCCTAGCTTTTCTCATCTACTCAGCACACTGAAAAACTACGTTACGCGTTACTGGGGGCGAATTAGCGTACTGGTGACCGCCGTCGTGATCCCACTATTAGCTTGGCTGGCACCAAGCCCATTCTCTGAAACCAACAACTCTGCAATTTATGGTCGCTGGGAAAGCAAGTATGGGTATCCAGATTCAGCGGGCATGGTGAACTTGCACGGCGTCACCGAGTTCCTGGAGGACGACTCCTACAGGTACACAGGCTTCATCACGCTAACTACAGGCAAGCCCCCCATCGACATGGTTTTTCGTGTCAACGCTGCGGGCACTTGGAAAGGTGACGACGAGAGGATCATTACCAAGCTCACGGCGATGAACTCCTCCCTTGAGGAGGTTCGCAAAGGGGAGATCAGGCTGAACGGAAGCATGCTCGCCCAGACGATGAAAGAACCCCCAAAGCTGGAAAGCATCATCCCGACAGGTAGTTCAGAGCAATACAAAGTCCTTGCCCTTGATGAGGATCGGATCAAGCTGCAGGTAGATAACCTGAAAGGTGAGCCGGTCGCCTTCGATATGCTCAAGACACCTGGTCGCATCCCAGGAAAACTCCTGCCAATGGACTGAGTCTCACCGCCTCTGCCAGATGCTCCGGGGCCAGGTGCGAATAGCGCATGGTCATAGCTAGGCTGGAGTGACCCAGGATTTTTTGCAGGGTGAGGATGTTGCCGCCCTTCTGGATGAAGTGACTGGCGAAGGTGTGGCGTAGCGCGTGGCTGGCCTGACCTTTCGGTAGCTGGATTCCTGATCGAACCAGGGCACGACGAAACGAGCTGATTGAGCCTGTGAACGGGCCATGACGCTTCCAGTGCTCTCTGATCAATGTTTCCAGGGCCGGATCGATTGGCACCGTGCGGACGCGGCTGGATTTGGTCTTGCTGTAAGTCACCGAGCCATTACGCAACCGGGCCGGGATTAGCCCTTCTGCCTCAGACCAACGCGCACCAGTTGCGAGGCAAAGTAGGGTGATAGGTTCGACATGCGGGTTGTCCGAGTGCTTACGGATAGCGTCCAGCAGAATGGTTATCTGATCATCTGTGAGCCAGGACAACTCCCGCTCATCAATGCGAAATGGCTTCACCAGCTCCAGTGGGTTGGCGTAGTCAATCTGGCCGAGGCCGCGCAGTTCATTGAACACCGCTCGCAGGTAGCCCAACTCATTGTTAAGGGTCTTAGGACTGGTGCCATTTTCAGAGCGAACGCGCCGATCATGGGCGTAAACCGAAGCATCGAGCTTTGCAGCTACCGGGTTACGAAGGCGAACGCACATAGCATCGAGCCTAGTCTTTCGACGCAGGCCATCCTTGAGCATGTGACCGTGCAGATCGTACCAGAGGGTCACCAGCTCGGAGAGTTTGCGCCGATCTGATGCCTTGGGGTTCCAGCCAGCATCCTTGGATTTGTTCGCGAGAATGAAGGTCTCGTAACGCAGGGCTTCAGCCTTGGTATCGAACAGCTTGCGGAAACGCTGACCACGGATCGGCTGAACATCTGCCAGCCAACGACCATCATCGCGCCGCTTCACACTCATACGGCACGCCCCCACCTGATATTGCGTTCTTCCAGGATGCCTTTGATGTGCTTGTACAGCCTGTCTTCGTCCATGCCCTTGGCGGCATAGTGATCGCGAATAACAGGCCAGCAGTCCCAATCCTTGAGGGTGTGAAATGCTTTTCTAGCGCCCACTCGCTCCCGTGCCAGCAGGCTTACGAAGTTTCCCAGGAAGAGCTCCACGTTCTTGCCCGAGAAGCCCCGCGAGGTCTTGTAATAGCGCTTGTACTCAGTGTCATCGAGCAGCGAATCCACAGGCAGATCCACGCGCACGTCATCACGCATAAGCGTCCAGATCGGGGCGTAGTAGCCCGGTCGGGAAATGAACTTGAACTGGCGTAACCCATAACGCCACAGGCCTTCCAGATGGTCCGCAAAGGCGGCAAAGGATTGTGTGTCGATAGGCTTACCGGTATTCACGTCCAGGGAGCCGCTAGCGAACTGCTGGATGATGGAGTGGTGATAGCGCAACTCTACGCGCCATACAGGTTGGTTCGGGTCGTAGTTCTCCGGGTCTTGATCGTCGAAGCTGTCACGGCGACGCCAGACGCTTTCCCAGTAGTCGAGCTTGTCGGCAGCCTTGGCCTGCTCTGTCTTGTTGTAGATACACAACTGCACGCCACTGGCAGAACCAAACATGGACGTTTCACCGCGGCCATAGGTGCTGGATTTGGTCGCCCAGTTGATTTCATTGATACCGGTAATGTCGCGCTGGGTGCGGGCCTTGCAATGCATGCGGGCCACTAGATCAGCGGGAGGCGTCCAGCCCTGCAGGTCGAGTGCAAGGTGGACGGCGCACTGATTGATTTCTACATGGGTCAGCAGATGGGCGGCGTAGAAGTCCAACCGCGCTTGCAGTCGTTCAGGCGACAGGCTGTCGATTGCATGGGGTGACACTTCGATTTTCAGGTGCGGGCCGATGTTCTCTAGCTTGGCGTTGAAGTTCTTCACCAGCAGGATGATGCCGAGGTCTGCATTCTGCAGCTTGTACTGATACCCGGAGTCCCGCCCTACCCGGCCCGAGTGCCAGCGCTGCCCCGCGAAGTCAACCAGGGTGCCCGGCTTATCAAACAACGCCATGATCTCCGGGCGGATCATGCCCCGGTAAAGCTGGCGCACGGTGTCGACGCCACAGCGCAGCAGGCGAACGCCTGACAGGTCAGTGAACGTATGGTTGCCTGGGTCGACAAACAGACGACCCTGCTTGTCTTCCTCTGCAGTCAGAGCATTCAAACGAAGATGATCTTTTACCGTTGCCATTGCTTTACCTATTGCTGAGTAATGCGGAAGTTAATTTCTTGTTATCTGACGTGTTACAGGGACGTCACCGGGAGGCGCTCGCGAGGCCGGCGAGAGCACCGGCTGCGCCGAAACCCACGCCGGCCTCGCAGCGCTGTCGTCTTCTTCCGTCCATAGGCCTATCTGTTTATCAACGGGCGGTATTGGCGCTACTCGGCCGCTCCAGGGTGCTAGGAGGATCAACAACAGAATTAACCCGAGAAGGATCGGCCGGACGTCGGAGGCGCGCGGTGGGAGTGGCTGCAGGCGGGTGCGCTCAGATCCGAGCGCAGGGGTTTGCTGTGGGTGGCGCTGGCGATACAAGGCGAAGCACACCAAGGGCGCTGCCCTTGTCATCCCGCTCTTGCCACCGAGGGCTCGGGAGCATGGGGCGGTGAAGCTACCCCATACTCCCGTTGATAGGCTGTTCATAGGCGTACCGCGTCAAGGGTGCGCTGCGCCCGTGCTTCCGTTCGACGGAACGGTGGAGCTGTTCCGACGAGCCGGGAGCGCGGCCCCTGACCCGGCCAACGAAGAGGGGCGGGTCATACGGCCCAGTACGTTGCCGGAACTCTGCCGGTCGCGGTGCCGTATCGCCCTAATGGTGCGGATTTCCGTGAAAAACACCCGCTCTGGGTAAGGATCAGTAGTGTCGGAATACACCGCCATGAAGCACGCATGCTCGTAGACGCCTTCCATAGGCAGGACTACGCCAACGATGTGCATGAGCTGCCATGAAGACTCCGGCTCAGCGTCCCAACGCAATTCCATGATGGCGGTTTTGCCGATGTAGCTGACGGCGGTGGCGGCATCGAGAGAGATACAGGGGCTAGTCATGGCTGCAGCCCTCAATCTGATCAGTAATGCGAATGGAGCGGATGTCCTCTAGGTAGGCTTCCACGGGGAAGTCTTCACCGGGACTCATGACCATCAGATAAGCCTGTTCCTGCACGCCTTTAACCGGCAGGACGATGCCAATGACGTAACCCGAGCGACAGAACGGCTCGGGATCATCATCCCAATCCAGCTCGACGTGGACAGGCTTGCCGATGTAGCCAACAGCGGTGACAACATCCAGGGTATGACTTGGGTTATGCATGGCTATAGTCCCCCGCTTTGAACTCCTTTTTGCCCTTGAGCAGATCCGCACGCAGGCGGGCGAGGTTGACCATGCGGAAGTCGGCCAGCCGCATGCTCGGGACGGTGCCGTTGTCCACCCAGTCGATGGCCTCTTCGATGGATATGCCGCTCATCTCGGCGAAGGTCTTAACGCTGCACAGGTCCAGGCTGTCATCACTGATCATGGGGTTTCTCCTGCAGGGGCTGTTCCTTGGCGAAGCTGGCTTCCAGGCGCACGACCATTTCAGCGTTCATCGAGCGGCGTGAAGCGTGGGCGGCTTGTTCGATCTGCAGGCGCAGTGCGGCAGGCACGCGCAGCTTGAATTGCGGGTCTGTTCGGCTCATTGCAGTTAATCCTCAAGCAGCTGCTGCACCAGCAGCACGACGTTTACCATGGTGCGTTTGCCCACCTTCTTCGAAGGCAAGTAGCCGCGTTCCACCCAGGAGCGGACGACAATTGGCTCGTCGCCCATGCCGATCCACTCGGCGAACTTTGGCCAGGGCATCAGGGGTGGCGCACCGTGCAGCTTTTAAGGGTCGAGACCTTCCGTATCCATAAGCTTTACTCCACTATATTCAGCATTAATCCGAGAATTAATCGGAGCAATATTTTCTCCCGGAGCAAATACATCCCCGCAGTGATCCGCAGGGCAACAGTTGCCCCCTAAAAAAGTGAAATTGTTTTCTATATGACAAGCTCAGCCGATAGAGCACGTTTATTGATTAAGAAGCTGGGGCCGAAAAAAGCCAGCGAAATGGGGAATGGCGATCACGACCGCTGGAAGAGCGTGAGCAAAGGTGCGGTGAGGGTTAGCACCGATGAGATCGACGTGCTGGTGAAGGTCTATCCGCAGTACGCCCTATGGCTATCAAGCGGCCAGATCGCCCCAGAAATCGGGCAAACCAGCCCGGACTATGACGAAGCCAACCGAAACTTGAGCCAACCAAACGCGGGATAGCGATCACCCAAGAAGTAACTAGGCGCTGGTATGCCCGACACAACGACGAATAGTTTCAAAAAATCGAGGAGGTAAAAGTGGAAGATATTGCGATTTATGGGCTTATTGCTTTAGGAGCCCTAGCAATAATGGGCTTAGGGATAAAGATCAAAATGAACTACAAAGGCGGAGTAAAGAACACGATTAAAAACTCTACCATTCACGGCTCTTATACAGGGAGGGATAACATTGGGATGGATTCTAAACAAGATAAGGAACAGTAACTTTTTCGGGCCGTTTGCGGGCCGAGACATGATCAATAACAACATTCTTCCAAAGCCGACGCAAATGGACTTATTAATTGGCGTTTACAAAGAAGAAGTAAAGAATGGTGCAGAAGTAGAGAGTTTGATTGACGAACTCATGCACTACAATAGCCACAAACATGAAATAAGAAATCTAGAAACAAAGCTTACAGAAGCGAATCTTTCAGAGCTAATAAAAGAAGCTGAAGAGCTAAAGCAGCTCATATCAATGCTAATACTAAAAAACCAAAACTACAGATCAGCACAAAAAATCATTACACTTCTACTTGACGAAGTGGCCAGTATCTTTAATAGCAAAATCAAACCACACATAACTTGCGAAATCACAAAATTCGCTGCAGAGACCCTTATTGCTGAACACCTAGAAACAGAAGTAAGAAAGCATTTGGGTGAAAATGTTCTAGAAATATACAACAGGCAAATAAAAGGAATGCTCTATTTCCTAACAGGAAACTGCCATTTGGAGTGGAAATAATGCTCCTATACAACAAGGCTTTTGACCCAATCCATACAGTTCTAAGACTTGCAGCAATCTGTAAAAAATACCAGCAAGCAGAGATAGAGCTGGAGCGACTACAAATATTTAACTTTCTACTTTCATTTCCTGCGCATATCGCAGACATGCCTCTGACAAAAGAGCTATTGCAGACCAAGAACAAGTTCAAGAAATACCGCTCCCCATATAATAACTTTGAGCCATACACGCTATTTAACAGAATCAATCCTATATTTTTTGCCTCGCTTCAAATGGCAGAAAACATTGGTTTTATCAAGATACAAGAAAGCGGCACAGTAGAGCTGCATAAAGACTTAATACCACCAGCTATAAACAACATAATAAGCAACGAAAATTGCAGCATACCGAAAGAGGCGCTCAACTTTGAAATAGAGCATCTTTCTAAAATGCCAATCCTTGGAAAATCTGGTCTAAAAGCAGCCAGCAAACTAATGGACTATAAATATGATTACCCGCAAGCCGACAATTAAAATAAACCGCCTTCTTGCGGCGAAAAATGGTCAACCTGCATATGATGAGAAATTCCATACAGGACTAAACATACTATCGGGATGCAACGGCGGCGGTAAAACCTCTGTAATCCAGTTACTTACATATGGACTTGGATACGACGTTAAAAAATGGAAAGAAGAAGCAGGCTCATGCGAGGATGTATTCGTAGAATGTTCATTAAACGGACAGATCGTTACTCTCCACAGAGCACTTCAGACTCATCGCGCCAGCATGCAACTATATTTTGGCGATCTAGATTCTGGCCTGCGAGCAGGTCGAGCTGAATGGTTTTCTTACCCCTATAACGTAGGGAGCAAAGAGAGCTTCTCGCAAAAGTTATTTGACATATTAGAAGTGCCAGAAGTAAAGCTTGATGCAAGCGAAAATCTAACTATGCATCAACTTCTAAGATTAATTTACAGCAACCAAGCCAACCCGCCTTCAAGCATCTTCAACACTGAGGACTTCGACTCAGCATTTAAAAGAGAAGCTATAGGCAAATACCTATGCGGGCTTTACGACGACGACCTGTACAACGCCAAAATAGAACTTGGAACAAGCGAGAAAGCTCTTGACAAAATAATCTCCGAGATAAGAGCAATAACCAATGTTCTTGGAAAAACTGAAATATCTTCTGAGCTCTTCACCACCGAGCAACTAAGAAACTCCTATCTTCAAGAAATAAACTCAATAAAATCTGAAATACTCACAAGACAAGAAGAACAAAAAGCAACTTACAAAGAAGAAAAATCCGCAACAAATCAATCGGCCGGCGAGATAATAAAGATAAAAGAGTCACTGTACGACACAGAGGTTGAGCTGCGCGACCTAGAATACGAAGCGGAAGACATACGGTTATTCCTAAGTGAATTAAACCAAAAACTCCAAGAAATCAGCGACTCTATGGACGCTGGTAATGCACTGTCTGCAGTAGCCTTCAAAGTGTGTCCATGCTGCTTTTCTGAGCTACCTGAAACGACTGATGGAGCATGTTCCTTGTGTGGGAGCAGCGAATACCTAAGCCGCAGAAATACGAACATGCTCCGAATGAAAAACGAAATAAGCATACAGCTAAAAGAATCCAATAAAATCTACGAACGTAAAAGCGATCTTTTAGATGACTTAAAAAATAAAAAGAAATCCCTTGAGTCAGAACTAAGAAAAAGCATTACGAAAATTGCAGCAACAGTTTCAACCCCAAACAGTCACAGAGAAAAAGAGCTCTTCGTTCTATACACGAAAACTGGCGAGCTAGAGCAAAAAATATCAGACCTAGAGCGCACTGAAGAGCTTAGGAACGCGATAACTGCGCTCACCAGCAAGAGACAAGAGTTACAAAACAAAGTAAATGAACTAAAGAGCTCAATTGAAATTAAAGAGAGTTTAGCCCGAATCAGGCCCCAAGAAGTGCACGATGTAATATCAGAGTGCGTAATTTCATTTCTAAAATCCGACTCGGGCAGCGAAAAAGAATTTGAAGAAGCAAGCAATATAGAATACGACTTCGCGGCCAGTAGAGTCTCAGTGAACAACAAAACGTATTTTTCAGAAAGCTCAATATCATACTTAAATAACGCTTTCCACCTGGCACTTCTAAAACTTTCCTTAGAAAAAGATTACGCTCGATTCCCTAGACTGTTAATCCTAGATGGCATTGAAAACTTTGGACTTGAAGATCAACGCTCTCAGAACCTCCAAATGAACATAAAGAAATACTTCGAAAATGAAAAAATCGAACACCAAATAATAATTGCAACAAAAACAATACATCCAGACCTAAACAATCCAGACGTACGAGTAGGAAAACACTTCACTAAAGAAAGCAAAAGTCTGAATGTCTAGATAGTCATGCACTCGGAAGCTTTCATGGTGTCGCGAAAGTGTCACAGTCACAGCAAGGCAAAGCCGACCAATGCGGGATAGCACAATTCGTAACCATCTGATTTTCTTGGTTTAGCGGACAATAGCGGCGTATTGCGAGGCGGCCGGGACGGGTTCAAATCCCCCCCGGCGCCCCCACCGGGTCAGGTCGGCTAGCCAGAGCCAGCTCAGTGACAGTGAAAAGGTTTAGAGCCCGCGTGACAGCACTTGCCAGGAGGCGAATCCTTGCGGCAGCCGCCTCCGTGGGCAACGGTTTCGGTGCCGGTCGCTGTAGTAGAAGGAAGCAGGTTTTGCGCTGATGCCATTTGGGCACCGATGGCGAAGACTATGGCGGTAACACCGGTCAGGAGCTTTTTCAGCAACATACTTCCTCCGTAAACATCGTTTTGCCTGACTGCGGAACGCATCTGGCACATCACTTGTAGCACGATGCCAAAAGGCCATCTTGATCCACATCATCCCCCCGGCCTTGTAAGGATGATGTTGAAAGCGCTCGGAACGATTCACCTGCATGCCGGCGAGGGGTGGCGCTTAGCAGAACGGCACTTTGAGCGAACCGCTCGCGGACTTGGCCTAGCGTTTAGAATCATCAGGGCCGAGCCAGTCCGTCATGCTGTATTACTGGCGCGTCTATCCCATTCGATGTGGAATCTTTATGGACACCAGGGGGAAAAGGGGACTGATTTATTTACATGACGCATGATGGATACGGTGGAGTGAATCGCCCCGATTTCCTAGCGGCCAACCCACCTCAGAACCTACAACCTGAGCGCCCACATTGACCGGCGTCTGCCTCCATCGTCAGCATTCGCTGCCATGCCCTTACTGCACAGGCAATGCTGCAATCATCTGAGCGTGGCAGACCTCGAGTATTTCATCGGCGAGAGGCAAATCATCCGGGCATGCGCGCGACAACAGGATCGCGCCGACGGCCTGCGCCAGCATCTCGATCATCTTTACCCTCGCCTCCCCCGGAGGCGCATCTGGGCCCGCTGGGTACTTTGCGCTCAGCGTCTGCAGGGTGCGTTCTATCCCTGCGGCAAACGCCATCTTCAGTTCGTCCGATTGTCGCGCAGCGTCGCCACACAACGCCGCCATGGTGCAGCCGCTGCCGCGCCCGTCGCGATGATCCCTCGATACGTATAAATCGATAAAGCGCTGAATATCGAGCGCTTCGATTCCAGCCAGCGACCGGGAAAGACTGTCGGCAGAGGCCTCGGCCATCAGGTCGGCCTTTGAGCCGAAATGCTTGTAGAAACCTCCGTGGGTGAATCCGGCTGCCGCCATCAGGTCGGCCACGCCTACGCCGTCAAAACCTCGCTCGCGAAACACCACAGAGGCCGTCTCGACGATGTGCTCCCGGTTTGCCTGAGCCTGGGCCTTGCTCACTCTCACGTGCAGCACCTCGTGTCCGCTGAAAATTCATGTGCCGATGATACATAGATGTTGATCGTAATCAAATTGATTGACAGTTTAGATTTCAATCATCATCCTAATTGCAAGCAAGATCCATTGCCCCGCTCAATCCAGCCACCCGCTCCTGAATAAGAGATAAACACCATGACCACTCGCCCTACCGTTCTCATTACTGGCGCTTCCTCCGGCATCGGCGCTGTTTATGCCGAGCGTTTTGCCCAACGCGGGCATGATCTGCTCTTGGTCGCCCGCGACCATGTGCGCCTGCAAACACTCGCAACCCGCTTGCGCAGCGAACATGACGTCGCCATCGATGTGCTTCAGGCGGATCTGACCCAACTCAGCGATCTGACGATCGTCGAAGAGCGCCTGCGTGAGGACGCCAACATCGGCATCCTCGTCAATAACGCCGGTGCCGCGCAGTCCGGTAGCTTCATCGAACAGAACACCGACAGCATCGCCCACCTGGTGGCGCTGAACACAACCGCGCTGGTACGCCTGGCCAGTGCCATCGCTCCCCGCCTGGCCAAAGCGGGCAACGGCGCGATCATCAACATCGGCTCGGTGGTAGGCCTGGCTCCGGAGTTCGGCATGTCGGTCTACGGCGCGACCAAGGCGTTTGTGCTGTTCCTTTCCCAAGGCCTGAGCCTTGAGCTTTCGCCTCAGGGTGTTTACGTGCAAGCCGTACTGCCCGCCGCCACCCGTACCGAGATCTGGGATCGCGCCGGTATCGACATCAACACCTTGAGCGAAATCATGGAGGTGGGTGATCTGGTCGATGCCGCGCTGGTCGGTTTCGACCGTCGCGAGCCGGTGACCATCCCACCGCTGCACGAAGGCGAACGCTGGGACGCTCTGCAAACCGCGCGTCAAGGGCTGTTGTCGCAGGTAAAGCAGTCCGAAGTAGCGCAACGATATTTGACTCAAGTCTGACATCTCAGAGCAGCCAGCCTCGCACCGCAGTCGGACGGAGTAGAAATGACCTTCATTGATACAGAAGAGCGCGATGGATCGCTGGTGCCATTCATCAAGGCAGCGAACCGATCGATCACGGTGGACGGCATACCCTTCGCCTATCGTGACCTGGGGCCCAGGACCGAGGCGCCGCTGGTTGTGTTCAATCATTGGGGGGCGGTGCTGGACAACTTCGACCCCAGGATCATCGATGGTTTGGCACACACACGGCGCGTCATCGCCATCGACTACCGCGGCATCGGTGGCTCGGGTGGAACCGCGCCACTGACAGTCGATGCAATGGCTGAGGATGCAATCGCGCTGATTCGTGCGCTGGGCTTTGCCAAGGTCGACCTGCTCGGCTTTTCACTCGGCGGGTTCGTCGCTCAAGACATCGCCCTGAAGGCCCCTGGATTGGTGCGCAGACTGATCCTCACAGGGACCGGACCGGCGGGCGGCACAGGCATCGACAGAGTCGGTTCGATGACCTGGCCGTTGATGCTCAAAGGCTTGCTGACACTGCGAGATCCCAAGTTCTACCTGTTCTTTACTGCGTCGGCGCTCAGCCGCAGCGCCGCCCGCGCTTTTCTGCAGCGGATCAACGAGCGCAAGCTGGATCGAGACAAACCCGCCACGCCCAGGGCACTGCTGCGCCAGCTCAAGGCAATAAAGGCCTGGGGCCGACAAGCGCCCCACGACCTTGGCAGCCTGCGCCTCCCCGTCCTGGTCGCCAATGGCGATCAAGATGCCATGGTGCCCAGCTCTCTCAGTCGAGACATGGCAAGACGCATACCCGGCGCTCAACTGATCATCTACGAGGACGCGGGTCACGGCGGCATCTTCCAGTACCACGCCGACTTCATAGCCAAAGCACTGGCTTTTCTAGCGGAGTGAAGGCGCCCCTTCCCGCGGAACCCATTGCGCACAAGGAATACCGAACCATGAAAGCGTTCATCGTTGATCGTTACACAAAGAAAGAAGTCGGCCGCATCGGCGAAATCCCCACCCCAGAGTTGCGGGACGATGACGTTCTGATTCAGATTCACGCGGCGAGCGTCAATCAGCTGGATACGAAGATCAAAAACGGCGAATTCAAACTGATCCTTCCCTACCGCCTCCCCCTTATTCTGGGTAACGACATGGCCGGTACGGTCGTGCGGGTCGGCGCTCGCGTTCGTAGCTTCAAGCCAGGCGACGAGGTCTACGCGCGCCCGGACGATGACCGTATCGGCACCTTTGCCGAGTTCATTGCCGTCAAGGCCTCGTCACTGGCGCTGAAGCCCAAGAATCTCAGCATGATCGAAGCCGCCGCCCTGCCCCTGGTGGCATTGACGGCCTGGCAGGTGCTGGTCGAAACCGCCAAGCTGAAGAAGGGCCAAAAAGTATTCATCCAGGCCGGTTCCGGTGGCGTGGGGACCGTCGCCATCCAGTTGGCCAAGCACCTGGGCGCATTCGTGGCCACGACCACGAGTACCGCCAACATCGACTGGGCCAAGGCACTGGGCGCGGACCTCGTCATCGATTACAAGAAGCAGGACTTCGCCAGCGTGCTTCGTGACTACGATGTGGTGCTCAACAGCCTCGGCAACGAGGAGCTGAAGAAATCCCTGCAGATCCTCAAACCGGGCGGCCACCTCATCTCCATCTCCGGGCCGCCCACCCCAGCATTCGCCGCCGCGCGAAGCCTGGCATGGCCGCTCAAACAGGTGCTGCGCCTGCTGAGCTCCGGGATCAGGAAACAAGCCGAGAGACAGGGAAAGCAATACACCTTCGTCTTTATGCGGGCCGATGGGGCGCAGTTAGGCGAGATCACGTCCCTTATCGAATCAGGCGCAATCCGCCCAGTCGTCGACAAGGTATTCCCGTTTTCGGACACCCAAAAAGCGTTGGCCTATGTGGACTGTGGGCGCGCCAAGGGCAAGGTCGTGGTCCAGATGATGTAGCTGGCGCTCGGCGATCGAGTCACGGCCGCTGTTCCGCCGCCGTTGAACAGCGCCACCGGCAGAGCGCAGCGTCATGTTGAACTACACTCGGCCCCTTACCGACAGCGTGGAGTTGCCTGTGGACGGCACCAGCAAAACCCTGCTTTTCTGCCTCACTGCCGGCGTGCTCCTGGCGATCTACTTCGGCATCGGCATGCGCCTGCGCGAAGACCCGATCTTCAAGATCAGCTACGACGAGATGGCAGGCATCATCCCCCTCGTCGGGATGATAGCCGCGGCCATTCTCGCTGGCGTATCCGCCCTGCTGCTGGGCTATCGCTTACTGCGCCGCTAGACCCAGGCGAACGACTTGCGCAAAAAAGCCTGGGCATCGCCGAACACGCACTCGCCGTGGGCGAGGATGATGTTCTCCGGCTCCCAGGCCAGCAGCGTGGCCAGTGAGTGTCTGGCCTCCCGCTTGCCGAAGATAAAACTCAGGCGCCAATCGATCGGGGTTTTGCCGTTGGGCGCGAGTATCCCGGCAAGTCGGGCGAGGACGCGCTGCCAGGTGTTCAGCGACTGCGGCTCGAAGTTTTCGATCAGGTCGGCGACGATCAGGGTTTTCGAGGGTTTGTGGAAGAACACCATTTCCTGCATCAGTGCGCTGCCGGTAAACAGGCTCTGATCGATATCCGTCGACCAGGCCGGCTCGGGCTGCGTGGTGAGCTGCTTGGCGAACGCGATGTCGGGGCGTTTCGCCTCCAGGCCCGGCGGCGCATAGGCACGGGCGTCGGGAAACGCCAGCAGCCATTGTTGAATGAACAGGTGGTGCAGCTTGTTCGGCGCTATGAGGTATTGGACTTCGCCCAGGGCCGCCAGCTCGCGCCGCAACGGCTCACTGACCGGCACCGGCGAATGCAGCCACAGCGCGCCGTCGGCCAGACGCACCACGGTCATCCGGGTGCTATAGGGCATACCGTAGAACGGCACAGCCGGGCCCTCCACGGTCCAGATATCGTCGCCCACTCTAGTCAGCACCTGCACTCCTCGCGTCCTGCGCCTATCGCGACAATGTATGCCCTCGCCCGCCGCCGGGCGCGAAACCGGCGCCACCGTGCACCGCGGCGATTTCACTGAGCACCAGGCAGCTCGCCGGCAGCACCGGCATGCGCCGGCTCGGCATGCCGGGCGCCTGTTCGGCGACCCGGTAATGCATGCGCCGGCAGAACAACCGCAGTGCGTTCTCGATCAGCATTACGGCCAAGTCTTCAGTGGGGCAATGCGGGTGGCATTCGGCGCTCACATCGTCCTGGGGTATCACTCCGTAAGCGCCGCTCGGCCAGGCGATAAAGCGCTCCGGCATAAACGTCTCGGTTTGTTGCCAGGTCACCGGATCGCGGCTGGTGCCATACAGGTCGAGCAACACCCGGCTGCCAGCCTGGAACATATAGCCCTGCCATGCGAAGTCCTGGCGCACCCGCGCCGCGATAAACGGCTGGAAGCTATAGAGGCGACGAACCTCGCGGGCAAAAGGCCGCAACCACTCGTCGTCGTGGGCCAAGCGCAGCTGCCATTCGGGATGACGGTGCAACTCCAGCAAGGCGAACACGATGAAGCGTGCGACCGCCACGGTCTGACCCAACAGCTCGAGCAACTCGGCCGCCGCGACCCGCCCGGGCAGCACCTTGCCATTGCCGCCGCGCCAACGGTTGATCAACGCCAGCGCCGAATCGACGGGCGCCGTCAGTTCACCCGCGCGCTGCTGCGCGATCAGCCTGCGCGCCCAACGCTGCAAGGTGAGATGCCCGCGCCAAGCTGCCAAACGGGCCCAGCCGAAGCGCCCGCCGCCATCGATCAGCGTCGCCAGCTGCTGGCGGCGCTCGCTGGCTTCATCGTCGCCCAGCGGAATGCCGGCCCAACGGCATACGGCTTTGCACAGCAGGGTTTCGATTTCCGGCAGCATCACCACATGGGGCTGACCTTCCCAACGCTGCAACGCTGCCAGCCATTGCTGTTCGGCGAGACTGACCAGGCGCTCGGCCTGCCCCGCCTGCAGCGCCCGGCCGAACAACTGCTTGCGTAGCAGATGGGTCTCGGCGGCACCGAGCCTGGAGTTGTGCGCCAGGTACGCGCTGGCGTTCGTGCGGCTGAACAGGCACTGGTCGTAGAACAGTTTGGCAGCCATTTCGCCACGGATGCACAGGGTGCGGCGCAGCAGCAGGCGCGTGACGAATACCGGAGTCCGGTAACGTTGGCAGCGGTTGGCGATGAAGCAGTAGCCCTCGTTCATCAGCGCCAGCGTGCTGTCGAACAGAGTGTGTCCGGGGATGTTGCGCATACGCCGCTCCGTGATCGAACGCCGCCCATGGAATGCGTGCGTCGTTTGCTAAATCGACCCTGCGTACGGCAAACAGTTTTACCTGTTTTGCCGCGCCGCGATTGGCGTGTCGCGGGTACCGGCAGGCACCGTTTATCGAGGTCACGGAACAGCGCCGCAGGTGCAACGGTCGTTTAACAAGTCACTGAACAATCGCCAGCGACGCCGGTGCGCCGGTGCGCTCGGTGGTCCATCTGCTATCCCTTGCCGCCTATCGAAGGAGCTCGATCATGCTTGTATCCGACGTGCAATCGACACCGCAATCGCCGAAAGCGGTCATCCCCTACCAGAATGTCCAGGGCTGGGAACGCGGTGCCTCGCTTGCCGGCGGCCTGCTGCTGATCGCCCGCGGGCTGCGCAAAGGCGGCCTGTTCGGCATGCTCAGCCTCGGCGTCGGCGGCATGGGTTTGCTGCGCGGCGTCACCGGCCGCTGCGAACTCAAGCGAGTGCTCGAGCGCACCGGCACGACAGCGGCAGCGGAAGACTTGTGCACCGATAACCAACCGATGACACAACTGGATATGCCCGCGCCGACTCACGCCAACCAGGACGCCGATCAACCCGCGTGCGCAACCCCGGCCGCAGGCCCGGCAACCCCATCGGCCTGAGTGAATAAGGAGAATCGAGATGATCAAGACACCGCCACGCATCGACCCGAACGCTTCGCCCGGCGATATCCAGGGCTGGGAACGCGGCTTGTCGGCCGTATTGGGCCTGGGCCTGCTGGGCCTGGGGCTGAACCGGCGCGACGAGATCGGCCTGGGCAGCATCGGCTTTGGCGTATTGCTGCTGGCCCGCGGCCTGACCGGCCATTGCAGCGTGACCGGGATGATCAAATCGCCACACGATGAGCTGCGCTACCTGCAGGACGAACTGCACAAGGGCAAAGAGCGCATGACCGAGCTGTACCACAAAGCCGCGACCCTCACCTCGCGCTGACGGCGAACCGGGCCGCCGGCGCCTTGCACGCCCGCGGCCCAGGTTGCCCTCTGTCGCAGTCGCCCCTGCCGGCCAACTTAGTTGGGGCGGAAATCCATCAGCAGGCGCAGGTAGGACGTCATGTTCTTGCCGCCGACAGTGCCCTGGTAACCATGGCTGTCGAACTGCGTGCTCTTGGTCAGATCGACGCGGAAACGCGGGTTGCGCTCGTAGGTGCGGCCCAGGGTGCTGGTCACCGCGCTGTCGAACAGGTCGGCGCTGACCTTGACGAACTCGCGCGGGTTGCGCCGGCCGTTGGCGCCGCTGTTGTTCGGGCTGCTGAAGATGTCGCCGGTGGCGCTCATCGCCGTGCTGTAGTACTCGCGGCCACGCAGGCTGGTCTTGCCGCTGGCGATGATGAACTGGCCGGTGGCCGGACGGTAACGGTCGCCTTCGGTCAGGTAGCTGCCGAGCACGTCGTACAGCGCGTAGGTGCTGCCGGTGCCACGCTCCTTGTTGCGCAGGTCGAAGACAAACACGCCGGACGTGCCGATCACCTGCATTTCGATCTGGCCGATGCTGGCGTTGTTCTGCACCAGCAGCGCGGTGTCCTCATCGACGCCGAAGGCGAACGGCACCTGGGTGTAGTCGGCCAGGCGCACGATGCGGCCCTGACGACCACGCTCGCTGAAGTGGGTGTCGAGCAGGCCATAGTTGAAGAAGCCGAAACCGCCCTGCATGTCGTAGGACAGGTCGTCGCCACCCGGCGAGGTGTAGACGCCATAGCGCAGCGCGTCGTAGCTCTCGCCACCGGTGACCATCGGCCCCTGGACCATGATCGCGGTGCCGGCGCTGGTACCGGCGAGCACCGCGCCAGCGGCGTAGCGTGCGCGGATCGCGGCCAGGGCCGGGCTGTCGGCGCGCGAGGCGGTCTGCAGGGTCTGAGTCAGGCGCGACTGGTCGCCGCCACCGAAGAAGAAGCCGGTCATGCCATTGATCTGGTCGACGACCTGGGAGCTGCTGCTATTGCTGATATGGTCGAGGTCGATGGGAATCCACTGCGCATCGACGGCGCCGTAGGTCTCCAGCAGGTTGGCGTAGAACTCGCCGTTGCTTCTGGCGTTGCGCGCCTCGGGCGTGCCGGCATCCGGGTCTTCGCTCTCCGGGATGGAAGCGGCGGTGATCACGCCGATCCGCGCCTGGCCGCTGCCGCCGGCCAGTTGAATGAGTTTCTGGTAAATCGCCGCGTTGTCGTCCTTCAGGCCACCGCCGATCAACAGCAGCGGGCCCGCGCAATAGCCGGCGGCCGGCAAGCAGGCGAGGATCAATACGCTACAACGCAACAGCACTTTTCTAAGCATCATTTTTCGAGTTCTCCGAGACGTGCCGTTATCGGCACTCTTCTTGTGGATGTTGTGAAACGGGAACTACAACGCACACGCCACGCTCTTTTTTGGGCCAGACCTCCTCCCATCAATAAACGGAAAATTGAGTGAAATAGGCTTTTTCGAGACGCCGGTAAGCGCCATTGCTGAGGATTTCCAGCAGCGCCCGGTCGAGCCGCTCGCGCAGTTCCTGGTTGCCTTTGCGCACGGCGATGCCCTGCCCCTTGCCGAAGATCGACGGGGCCACGACCTTGTTGCCGACCTGCTCGAAGTTCTGCCCGCGCTCGCTGTTGAGAAAGCCGAAGTAGCCCGACACGGCATCGTCGAGCACCACATCCACGCGCCCGTCATACAGCGCCTGGTACATGTCCTCGGTGCTTTCGAAGCGCTGCAGCTGCACGTGCTGTTCGTACTTGGCGCTGAGGTACTTGTCGTAGGTGGTGCCGCGCTGCACGCCGACGTGCTTACCCTTGATCCGTCGCGGGGTGATGATCACCTCATGCACCAGGTCCTTGCGGGCGAAGAACAGCGCCGGGGTTTGCGCGTACTTGTGGGTGAAATCGACTTTCTCCTGGCGCTCCTCGGTGATCGACATCGAGGCCAGCACCAGGTCCGCACGGCCTTCCTGCAAGGCTGGAATCAGGTCGTCCCAGGCGAAACGCTGCAGCTGGCATTCGACCTTCATCTGCTGGCACAGCGCCTGGGCGATATCGACGTTAAAGCCGCGCAGCTGGCCATTGGCGTCCAGCTCCTCGAAGGGCGGGAACTGTCCCTCCATGGCGACCCGTAAAGGCGCCGCCTGCAGGCCAGCGGCCAGCAGGCATCCGAGAACTACCAGTGCTATACGCATATTCAGCTACCCCGTTGGTGTTTTGGAGCGACTCGCCGCTACGAAAAAAATGCACGCTATTCGATAGCCCTGACGGACCAGATCGCGAATGGGTAGCGCACAGCCTGCAACTAAGAAAAATCGGCGCCGGGACGACGCCGTAAGGTCAAAGGAGCAATCGTCAAGACCTTCAAAGGGTGCCATTCGGTAAGCCCCCCGAGATGCAATCGGGGGGCCCTGCACGCTTACAAAAGGCTCAGCGGGTATTCGACGATCAGGCGCACGTCCTGCAGGTCATTGTCGAATGCCGTGGAGCGGTGGGTGGCCTGACGCAGGCGCAGGGACAGGTCCTTGGCCGCACCGGACTGCACCACGTACTTGGCTTCCAGGTCGCGCTCCCAGTGCTTCTCGTCGTCACCGGCCCAACCGGCGAAGGCGCCATTCGGATCGGCCTTGGTGCCGTCGATGTCGTCGCCCTTGATGTAACGCGCCATAAAGGTCAGGCCCGGCACGCCGAAGCTGGCCATGTTGAGGTCGTAGCGGACCTGCAAGGAGCGCTCGTTGGGTGCGTTGAAGTCGGAGTACTGCACCGAGTTCGCCAGCCAGATCGAGTCGCCGCCGACGTAGTCGAAGAACTCGTCGCCGCTGACTTTCTGGTAAGCCAGGCTCAGCTTGTGCGCGCCGAAGCTGTAAGCGCCCTTGAGCGAGTAGGTCAGGGTGTCGAGGTCGCCGGCCAGGGCCTTGCCCTGATCGTCGGTCTTGTAGGCCACCAGGTCGAAGCTCAGGGCCTGGTCATCGCTCAGCGGCAGGCTGTAGTAGAGGTTGCCGAAGTACTGGCGCCAGACGTCTTCGGCTTCGCTGCCGTAGAACATCACGCTGAGGTTGTCGTTGATGTTGTAGGTGCCGCCGAGGAAGTCGACGCTGCGGGCTTCGACTTCGGCGTATTCGGTGGTCAGCGCGCCGTCGGAGTTGCTCGAGTTACGACGGTTGATCGCGGTGAAGTGACCGGCCTCGAAGGAGAAGTCCTTGAGTTCGCTGCTGCTCAGTTGCAAGCCGGTGGCGGTTTCCGGCAACAGGCGCGAGTCGCCGGTGGCGAATACCGGCGCGGTCGGGCGCTGTTCGCCGAACTTCAGCACGGTGGAGGAGATACGCGCCTTGACCGCGCCGCCGATTTCCCCGGTGGAGTCTTCGATACGGCCGTCGCCGTCGACCGGCATGATGCCATTGCCCGAGCTGCCGCGGCCGCCGTCCAGCTTGATGCCGCCATAGGCGTAGGCATCGACGCCGACACCCACGGTGCCCTGGGTGAAGCCGGAGGCGAAGTTGGCATGGATGCCGTGCGCCCACTCTTCACGGGTGTTGCGGTCTTTGTTGATGAAGTTGCGGTTCATGTACAGGTTGCGGTTCAGCAGGTCCAGCGAGCTGTCCGCAATAAAGCCCTTGGACTCCTGCTGCTCGCCGGCGACGGCGAACTGCGAGCCGGCGGCGACCGCCAGGGCGATCAGGCTCAGTTTTACGACTTGCATGGCTTACTCCATTTGGTTTTATTTTTAACACTCAGGAAGCCAGCCTTGGGTGGCTCCCCTTTTAGCTCCGCCACTAGACGAATTGCTCCATCGACAACACCTCCGGACACACCCCCTTGCTGATCACCGCCTCCAGACACAGGGTCGCGTCGGACTCCGCCCAGCAGACGAAATAGCCCCTGCTCTTCAGGCGCTTGAGCTCGAACGCCCACTCCAGTTCGATCGCCTCCTGCACGGCCCGCAGGCAGCTCGGCAGTTTGATGATCGAGTAGAAACCGGCCGGGGTTCGCACCCGTTCGAGCACCTGCGGCGCCGGCTGCGCGGCCGTCCACTGCTCCAACGCAGGGGCCGGCAGGAGTTTTTCCAAGGCAAAGGATTCCAGCCTGCTCAACTTCATAAAGTCGCTCGGGTTATTTCGCGGGTGTGGTCATCGACCGCCGCTCGCGCAACAAGCTGCTGACGCGCGGCGGCTTATTGGGTGATCAGTGCGCGGTCAGGCCGCTCACCTTGGCCAGGGTTTGCGCGACTTCGCCGCGGCTGACGGTGGCGTCGGGCTCGAAGCGCCCTTGCTCGGCGCTCAACCAGCCCTCGCCGACGGTCAGGCGGGCCGCTTCGGCCAGCGTCTCGTCGACGCCGGCCAGGTCCTTCAGCGCCGCACTTTTGCTCAAGGTCACGCCGCGAACGCCTTCGACCAGCGCCTTGCAGGCCAGGGCCCAATCCTTGCGGGTCACCGCAGCGTCGCCGTCGAAGGTTTCCGCGCCAGTCATCCAGCCGTTGGACAGCACCACCTCCAGCTGGCTGCGCAGCGGGTCGTCGGCGGCGATATCGGCGAGGCTCGGCAGCTTGTCGAGATTCGGTTCGGCGGCCAGGGTCATCTGCAGCGCATTGGCCAACTCCCGGCGGGTGATCGGCCGCTGCGGCTCGAAAGCGTTCTGCGCGTTAACGGTCATCAGTCCGCGGAAGCTGACGGCGCGGATCGCCTCGCCGGCGGCGCCGCTGCCGGCATCCTTGGGCGCGCTCAAAGCCGGATCGCCGAGCTTGGCATCTACCGGACGGATATCCAGGCGCACGCCATCGACGCTGTAGTTGGTCAGGGAGTCGTAGAACTGGCTGTGGGCGCTGAAGTCGGCGCCTTTGCTGAAGTCGAAGCGATAGCCGTAGTGGTAGCCGTTGAGCGGGTTGTAGCGGGTCATCAGGCCCAGTTGGCGCGTCGCGGTGTTGTCAGCCAGACCATAGAGCACCGCACGGCCGATCGCCGAGACGGCGGACAGATCGGTGATCAGCTGGTTGCCGACCAGGTATTCGTTGCCGGCTTCGATCGCCGCTTTGTCTTTCGCCGGCTGCACCTTGCCGGTGGCCAGGTCGTAACGGTCGCCCTGGCCGAGCATGGCCAGACGCAGGTTGTGCAGCTGGGTACCGTAAACGCCGAAATCCTTCTTCGCCTGGCTGGCATCCATCACCGTCAGGTAGCCCTCGCCGAGCACTTCGATCTGGCCGTCAGCCTTGATCCACATGGCGGTGTTGGTATCCAGGCCGAAACCCTTGGCCGGCTTCTGCCCGACCAGGTAGGCGGCCATGCGCGCGGCGCGGCCGGTGCTGGTTTCCTCGATCTGGTTGAGGTGCTGGTCGATGATCCCGGCGGAGAACAGCCCGGCGCCCTTGAGGATCGCCGTGCCGCGCTGGTCGGCCTTGGCCGCCACACCGAAGTCCAGGGTGTCCATGACCACGCCGTAGGCGGTCGGCATCTGCGCGCCGAGAATGCTCGCGCCAGCACTGGTGCCGGCGACCACACCGCCTTTCTCGTAGACCTTGCGCACCGCCTGCATCAGCAGCGAGGGGCTGCCATCGGCATTGAACAGCGCGCGGGCGATGCGCGCCTGGTCGCCGCCGACGAACCAGACCGCGCTGGCGTCGCGCAGCGGCTCTATCACCGCCGCGTCGTTCATGGTGTCCTGGTAGTTGTTCTTGTCGATGCCGACGATGCTGATGCGCTCGGCCGGTACGCCCATGGCCACCAACTCGCCCATGAAGCGCTTGCTCGAACTCTGGCTGCCGCTGGCGGTGGGCAGAATGACGATGCGCGCGGCGCTCTGCCCGCCCGCCAGTTCGATGAACTTGCCGTACACCGGGGTGTTGCTGGCGCGCAACATGCCTCCAACCGCCAACAGGTTGCCGTCGGCATAAGCCGAGGAGACGGCACAGGAGAGGATCAGAGCGGCCGCGGTGGCGCGCGCTTTCAGCTGCATTTTCATTCTTATTGCTCTTGTTATGAGAATTCAGACGGGGGTCTTAAGACCCTCGTTTCACGGCATCCCTGCAGCAGGCTTGCGCCTCACCAGCCATGGCGCGAGATTGTGAATATTAATTTTCATAATCTCGTTTCGTGAAATTTTATATACCAGACGTTAGTCTCGATCAAGCGTCTTGGTTCGCTGAAAAAGCCGCCAAAGCTCGGCAAAACACTGGGTTTCAGGCTGTGACAGGCGCGCTAGAGCGGCTTGCCGTTTTCACTCGCAACAAGCAGATTGACATAAATATTTCTAAATCGTAGCTTTATGAAAATAAACGTGTCACAAATTGCCGTAATGAAATTGCCGACCCGCAGCTCGCGCCGGACATGACGGCAAACAGAAGTCCCCCGCTTCACGGCGGATGCAACACCCCGAACGAGCGCCTTGCGCCCTCGCCCGGACACAACCCAATCGCCCCATCGAGGAGTCACATAAGATGAACAAGATCGCACTTCTAGGCGCCCTGGCGCTCTCCGCCATCAGCACCCTCAGCGTTGCCAGCCAGGACAGTCTGCGCATCGGTATCGAAGCGGCCTACCCGCCATTCGCCTTCAAAACCGCCGACGGCAAGATCAGCGGCTTCGACTACGACATCGGCAATGCCCTGTGCGCGGAAATGCAGGTCAAGTGCGAATGGGTCGAGCAGGAATTCGACGGCCTGATCCCGTCGCTCAAGGTGCGCAAGGTCGACGCCGTGCTGTCGTCCATGTCGATTACCGCCGACCGCTTGAAATCCGTGGATTTCAGCAAGAAGTACTACCACACCCCCGGCAAGCTGGCGATGAAGGCCGGCAGCGAGATCAGGGACCCTCTGGTCGACCTCAAAGGCAAAAAAGTCGGCGTGCAGCGCGCCTCCACCTACGATCGCTACGCCTCGGACAAATTCGAGAAAGCCGGTATCGAAGTGGTGCGTTATGCCTCGCAGAACGAAGCCTTCCTCGACCTGACCTCGGGCCGTCTGGACGCTACCCTGGCCGACATCATCAACATCGACGAAGGCTTTATCAAAACCGACGCGGGCAAGGGTTTCGCCCTGGTCGGCCCGGACTTCAACGACCCGCAATACTTCGGTAACGGTGCCGGTATCGCGGTGCGCAAGGGCGACAGCGAAAACGCCGCACGCATCAGCGCGGCGATCGACGCGATCCGCGCCAACGGCAAGTACCAAGAGGTTCAGGCCAAGTACTTCGCATTCGACATCTACGGCGAATAAACCAACAGCGCCACGACAATGTCTAGGCGCGGCAATTCGTAGGGTGGGTCGGGCCGCGCAGGTTAGTGGCGCGGAACCGAGCTGGCGAAGCAACTGCGGCATCTGTGCGCCACGTAACCCACCAAGCGGTCTTCGGCCTAGCCCCGCTGGTGGGTTACGGCGCAACTGATAAAGCATCGACAGATAGCCCGTGGTCATGCGCCTAACCTGCGCGGCCCGACTCACCCTACAAAAACCGCTGCAACATCATCGAAACAACCAAGGATCTCCGTATGGAGCATATTCAGCATCTGCTGCCCTGGAGCAGCTCGGGCACCGAGCGCCGGCTATCGCTATGGCGTTTCGGCAGCGGGCCGCGCAAGGCCTATATCCAGGCCGCGCTGCACGCCGACGAGTTGCCGGGCATGCGCGTGGCGGTGGAACTCAGGCGCCGCCTCGCCGAGCTGGAGCAACAGGGCCGGCTGACCGGAGTAATCGAACTGGTGCCGGTGGCCAACCCGATCGGCCTCGGGCAGATGTTCCAGGCCACCCACCAGGGGCGTTTCGAGTTCGCCAGCGGGGAGAATTTCAACCGCGATTTCCCGGCTTTGGCGGAGTTGGTCGGGGGCGCCGTGGCAGGCCGCCTGGGCGACGATGGGCAGGCCAACGTGCAACTGATTCGCCAGGCGATGCGCCAGGCCCTCGACGACCTGCCGCCGGCCCGATCAGAGCTCGAAGGGCTGCGCCGCCTGCTGCTGCGACACGCCTGCGATGCCGACGTGGTGCTCGACCTGCACTGCGATTTCGAGTCGATCATGCTGCTCTATGCCCTGCCCCAGCACTGGCCGAACCTGCGCAGCCTGGCCGCCCGCCTGCGCGCCGGCGCGGTACTGCTGGCCGAAGATTCCGGCGGCAATTCCTTCGACGACGCCTGCGCGGTGCCCTGGCTGCGCCTGGCGGAACGCTTCGCCGATGCGGCGATTCCCCTGGCGTGCCTGGCGACCACCATCGAGCTGCGCGGCATGGCCGATACCGACCGCTCGCAGGCGCTGAACAGCGCCGACGACATTCTCGGCTTTCTCGCCGAACAGGGCTTGATCGCCGGCCAATGGCCACCCGCGCCGCTGCGCTGCTGCGAGGCCACGCCCTTTGCCGGCGCGCAATACGCCTACGCCCCGCATCCCGGGGTGGTGAGTTTTCTGCAACCCTTGGGCGCACGGGTCAAGGTCGGCGACCCGCTATTCGAAGTCCTCGATCCGCTGAGCGACCGGCACAGCCTGGTGCTCGCCGAAACCGACGGCATCCTCTACGCCCGCGAACGCCTGCGCTTCGCCCAGCCCGGCTTGTGGCTGGCGAAAGTCGCGGGGCACACGCCGATTCGCCAGGGCCGCCTGCTCAGCGACTGACCGCTCACGCCAAGCGATGCAGCGGCACCCGCTTCGGATACACTGCACGCGCGGGCCCAGTGGGCCCTTCCGTCCCCATAGCCTGTGCGACGCCCATGCCGACAACCCAGAACAATACGACCGTCTACGCCGCGCCGGTGATGCGCAAGCTAGCCGAGCGCGTCGCCGACCTGCAGCCGTCACTGCGCAAGGTCGCCGACTTCATTCTGCGCCACCCGCTGAAAGCCGCGACCCTGACCATCGAGGAACTGGCCGTGGAAACCGCCACCTCGCCTGCAGCGGTCAATCGCCTGGCCAAGGCCATCGACCTGGGCGGCTACACCGGTTTGAAGGCCGAGCTGGTGGACACCCTGCAACAAATGGTGTCGCCGGTGGACAAACTGCGCAACGAACTGGCGCAGCGCACCGACGGCGGTTTCGGCCTGCACGAGCAACTGCAGATCGCCGGCAGCAACCTGGCCACCGCCAGCGCCAACAACAGTGCGGAAACCTTCGAGGCCTTCGTCAGCTGCCTGATCGAGGCGCGCAAGATCTATATCCTCGGCTTCGGCAACAGCGCCTATATGGCCGGCCTGGCCGCGGCCAATCTGGTGCCGTTCTGCGCCGACGCTATAGCCATCAGCATGGAGGGCGGCAACGAAAACGCCGCCTACCGCCTGGCCGCGATCACCGACCGCGACGTGCTGCTGTCGATCTCACTGCCGCGTTATTCCCTCGACACCCTGCAACTCTCGCGCTTCGCCAGCGAACGCGGTGCCACCGTGCTGGCGATCACCGACTCGCCGGCCTCGCCGTTGACCGCGATCGCCCGTCACGCGCTGTTCGCCCCGGCCGATCACCCGGTTCTGATCAGCTCCAACGGCGCCGTACTGGCGCTGATCGAGGGGCTGGTCGCCGGGGTCATGGCGCGCAACAAGGAAGCCGTGCAACTGGCCGCCGAGTTGACCGAGAGCGTGATGTCCTACTTGCACATGCCGAGCGCGACGCAAACCACGCGCAAGCCGAAGAAGCGCCGTAGCCCAGTGCCGCCGCGTACGCTATAGACGCCCGCTGGTTGCGCGCTTGTGGGGGCGGGTTCATTCACCAACACCTTCGCAACGACGATGATTTTTCGCGGCTAAAGCCCCTTCCACAGGATCGGGGCGCGCTCAATATTGGATCGGGATATAAGGATCGCCGATGACCGCCCGCACCCTGCTGCTCACCGCCCTGGCCATGCTCGCCTTCGCCGGTAATTCCCTGCTCTGCCGCCTGGCCCTGCGCGACGGCGATATCGACGCCGCCAGTTTCACCAGCGTACGTATCATCAGCGGCGCCCTGACGCTGTGGTTGCTGCTGCGCTTGCGCCGCGGCGCCACGCCGAGTGCCGGTAGCTGGCCGGCCGCCGCCGCATTGTTCGCCTATGCCGCGGCCTTCTCCTTCGCCTATAACAGCCTGGCTGCCGGCACCGGCGCGCTGCTGTTGTTCGGCGCGGTGCAGATCAGCATGTTGCTGTGGGGCTTTTATCGCGGCGAGCGCCTCAACCGGCTGAGCACCGCCGGCCTGCTGATCGCCCTCGCCGGCCTGCTAATGCTGTTGTTGCCGGGGGCCAGCGCACCAGCAACCGGCGGCGCGCTGCTGATGGTGCTGGCTGGTGCGGCCTGGGGCGCCTACTCGCTGCTCGGCCGCGGAGTCGCCGACCCGCTGGCCGCCACCGCCGGCAATTTTCTGCGCGCGGTTCTGCTGGCGCTGCCGCTCAGCCTCGTGCTGTTCGAAAATGCCCGCTGGAGCCAAAACGGAGTGATCTACGCGCTACTGTCGGGCGCCGTGACCTCGGGCGTCGGTTATTTCATCTGGTACGCCGCGCTGGCTGGCTTGAAGTCCCTGCAGGCCGCCAGCGTGCAACTCAGCGTGCCGATCATCGCGGCCCTGGCCGGGGTCGTGCTGCTGGAAGAAGCCTTGAGCCTGCGTCTGACGCTCAGTTCGCTGGCGGTGCTCGGCGGCATCGCCTTGATCCTCTGTGCCAAGCAACGCGCCTGAGTCTCCGCCGAGCTGAATCAAACCCGCGGCGCCGTTGTCCCCTATGCTGTGACCATCGGAAAACCGGAGTCCCGCATGCTGTCCACCCGTATTGTTCGTGCTCTGCTCGCCGGCCTGTTACTGGCCGGCCTCGCGGCGTGCAGCAGTTTCGCCCCGCGCGACCCGCTGCATATCGACCTGGTCGGCCTCGAGCCGCTGCCCGGCGAAGGCCTGGAAATGCGCTTCGCGCTGAAGCTGCGCATTCAAAACCCCAACGACCAGGCCATCACCTACAACGGCGTAGCCTTGCAGCTGGCGATCAATAACCAACCGCTGGCCAGCGGCGTGAGCGACCAGAGCGGCCAGGTGCCGCGCTTCGGCGAAACATTGATCCGGGTGCCGGTGAGCATCTCGGCCTATTCGGCGATGCGCCAGGCCTGGGGCGCCGCGGGCTATACGCCGGGCGCCGGGCTGCCATACCAACTGAGCGGCAAACTCGGCGGCGGCCTGTTCGGCAGCGCGCGCTTCACCGACAGCGGCACGCTGAAATGGCCGGCGCCAGCCCCTGCGGCTCCGCGCCCATAAGCTGCATAAACCCGCTGGCAACATGGCGGCCAAGGAGCCGCTTGGGGCACCCGAAGACCTTGGCGCAATGCTCGGGCTCAGTGCGTGGCCGGCCCGCTTGGGTTCGCCGCAGAACACCAGACAAACGGCACCTCCCTGCCGGAACGGTGTCGATTGGCTAGTGTCCATTTTCTATTCAGCAGCCTGCTCAACACTGCGAAAACAGTGTCGTTCCGCGTCATAACGCTTTGGCCAACGCTAAAAAGGAAATCGATATGCGCCTGATCAGCCCTGCTTCGCAGTCTATGCGCGGCCCTCTGCTTGCCCTAGGTTTGTCCTCCCTGCCGCTCAGCGCCGCGGATTTTCGGGTAACCACCGAAGCCGACCAACTCAACAGAACCTGTGCGGCGCAGTGTTCGTTACGCGACGCGGTTGAAGCGGCCAATCGCCAGGGCGGCGCGAATCGCATCATCCTGCCGGCCGGAACCTATACCCTGACGCTGCCACCACCGCTGGGCGAGGATTACGAAATTCTCGACGACGATGAGAACCAAAACGGCGATCTGGACGTGAGCGGAAATATCCGCCTCGTGGGTGCAGGCGTCGATGCCAGCATTATCGACGGCAACCACACCGATCGACTGTTCGAGGTGCTGGCCGGCGCCGAGTTGCGAGTCGAACGTGTCACCCTGCGCAACGGTCGCACCAGCTTTTACGGTGCGGGCATCGAGAACCACGGGCTATTGACCGTGCGCAGCTCGCGCCTGGACAACAACTTCGCCGCGGGTATGTTCCAGCCCGGTGCTGGCGGAGGCATCGCCAATTTCGGCCAGCTCTACCTGTACAACTCAACTCTGCAGCGCAACAACTCCAGCGCGGGCGAAGCCTATCAGGGACGCGGCGGCGGGCTCTTCAATGCCGGCGATGCGCTAGTCCGCGACACCACCTTCAGCGACAACGGCGCTTCCGACGACGATGAAAGTGGCATGGGCGGTGGCCTCTACAACAAAGGCAATGCCGACGTTGCGCGCAGTGCCTTTATCAACAACTGGTCTGCGGGCAGCGGCGCGGCCATCAGCAATCACGCAGTGCTCAAACTGAGCAACAGCACGCTGAGCGGCAACAACAATATCTATTCCTACTATGGCGGCATCTTCAGTAATGGCCACGCCTACTCTTTCTACAACGGCGCGCCGGACGCAACGCTGATTCACGTCACCATCGCCGGCAACTTCGGTGGCGGTCTGTTCAACTACGGCAAGCTGCTGCTGCGCAACAGCCTGGTGAGCGGTAACAGCGACCGTGAAGACGAAGAGTCGGTCAACAACTGCCTCAATAGTGGCACCGAGGCGACCTACCAGGCGCGGGGCATGCTATTGGGCAACGGACCGGGTAATTGCACCGCCGAGCTGTATGTCGAGAACGATCAGACCTTCGTCACCGTGCTGGAACCACTGGCAGATAACGGCGGCATGACCCAGACCCACGCCTTGCGACCCGCCAGCCCTGCGCTGGATGCCGCAATTGGCAATTGCAGCAGCCACGATCAACGCCGCGCACCGCGCCCACTGGACGGTGACGGCGATGGCATCGCGGTTTGCGACCTGGGTGCCTATGAGCGTTAGCACGGCGTAGCCCAGACTAGGGTGAAGCGACCTTCTCGCCCTCACTTTTACCCTCACGGGAAAGGTGCTCGATCACCGCGTTCAACTCGGCGCCGAACAGCAGTACCGCCGCGGAGATGTACAGGTACAGGAGAAAGATGATGATTGCGCCGATGCTGCCGTACATGGCGTCGTAGGTCGCGAAGTTCTGCGCGTAGTAACCGAAGCCCAGGGAGGCGCTGATCCATACCAGCACCGCGAGCACCGAGCCCGGGGTGATAAAGCGGAATTCCTGCTCGACATCCGGAGCGACGTAATAGGCCACCGCCACCGTCGACATCAGCAGCAACACCACGATAGGCCAGCGCAACCAGGCCCAGAGCAGCACCACCAAGTATTCGATGCCGAACTGCTGCGCCAGCCAACTCATCCACTGCGGCCCCACCACCATGAAGCCCGCCGCCAGCAGCAGCATGGCGGCGGCGGCCAGCGTGTAGATCAGCGACAGCGGAAAACGCTTCCAGGCCGGGCGCCCCTCCGTCACGCCATAGGCCTTGTTGGTCGCATCCATGATCAGGCGCACCGCCGCCGAGGCGGTCCACAACGCCACCAGAATCCCCGCGGAAAACAGCCCGGTCTTCTGCTTTTGCAACTGCACGATCACCGCGTCGATCAGCTCCATCGCCTCCTGCGGCATCACAATTGCGGCCTGTGCACGCAGCCAGTCGAGAAACGGCTGCAGGTCCAGTACGCCAATCAACGCGACCATGAACAACAGAAAGGGGAACAACGAGAAGAACATCTGAAATGCCAGTGCCGCGGCATACACGGACAGATCGTCCTTTACGAAATCGACCACCGTGCGCTTTGCCACTGCGCCCAGACGAACCCCCTCCATCTCCGGAAAAAACATATTCCCTCCCCGCTACCCAGCCAGCCGAATACCGATTGGAACGGAACAACGACCGTCGAGTTCAAGGGATCGCCACCCGGTGCAGCGCAACGACCACTGAACGCCAGAGCACGGATATCTCATCCGCCCCGAAAAACCCTATATAATTCGCGGCTTTTACCGAAACCGACCCGAGGATTACTCGTGAGCACCTTGCCTCCTTGCCCCAAATGCAACTCCGAATACACCTATGAAGACGGCCAGCTGCTGGTCTGCCCGGAATGCGCGCACGAATGGTCGGCCGCTGGTGCGACCGATGCGACCGACGACGCCAAGGTGATCAAGGACTCGGTGGGCAACGTGCTGCAGGACGGCGATACCATCACCGTGATCAAGGACCTCAAGGTCAAAGGCTCGTCGCTGGTGGTCAAGGTCGGTACCAAGGTCAAGGGCATCCGCCTGTGCGATGGCGATCACGACATCGACTGCAAGATCGACGGCATCGGCGCGATGAAGCTCAAGTCCGAGTTCGTGCGCAAGGTCTAGCAGGCTGCTGACAACGACACCCAGGCTTCGTTTGGCGAAGCCTGGGTGATTCGGCCCTACGATCCCGGTGCTCGGCCAGGTTCCCAGCAGGCCCGCACGCCCCTCCCGCTTTCCGGCGGCGACACAGCGCACTGCCTACAACGGCCAGACAATTCGATATCCATTGGCTAGCATAATAAGGATGCATGTCAGCCGGCGCGATACTTCGGAGGTGCCGCCATGCGACTCCTGCTGTTGATTACGCTGCTCATGGCATACCCGCCGCTGCACGCCGAGCAATGGCGGGTGGTCGGCGACGCTCAGGCCGCGCCTTACAGTTTTATTGTCGAGGGCAATGACAAACCGCTGGGGCTGGACGTCGAGTTGGTCAAGGCGGTGCTGGACGAGATTGGCATCCCCTATACGATGCGTCTTTACCCTTGGGAAAGGGTCGTGCATATGCTCGATCGCGGCGAAGCCGATATCGGTTTCCAATTCATCGGCAGCCCCGAGCGCATGCGTCAATACGAGCTGGCGGGTCCGTTACGCATCGGCTCGACCGTATTCATGACAACCTACAAAACCGCGATTCGCGATTGGCACGAATTCGCCGATCTGACGCCCTATGTCATCGGCCAGGTCAGGGGTTATACCTACCAATCGGCCTATGACAAGGCCGTACTGACCCGAGACACCAGTGCGCACACCCCCAACCAACTGGTGTCGATGCTGCTGGCCGGACGCATAGGCATTATCGTCGGCGATCGCGATCAACTGATGTATTTCATCCGCGAGCAACACGCCGAAGGAAGTGTGCGTATCCTGCCCACACCATTGGTGGAAATGCCGCGCTACGTGGCGTTCGCCAAAGGTGATAGCGCACGCGCGGCGCAGTTCTCGAGCACCCTGGAGCGCTTACGGCAATCCGGTGCGCTGAGCGTTATCTACCGACGCTGGCAACAATAACCAAACCCAGGAGCCTGACCATGCGCACCTTACTACTGCTGGCGAGCCTGCCCGCCCTGATCCTGTTGAGCGCCTGCGGCGCCGGTGAAACCGCCGCCACCGCGACCCTGCAAGCCGAACAGGCCAAGCAACTGCAACAGCAGACCGAACAATTGAAGCAACAGATCGAGCAGCTCAACGAGCAAAGCGAAAAGCGCCTCGAACAGGCGTATTGAGAGCAGCGCTACTGCACCGGCAGGAAGTTCAGAAACAGCAGGCCCTGGGCATAGTTCACGCCGATGCGCCGGAAGCGTTCGTCAGGCGCATCGGACGCCATCATTTACCGGCGCTGGCAGTAATCGGACAACCGCTGAACCGGCAGCGACGCGGCAAGCCGCGCCGCCCTATCGCCCGTGATCTACATCACGATGATCTGCATCTCGGTACCGACGTTCACCTCCAAGCCAGCAGCTCCCGCATTGAGAACCTGACTGGTACCGCGCAACGGGTTGTAAAGGGTAACCGCCCCCTGACGCGCCAAGGTCACCTTGCCGCTCTTCTGCGCCCAGAACACCCATACCCAATGCCCATCCGCACGCTGCCAAGCCATGCTCAACATGCCATCCGGTGCGTTGGGAAATGCGGGAGCGACTTGGGGAGTGAGGCTCGGCCCGGTGATGTCGAGAAAGCGCTGGAGTGCCTTATACGCCGGCTTCTGGCTGCCATCCAGGCGTAGCAGCCCGTAATGTTGATCGCGCGGGGTGGCTCGAGCATCCAGATCGCTCAGGTTGAACAGGAAGATGCGGTCGTAATCCATGGCGCTCATCAAAGCGACGCGCTTGAGCAGATAGTCGGCCTGACCCTGCTCGCCAATCAGCGGCTGCCACTCCACCGGTCCGCTGTAGCTGGACCAACCGAATTCGGTCGCCCAGATCGCCTGGGCATTGCGCTCGCGCAATTGCTGGTTGAGTACTGTGCCACGCTGAAGAAAGTCCTTGTCCGCCACCACATCACCTTCGGGAGAAAGGCTATAGGGGTGATAGGCGGCAATCCGATCGCTGCCAATGCTGCCCAGTTGAGCCATGGCCTCGAACATCAAACCACCCTGTACCGGCATCTGGCTGTAGTACGCCATCCCGCCCATTACCCGCTGGGCCGCCGGGTTGGCAGTCGCCAGGCGGGCCAGGCTGGTTTCCAGCAAATGGCTATACGCCGCCGGATCCTCGGCGGGCTGCCAGAACGATGGAATGTTTTGCTCGTTCCAAACCTGCCAAGCATTGACGCTGGGGTAGCGAGCCGCCAGATAGCCCATGCTGTCGGCGAACTGCTCGGCGGACACTGGCGGGTACTGATCATAATTGCTGGTACCGGCGGGGGCGCTACTGGCGAATGGCGCCGAGCCGACCATGAACAGCAACGACTGCACATTTTTCTCCGCCAACACTTCGGTCATGCGGTCCATCTCGGTCAATTGCCACTGGCCCGGCGTCGGCTCCAGGCGGTCCCAGTGCAGATCGACACGCACCCAGTTCAAGCCCAGCGCCTGTAGCTGATCCAGTTGCTTGCGGTATTGCGCCTCATCGAACCAGAGCAGTTGGGCGTTCACGCCCAGAAAGTCGGCCCAGACCACCTCTCGCGACGCTTGCAGCGATAACGACGGCTCGGCTTCGAGGGTGGGACAGATCAATGCCGCAGCACTGAATGCCAATGCTGCGAGTGAGTTACGACCAAACGAGCCTAGGGAACTACGCGTCCATATTTTCATACCTGACTACTCCTGTAGAAGGTGGATTGCACCGCCCCTAAGCATAATCAAATGAGGATTCGCAGTCGAAATAAGGATTTGAGTGTCAACAGGCCATTTATGGCGCCAAGCTACACATCCCAAGCCAGATGGATTGTGCGGAACTGACGTTGAGCCTCATTGCACCGGTAGAAAATTCAGAAATAGCAGGCCCTGGGCATAGTTCACACCGATGCGCCGGAAGCGTTCGTCCAGAACATCGGTGAGCAGATCCAGGCGCGCCACCATCTTGCCGAACTCCACGGCGTAACTGAGGTTATGGCCATCGGCGGAAATCTCGTTGGAGAGCAGCCAGGGCCTACCTGCGGCATCGCGACGGTTGGCGAGCATCCAGGCGGCTATTTCGATATTGCGCGCGGCATTGTGGATGAACTGCGGGTCCAGCGAATCGGTCAGGTAGAACTCGGTACGGCCGCCATGGGCGGCGATCAGCATGCTCCCCAGGGCATAAATGAAGGCCCCGACCCGGTCACCCTGATAGTCGGCGCTGAGCGCATAGCCGAGTGCGGCGACATCGGTGCGCCCGCCGAGCGCCGGCAGCGGTCGTCCCTCCTCGATTGCCAGCTGCACTGCCCGCGCCGCCGCCTGGCGGTCGGCCAGGCCGGTTTTGCGCCACTCCCGCGGGTTGCGCAGGTAGAGCTTGTCGAGCAGGCGATAAAGGCTGTTGAGGTTGTTGCGCATACCGAGTGTAGCCATGCGATCGGCATTGCTTTGCAGGAACTCGCCGGGCTTGATCGGGCTGCGGTTGCTGACGATGGATTGGTGATCCTGATGGCTGGCGCAGCCGCCAAGCCCCAGAAGCGCGATCAACAGCAGCCCGCCGAGCTTTTTGCAGCCCGACGCGCGCCGCCGGGAAACCTGCGCGAATAGAGTCTCACCCACCATGAGTCGTAACCATCTACGTGTGTCGTGATGGTGTAACGCTAGCAACAAAATCCGCCTTGGGCTGAGTTTCTGCCGCAAAGCATGACTTGCAGCGCAATCAAGCACCTAAAAACGAATCTTAAAGTCAGCTAGCAAAATCGCCCCGCCCGTCACAACGGCCTGAATTGTGCGTTGAGAAGCTCGTTTTAGAGCGGTTTACCCGTATGATGCGCAACTTTTTGCGCAGACTCATCCATGACCCGCTTGCTCGCTCTGCTTTGCCTGCTGTTTGCCCTGCCCGCCGCTGCCGAGGCGCCACGTAATTTCGCCGCCGCGAAGAAGATCGCCTGGAGTCTGTACGCCGAACGACCGAACACCTTCTATTGCGGTTGCGCCTACAGCGGCAATCGGGTCGATCTCGGTAGCTGCGGCTATCGTCCGCGTAAGCAGCTGCGCCGCGCCCAGCGGGTGGAGTGGGAACATGTGGTGCCGGCCTGGGTGATTGGCCACCAGCGCCAATGCTGGCAGCAAGGCGGGCGCAAGAACTGCAGCCGCAACGATCCGCTGTTCCAGGCCGCCGAAGCCGACCTGCACAATCTGGTGCCGAGCATTGGCGAGGTCAACGGCGACCGCTCCAACTATGCCCTCGGCATGCTTGGTTCCGCGCCGCGGCAGTATGGCGCCTGCCCGATGGTGGTCGATTTCAAGGCCAGAACCGCCATGCCGCCGGAAGCCATCCGCGGCGCCTCGGCGCGCATTTACCTGTATATGGCCGAGCGCTACCGGCTGCGCCTGTCCAAACAGGATCGCCGCACCTACGAAGCCTGGAACCGGCTCTACCCGGTCAGCGACTGGGAACGCTGGCGCAACCAGAAAGTCGGCTGCGTGATGGGCCACGGCAACCCCTATATCGGCGTCTTCGACAGCGCCAGCTGCAACCCGCTGCGACGCGCTGGCGATGCGCGGCCCAATAGCGGCTGAGCCGCGCAAAAATCCACCCGAGGCTCAGCCCGGAGGGTCAGCGGCACGCGGTCAGGGTTGCAGCTGCTGCAGGTACTCGGCGAGCGCGGCGATCCGCTCATCACTGAAGCCAGCGGCGATCGACATCATCACCGAACCCTCGCGGCTCGGATCCTTGTCGCGGAAACGGGTCAGCGCCTTACGCAGATACTCGGCCGGCTGTCCGGCCAGGCGCGGGGTGTTCTCGCGCCCCTCGGCTTTATCGCCATGACAGACGGTGCAAATCGCCTTGAACGCGACCTCGCCCTGCTGGCGCAACGCAGCATCGACCGGCTCGGTGTGCGCCAGCAGCTTCTGCTGGCCGAAATAGATGGCGACGTTGACCCGGTCCTCCAGGGTCAGGTTCGGCGCCAGCTTGGACATGATGAAATCCTTACGCTCACCGCTGGCGAACTTCTCGAATGCGCTGAACAGGTACACCGGGTTCTGTTCGGCCAGGTTGGGAATATAGGTGCGCTTGCTGTTGCCGTTCTCGCCGTGGCAATTGCCACAAAAGCGGATGCGTTCCTGACCCGCCGCATAGGCCTGCTCGCGTAGCGCCGGGTCGGCGTTGAGCTGGATAAAGCGCTGCATGGCCTCATCGTTGGCCTGAGCCAAAGTGGCAAAGCAACCGAGAAGCACACAAACAAGCACGCGCATGGCGAGAGATCCTTTCCTGGGGGAACGAGCACGGCGAATATAAGGCACGGCAAATGCGCGGCAGCCGACCCAGATCAATCAAATCGCAGGTAGCGCAGAATCCAACGAAAAGCTGCGGCGCAAGCGGATAGGCCTGAGTCAGCGATATAGGGAGGCAGCACGTAGCCTGGGTTGAGCGCAGCGACACCCAGGACGCCGATACCCGGGTATCGCTTCGCTCAACCCGGGCTACCACTGGTAGCTTTGATCGTTCCCACGCCCCAGCGTCAGGCTTACGCGCGCGACATAGCAACTGACTCAACGAGCAAGCAGCATCCGTTCAGTCGCTCAAACCAGCAAATCTTCCAGCTCATCGTTCGCGGTAAAGCACACCCGGTCACGCCCCAGCGCCTTGGCCTCTGCGAGTGCCGCGCCGGCCCGTTGCAGCAGGGCATCCAGGGTATCGCCCGGCATCAACTCGGCCACCCCGGCGCTCAGGGTCTGTGGCCGCTGACTGGAGAACTGCTGCTTGTGAGCGTGCACGCGAATGCGCTCGGCAAAGGCCACCGCCTGCTCCAGAGTGGTTTCCGGGCAGAGGATCAGAAACTCTTCGCCGCCCCAGCGCCCCAGGCAGTCGCTGCCGCGTATGCAGTCCTTGAGCAACTGAGCGAACTCCTGCAAGACGCGGTCGCCGAGTTGATGGCCCAACTCGTCGTTGACCCGCTTGAAGTGGTCGATATCCAGCAGGATCAGCGCAAACGGCCGGGCATAGCGCTGCGCCTGTTCATGACAGATGGCGAAACGACTATCCAGTGCCGCGCGACTGGCCAGGCCGGTGAGCGCATCGGTTTGTGTACGCGCCTGCAATTGGCCGCTGAGCCGGCGCAGCTTGAGTGCCCAGAACAGGCTGGTCAGCAGCACCGCCAGCGCGACCAGCAACACCTCGACCAGCAGCCGGTAATCCATGGGTTCGGTCCCGTCCAACCCGGCCGCCGCGCCGGCAAATGCCGGCGCACCCTGAAGCAGCAGCCCCGTTGCGATAAATAATCGAATCACCTTTCCCTCCGCAGGTCGCAGCGCAAGCAACCGCCACTTTATGGTTTGACTCAGCAGGGGCATAGCGCGGGCCATAGACCGTTATCCGCTCGCCCGCCCCTCACTCACGAATGATAAACAGCTTGGTGACAAACCATTCCGCGCCCTTGTAGAGATAACCCAGGGGGCCGTAGATGGTCCTGGGTTTCTCCGCGGCCTGCTGGCGCAGCTCCACCGTAACCTTGGACATCTGAATCTGATCCTTGAGGATACGCATGCGCGCTTCCATTGAGTCGATCTCCGACTGAATGCGATTGAGCTCGCTCTCGATCTGCAGAATGTCCTGCACACTGCTGGCCTTGCCGAGCAGTTGCCTGAGGCGATCGCGCAGCACGCGGTTGTTGTTCAGACGGGTTTCCACATCCACATACTGCTCGGTGACATCCTCGCCCTTGACCTGACGCGACAGCACCTTGCCGCTCTGCTCGATATTGCCCAGGGCCGTTTCGAAGGCATCCTTGGGCACGCGGAAAACCAGGTTCTGGCTGTACTCGCCATAGTCGCTGGTTTCCTCAACATAGCCGCCCAGCGCCAGCATGCGCTCGCTGAGCTGCACCTTGGCCTTGGCCAGATCCGCCACCTCCAGGGTAAAGCTGGCCGTCCACACCAGCAAACGTCCCGAGGCCTTGTCTTGCAACGGCGCATAGGCCGCCACCTCGGGGGCCGCGGCGCCCGCGCCAGCCATATCACCACCCTTGGAAGCACAACCGGCCAGGCTGCCGAACAGCACCAGCATGAACACGCAGATCCATTGACTCAGGTACTTCTTCATCCTTAAAGGCTCTCGACGGCTAGTTGAAATAAGCCGTCGATCATACGGCGCCGCTAGCGCTTTTGTCGTGATGGGTTTGGCTGGTAGTGCCATGGGCTGCAAAGAACTGACCATGGACATTACGTCGACTGACGTTGCGGACGCGGAGCGTCCGGGGCGACACGCCCACGCCAGAGCGTGGGGGCGATCACTCAGAGGCTAGCGACTCGCTGATCGTTCCCCACGCTCCAGCGTGGGAATGCATCCACTGACGCTCCAGCGTCACGCTTTTGATTGCGCTGTAGCACGTAGCCTGGGTTGAGCGCAGCGATACCCAGGGCGCGATACCCGGGTATCGCTTCGCTCAACCCGGGCTACCATTGGGTAACTTTGATCGTTCCCATACTCCAGCGTGGGGCTCAGCCAATAACTCGGCAACATACTCGAGCGCTCGCTCGCGGCGCTGTACCCAGTCGCCATCCAGATTACGGAAAGCCTGGCCGTTGCCGTGCAGCCAGTCCCGGCAGGCACGGTGGAACGCCACCCGCTCGGCCAAGTCCGGTTGGCAGCGTTGGCCGTCGGCGACCCAGGGCACGCCTTGCGGGTCGAGCAACAGATGCAGGTCGTAGCGCCGTTCGAGCAGGGCCTGTTCGATCCAGACCGGGCAATCGCCGAACAGGCTGCGGCTCCAGAGCATATTGCTCAGCAGGTGGGTATCGAGGATCAGCAACGGCGGCTCGGTGGCGCGGGCCTGATCCTCCCATTCAAGCTGGCCGCGGGCGATGGCCGGGATATCCGCATAACAGGTATCGCGACCTTGCCGTTCGATGAAATGACGCACGTACTCGCCAACCAGCAGCCCGCCGAAGCGCGCCTGCACGGCCTCGCCCAGCCAGCTCTTGCCGCTGGATTCCGGGCCGGTCAGCACCAGCACTTTCATCCGCGCACCAACTCCGGCGCACGGCGCCAGGCCAGCCATCCTTGCAGCGCAAGCAGGCAGAACAGCGCATAAAGGCCGGCGGTGAGGTACAGGTCCTTGTAGATGAACAAGCCAACGAAGATCACATCCAGGGCCAGCCAGAGCGGCCAGCACTCCAGGCGTTTCTGCGCCATCCATACCTGGGCGACCAGGCTGAAGGCGGTCAACGCAGCGTCCAGCCAGGGTGCCGCCGCGTCGGTGTAAGTCGCCATCAGGTAGCCGAGCGCGAGACTGGCCGCGGCGCCGATAACCAGGCTCAACGCCAGGCCCGGCAAGCTCAGGCGGCTGACCTCGCGACCATCCTGCCGGCCACCGCCGCGCGTCCACTGCCACCAGCCGTAAAGCTGTAGCACGGCGAACACGCCCTGCAGGAGCATGTCCGAATAGAGCTTCACCTCGAAGAAGATCCAGCTGTAGAGCAGCACCATCGCCAAGCCGATCGGCCAGCACCAGACATTCTGTTTGACCGTCAGCCAGACGGCGATTACGCCGAGCGTGGCGGCCAGGAGTTCAAGGGGTGACATCGGAAACCTCGGTAATGCGGTGGACAGCGATTGTAGCGAACATGGTCGCGCCGATAACGGCTTCGAAGCGCGAAGTCTCAGCGGTTGAGTTCCCGCTCCACCTCATCCGCCCAGGCCAGCCAGGATTGCTCGCCGAGAATGCCGCGACGCAAGGTCAGGTAAGGCAGGCGCAGTTCCGCGCGCTGCGCGTCGGGCAAGGCGAGAAAATCGCGCTCGATGCTCAGCAGGCTATCCAGCGTCTTGCGGTGCACGGCGACATGCCGCTGCATTTCCTCGCGCAGATTGTCTAACGAGGTATGCGCACCGCCGAACAACTTCACCAGCAGCGCATCGTTGATCTTGTTCGGCTGCACCGGCTCGGCCAGCCAGCGCAGCAGCTCGGCATGGCCGGTGGGAGTCAGGCGATAGATCTTCTTGTCCGGCCGACTGTCCTGCTGCTCCGCCTCGAACGTCAGCCAGCCCGCCTCATGGAGTTTTTTCAGCTCCAGATAGACCTGCTGATGCTTGGCGTTCCAGAAATAGCCGAGGCCGTCCTTGAAGCGTTTGACCAGGTCGTAACCCGTGCCGGGCTGGCTTTCCAGGAGGATAAGAATGGCGTGCTTGAGCGACATGGGCGGGTTTCAGAATCCATAGCGGTAAGAGCGCGGCAGTATACGGCATATGCAACTTGTTGCATTAACGCCGCCATCGCGCCTAGTATGCAACAAGTTGCATAACAACCCAGGAGCACTTCCATGAAACGCACCGGCACCCGCTTCCGTCCGCGCCTGGCGCAAACCGACTACGACGCCATCGTTATCGGCTCCGGTATCGGCGGCCTGACCACCGCCGCGCTGCTGGCCAAACTCGGCAAGCGCGTGTGCGTGCTGGAGCAGCACTACACCGCTGGCGGCTACACCCACAGCTACGAGCGCGAAGGTTACGAATGGGATGTGGGCGTGCATTACATCGGCGAGGTGCACAAACCCTGGTCGATGATCGGCCGGGTGTTCGATGTGATCTCAGACGGCGCTATCGAATGGGCGCCGATGGATGCACGCTACGACCGCATCATTCTTGGCGAACGGACCTACGACTACGTCGCTGGCCGCGAGGAATTCAAAGCCGAAATGAACCTGCACTTTCCCGACGAAGCCGTCGCCATCGAGCGCTATGTCGAGCTGCTCAGCGAGGTCAGCGCAAGGATTCCACGCTTCTTCGCCGGCCAGGCAATGCCGCGCTCGCTCGGCATGCTCTATAGCAAACTGCGGCGCTGGTGGCTGCCGGACTACTTCTTCAAAACCACCCGCGAAGTGCTCGAAGGCCTGACCCAGAACCAGCAACTGATCGGCGTGCTCACCGCGCAGTGGGGCGACTATGGCCTGCCGCCGGCCAAGGCCGCGTTCGTCATGCATGCGATGGTCGCCAAGCACTACATCACTGGCGGCAACTACCCGGTGGGCGGCGCGACCAAGATCTCGGAGCACATCATTCCGCTGATCGAAGCGGCCGGCGGCCAGGTGTTCACCTATGCCGGGGTCGAGCGCATCCTGATCGAAAACGGCCGCGCGGTCGGCGTGCGCCTACACAAGGACGGCACCGAATTGCGCGCCCCGCAGATCGTCAGCTGCGCGGGGTTGATCCCCACCTACACCCGCCTGATCGACCCGCAAGTGGCCGCCGAATATGACCTGCTGGCGCCGCTCGAGCAGGTCGAACCATCAGCCGCGACCTTGTGCCTGTATGCCGGCTTCAAAGGCAGCGCCGCCGAACTGGGCCTGCCGAAAACCAACTACTGGGTCTACCCCGGCGCCGATCACGACTACAACGTCAGCAGCTTCGAAAGCGGACAGAACCCGGCCATGCCGCTGATCTACATCAGCTTCCCCTCGGCCAAGGACCCGGCCTGGGATGCCCACTTCCCGAACAAGGCCACGGTGGAAATAGTCGCACCCACGCTGCCGCAGTGGTTCGCCCAGTGGAAAGGCAGCACCTGGGGCAAACGCGGCCCCGAATACGAGGCGTTCAAGGCCCAGCTCACCGAACAGCTGCTGGAAACCCTTTACCGCCATCAACCGCAACTGCGCGGCGCGCTGGACTTCTGCGAGCTGGCCACGCCACTGTCGACCGAATGGTTCCAGTGGAACGAACAAGGCGAAATCTACGGCATCGACCACACCCTGCAGCGTTTCGACCAGCACTGGATTCACAGCCAGACGCCGATCAAGGGCCTCTACCTGACCGGTGCCGACACCGTCACCGCCGGAGTCGGCGGCGCCCTGATGGCCGGCGTACTGACCGCCACCCGCATGCTCGGCTGGCGCGGCTACCGCATCGCCCAACTGCTGAAAAACTGGACTCCAGGCAACAAGGCCGACACAACCGAACAAGTCGAAGCGACCTGATGGCCAACCCGGCGGCACCAACACACCGCCGGGCGACTGTATAAAAAACAACCAATCCCTTGAGCCTCACAGCCCCCGCTGGCTACAGCCATAACCGCACAGGTTATCCACAGAGGGTTACACAGTAACTGTGCGTAAAAGGTTTACTAAGTGATTGAGCTTTAATGAAATTTTTATTGCAAAGCGCTAAGCCTGTCCGGGCGACGCCAACCCGGTAACGCAAAAAGGCCAGTCTTGCGACTGGCCTTTTGTCAATTACCTTGGAAATCACTGAGGGAACCATCACAGCTCAATTCAGCCGCTACGCTGATCGCCCCCACGCTCTGCGTGGTAACGCAGCCCTCGACGCTCCAGCGTCCACATCACCACTATCAAAACCCGACAGCCATGTTCATCGTAGGTCCCTCCGCCCTCGCAGAGCCTCTTTGGTGCAGGGTTTCTGCATTGGCGCCGCGCTGGCACCGCAACAGTGCATCGACAGCGATCAGGCCGCAGCGCTGGATAGCTTGCCTATTACCGCATCCAGCTGCTGCAGCAGATTCCGCCGCGCCACCACGCCGAGCACTTTGCCTTTGCCGTCGACCACCGGATAGCTCTTCGGCTTATCGCCGAGCATCTGCTGCGCCAGGGCCAGCGGGTCCATATCACTGCTTACGCTGAGCACATCGCTGCGCATGATGTCGCGCACCGTGGCAACGCGCTGGTTGTAGTACGCCACCTGAATCGCCACACGCAGGCACTCCTGCTCGGAAATCCAGCCCAACAGCAGGCCATCGGCGTCAACCACCGGCCCACCGAGCATGGCGTGGCGGATCAACAAATTGGCCGCTTGCACCACCGGCATATCAGGGTGGATACGAGCGAATGTTTTGCTCATGCAATCGGCGATAGTGGCAGTGATCATCAAGAGTGCTCCGTCTTACGGCTGGCCTGTGGATGCCCGTGTCTGCGGGCTACTCACGGGCATTAGCAAGTTCCAGGCCTTTTTTTATGGAGACTCGGCGAAAACGTGGGAAACGTGTCGGGAACAGCTGAGATTCAAGCCCCGAATGAACACTGCTTTTGATTTGCCTGGTAACTGAATGAGAGCTATCAGATGACGCCAACGCCCCATCAACATGTAGCCTGGATTGAGCGCAGCGATACCCAGGGCGCCGATTCCCGGGTGTCGCTACGCTCGACCCGGGCTACCGTTGAGAGAACAACCGGGGGCGGAGCACGATTTCGGATTCGGATATATCAGCACGTAGCCTGGGTTGAGCGCAGCGATACCCAGGGTGCCGATTCCCGGGTGTCGCTACGCTCGACCCGGGCTACGGTTGAGAGAGCAATCGAGGGACAGGCCACGATTTCAAATTTTACTTATTGATTGGCTTCGCTTATCGGCTTCGCCTTTATGGCAATTCCCCTTCACTCGCCCGCAATCAACCGCTCTATGGTTCCGCGCAATTCGGGATGCTCCGGCACCTGAATGGCGAATTCATCGCGCAGCACATCAAGCACCGCATCGACATCCCGCAGCTGCACGCGCTCGCTGGTTTCGCCCAGACGGTGGATGGCGAAGCTGCCGTTGTGCAGGGTTTTACGCAACTGGTGCCCCGTGCGGGCGACGATCATCTGGCCGAGGAAGGGCGACTCCGGGTGAGTGGACACGTACCAGCTGGCGACCTTGTAATCGATCTCCGCAGCTGCTTGCAGATCGAACACATACATCGCCCGCCACTCTTCGCCCACCAGCGCACGCAAGGTGTAGCTGCCATCGCGCAGGGTGAGTCGGTAAGGCTCATGCGGAGTGACCTGCTGCGCTTCGCTGTCGAGCTGCAGCGGGCCGGTCGGCACCATGCCGCCGAACCCCACATCGGCGATATAGCGCACACCATCGAGAGCCACCAACACCAGCATATGCGTGCGCGCAGTCAGCGCATCCTCCGGCCCGCCCATCACCACTCGCCCGGTCAGCCCGCGCGCCTCAAAGCCCAGCGCCTGCAATAACAGCAGGAACAGCTGATTGAGTTCAAAGCAATAACCGCCGCGCCCCTGGCGCAGCAGCTTGTCCTGAATCGCCGCGGGGTCCACAGCAACGGGCGCGCGGAGCATGGTCGACAGGGTTTCGAAGGGAAACTCGGCGGTGTGCCGCAATTGCAGTTCGCGCAGAGTTTCCAGGGTCGGCGGCGGCGCCGACGAGTAGCCAAGGCGCCCAAGGTAGGTTTGCAGATCCAGACTAAATGACTCGCTCATCGTTGTTCCTTCTTGCCCACATGCGCACGTTTAACAGCGCCCCGACTGATAGACGAGATACCAGCGCCGAACAAGACAATGGCAAACGAAAATCTCGCCTCTTCATCCTGAACAAGTTGCTACGCTTGAACGCTTACCCGGCGGCACGAACGAGGCGTGGCGTGCGGGCATTACAGGGTGTGAATAATCAAGGGAAGAGCCAAGCATGCCAGCTGTCAAAATACTGATGTGGAACACCCAGCACCTCAACAATCAAAACGAACGCAAGCCCATGAGCGAAGCGTACGACGAAAAACTGGATGCCTTGGCCAGCACCCTGGAACTGTTGAAACCTGAGATTCTCGCGCTATTCGAAGTCGGCACCACCGGCAATCCGAACTTGCGGCTGGTGGACGACCTGAAAGGCGCTTATACGCTGAAAGCATCCCTGAGTCAGGAAGGCGGCTTGCGCAAGAGTACGACCCTGGGCTCCATGGTGTTCGTCAGAAACAATGTAGCGGATCAGTTTTCGGAAAAATTCGAGTTGCCACTCGGCTCTGACTCCATACGCGCCACCCTGCTATTGCGCGACAAAGAAAACAACCTCTTCGCCTTCTGCCATGCGAACGCCTCATACAAAGCCGCAGCCCAGGTACGGGAAGACATTCTGCTGCTCGGCCAGCTACAGGGCGAGGGCGAGGGCGGGGAGATCAAAAGGTTGCTGTTCTTCGGCGGCGACCTGAATACCGAAGCCAGCACTGCTGCGGACGCCATCACCCTCAACCCCAGCAAGGAAAAAATGCTGCGCTGCACACCGGGAGACGCCGGCTTCACCCACATCTCCGTGCGCACCTCGCTGTCCCTGGCGAAAAAACTTTATGCCGAGGAGAAAAAGAACGCCTATGGCGGGGTGCAACTGAGCGAGAGCGCATATATAAACGCCTGCATGGGCACCGACGTCGCGTTCGGTGATCTCGCCGTGCCGTCGCTACTGGACTACGCCTATATCAATGAGCACTGCTCATCGAAATCCATCTGCCATGCCGCCGTCGCGGTGAAAACCCTGAAGGGCGAGACAGGCGAGCTCAAATCCGTTCACCAGTTCAAGCCGGACGAGGTCTACAACGTCGTCGAGCGGGTATACATGGGCAAGGTGCTGCGCAGTGACCATTTTCCGGTCGCCTACAGGATCGAATACCCCTGAGCCTCGGGGGGCGCGGCAACCAGCGGCGATCGTGGATAAACCTCCAGGCCGTGCCGGGCTCAGACGTTTAGCTATAGCGTCGCGCGCCCCATCCGCGATATCCCGTTTGATTGCCGACGCTTATGAAAATCGCTGCGCTCAGTAAGATCTACGAAGCAGTCAGATCAAGCTGCTGGGGATTGTTGGGTGAACGACGCCCCACTATCAGCGAGATGTAGCCTGGGTTGAGCACAGCGATACCCAGGGGACCGACTCCCGGGTGTCGCTGCGCTCGACCCGGGCTACAGTTGAGGAATGTTCTTCTGCAAGGGACTGCAGACAATGGTGCTTTATCGCCGTGACACAACGCCGGAGTGGCTTTTCGTGGGCCTTGCCGTATCGCGCTGGATATCTCCAAAGGAGAACGCGGCACGTAGCCTGGGTTGAGCGCAGCGATACCCAGGGTGCCGATTCCCGGGTGTCGCTGCGCTCGACCCGGGCTACAGTTGAAGAATGTTCTTCTGCAAGGGACTGCAGATAATGGTGCTCTACCGCCGCGACACAAGGCCGGGCGCGACCTTGGTTTTTTACGCTCAACCTGGCGAACCGTCATGGGAATCTGCTAACTGCGCACGTCGATCTGCTGCGCGCCAGCTTCGCCCATGTGATGCGTCTGCATCCCTGGCGTATCGATGCCATCGTAATCCTGCCCGATCACCTGCATGCGCTGTGCACGCTGCCGCCGGGCGATGCCGATTTTGCCCTGCGCTGGCGCTTGATAAAGAGCGGCTTTTCGCGGGCATTGCCGTACAGCGAACGGATATCTCCTAGCCGCCAACGCAAAGGAGAACGCGGCATCTGGCAGCAGCGTTATTGGGAGCATCGGATTCGTGACGATGACGACTTCGCCCGCCATGTCGATTACATCCACCACAACCCGCGTAAACACGGCCATGTGGAACACGTGATCGACTGGCCGTGGTCGTCGTTTCATCGTTATGTCGCGGCGGGGGCGTTGCCGGCGGATTGGACTGGCGGCCCACATGATGAGCCGTTGGCTGGGGAAAGGATGCAGCCTTGACGGGCTCATAAAAGCTCCCGGGTATCGCTGTGCTCAACCCGGGCTACGATGTGTCCGTAGCCTGGGTTGAGCGCAGCGATACCCGGGGAAATGCTACGAGGCAAACCAAAAAGGCCAGTCTCACGACTGGCCTTTGCCGCCCTACCCGCGCTTAGCCATTGCTGGGGAATGCAAACTGCGCCGCCTCATGGGAGGCGCGTTGCGGCCAGCGTTGGGTGATGGCTTTTTTGCGGGTGTAGAAGCGCACGCCGTCCGGGCCATAGGCATGCAGGTCGCCGAACAGCGAGCGCTTCCAGCCGCCGAAGCTGTGGTAGGCCACCGGCACCGGCAGGGGGACGTTGACGCCGACCATGCCGACTTCGATTTCGTCACAAAACAGCCGCGCAGATTCACCGTCGCGGGTAAAGATGCAGGTGCCGTTGCCATATTCGTGGTCGTTGATCAGCTGCATGGCGTCTTCCAGGCTGTTGACGCGAACAATGCACAGCACCGGGCCGAAGATCTCCTCCTTATAGATGCGCATTTCCGGGCTGACGTGGTCGAACAGGGTGCCGCCGACGAAGTAGCCGTTTTCATGGCCGGCAACGCTGTAACCGCGGCCATCGACAACCAGTTTGGCGCCAGCGGTGACACCGTCGTGAATGTAGCCAACGACTTTGTCGCGCGCGGCGGCGGTGACCAGCGGCCCCATGTCCAGGCCGCAGGAAGTACCGGCGCCGATTTTCAAACCCTTGATCTGTGGGATGAGCTTGCTTACCAGCGCATCGGCGATCTGGTCGCCCACGCATACCGCCACCGAGATGGCCATGCAGCGCTCACCACAGGAACCGTAGGCCGCGCCCATCAGCGCGCTGACGGCGTTATCGAGGTCGGCGTCGGGCATCAGTACGGCATGGTTCTTCGCGCCGCCCAGGGCCTGCACGCGCTTGCCGCGCTTGGTGCCCTCGCTGTAGATGTACTCGGCGATCGGAGTGGAGCCGACGAAACTCAGGGCTTTGACTTCCGGCGCTTCGATCAGCCCGTCGACCGCTTCCTTGTCGCCGTGCACGACGTTGAGCACGCCTTTCGGCAGGCCGGCTTCGAGCAGCAGTTCGGCGATGTACAGGGTGGAGCTCGGGTCGCGCTCGGACGGCTTGAGGATGAAGCAGTTGCCGCAGACGATGGCCAGCGGGTACATCCACAGCGGCACCATGGCCGGGAAGTTGAACGGGGTAATCCCTGCCACGACCCCGATGGGCTGGAAGTCGCTCCAGGCGTCGATATTCGGGCCGACGTTGCGGCTGTATTCGCCCTTGAGGATTTCCGGGGCGGCGCAGGCGAATTCGACGTTCTCGATGCCGCGCTTGAGTTCACCGGCTGCGTCTTCCAGGGTTTTGCCGTGCTCTTCGCTGATCAGCTGGGCGATGGTCGCTTCGTGCTGTTCGAGCAATTGCTTGAAGCGGAACATCACCTGGGCGCGCTTGGCCGCCGGGGTGTTGCGCCAGGCCGGGAACGCGGCCTTGGCCGAGTCGATGGCCAGCTGCAGGGTCGCGCGGTCAGCCAGGGCGACTTGCTTGCTGGCCTCGCCGGTGGACGGGTTGAACACGTCGGCAGTGCGGCCGGTGCCAGCGATGCGCTCGCCGTGGATCAGATGGGGGACAAGGCTCATAAATAACTCCATTTGCGAATTCTGTTAGTGAATCTGTGATCCGGCTTGGGGAGCGACGGTGAACCCACCCCTCACCCCTAGCCCCTCTCCCGAGGGAGAGGGGGGACTATCGCCAGGCGTAGGGTGGATGACGCTTTTTTCATCCACCGGCGGGCCCTGCTATTGGTGTATCGGTCGGGCCGCGCAGGTGAGGCGTCATCCACCCCTACGATTTGATTTCGGTTTCGACGAACACGACCTCGTGGTCGCTGACATTGATCACGTTGTGCTCGACCCCAGCCTGGCGGAAGTACGCCTGCCCGGCCTTGAGCTCGGCGTGCCTATCGCCCTGCGGGGTTTCCAGCAGCAGGGTGCCATCGGTCATCGGCACCACTACATAGTCGTAACCATGGCAGTGCCGGCCGGTTTCGGCGCCGGGGGCGAAGCGCCATTCGGTGACGATCACCCTCTGGTTGTCCACCTGCACGTTCGCCACCGCTTGCGCTCGGCTCATCAGTCGATGCTCTGCAGGGCTTCGCCGACTGCGCTGAACACGCGGTCGAGGTCTTCCATCTTGGCGTTGAAGGTTGGCCCGAACTGCAGGGTGTCGCCGCCGAAGCGCACGTAGAAGCCGGCCTTCCACAAGGCGATGCCGGCCTCGTACGGGCGCACCACCGGGTCGCCGTCGCGCGGCGCCAGCTGGATCGCGCCGGCCAGGCCGCAGTTGCGGATGTCGACGATATGTTTGCTGCCTTTGAGGCCATGCAGGGCGGCTGCGAATTTCGGCGCCAGCTCGGCGGACTGCAGCAGCAGTTTCTCGCGTTTGAGCAGCTCCAGCGAGGCCAGGCCGGCGGCGCAGGCCACCGGGTGGGCCGAGTAGGTGTAGCCGTGGGTGAACTCGACCATGTGCTCGGGCGTGGCCTGCTGCATGAAGGTGTTGTAGATCTCGCTGCTGGCGATAACCGCACCCAGGGGAATGGCGCCGTTGGTGATCTGCTTGGCAGCGTTGATGATGTCCGGCGTCACGCCGAAGTACTCGGCGCCGCTCCAGGTGCCGAGGCGGCCGAAGGCGGTAATCACTTCGTCGAAGATCAGCAGGATGTTGTGCTGCGTGCAGATCTCGCGCAGGCGCTGCAGGTAGCCAGTCGGCGGCACTATGACGCCGGCCGAGCCGGACATCGGCTCGACGATCACCGCGGCGATGTTCGAGGCGTCGTGCAGCTCGATCAGTTTCAGCAGCTCGTTGGCCAGTTCGACGCCGCCGGTGGCGGCCATGCCCTGGGTGTAGGCCATGCCCGGTTGCAGGGTGTGCGGCAGGTGATCGACGTCCATCAACTGGCCGTACATCTTGCGGTTACCACCGATGCCGCCGAGGCTGGTGCCAGCGATGTTCACGCCGTGGTAGCCACGGGCGCGGCCGATGAATTTGGTCTTGGCCGGCTGGCCCTTGAGGCGCCAGTAGGCCTTGGCCATTTTCACCGCGGTATCGGCGCATTCGGAGCCGGAGCCGGTGAAGAACACGTGGTTGAGCTCGCCCGGCATCAGGTCGGCCATCTGCTCGGCCAGCTTGAACGACAGCGCGTGGCCATGCTGAAAGCCCGGCGAGTAGTCCAGGGTGCCGAGCTGCTTGGCCACGGCGTCCTGGATCTCCTTGCGCGAATGGCCGGCGCCGCAGGTCCACAGGCCGGACAGGCTGTCGTAGACCTTGCGACCCTGGTCATCGGTCAGCCAGCTGCCTTCGGCGGCGACGATCAAACGCGGGTCACGCTGGAAGCTGCGGTTGGCAGTGAACGGCATCCAGTGGGCATCCAGCTTGAGCTGGCTGGCCAGGGACGGGGTGGCGCTCTGCGGCATGTTCATGGTGCGGCCTCGTAGAAATGGGCGATGTTCTTGTTGTGCTGCGGGAGCGGCCGAGCCGCACCCACCTGGAATCTATTGCCTGTAAAGGTGCCACGGGCTTAGAGTCAGGAAAACACAACTCTTCTTATCTTTAGTTAAGCCTGCACTAAACAATGAGTAATCAACGATGAGCGCACGCCGCCCCGCCCCCCTGGCCCAGGTCAGCGATTTCGATATCCGCCTGCTCAAGCTGTTTCGCAGCGTAGTCGAATGCGGCGGTTTTTCCGCCGCCGAGAGCGCCCTGGGCATCGGCCGCTCGGCGATCAGCCAGCAGATGAGCGACCTCGAACAGCGCCTCGGCCTGCGCCTGTGTCAACGCGGCCGCGCCGGCTTCGCCCTGACAGAGGAAGGTCGCGAGGTGTATCAGTCGACCCAGCAATTACTCGCAGCGGTGGAAAGCTTTCGCACCGAGGTCAATGGCCTGCACCAGCATCTGCGCGGCGAGTTGAATATCGGCCTGACCGACAACCTGGTGACGGTGCCGCACATGCGCATCACCAACGCCCTGGCGCGCCTGAAAGAGCGCGGCCCGGACGTGCATATCAATATCCGCATGACCCCGCCGAGCGAGGTCGAGCAAGGCGTGCTCGATGGGCGCCTGCATATCGGCGTGGTGCCGCTGAGCAATCCGCTGTCCGGGCTGGATTACCAGGTGCTGTACGACGAGCGTTCGCTGCTCTATTGCGCGGTCGGCCACCCGCTGTTCTATGTCGACGACCAGCAATTGCCGGATGCACGCCTCAACGACCAGGAAGCCATCGCGCCGACCTTCCGCCTGCCGCCGGAGGTGCAGAGCCACTATCAGGCGCTCAATTGCACCGCAAGCGCCTCGGACCGCGAAGGCATGGCCTTTCTGATTCTCACCGGACGCTATATCGGCTATCTGCCCGACCACTACGCCCAGGCCTGGGTGCAGCAGGGCCGCTTGCGCGCACTGAAGCCCGCCACGCGCTTCTACGACCTCAGCCTGGCCTCGGTTACCCGCAAAGGTCGGCGTCCGCATCTGGTGCTGGAGAGTTTCCTCGAAGCCCTGGCCGCCAGCGGTTAAAGGCCGAGCACAACGCTTTTGTAGCCCGGATGCAATCCGGGGAGCGCCATCGGCTGCACAGGTGTTCCCGGATTGCATCCGGGCTACGAGGAACCGTAGGTATTGATCCTTTATGGAGCGGGCATCGACACACCAGGTAACAACCACCGGTCATCTTTGCCGGGCGCGCGAGGTCACAGGTCTATGCTCGGAGGGAGCGCCGCGGCGCTCCTTTCGAGGATTTTCTGCATCCCCCTGCGGTGCAACCACGGAGGACTGTATGCCCAGCCGTCGCCAGTTCATTCAGCGCAGCGCCACGCTGCTCGCATTCGCCTCCACGCCCTGGTGGGCGCGCTCCGCCATGGCTCTGGCCGCCGACCCACTGCTGCAACGAACGATTCCCAGCAGCGGCGAAACCCTGCCGGTGATCGGCCTGGGGACCTCGCACACTTTCGATGTGCGCATTGACGATGCGGTCCTCGCCCCTCTTGAAGAACTGCTGCGCACCTTTGTCAACGGCGGCGCCAAACTGATCGACACCTCCCCCAGCTATGGCGCAGCCGAACAGGTCATCGGCGCCCTGCTGCAACGCACCAGCACGCAGGACAAGGCATTTCTCGCCAGCAAGATTTCCGCCACCGGCCGCGACAGCGGCCTGGCCCAGTTCAATCTGAGCCTGCAAGCGCTGCAGACCGAGCGGATCGATCTGATGCAAGTACAAAACCTGCGCGACGCCCGCACCCAACTGGCGTTACTGCGCGATCTCAGGGCGCAGGGCAAGGTGCACTATATCGGCGTCACCCATTATCAGGAGTCGGCGCATGACGATCTGCTCGACGTATTGGCCCGGGAGAAGGTGGATTTTGTTCAGATCAACTATTCGGTGGCCGAACGCAATGCCGAGAAACGCCTACTGCCCTACTGCGCCGACCATGGCATCGCCGTGGTGATCAACCGGCCCTTCCAGGGCGGTCAACTGCTGCGGCCGGTCAAGGACAAACCGCTGCCGGATTGGGCGATGGAGATCGACGCCAGCTCATGGGCGCAACTGCTGCTCAAGTTCATTCTCGCCGAGCCCGCAGTGACGGCGGTGATACCCCGCGGGTCCACTCCCCGCCATATGGCCGACAACCTCAAGGCCGGCCATGGCCGCCTGCCGGATGCGGCATTGCGCGCGAAGATCGTGCAGGCGTTCAGCTGAGTAGCCGCAGCCTCGGCCTGTTTCGCTGCTTAGCGGCCGATACCCGAGGCGATGGCCGTTCGCGGCGGAACAAAGCCCGTTAGCACCTGACGATTAGCACATAGACTTAGGTCGAATTGACCACCAACAGGTAAAATGCACGGCAGTGAGCCTTTATACTTGGCGACATGCCAGTTGCGCCGCGTTTTGAGCGCGACGCGCTTGTCTCCTCAATGACAGTGGGTTATCAGTGCTGTCGCAACCAGAACGGCTCGGAACCGCCCATGACTGTTGAAATTCACGCGCACAGCGCCAACCCCACCGGCAAACCCGCCGGACGCATTCGCCAGAAAAACGAAGAAGCGATCATCAAGGCTGCCGAGGAAGAGTTCGCCCGCCACGGTTTCAAAGGCACCAGCATGAACACCATCGCGCAGACCGTCGGTTTGCCGAAAGCCAACCTGCACTATTACTTCAGCAACAAACTCGGCCTGTATCAGGCGGTGCTGGCCAATATCCTCGAACTGTGGGACAGCACGTTCAATAGCCTGACCGTCGACGACGACCCGGCTCAGGCGCTGGCCCGCTATATTCGCGCCAAGATTGAGTTCTCCCGACGCAACCCGAAAGCCTCGCGCATCTATGCCATGGAAGTGATCAGTGGCGGCGAAAACCTCACGCAACTGCTCAACCAGGATTATCAGGCCTGGTTTCGCGGCCGCGCGGCGGTGTTCGAAGCCTGGATCGCTGCGGGCAAGATGGACCCGATCGACCCGGTGCACCTGATCTTCCTGCTCTGGGGCAGCACCCAGCATTACGCCGACTTCGCCTCACAGGTTTGCCGGCTCACCGGCCGCACGCGCATGACCAAACAGGATTTCGACCAGGCCGCCGACAACCTGGTGCGTATCATCCTTAAAGGTTGCGGCCTCACCCCGCCCGCCTGATGCCTTTTACCCTGCTCGGCCCCTGCGAGTACCGCGAGGAGATCCGCAAGAGCCGCTTTATCGCCCTCGCCGCGCCGGTTGCCAGTGCGACCGAGGCACAGGCGTTTATCGCCGCAGCCAGCGACCCCGGCGCCTCGCACAACTGCTGGGCCTGGAAGGTCGGCGACCAGTACCGCTTCAGCGACGACGGCGAACCGGGCGGCACCGCCGGCCGACCGATCCTCGCGGCCATCGACGCCCAGGACTGCGACCAGGTGGCGCTACTGGTGATCCGCTGGTACGGCGGTATCCAGCTCGGCACCGGCGGCCTGGCCCGCGCCTACGGCGGCGCGGCGAACAAATGCCTGCAAGCGGCCGAACGCCAGGCGCTGATCGCGCGTGATCGCTACCGCTGCCATTGTCTGTTCGCCGAGCTACCAATGCTCAAGACCCGCCTCGCGGAACTGGACAGCCTGCTGGAAAGCGAAACCTACGACGCCAGCGGCGCCGAGTTGCAGCTGGCAGTGCCGCCGCAGCGCACCGCCGAACTCAAGCGGCTGCTGGCAGATATCAGCCGCGGGCGTATTGAATTGCAGCACAGCGACAACCCTCAAAGCCACACTGCATCCCACAGTGGATAATCGCCGAGGTGCTTGACCAGACCCGCTCGCAATGGATTCGCCACAACATAACGGGCCACCGTACGCATGTCTTCCTCCTTGCGTAGTGCGCGGTCGTGGTACCCCTCCTGCCAAAGCGCGCCCTGGCGACCGAGTTGCTGGTTGACTCGGCGAGCGCTATTGCATTTGACCCTGCGCATTAACTCATCGAGCGAACGACCCTGCAATTGAACCAACCAATGCATATTATCGGGCATCACAACCCAAGCCAAGGAAGAAGCCCAAGACTGTTCGTGGGCGGCCCGCAGCTCACTCACTAGCAAACGCGCCAATGCGAAATTTTGGAACAGTGGCTGACGATATTGGACATTAGTGGTTAAGAGGTAGACGCGCCCTGATTCAGAAAAACGACCAAGGCGCAAATTTTGGCCCTGCGGCATTCCATTGCCTCCAATTTGTAGAAAATCGCGGCCAAGGCCGCTCCTACATTAAATACCGCGGTCCGTTTTCGTAGGAGCGGCCTTGGCCGCGATAAAAAACGAGTTAACCAGACACCAACTCGTGCTGCAGTGCTTCCACGACCATTCATTATTCTGCGCTGACAAGCATAGCGCAGACATAACGAACCGCGTCCATCTTGATCCTGACTACCAAGACAGCTATCGTCACCCCACGTCATCCGACGCACCTGGATCAGCAGACAGGGTCAACACTGAGCTGGCTAACCTGAACTCACCCTCAGAGGAGCCTGCTCAATGGCAGCTACCCGTATCTGGATCAAGAACCCTCTCGCTATCTTCACCGCCAATCATCTGGACGCCGCTGGCGGCCTGGTGATCGATAGTGGCGTTATCAGTGAACTGCTCAGCGCCGGCCAGCAACCTTCGCGCCCGTGCGATCAGGTATTCGATGCCCGCGAGCACGTGCTGCTGCCGGGCCTGATCAACACCCACCACCACTTCTATCAAACCCTGACCCGCGCCTGGGCGCCGGTGGTCAACCAGCCGTTGTTTCCCTGGCTGAAAACCCTGTATCCGGTATGGGCGCGATTGACCCCGGAAAAGCTGGCACTGGCGAGCAAGGTGGCGCTGGCCGAGCTACTGCTGTCCGGTTGCAGCACGGCGGCGGATCACCATTACCTGTTCCCGGACGGCCTGGAAAACGCCATCGATGTGCAGGTCGAGACGGTGCGCGAGCTGGGCATGCGCGCCATGCTGACCCGCGGTTCAATGAGCCTGGGCGAGGCCGATGGCGGCCTGCCGCCGCAGCAAACCGTGCAGCAGGGCGAGGTGATCCTGGCCGACAGCCAGCGCCTGATCGAGCGCTACCACGAGCGCGGCGACGGCGCGCAAATCCAGATTGCCCTGGCGCCCTGCTCACCGTTCTCGGTGACCCCACAGATCATGCGCGACAGCGCCGAGCTGGCGCACAAGCTTGATGTGCGCCTGCACACCCACCTGGCCGAAACCCTCGACGAAGAGGACTTCTGCCTGCAACGCTTCGGCCTGCGCACCGTGGACTATCTGGACAGCGTCGGCTGGCTCGGCCCGCGCACCTGGCTGGCCCACGGCATCCACTTCAACCCTGACGAAATCGCCCGCCTGGGTGCAGCCGGCACCGGCATCAGTCATTGCCCGAGCTCGAACATGCGCCTGGCCTCGGGCATCTGCCCAACCCTCGATCTGCAAGCCGCTGGCGCGCCGATTGGCCTGGGTGTGGACGGCTCGGCCTCCAACGACGCCTCCAATATGATCCTCGAAGCGCGCCAGGCCCTGTATCTGCAACGCCTGCGCTACGGCGCCGAGAAAATCACCCCGGAGCTGGCTCTGGGCTGGGCCAGCAGGGGCTCGGCGCAGCTGCTCGGGCGCACCGATATCGGCGAGCTGGCGGTCGGCAAGCAAGCCGACTTGGCGCTGTTCAAGCTCGATGAGCTGCGCTTTTCCGGCAGCCATGATCCGCTTTCAGCCCTGCTGCTGTGTGGCGCAGACCGTGCCGACCGGATGATGATCGGCGGCCAATGGCGGGTGATCGATGGGCAGATCGAGGGGCTGGATGTGGCGCAGTTGATCGCCAACCATCGTCAAGCGGCCAGGGAGTTGATCGGCGCTTGAGCAACCGAAGGGTGGACGACGCTTATGTCGTCCACCACTGCGCCCACCGCCGGTGGATGGGTGAAGCGCCACCCGGAACTGCCCGCAGAAGTGCCTGGCCGACCTTCACCTCGCGCAAGACCTGACCCGTTGGTTAAACTGACAGCCACGCCTGAATACGAGAGTCCGACCATGTACGACTGGATCACCGCTCTGCCCAAAGCCGAACTGCATCTGCACCTGGAAGGTTCGCTGGAACCCGAACTGTTGTTCGCCCTGGCCGAGCGCAACAAGATCGCCCTCCCCTGGGACGATGTCGAGGCACTGCGCAGCGCTTACGCGTTCAACAACCTGCAGGAATTTCTCGACCTGTATTACCAGGGCGCCGATGTGCTGCGCACCGAGCAGGACTTCTATGACCTGACCTGGGCCTATCTGCAAAAGTGCAAAGCGCAGAACGTCATCCACACCGAGCCGTTTTTCGACCCGCAAACCCATACCGACCGCGGCATTCCCTTCGAGGTGGTGCTCACAGGCATCAAGCAGGCGCTCAAGGATGGCGAGCGGCAACTCGGCATCAGCCACGGGCTGATCCTCAGCTTCCTGCGTCACCTGTCCGAAGAGCAGGCATTCGATACCCTGAAACAAGCCATGCCGTTTCGCGACGCATTTATCGCGGTGGGCCTCGACAGTTCCGAGATGGGCCATCCACCGAGCAAGTTTCAGCGGGTGTTCGACAAGGCCCGCAGCGAAGGTTATCTGACCGTCGCCCACGCGGGCGAGGAAGGCCCGCCGGAATACATCTGGCAGGCCCTGGACCTGCTGAAGATCGAACGCATCGACCATGGCGTGCGCGCCATCGAAGACGAGCGCCTGATGCAGCGGATTATCGATGAGCAGATCCCGTTGACCGTCTGCCCGTTGTCGAATATCAAGCTCCGCGTGTTCGACGACATGCGCCAGCACAATATCCTCAAGATGCTCGAACGCGGTGTAAAAGTTACGGTGAACTCCGATGACCCGGCCTATTTCGGTGGTTATGTCGGCGAGAACTTCGCCGCCCTGCACGATAGCCTCGGCATGACCCAGGAACAGGCCGAACGCCTGGCGAAGAACAGCCTGGAGGCGCGGCTAAGCTGAATCGTCAAGGCCATGCAGCCACTGCGCCAGCGGCTGCTAAACTTTCCGATCGAGGGTCGATATAAAGGTATATCCGTCGACCAGCAATCGAATGATGGCCATACAATAGCCAGCACACTCGCATGCAGTAGGCGCACCGCCGTCACCGAGGTAGCACGCTCTATGACACCATCCCTGCCATGCCGCCTCATCACGCCCGTACTGTTCACGCTGCTGTCGTGCTTCGGGTTGCAGGCGGTAGCCGAGGAGCAAATCCGCATCGTCACGGAGGAACTGCCGCCCTACAACATGACCCGGGACGGCAAACTGACCGGCTTGAGTACCGAGGTCGTGCAGGCGGTACTCAAGGAGGTGGGCGTCAAAGCGACTATCCAGTCCATGCCCTGGGCGCGCGCCTACGATATCGCGCTCAATACCGAGAATGTGCTGATCTACTCGATTACCCGCACCGCTCAGCGCGAGCATCTGTTCAAGTGGGTCGGCGTAGTCGCACCAATGGACTGGTATCTCTATGCGCGGCCCGACAGCGGCATCAAGCTCGACAATCTGGATGACGCGCGCCGCTATCAGATCGCAACGGTCAAGGAAGATGCTGGCGAACAGTACCTGCTGTCGAAGAACTTTTCCGTCGGCAAGAACCTGCAGTCGAACAACAAGTACGCCTACAACTATGAAAAGCTCAAGCTGGGGCGCGTGGACCTGTGGATTTCCATCGAGCTGAACGCCAGGTACCTGATCCGCCAAGCCGGCGACACGCCCGAAAAGGTGGCGGTGCCGGTACTGCGGCTACCCGACCTCGGTGAAGGCGCAGGACTGAATATGGCTTTCGGCCCGCATACCTCGGATGCCCTCGTCGAACGCTTCCGCCAGGGCCTGAAGACCATTCGCAGCAACGGTACCTACGACGCCATCGCCAAAAGGTGGCTGTAGGATGCCGGCGCTCCCGCCTGTGAGTACACAGGACAGCCGACCAACCGGCTCGCTCGGACGTCGACTGGTGCTGGCGACGCTTGCGTTTTGCCTGGTCTTCACCCTGTTCACCGTGGCGATACGGACTTGGTCGGCCTGGCAGGCGAACCTCACGGCGATGACCGACGAGCTGTCGCTGATCGATCAGGTATTCCAGCGCACCCTGTCCAAGGCGATCTGGGAGATGGACCGCGAGTCCCTGCAGACCCAGCTCGATAGCGTTGCCCAAGTCGCAGCCGTGGGTCGGGTGAAGCTGAGCATCCTGCGCGCCGGGCGCTCGCCTGAGGAAATGGAACGGCTGCGACCCTATCAACGGGCATCGCATCTGGCGCCCTCGCTTCAACGGATGTTGACCTACACACCTTATGAAGGCGCAGACGAAAATGTCGGCGAATTGACCCTCGAAGGTGATGAACGGGTGCTCTGGCGACGGCTGTCCAGCGAGGTGGCGAATATCGTCGTCACTCAGATCATTCAGTCGCTACTGCTGGCCGGACTGATCATGTGGATGTTCAATCGGTCGGTCACCGTGCACGTGCAACAGATCGCACGCCACCTCGAACAGCTGACCCCTGCCAACTTGAAGCGTACCTTGCGTCTGGAGCGTTCGGTAAGGCGCAAAGACGAATTGAGCCTATTGGAATCGGGGGTCAACGACCTGCAGGACAAATTATCGGACTACCTCGAACGACAGAAACAGGACGAGCAGGAACTGGCCGCGCGCCGCGATCAACTGGCGGAACTGGTCGAGGAACGCACAGCTGAGCTGCGTGAAGCCAACAGTCGCCTGGAAGAACTCTCGCGTAGCGACCCGCTTACCGGTCTGGCCAACCGTAGACACTTCGATGAGTTGAAGGAAATTGAATTCCGCCGGGCGCAGCGGCTGGCCCAACCGCTGTCGGTACTGATGTGCGATGTGGACTTTTTCAAACGCTACAACGATACCTACGGCCATGCCCTTGGTGATCAATGCCTGCAAGCGGTGGCCGCAACCCTCAAAAAGGTATTCGCCCGCGCTGGCGAACTGGCCGCACGGGTCGGCGGTGAAGAATTTGCCGTGCTGTTGCCGGGCTCCGATCTCATCAGCGCGCACAAGACAGCAGAACGACTGCGCCAGGCCATCGCCGCGTTGGCGGTGGCCCATGCCACCTCGCCAGTGGCTCCACATGTCACCCTGAGTATCGGCGTCGCGCAGTTCGATCCCGGCACCATGGATCGCTTCGATCAACTGATGCAGTGCGCCGACCAGGCGCTATATCGCGCGAAGTCCCAGGGGCGCGACCGAATAGCCGAATAAGACCAACGAGGCATCGTCATGACAACAGCTCAGTTCACCCTGATCGCGATATTACTGCTCGGCATGAGCAGTACCGGCGTTGCGCAAGGCATCAAGGTCGTCACCGAAGACACCTCCTACAGCTACCTGCAAGACGGCAAAGTAGCCGGAACGGCGACCGCGGTCGTCGAAGCCACGCTGCAGCGTGCCGGCCTGAACGACTACAGCGTGACCATCTACCCCTGGGCGCGCGCTTACGACATGGCGCTGCAGGAAAAGAATGTGCTGATCTACCTGATCGCCCGCACCCCCGAGCGCGAGGCACTGTTCAAATGGGTAGGCGAGATCGAGCACATCGACTACCCGATGTACAAATTGCGCGAACGCAGCGACATCCAGGTGCGCGATCTTCAGGAAGCCAAACACTACAGCGTTGGCGTGGTCCGCGACGATGTGCGCCACCAATACCTGAAGGAACAGGGCTTCACCAAACTGGTCGTTTCGGCGAACAACCGCGATAACTTCAAGCGCCTGCTGAACCGCCAGGTACAACTGGTGCCCATGCCGGAAAGCGATGTTGCCATGCAGTGTCTGGATGCCCAGTTCGATTGCGCCCGCCTGGAAAAAACCTTCACTCCAGAGCTGACGACCAGCCTTTATATGGCCTACAGCCTGAGCACCGACGATGAGATAGTGGCGCGTACCCGGGAGGCGTTCGACAACCTGAAAACCGAGGGCACCGTGCAGCAGCTGATCCACGGCGACCATTGAGCCCTTCCGCCCGCTGCCGCAAATGCGGCAGCGGCGCAGCGGGGATTGACCAAGCCGGCATCGCTAACAGGCCGTTTGAAAATCCACCTGCTAACCGAGGCGTCCAATCGGTGCATAAGGACTTGGATCGATAATCGGCTCGCGCCCGAGCAACAGATCGGCGAGCAAACGGCATGAGGCCGGCGCCAGCACCAAACCGTTGCGGTAATGCCCGCAGTTCAACCACAGCCCTTTGTGGCCGGGCACCTCACCGATAAAGGGCAATCCGCCCGGCGACCCAGGTCGCAACCCCGCCCAGTGTTTGACCACCTCGGCGTCGGCCAATGCAGGCAACAATGCCGCCGCCGATGCCTTGAGACTAAGCAGCGCCTCCTCGGTGGGCACTTTATCGAAACCGACATGCTCGCGCGTACTGCCAATCAGGACATGTCCGTCGCGACGGGGAATCGCATAGCGTCCGTCGGTCAATACGATGCTGGAGAGGAAGTCCTCCACACACTTGTAAAGAATCATCTGACCCTTCACCGGCTCGACTGGCAGTGCGATATCCAGGCTGCGCAACAATTCCCCGCTCCATGCCCCGGCAGCGACCACCACCTGGTCGGCCCGGATCTCTCCCGCAGCGGTACGCACCCCACAAACCCGCTCACCCTCGCGAATAAAGCCGGTCACCGCGCAGTGCTCATGCAGCGTCACGTTCGGCATCTGCACCAAGGCTGCACGCAATGCCTTGACCAAGCGCGGATTGCGCACATTGGCCACCCCAGGCATATGCAACGCCCGGGAAAAACGCCTGGCTAACGCAGGCTCCGCCCGATACACCGCCTCGACGGGCACCGACCGCATCGGCCGCCCCTCCCGCTCCGCCCACGCCAGCGGTGCAGCCGGCTCCTGATCGAGCCAATACAGCCCGGTGACATACACCTCCGGATCGATACCCGTATCGCTCCGCAACTGCTCGCCCAATTGCGGATAGAAATCCTGCGACCAATGCGCCAACGCCGTCACCGCCGGGCTATAGCGCCAAGGGTAAAGCGGCGAAACGATACCTCCGCCGGCCCAGGAGGATTCGCTGCCCAGAGCCCCCTGATCGAGCAAGTAGACCTCGGCCCCTGCCTCGCCCAGCAAGCGCGCCGATAGCAAGCCGATGGCGCCACCGCCAATAATCACAATTGTTTCTGTCACGCACACTCCTACGGCCCCCTTCGATCCCCTGAGTTGATAGCGGGCATGAGGGCTGTACCTATGACTGAGTTTAAAAATCCGAGAAAGATAAATCAGGTTCGCCACAGGAACCAGCGCTTTGCAGACGAAATAAAAAAGCGGAGGTATCAATACCTCCGCTTTTTATCACCGCATAGAATGACCAATCGTTCCGAGTTAACCAGGCATCATGACAAATACCGAGCTTTCCTCATTGCGGCACTCAACGCCGCCAGCAAGCTGCCAGGGTAGCGCCGGCCGCTTGACCTTTCGCCCCAGTATTGCTCAGGGTTAAGGTGCCGCAAGTATCATTGGCCATAGGCCCCTTTGGCACCGCTTGCAAGGTGTAGGCATATGCCGTCGGAGTACCGGAAAAACCGAGGTCGTAATATTTGCTCGTGCCGTCCTTCGGAGACTCGGTAAAAGGCAATACCGGCGCAGCGTTGGCCGCGGTCAAATACTTACCATTAGCCGTGTAGTAGCGCTCCATGAACTGCGCGAGCTCCGTTAGTGCGGTTTCGGCATCCACACGCCTCGCCTTACGCACATAGTCATCAAAGGAGGGATACGCAATCGCGGCTAGAATCCCGATGATCACAACCACAATCATCATTTCGATCAGCGTAAACCCTTTGCTAGCCGAGACGCCTTGGATTTCATCCGAGGACAACTTACAAAAAGACCGAGTCATCAGTTGTCCCTCACTTCATGCCAGGACTGACGGCCATAACGCTGCGAGACCGGTTGCGGAATACATTTGGGAGCGGCACCACTGGACCCGGCAAAACATAGCCACTTGTACAGCGAAGTTACGCCCTTGCTGACTCCATCGTCCACATCGGAGATGCCTGTCCAAGGTATATCGCCTTCATCATCATCGATGCTCACCATGTCGTTACTATCCAGAACGCCATCGCCGTTGGTATCGAAATAAACATAGTTAAGGCGAGCACCGCTGGACAGATTGACAGCCATGATCCAGCTGGTTCCGCCGAAAGCACAAGGATCGGCCGAAGGAGTCATGGTGGTAAAGATGACGCGGTCACTACGCAGGGTAGCCTTGGCTACTATGCGCTCACCTAGCGCTCCGGTAGCGCCTTCGCCTGCCTGCCACGCGAGGTCGAGGTACCAGCCTTTATCACTCGCTTGTATTGCGTTCTGAGTAATGGCTCGCCCCTGATTGCCATCGCTGAGCGTTGCCTCTGCAATAATCTCTTGTTCGCGCAAATTACCGCGACCATTGATCAGCGCCCCCCTGTCGATAATTCCGTAGAAGGTATCTATCGCTGGGCTTTCAGGAATTTCATTGTCGCCGGTCCGATAAAAGCTTCCGGTACCAAAAAACACCATATGTTCATTCTGATCGCTGAAAGCGGATACCAGCGGCGCGGTAATGGCCTGTCGCGCACCATCATCATCCTTGGCGATAAACAACGGACTACTGCCCAACGAGCTCGGAATCCCCCAGGTGGAAGGGTTACTTCCACTCAGATCAAGCCGCCAGAGATTACCCAAGGTGTCGGCAACATAAACCCGATCGGCAACCAGATCGGCATCGGTGTCGGAGGCCAGGGGAGCTCCCAGGCCGCCGGTTGTGGCAAGGGTGAACTCCTTGATTACGCTCCCGTCAGCGGCATCCAGCACCCAGACTTTGCCGTTGGTGGTTGCGCTATCGTGATAGCCGCTACTGACGATTACCCCAAACTTGTTGTTGGGCAAAGCGACCAGTGCTGATTGTCCAATGGTGTAACCCATGTCCGGGTGGCTGAACTCCCACATGACGCTGTCGCTCGACATGTCGTCCGGGTCGGTCACATCGAGGGCAAATATACTTTTTCCGCCGGCACCCGTACTACCTACAACCATGGTACGCCAGCCTGTATCTTCGCCCAGCCAGACGTCTGAAACCCGCGGAGTGCCGTCGACATAATAACGGTGGGAATAGGCCGAATCAGTCAGATGAATCAGGTTGCCCATAATGTTGTTTGGCACATAGGCGAAGAGCTCTCCCCCTCCGTTGGTCGCAGACTCATCACTGACTCTGGCATCAAAACCGTGCAGCATGCCGTCATTGGCCCCCACTATGACCAGTGGCGTACGATTCTGATACGCATCCGAGGCACGGAACGCAGTGTAAGCTTCCGCTACTTCTCCATCGTTCCAATCCAGCCGGGAGTATCCAAAATTCTGCTTGTAGATGAATTGCGGATCCGAGTTGACTATATCGCCCAAACGGCTACTGCGCTGACGGAAGGGCTGAGTGCGATCGTCATCCGATATCTCCAGCGACCGATCGCCCCGCAGGAAGGCCAGGCGGTTCTCCGCCATAGTGGTGTCTGCTTCCCCTTCCTTGATGAACATATTGCGTTGCGCCGCGTCGAGGCTGCTCCATGTGAAGTCGATACCAGTGGTCGAGCGCAGTGGACCATTAACCGAGTCTTCCGTAGGAGGAGGGCTGGTAAAAATATGCCTATTGGATACATCGGCCAGACTATCCAACGCGCTGGCAGCGCTCCAGGTTGCATCGGCTTCGACAACACCGTCGCTGCCGATTTTTTTTGCCAAAAGATCACCATTCCACCGCTTGCTATTGAGCAACGATTGAAAGACAGCTGTATCGGTTTCAAGTCGGGTCGAATTAGTCGCCAGCGATGCAGTAGTGCTCTCTACTTCATTAGCAATTTGAGCGAATGCCAACTTCAGACTTTCGATCATTTTGGCTGCGTCGCTGGCAACATAGAAGTTATCAGGGCGCGGGTAATCTGTGGCGAGCAGATCCGAAGTGGTGTGCCACCATGACTCAGGTAGCGCTTCGCTCCGCGAGTAAGGATCACCGAAGTTTCCAGGCACTTTGAAGCCGCCGTATTTGGCCGCCAACCAATACTGGTTACTGGATTTCCCTGCTAACACTTCATTTTCGCGAACATCCACCCAATAGGTAGAAACTGTCTGAGTGCCAGAAACATCATCACGCAAGTCTTTGGTATGGGCATCATAAGCAAGGCCTGCTATGTATGCAGAGTTACCACGACCGGTAAACGGAGTGTTGATGGTAATCCCTTCCAACGCTGCGACCTTAGCAGTCGCCGTAACAACATTAATTGTATCGTCCGAACTAACTTCGCTTGGAACTGCCGGCTCTTCAGACATGTTGCTATTACCTGGAAGATTCTTATCGCGATGCGTGTTGGTGTCTCCAATGCCTAATATTACGTTTTTTTGGCAGGCATACTGGATGGGATCAACCCAGTTGGTGATAACCGGAAAGCCATCGGATAACTCATAGCGAGCAGTGGCATCTCCGGTTATCGTGGAATAGGCTGATACATTTCCTTGATTTTTGAAATAGCGAAGCGATGTATAAAAAAGCTCGCTTACAGGGTCGATACTTTTATGATTTTTAGTGGTCATCTGACCAAATTTATTCAGATAGTTGATGACCCCACTATCCACCACTGCTGCATTGGTGGCTGTTGCATCCGCTGGATTTGGATTTTTAACCAACACCCCCGTAGTCGCGTCCCACTCATTGGCGGTATTGGCTTGGTTTCCGGCAATACCAGGTACGCGAACGGTTTGACCGACAAATTTCTGCTGGGCACGCAATACACCGCCATCGCGCAGAATGGCATGATCATTCAGATAACCAAAAACGCTGTAACGAATATCACTGGAGTATTGTTGTATCAACCCTTCTGGCTTATAGCCTTGTGAATAGCGCTCACAGTTATTCTCCAGACCGATAGTAGAATCGCAAACTTTTACTCGAATATAAACCTCAAATACCTGATTACCATTACCAACAAGATTGGTGTCTGAGGTATAATCGCTTACAGGTCCTGTCCAATCACCATTCAGGGTAAATCGCATACGACTACCTAAACCGTCGATGCGTGTATTGAAACTACTCCAATTTGCAGGCGTTGCACCACTCACTTTGGCGCCCCCCGAAATCCCCCGCCTACCACTGGTGTTTTGCCCTGTGTGTCGGGCTTTTTCCAGCCAGGTTTCGGTAGGCGTATCCTTGACGCGGTACCCACCTGTCAGCGCACTTCGAAAAGGATCGATAGTCTGAGTTGCGGCCCAGTTAAGGTAATTACCGCTCCATAGATTACCGGTGCAGGTACGCTCGGCATTTATGGACACGGGGTAAAAATGGCTATTTCGTCTATCGCTATTAACCGAGTCGTGGCTGTAGTCGTAACATTTATCGGAGTCAAAATAACCAACATATTTGTTGCTGACAGAATAGCTCCCAAGATTGGCCATACTGATGATGGTCGGCCACTCAACTGAAGGAACCAGAGCAAGGTTACCGGGCACACTTCCACCACCAAGTAACAATGGCGATTGGGAAACATCCGCATGAGCAATCGAGGCAAACATGACGGTAAATGACATCACGAAGGCGAGCCCCGTGTTCAGTAGCTTATAACGGCGAGCGAGGCTTTCCATCGCTATGACTCCTAAAGAGCACTTATGAAGTTGGTCATTTATTGCTCGACCAGAAAAATCGAACGCAGCTCAACATGGGAGACAACCTCTCCATCCGAATCGCGTTGCATACCATACCCATCGCCCTCAACCCTCACGAGGGCCCCCTCATCATCGAGAGGTTCGCCGGCTGCGGTATTGGTACGCAGATTGGCGAGTAGAGTCACCTTGTAAGCCGGCTCCTGCGCAACGCCGGGGAAATCCTCATAAGTACCTGTCGGCGAGGTCGACTCCAGTGCGCTTAGAGTATTATTTAAAAACATGTCGCCTATTACTTTCTCGCCTTGCCGTAATGCAGCCTCCGCGGCATGCTGTGCAAGGCCGCTATCACGCATGTTACCGGCCATATTTTCTTGCAGGGAGGTTCCACGCATACTGCTCAGACCAATGATGGTCAGCAATAACAACATAACCATGGCGATGATCAGAGTTGCGCCACGCTGGCTATGTCTAGGCATTGAAATTAATGCTCGATTCATGGGAGGCGATTCCTGATACCTATAGTGGTCGAAAAAACCTGCGCCAAGCGTCGGTCGTCTATGGTTACCGAAGACCCATTAAAATCAATTGTTTGGTTTTCCGAAACCACATTTATATCTGGACTGACAAGCAATAAAGAAACACGAACCGACACCACATTATCCCAATTAGCCACACTACTTGCCGTGACATAACTGGAGACCTGTTTATTTCCATCAGCAACGCCATAAAGTATCTGCATATCCTGAACACCCTCGATCAACTCCTCATCAACGGGCGCCCCAGAAGTGAAGGTAATTCGACGAAGTGAACGCAGATTGCCAGCAGCGTTATCACCTATGTAGTAACTGACACTTTTTAACTTGAGGATCTCCATAGATGAATCATAGGCATGACTAAATGAGTTACTGCCAGGGTTCTTGTTACCAGGCGATCCTGTGCTGCCTCTCGATAATGAATGAGCGCTAGCATTGCTACGATTCTGAAACATATCGCAACCTGAAAGATCAGAAACAATAATTATCGTACCTTGCGCAATACCACTCTCCGCAGTCAGGTTAATAGTATTCGCATTAGCAGGCGTATTCCCGCTTGCCGTTACCCCAGAAAGGTTAGAGGCATATTTTACGTGAATCACATCGCCCGCGACACGACTGGCCACCCATGAAGGGGCGGAGTCGGTTCTGCCATCTACAATCTTTGTGAAATCAAATAAATCGGAGTTATACCCTGTTCCACTTTCATTCAACAAGTTATTCAATTCACTAATACATTCCCCGTGATATCCGGCATTACGAATATCATTGGTCAGAAAATCAATGGCAAAACGCCCACTCTCTTGGACACGAGACAATGCATTGTTAGTGCTATATGTTTGCTTGCTCGCCAGAAATATTTGCAGAACCGCTGCGGTGATAAGAAGGCCAAGAACCAAGGCAACCAATAACTCTATGAGCGAAAGGCCTTTTTGCTGTTTCGGAAAAGTATTGATCATATTTCGGTCCTGTAAACGAAAGTTTCAATACCATCCTCGGCATTACTATCCACTTCTTTTATTCGACCTCGATTATCATTCCAACGTATGGAAATACTAACCAGCGTTCCCGTTTTCTCAACCTTCCCGGTCCCTTCTGGCAAGCTTAAGGCGAGAGTATTCAACCACTCGGCTTTATCTTTTTGCGCCTGGGTACCGCTTACCGAATTCGCACTGGAGGAATCAGGGAAATCAAAAACATAAGCATCACCAAGGGCGGCATCACGGTTTGCACGCATCCGATCAGCCAGGTCATAGGCAAGCACCGTTACCTGCGAGCGATAATAGGCACTTTGATTACTCTGCACACTTGTGACCTGCAGTAGGGCCAACCCCAATAGCCCAATGGAAAGAATGACCAGAGTTATAAGAACCTCGATAAGTGTTGTACCTTGCTGACGATATAGAAGGGGAAAAGGTATCATTAGCAGTCATCCTTACTCAAAGTAACGGACCCAGTCACGGAAACGGCAATCTGCTGTTTTTGTTTGCCATTACAACTGGAAGGCTCAACAGATAGGCTGGTGGCACCGGCCATCCCACTGCTCTGGAAGGTCACTCCGGTATTCGGCCCGACCACTGCGAGCCCCTGCGCGGCGTCCCAGACCTTGATCACATTGCCATCAGCAAGTATTAGCCAGCCACCGGCCCAATCCGTTCCATTTTCGCAGCCGCTACCAGCAGCATTCCTGCGACAAACAACGACCGACTTACGACGCTTGACAGCCTCTGAACGGGCAAGCTGGAGAGCCCCTTGGAGCTCGCTACCCAGCGATGAGGCGCGACTATCCCGCAACATGCCACTAAACGAAGGAACCGCGATACCAAGCACTATGGCAAGCACTGCAAGCGTGACCATCAGTTCGATAAGAGTGAAACCTTTTTGCGGCATAGTGCTCACTCCATAGATACCATCAAATAGCACAGGATCAGCCTTCTCTCTCGGCTTTGCTCCGTAGACAAACGGTAAAAAAAACCAGATCGACGGCCATTCATCGTCGGTGATCATACCCGCTTGGTACGATCGCTTTAAATTGCCATCATCTAAAACTGCGACTTTGCCCTACAAAACTGCGCATTTGCCCTACAAGGCGTGATAGATGGCACAACGTCTCCCTATTCTGCTTGGTTAGAGCCAAGCCGTATAAGTCGATGCGCTAGGAGCGCTCACTGATGAGTCATCAGCCGTCCAGGAAAAGGAATCAGATTTACTGCTGCCCGACTTGTACTGATTAGCAGGCTCATGAGCTAGGTGCTTCCTCGGGTCAGCCAGCAGCAAGCGATGGCCATGAGGCGGGGCTACGCGCGACAAGGGCAACGCAGCCACACCATAGCTCTAATCGTTAACGATCCACTTCGGAATTCCAGTAAATACGACGGCGGGTGTCATCAAGCGTCGGCTTGATTTCCGTTGGCTTCAAGCCTTCACAACCGATGCAAACGGTGACAGTTTCAGTCTCACAACTAGCCCCCACGCAATCGGGATCTTTCAATACCGAGACGGTACTGATGGTTGGCGCAATTGGCATGCCCCCGCCAGTAATGACTTCAGAACGGTTGCGGCCGCATGCCGAGCCGTTAAACAGACTCATGGCGTACCCCTTAGCAACTCCCAACGGCCTAGTACAGAGACCAACCTGAGTACCTCCAGGCTGATAGGAATTGAACAACACATCACCCGCAATAGCAGCCGGATTCACTATCTGCTCACCGCGCCCTGGCATGCTCATGAACCAACCGCGCTGCTCTGTACCAGGGTAAATCCCGTCAGCGTCACAATTCGGCTCCGCCGTTGCATTATTCATAAGCTGGCCATCTAGATCGACAGCGGCATCGCTCGCCGGGTAATCCAGAACTACGTAAAAACGATCGTCCACTTCATCCACATAAGGATAATTACTCTCCAGCGGCCGCTCCCGGTTTCCCGATCCTAGGGCGAGATACACCTTACCCAGATAGGGTAGCAACGCAGGTGCATTCATGAACTTCCGCGAGCCTCCCTGGGTATATGCAACCTTGGTGATTGCCCAATCATCGATCGCCTGAGCTGTGAGCGGTTCTGTTACAGGATCTGCAAAATTAATTCGCCAGATGTTGCCACCAGTATCTACTGCATATGCATAGTCAACCCTGCCGTCACTGTTCACATCGACGGTATTAATATCTGCGACGACCCCAGCTGTAGTAGCAAAACTCTTGAGCAGCTCACCAGTAGCAGCATTGAGCACATACACTGCATTTCCTTTTGAAGGATTATTCACCGCCGCATAGTCGCAGGTCGTTACAGAGGCATCGGTATCTTCACAAGCGTCAAGACCACCACCAAAAATAACCACCCGAACATCCGAAAACTGGCCTGCATTCAGAGGATCCGGAATCTTGATGATCGCTCCCTTTGGAGTAGACCACGTCTGTCCAAGCGCTTCAAAACCACTGTCGCACCCGACATCGGAATCCATATCTGGGCACCCTCGCCGCCAAAGCAAAGCAGGAGCATCAGGATCCGTCACATTCAACGCATAGACCATGCGCCCACCTCGACGCATGGTCGGGTAGATATAAGCAAGATCCACCTGATTATCAGCGTCATAACTCACAATCTGGCCGATGGATCCATCGAAAAAGTAATCCTTGGGTTCTGGTGCCGCCTCATCAGGATTCGCATCCTGGTTAGGAAAAGCCACACGAGGTGAGTTGTCATAAAGCCGCTGCAAACTACTGAAGTGCTCGGGCGCCACCAACCCCCATAACTCGCTACCAGTAGATGTAGAAATGGCCCGGAACAAACCGTCGTTGCTACCGTAATAAACGACGGTGCCTGCATCGCCGTAGTTGATCGGTAGCGGCCTCGAATGGATAACATCGCCATGAATGCTAGGCCTTCCATTGGATCCGCCAGACGTCTCGCCAACACCTACCGAACTACCCCGAAAATAATTATAAACGCTGGTACCGCCAATGCTCGCCGCATAGCTAGCACTAGTAAACGCGGTCAGTCCGTCAGCACCAACAGTCAATAGATTGCGCGCAGCTATATCGCTATTACGAGTGACTTGAGCGACACCGCCTTTCTCCACAAAAGGTCCGTCCGGCAAATCGGACCAGACGCTATTAAGGCTAGATACACACTGACTGCGCGGCGAAGGAGTTATACCAAGATCATTCCAATATTCTCCCGAATCCACACTCCAGAAACTCTCCGCACATTCGGTAGCGAAACCACTCAAGGGGTTAACAGCTTGATCACCTTGAGCATCAGCCAATTCGACCTTATTGCCAAAAAGGCCTAACTGGTAACGCTTCAAGTTACCAAACCATCTTGGGGCAGCAGCTTGGTCCGGGCGAAACATACCGATAAAGACTTCGTTCTCATTCTGCGCCCGATTGGTCGCACTCAACGGCAGGGTCACTGCGGCGAAAGTCGAACTCACCGAAAGTATCTTGGATAAGACATCATTAAAGGCTGCCTCGATGGCCTCTTCATTGGAAGCAGCATAATAGCTCCCCCCCCCCACATCGGCAGCACTACGCAACAAGCCGGAATGGCTAGAGTTCTGCTGCGCATTGAATACGTCAACAGTGAACATATTGACTTCAACACGAGTGGTTAGGGGGTCGCCATCGTCTACAGGCAGAGAAATAGGAATGCCATAAGTCTTAAGAAACTTAGCCCAATCATCCAGGTTCCAATCAACACCGGCCGTAGTGTTATATTCTCCTGTCGGCGTAACGGTTGTTGTTGTACTGGTCGACTGAACATTCAATTTATATCTATTGCTCGCACAACCTGACGAGCTAGCTGGAGTGGACGAACAGGAACAGTCACTCACCCCATCACAGAGGCCACCAGCCGAGGACTCTGCAGTAGTACAAGCACTAACACCATTATTATTGGTCTGATAACACTGCGCCGAAGCGCCAAGAACCTCGGTATCCGTATTTATAACTGTTGTAAGCAGCGGAATCGGCAACGGAGAACCACTTGCCTGCCCAGCCAACTTATCGGCAGTATCCTCTACACCGGCATACAGATCTGCCAGGAAAGCACTATTGTCCGCACTATCTGTCGAAGGACCACTATTATTGGGATTACCAACAAAAATCACATTGAGATTGGTGCAGATATTGTCCGAACTTAATGGCGAGCGAAATAACGAATACTGCGTACTATAACCATCCGGATCAGCCCTAACTTCCCCCGCAGGCAACCCGCCAGCGTCTGGAGTACCTGCGCCACCGTGAGACTGCTCCAACCCCGCCAAATAGCTGTACACATCGCGCATCAAGTTGCCATAAGGCGTACCCGAATTACGTTTTTCTTTATTGCCATTAATATCATCGAAAATCGTATCTAAGCGCCTACTGAGAACGGTATAGCTATCCTCCGTCAGTTCCTGCATGGCAAAGCGAACAAAAGCACCGTCCTGATTTGCGGTGCCACCAGTGGTGAACTCCAGCAACCCTACATTGACCTTGCCAACCTGCCCGGCCAGTGCAGTCTTGATCGCACGCACCTCGGCCTGTCCCTGCTGTAAGCCACCAGGCCACTGCTGGCTTTGCCGAGCCCAATTCGAGGTGTTATCCAGCACGACCAACACGCTGGGCAACCCAGAGTTGGTCGTATCATTGCCTACGAAAATGTCGATATCCTCCGCCTGCACGGAAGCCGCGACAACCAACAGCATTAAAAGACAAGCAATTTGTCTATTTAAAGTGGATATAAAAGCTTTCATGCTATACCTCCCTTGCACTCAACCCGGACAGGCTGTCGCGACATCATTCATCAATACTTTCAAAGCCACTCCTTGGCGAACTACAGCTTGAGCGGAGGTTAAATTATCCACCGCAACTGCACGTAATTCCCATACGGAATTGGCACATAACGAATACTCACTATCCTGCACCACACACTGAGCTTCTTGTGGGTTAGTCAAGTCCAGCTCGGAAATCTTGATAGGCTCTACAGTCACGCACAAAGGAGTATCAACCGTGACTGTTATGTCATTAACCCCGTCACCGTTTACGTCATAGCACTTGGTATTGGCGCTTCCGCATGAAACGATAAAGATATTGGATGGCTCACTGACGAATAACGTCGAACTAACCGCCTCTTCGATTGCCGCGTTAGCGACATTAAACGCCTGAGTCCGACTCTCCATATTTCCGACAATCTGCAAATTGCTTTGAGTCAGACTAAAACCAGCGACAGCCATTAATGTGACCAGCAGCAGCATGATAAGAGCCACGACTAGCACAACCCCACGCTGAGGCTTATGTATGGGCTTGCCTGTCATAATCATTACTCCCTTCGCCCGGCAACATTATTGACACGTACAGTAGTGCTATAGACTTGTCGTTTGAAACCGTCCCCAGGGTTGACCACCTCGATATCACCTAACCGATAAGTCCTGTCATCGGTGTAATTGAGTGTCTCATCCAGGTTACGGGCCAGCAACCAGACCCGTACTGCGACAACATCCTTCCAATTAGCGGTGCTGGGGGCTGAGGCATAGCTATCAGGTACTCCATCTCCACTCGAATCAATGCCATATTCGAAATGCAAATGTTCGATGCCATCTACCAAAGAAGTAATCGTGTAGGGAGATGTATCATCTGGATCGCCAAGTTCGGCGCGCATGAGCGTATCAGTGCTGTTAATGTAATAAATACGGCTCAGAAGTCGGTACACAGGCGCCCCATCCACACATGTCCGAGTGGTCGCAGTCATATCGGCCTCGTCAGTCCCGAGGGTAACCTCACCCGGACTATCCGTTTGACAGGCCGATACCTGGACATGATAAGCACCATCGCTGAAGTCATCGCAATTAGCACTACCAGCCTCACAGGAACTCGCTCGCCTAAGTGCAACATAATCATTGCCGTCTTTATAGTTGCTTAGGCAATTTGGTGCCGATGCGCTGGCCAAATTGTTTTGACCAAAGACAGGAACGCCCATGGCATCTGTTATATCCGTTTCACTACTCGCACAAGCGGGCGGCAACGCTGCCGGAAAATCCTGCGCACCCGTCTCGCCAAAAAAACCAGCATTACTTAGTTCGTCGGTCAACAACTGTATGGCATAACGACCATTTTCAATTTGCCGACTGGTTCGTTCTATCTCGCTACGCGTACGACTGTTATTAACAAATAACTCTGAGATCGCGAGCAGAATAATCAAGCCCAATGTCATCGATACCATCAGCTCGACCAGCGAAAACCCTCGATTGCGCCGATGCTGAATTCCCATTGAATAAATCGACATGGATTCAGCCCCCTAAATAAGCCAAGGTTACAAGGACAGAAGCCACGCGCCGCATATTGTCGTCTGCACCAAAACTGCCCTGAGCACAGGCTAGCGAAGGAGCAACCGTTGGACTCAACCCCTGCCACGCGACGGTAACTCTGATCACGACCTCCGACGTTGCAGAACCGCTTACCGTCTCGATGCAGCCTCGTGCACCAATCATCGCGCCGACCTGGGTTTCGTCCGCATCGTTCAGTGCAACCGAAGCGCCCTTTAAGGCCGCACTCCAAGAACAAAGATCGAAGGTTGTAGTATTAGCGGGATCGCAAGCGTCGTCCCCAAGAACGTTGCCGGTGCCATAAACGGCATTGCCGCTGTAACTGGAAGTACGAGCCGCGGCCGGATTCGATCGAATCCGGCTGACCATGTCTTCTACTAACATCAACGCCTGGGAGCGCTGATAGGATTCGAATTCTGCATTCAGCATTCTGCTTTGCAAGCCAGCTAGCCCCATTAGCCCGATAGCCAGAATGATTAAAGTGATCAATACCTCAATCAAACTGAAGCCGGATTGGTGCGACCAAGGCCTTTTAATTGACCGCATGATCAACATCCTCCTCGCTCCGTTGTTGCCCGCCCATCCAACCCAACACTCACACAACGCTTCTTGGTCGCATCGGTCGTGGACTGGAGCTCGAAGGTCACGTTGCCAGACGCTCGACCTGAGGGCCGGAAATCCAGCTCCGTCGCAGCACTAGTGATGGTTACCACCGCATTCAAACGCTCACGATGAATAGGTGCACTATCGGAGTTGACTGAAGCCGGGTCGGGAATTAACCAGCCATCGCCCCAGGCGTCACCGGTAGCGGGCCTCAAGCGTATAGTGCGATTACGCTTAATGGCTTCGGCACGCGCCAACAAAATACTAGAGTGAAGAGTGGCGGCAACAGTACGTACCTTCTGATCCGCAACCATGTCGCGAAATGCGGGTATAGCAATACCCATCAAGACCGCTAATAGTGCGATCACCGTAATGAGTTCAATCAAGCTAAAACCAGCATGTGCGGAACGGCCGCGGCACGTGATCAGGCCCTGCTGCTTCACCGTAGAAGACATAAGTGTTACTCGTCCAATTCGTTTGCTGAACGATCCGCAGCTATCAGACTTACCATGGATTGGCACCCCATAGTTTGTTTCCTGCCTGATCGATACTTAAATTTCCATCACCCGCCTGAGTCGTACCAGCATTGGGCGCAGCGGTAATGGTGAAGGTTGGGGGGGGGCCAGCAGAAATATTAGTAAAAGTGATAGTGTAATTTCTTGCGACGCTGGTTGGTGTTGAAGCATTGAGTAGCGCGACCGACCCCGCGTAGGATCTGGTATCAATCAAAAACTGCTGCTGCTTTTGCGCAAGCTCCATCAAGAAGGCCTGCGCGTCGGCACGATTGCTCTTGATGATGTATTTCTGATAATTCGGGTAGGCGATAGCCGCTAAGACCCCAATTATGCCTACGACAATCATCAACTCAATCAGAGTAAAACCGCTTTGTCTTGTTCGCAGCACGTGACCACCTTCCTAGAAAAAACCTTGAGAATACGCAATACCGCTTAAGCAGCGCCTCAGATGGGATCAAAGCCTGAATGATTCACTTGGCCCCAATCATCGCACCCACCAGCTCTATTTGTAGAAAGCCGCTCGACAACCGGTGCTTTCACTTCCACCAACGGTGCTCCAAGATTGTTATTCAAAAGATGCAATCGCCAACCTTGCAAATCAGGACGTCGAGGCTAAGTTATAGGCGGGCGGTCTAACGGCAGCCAGCCATCAACGATAGGCGGCGGCTAAGTCAAGACCACTGGCGCTCTCCCAGCAGGAAGCTGGGCAATCTAGCAAGGAGGCATGAATGCCATGTATCGCTACGCTCACGGTTTTACTCTTATCGAACTCCTTACCTCGCTAGGCATCCTCGCTCTACTGATTAGCTTTGGAGTACCTGCTACCCAGAGGCTTGTCGGCGATCAACAACTGGTCGCCGCCGGCAATACGCTAGCCGCGCACCTCGCCTTTGCCCGCAGCGAATCGATAAAGCGTCGTCGACCAGTCCTGGTCGATAACGGCGACGGTAACTGGGCAAGCGGCTGGCAGGTATTCGTCGACTTGAACAACAATGGCCTACTGGACGAAGGAGAACCCTTACTCCAGCAGGAGGCGGCGCTCGCCGCAGACATCATCGCGAAGGGCAATACTCCGGTCCAACGCTATGTCCGCTACACCTCGCTTGGTAACGCCAAACAACTGGGCGGAGCTTTTCAAGCGGGAACATTGACGCTATGTAGCGCTTCAGGGGAGCAAACCGTTAGGCGTCTGATTATTAGCGCCAGCGGTAGGCTGCGCCGTGAAAGGGATGCCCCTGGACCGTGTTAGAGCGCTGAGATCCGGCGGACAACGGTGCTCAGAGCTGCTGAACGCGCAACTCCTTCGGCATCGAGAAGGTCACATTCTCCGGCCGCCCATCCAGCTCGCTCTCCCCTGTCGCACCCCAAGCCTGAAGCTGGCTGACTACCCCCCGCACCAGCACCTCCGGTGCCGAGGCGCCGGCGGTGATGCCGACCCCGGCAACACCGTCGAACCATTCACGCTTGAGGTCTTCGGCCCCATCGATCAGGTAGGCGGGGGTGCCCATGCGTTCGGCGAGTTCGCGCAGGCGGTTTGAGTTGGAGCTGTTGGGGCTGCCGACCACCAGCAGTACGCCACATTCAGCAGCAAGCTGTTTGACCGCATCCTGACGGTTCTGCGTGGCGTAGCAGATGTCGTCCTTGCGCGGCCCGCCGATGCTGGGGAATTTCGTGCGTAGGGCGTCGATGACTTTGCTGGTGTCGTCCATCGACAGGGTGGTTTGGGTGACGAAGGCCAGGGCCTCGGGGTTGCGCACCTGTAGGCGCTCGACATCACCTTCGTCTTCCACCAGGTAGATGGCGCCGCCGTTGCTGGCGTCGTATTGGCCCATGGTGCCTTCGACTTCCGGGTGGCCGGCGTGGCCGATCAGGATGCACTCGCGGCCTTCGCGGCTGTAGCGCACCACTTCCATATGCACCTTGGTCACCAGCGGGCAGGTGGCGTCGAAGACTTTCAGACCGCGACTTTCGGCTTCGCTGCGCACGGCCTGGGAGACGCCGTGGGCGCTGAAGATGACGATCACATCGTCGGGAATCTGATCGAGCTCTTCGACGAAGACAGCACCGCGCGCGCGCAGGTCTTCAACCACGAATTTGTTGTGTACCACCTCATGACGCACATAGATCGGCGGACCGAAGACTTCCAGGGCGCGGTTGACGATCTCGATGGCGCGGTCGACACCGGCACAGAAGCCGCGGGGATTGGCTAGTTTGATATGCATGGTGGTTATCTCGGCGCGCGCAGCAAGAAGTGGACAGTGTTACGTGGGTAGGTCAAAGACTTGGACAGGATCGCCAGCAAGCTGGCTCCTACAAAAATCTAGACCGCCTTGACCTCGATAATTTCCACATCGAAGTTCAACGCCTTTCCGGCCAACGGGTGGTTGAAGTCGATGGTGACCTGATTATCGTCAAAGGCCTTGACCACGCCCGGCAGCTCGGCGTTCGCGGCATCATTGAAGATCACCAGCAAACCTTCGGACAGCTCCATCTCCTGAAACTGGCTGCGCGGCATGATCTGCACGTTCTGTGGGTTGCCCTGGCCGAACCCCTGTTCGGGTCCGATCGACAGGCTGCGTTTATCCCCGGCCTTGAGGCCATAGATCGCCTGTTCGAAACCCGGCAACAGGTTGCCGTCGCCGACCTTGAACGTAGCCGGTTGCTTATCGAAGGTACTGTCGACCACATCGCCGTTTTCCAGCTTGAGGGCGAAGTGCAACGTAACTTCCTTGTCCGGGCCGATACGCTGCTCTTGAGTTAGAGGGTCAGTCATGCGCGGGTTCTCCGGATTTCTCGCTTTTGAACATGTCCAGCGCCAGCAGTATGGCGCCGACGGTAATGGCGCTGTCGGCGATATTGAACGCCGGGAAGTACCAGCGGTGCTGCCAGTGCAGCAAGATGAAGTCGACCACGTGGCCAAATAGTATGCGGTCCAGCAGGTTGCCCACGGCACCACCGAGCACCAGCGCCAGGGCCAGGGCCAGCCAGGTTTCACCGGGCTTGAGGCGCTTGAGCCAGACCGCCAGAACCACGCTGACCACCAGCGCGATGGCGGCGAAGAACCAGCGCTGCCAGCCCGCCGCATCGGCCAGGAAGCTGAACGCCGCGCCGGTGTTGTAGGCCAGGGTCCAGCTGAAGTAATCGGGGATCACCACGATCTGCTGGTACATGCTCAGGTTGCTGTCGAAATAGAACTTGGCCGCCTGATCGACCGCGAAGACCAGCAGGCTCAGCCAGAGCCAGGGCAATTTACCGAAGCGAGCACTCATAAGCGGCAATCCTTGGCGCAAAAGCAGCCCTCAGCCCTTCTCCCGAAGGGGAGCAAAAGCACATTACGCATAGTGGCGAACCTCACCGGCGCCTTCGATGTTTTCCACGCAGCGACCGCAAATTTCCGGATGCGCCGGGTTAACCCCGACGTCTTCGCGGTGGTGCCAGCAACGGGCGCATTTGGCGTGGCCGGACTTGACGATCTTCAGCTTCAGGCCAGCCACCTCGGTGCTCACCGCATCGGCCGGCGCATCGACCAGCGGTGCCAGCGTGGCGGTCGAGGTGATCAGCACGAAACGCAATTCGTTACCGAGCTTGCTTAAGTCGGCGCGCAAGGCATCTTCGCCATAGAGGGTGACTTCGGCCTGCAGGTTGCCGCCGATGGCCTTGGCCGCACGTAGCCCTTCCATCTCCTTGTTCACCGCGACCTTGACCGCCATGACCCGCTCCCAGAACTCGCGGCTCAGTTCGAACCCCTCGGGCAGCTCGCTCAGCCCCTGGTACCAGCCATTGAGCATTACCGACTCGTTGCGCTCGCCCGGCAGGTATTGCCACAGCTCGTCGGCGGTAAACGACAGCACCGGGGCGATCCAGCGCACCAGGGCTTCGGCGATATGGAACAATGCGGTCTGGCAGGAGCGCCGCGCCACGCTGTCGGCGGCGGTGGTGTACTGACGATCCTTGATGATGTCGAGGTAGAAGCCGCCCAGCTCCTGCACGCAGAAATTGTGCACTTTCTGGTAGACGTTCCAGAAACGGTAGCTGTCGTAGGCCTCCTCGATTTCGCGCTGCAGCAGCAAGGCGCGATCCACCGCCCAGCGATCCAGCGCGAGCATGTCCTCGGCCGGCAGCAGATGCTGCGCCGGGTCGAAGCCGCTGAGATTGGAAAGCAGGAAACGCGCGGTGTTGCGGATACGTCGATAGGCGTCGGCGCTGCGTTGCAGGATCTGGTCGGATACCGCCATCTCGCCGGAATAGTCGGTCGACGAAACCCACAGGCGCAGGATATCGGCGCCCAGGCTGTCGATGACTTTCTGCGGCGCGACCACGTTGCCCAGGGATTTGGATTGCTTACGCCCCTGCTCATCGACGGTGAAACCGTGGGTCAGCAACTCCTTGTAAGGCGCGTGACCGTCGATCGCCGCGCCGGTCAGCAAGGACGAATGGAACCAGCCGCGATGCTGGTCGGAGCCTTCCAGATAGAGGTCGGCGCGCGGACCGCTGGTATGGCCGAGCGGGTGCGAACCGCGCAGCACGTGCCAGTGCGTGGTGCCGGAATCGAACCATACGTCCAGGGTGTCGCGGCCCTTGTCATAGAGCGCCGCCTCGTCGCCCAGCAGCTCGGCAGCGTCGAGCTTGAACCAGGCCTCGATGCCGTCCTGCTCGACGCGCTTGGCCACTTCCTCCATGAGTTCGAGGGTGCGCGGGTGCAACTCGCCGCTTTCCTTGTGCAGGAAGAACGGGATCGGCACGCCCCAGTTGCGCTGACGCGAGATGCACCAGTCCGGGCGACCGGCGATCATGCTGTGCAGACGCGCCTGCCCCCAGGCCGGGACGAACTTGGTTTGTTCGATACCCGCCAGGGCGCGCTCGCGCAGGGTGGCGCCTTCGTTCGGCTGTTTGTCCATGCCAACGAACCACTGCGCGGTGGCGCGGTAGATCAGTGGGGTCTTGTGGCGCCAGCAGTGCATATAGCTGTGCTGGATCGGCTCATGCTTGAGCAACGCACCAACCTCGTCGAGCTTGGCGACGATGTTCGGGTTGGCCTTCCAGATGAACTGTCCGCCGAAGAACGGCAGCGACTCGACGTAAACGCCGTTGCTCTGCACCGGGTTGAGAATGTCGTCGTTGCTCATGCCGTACTGCTTGCAGCTACGGAAGTCGTCCTCGCCATAGGCCGGCGCGGAATGCACGATGCCGGTACCCGCACCGGTTTCCACGTACTCGGCCAGGTAAACCGGCGAGAGGCGCTCATAGAACGGGTGGCGGAAGCGGATCAGCTCGAGCGCCGCGCCCGGCGCGGTGGCCACGACCTCACCCTGCAAGCCGTAGCGCTGCAGGCAGGACTCGACCAGCTCCTCGGCCAGCAACAGCAGACGGTCGCCAACATCGACCAGGGCGTAGGTGAATTCCGGATGCACATTCAGCGCCTGGTTGGCCGGAATGGTCCAGGGCGTGGTAGTCCAGATCACGATGCTGGCCGGTTTGGCCAGAGCCGCAAGACCGAAAGCAGCAGCCAGCTTGTCGGCATCCTCGACGACAAAGGCCACGTCGATGGCATCCGACTTCTTGTCCTGGTACTCCACTTCGGCTTCGGCCAGTGCCGAACCGCAATCGAAACAGAAGTTGACCGGCTTCAGGCCCTTGAACACGAAGCCTTTCTCGACCATCTGCGCCAGGGCGCGGATTTCGCCGGCCTCGTTGGCGAAACTCATGGTCAGATAGGGGTTGTCCCACTCACCGAGCACGCCCAGGCGGATAAAGCCCTCCTTCTGCTCGGCGACCTGTTCGGCGGCATAGGTACGGCAGCGCTCGCGGGTCAGGTCCGCCGGCTGGTTCTTGCCGAAGGTGGTCTCGACCTTGTGCTCGATCGGCAGGCCATGGCAGTCCCAGCCCGGCACATAGGGCGCATCGAAGCCGCTGAGGGTCTTGGAACGGGTAATGATGTCCTTGAGGATCTTGTTCAGTGCATGACCGATGTGAATGCTGCCGTTGGCATAGGGCGGGCCGTCGTGCAGGACGAACTTGGGCCGGCCTTCGCCTTGCGCGCGCAGCTTCTGATACAAGCCAATCTCGTTCCAGCGCTGCAGAATCTGCGGCTCGCGCTGTGGCAGGCCGGCCTTCATCGGAAACTGGGTATCAGGCAGATTTAGCGTGGCTTTGTAGTCGGTCATTTCAGGCTCTTCACTTAAGCGGTTGGCACTATTTTAAGTACGCCAATGGGCACGGGCGGCGGCGATGTCGGCAGCAATGGCCGCCTTCAGGGCCTCCAGCGAGGCAAAACGCTGCTCATCACGCAGCTTGTGGTGGAACGCCACCGTCAAACGCCGGCCATACAGATCGCCGGTAAAATCCAACAAATGCACTTCGAGATGCGCCCGACCATCGCCCGCGACACTCGGGCGTACGCCGATATTGGCAACCCCGGGCCAAGGCCGGCCATCCACTTGGGTACTGACCAGAAACACCCCACTGAGCGGCACGCGCTTGCGCTTGAGCTGCACATTGGCGGTGGGCGCATTCAGCTGCCGACCAAGTTTCTGCCCATGCAGAACCCGGCCGGCGATTTGAAATGGGCGGCCGAGCAGATGTTCCGCCATGGCGAAATCCCCTGCCGCCAACGCCTCGCGCACCCGCGTGCTACTGACCCGCACAGCATCCAGCTCGACCGTGGCCGCGGCCTCGACAGTGAAACCTTCACGCTCACCGGCTTCGGCCAGAAAGGCGAAATCGCCAGCACGGTCGCAGCCGAAGCGAAAATCGTCACCGACCTCCAGATGGCGTACATCCAGGCCGTCGAGCAGCACCTTCTGCACGAACTCGGCGGCACTCAATTCGCGCAAACGCCTGTTGAAGCTCAGGCACAGCACCAGATCGACACCTTCGGTCGCAAGCAAGGCAAGCTTGTCGCGCAAACGGGTCAGACGCGCCGGCGCGGTATCGGGCGCGAAGAATTCGCGCGGCTGCGGCTCGAAGATCAGCACGCAGCTAGGCACGCCCAGCTCGGCCGAACGCTCGCGCAAGCGCGCCAAAATGGCCTGATGGCCACGATGGACGCCGTCGAAGTTCCCGATAGTGGCGACACAGCCCCGATGCTGGGGCCGCAGGTTGTGTAGGCCTCGAACCAGCTGCATAACGCGCTTCTTGCTCATAAAGTGGCCGATTATACGCACACCAGGCGGCCGACGACAGGCGCCATCTGTACCCGATTAAAACGCCGACCTGCGGGCAAAGTCGCGCAGACGGAAACCCAGCAACAGCAGCATGCCGAAGTAGCTCAGCAGCCCGGCGAGCACCACCCCGGCCAGCCGCGACAAGCGCCAGAACATATCGCCCTCCGACCAGGCCGGCATGTAGTGCATGGCGACCAACAGCACCGCGGCCATCGTCAACACGGCCACCAGCAATCTGGCGAGAAAGCCCGCCCAGCCCGGTTGCGGCTGGAACATGTCGGCCTTGCGCAATTGCCAATACAGCAAGCCCGCGTTCAGGCATGCACCAAGACCGATCGCCAAGGCGAGCCCGGCATGGGCCAGGGGCTTGATTAGCACCAGGTTCATCAGCTGTGTGGCGATCAGCGTCACCACGGCAATCCGCACCGGCGTTCGGATGTTCTGCTGCGCATAGAAACCCGGCGCGAGTATCTTCACCAGAATGATGCCAAGCAGCCCCACGGAATAAGCCATCAGCGCCTGCTGGGTCATATCGGCATCGTTGCCGGTGAACTTGCCGTACTGAAACAGCGAAACCGTCAGCGGTTCGGCGAGAACGGCGAGCGCCACAGCGCTGGGCAACGCCAGGATAAAACACAGGCGCAAGCCCCAATCGAGCAGCCTGGAATATTCCTCACGGTCGGCACTGGCATAGGTTTTCGACAGAGTTGGCAGCAATATGGTGCCGAGCGCCACGCCCAGAACGCCCGCCGGCAGCTCCATCAGACGATCGGCGAAATACATCCAGGACACCGACCCGGCGACCAGAAAGGACGCGAATATGGTGTTGATGATCAATGAAATCTGACTGACCGACACGCCGAAAATCGCCGGCCCCATCTGCCGGAGCACCCGCCAGACCCCGCTATCGCGCAAGTTCAGGCGAGGCAGCACGAGCATGCCGACTTTGCGCAGATGCGGCAGTTGAAACGCCAGTTGCAGCAGGCCGCCGGCCAGCACCGCCCAGCCCAGCGCCATGATCGGCGGGTTGAAGTACGGGGTCAGAAACAGGGCGAACAGGATCATGCTGACGTTGAGCAGGGTCGGCACGAAGGCCGGCACTGAAAAACGGTTCCAGGTATTGAGAATCGCCCCCGCCAGCGACGACAGCGAAATCAGCAATATATAAGGAAAGGTCACCCGCAACAGGTCAGTGGTCAGCGCGAAGCGATCGGCCTCGTCGGCGAAACCCGGCGCGGAGACCCAGACGATCCAGGGTGCTGCGAGCATTCCGACGAACGTCACCAGCGCCAGTACCAGTGTCAGCATCCCCGAGACGTAGGCGATGAAAGTCCGCGTGGCCTCCTCGCCCTGCTGGGTCTTGTACTCCGCGAGAATCGGCACGAACGCCTGAGAAAAGGCGCCTTCGGCGAAGATCCGCCGCAGCAGATTGGGTAACTTGAAGGCCACCACGAAGGCATCCGAGGCAATGCCGGCGCCGAACGTGCGGGCGATGATGGTATCGCGCACGAAACCCAGCACACGCGACAGCATGGTCATGGAGCTGACAGCGGCCAACGACTTGAGCAAATTCATGTAATATCCGACTTCCGCAAGCGAGCACCATCACGGACAACCCGTCGGCGCGCAAAGGCGACGAGTGTAGCGGCCTGCCACTGACCAGACCAGCGCAGGGAAAAGCCAACACGCTTGACAGCACAACCTCATATAGGCATGATTCGCGGCCTTATTTGTTTGTAACCCCCCAGATTTTTTCGAGGAGCTTGACGGTGGCCAATACACCTTCTGCCAAAAAACGCGCAAAACAGGCTGAGAAGCGTCGTAGCCATAACGCCAGCCTGCGCTCCATGGTCCGTACCTACATCAAGAACGTGGTCAAGGCTATCGACGCCAAGGACCATGAACTGGCCAAAAACGCCTACACCCTGGCTGTACCGGTAATCGACCGCATGGCCGACAAAGGCATCATCCACAAGAACAAAGCAGCGCGTCACAAGAGCCGCCTGAATGGCCACATCAAGGCCCTCGGTGCAGCTGCAGCCTAAGCTGACAGTTACCCGCTGTTAAAAAACCGACCTGATGGTCGGTTTTTTATTGCCCGCTCGAAAGCCACAAACCGCCAAGGCGCGGGCCATGCTCAGGACTTTTTCGGCCACGGCAGAATCGGGATCGCGGTCACCGCGTTTTGCGGACTTCCCTCAATCACCCGGTCGCTGTACACCAGATACACCAGGGTATTGCGCCGCACATCGAAGAAACGCACCACCTGCATGGTCTTGAACACCAGGGACGTCCGCTCGCGAAAGACCTCCTCGCCATCCTCGAGCTCAGCCTCGAAGCTGATCGGCCCAACCTGGCGACAGGCAATCGATGCCTCGGCGCGATCCTCAGCCAAACCCAAACCGCCCTTGACCCCACCGGTCTTGGCCCGCGACAGATAGCAGGTCACACCCTCGACCTTGGGGTCGTCAAAGGCCTCGATCACGATCTTGTCGTTCGGCCCGACCAGTTTGAATACGGTCGACACTTCACCGATCTTCTCGGCCGACGCCAGCAAGGGCACCACCATCAGCGCGCCCAGCAGTCCATTTATTACCCGCATCAGTTTTATCTCCCTAAAATCCGCTCAACATCTTGCGAGACAGCGTCTGCCTTTAGCCCAGCAGACGCAAACACACACAGACGTTGCATGGCTCAAACCAGAATCAAATTATCCCGGTGCACCAGCTCCGGCTCATCCACATAGCCGAGCAATTGCTCGATGGCATCGGACGAGCGGCCGATAATTTTCTGCGCCTCGAGCGCACTGTAATTGGCCAGGCCGCGGGCGATTTCACGCCCATCCAGGGCAACACACACCACCATCTCGCCACGTCGAAAGCTGCCCTGCACCGACTTGACCCCAACCGGCAGCAAACTCTTGGTACCGGTGCTCAACGCCTTCACCGCGCCATCATCGAGAACCAGCGTGCCGCGCGTCTGCAGGTGCCCGGCCAGCCACTGTTTACGCGCCGCCAGCATGCCGCGCTCGGGCGCCAACAGTGTACCCAGGCGCTCGCCAGCCTTGAGCCGCGCCAGCACCTGCTCGATCGCACCACCGACGATCACCGTATGCGCACCGGAACGCGCCGCCAGACGCGCCGCGCGCAACTTGGTCTGCATGCCGCCACGCCCCAGCGCACCGCCCACGCCGCCGGCCACGGCATCCAGCGCCGGATCGTCGGCACGCGCCTCGTGAATCAACTCGGCATTCGGGTTATGCCGCGGGTCGGCGTTGTACATGCCATCGCGGTCAGTGAGGATCACCAGCAGATCGGCCTCGACCAGGTTGGCCACCAGCGCCGCCAGGGTGTCGTTATCGCCGAAGCGAATCTCATCGGTGACCACGGTGTCGTTCTCGTTGATCACCGGCACCACATCGAGATCGACCAGGGTGCGCAGCGTGCTGCGCGCATTCAGGTAGCGCTTGCGATCCGAGAGGTCGTCATGGGTCAGGAGAATCTGCGCCGTGCGCCGCGCATGCTCGGCGAAGCTCGACTCCCAAGCCTGAATCAGCACCATCTGACCAATGGCCGCCGCCGCTTGCAGCTCATGCATGGCACTGGGTCGGGTAACCCAGCCGAGACGGCTCATGCCGGCCGCCACCGCCCCCGACGACACCAGCACCAACTCCACGCCCTGCTCACGCAGCGCCACCATCTGCTTGACCCACACCGCCATGGCGGCGCGGTCCAGGCCGCGACCGTCGGCGGTCAGCAACGCACTACCTATCTTCACCACCCAGCGCTGCGCACCGGCTACCTTGTCACGCATGATCTTCCAACCCCAGCAGCGACCCGAATTTACAAAAACGCCGCAATTAAGCGGCGCTGAACTCTTGCCTAACAAGACCCTGAAAACGTAGCGAGCGAAGGCCAGGCAAGGACAAATCAGATAAGAAAGCGCAGTGTACAGCTGTACCTGAGCATTTCGGGACTGATTTCAACGCCGCCAAGTCGAGCGCAGTAGTTTTCAGCGACCTGTTAATCCCGGACGTAGATAATCTCCGGCCCATCCTCATCATCTTCCTCATCCCAGAAGCTGTCATCGTCGTCGACATCGCCGACCGCCTTGACCCCGGAACGACGCAGCGCGCGCTTATCGTCCAGCGCCTGCAACTGGGCACGCGCCTCGTTCTCGATGCGCTGATCCAACTCCGCCAACTCGGCGGCAAACTGCGGATTCTCCTGAATACGCTCTGAGCGAGCCTCCAGGTAATCCATGATGTCGTAGCACAGCTTCTCAGTGCCTTGATGCGCCAGAGCCGAAATCACGTACACCGGCCCCGTCCACTCCAGGCGCTCGACGATTTCGGCGATACGCGCTTCCTGTTCCTCTTCGAGGATCTGGTCGGCCTTGTTCAGCACCAACCAGCGATCGCGCTCCGCCAATGCCGGGCTGAACTTGGCCAGCTCCTCAACGATGGTCACAGCCGCCTCGGCGGGATCGGTCAGATCCAGCGGCGCCATGTCCACCAGGTGCAGCAGCAGACGGGTACGCGCCAAGTGCTTGAGGAAGCGAATCCCCAGCCCCGCACCTTCCGAAGCGCCTTCGATCAAACCGGGAATATCCGCGATCACAAAGCTCTTGTAGCGTTCGACGCTCACCACACCCAGGTTCGGCACCAACGTGGTGAACGGATAATCAGCCACCTTGGGCTTGGCCGCGGAAACCGAGCGGATAAAGGTACTCTTGCCGGCATTCGGCAAACCGAGCAAGCCGACATCGGCCAGCACTTTCAGCTCCAGCTTCAGATCGCGGGCATCGCCCGGCTTACCCGGCGTGGTCTGGCGCGGCGCACGGTTGGTACTCGACTTGAAACGGGTATTGCCCAGACCATGCCAGCCGCCCTGAGCCACCAGCAAGCGCTGTCCCGGCTTGGTCAGATCGCCGATCACTTCCTGGGTCGAAGCATCGACCACCGTTGTGCCGACCGGCACCGGCAGAATCAGATCCTCACCTTTGGCGCCGGTACAGTCGGTACTGCCGCCCTTCTCGCCGTTCTGCGCCTGAAAGCGCCGGGTGTAGCGATAGTCGACCAGGGTATTGAGATTCTCGTCGGCCTCGATAAACACCGAACCGCCGTCGCCACCATCGCCACCGTTGGGGCCGCCTTTTTCGATGAACTTCTCCCGACGGAAGCTCATCATGCCGTTACCGCCGTCGCCGGCCTTTACATAAATCGATACTTCATCGACGAATTTCATGGGTACGCCTCCCGCAGCAAAGCGGGTTAACTAAGAACTTGCTCAACGTCCGTTGCGCGCCAGCCCTGCGTTTGCCTTGCAGGACACCAGTTCGCGAGACCTTGAACGGGCTCTAAAACGAGAAACACCAGGTTCTTGCAAAATTGACCTGCATCCAGATATCGAACGCCAGCGCCCAGGACAGTTTGGCAAGAACCCCAAGAATACAGAAACAAAAAAGCCCCGTCGCAAGGACGGGGCTTTCCCAGCAATCGCGCGATTAAGCCGCAACGACGCTCACGTAACGGCGGTTGAACGCGCCCTTTACTTCAAACTTGATCACGCCTTCGATTTTCGCGAAGAGAGTGTGATCCTTACCCATGCCAACGCCGTAACCGGCATGGAACTGGGTGCCGCGCTGACGCACGATGATGTTGCCTGCTTTGATAGCCTGGCCGCCATACATCTTCACGCCAAGGCGTTTGGCTTCTGAGTCGCGACCGTTGCGGGTAGAACCGCCAGCTTTTTTGTGTGCCATGAGTTCAATACTCCTATTAAGGGATCAGACCGAAATGAATCAGGCCTGGATACCGGTGATTTTGATCTCGGTGTACCACTGACGGTGGCCCTGACGCTTCATGTGGTGCTTACGACGGCGGAACTTGATGATGGTGACTTTATCGTGACGGCCTTGAGCAACAACCTCGGCCACGACTTTGGCGCCATCAACAACCGGAGCGCCGATGGTCACATCGTCGCCGTTGCCGATCAACAGCACGCGGTCGAAAGTCACGGCTTCGCCAGTGGCGATTTCGAGTTTTTCGACCTTGAGGAATTCGCCTTCGGTGACTTTGTATTGCTTGCCACCAGTAACAATTACTGCGTACATGGTAAATCTCCGTTAATCCTGCTCACCCAGCGCTTTATAGGAATAAGTGTCGGCTGGCATGGCTGCTTGGGGCCGGAAGGACACCCTTGCAATTGCGTAAGGCAGGGAAATACCCAGGGGGAAAGTTCAGGGTGCGCGATTGTACGCAAGCCACCAGCGCGACGCAAGGCCCAGACGGCGCGCCATGGCAACCCCGCCGCCATCGGCAGCCACCGCACCACTTGCCTTGACAGCCCCTACCCTGCCCCATAGCATGCCGCGCAACCCATGAGAAGCAGGTGCAAGCGATGCAACCCCAGGCTTTCTATCGCGTGGTGGCGGACGATTTTACCGCTGTCGACGGCATCATCCGCGCCCAGCTGGTTTCGCGCGTACCCCTGGTAGAGAAGATCGGCGACTATATTATCTCCGCTGGTGGCAAACGCCTGCGCCCGTTGCTGGTGCTGCTCAGTGGCAAGGCCCTGGGGCTGGCTGGCGACGACCTGCGCCTGCTCGCCGCCACCATCGAATTCCTGCACACCGCCACCCTGCTGCATGACGACGTGGTCGACATGTCCGACATGCGCCGCGGGCGCAGCACCGCCAATGCCCAGTGGGGCAACGCACCGAGCGTGCTGGTGGGCGACTTCCTGTATTCGCGCTCCTTCGAAATGATGGTCGAACTCGGCTCCATGCCGGTGATGAAAATCCTCTCCAAGGCCACCCGGGTCATCGCAGAGGGCGAGGTACTGCAGCTGTCGAAGATTCGTGACGCCAGCACCACGGAAGAGACCTATATGGAAGTGATTCGCGGCAAAACCGCGATGCTCTTCGAGGCCTCGACCCACAGCGCCGCGGCGCTGGCCGGCGCGACGGCGGAGCAGACCGAAGCCCTGCGCGTATTCGGCGACCATTTGGGCGTGGCCTTCCAGTTGGTCGACGACCTACTCGATTACCGCGGCGATGCCAGCACCCTGGGCAAGAATGTCGGCGACGATCTGGCCGAAGGCAAACCGACCCTGCCGCTGATCTACACCATGCGCGAAGGCACCCCCGAGCAGGCCGCCCTGGTGCGCCAGGCGATTCAGAAAGGTGGCATCGAGGACTTGGAAAGCATCCGCAATGCCGTGGAAGCCGCTGGCGCCCTGGATTACACCGCCCAACAGGCCCGCGACTACGCCGAACGGGCGATCGCCTGCCTGGATGCCCTGCCCGCCAGCGAATACCGCGATGCGCTGATTGAGCTGAGCCACTTCGCCGTGGCCCGCACGCACTGACAGTTCCCGCAACACACAAGCCCGTCCATGCGACGGGCTTTTTATTGCCCGACCGACGGCGAACAATTAATCCTTGCTATAAATTAAATAGGAATTATTCTCATCTAACCACTTAAAAGGAGATGAGTCATGACCTACTTGATCGATGCCTGGCTTGATCGGCCGCAACCTTACCTGCGCATTCTCAATCGCAATACCGGTGAGGTGTGCGCGGTGCTCGAAGAGCAAGCGCTGGATGAACTGCGCGATATGGGCGATCTGGATCTGCATGAGCTCAACTCCAGCGAACCGCTGGTGCTCAAGGAACTGGTGCGCAATCTGTTTCTGTTCTGCTATGCCCGGGCATTGCGCCCATGAAGACAAAATCGGCCGTTCTCATAGCGCGGATAAACCGCACAACGCGGCGCAATTCGTAATAGCACCCGGATTGCGCCAAGGTGTATCCAGGCTACGGCGGTTACCCAATCGCGGGGCGGCGAACCGCCCCAGGATTGCGCCTTAGAGGACGTCCAGCAGCTCGACGTCGAACACCAGCACGCTGTGCGGCGGGATGCTACCAACACCTTGCTCGCCGTAGGCCAGCTCGCTAGGCACGTACAGGCGCCATTTGCTGCCGGCATTCATCAGTTGCAGGGCTTCGGTCCAACCGGCGATCACGCCGCCAACCGGAAACTCCGCAGGCTGGCCGCGCTCGTAGGAGCTGTCGAACACAGTGCCGTCGATCAGGGTGCCATGGTAGTGGGTGCGCACGGTGTCTTCGCGGGACGGCTTGGCGCCTTCGCCACTGCTCAGCACTTCGTATTGCAGGCCGGAAGCCAGCACGGTGATACCGTCACGCTTGGCATTCTCGGCAAGGAAGGCCAAGCCGGCGCCGGCGGCCGCTTCGGCCTTGGCTTGCGCTTCGGCCTGCATCACGTCGCGGATGACCTTGAAGCTGGCGGACAGTTCGGCCTCGCCGACACGGCTCGGCTGGCCAGCGAACGCGTCGGACAGACCGGCGATGATCGCCTCCAGGCTCACGCCCGGCGGCGGGTTGTCGCGCAATTGACCGCCAAGTTGGCGACCGATGCCGTAGCTGACCCGGGTTTCATCGGTCGAGAGGTTGATTTCGGACATTGCACTGCTCCGCTGGGCTGAAAAAAGGTCGGCCAGCCTAGCACAAAGCGTCCACTCGCCCTAACCGCCGACCACCCCAGAGCGTCGACGACGGCAGCGCTCGGAGCAGTACTTCACCTCAGCCCAACAGCGCGCCCACTTCTTGCGCCAGGTGAAGGCGAAACCGCACACCGGACAGGACTTGACCGGTAGTTCGGCCTTCTTCACAAGGGTTCACCGGCATCCAGCCGCGCCAGCAACTGCTCGCCCCGCGCCCAGAGTCCCTGTCGCTTGGCCTCACTCATCTTGTCCAGGCCGCGATAGATCATGCCCAGCCGGTGATTGCCGGACAGTTGCTCGCGGTGGCGCATTAAAAAATGCCAATACAAGGCGTTGAACGGGCAGGCCCGCTCACCCACGCTTTCGCTGACCTTGTACGCGCAGTCGCCGCAGTAGTTGGACATGCGCTTGATGTACTGACCACTGGCGCAATAAGGCTTGGAGCCGAGGTAACCGCCATCGGCATGCATGACCATGCCCAGGGTGTTGGGCAACTCGACCCAGTCGAACGCATCCATATACACCGCCAGGTACCAGTCGCAGACCTGGCTGGGCCGAATGCCGGCGAGCAGGGCGAAGTTGCCGGTCACCATCAGCCGCTGGATATGGTGAGCATAGGCATGCTCCAGGGTCTGGCCGATGGCCTGGCTCATGCACTTCATCCGAGTGTGCCCCGTCCAATAGAACTCAGGCAGCGGCCGCGTGTTGCCGAAGGCGTTACGCTCGGCGTATTCGGGCATCTGTAGCCAGTAGATGCCGCGTACGTACTCGCGCCAACCGATCAGTTGGCGGATAAAGCCCTCGGCGGCATTCAGCGGCACCTGACCGCGCCAGTAGGCAGCGTCGACATCCGCACAAAGCCGGCGCACGTCCAGCAAGCCGATATTCAACGCCGCGCTGATCCGCGCATGAAACAAAAACGGCTCGCCCAACGCCATGGCGTCCTGGTAATCGCCAAAGGCCGGCATGGCGAAGTCGAGAAAGTGTCGCCACAGCGCTTCAGCCTCGGCGTGGGTCACCGGGTAGTCGAAGGCCGCCAGGCTGCCGTAGTGATGGCTAAACCGCTCGCCCACCAGAGCCAGTACCTCCCGGGTGATGGCGTCGACTGGAAAGCGCGCCGTCATCGGCGCCTTGAGCTGTTTGGGCAGCGCCTTGCGGTTTTCCGCATCGAAGTTCCAGGCGCCACCCACCGGAGTGCCATCACCATTCATCAGCAACCCAGTCTTGCGGCGCATCTCGCGGTAGAAGAACTCCATGCGCAGTTGCTTGCGCCCTTCGGCCCAGCGCGCGAACTCGCCACGGCTACAGATGAAGCGGCTGTCGGCATGCCAGGTGATCGGCACGGCGCAGGCCCGCAACGCCTGCTCCAGGCGCCATTCGCCCGGTTCGGTCAGGTGCACCTCGGTGGCCTGCAGCTGTGCTGCCCAACGCTGTAGTTCGCCAGGCAGCGAGCCGCTGTTGTGCGCATCGTCCAGCTGGACGTAATGCACGCACCAGCCGCGCGCGCGCAACGCTTCGGCAAAATGGCGCATGGCGCTGAAGATCAGTGCGATCTTCTGCGGATGATGCGGCACATAGTCGGTTTCCGCGGCCACCTCGGCCAGCAGCACGGCATCGTGCTGCGGGTCGAGCGCCAGCAGGCTCGGCAGGTCGAAAGACAGCTGATCGCCGAGTACCAGGGCAAGCCGGCGGGTATTCATGGGATGACCTTCTCGCAGAGATGAAAGCGCCGGCAGCGCTTGGCAATGGACACCCGTGCCCGATAAGTTCGAGGCGCCCGGGGCGCTACCAGGAAGAGCTCAAGGAAATAGGCACGCGCAGGGTGTTCTGGGTGCCTGTCGGCATGCCGCACATCTCGTCGTGCACCGAAGCATGTACCAGGTGGAAAGGCACCTGAGGTAACTCATGCAGCAGCTCGCGGGCGTGCTCCACCGAGCACAGGTGCAAGGTGCGGCCACTTTCGTCGTGCAACGACTGCGCGCGACCGGCCATGCGAATTTCCAGGACGTAGATCCCGCCCTCAATGGAAATCAGGTTGAGCTCATCGATGTGCCCGGCATGCGCATGGGCGGATAAATCGTGCAGATACATGGCGTAGACCTCGCGAGGTTTCTTATACAAAAATTATACATATTTTATTTTTGTATAAGAAAATAAAAACGCAAGGCAGAAAGCAAACCGCCCGTCCGTTTTGCAACGGCCGGGCGGCTGGGCAGGCGTAAGGGCAATCAATGGTCGTGCTTGGTCAGCTTATCCAGGTAACCCATGGCGAATGCCGAGGCCACAAAAGCCATGTGGATGATCACGTACCACTGGAGGTGTTCCACGTCGATGTTCTCGGCGTTCATAAACACTTTGAGCAGATGAATCGAGGAAATCGCCACAATAGAGGCGGCGACTTTCATCTTCAGCGAACCGGAGTCCATCTTGCCCAGCCAGCTGAGTTTCTCCTTGCCTTCGTCGATATCCAGTTGCGAGACGAAATTCTCGTAACCGGAAATCATCACCATGACCAGCAGACCGCCAACCAGGGCCATATCGATCAACGACAGGATCACCAGGATCAGATCTGCCTCGGCGATGGAGAATACGCTGGGGAGAATATGAAAGACTTCTTGAAAGAACTTCAGCATCAAGGCCAGGAGGCCGAGCGACAGACCAAAATACAGAGGGGCCAGCAGCCAACGAGATGCATACATCGCGTTTTCGATAAAGCGTTCCATAGGGGGACTCACTAAGGGTTCAAACAGCCGGCGAGTATACCCAGCACGGCCTTGCAGACAACCCTGGTATTGTTGCGATAAACGTCGGCACAGGTTATCCCCGGCAACTGTGGATAACCTTGTGGGCAGGTTCAGGATCGATCGCTACAAAGCGCACGGCAGCGGCATTCGAGCAGGCTGGTTAAATGCTGCTCAGCCGGCCATCAATTTTCCGGTTTGAACTGATAGTCGCCAAGATTACGGCAACGCACGCCGTTCAAGCGGCGTAGCTCAGCCTGGATATGCAGGCGCCAGATCGGCAACTCGTCGCACACCCCATAGCCCTGCGCCGCCAGACTTTCGGTAATCGCCAGCAATATCCCTTCGGCAACGAAAGGCCCGTAGAACGGGCCCTGCGCCTTGATCGTCGAGGGTTGAGCGCCCGACATGCCCGCCGCGCAGATCAGCGTCCAGAGACCTTTCTCGCCCGCCAGCGGCAGCACGGCGCACTCGATACGAGTCACCAGACCCAGGCATTGGCGGGTAAGGCAAAGGCTACGCGGCATCGCGACGACCCTCGAAGAGACCTGGCTTCAGCCTACACCCGAGTGGGCGACCCAGGGAAGCCGACAGTTGTCACACAAGACTGTGGATAACTGTGTGGATGAAAGCCGCCAAACCCATACCGCCAGGGGCTTTCGATGCCGGAACCCGATCATGCGGTCGGAACCGGCTATCGAACCAACCTTTCGGCCAATGCTCAAGCTGCCGGTTTTTTCGCCCGTGGCTTTTTCACCGCGACTACCGGCTCCTCGATTTTCGGCGCTTCCTTTTCTTCCTCTGCCATGCCCATTTCGGCGATTTCGCGCAGACGTTCGACGACCCGTGCATTGACGCTGCCACTGGGGAACTGGCCTTTGGCGTTCGGGCTGCCGACTTCCTCGCCAACCAACAGGCTCAGCGCCTCATCGACCTGGCGCACGGCGTAGATATGAAACTGCCCGGCGCGCACCGCCTGCAGCACCCGCTCATCGAGCATCAAGGTCGAGACATTGGAATGCGGAATGATCGCTCCCTGCTCGCCGGTCAGGCCGCGTGCCTCGCACAGGCGGAAGAAGCCCTCGATCTTCTCGTTGACTCCGCCGACCGCCTGTACCTCGCCGAACTGGTTGATCGAACCGGTGATGGCGAAGCACTGCTTGAGCGGCGTGCGCGACAAGGCCGAGATCAGCGTGCAGACCTCGCCGAGCGAGGCGCTGTCGCCGTCGACATAGCCGTAGGACTGTTCCAGGGCGATGCTCGCGGAAATCTCCAGGGGGAACTCCTGGGCATAGCGGCTGCCCAGGTAGCCGGTGAGAATCATCACGCCCTTGGAGTGGATCGGCTGGCCGAGGTTGACCTCGCGCTCGATGTCGACGATGCCGCTGCCGCCCGGATACACAGTGGCAGAGATGCGCGCCGGTACGCCGAACGCCGAATCACCGACCTCTAGCACGGTCAGGCCGTTGCACTTGCCCACCGCGGCGCCCGCGGTATCGATCAGGATGATGCCGGCCAGCATGTCGTCGATGATCCGCGCCGAGACCCGTCCGGTGCGCGTGGCCTTGGCCTTGAGCGCACGTTCGATATGGCCGACGTCGGTGACCACCTCGCTGGCCAACTGACGGATGAAGTCGGCCTCGCTGACCAACTGGAACAGGTCGCCAATGCGTGCCGACAAACGCCCCTGGTGCTCGGCCAGGCGTGCGCTGTAGGTCGCCAGCCGCGCCACCGCGGCAGCAGTAAGGGGCGCCATGCCCTCTTCCATGGTGCGGGTTTTCATCAACTGGGCGAATTGCTCCAGGCTTTCATCGCCGAGGGGAATGTCCTCGTCGAAGTCGACCAGCACGCGGAACATTTCCTGGAAGTCCGGATCGTGATCCTGCAATGCGTAGTACAGCTGGCGCGCACCGATGATGATCACCTTGACCTGCAGGGGAATCACCTGCGGGTTGAGCGTTACGGTTGCGATACGGCCCAGGTCGCCGAGTGGCGATTCCATCTTCAGTTGCCGCGAATGCAGCGCGCGCTTGAGCGCATCCCAGACGAACGGCTCGCCGAGCATCTTTTCCGCTTCGAGAATCAGAAAACCGCCGTTGGCGCGGTGCAATGCGCCGGGGCGCAATTGACGGTAGCTGGTATAGAGCGCGCCCTGATCGGCGTTGTATTCGATCCGGCCGAACAGGTTGTCGTAGGTCGGGTGCGGCTCGAACACCACGGGCGCGCCGCCCTGGGCGTGATGGCCGACCACCAGGCTCGGGCAGTACTGCTCCTCGAGCATCTTGCGGGTCTGGGCGTCGGCCTTCTCCACTTCGACCAACTGATCGACTACGGTCTTCAGCAGGTTGACCTGCACCGCCTGCAAATAGGCGCAGACCTCGGCATTTTCCGCGTATTTTTCCGACAAGGGCGCAAGTAGCGGCTGCAGCGCGACGGTAATGGTTTCCTCGTTGAGCTGGCGCAGCTGGTTGCTCGATTCGCGTTTCCATTGCGGCAAGCTGGCGAGCTCCTCATTGAGGCGCTCTTCGAGGGTCGCGATGTCGAGGTGGAAGCGCTCGCGATCGGCTTCCGGCAACTGGGCGAACTCGGCTTCGTCGAGGGCCTTGCCGTCGAGCATCGGGGTGAAGGCGATATTAGTGCTGTCGCGGTACAGCGCCACGTTCTTTTCCAGGGACAATCGTTCGATCACGTCCAGGGCCTGGTCGTAGCGCTTGTTGAAGGCGCGGTCGATGGCGTTTTTCTTCTGCTGGAACGAGGGGTGCTCGAACACCGCCGGAAAGGTCGCCAACAGGTTGTCGACCAGACCGTTCACATCGGCGATGAATTCTCCAGCGGTACCGGCCGGTAGCTCCAGCGCGCGGGGTTCGCGGGGCTCGTCGAAGTGGTTGACGTAGACCCGGTCCGCCGGGGTTTCCAGACGCTTGGCTTCGGCCTTGAGGTAGCGCTTGACGAAGGAGAAGCGGCCGGTGCCCGGCTCGCCCATGACGAATACGTTGTAACCGGGGCGCGGCATGGCCACGCCGAACTGCAAGGCTTCGACCGCGCGCTCCTGACCGAGCACGCCACGGAAGGGCTCCAGATCGTCGGTGCTGGCGAAGTTGAACTGTTCCGGGGAGAAGGGACGGGTTAGGGCTTCGGGTGCCAACCGCAGGTGGGCAGCAACGGAGTCGGGCATTGGTAATCCTTAAAACGGGGGGCCAACGGGGCTGGAGAAATCATGGCCGCATCGGCCAGCATCCACAAGCCGTATGCTCTCTGGACTCCGTCTTATTTCATGCGCGCGACAAAGCTCGCGGCGCTCTGCGGCGGCGCTGAGACGTACCATGCCAATGCCCTGCCACCGATCAGCTGTCGGCGCAGGCCGCGCAGAACCTGGCGGCGGGCAGCGCCTGCAGGCGCGCGGGCTCGATCGGCTGGGCGCATCGCACACAGCTGCCGTATCGCCCTTCGGCCAGGCGCAAGCGGGCCAGCCCGACCTGATTCATGCCCTCCTCGGCCTCGGCCAGCAGGGCATTGAGCACTTCATCGTTCTGGCGCTGCTGGGCCTGCTCGACGGCTTCCACCGGTTCGCTGCGCGTCATGTCGCGGCGAATCGCCTCGGCGCGCTCGCTGTATTCGTTGTACAAGGCATCCAGTGCGGCTTGCGGATCGAAATCGGTCATGGCGGTTCTCCCGGAAAGGACGGTCTGCGCAGTGTGGGCGCGGCGCGGCGGCGGGCCTTGATCTCTATCAGCGAATCTGCGCTAAAGCGCCTGCCAGGCTCCAACAATCCGCGGCGAAATGATCAGCCAGTTCCGGCCAGGGGTTTTCCGCGAGATTCACCAGCACGCTGTAGGCCCCCGCCGCCCGCGCGCACTCCAGGTCATATCGATAGTCGCCGACCATCACCAGTTCACTCGGCGCCACCCGCCAGCGCTCGGCCAGGTGCAACAGGCCGCCGGGATGGGGTTTCGGCGGCGCCTCGTCGCGTCCGAGCACATCGTCACTGGCGAAATACTCGCCCAGACCGATCGCCTGCAACGTCAGCAGGGCCAGCGCGTGGGCGTTGCGGGTGAGGATGCCGAGCCGGCAACCGCGCGCCTGCAGCTCGCGCACCAGCTCGACGGCGCCCGGTGCCGGCTGTGCGCCGAGGGCCAATTCGCGCTCGTGGTCCAGCAACCAGGCGTGTTTGGCCGCCGCCACCTCGGCGGGCAAGGCAGCCAGGTGATGCAGAATGTCGTGGTCCTGGGGAATTTCCAGCGCCCGCTTGATCGCCTCGAAATCGTGCACGGCGAGGGTCAGGGTGCCGTCCATGTCGAACACCCAATGGCGCGCCGTGCGCAATGTCATTTCCAATCCTCACGGACTCGGGTCAGGCCTTCCTGGGCCACCGAGGCGACCAGCTGGCCCTGGCGGTTGAAGATGCTGCCGCGGGAAAAGCCGCGGGCATTGCCGGCCCAGGGGCTGTCCATGGCATAGAGCAGCCAATCGTCCATGCGCAGGTCGGCGTGGAACCACAGCGCGTGGTCGAGGCTGGCGACCTGCATGAACTTCTGGAACACCGACACGCCATGGGGCTGCATCGAGGTGGTCAGCAGGTTGAAGTCGCTGGCGTAAGCCAGCAGCAGCTTGTGCAGTTGCGGTTCGTCCGGCAGCTCGCCGGCGGCGCGGAACCAGACATACTTGACCGGCTCGCACGGCTCGGGAGCGAAGGGGTTGATCCGCGTCACCGGGCGGATTTCGATGGGTTTTTCGCTGATCGCGCGCTCGCGCATGCGCTCGGGAATCATCGCCTCGACCATACGCGACAGTTCGGTTTCCGACTTCAGCTGCTCCGGCCCCGGTACCTCGGGCATGCTGTTCTGGTGATGGAAACCGCCCTCGTCGAACTGGAAGGAAGCGCTGCAGGTGAAGATCGGCTTGCCCTTCTGGATCGCCGTCACCCGCCGGGTGCTGAAACTGCCGCCGTCGCGCACCCGGTCGACCTGATAGACCACCGGCAAACCGGCATCGCCGGGGCGCAGGAAGTAACCATGCATCGAGTGCACATGGCGCGCCGGATCGACCGTCTGGCTGGCCGCCGATACGCACTGGCCGAGCACCTGGCCACCGAACAACTGGCGAAAGCCGAGGTCCTGGCTGACGCCGCGAAACAGGTTCTCTTCGATGGTCTCGAGGGTCAGCAGGGCGACCAATTCATTCAACACCTGACTCATGCATGCTCTCCAATAACCGCCAAGAAAGCGGCAAAACGTCATTCGGTAACCGGCCGTATTCGACGGTGGTATGCGCTAACAGGCCGTTGAAAAACTACCTACGTTGGCAATACTGCGTTAAAAACAGGCTCAGAATGCTCATTTACAGCACGTAAACTCCGCTTCCTCGCCTATTTTTGCCTTGTCTTGCCTACCTCGCCTACGTTTTTCAATGACCTGCTAATCGGCCGATTTTACCCGTTTCACCGGCCCGACGGGCTAGCCGCGTCGTCGCTCATTGCCCCGCCTCGCCACTCGTCATGCCGCAAACGATAGAGCACATGCCGACGCAACGCATGGCCTGGCGCCAGCCTGGGATGGTCAAAATCCTCGGCAGGGGCATGACGCATGCCAATCGCCTGCATCACCCGCTGCGACGGCAGGTTATCCACCGCGGTAAAGGCCACGACCTGCTCCAGCCCGAGTTGCTCGAAGGCACAGCCCAGGGCCGCGCGCGCCGCTTCGCTGGCGAAGCCCTGGCCCCAGTGCGCGTGGGCCAGGCGCCAGGCGATTTCCACCGCTGGGCCGAAAGGTGCCTCGAAGCCGACATGACCGATACCGGTGAAGCCGATAAAGGCGCCGTTGTCCTTACGCTGCAGGGCCCACACGCCGAAGCCGTGCTCGGCGAAATGCCGGCGAAAACGCCGGATCATCGCCGCCACATCGGCGCGGCTGTATGGCGCGGGGAAATAGCGCATCACCTGCGGGTCCGCACAGAGCGCCGCAAAAGGTTCCAGGTCCGCGGCGCGCCAGGCACGCAGCTGCAGCCGCGCGCTGTGCAATTCAATCAAGTCAGCCATCGTCACTCCGCTTGAGCAGGGCCGGGCAGCCCCGCCATACTCGGGCGCCGCGCGCTTCAATTTATCTACAGGGCTTATTCTATGCGCCTGCCGCTGGTCTATCACGATGACTACAGCCCGCCCTTCCCCGCGGCGCACCGCTTCCCCATGGAGAAGTTCCGCCTGCTGCGCGACCACCTGGTGGACAGCGGCCTGACCACGGATGCCGAGCTGCTGCGCCCGGAACGCTGCGCCGAGGATATTCTCGCCCTGGCTCATTGCCCGGCCTATATCGAACGCTTTCGCTCGGGAGACCTGGCCCACGAGGAACGACGCCGCCTCGGCCTGCCCTGGAGCGAGGCCCTGGCCCGGCGCACCCTGCGCGCGGTCGGCGGCTCGTTGCTGGCCGCCGAAAAGGCGCTCGAACACGGCCTGGCCTGTCACCTGGCCGGCGGCACCCACCACGCGCATTACGATCACCCGGCCGGCTTCTGCATCTTCAATGACCTGGCGGTGGTCAGCCAATACCTGCTGCACAGCGGCAAAGCCGGGCGCGTACTGATCTTCGACTGCGACGTGCACCAGGGCGACGGCACCGCCCGTCTGCTGGCCGATACGCCGGAGGCGATCACCGTTTCCCTGCATTGCGAGAAAAACTACCCCGCGCGCAAGGCGCACAGCGACTGGGATATCCCCCTGCCCATGGGCATGGGCGACGCGGCCTACCTGCAGGTGGTGAACGATGCGCTCAACTACCTGCTGCCGCTGTACCGGCCGGATATCCTGCTCTATGACGCCGGCGTCGATGTGCATCGCGACGACGCCCTGGGCTACCTGCAACTGACCGATGCCGGCGTCGCCGCCCGCGACACCGCGGTGCTCGATCACTGCCTTAGCCGAGATATCCCCGTGGTTGGGCTGATCGGCGGCGGCTACGACCCGGACCGCCGCGCGCTGGCCAGGCGTCACGGAATTCTCCACCACAGCGCGCACAAGCTGTGGCGCGAGCGGGGCCTGGGCTGAAGGCGAAACATTAGCGGAACCCCGCGGGCACAACGCAACCGAATGCATTACCCATTACCGCCCGCCACCGATGCGGCACCCGGCCTCCACGGGAGATTGGCATGCCATCGTTTATGGACATCATTGAAATCGTAGGGCTGACGATCGACGGCGTCGGGGCGCTGGTCATCGTCCTCGGGCTGGGGTGGGCGACGCTGCGTTTCTTCATCTCGGGGCGGCAGACGGAGGCGCCCTACCGGCGCTTTCGCCAGGATCTGGGGCGAGGCATTCTGCTCGGCCTGGAGTTTCTCGTCGCCGCCGATATCGTGCGCACCGTGGCCATGACGCCGACCCTCGACGATGTGCTGGTACTCGGTGTGATCGTGCTGATCCGTACCTTCCTGAGCATGGCCCTGGAGGTTGAACTCGAAGGGCGCTGGCCCTGGCAGCGGCTGCCCAGGTGAAGCGTTACGGCACGCGGCTGCTCAGCGGCAGCCCCCGGCTATTGGCATAGAACACCAGCAGTTCGACCGGCTGCTCGGTGGTATAGCCGCGATGCGCGATGCCCACCAGTTCGGCCAGGCTATCGCCGGCGTGCAGCACCAGCTTGTCGGTGCTGTTCTGCTTTTCGACGAATAACACGCCGCTGAGTACATAGCCGATATTGATTACCGCGTGGGTATGCCAGGCCAGGGTGGTATTGGCGGGAATGCTGAATTTCACCAGGGTCGGCTCGGGCTGCCCGCCGGAGTAGCCCTGGTAGGGCGTGCCATCCCAGGATTGACTGGTCTGCAACAGCGTCTCGATCTCCACCGCCTCGGCGGCCATGGTGCTGGATGAAAGGCCGGGCACGAGGCCGAGAAACACAACAAACAGGATGGCGCGCATGACTTTCGATTCTCGATGGGCGTGGATGACTTGATGATAGTCAGTGCGGCCTCCGCGTAGCGAGGCAAGTCGCTTTTCCATGCGCTCGTGCGCCTCGCCATGGCGCGGTCAATGAATTGCCGCCAATTCCTGCAACACAAACGGTAGACGCTGTCTAAAACAGCGGGCAGCCCAAGGGAGGGAAACCATGCCGACGCATACCATCACCATCAACGGTTTGGCTTTGAACGTCTCCATCCGCGGCGAAGGCCCGCCACTGCTCTTGCTCAATGGGCTGGGCGGCCTGATCCGCACCTTCGACCCCTTGCGCGATGAACTGCAGGACTACCAGACCATTACATTCGACGTGCCAGGAGTCGGTAAATCGCAGATGCCGACCTGGCCGATGCGTTTGCCGCGCCATGCCGACCTGATCGCCGAACTGCTGCAACGCCTGGGCGTCGAGCAGGCGGATGTATTCGGCGTGAGCTGGGGCGGCGCCCTGGCCCAGGAGTTCGCCCTGCGCCACCCGAATATGGTGCGCCGACTGATACTCGCGGCGACCTCCGCGGGCCCGGCGATGCTGATGAAGCCAGCCGACATCCTGGCCTTTTTCGGCAAACGCAACAGGGCCAGGCCAGGCAAGCAAGGCGGCTCGCGCAATTCGGTACAGGCGCTGCTGCGCTTCGGCGTGGTCAACGGCATGCTCACGGTCAACCCACGCGCCTACTACCATCAACTCGCCGCCCTGGCCGGCTGGACCAGCCTGCTGCGGCTGTTCCGTCTACGCCAGCGCACGCTGATTCTCACCGGCGAACGCGACACCCTGGTGCGGTTGTACAACGCGCATATTTTGCGTGGCTCCATTCGCCGTGCCGAGGTCCACGTCCTACAGGGCGAAGGGCATTTTTTCGTGGTAACCAGCGCCTGGCGAACCGCCCAGGTCGTGCGTGAATTCCTCGCCCGGGAAGAGGACGGGGAAGAGCCCGTCCGCCTGCTTGCCGACGGCATGTTCCAGCCGCGCCTGCTGCAATCGGAACAACAGGGCGATCGCTGACACCATCGCGCTTGCCGGGGCTCGTGCCAGTCCGCTAGCGTTGCACCCCGCATCTCTGCCAGGACACTCTCATGCGCCGTTTCGGCTGTTACTTGATTCTCTCCACCCTGCTCTGCGGCATGCCGCTAATGGCCCACGCCACCACGGACTCGGCACTGGAGCGGCTGGTAGCGCTGTGCGCCGAGCGTCTGCTGCTGGCCGACCAGGTAGCCGCGAGCAAGGCGCAAACCGGCAAGGCGGTGGAGGACGCAGTGCGCGAGGCCGAACAACTGACGCTGTTGTCCGCCCATGCGCAGACTCACCATCTGGCCCCCAAGCAGGTCGTCTCCTTCTTCCGCTGGCAGATGGAAGCCAACAAGCTGATCCAGTATCAACTGCTGGCCGCATCCTTGAGCAGCGACGGTGCGCCGCCCATGCCACTTGAGGAAATCCGCACCCGCCTCAACCTGCTCAATCAGGAATTGCTGCAAACCCTCGCCCCGGCGCTGACGGAACTGCAGCAAGGCACCTGCCACGAGCGACTGTACGGCGCCATCGAGGCCCAGGCCGAGCAACAAAAGCTCGACGCCCTGCACCGCACCGCCCTGATTCGCGCTTTCGGCGATACCTGCCGGGGACTTTGAGTTCCCGAGCGATGGCCCGCAGCGACGCGGGCATCGCCGCTGCAACCCAGGGAGGACGCCCCGCTCATCCCCTTGATAGCAATCTGACTTGCGCTAAATCCGGCGGATAAAATACTGTATGCACATACAGTTAATTTGAAGTCGTCGTTATGCTTTTCATCCCCGTTCCTGCACCCGTATACCCGCTGTCTTGCCCTGCATGGGTAAGGCCCGGGCAGGTGTGGTGGCCACGATGAGCGGCGCGGTGCTGGCACTCGATACGCTGTTACTCGAGCGACGGGTGTGGAAAGGCCAGCCGCAAGGGGCGCCGACAAATCTGCAGCCGACCGGCCATGCGGTGCTGGATGCACTGTTACCGAGCGGCGGCTGGCCCGCCGCGGCGCTGAGCGAGATTCTGTGCGGCGCCGAGGGTATCGGCGAATTGCAATTGCTCTGGCCGACCCTGGCGCGCCTGAGCCAGGCGGCGGAGCGCATCGTGCTGGTGGCGCCGCCTCATCTGCCCTACCCGCCCGCCTGGCTGGCCGCCGGGGTGGATTTGCGTTGGCTGACGTTGATCGAGGCCAGCCCGCGCGACGCGCTCTGGGCCGCCGAGCAATGCCTGCGCTCGGGTAGTTGCGGCGCGGTGCTGTGCTGGCCGAAGCAGGCGGATGATCGCGCCCTGCGCCGCTTACAGATCGCCGCGGAAACCGGGCAGACCCTGGCCTTCGCCTATCGCCCGCTGGCCGAAGCGGTCAATCCATCACCGGCGGCGCTGCGACTGGCCGTGGAAGCGACGCAACTACGGGTTTTGAAATGCCGCGGCGGCCTGGCCACGGCGGCGCCTATTTCACACACGCAGTGGGCGTTGCGATGAGCCTGCGCTGGGCCTGCATCCTGCTGCCGCAACTGGCGCTCGATGGCGTGCTGCGCCGGCACCCCGAGCCCGAGCGGCCGCTGGTGCTGCTCGCCGGCACGCCGCAGCGGCGGGTGTTGCAAACGCTCAATCCGGCGGCGCGGGCGCTCGGTCTGCGCGCGGGGCAATCCCTGAATGCCGCCCAGGCGCTGAGCCAAGACTTCGCCACGGCCGAATACGACCCCGCGCAGATCGAAGATTGGCAGCGTTTTCTCGCCGCCTGGGCTTACCGCTTCAGCTCCCAGGTCAGCCTGGATTACCCGCGCGCGCTGCTGCTGGAAGTCGAGTCCAGCTTCGCCCTGTTCGGCCCCTGGCCACGCTTCGAGGCGCGCCTGCGCGAGGAACTGACCGCCCTGGGCTTTCGCCATCGTCTAGTCGCCGCGCCCAACCCGCTGGCCGCACGGGTGCTGGCTAACGCCCACGACGGCCTGGCGGTCGCCAGCGCGGAGGAACTGCGCCAAGCCATCGGCCAACTGCCGGTCGAACGCAGCGGCCTGCCCCGCGAAATATCGACCACGTTGCTGCGCATGGGCCTGCGCCGTCTGCATCAGGTGCTGGCATTACCCCGCAATGGCCTGGCGCGGCGCTTTCCGGCCGAGTTGTTGCGCCACCTCGACAGCCTGCTGGGCGAGCGGCCGCAGGCCCTGGACTACTACAAGCCGCCGGATCAGTTCGACCTGCGCATCGAGTTGAACTTCGACGTCGAATCGCACCAGGCGCTGCTGTTTCCCCTGCGCCGCCTGACCGCTGACCTGGCGGCCTTTCTCGCCGGGCGCGACAGCGGCGTACAACGCTTCAGCCTGCATCTGGAACATGCCGGGCGCGAGGATTCGAAGGTGGCGGTAGGCCTGCTCGGCGCCGAGCGCGAGGCGGGCATGCTCTTCGAAGTGGCGCGCGGTCGCCTCGAACAAATACAGGTGGTCGCGCCAGTGCGCAGCCTGCGTCTGGTCGCGCGCGACCTGCCGGCCTTCGCCCCGGAACACCGCCTGTTGTTCGACGAGCGGCCGCAACAGAACCTGCCCTGGCAGCAATTGCGCGAACGGCTACGTGCGCGCCTCGGCGATGAAGCGCTGCACGGCCTGCGGGCCAAAGCCGATCACCGGCCCGAGTGCGCCTGGCAGGCAGAAACCGATAGCAAGCCCGGCGCGACCGGCCCGGCAGCGCCACGCCCCGGCTGGTTGCTGCGCGAGCCGCAGATTCTCCAGGAAGCGACGCCACGCATTCTCGCCGGCCCGGAGAGGATCGAGTCCGGCTGGTGGGACGGCGGCGATATGCGCCGCGACTATTACCTGATCGAAACCCGCAGCGGGCAGCGCGCCTGGGCCTATCGCACAGTAGGCGACAACGGCCCGCTGCTGATTCATGGCTGGTTCGCATGAACACCGACAGGCCGTTGAAAAACCTAGGCGACGGCTGCATGGATGCAGAAGGTGGAACGAAGCAGGAAGCCCGAGCCGAGGCAGCCGATCCGGGCTATGCCGAATTGCACTGCCTGTCCAACTTCAGCTTCCAACGCGGCGCCTCCAGCGCCCAGGAGCTGTTCGAGCGGGCCAAGCGCCATGGCTACCAGGCCTTGGCGATCACCGACGAATGCAGCCTGGCCGGCATAGTGCGCGCCTGGCAGGCGGCCAAGGAAAGCGACCTGAAGCTGATCGTCGGCAGTGAGATACGCATCGAAAACGGCCCCAAGACCGTCCTGCTGGCGGAAAACCTCGCCGGCTACCAAGCCCTGTGCCGGCTGATCACCAATGCCCGGCGGCGCGCGGCCAAAGGCCAATACCGCGCGCTGCGCGAGGATTTCGCCGCGCCGCTGGATGGGCTGCTGGCGCTCTGGGTCGAGGCTGACAGCGCCCAGCCCGAATACGGGCAATGGCTGCGCGACCTGTTCGCCGAACGCCTGTGGCTGGCGGTCGAGCTGCACCGCGGCGCCGACGACGCCGGGCAACTGCGCCGGATGCTGGCGCTGGCCGCGACCCTGGGGATTCCCGCGGTCGCCGCCGGCGATGTGCATATGCATGCCCGTGGCCGTCGCGCCCTGCAGGATGTGATGACGGCGATCCGTCACCACTGCAGCGTGGCCGAGGCGGGCCATCGCCTGTTCCCAAATGGCGAACGCCACCTGCGTCCGCCTCAGGCACTGGCGCAGCTCTATCCACCCGAATTGCTGGCCGAGACCCTGGCTATCGCCGCGCGCTGCACCTTCGACCTCGGCCAGCTGCGCTACCAATACCCGCGCGAGCTAGTGCCCGCGGGGCATACGCCGAGCACCTGGCTGCGCAGCCTGTGCGCAGAGGGCGCGGCCTGGCGCTGGCCTGGTGGCATCCCCGAAAAGGCCCGGCAGCTGATCGAAACGGAAACCGCGCTGATCACCGAGCTGGGCTATGAAAGCTACTTCCTCACCGTGCACGACATCGTCCGTTTCGCCCGCAGCCAGCACATCCTCTGTCAGGGTCGCGGCTCGGCGGCCAACTCGGTGGTCTGCTACGTGCTGGGCATCACCGAGCTGAACCCGATCACATCGAACATGCTGTTCGCCCGTTTCCTCTCCAAGGAGCGCAACGAGCCGCCGGATATCGATGTCGACTTCGAGCACGAACGTCGCGAGGAAGTCATCCAGTACATCTTTCGCCGATATGGCCGCGACCGCGCCGCCCTCACCGCGGTGGCCAGCACCTATCACGGCGCCGGCGCGGTGCGCGACGTGGCCAGGGTGCTGGGCCTGCCGGCGGATCAGATCAATGCCCTGGCCAATTGTTGCGGACGCTGGAGCGACAAGGCGCCGCCGCTCGAGCGCCTGGCCGAGGCCGGCTTCGACCCACAGAGCCCGATCATGCGCCGGGTGCTGGCGTTGACCGGCGAGCTGATCGGCTTCCCCCGTCATCTGTCGCAACACCCCGGCGGCTTCGTCATCTCCGAACAGCCGTTGCAAACCCTGGTGCCGGTGGAGAATGCGGCCATGGCCGAGCGCACCATCATCCAGTGGGACAAGGACGACCTCGATCTGGTCGGCCTGCTCAAGGTCGATGTGCTCGCCCTCGGCATGCTCAGCGCCCTGCGCCGTACCTTCGACCTGCTGCGCGACTACCGCGGCCGCGATCTGAGCATCGCCAGCATCCCCGCGGACGACGCCGCCACCTACGCGATGATCAGCCGCGCCGATACCGTCGGGGTATTCCAGATCGAGTCGCGTGCGCAGATGGCCATGCTGCCCAGGCTTAGGCCGCAGAACTTCTACGACCTGGTGATCGAGGTGGCCATCGTCCGCCCCGGGCCGATCCAGGGCGACATGGTTCACCCCTACCTACGCCGGCGTAACAAAGAGGAGCCGATCAGCTACCCGCCACGCCTGCGCGCGGTATTCGAGCGCACCCTGGGCGTGCCGCTGTTCCAGGAGCAGGTGATGGAGCTGGCGATCATCGCCGCCGACTACACCCCAGGGGAGGCCGACCAGTTGCGCCGCTCGATGGCCGCCTGGAAGCGTCACGGCGGCTTGGAACCGCACCAGAAGCGGCTGTCGGAACGCATGCTGAAGAACGGCTACACGGCCGAGTTCGCCGCACGCATCTTCGAGCAGATCAAGGGTTTTGGCAGCTATGGCTTCCCGGAATCCCACGCCGCCAGTTTCGCCCTGCTGACCTACGCCAGTTGCTGGCTGAAATGCCACGAGCCAGCCGCCTATACCTGCGCCCTGATCAACAGCTGGCCGATGGGCTTCTACACCCCGGACCAGTTGCTGCAGGACGCGCGGCGCCACCGCATCGAAACCCGCCCGGTGGATGTACGCCATAGCAACTGGGATTGCAGCCTGGAGCCCGGCCCCGGCGCACAACCGGCGATTCGCCTGGGCCTGCGGATGATCGGCGGTTTTCGCCAGGCCGATGCCGAGCGCATCGAGCAGGCCCGAGCGGCCATGCCCTTCCGCGAGATCGCCGATCTCTGCAGACGCGCCCAGCTGGACGATCGCGCCAGCGCCTTGCTGGCCGATGCCGGCGCCCTGCATGGCCTGGCCGGCCATCGCCACCAGGCGCGCTGGGCAGTGGCCGGGGTCGAACCGCAGCTGGCGCTGTTTGCGGCTACCTCGGATGCCGCCACGGCGGATCAGGAAGAGCCTCAAGTAGAGCTGCCGCAACCCTCGATCGGCGAGGACCTGCATACCGATTACGCCACCCTCGGCACCACCCTGGGCCCGCACCCGCTGACATTGCTGCGCGAGCAACTGCGCATCCGGCGCTGCCGCAGCTCGCGCGAACTGGCCACAATCGAGCATGGCCGAGCGGTCGCCGTGGCCGGCCTGGTGATCGGCCGACAGCGCCCGCAAACCGCCAGCGGCGTGGTGTTCGTCACCCTGGAAGACGAGTTCGGCATGATCAACGTGGTGGTCTGGCACGACCTGGCACAGCGCCAGCGCCGCGAGTTGCACGAGTCGCAGCTGCTGCAGGTCAACGGCCGCCTCGAAGAAGAAAGCGGCGTGCGTCACCTGATCGCCGGCCGTCTGCGCGACCTGACGCCACTGCTGGCCGGGCTCTCGGTGCCGAGTCGGGATTTCAAATAAAAGGCTCTGTCCCAATAGTGTGTTGCATTCAGCTATCGCCACTAAGTTTGAGATGACCGGGGTCCGTAGGGTGCGCCATGCGCACCATTGTCCACGGACATCTGGTGCGCACGGTGTTCAGCCGGTATACATGGGTAACGCCTGTCGGGAGACATGGGTAACGGGT
>CBIHLF010000008.1:0-137273 GCA_966210435.1 uncultured Pseudomonas sp. | reverse complement strand
GAGCCATTTGATGTCGAAAAGGCTCTTGCACACTGAAAAACAAGACGGTATCTACGAGCTGAAAGAATCGCGGCTAAAGCCCCTCCCACCAGACTGCGGCGGGCTGCTTTAACGGCCTGCCAGTGCCGCTCAGATATTGAAGTGCTTGATCATTCCGCTCAGCTCGCCAGCCAGGCCGGCGAGTTCCAGGCTGGAGGTGCGGGTCTGCTTGGCCCCGGCCGTGGTCTGCACGGACACATCGCGGATATTCAACAGGTTACTGTCCACCTCGCGGGCCACGTAGGATTGCTCCTCGGTGGCGCTGGCAATGCTCTGGTTGCGTTCGTTGATCTGGCCGATCGCCTCGACGATGGCAGTCAATGCAATGCCCGCCGCGCGCGCGAGTGCCAGGGTGTCCTGGGTTTTCTCATTGCTGCTGTGCATGGAACGCAGCGCGCCCTGGCTGCCTTGCTGCACCGAGCCGATGATGGTCTCGATCTGCTTGGTCGACTCCTGGGTTCTTTGCGCCAAGGCCCGCACCTCGTCCGCCACCACGGCGAAGCCGCGACCGCTTTCGCCCGCCCGGGCCGCCTCGATCGCGGCATTCAAGGCCAATAGATTGGTTTGCTCGGCGATCCCGCGAATCACATCCAGCACCGAGCCGATACCGCCTATCTGGCTCGCCAGGGCTTGCAGGGCCTCGGCGGTATGCGCCATCTCGCCGGTCAGCGCTTCGATCGAGCCGACCGTGCGGGTGACGCTGCCCTGGCCTTCGCGGGCGCAGCGGTCGGCAGCCTGGGATACCTCCGAGGCCGAGGCGGCATTGCGCGCCACCTCTTCGATCGCGGTGGTCAGCTCGGTGACGGCAGTCACCGCCTGGTCGAGTTCACCGCTCTGCCGATGCAGACCACGGCTGGTGTCCTCGGTCACCGCGTTCAGCGCCTCGGAAGTCGAACCCAGCCGCTCGGCGGAATTCACCACCTGGCTGACGGTGCCGCGCAGGTCCGTTTGCATGCGCTGCAATGCCTGCAGCAGACGCGCCGCTTCATCCAGACCCGCGGTATCGAGCGCCTGGGTCAGGTCGCCCTTGGCGATCCGTTCGGCGGCGGCCATGGCGATGCCCAGCTGTTTGAGCAGGCGCAACACGATAAACGTGGCCAAGCCGCCGCCGACCAACAGCAGCGCCAGCAACCCTGCGGACATCAGCAGGGTGCGCTGCCGATGGCGGTCACGGCGTGCCGTCAGTGCCTGGTCGAGCATCGCCAACGAGGAGTCGCCGAGTGCGCGCATCGTCTCGATCGGCTGGTCATAAGCGGCCAGGTAGTCCGCGGTCGGGTATGTCACCTTAAGGCCGGCACCGCCGCTGGAAAAATCCAGCTCAATGGCCGCGATCAGCTCCTTATCGGTCAATGCCAGAACCTGCTGGATCTGCTCGCGCAATGCCGCCAGCGGTTCCTCCAACATGGCGGCGAGCGCCGGGGACGCGGCAGCGGCCTTGGCGAAGGCCCGGCCCATCCGCTCAGAACTGGCGAACGCCTGGGCGGTGAGCCCCATCAAGGCGCCCTGTTGCTCCGGCAGAATTCGTCCCTGCATCAGGTACAGGGCACCGAAGCCGCGCAATTGGCCGAATAGCTCAGCGGTTTGCGGCATTTCGATCAGCGCAGCGGCGATCAGCGAGTAGGTTTCCAGGTCCGGGTCCAGAGCCAGTTCGAAATGATCGAGCAAAGCATCCTCGATCAACAGGCTGGAGGCGATCAGTTGCGAATGTCGTTGCATGCTCTGCCTGGCGTCGATGCTGCCCTGGCCGACCTGCTTGGAGAGTTCTTGCCATTGCTCGCGGACCTGGCGCCAGACGCTGATTAGATCCGCCCCGACCTCGGCCGCGCGCAGCGCCTGCTCACTCGCCTCGAAGGCGCGCTGCAGCTCGGCCTGTTTGGCCAGACGAGCCTGTTGCAGCGTGCTGTCACCGCCGAGCACAGTGGCGGCCAAACCGCGATGCTGCTGGGTCAGCGCAACCAGACGCAACAGTGCCTGCACCGGCACGACACCCTGCTCTTCCCGGTCGGCCTGGCGGCCGCTGTGCAGCGCGCCAAGCACGTACAGGGTGGATGGCACGGCGATCAGCACGAGGGTCAACAGACCGAGCAAGGCGAACTTGGCGGAGAAAGACAGACGTTCGAGGACTTTCATGGACGGACTCCCGGAGTATTGTCAGGAACCCGCGAGGTGACGCGGCGGTCCCGCTTTTTTGGTTATTGTTTTCAGCTAAGGCAGCGGCCTTCGCAGGCACACTCGCCCCTTTCTCGGGCGAGAAATCGTCAGGGGCTTTATCGCGGAAGGCGGGGACTAGAGCGCCGTTGTTACAGCTTCAACGAACCGAGCAGCCCATCGAGAAAGCGCTCTCCGGCATCCATCTGGCTCAGTTCGACGAATTCGTCGGGCTTGTGCGCTTGTTCGATGGAGCCCGGCCCGCAGACCACCACCGGCACATCCAGGCGCTGGTTGAACAAACCGCCCTCGGTGCCGAAGGAGACTTTTGCGCTGCCGGTATCCGCGGGGGCGAAGTTCTTCAAGAAGCGCACGGCCTCAACGCTCGGATGGGTATCGAGGCCGGGGTAGATGTTCAAGGTTTCGATCTCGATGGCGGCAACGTTGGAAAGACGCTTGGCTTCGCCGACGATCATTTGCGCGTGCTCACGCATCTGTTCGAGGAACTGATCGAGGTCGTCGGCCGGCAGGTTGCGCACCTCGAAATCCAGGCTGCACAGGTTCGGCACTATATTCAGCGCCTTGCCGCCGGCGATCTGCCCGACATGCACGGTGCTGTAGGGCACGTCGTAATCCGTGTCGTGCGCGCCCTGCTGTTGCAGGCGCCGTTGGCCCTCGCGCAGCCCGGCGATAAAGTCGCAAGCCAGGTGGATGGCGTTGGCCGAGCGCGGCGCCAGGGACGAGTGGGCTTCCTGGCCGCGGCACAGGGCGCGGTATGAGCCCTTGCCCTTATGACCGAGGACGAACTGCATCTCGGTCGGTTCGCCGACGATGCACAGGAACGGCCGCACCGGAGCCAGGTGCAGCACATCGAGCAGACGGCGCACACCGACGCAGCCGATTTCTTCGTCATGCGAGAGGGCCAGCTGCAGGGGCCGGCTCAACGGACTATCGGCCGCGGCGAGCATGGTATCGACGGCCAGGGCGATAAAGCCCTTCATGTCGCAGCTGCCGCGGCCGTAGATCCGCCCGTCTTTCAGGGTCGCCTGGAATGCCGGCAAGCTCCAGGCCTGCCCCGCCGCTGGCACCACATCGGTATGCCCGGACAGCAGGATGCCCGGCACATCGCGCGGGCCAACGCTGGCGAACAGGTTGGCCTTGCGCCCACTCTCGTCCTGGACGATCAACGACTCGATGCCCTTGCTCAGCAGCAGCTCGCGCACATAGTCGATCAGCGCCAGGTTGGACTCCGAGGACACGGTGTCGAAAGCGATCAGTCGTTTGAGGATTTCCAATGCCCGCGGTCTCATGAGGCCTTGCTCCGTTGCTTGGCCGCACTGGCGAAGCGGCTGATATTGAAGGGGGCGATATAGGTGCTGGTGCTGCCGGTACTGATCAGCTCGGCCATTACGTCGCCAACACCCGGGCCCAGTTGGAAGCCGTGACCACTGAAGCCGAAGGCGTAATGCAGGCCGTCGACCTTGCCGCTGGGGCCCATGATCGGCAGGGCGTCCGCGACGTACCCCTCGATGCCGCTCCAGGTGCGGATGATGTTCAGGTTGGCCATCTGCGGCGCCAACCGGCGCATCTGCTGCAGCTGCTTGAGCAGGCTCTGCGGCTCGAAGTGGGCGCGGCGGTTGAGCATATCCGGCTTGCTGTGGTTACAGCCGCCGATGATGATGTTGCCGCGGGGGATCTGGCGGAAATACAGCACTTCCTCGGGGATCTTGGTGTACACGCCGATCACCGTCTTCAGCGCATAGGGCACCGGCTCGGTGACCGACATCTGCGGCCCTTTGGTGACCAGCGGCACCGGCTCGCCGAACTGCGCGGAGAGCTTCTCGCCCCAGGCGCCAGCGGTGATCAGCAACTGCTCGGCGCGGTACTCGCGGCCGTCGCCGGTGGTCACCCGGAACTGCCCGCCGACCTTCTGTACGCTAGTCACCTCGCAGCGCTCCTCGACGATCGCCCCGGCGCGCTGTGCGGCGCGGGCGAAGGCCGGCGCGGCGAGGCGCGGATTGGCGTGGCCGTCGTGCGGCGCATAGGAGCCGCCCTTGACCTCCGGGCCGAGGAACGGGAAGCGCTCGTGCAGCTCGCGGCCGCTGTAGATTTTCAGGTCCAGCTCGCGCGCCTCGGGCGCCGCGGCATAGGCTTCCAGCTCGGCGATCTCGTCCTCGCGATAGCACACCCGCATGTGCCCGCTGGCGACGAACTCGAGGTCGTCGTCGATCAGTTCCGGCAGGCGCTTCCACAGCGCGAAGGAGCGATTGGCCAGATCCAACAGGCCGAGAAAACGCCCCTGGCGCCGCACGTTGCCGAAGTTGACCCCGCTGGCGTATTGGCCGATCTGGTCGCGCTCGAGGAGGATCACCGACTGGCCGCGCTGACGCAGAAAAAACGCCGCCGCCGCGCCCATCAGACCGCCGCCGACAATCAGTACATCGGCTTGTTGCGGGGTCATGACGACATCTCCTTGCTGGGCATCGCTTCCTCGGTAAACATCGCAAGGGGTTTGACCGGTGCCTGGCCGCGTTGCCGGCCGACCTCCTGCACGGCCACGCCCGCGGCGGCGGCTATCACCTCGGCACCGGCCTGGGCGCAGTAGCGGCCCTGGCAGCGGCCCATGCCGACTCGGCTGAACGCCTTGGCCCGATTGACCTCGCAGGCGCCCTTCTCTCGCACCGCGTCGCGCAACTCGCCGGCGGTGATCATTTCGCAACGGCAGACGATGGCCTGGTCCGGCAAGGCCTTGGCCTGGGCAGCCGGCCAGGGAAAAGCCTGGTAAAGCCCGCGGCTGAACTCATCCATCACCGTCAGGACGCGACGCTGCAATGCCAGCGCTTCGCCATGCACCGGTTGTTTCAGATCCTGCAACAGAGCCAGCGCCACCAGGCGTCCGGCATGCTCCGCCGCATCGGCGCCACGAATCCGCGCGCCGTCGCCAGCGGCATACACGCCGCTGACCGAGGTGCGCCCCTCTTCGTCGGTATCCAGCACCCACTGTTGCGACGCTTCATGGAAGCGCATACGGCAACCGGCCAGATCGGCCAGCTGGGTTTCCGGGCGCAGGTGGTAACCGAGGGCGACTGCATCGCAGTCGATCTGCAGGCTATCGCCGCGGGCCGTGCGCACACGCACGGCGCTTACGCCGCTGGCCGCATCGCCCAATACTTGCAAAGGGCTGATCCCCAGATGAACCGGGATACCGGCCAGATAAAGCTTGGCCAGCAGTTTCATCCCGGTGAACAGCACCCTGGGACGTGCGAGCAATTTGGGCAGGGCCGCGATGCGCTTGCGCAGCGGCGAGGTATCGAGCACCGCGGCCACCTCGGCACCGGCCTTGAGATACTGGCTGGCGACCAGATACAGCAGCGGCCCACTGCCCATAAACACCACCCGCCGACCGATCGACACCGCCTGCGCCTTCAGCGCGATCTGCGCGCCGCCCAGGCTGTAGGTACCGGCCAACTGCCAACCCTCGACGGGCATCAGCCGGTCGGTGGCCCCGGTGCAGAGAATCAGCGCATCGTAATCGACGGTCGTGTGCTTGCCCTGGCTGACGCAGCACAGCTGGCCCGGCGTCAGGCTCCATACCAGGGTGTCGGGCCGGTAATCGACCTGCTCGCGCAGGCGGTCGAAGCTTTGGTGCAGCGCCCTGGCCTTGTCCGCCTCGCTACCGTAGAGAGTGGCGTAATCGCGGCTGAAGCCCTCGGGTTGACGGCGGTAGATCTGCCCGCCATCGCGGCGGTTCTCGTCCAGCAGAATCGGCCTGATACCCGCTGCCACCAGGGTCTCGGCGCAGCGAGTCCCTGCCGGCCCGGCACCGACTATCACCACCCGTACGCCGTCCTTCTGCAGGTTTTTCAGCCGCGCAGTGGCCATATCGCCTCCGGTTGTTTGGTGACGATATCCAGGCCCTCGCGGACCTCGCTGGAACAAGCGCGTAGACGCTCGCCGCCGCGGGTCCAGACCCAGCAATCCTGGCAGGCACCCATCAAGCAGAAACCGGCACGTCGCCCCGGATCGAATTCCGACTGGCGCAGTGCCGAGCCATGGGTCAAGAGGGCAACCATCAGCGTGTCGCCCTGCAAGGCGTCGACGGGCTCGCCGTCGACCATTAGCCTGACCGTTGCGCGCTCATGCTCGGCCAAACGGACGAAGCGCGCGCTCATGCGTAGCTACCCACCAGTTTGATATTGCTCACAGCTTGCTGCGCGCTGAGCAGCTCGGCACTTTCGTGATGGCACAGAATCTCGCTACCGCCGGCGATGCTTCGTCGTGGTGGCGCGCTGCGATTGCACAATCCGTCGATACGCACCGGGCAGCGGCTGAGGAACGGGCAAAGGTGCGCGACCTGGTCCACCGCGCCGATCGGCGGCAGCGCTCCGTGAGCGGCCCCACACTTTTCCAGCCAGCCCTGGCGCAGCTCCGGCACCGAATTGGTCAACAGGTTGGTGTAGGGGTGGAACGGCACCTGGGCGAACGACTCGCAAGCGCCGGCCTCGACCTTGTGGCCGCTATACATCACCACTATTTCGTCGCATAGCGCGCGCACGGTGGAGATGTCATGGCTGATGAACAGGTAGGAAACCCCCAGTTCGCGGCGCAGGTCGCGCAGCAGCTCCAGGATCGCCGCACCGACCACGGTATCCAACGCCGAGGTCACTTCATCGCAGAGGATCAGATCCGGCTCCGCCGCCAGCGCGCGCGCCAGGTTGACGCGCTGCTTCTGCCCGCCGGACAACTCGCCGGGCCGGCGTTGCGCGATGCTTGCCGGCAGCTGCACCAGCTCCAGCAGCTCGACCACCCGGCGCTGGCGCTGCGCGCCCTTCATGCTGTGGTAGAAACGCAGCGGACGACCGAGGATCTGCTCGATGCTGTGCTTTGGATTGAGCGCCGTATCGGCGTTCTGGAAGACGAATTGAACGCGGCGGAACTGCTCGCGGGTGCGACCGGTCAGCGTCCTGCTGAGCGGCTGGCCGTCCAGCAGGATGCGTCCGGCCGAGGACGGCGCCAGGCCGGCGATGGCCTGTGCCAGGGTGGTTTTTCCCGACCCCGACTCGCCGATCACGCCGACTGCCGCACCGCGGCGGATCTTCAGATCGACATCCTGCAGCACCTTCTTGGTACCGTAGCAAATCTCCAAACCATGAATGTCGAGCAGCACATCCTCTTCCGTCGAAGCAGCCTCTTGATCGCCCGCCCCCTGACGCGCCGCCGGCCTTATCGCGGCCAGCAGGCTGCGGGTATAGGGGTGTTCAGGCGCGGCGAGGATCTGTTCGGTAGGGTTGTTTTCCTGAATCTGGCCGTCGCGCAGCACGACGATGCGGTCAGCCATCTGCGCCACCACCGCCAGGTCGTGGGAGACATAAATCGCCGTAGTGCCGCGCTCACGCACCACCTTTTTGAAAGCCCGCAGCACTTCGATCTGGGTCGTGACATCCAGCGCCGTGGTCGGCTCATCCAGAATCACCAGCGCCGGATCGGTGATCAGCGCCATCGCCGCCATCAGCCGCTGCAACTGCCCACCCGAGACCTGGTGCGGATAGCGCGCGCCGATGCGCTCGGGCTCCGGCAGCGCCAGCTCGCGGAACAGCTCGACGGCCTTGCTCTGCGCTTGCTGTCGCGACAGGGTGCCGTGGATCAGCGCGCTTTCGATCACCTGATCCATGATGCTCTTGGATGGATTGAATGCCGCAGCCGCGCTCTGCGCGATATAGGCCACGGTGCGCCCGCGCAGCTTGGCCAGCTCGGCGTTCGACAGTTTGAGCACATCGACATCGCCGATGCGTACCGAGCCGCCGACGATACGACAACCCGAGCGGGCGTAGCCCATCAGCGACAGCGCTATGGTGCTCTTGCCGGAACCGGACTCGCCGATCAACGCCAGTACTTCGCCCTTGTTCAGACTGAAATCGGCACCGTGCACGATGGGTACATCGATGCCCTCTTCGTTACGTGCGGCGACGCGCAGGCCGCTTACCCTGACGATTTCGTTCATCTCACTTCTCCATCTCGCGCTTGGATCGCCCGCCGAAGCTGTCGATGAGCAAGTTGACCCCCATGGTCAGGGTGGCGATGGCGACCGCTGGTGCCAGCACTGCCGGGGCCCCCTGGGACAGACCCTCGATGTTTTCCCGCACCAGCGAACCCCAATCGGCATCCGGCGGCTGCACGCCCAACCCGAGGAAGCTCATGGCGCTGAGCAGCAGCACCACATAGACAAAGCGCAGGCCAAAGTCGGTCATCACCGGGCGCAGCATATTCGGCAACACCTCGATGAAGATGATGTAGGGCATGGCTTCGCCGCGGGTGCGCGCAACCCGGACAAAGTCCATGGTCATGACGTTCACCGCTACCGCACGTGCAATGCGGAAGGAACCCGGCATATAGGCGAATGCTGCCATGGCCAGCAACAGCGGAACCGAGGAGCCGAACGACGCCACCATCAGCAGGGCAAAAATCTTGTTCGGAATCGCGATCAGCGCATCCTGGGTGCGGCTTATGAGTGCATCGATCCAGCCACCGGACGCGGCCGCCACCAGTGCCAGTACCACACCGGATGTGCAGGCCAGCGCTGTTGCCGCCAACGCCACACCGATGGTGTAAGGCGCGCCATGCAATAACCGGCTGAGGATGTCCCGCCCCAAGTAGTCCGTACCCAAGGGAAACTGCAGGCTGAGCGGGCCGAAGTAACCGTCGCTGATCATGGCATTGGCATCGTAGGGCGCGAACATTGGCCCGGCGATGGCCATCAGCGCCCAGAAGGTCACGATCAGCAGACCGATGACGCCGCTGAAAGACAGCGAGAACCGGCGCCGGTGCGCAGTGATGGTCTGGGTCTGCTCGTTCGGTCCATCCTGCTTCAGCGCATTGTCCTTGCCGCTGCCGATGCCCGATTTCGATGAAATGCTGTTCGGTTTCATTTGCGCAGCCTCGGGTTGGATAGAATTGCACAGAGGTCAGCCAGCAGCACCAGCACCAGAAAACCAAGGCTGAACAACATCACGCACGCCTGTATCAGCGGCATGTCACGCGTGACCACACCGTTCACCATCAGCGTCGCGACGCCCGGATAATTGAAGATCGACTCGACGATGACCACGCCGCCCAACAGGTACGACAGGCTCAGCGCCACGGCATTGGCGATCGGCCCGATCGCATTGGGCAGCGCATGACGAAGCACCACCCGCATCGGCCGTGCCCCTTTGAGTATCGCCATCTCGACATAGGAGGCGCTGAGCTGATCGATCACCGCGGCCCGCGTCATGCGTGCCATCTGCGCCGTCAGTACGCAGCACAGCGTCAACACCGGTAGCGCGTAGACACGCACCAGTTCGCCGAGCGATTCGACCTCGACGTTGCGCGACAGCGCCGACAGCCAGCCCAGCTTGACCGCGAAGATCAGCACCGCGATGGTGGCGATCAGAAACTCCGGCACGGAGACGGCGAACACCGCCAGCATATTGCTGTAACGGTCGAAGATTGAGCCGCGATACATCGCCGACAGAATACCTATGGTCAGCGCCAGCGGCACCGAGACCAGCGCGGTTACCGCTGCCAGCCTCAGGGTATTAGGCAGTCGGCTGGCGATCATGTCGTCGACCGGCATGCCGTTGACCAGGGAAACGCCGGGATTGCCGGTGATCAGCCCACCCAACCAGTGCAAGTAACGCAGGTGCACGGGTTGATCCAGACCCAAGAGCGCGCGCAGCGCCGCCACCGCTTCCGGAGTAGCCTCTTGACCGAGCTGTTCCTGGACCGCGTCGCCCGGTAACAGGCTGGTGAGAAAAAACACCACCAGCGACACGATAAGCAGCGTAAGCACGCCCACAGCCAGCCGACTGGCAACAAGGCGTGCAATGGTGCTGTTCATAATTGATCCCTTTACTTGACGACGGCGCCTGCATGACCCGCAGGCGACGCCTTGGTTATCGAGCTATCGCTGCACCAATCGCTCAGGCATCCAGCCAGGCGTGCTCGGCGAACATGTAGCCCATCAAACCACCGAGTGGATGAGGGGTAAGACCTTTCAGCTTGGCATTGTGGCCGTCGAGGCTGCTGTTGAACTGCGGAATACCGATACCGCAGTGTTCATGCACCAGCACCTGCATATCGGCATACATCTGCTTACGTTTGGCGTCGTCGGTCTCGCCGCGCGCGGCGAGCAGCAACTGGTCGAACTGCTCGTTTTTCCAACCCGATTCGTTGTTGCCGGCATCGGACTTGTAGAACAGGCTGAACATCAGATCGGCGGTCGGACGCGCGCCGATGTTGCCGAAGCCCAGCGGATGCTTCATCCAGTGATTGGACCAGTAGCCGTCTGCCGGCATCCGTTTGATATCCAGCTTGAGCCCTATCTGTTGTCCCGATAGCTGCAGCAACTGAGCGATGTCCAGCGAGCCGGTAGCCGCTTCGGAAGCCACGATGGGCAGCGGACGGCCGGCCAGTCCGGATTTCTGCAGGTGGAACTTGGCCTTCTCCGGGTCGTACTCGCGCTGTGGCAGACCGGCGAAATAGTAACGACTGCCTGGGGCGATCGGCTGGTCGTTGGCGATCTTGCCGTAGCCACGGAAGGCAGCCCGATTGATCTGTTTGCGATCGAGCAGATGCTTCATCGCCAGGACGAAATCCGGGTTCTGCACCGGGCCCAGGTCATCGCGCATGATCAGGTTGGTATAGCCACCGGTCGGAGTCTCCATCAACGCCACCTTGGAATTGTCCAGGATGCGCGAAACCGAACGCGGATTGACCGGATTGATCAGATCCACGTCACCGGCGAGCAGGGCACTGATGCGAGCGGCCTCGTCCGGGATCGAGAAGAATTCGATCTCGTCCAGATAGGGCAGGCCCGGCTTCCAATAGCTGGCGTTGCGCGCGGCAATCGAACGCACACCCGGCTGGAATTCCGCACACTTGAAAGGCCCGGTGCCGTTGGCGATAGCGAAATCGGTGGTGCCGTCACGCACGATCAGGAAGTGCGTCGTAGCGAGAATGGCCGGCAGGTCGGCGTTCGCGCTGGCCAGGCGGATTTGCACTTCATGCGGCCCGGTAGCCTTCACTTCCACGAACTGCTGGGCGATGGTCAGTACCTTGGAGCCAGTCTCCGGCAACTTGTGGCGGGTCAATGAATAGACGACATCGGCCGAGGTCAATGGCTTGCCGTCATGGAAGACGACGTCCTTACGCAGTTTAATGGTCCAGGAAATCGCATCGCTGGTATCGAACGACTCCGCCAGGGTCATCTGCGGCGTCAGTGAAGCGTCCAACGTGGTCAGGCCGTTATAGAACATGTTGTGGCGACAGTAGTCGGTGTAATTACCACCCTTCGCCGGATCCAGCGTATCGGCGGTCGAGCTGGTGGCAGTGGCGACCTTGATACGCCCACCACGCTTGCCTTTGCCCGGCTTACCGGCCTCTGCGGCGAACAGCTGGCCGGCCGAGCCGAACAGGCTGCCGGCACCCGCGACGGCCACCCCGGCCATACCCAGCATGCGTAGCGCATCGCGGCGCGACATACCGCGATTGAGCCCTTCGAAGATGCGCTGGCTTTCTACGCCGGTGATCAATTGGGAGTCGGTTTTATTCTTGTTGTCAGTCATCTCGGTTCTACCTGTCGATAATGAGAAAGCTCTAGTGCTCACGGTTAAGCGAAGCGACCTGGTGACGCAAACGACGGTGAAGCAACACCTTCAGCAGTGCGAAGAACAAGCTCCATGCAATCAACCATCTTTGTGCATGCAACTCGGTGCAAACATCGAACAGCCTTAGTGCAAATGGTCCTGCAGCCGGTAATAGATGCCCACCGCCGGCAGAAACCAGGGTTTGCCAAAATGCCCGGGAATCGCCGGCCAGCTCAGTTCGCCCCAAGGGTTTGCCTCGGCCTTGCCATCCATGACCTCGGCCATGACCTGGCCCATGTGTACCGCCATCTGCACGCCATGGCCGCTGTAGCCCATGGAGTGGTAAACGCCGCCATGCTGGCCGGCGCGTGGCAGGCGGTCCGCGGTCATGTCGACCAGGCCACCCCAGCAGTACTCGACCTTGACCCCGGCCAGTTGCGGGAACATGCGCAGCATCGCTGCCTGCAACACCGTGCCGCTCTTGGCGTCGGAATTGCCGCCGGACATGGCGAAGCGTGCGCGACCGCCGAACAGCAAGCGGTTGTCCGGGGTCAAGCGGAAGTAGTTGCCGATGATCCGGCTGGTGACATAGGAGCGCCGGCCCGGCAGCATCCGCTCGATCAGCTCCTCGGGCAGCACTTCGGTGGCAATGATGAAACTGCCCACCGGCACGATCCGCCGCCGATACCAACCCAGGTCGCCGTGCTGACAGGCGCCAGTCGCCAGCAGAATCTGCTTGGCTTGTAGCGGGCCTTTGGACGTATTGAGCCGATAGCCGCCGGCATCGCTCTGCCAATCGGTCACCGCCGTGTCCTGGTAAATCAGCGCCCCATTGCGGGCTGCGGCCTCCGCCAAGCCGACACCGAAGCGCCCGATATGCATCTGTATGCCATTGCGCTGCAGCAAGCCACCGTGAAACTCGGCTGAGTCGACTTCACGGCGGGTCTGCTCGGCCGACAGCAACTCGACATCGGCATCGACTTCGCGGCGGATCAACTCGCAGGTCCGCGCCAAACCCTCGTAATGCTGAGGTTTGGCCGCCAGTTTGAGTTTGCCATCGCGCTTGAAGTCGCAAGCGATATGTTCCTGCTCCACCAGCGCGACCACGCTCTGCACCGCACGCTCGTAGGCCTGGTAATAGGCCCGCGCCTTGTCGGCACCAAGGCTGGCAACTAGGCCGCTGTAGTCCTGGGCGACCCCGGTACTGCAATGACCACCGTTGCGCCCAGAGGCTTCACCGACCACCCGCCCCGCTTCCAGCACCGCTACCCGAGCACCTTTCAAGGCCAGCGCCCGAGCCGCCGACAGACCGGTGAAGCCACCACCGACGATGGCTACATCCACCTGTGCCGGCAGCGCTCCGGTCTGAGCCCCGGTAAACACCGGTGCGGTATCGAGCCAGTAGGACTCACTGCGCATGGCTAACCCCTTATAGGTTGATAAGTGAGGGTGGCGACTCAGAGACCGACCAGACCGGCCAGCCCGCCGATATCGGCGATCTGCCGATAGTTGTAGCAGGCGTTGCCCGGCTGCTCGTGGCCACGGGCGACGAAGGCCTTGTTCTTGATCTTCATGTCGTCGGCCGACATCAGGTCGTAACGGAAACTCGAGGACACATGGAGAAGGTCTTCCGGACCGCAACCCAGGTTGTCGAGCAGGTATTCGAAGGCTTGCAGGCGTGGCTTATAGGCCTGGGCCTGTTGGGCGGTGTAGACCTTGTGGAACGGCACGCCCAGCTTGTCGACGTTGGACATGATCTGCTCGTCCATCGCGTTGGAGAGGATCACCAGCGGGATCTTGTCGGCGATCTTCGCCAGGCCGGCCGTCACATCGGCATGCGGGCCCCAGGTCGGCACGGCATCGTAGTAAAGCTGGCCTTCGCCGCGATATTCGATGCCCCAACGCTTGCACAAGCGCGATATGGCGGTCTTGAGAACTTCATCGTAAGGACGCCAGTCACCCATCACCTGGTCCAGGCGATACGCGGTGAAGTCCGTGACGAACTGGTCCATCTGCTCAGGGGCGACGCGATCGGCGAACAGCTCGCGCGTCAGCGGGCCCATCTGGAAGTTGGTCAGCGTGCCGTAGCAGTCGAAAGTTATGTACTTGGGGCGCAGAAAGCTCATTGGGGCAGTCCTGAAAGTTCGTTGATAAAAGCGACGATACGTCGCATCACCACGACTTCATTACAGCACCGTGAAACCAGCATATGGCGTTAAAAGCGCGAGCCACCCGACATAAACCACCGTTTTGCCGGCCATGCTCAGCAGACTTTGCGGGGCGCCGCAGAACAGAGCATTCCCAGGCCATATGCACCCTTACGGGTCACGAATCCTCTTCTAAAAGCCAGTGCAGGCCGCTCCGTCCGCAGAAAATGCGCCCGGCCAAAACGCAAAACGGGCGCCTCCCGAAAGAGGCACCCGTTGTCGTTATTGGCGAGTTTCAGAGCCGCGCCGCGCACCCCGCGACACCGCAAAGTCGATCGATCAGCTGGCGATATCGATCAGCACACTCTTATGCCGCAGATTCGCTGCAAACGCTTCGTAACCCAGATCCTTGCCGATGCCCGAGCGCTTGTAGCCCCCGGTCGGCAGGATGTGATCGTCGCTGCGTCCATAGCGGTTGACCCACACCGTGCCGGTTTCCAAGCCACGGACCAGGCGCAACGTACGATTGAGGTCGGCGGTGTGCACACCGGCGGCCAGACCGTAGGTGGGGTGCTCGGCGAGGCGCAGTGCCTGCTGTTCATCCTCGAAGGTCTGAATAGTCAGCACCGGGCCGAAGATCTCCTCGCGCACCGCCGGGTTGTTGTTGTCCAGTTCGCTCAGCAGGGTCGGCTGGTAGTAGGCGCCACCGAGACCTTCGATCATCCCGCCGCCGGCCAGCACTTCGGCGCCGGCCTGACGCGAACGCTGGACAATGCCGTCGATCCGCTCGGCCTGCTGGCGGGAGATGATCGGCGACAGGGTGGTCTCCGCCGACCAGGTATGGCCGGGACGCAACTCGCGGAAGTAGCCCTGCAGGCACTCCACGAAGGGTTCGAGGATCGAGCGTTCGATGATCAGCCGCGAACCCGACACGCAGACCTGACCGGCGTTGCCGGTGATGCCCATGGCGACGCTGCGGGCGGTCTTTTGCAGATCCGGGATATCGGCGAACACCAGTTGCGGACTCTTGCCGCCAAGCTCGAGGGTCACCGGCTTCGGCCCGAACTGCGCACAGGTGGACATGATGCTCGCACCGGTAACGGTCGAACCGGTGAAGGTCACCTTGCTGATCCGTGGGTGACGGCACAGGGCATCGCCAGTGATCCGCCCATCGCCCTGCACCACGTTGAAGATACCCGCCGGAATCCCCGCGCGCACCGCCAGTTCGGCATAGCGCAGGATGGAGAACGGGGTCAGCTCCGAGGGCTTGAGGACCACCGCATTGCCGGCAGCCAGGGCCGGTGCGACCTTCCAGTTGGCCATGCTCAGCGGGAAGTTCCATGGCGCGATGGCGCCGACCACTCCGTATGGTTCGGCGATCTGCATGCCCAGGCGATCATGCTGAGTCGCGGCCACCTGGCCGCCGTGCTTATCGGCGAGTTCGGCGAAGAAGCGCAGAACCTCGGCCACGTAGGGAATGTCCCAGGCCAGCACATCTTTATGCGGACGGGTCGAGCCGATCGCTTCCAGCGGTGCGAGAGTTGCCGCATCCGCCTCGATCAGGTCGGCCCAACGGCGCATGGCACGGGTGCGCTCACGCGGTGGACGGGTCGCCCAGTCGCTCTGGCGAAAAGCCTGCCAGGCGTTCTCCACCGCCTCGTCGACCAGCGCCGCGTCAGCGATCGGCAGTGGTGCGTAGTAGCGGCCGTCGGAGGGCCGCATCACCTCCAACGCCGGCGGGGCATTGTGGTATCGCCCGCCGATGAAATGGGCACTGCGCACCTTGACGATGCTGGGGTCGAAGCTGTTCATAAAGGACTCCGGAAGAGGCTGAACGCCAGTGCGGCGAGCTGAGTTGCCAGGCCTCCATCCTAGAAAAAATCGGCCAATATTTGCTGCCGACCTTAGCCCTCATTTGAGCAGTAGCTGCGGTCTGCCAGGTCTGCGCTCGCGCAATCTACCGAAAGCCCCTTTGGGGGCTTATTTCGATTGGGCTCTTCCAGTTTCGTAGGGTGGGTTAGCCGCCTGTTGCGTTGGTCGATCGACTCGCCGTGCCAGGTGCGGCGTAACCCACCATCGGCGCAACGCCATCCTCCGCCTGGTGGGTTACGCGGCGCACGACCTGCAGCTGTGCCCGGAAGACCGGCGTCCTGCGCCGCTAACCCACCCTACGGAAGCGGCGCGCGACTCGCTGCCAAAACGGCAACAAGCCCCCGGTTTCGTAGGGTGGGTTAGCCGCCTGTTGTGTTCGTCAATCGACCCGCTGTGCCGGGTGCGGCGTAACCCACCATCGGCGCAACGCCATCCATCGCCTGGTGGGTTACGCGGCGCACGACCTTCTTCTGCGCCCGGAAGACCTGCGTCCTGCGCCGCTAACCTGCGCGGCCCGACCCACCCTACGGGAGCGGCACACGACACCTACCCGCTCAATCCCAGTCCGGCTTTCCGCTTGCGATGGTGCCCAGCGGATACCCGCGTTGATCGAGCGGCTGACGCAGCACGATACGGCTGGCGAATTTCTCGATGCCGATATCGTCCTCCAGCAACCGATCCATCAGCGCCTGGAACCAGGTAATGCTGGGCGCCACGATTTTCAGCAGGTAGTCGTAACCACCGCTGACGTTGTAGCACTCGACGATCTCCTGATACTTGTCGACCCCCGCTTCGAACTTGCGGAAGTCGCAAGGTCGATGGCTGCTGATGGTCACCTCGGAAAACACCATGACGTGGCTGCCGAGTTTCTCCAGGGCGACCTCCGCACGATAGCCGCGGATGACGCCGGCATCCTGAAGCCGTTTGGTGCGCAGCAAACACGGGCTCTCACTGAGGGCAATGGCCGCGGACAGATCGACATTCGAACAGCGTCCCTCGCGCTGAAGATGCACAAGAATCTTGATATCGAACGGGTCGAGGGAAGCCGTAGTTCGCATGTCGATTACCTTCGAGGCCGGTGTCTGTTAGCGCGCTTTGGCAGATTGTGCTTCGCTCAGCGCTGCGTCGAGCGTCTTGACCACCATACCGGCTTGCTCCTCTGTCAGCACCAGCGGCGGTCGAATCTTCAGCACGTTGTGCCCCATCGCGCAGGCGCTGAGCAGCACGCCCTTGTCGCGCATCAGATTGACCACCCGGGTGGTGAGCTCGCGATCAGGGGCGCGGGTTGCGCGGTCCGCGACCAGTTCCACGCCGACGAACATCCCCGCACCGCGTACATCGCCGATGGCCTCGTGCCGCTCGGCGAGCGCCGCGATACCGTCGCGCAGGATCTTCCCGACCTTGGCGGCGTGCTGCAGCAGGCCTTCCTTTTCGATCGTATCGAGCACGGCCAACGCCGCCGCGCAGGAGACGGTATTGCCGGCGAAGGTATTGAAGTACCTGGAGTTTTTGCCGAACTCCGCCAACACCTCAGCGGTGGCCAGCAACCCCGCAATGGGTTGTCCATTACCCATCGGCTTGCCCAGGGTGACGATGTCGGGGATCACGCCGTGACGCTGGAAGCCCCACATGTGCTCGCCCGTCCGCCCGAAACCGGGCTGGACCTCGTCGGCGATGAAAATACCGCCGGCCCGCTTGATCGCCTCGACCGCGCCCTGCAGCAGGCCCGCCGGCTCAGGCAGGATGCCGTCGCTGGTGAACAGCGAATCGACGATCAATGCCGCCGGCTTGATGCCGTGACGCTGCAGATCGGCGATCGCCGCCTCGACATCGCGGGTGAAGCATTCTCCGAGATCGGCACCCTCGGCATGGTAGAGGCGCGGCGCCGGCACCAGGCGCACGTGGGCTCCGAGATCGACCGTCACGCCGAGCGAAGGCGAGAACTTCGACACCGCGTCGGTGAAGCCGTGATAGGCGGTCTCGGTGACGATCACCCCGGTGCCGCCGGTATGCACCTGGGCGATGCGATAGGCGACGTCGTTGGCCTCGCTGCCGGTGCAGGTCAGCATCAGATGCGCGAGCTCGGTCTCGGGCACGGTGGCGAGCAGGCGTTCGGCCAATTCGAGGATGGTGTCGTGCAGATAGCGGGTGTTGGTCGCCAGCGTCTGTACCTGGCGGCAAATCGCCTCGGTCACCGCCGGGTGGCAATGGCCGAGCGAGGCCACGTTGTTGTACACATCGAGGTAACGGCGGCCGTCGGGATCGATCAGCCACACGCCCTCGCCACGCACGATATGCAGCGGGTGCTCGTACATCAGCCGATAGGCCGGGCCGAGCAAGGCGTCGCGTCGCTGGATCATCGCTGCGGTTGCGGGACTCAGGTTGGCTCGCCCGGGGATATAGGCGTTGACCATATTGAGGTCGGTGGTGCTATTCATGGGTTTGTCCTTTGCGTACTTCGGTGAGTAAAAGGTCGCGCGCCTGATCGCGGGAAAGCTCGGCCATCAGGGCCAACGCCTCCCACGAGGCGGGGTTGTGCCGCATGATGTAGGCGCGGTTCTCCGGGTAACGCCTGGCCCGCCATTCGGAAATCAACACGGTGATCAGATGACGCGTGGCCATGAGATCGGCAACGACCTCCTGCTCCATTTCGTTGAGCGGCAGCGTGGCGTGATAGGCGCCGACGAACTGCGCCGGCCCCTCGAACGGATCGGCGCTGCCGGCCATCTGAAAGGCCGCCGCCGTGGCGACCTCCCCCACCAGCGGCGCATGCAGCATGTCGCCGAAGTCGATGATGCCCACAATGCGCTCATGATCCTCCGGTGCGACCAGCACGTTGTAGAGGTGGTAGTCGTTGTGGATGACCTGCGACCTCAGCGCCGGCAGACGCGGCAGCACATGCTCGGTGAAGCGCGTCATGAACGACTCGGCGAGCGCACGCCGTGGGCCGTCCTCGATGGCCTCGAGCTTGGCTGCCAGGTGGTGCGCCGCGGAAACGTTCCACAGCAGATCGTGCGTCGCCGATGGGTGGCTGAAGTCGCGCAATGCGAGGTTCAGTTCGGCGAGGAACCTTCCCATGGCCCGCCGTTGCGCGGCAGTACGCGGGGTCTCCTTGATCTGCACGCCGTCGAGATAGGTCAGCATCCGCACGGTGGTTTCAACCCCGTCGGGCAACGCCACGCTGTCACGCGCACGTCCGCCAAGCGTTCGCACCACGCGTGGCACCGGCAGGTCGGGCGATACGCGGGCTATGTGCTCAAGAGCACCAATCTGAAAATCGACGACCGAAACCGGCTCGGATGGATTGCTGATCTTGAAAACGTAACGCCTGCCGTCCGCGGTCTCGATGCAGCAATTCTGGTCGCGCTCACCTGCCAGTGATGTAACGCTGCCATCGATGCCGTAGAGACGACGGACCAAAGCCCGCACCTCGTACGGAACCAGACTGGGTACCGCCGTGCTCAACGCCGCTGCCGCCATCGGACGATTCCCGGCCATCACGCGCCCCGTTTCATCGTTGCGGCCTGAGGCAGGAAGTCGAGCCCAAGCAAACCAGGAAGTTGGCGAATATCGGTCAGGCGGTTGACACCATAACCCTCGAAACCTTCGAACGAGGGCTCGTGACCGCGATCGATAAAGGCCTTGGCCATGAACCCCAGGTCGTTCGCGGTCATGAGGTCGTAACGATAGCTCGACGAGACGTGCATCATTTGCTCTGGGCCGCAGCCGAGCTGATCGAACATGTATTCGAACATCTGCGCCCGCGGCTTGTAGGCGCGGGCTTCCTCGGCGGTGTAGACCGCGTGGAAAGACGCCTTGAGGTGGGCGACGCTGTGCGGAATCAGATCGACCATCGAGTTCGACAGGATCACCAGCGGGACATGCGGCGCGATTGCCTGCAGCGTCTCGACGACGTTCGGGTGCGGCTGCCAGGTCGGCACGGCCTGGTACAGGGCGAGCGCGTCGGACGGACGATATTCCACGCCGTGTGCCTTGCATGCCCGTTGAATGGAGTTTTCAACAACGTTGAAGAATGGTTTCCACTCACCCAGTACTTCATCGAGGCGGTAAAAGCCAAAACTGTCTAGAAAAGCCTGCATCCGATTAGTCGGAACACGATCTTCGAAAAGTTTTTTCGCGGTCGGGCCCATCTCGAAGTTGATGAGCGTGCCGTAGCAATCAAAGCTGATGAATTTCGGTTTGTAAGTCACTTGGGCGATCTCCAGGGTGTGGATGACAGGTTGGTGACTACCAGTCTATGAATCTCAGCCCTACGGAAATGCTCTATTGGCGGGTGACTGAGGCAGATTCCTGCTCGATCCGGAGCATGTTGGCAGGATCTGCGGCCGACCTCGAAAAGCCCGTTATCGCCCGACTTCGTGTTCCCAGGACGGCCTCTTCAGGCGAGGTGTAGGAGCGGCCTGCGGAGTTAAACAGCAGGATCTGCGCTGCCGAGCGGGTTCTGTTTCCACCGTAGGGTTCGCGGGGCCGCCTAGGCCGTGCGCACCAGGGGTTCGCCGCTCGACTTTGATCTTGGGCATCTTCAAGATGCCCAGGACTCTGGGGACGGGGTAAATGGTTGGGTGACGGCTCCCCCTCATACCACCTGCGCCATTTCATCAATAACCTGATCGATATTTCCTTGAACGGCTTCAGCAGGCAGTGCCATAGCAACCGTACAATTTCTGGCCTGCGCGCTGCAGCATTTCAAATTCATAAAAAAGCCCCTGAAGACTTCTGGGGCTTTTTCGTTTCCAGATGGAAATCTTCGTACGAGGCACAAGTCCAGCCGTATAGATGGTCGCGGTAGGGGCGGCAGGTAACTGTCGTCCCTACCGCGACCCGGCTAGCGAGGTGCAGCCATGATCCGTCGTCGTCCGCTGCGCACGTTACTAGTGTTATTTAAATAAAAATCATGGGAATACCTCAGCATCTGCCCCCAATTACTTATGGAACCGGAGCGGTCATTATGTCACTCACGTCGTCATAGCATACCAATATGACAACCAAGGCTAACGTGAAATGAATGTATCCAAAAAATATAACTTATTGAAATCCGGTTTAATGCAGCTTGGCTATGATAGAAAATCGTTAGACTCTCTTGAGCATGATGGTCATCTGATACTGCAAGGGCCAGAGCCGGAACTCACCCTATTAGTGCCAACCGAAGACTGCAAAGCTTTATTTGTGTTGACCCGGCTGATTGCTATTGACCCCTCACAAGATGCCCGTGTGATGGCGCTGGCATTGAATCTAAATCTTTCCCCCGCATACACCCTGGCTGCAAGCATTGCGCTTGATCTCGAAAATCATGCCTTATGCTTACGATCAACCCATGACCTGTCTGGTATACAAATAGATAATCTTGGCTTGATGTTAGAACAACATCACCTATTGGCTGGACAGGTCAGGAAAATTCTAACTGGCTATAAAAGAGACAGATTGGCAAAAGTGCTACCAGAAAAGGAGAATACCTAATGGATATGAATTCAATCTCCAACTTTTTAGATACTCATTATCCAGCGTCGCCGACGCAAGAGGCAGGTAGTTCATCTCCTAGCGCTTACAGCTCATTTTTTAGTAACCCAGATAACTACACGAATCCATACGACTATGCATCGTCTTCTCAAACCCACAATCATGACTACCCTTACCATGACTCTCAGCTATTGCAATATGGTTATGAATCACCTCCTCAAACTTACAGCCGGAACGATTCACATAATGATTTATCGATACTGGGAGGGGGCAGTCAATTAGATACACATTCGGATGATGATCTCTTCGGTAATTCTATCTTAGGCCGACGACTTGCAGACTTCGACACCTCTGATTTCACCCTCAAATCAGACTTAAAAAAGCTGCTGAAAAAAGATGGTTTCTCCAGTAAAGGTGCCGACGAGTATATAGACGGAACATTAAAAGACAGAAAGTATAAACCGGAGTCATCAGCTCTAAACTCCAATGAATACGTGAGTATTGCTTTATATGCAGGAGGATTGTTTAGACCCGTCAATAAAATGCTAAGGGACAAACCCCATAAAGTGGACAACCCAGTTGTTCAATCACTTAATAGTGGCTTGGCGAAATTGGCTGAGGATCCAGACAAAGTGAAAAACGAGGTGCATCGTGGAATCAAGAAAAACTATAGTGACAAGCAGGTTCAAAAAGAATTCAAAGTAGGTAAAACCTATACAGATTCATCATTTATGAGTACCTCGACATCTCCGTCAGTGGCCGCAAGGTTTACTGGTTCGGTGCAACTACACATTGCTGCCAAGTCGGCTGTGAGTATTGATTCAATCTCCGGCTTTGGGGGGATGGAGAAAGAGGCATTGATTCCTCCAAATACACAAATGACTGTCACTGATCTAAAGAAAGCAGGCAATGTTTGGCATGTGGATTTAGAGGAAAAATGATCTGATCCGCACAGATGTTGCTGATTCTGGCGCTGCTGATTGGCCTTGGCTGGCAGAACCGCACCCACCTGCAAGCTTTCCCGGACATCCTCGGCGCCTACACTGCCAAGGAATACTGCGCCTGCCGTTATGTTATGCAGCAGCCAGCGGCGTAGTGCGAAAGCTACGTCGCCCTGAATCAATGGTCGCGGTAGGGACGGCAGTCTGTTTGACCACGGCCAGGAACTCCGGCGTCGGGTAGCCTTCCACGTTGAGCTCCTTGCCGTACTCGTCGCAGATAGCTGCCAGATTCTTTACATCCTGATAGCGGGCATGTCGCTGGTCGGGGCGCGGGTGCAGGGTGATGTCGTCCGCGCCCAGCGAAAACAAGCGCGCCGCGAAAGCCCCCAGGTCCGGATAGTTCCTCCCGCGGGAATTTCGCAGCAATGCGATCTTGTTGATGTTGATGGAAAGACTCGTCATCGCATCGTGCTCGCTCCGCCAGTGTTCCGCGCTTAATCGGCAGCGCCGTAGACCTCGGCCAGGTCGCACAGGTCCCAGTTGCCGCCAGTCAGTACCACGCAGACCTTTTCATCCGGCCGGACCTTGACCACGCCCGCCAGCAGCGCGCCTATGCCGATCGCGGCGGCGGGTTCGGCGATCAGTTTCGCATCCTTGGCCAGCGCACGCATGCCCTGGACGATATGCTCGTCCTCGACCAGGACAATCTCGTCGACGTAACGTTCGATGATCGGATAGGGGTTCTGCCCCGGCACGCTGATGCGCAAGCCGTCGGCAATGGTGTTCTGCAACGGCAGCGTGGTGCGCTGCTTGTTCAACCGGCTGTGGTAGTACTTGGGGGTCAACGCCGGTTCGGCACCGACGACCCGCACCGACGGCTTGGTTTCCTTGATGGCGGTGGCGATGCCGGAAATCAGGCCGCCGCCGCCCATGGGGATGATGACGGTATCGACATCCTCCAGGTCCTCGAGGATCTCACAACCGATGGTGCCCTGACCGGCCATCACCAGCGGGTCTTCGAAGGCATGGACCGGCACGTAGCCGTTTTCCTCGGCGATTTCGTACACCCTTTTCCAACGGGCAGCGGTGTCACCATCGAAGAGGATGACCTCTGCACCGAGGGCTTGGGTATTGGCGATCTTGATCTTCGGCGTGGTCACCGGCAGCACCAGAATGGCTTTCACCCCGAGCATGCGCGCGGCGTAGGCGAGCCCCTGGGCGTGATTGCCGGAAGAGGTGGCGATGATGCCTTTGGCGATCTCTTCCCTGGGCAGCGAGAGCGTCTTGTTCAGCGCGCCGCGAATCTTGAACGCCCCGGTGATCTGCAGGGTTTCCGGCTTCAGATAGAGCTGGCAACCGGCGGCCTTTTCTATCTTCTCCGCACGCAGCAGCGGAGTATGTTTGATATGGGGCTTGAGCCGTTCCTGGGCTTCCCGGATGTCCTGAATGGTCGGATGGTCGCGCATCTAAATGTCCTCTCTCCGTACTGCCGAAAAATCAAGATTCAAAGGAACGCAAAGAGGGTTCCGACGTTGTTTTCCAGCGCATTGCGATAGATTTTTTCGGCCGTGGTGTTGTCCTGGATGGCCATGCCGGTGGAGTCGAAGATAGTGATTTCCTCATCGTTCTCCCGGCCCGGCTTGGTGCCCAGCAGAATCTCGCCGAGCTCACCGTGGATATCGTCCAGGCCGATGATCTTGGCGTTCAGCGGATGCCAGGTTTCCCCTTTGTCGATGCACTGCGAAATCGAGTCGTTGACGATCTTGGCGTTGCGGAATATCTCGGGCTCGAGCTCCTGCTTGCCTTTCATATCCGTGCCGATGGCGACGATATGGGTGCCGGGTTTCACCCAGCTGGCTTCCACCAGCGGGCCCTTGCCACGGGTAGTAGTGATCAGGATGTCGGCCTGCTCGACCGCCTCCTTCTTCGAGTTGGCCAGGATCACGGGAATATCGAATTCGCCTTCGATATCCGCCTTGAAGCGGGCGCATGTCTCCGGGTTTCTGCTCCAGGCGTGGATCTCTTCGATCTGCATCACCAGGCTGATGGCGCGAATCTGCATCCGCGCCTGGTTACCGGTACCGATGCAGGTGATCTTCTTCGCGTTCTTCCGCGCCAGCGCCTTGACCGAGACGGCGCCCGAGGCTCCGGTCCTGAGACCGGTGAGCAGGCTGCCATCCATCACGCAGATCAGCGCGCAGCTCCTGGCATCGAACAGCAGCACGCTGCCCATGCCGTTGGGCACGCCATGCGCCGTCGGGTTATCGAGGAAGCCGCCGGAAGAGGCTTTCATCGAGATGATTTCATTGGTCTTGCAGTAACCGACCTTGAAGTCGATCTCGCCGCCGCGCGGCTCCGGCAGATGTATGCCGATGTAGTCGGGCTGTACCACCTGCCCGCCACTGAAGGCCTTGTAGGCCTCCTCCACCGTGCCTATGACTTCCTTCATGGATATCAATCTGCCGACTTCTTCTTTGCTAAGCAGCAGTGTTTTCATCTACTGGACCTCGCTGTTCTCTAATCGGGGCAAGCGCAATTGACCGGGATTTACGCAGCATCGTCGGGCGGGACTGTCTGCCCTTTTCGGCGCAAGTAGCGCGGCAAGACAGTGCCGGTTTGCTGTGATCAGTATGCTGGCGAGCGCTCGGCAGAAAATTCTGGATACCCTGGGAATAAGCAATTTCCGACTCTTTTCATCACCATTGGCGAAAGTTTTGGCGCCGCCCAGCAAAGCTCGATATGAGTACACCTCAGTCGGTGCTGGGCCTGAAGCGCCCAGCGCAGGTGGCAGCGGGCATACGCATCGCGCATCGCCACCTTCCTCCAGATGAAAAGAACATAAGGAAGGAAAGCCGCAAGTTGTGGGCGGAATAGTCAACGCTCGCATGCCGAGCGCTCCACCGAGCGCAGCAGAAACTTCCGAGCGCGCCCCCGAAAACGCCTGATTCTGCGATTGCGCACGGCCAATACGACAGCCCCCCTCGGGCCGAGATACCTAATATGGAATCAACGCAACGGTATTGGCGAGCGGATACCTGCCGCAGCCTATTCCGCGGCTGCGAATCGACCAACACCCGGCTTTGCCCGCTGCAAAGCCCTAAACAATAAGTTCAGGCCAGGAGAATAGAATGCCGGCGCCCTTGATCACCACGCAGTCCAGCCCGGAGCTGCCGCAAAGCGCCGACGTCGTCGTCATCGGCGGCGGCATCATCGGCGTATGCGCCGCCTACTACATGGCTCGCCAGGGAATGAGCGTAGCCCTGCTAGAGAAGGGCCGGGTCGGCGCCGAGCAGTCCAGCCGCAACTGGGGCTGGTGCCGTCAGCAGAACCGCGACGCGCGCGAGCTGCCGTTGTCGACCAAGAGCCTCGCGCTCTGGGAGGAGATCACCGCCGACCTCGACGAGGACCTCGGTTTCCGCCGCTGCGGATTGTTCTATCTATCGGACAACCAGGCCGAACTCGATGGCTGGGCCAAGTGGCGCGACTTCGCCATTACCCAGGGCGTCACCACCCATATGCTGAGTAGCGCCGAAGCCACAGAGCGCGGCGCGGCCACCGGCAAACCCTGGCTGGGCGGCGTGTTCTCACCGTCCGACGGCATCGCCGATCCATCACGTGCCGCGCCGCTGATCGCCAAGGGCGTGCTCAAGCATGGCGGCACCATCCACCAGTTCTGCGCCGCCCGCGGCGTCGAGACCGAGGCGGGCCGGGTTTCCGGGGTGATTACCGAAAAGGGCGTGATCAAGACTCGTCAGGTGGTGATGGCCGGCGGTGCCTGGGCTTCGTCCTTCTGCGCGCAATTGGGCATTCGCTTTCCCCAGGCCTCGGTGCGTTCCTCCATTCTCTCGGTCATGCCGGGCGTCCAGGGGATTCCCGATGCGCTGCATACCAGCGAGGTGACCGTCACCCGCCGCAGCGACGGCGGCTATACCCTGGCCATTTCCGGACGCGCCTGTGTGGATCCGACCCCGCAGCAACTGCGCTTCTCCTCGTACTTCCTGCCGATGTTCGCCAAGCGCTGGCAGATGCTCTCCCCTGGCGATCTGCAGGGTTGGCAGTACGGACACGAGACGCGCAGCAAATGGGCGCTCGACCGGCCCACGCCGATGGAGCGCGTGCGCATCCTCGACCCGCGCCCGTCGGAATCGATCCTGCGCGATACCCTCGCCCGTGCACGCCGCCTGTTGCCCGCGCTGGGCAGCGTGCCCGTTCAGGCCGGCTGGGCCGGTTATATCGACAGCACCCCGGACGGCGTGCCGGTCATCGACGAAGCGCAGAACCTGCCGGGCTTCATCCTGGCCGCCGGCTTCTCCGGTCACGGCTTCGGCATCGGCCCCGGCGCCGGGCGCCTGATCGCCGAACTGGCGACGGGCAAGACGCCGTTTGTGGACCACACGCAATACCGGCTGGCTCGCCTGAACAAAGGGGTTTGGGGCAAAGTCTCGGATTTCTGACCGTCTCCCTCGCTGTTTGGCGGGAGCCTCGCTCCCGCCTTTTCCTCGCGTGCAAAATTCAGCTATTGAACAAAGCACCACTCGCAGAAAGTCGACGATTAGCACGAGCGACCGGATGACAACATTGCGGCTAAAGCGGAGCGCCGCCCGCCCCCTGCCACGAAACGCAACGGGCTCTGCGTGTCAAGACACTCGTGTCGCGTCAGCCATCATGTGTCGGTAATCGTGGTCTCACCCATCTGCTGCGATCCCCGGGTGGGTTAGGCGCAGCCTGCCGATAGCAATGAACCAGCGATATCCGTTGCGCCGTAACCCACCATCGGCGCAACGCAGGGAGATCGCCTGGTGGGTTACGCGAGCTGCGCTGCCAGGCCCCCAAATTCGAGAAAAATCAGCCGATATTTGCTGCCGACCTCCCCCCTCATTTGAGCAGTAGCTGCGGTCTGTCGAGCCGTCGTTTATGCAATCTGCCGAATTGCCTGGCGCCTCTTGTCAGGGGTAACCGCAGCTGCGATACAGCCTCCGCGCTCCGGGGGCTGCAAGCATGACGAGGTGACCGAAAAGCCCCCGTTCTCATGTGCTTTACCCGGAGCGATTCACCTGTGCTGCCGCAAGAGCACTGTCCGCCGTATGGGCAACGAACACTAATAAAAAAGCAATGGAGTAAGCCATGAATATCGTGAAACACAGCTGTCTCGCGTTGGCGATCGCCGCCGCGACCTCACAACTGGCCTTAGCCGGTCAGCAAGAGGAAGCCAACGGCTTCGTCGAAGACAGCAGCCTGAAGCTGCTCAACCGCAACTTCTACATGAACCGCGACTTCCGTAACGGCGGCAGCAACAGCCAGGGCAGCAACGGCGCCAAGCCGACCAGCGAGCGCAATGGTTATCGTGAAGAGTGGGCACAGGGTGCCATGCTCAATTTCGCCTCCGGCTTCACCCAGGGCACGGTCGGCTTCGGCGCCGATGCCTTCGCTTACGGCGGGGTCAAATTGGATAGCGGTCGCGGCCGGGTTGGCAACGGCGTGCTGCCGATCAGCAACAACCAGACTGCCGACGCTGAAGTGCCGGACGCCTTCGGTGAGATCGGCGGCGCGGTGAAGATGCGCCTCTCCTCCACCGAACTGAAGTACGGTGAACAGCGCCCCACGGCTCCGGTATTCGCCATGGGCGACAACCGCCTGCTGCCAGAAACCGCCACCGGCTTCCAACTGTCGAGCAGAGAGTTCGATGATCTTTTCCTCGAGGCCGGCCACTTCACCGCGTACAACGGCAGAAACTCGACGAACTCCGATGACGGCCTATTCACCAGCTACGCGGGCGTAGAAGCCGACAGCGTCAATTTCATCGGTGGCTCCTACAAGGTCAGCGACAACCTCAGCCTGATGGCTTACGCCAGCGAGGCCGAAGAACTCTGGCACCAGTACTTTGGCCGCGCCGCCTACACCCTCCCGCTGGCCGACAAGCAATCGCTCAACTTCACCCTGGTCGCCTACAAGACCAGCGACGAGGGCGAGGCCCGTGCCGGCGAGGTGGACACCATCAGTTGGTCGGCCAAGGCCGCCTACGCATTCGGCCCGCACCAACTCAGCCTGGCCTACCAGAAGATCGATGGCGACGAGACCTTCGACTTCATCGGTGTCGACTCGATCTGGCTGGCAAACTCGGTGCAGTACGCCGAATTCAACCGCCCCAACGAGCGCTCCATGCAGATTCGCTATGACCTCAATATGTCCAGCTTCGGTGTGCCGGGCCTGACCCTTATGACGCGCTACGTCAAAGGCGACCAGATCGATTTCACCAAGGCCGATCCGACGGGTGCCTATTTCCGCGCAGGGGTCGACGACGAGAAGCATTGGGAACGCGATTTCGAAGCCAAATACGTGATTCAGTCGGGCTCGGCCAAGGACCTGTCCTTGCGCCTGCGCCAGGCCACCCATCGCTCCACGTCTTTCGAAAGCGATGTCGACGATGTGCGCCTGATCATCGAGTACCCGCTGAGCATCCTGTAACGGCAACTCTCGGCCGGTTTTCATCGTGGGCCGGCCGGGCCTTTTTCTTCAAGGTCATTACCGCGCTCCCCAGACCTTAAGGCGCCCACCCGAGCGCCTTTTTTTCAGTTGCATATCGTCTGCCGCGCCCCCTGAGCGAATGACCTTTATGGCTCCAGAAGCTCCGCCCACGGCAAAAAATCGGCAAAGCATTTACTGCTGCTAGCGCATGGCGTTCAGGTCATAAATATGGCCTGGAGAACTGGCGCTTGAGGAATCTGCCGAATTGCTCTCAAGCCCTTGTCAGGCCGCGGCGCAGGTGGGATACAGAGCCATCTGTCGGTAAAAATTCGCCGGCGCGCTCAGCCAATAACGGAGTCCAGTCATGTCCGTCGCTCAACGCCACTCTTATCTTTATCGCACCATGACTGCCGAGGATGTAGCAGCGGCCCATGCCTTATCCGTGCAGTTGAAGTGGCCCCATCGCCTGGAAGACTGGGCCATGCTGCAACGCGTTGCCGAGGGCTTCGTGGTGGAAGACGACGGCCGTCTGATCGGCACCTCGTTCGCTTGCCCACAAGGTGCATACGCCACCATCGGCCTGGTGATCGTCAGCGACGAGTATCAGGGCCAGGGCATTGGCCGCAAGCTGATGGAGTTGGCGCTCGAAGCCTGCATGCCGCGCACCGCCATACTCAATGCCACACTGGCGGGTGTCCCACTGTACGCCAGCCAAGGCTTCGTCGAATTCGGTCAGATCCACCAGTATCAGGGCCAGGCGCAAGCCGCCGATATCCCTGCCCTACCAGCCGGTGAACAGTGCCGGCCCTTGACCGCAGACGATCGGGTTCGCCAACTCGAACTGGCCAACGCCGGCAGCGGTCTGGACCGCGAAGCCGTACTCAATGAGCTGTTCGAGGTGGTCGAACACTCGGTCGGTATCGAGCGCGACGGTCAGCTACGCAGCTTCGCGATGCTTCGCCCGTTCGGCCGTGGCCGCTGTATCGGCCCGGTCATCGCGGAAAATTCCGAACAGGCCAAACACTTGATCGCAGAGTTGTTGGCGCGGGTGCCGGAAGCTTTCGTGCGCATCGACGTTCCCGCTGATAGCGGCCTGTCCGCCTGGCTGGAGGACGCGGGCCTGAAACAGGTCGACAGCGTCGCGCAAATGGCCCGCGGGACGCCGCCACACGCTGTCGGCGGCGTCAGCCAATTCGCCCTGGTGACCCAGGCCATGGGCTGATGCCGCCAACGACAGATCCCCCCATACCTGTTCCTACCTGGAGAACCTTGATGTCAGAACCCACCGCAGTGCTGTTGGTACGCGCCGATGACAACCCCGTCTCGACAACCTTCACCGCTGGCCCTTTGGGGCCCAAGGATCCGTTCGGCGCGCAGCGTAAAACCGCCTATGCCAGCCCCGGCGAAATCGCTGCCGGCGTGGTCGAAGCCAGCGGGCGCTTCAGCATCGATGAATATCCCTATGCCGAGATGATCGTGGTCCACGCCGGACACCTCACCCTGCAGAGCCAGGGTTGCACGCTCGAACTGGGCCCGGGCGCCAGCGCCGTGATCGGCCGCGGCTCGCCGCTCCAGCTCGAGGCACAAGCGAATTCCCGTTGGGCATTCTGCGCCGACACCCAGACCATCGAAGCGCGCAATAGCGGGCTTACCCTGCTGGATCCCCTGGATCTGCTCGCGCCTTCCAACGCACCGGATGCAGCGATTCTGCTCAGCCCGACGCCGCAATGCCGCTCGCACACTGCCTTTACCGAAGAAGCGAGCAAGCTGCTCATCGGTGTCTGGGACTCGACGCCCTATACCCGCCGAGCGCGGCCGCACAAGATGCACGAACTAATGCACCTGATCGAAGGCAGCGTCACTCTGCAGGCGGCTGACGGCAGCGATCTGACGGTCGCCACCGGCGATACGGTATTCGTGCCGAAAGATGCCCCATGCGCCTGGAAAAGCACTGTCTATGTGCGCAAGTTCTACGTCTGCAAATAAATGTGAATGGCGTTGTGCTGGCGTTGCGTGCGCAACCGCCATTCAGCCGATCTGCGGCCCGGGATAAACCGGCCACAGCGATAAACGCCGGCAGGGATGCCGGTCACGATGCAAGGTCGGCAGACGACCGGATCAAAGGGGGCAGCCACCCACGCTGCCATCCAACCACTTACTACGGAGTACACATCATGGGATTGGGTGGCATTGGCATCTGGCAACTCCTGATCGTTCTGATGATCGTGGTGATGCTGTTCGGCACCAAGCGCCTCAAGGGCCTGGGCGCCGACCTCGGCGACGCGATCAAGGGCTTCAGAAAAACCATGGATAACGATGAAAAGGCGCTCATCGAAGAACACCAAGGACAGACCATCACCGTTCAAGCGCACAAGCTCGAAGAACCGACGAAAAAAGACTAGAAGGTTCGACATCGGCTTTCAGCGCCTGCCTGCACTAGTGCGCGTCCAGCTGCAGATCGCGGAGGCAAATTCGAAAGCCCTGGTCAACCCCAGGGCTTTTCGTATCCGCAGGCCAGTGACTGCGTCCCAGGTTTTTCGCTTTGCTCCCCCGTTCGGGCCACTGCTTACGCGTGTTCAGCAGTCCAATCAACCGCAAACCGCTGCAACTGCATTTCCTGCAAACGGCTCAGAGTGCGGCGAAATGGGAAGGCCAGGTAGCCCTCGGTATAGAGCGCGTCCAGGGGCACCTCGGCCTCGAGGTAGAGCGGCACGCGACGGTCGTAGCATTCGTCCACCAGGGCGATGAAGCGTCTGACGCTGTCGTCGTGGGCGGCCAGGGCGGGCAGTTGGCGGTCGCCGGCCACCACGCGTTCGACGCCATCTTCGGTGCCGCGGGCAATATAGGCCGGTCGCTGACGACCACCCAAGCCGGGGACTTCGCTGAGCAGGATGGCCGAGTAGCGATCGCACAGGTCGATGAAATCCAGCGCCGACATCGGTTGTTCGCAGAGTTCGGCGAAGCGGCACCAGATGACCCTGGCGCTACGCTGCACCACTGCAACAGCACGACTGCCGATCATCACCGGCTCATGAGACAGCGGCTGGCCAAGACTCAACTGCCGAAAAACCTCAGGCAGCGCGCTGGGCTCGCCGGCCCCGGTGTGCCAGTAACGTTGGTGCCGTTCGCCGGGATGCAGTCGGTGGTCCTGGCCGCCATCCACACCGATTACCGTCATGTGTCGGTTTATCGCCTCGATCGCCGGCAGAAAGCGCTCGCGATTGAAGCCGTCGACATAGAGTTGTTCCGGCGGCTGGTTGGAGGTGGCGACGACCACCACGCCGGCCTCGAAGATCAGACGCAACAAGCCGCCGACCAGAATCGCGTCGCCGATATCGCTGACGAACAGCTCATCGAAGCACAGCACCCGCACTTCCAGCCGGAGTTCTGCGGCCAGGGCCCGCAACGGTTCGGCGGTGCCCGTCAGCTGGAACAGGCGGCGATGCACCCAACGCATGAAATGATGGAAATGCTGACGCCGCGCCGGTACCTGGAGGCTCTGGTAGAAGCGGTCCAGCAACCAGGTTTTACCGCGTCCGACCGGCCCCCAGAGGTAAACCCCGGCAACAGGCGTAACGCCTCGGTGCAGAGCCTGTTGGCAATCTTCCAGCGCCTGCGCCGCCTGCCATTGCGCGGCATCGGCCTGGAAGCCTTGCTGCTCGACGGCGTAGCGGTAGCTCGCCATGGGGGATTTGGGATCCATCGACTGTTCCGCATGAGCCATCGCCAGTGGATGACTCGAAGATCGGTGCGCGGGCTCAGCCGACGCGACTCGCCGGACAGCTCACATCAGTCCGGGCGGCGCATTCTGGCAAGCCGGTCGCAGCCCGCGCAACCGCATTCGCCCTTTCTAGTCGAATGAACTATCAAAACAATTAGATCTAGAAATTTTCTCTATCAACATAAGCTGACTAGCCTGCCCCCCAACAGCCAACACCCCATCGTGAGGCAGGCCAGCAACCAAGGATAGCTGGACGCAAACGATGCGCACGCTATTGCAGCGACCACCAGGCGCTCGTCAAACCGGTCCAATAGTTCGCCCGCCACCAGCAGGCCGACGAGTGGAGCCAGTTGCGCAGCCGAGACCAGTAAACCGATCTCGAATGCACTCAAATCCATCGCTTTTTTGCAAATAGCCAACCAAGGCGCCGAGCCCCTGCACCAAAAAGCAGGCGCTCGCCTCAGACAGGGTTGCCACCACCAGCACAACCCGGCGAAATGCGCTTTCCTGCTGCGCCCACGTTTTTTGTTTCACGCATCGATCGCTGCGGCAAGGTCGATCTCAATTGCGCCATTCTTGGGCAATTGAAATACACCGAGTGAAGTTCTGGCATGTGTGCCAGCCTCGCCAAGGACTGCGTACAGCACTTCCGATGCCGCGTCCGCGACCTCACTTTGCTGGGTAAAGCCTGGCGCGCTTTGCACGTATACGTTCAGCCTCAGGACTTGTTTGACGCGACTCAGGCATCCCAACGACTGACGCAAAATGGCAAGTAGACGCAAGGCAGAAATTTTGGCGGCGAATCTGGCTTGTTCCAAAGAGACCTCTTGACCGACATGGCCGGTCGCCGCCAGCACCCCGTTCACCCTGGGGAGCTGTCCGCTGATATGAATTTCCGAGCCATGTCGAACAGCGACTGCATAATTTGCGCCCGGACGGAATTCTTTTTCAAACTCGATACCGAGTTCTTTCAGCAAAGCCTCGAATAAAACATCTCTTGACGCATCCATTGTTGTCTTTCCTGACTGATGAGACTTCATGCTAACCAGGAGCAGAACACGAAAATAGTGACAGATCAGTACAGTCTGCACCGGAACAGACAGGCAGCACGGTATCGGATAAGGAGTGGGATTACTCATATTTCAGGGAGCGGGCATCCGCCGAAACCCATGTTCCCGAGCGCAAGGAGGATGAGTGGCAAATCGACCATCTTGCGCATTTCGATAGTTTGACCGGCCTGGCTACATCACCACGCTTGAATCACCCTACGGGCTGCTGCGACTGGTCAGACTGTGCCGATAGCGGCGAGACGGGCGTGGCAAATCCGCTAAGATGCGCGGCTAACCATTATCGACTCGCGCCCGCTTATGACCGCCACCACCCGCTTTCCACTGTTCGCTTACCTCTTCGCCAGTTGCGTCGGCCTGCTCGGGCTGGCGGCCTTGTGGTACGGGCTGGGCAGGCCGGTGCAACTGGCGGATGCGGCGCGCCCGCAGCAGAAGCTGCAATGCGCGTCTTACACCCCGTTCGACAAACATCAATCGCCGTTCGATCAGCCGCTGCGGATCAGCGAAGCGCGAATGGATGCCGACCTGACCCTGCTCGGCAAAACCTTCACCTGCCTGCGCACCTATTCGGTCAGCGGTCTCGAAGCCTTACCGGCGCTCGCTCGCAAACACGGCTTGAAGCTGATGCTCGGTGCCTGGGTCAGCCGCGACGCGCAGGCAACGGCCGTAGAGGTCAACGAGCTGATCGACGCGGCGAACCGCTACCCGGACGTGGTCGAGGCGGTTATCGTCGGCAACGAGTCCTTGCTGCGCAAGGAGGTCACGCCGCAACAACTGGTCGCGTTGATCGAGCAGGTGAAAAGCCGCGTCGAGCAGCCGGTGACCTATGCCGATGTCTGGGAGTTCTGGCTGAAGCACCCGGAAGTCGCACCGGCGGTGGATTTTCTGACGATTCATCTGTTGCCTTACTGGGAAGACGACCCCGCCGGCATCGACCAGGCGCTGGCCAAGGTGAGCGAGGTGCGCGAGTTGTTCGGTCGCCAGTTCGCGCCCAAGGACATTCTTATCGGTGAAACCGGCTGGCCCAGCGAGGGCCGGCAACGGCGGACGGCGCTGCCGAGCCGGGTCAACCAGGCGAAGTTCATGCGCGGTTTCATCAAGCTGGCCAATCAGCATGGCTGGCGCTACAACCTGATCGAGGCCTTCGACCAACCCTGGAAGCGCGTCAGCGAGGGTGCGGCCGGTGGTTATTGGGGGTTGTACGACGCCGACCGCGGGGACAAGTCGATACTCGCTGGTGCCGTTTCCAATCTGCCGCAGTGGCGGTTCTGGCTGCTCGGCTGCGTGCTGATATGGCTCGCCGCGTTGACCGTCGCCGGGGCGCCGCGAACCAGGCGTGATGCCCTGGGCATGCCACTGATTGCCGCACTCGGGACGGCCTGTATCGGTTTAACCGGCGAGCTGGCCTGGACCACCAGCCGTTACCCCGGCGAATGGCTATGGGCGGCGGCGTTGCTGATTCTGAATGGCCTGGTGCTCGGGCATGGGCTGCTGGCCCTGAGCGCCAGACGCGGCTGGCGCAATCGGCTGTTCATCTGGCTGGAGGCGCGGGCCGGCTGGTGGTTGTTCGCCGCAGGTTTCGCCGGCGCCGCGATGATGCTGGCGCTGGTGGTGGATGCACGCTATCGCAGTTTCCCCAGCGCCACCCTGTTGCTGCCAGCCCTGGTTTACCTGGCCCGGCCGGTCCGCGCGCCGCGCCGGGAAGTCATCTTGCTGGCGCTGTTGATCGGCGCAGGCATCGTTCCGCAATTGGTGCAGGAAGGCCTGGGCAACCGCCAGGCAATCGGCTGGGCATTGACCAGCGCGCTATTGCTCGCCGCCCTGTGGCGCAGCTTGCGGCAACGGACTCAGAGCGTCTGAACCACCCGGCGTGGCGCCCGCACCAAACGCAGCAATGCCAGCAGCACGGCGAACACCGCCAGGCTAGCGCTGTACAACACCAGTGCGGGCAAACTCAGAAGCAGCGCCGGTACCGCCAATAGCCGGCCACCACGGCCCGGCAGGACGAATGCCAGCGCCGCGGTGATCAGGGCGCTCCAGGCCAGCGCACCCGTATGGATCAGCCAACCGAGCGTGGCCCGGAGTTCACACGCCCAATATTCCGGCGTCTCGACACAACGCCCGACCCAACGATCGGCCTCCATCAGATTGAACCTCAGCCCATAACTGCCGGCCAAACAGAGCGCAGCGGCGAGTGCGAGCAGAATCCAGGGAATCAGGCGGGCCATATACAACTCCGGGCAAAAAAGCGGGTTTCAGCGGCGTGCAAGAGTAACCGCACACAGCGGCTAAGCAAAACCGCGACTGATACCAACAGACCATGCAATCACGTAAGCGAATCCCTATAGTGCGGTAGCGAGTCTCCATCGTCCGCCCGCTCTGGGTTGCAGCCAGCCGCAATCGACCCAAGCTTCACCGTTAAAGGAATGACCATGCCGCTATTGAATATCCGCCCCGCCGACCGCGACGATATCCCGCTGATCCTGGTTTTTATCCGCGAACTGGCCGAGTACGAAAAACTCGCCGACCAGGCGATCGCCGACCCTGAGCAAATGGCCAAGCACCTATTCGGCCCGCGCCCCTATGCCGAGGTGCTGATCGGCGAAGTGGACGGCGAGCCGGCTGGCTTCGCCCTGTTCTTCCACAATTATTCGACCTTTCTCGGCAAGCCCGGTATCTATCTGGAGGATCTCTACGTACGCGCGAGCGCCCGCGGTGCGGGGCTTGGCAAGGCGCTGCTGAGCACGCTGGCGCGGCTGGCCGTGGAGCGTGGCTGCGGGCGTCTGGAATGGTCGGTGCTGGATTGGAATGCGCCGGCAATCGGCTTCTACCGACAACTCGGTGCTGAGCCAATGAACGAATGGACGGTCTATCGCCTCAGCGGCTCGGCGTTGCGGCACGCCGCAGACACCCCACAGGCGAAGGCACTCCTGACAGATCCCGCTGTCATATAACCCCGAGTTGTTAGAGCTTTTTGAAGGTATTACGCAAATGCGGTACTTGATGCGTTTGATTGCCCTGGCTTGCGCCTTGTTGCCTGCTCTGCCCTTGTCGGCTGCGGATATCGCCACAAAAGACTATGGCTACCCGCTGACCAACCCGTTCGAAGCGACCATCGCCACCACGCCACCGGCGTTGCGCCCGCTCCTTCCGGACGACCGGGATATCAGGCAAAACGACTACAAGATCAAGCTGCGCCCTGAGCGTGAGTTCGCGCTGCCGGACAACTTCTGGCCGGTAACCAAAATGGGCTATCGCCTGGCCACTCAGAAAGGCAAGGCGCCGCTGATCTTCATCATCGCCGGCACCGGGGCGCACTACTCGAGTAGCCACTCGGAATACCTGAAAAAGCTGTTCTACGCCGCCGGCTACCACGTGGTGCAGCTGTCATCGCCGAGCAGCTACGACTTCATGAGCGCCGCCTCGCGGTTCGCCACCCCTGGCTTTACCAGCGACGATGCCGACGACCTGTACCGCGCGATGCAAGCGGTACGCGCCCAGCATCCGCATCTCGAGATCAGCGACTACTACCTCACCGGCTACAGCCTGGGCGCGCTGCACGCGGCCTTCGTCAGCCAACTCGACGAAACCCGACGCAGCTTCAACTTCAAGCGCGTCCTGCTGCTCAACCCACCCGTCAATCTCTATACCTCGATCAGCAACCTCGACCGCCTGGTGCAAACCGAGGTGAAAGGGATCAGCAACAGCACCACCTTCTACGAGTCGATCCTGGCCAAGCTGACGAACTATTTCAAACGCAACGGCTATATCGACCTTAACGACGCGATGCTCTATGACTTCCAACAGTCAAAAGAACATCTTTCGGACGAGCAGATGGCGATGCTGATCGGCAGCGTGTTCCGCTTTTCCGCCGCCGATATCGCCTTCACTTCGGACCTGATCAACCGCCGCGGGCTGATCACCCCGATCAACTATCCGATCGACGAAAGCACCAGCCTCACGCCCTTCCTCAAGCGCGCCCTGCAATGCGACTTCGAGTGTTATGTCAACGAACAACTACTGCCGATGTGGCGAGCACGCTATGGCGGCGGCAGCCTCAAGCAGCTGATCCATGAGGTCAGCCTCTACGCCGTCGAGGACTACCTGAAGAACACCCCGAAGATCGCCGTGATGCACAACGCCGATGACCTGATTCTCGGTCCGGGCGATTTGGGCTTTCTGCGCCGCACCCTGGGCGACCGCCTGACCCTTTATCCGCTCGGCGGGCATTGCGGCAATCTCAATTACCGCGTCAATAGCGACGCCATGTTGGAGTTCTTTCGTGGCTAAGCCTTTTCCCCTGCTGTTCATGAGCCTGCTGTTGAGCAGTGGCGCGGCGCAGGCACAACATGACGTCGATGAAGACGGTTTCAAGCAACCGCTGCAACATCTGCGCTTCAATCCCGGCCTCGATCAGCGCGAATTCGAGCGTTCCAGCCTGGATGCGCTGCAGGTCTACGACCCATTGGAGTCGTGGAACCGGCGGGTCTACCACTTCAACTACCGCTTCGACGAATGGGTGTTCCTGCCGATCGTCGACGGCTACCGCTATATCACCCCGACCCTGGTGCAGAAGGGGGTAACCAACTTCTTCAGCAACCTCGGCGATGTGCCCAACCTGGTCAACAGCCTGCTGCAGTTCAAAGGCAAACGCTCGCTGCAGACCACCGGGCGCCTGCTGTTGAACACCACCATCGGGATAGCCGGGCTCTGGGACCCGGCGACCAGAATGGGGCTGAACAAGCAGAACGAAGACTTCGGTCAAACCCTGGGGTTCTATGGCGCCCCGGCTGGGCCCTACCTGATGCTGCCGCTGCTCGGCCCGTCGAACCTGCGCGACACCGGCGGCCTGGTGATGGATTTCAACGTGGAGTTTCAGGCCAACCTGCTCAACGTCGCCGAAGCCAGCCGCACGCATCCGGAAATTACCTTGCTGGATGTGGTCGATCAGCGCTCGACGGTGAATTTCCGTTATGGCCAACTCAACTCGCCGTTCGAGTACGAGAAGCTGCGCTACTTCTATAACGAGGCGCGCAAGCTGCAGATTGCCGAGTAATCCGCCGCCGTTATTACGGAGACTGTCCATGCGTGTCGCACAACTGGCCAAAGCCGCCGGGGTCAGCGCCGAAACCGTCCGTCACTACAGCGAGCTCGGGCTGCTGCGGCCGGTGCGCGACCCGCACAATGGCTATCAGCAATTCAGTCAGACCGATTTGCAGCGCCTGCGCTTTATCGCCCGCGCCCGCCGCCTGGGTTTCAGCCTCAAGGATGTGCAGGCGATTCTGGCCCGCGCCGACAGCGGCGCCGCGCCCTGTGCCGAGGTACGCGAGCTGATGCGCGAACGCCTGACTGCACTGCAAGCCCATATCGACGAATGCCAGCGCCTGGCCCTGGTGATGCACAAGGCCCTCGACGACTGGACCGACAAAGCCGAGTGCGCACCGGACGGCGAGGCGATCTGCCGGCTGATCGAAGATTTCGACTTGCCCGGCGAAAGTCGCCCGGCGACGCCCTGCCCGGCGCATTGAGCGGCGGCGTGCAAAGCCCTCGGATCATCCAGGCTAGCTGAGAGCGCCCCCGTAGCCCGGATAAGCCTGGGCGCAATCCGGGAACAATCCTGTAGGCGAAGCCTTTCCCGGATTTCATCCGGGCTACAAAACGCGCATTAACCGGGAGGACATGGCGCGGCCTTGTCCGGCGCTGGCCTTGCACATGAACATAGGCGCTAGAGCAACGCAGACCCTAGCCTGGATAAGCGTCAGCGCAATCCGGGGAAAGTTGGGGCAGGCGCCAGTGCACCGCGGATTTTATCCGAACGACAAAAACGCCCTACCTAAGCCTGGCTATTACTGTGCGTAACGCCGGTACAAGCCAGGCGGTACGCCGCTGCTATCGGTCGGCCGCCAGGGGCCTTGCGGGTTGCTCGCCCAGCTCCAGCCGCCATTATTCCAGCGGTAATAGGTGCGCTCACGGTAGTACAGATCGCGGGCGCCGCCGACGATATACACACCCAGGCCCGCATCCCATTGGCTCTCGGCACCGGGCGGTGGCGCATAACGTGGGTGGGATTTACTGACAACCGGGGGCTGGCTGATCGGTGCGCTGCTGTGCACCGTACAACCGGTCAGAGCCGCCAAGGCCATCGCCAGGGCAACCGGTATCGACCTGTTCACTGTCCCGCGCCCTCCGCGGTGTCGATGGTCAATTGCTGGGGCTCGGTGGTGCTGCTGGCCAGCGGCGCGCTGCTGCCGACCCACTCGCCAGCCGTGGCGTTGCCCTTACGCGAAATACGCGCCACCAGTTGCACCTGTGCGAAGCCGGAGATTTTCAGCTGCGGCATCATCGCGTCGCTGTCCGACAGGCTGACCTCGGCCGGCAGGTCGGCCACGCTCAGGCGCTTCACCGCCAGCGGCATCGGCGGCCCGGAGACCGCGCGAGCGAACACGAACACAGTATCGTCGGGCTGAACCTTGCCTTGCAGTTCGGCGGCCAGCGCGACCTTGACGGTCAGCGCGTGGGCCTCGGCAGGCACCTGGGCAGCGGCCGGCGCACTGGCCGACTGCGGGTCGAGACTCTGTCGCGCCCGCTCGATGCCGCCCTGGATCGCCTGGCGCGAGGGGTCCTGCGCGGGCAAGGCGGCAACCAGCTGCTCCCAGTAATCGATGGCCTGCTGGAAGCGCTTGTCTTCGTAGGCGGCAATCCCGAGCAGGCCAAGGCTGGTCACCTCTGCCGGATCGGCCTGCAAGGCCTCGTCGGTCAATGCCTGCAATTGCGGATTCCACTGGCGGTTGCCGGCGAAATACAGCGCCTGGGCCCATTGTCCGAGCAGCTCGGGGGCGCGACCGCCGAGCGTGACCGCGCGCTCGAACGCCTTGGCGGCGTCGCCAGCACGCTCCTGAGCCATATAGGTACGCCCAAGGAAATACCAGCTCTCGGCCGAGTCCGGCATGCTTTGCACCTGGGCTTCGAGGCGCGCGGTCATTTCTTCAATGGTCTTCGGCTGCTCGGCGAAGGTGCGCGCACGCTCGACATCGTCAATCGCGCCCCAGTGCAGATACAGGCCATAGGCCAATAACGGCATCAGCAGGGCCGCGGTCAGCGGAATCTTGCTGCCCAGCACGCGTCGACGCGGCTGGCCCGTGGCACCTTCGGTATCGGCCAGCAGCTCGCGCGACGCCTCGTCGCGCCCGAGCTGCAGTTGTTGGTCGTCAAGCACGCCGGCGGCATGCTGGCTTTCCAGCTCCTGCAGGCGCTCCTGATACAGGCTTACGTTGAGTGCGGTGCGGTCCTCTTCGGCTTGCGCCTTGCGGCCGCGCACCACGGGAATCAGCAGAAAAGCCAAGGCCGCCAGCAACAGCAAGCCGGCGCACAACCAGAATTCGATCATCAGTCTTTGTTATCCACAGGCGGTTGGTTGAGCAGTGCCGCCAGGCGCTGCTGTTCATCCGTAGAAAGGCCGCTGGCCACGACGCTCGGTTTGCCGCGACGGCGCAGCACTATGATCCCGAGCAGCACGAAACCGCCGGCCAGCAGGCAGGCCGGGCCGTACCACAGCAGCAACGTGCGGCCGGTGACCGGCGGTTTATACAGCACGAAATCGCCGTAGCGGCTGACCAGATAGTCGATGATCTGCTCGTTGCTCTGGCCCTCACTGAGCATGCGGTAGATCTGCGCACGCAGGTCCATGGCGATGGGCGCATTGGAGTCGGCGAGGTTCTGGTTCTGGCATTTCGGGCAACGCAGCTCTTCGACCAGGAGGCGATAACGCTCGCGCTCGGCCTGGCTGGAGAACTCATAGGTGTCGATCGCCGCCTGGGCGCTGCCCAGGCCGACCAGGGTCAAGGCCAGGATCAGCAGCACGCGCCTGCCCAGGCTGTTGGGACGCAGAAAGCGGCTCATGGCGCGGCCTCGTCGACCAGTTCCTGATACAGCGGCGCCAGCTGCTCGCGCCACACCCGCTCATCGATCACGCCGACATACTTGTGCCGAATAATCCCGTTCTTGTCGATCATGAAGGTTTCCGGCGCACCGTAGACGCCCAGATCCAGCCCCAGGCTGCCGCGCGCATCCTCGATATTCAGCTGGTAGGGGTTGTGCAACTCGGTAAGCCATTTACGTGCGGAGGCGTTGTCGTCCTTGTAGTTCACGCCATGCACCACCACGCCCATCTGCGCCAGCTTGTTGAGCTCCGGATGTTCGGCGCGGCAGGAGACGCACCAGGTGGCCCAGACATTGACCAGCGCCGGTTTGCCGACCAGGTCGGCACGGCTGACGCTGCCCTCGCCCAGCACCGCCGGCAGGGTAAATTGCGGGAACGGCTTGCCGATCAGCGCCGAGGGCAATTCCGACGGGTCGAGGAACAGCCCGCGGTAGAGAAACAGCGCGACGCCGAGGAACAGCGCCAAAGGTACCAGCAGGATCAGACGCTTCATGCCTGCACCCCCGCCATGCCAAGGGCTTCGCGCACACGGGTTTTGACTTTCATCCGGTAACGTTTATCGGAGGCCGAAAGTACGCCGCCAAAGCCCATCAGAATCGCGCCGAACCAGATCCAACGGACGAACGGCTTGATGTGCATGCGCACCGCCCAAGCGCCGTTCTCCAGGGGTTCGCCGAGCGCCACGAACAGGTCGCGGGTGATCCCGGCGTCGATGCCCGCTTCGGTCATCATCGATTGCTGCACGCTATACAGGCGCTTTTCCGGATGCAGCTCGGCGATTTGCCGGTCGTTCTGGAAGATCCGTACCGTCCCCTTGTCCGCGGTGAAGTTGGGGCCCTCGCGGTGCACCGCACCGTCGAAGACGAAGCGATAGCCGCCAAGTTCGACCGAATCGCCCGGGGCCATGCGCATGTCGCGTTCGAAACTTCCGGTGCTGGTGAGAATCACCCCCAGGGCGCAGACCACCAGGCCCAGATGGGCGACCTGCATGCCCCAGTAGCTGCGTTTCAGGCCGCGCAAGCCGGCCACCAAGCCCTTGTGCCGGGTCTTGTCGCGCAGGTCGCGCAGACCGGCAAGGACCACCCAGGCCGCCAACAGGCAAACGCCGAGCACGCCCCAACTGAAGTCGCCGACCAGCCAGGCCGCCAGCAGCGCCAGCGGCACGCTGGCGAGCAGCACCGGGGCGAGCATGCCCAGTAACCAGCGCAGCGGCGTATCCTTCCAGCGCACCACCACCCCGATCGCCAACATCGCCATCAACAGGCCCATCAGGGGCACGAACAGCGCATTGAAATAGGGTGGGCCGACCGACAGCTTGGCGCCGGTCATCGCGTCCAGCACCAGGGGATAGAGAGTGCCAAGCAGGATCATCGAGGCCGTCACGACGAGAATCAGGTTATTCGCCAGCAACAGCGTTTCCCGCGACCACAGGGCGAACCCGACCTGGCTCTTCACCACCGGCGCGCGGATCGCGAACAGCGTCAGCGAACCGCCGACCACCACCAGCAGGAACGCCAGGACGAACACGCCGCGCTCGGGATCGTTGGCGAACGCGTGCACCGAAGTCAGCACCCCGGAACGGACCAGGAAGGTGCCGAGCAGGCTCAGGGAAAACGCGGCGATCGCCAGCAGCACGGTCCAACTCTTGAATACGCCGCGCTTCTCGGTCACGGCCAGCGAATGAATCAGCGCGGTACCGACCAGCCAGGGCATGAAGGAGGCGTTCTCCACCGGGTCCCAGAACCACCAGCCGCCCCAGCCCAATTCGTAGTAGGCCCACCACGAGCCCAGGGCGATACCGATGCCGAGAAATGCCCAGGCGATGATGGTCCAGGGCCGCGACCAGCGCGCCCATGCCGCGTCCAGCTTGCCGCCGAGCAGCGCGGCGATGGCGAATGCGAAGGCCACGGAAAAGCCGACGTAGCCCATGTAGAGCATCGGCGGATGAATGATCAGGCCGAAATCCTGCAGCAGCGGATTCAGGTCGCGGCCGTCGCTCGGGGTATCGAACAGCAGACGTTCGAAAGGGTTGGAGGTAACGATCAGGAACAACAGGAAACCGATGCTGATGATGCCCATCACGCCCAGTACCCGGGCCAGCATTTCTTCCGGCAACTGCCGCGAAAAAATCGATACGGCAAAGGTCCAGCCGGCGAGAATCAAGCCCCAGAGCAGCAGTGAACCTTCATGGGCGCCCCACACCGCGCTGAACTTGTAATACCAGGGCAAGGCGCTGTTGGAGTTGTGCGCCACGTAGGCGACGGAAAAGTCGTCGACCATAAAGGCATGGGTCAGGCAGATGAAGGCGAACGCCATAAAGGCGAACTGCCCCCAGGCCGCCGGCTGCGCCAGGCTCATCCATTGGCGGTCGCCGCGCCAGGCGCCGATCAGCGGCAGGGTTGCCTGCACCAGCGCCATGCACAGGGCCAGGATCATCGACAGGTGGCCAAGTTCGGGGATCATTGTGCGCCTCCTGCTGCGGTGGACTGGTTGGCGGCGTCATGTTGCTGCTTCATCCCGCTCTGTTCGAGGGCCTGCATGACCTCCGGCGGCATGTAGTTTTCATCGTGCTTGGCCAGCACCTCATCGGCGATCAGCACGCCGCTGCCGTCGAGCTTGCCCATGGCGACGATGCCCTGGCCTTCGCGGAACAGGTCGGGAAGGATGCCGCTGTAGCGCACGGTCACGCTCTTCGCGCCATCGGTAACCACGAAAGCGGTTTCCAGGGAGTCGCCGGAACGCTGCACCGAGCCCACCTCGACCAGACCGCCGGCACGGATGCGCGTGTCTTGCGGCGCTTCGCCATTGGCGATCTGGGTCGGCGAATAGAACAGGTTGATGTTCTGCTGCAGCGCGCTCAGGGCCAGCGCCACCGCGATGCCGACGCCGGCGATGATGGCCAGGACGATATACAGACGCTTCTTGCGGACAGGGTTCACTTCGACTTCTCCCGGCGCAAACGACGCGCCTCGTCTTGCAGGTAACGGCGACGCGCCAGGATTGGCAGCGCCACATTCAGCCCCAGCACGGCCAGGCTGATGGCGTAGCAGGACCAGACATAGGGGCCATGATTGCCCATGGCGAGAAACTCGCCGAAGGTGGCGAAACTCATTGGCTGCTCTCCACCAGGCGCTGGACTTCGGTTTTCGCCCAGCTGCTGCGCGCCTCGCGCTTGAGCACTTCGAGGCGCATGCGCGACAGCAGTACCGCGCCGAAGAAGCAGTAGAAGCCCAGCACCATCAGCAACAGCGGCATCCACATCTCGAACGGCATGCTCGGCTTGCTCACCACGCTGAAAGTGGCCGGCTGGTGCAGGGTGTTCCACCACTCCACCGAATATTTGATGATCGGGATATTCACCACCCCGACGATGGCCAGCACCGCGCAGGCCTTGGCCGCGCTGTCGCGATTGCTGATCGCCTGGCCGAGGGCGATCACGCCGAAATACAGGAACAGCAGGATCAGCATCGCGGTCAGCCGCGCATCCCAGACCCAGTAGGTGCCCCAGGTCGGCTTGCCCCAGACGGCGCCGGTGATCAGTGCGATGGCCGTCATCCAGGCGCCGACGGGGGCGGCCTGCTGCAGCGCGACATCGGCCAGTTTCATCTTCCACACCAGGCCGACGATACCGGCCACGGCCAGCATCACATAGACCGACTGGGCGAGAAACGCCGCGGGCACATGGATATAGATGATCCGGAAACTGTTGCCTTGCTGGTAGTCGGGCGGCGCGAACGCCAGCCCCCAGACCATGCCCACGGTCAGCAGCACTACGGCGGCGACGGCCAGCCAGGGCAGCCAACGGCCACTGATTTCATAAAACCACTTGGGCGAGCCCAGCTTGTGAAACCACGTCCAGTTCATCAACTTACTCATCAGTCAGCGAGCCATGGCAACAGTGCCCATGGCCCGGATGCAGTTCGCGGGGATGGCGCCGGACCAGCAGCTATCCGGCTCGACCGCCCCCGCGGTAGAGGATTACAGCTTACTCGCCAACGCTGATTTTCAGCCCGGCGGCGATGGCGAACGGTGTCAGCGTCACCGCCAATGCGGTCAGGCTGGCCAGCCACAACAAGTGGCCGAGTGTCGGCAACCCTTGCAGGCTAGCCTGCAAGGCCCCGCTGCCCAGAATCAGCACCGGGATATACAGCGGCAAAATCAGCAGCGCCAGCAACAGACCGCCGCGCTTGAGCCCAACGGTCAGCGCCGCGCCGACCGCGCCCAGCAGGCTCAGCACCGGTGTGCCGAGCAATAGCGATAGCAGCAGCACCGGCAGGCAGCGCCCCGGCAGGCCCAGCATCAACGCCAGCAAGGGCGCCAGGAGCACCAGCGCCAGGCCGGAAAACAGCCAGTGTGCCAGCACCTTCGCCAATACCAGAAGAGCCAGGGGGTGCGGCGAAAGGACCCACTGCTCCAGCGAGCCGTCTTCGAAATCGCTGCGAAACAAGCCATCCAGCGACAACAGGACGGCCAACAGTGCCGCCACCCAGACCAGGCCGGGCGACAGGCTTTTCAACATTTCCGTCTGCGGCCCAACGGCCAACGGAAACAGCGCAATGACGATAGCGAAGAACACCAGTGGATTGGCCAATTCCGCCGGACGGCGAAACAACAGCCGTGCTTCGCGATTCAGCAGCAGGGTAAATACATTGCTCATGCGCGTATTTGCCCCAGATCAAGCTCGCGATAGCCGGCCGGCTTGAGCGTCAGTGAATGATGGGTGGTCAGCACGACCAAGCCGCCCCGCTCGCAATGCCCCGCCAGGTGAGCTTCCAGCTGGGCCACGGCATGCTTGTCGAGGGCGGTGAAAGGTTCGTCCAGCACCCACAGCGCCGGCGCGGGCAGGTATAGCCGCGCGAGCGCCACACGCCGTTGCTGGCCGGCGGAAAGCGCATGGCAGGGTACGTCTTCGAATCCGCGCAGCCCCACCGCTTCCAGCGCCTGCCAGATCGCAGCGCGTTCGGCGGGTTGCTGCAGGGCGCACAGCCAGGCGAGGTTTTCCTCGGCGGTGAGCAAGCCCTTGATCCCGGCGGCATGACCGATCCAGAGTAGATTACGTGCCAACTCGGCGCGCTGCGAACTCAACGGCCGGCCGTGCAAACGGATTTCCCCGGCGGTCGGCGCCATCAACCCGACCAGCAAACGCAGCAAACTGGTTTTGCCGCTGCCATTGGGGCCGGAGACCTGCAGCATTTCACCGGGAACCAAGCGCAACTCCAGGCCCTCGAAGAGCATGCGCCAGTCTCGCTCACAGGCGAGCGCCAGGGTTTCGAGCAGGGGACTGGTCAAGGCATGGGTACCTAAATGCGGTTCAAGTCGACGGCGTCCTGGCCGCTATACTGACGCCAATTGAATGCGCAGCCGACCCGGACGGGGGGGCGATTATACATGCCATGCCCCTTCACCCGCAGTGGGCATTTTCGACAGGTTGTAACCCGCCAATGAGCGAAATCAGCAGCCCCAGAAACATCGGACCGATAGCCCCGAGCAATCGTCCGAGCGCCGCCACCAATGACCTGGCCCTGAAGCTGCTGCAGCCGCTACAGGGGCTCCTGGCCAGCGGCGAGACCGCGAACGCCGAGGTGGTCGCGCTCAAGGAAGTGGCGCAGAGCTTTCAGTTGCTGCTCAAGCTGACCCTGGATAACGGCCGCCAGACGACTTTGCAAGCCAGCAGCCCACGGCCGCTGGCCCAGGGTACGGCGTTGGCCGTCACGGCGCTGTCCGACACCCAATTGGCGGTTGCGCTGCAGTCCGGTGGCGGCAAGGTCATGACCAGCCTGGATCTGCAACAGCTGCCGATCGGCACCCTGCTGCAAGGCAAAGTCGAGGCGCGCGAACAACTGCCCCTGGGCACCACCCAGCAGGTGATCTACAAGGTGCTGGTCAATCTGCTCAACACGCCGCTGGCCGGCAGCAAACTGTCCCTGGAAACGCCACTACCCTTGCCGCTCGGCAGCCTGCTCAGCGCCCAGGTGCAAGGCAGCCAGGCCCTGAACTTCCTGCCACTCAGCGGCCGCCTCGATCAACTGGCGTTGAGCCAGCAACTGGGCAGCCAGCATACGCGCCAGGGTTCCTTCGAGCCGCTGCTCGGCGCCCTGCAGACGCTTGGCGGCAAGGAAGGGCTGCCGGAGGGACTGCGCAGCAGCATCGACAAGCTGCTCGGCGCCCTGCCCGACAGCGCCCAACTGAGCACCGCCAAAGGCGTTGGCCAAGCGCTGGAGAACAGCGGCCTGTTTCTCGAAAGCAGGCTGCTCGGCGGCCAGGGCGCGACCTTGCCGACCGACATGAAGGCCAACCTGTTACGCCTGATTACCCAGTTGCTACCACTGCTGCCCGGCAGCACCCCGCTCACCGCGGCCAATGCCGGCGCCGCCATGGCCCAGGCGCTGCCGGCGTTCGCCCGCAACCTGCTCGGCTCGCTCGGGCAACCCGGTTCGCGTCAACAGGCCTTGAGCTTTCCCTTGCCATCTCGATTGCTACAGGCGATGGAGGGCGAAGGCGATCTGGAAAGCCTGTTGAAGCTCGCCGCCGCCGCAGTGTCGCGTTTGCAGACCCATCAGCTATCCAGTCTGGCGCAGAGCCAGATGGGCCCGGAGGGCAATCTGCTGACCACCTGGCAGCTGGAAATTCCCATGCGCAATCAGCAGGAGCTGGTGCCCCTGCAGGTAAAAATCCAGCATGAGGAATCACAGCAATCGGCGAAGAACGAACAGAAGGAAGCGCTGTGGAAAGTCGACCTGGCGTTCGACCTCGCGCCCCTCGGCCCGCTGCAGGTCCAGGCGCAACTGCTGCGCGGCAGCTTATCCAGCCAGCTGTGGGCCGAGCTGCCCAGCACTGTCAGCCTGATCGATGCGGAGCTCGGTACCTTGCGCGAACGCCTGACGGCCGCCGGCCTGCAGGTTGGCGAACTGGCGTGCCAGCAGGGCACGCCGCCACAAGGTGCAAGAACCCACCTGGAACAACGCTGGGTCGATGAAACCGCATGAAAAATAACGCCCCGCGCCAGGCCATCGCCCTGACCTACGACGGCAAGAACGCCCCCAATCTCAGCGCCAAGGGCGATGACGAGCTGGCGGAAGCGATACTGGCGATCGCTCGCGAATACGAAGTGCCGATCTATGAGAACGCCGAACTGGTGCGCCTGCTGGCGCGCCTGGAGCTGGGCGATGCGATCCCCGAGCAGCTGTATCGCTGCATCGCCGAGATCATCGCCTTCGCCTGGTACCTCAAAGGTAAATGCCCGGAGGGCTTCGAACCCGACGGCGACCGCGACATCACCCCGCCACTGCCGTTGCTCGAAGGCCCGTCGCGTTAGCGCGAAAAACCAGCCGAGAAAACCGCTGCGCAATATTGGCAACGCCGTAGCCCGTATAAGCCTGAGCGCAATCCGGGATTGCCTTTTCGCATCGACAGGCCACGTGGGTGGATTAACGGACTTTGGGCTGGTTCAGCTTGGCGACCAGTTCGGCTTCCGCCTTACTCAGGCCGCAGGACTGGGTCAAATCGTCGACACTGGCGCCCAGGCCGACCAGGCGCGCTGCCTGGGTAAAGGACAGGCTGCTGGGATCACGCTGCTCGATCTGCGTCAGCTTGTCCGGCAGCGGGGCAACAGTGCGGCGCAACTCATGCAGCTCCTCGCCCATGCGAATACTGCCGGCGAGATAGGTATCCAGCCGCTTGCGCAGCTCCTTGATGTGCTGGTCGCGCACGGCATCGCGTTCGGCCTGCAGTTGCACCAGGTGCCGCTGCTGGGTGACCAGCCACACGCAGGTGCCGACCAGGCCCAGGCATACCAGGGCCAGTGCGATAAGCGCGATACCGAGCATGCTAGCGCCTCGACGCGTGGCGGGCAGGCGGACGCCGGCGGCGGGCGGCAGCCTGCAACGCCAGGATGCTGAGCCGCGACACTAGATGCTCTCCAGGTCGGACCACTCTTCCTCGGTCATCATCTTGTCCAGCTCGACCAGAATCAGCAGTTCGCCGTTCTTGTTGCATACGCCCTGGATGAACTTGGCCGACTCGTCGTTGCCGACGTTCGGTGCGGTTTCCACTTCCGACTGGCGCAGGTAGACCACTTCGGCAACGCTATCGACCATGATGCCGACGACCTGCTTGTCCGCCTCGATGATCACGATGCGGGTGTTGTCGCTCACCGGGGCCGAATCCAGACCAAAACGCTGGCGCGTATCGATGACCGTGACCACGTTGCCGCGCAGGTTGATGATGCCCAGCACGTAGCTCGGCGCGCCCGGCACCGGAGCGATCTCGGTGTAACGCAGCACTTCCTGGACCTGCATCACGTTGATGCCATAGGTCTCGTTATCCAGACGGAAGGTCACCCATTGCAGAATGGGATCTTCAGCGCCCTGTGCAGAACTTTTCTTCATATCCCTAGCCTCGTCATAAGCCGCCTTGTGCGGCGTGCGCGGTTGGAACCGCCCGTCATCATCTACCGAACCCGCCGCAACCGCGAGTTCTCCTAGTGAACCTGTCCCTTGGCCGCGCGCCTGGTGGCGCCGCTGGCAATCAGCTCGGCCAATGCCGCTATATCCAATAAAGCACACATATGTTCGATTACCGTACCCGCCAGCCAGGGCCGCTGGCTGCGGCGAGTACGCCATTTGATCTCGCTGGGGTCCAGGCGTATCGAACGGCTGACCTGATGTACCGCCAGCCCCCACTCATAGCCCTGCACGGAAATCACGTACTGCAAGCCCTGGCGGAAATCGTCGCGATAGCGCTCTGGCATCACCCAGCGCGCGGTATCCAGGACCTTAAGATTGCCCGCCGGGCACGGCAGGATACCGAGAAACCAGTCGGGCTGGCCAAATAGCGGCGTCAGTTCCTGGCCCGTCAGCGGATAGATCGAGCCCAGGCACACCAGCGGCACGGCCAGGGTCAGCCCGGCGACATCGAACAACAGGCATTCGAAGGGTTCCTCTGCCCAGGCGGGGCGCTCGTTCAGCGATGGCGCGACATCGGCGTCCGGCGACAGCGGAAGATTGATCTCGGCCAATGGCTCGACCGGCACCAGCCGCACCTGCGGCTCCACCTTCTCGATAACAGCGGGCTCGACGACTGGCCGCACCGGCTCGACTTGGCGCACCACTGGGGTAACCGCTGCGGCAGGCACTGCGCGCGCATCGCGCACCTGCTCCTCGAGCACCGCCGCCTCGAACTCGTCCATGCTGACGCTGTCGGCCAGTTCGATTGCGGCTTCCTGCAGCAAACCGTCCAGATAGGACTGCAAGGCAAGCTGGTGACGGGTGGCGGTGGCAACGATACGACTCATAAATCAAACCCGGAAAAATACGCTCGACAACTTATCGGCCGCAGCGACGACCGACTTGAGCCCATATGCTCAGCATAGACGCTCATCTCAGGCCACCTTCACGGCTGCGGGATTGGCAAGCAAGTGCTTGAGCAATGCGCGATAGGCCAATACCCCACGACTACCCGGATCGAACTGCGAAGGCGTCTGCCCTGCCCGGCTGGCATCGCGCAGGCGCGTATCGACCGGCACATAAGCCTGCCACAGGTGCTCCGGATAGCTGTTGCGCAGCACCCGCAAGGTGCTCATGGAAGCCTGCGTGCGGCGGTCGAACAGCGTTGGCACTATGGTGTAGGGCAATGCCTGCTTACGCGAGCGGTTGATCATCGCCAGGGTATTGACCATCCGCTCCAGCCCTTTGACCGCGAGAAACTCTGTCTGCACCGGGATCACCAATTGCTGGCTGGCGGCCAGGGCGTTGACCATCAGCACCCCGAGCAGCGGCGGGCTGTCGATCAGTGCATAGTCGAAATCCTGCCACAGCTGCGCCAGGCTCTTGGCGATCACCAGACCGAGGCCGCTCTGTCCCGGTGACTGGCGCTCCAAGACCGCGAGTGCGGTACTCGACGGCAACAGGGCGATCTGCTCGTGGCTGGTCGGCAGCAACAACTGCTTGGGCAAGCCCTCGGGAACGCCGCCCTGATGCTGGAACAGATCGAATCCGCTGTGCTCCAGGGTATCCGGGTCATGGCCGAAATAGCTGGTCAACGAGCCATGCGGGTCGAGATCGACCACCAGCACGCGCTTGCCGGCATCAGCCAGCAAGCCCGCCAAGGCGATGGTCGTGGTGGTTTTGCCAACACCACCTTTTTGATTGGCTACTGCCCAGACTCTCATTCTCTTCATCCTCCCGGCACAGGCCTGGCCTGGCCGAGAACTGGCGCCAACCTACGGGGCTGACGACGGGGAATTGACGGCACCCGCTTGCGGGGCCTGCGCTGAGGGCGGCGCTGCAGGTTGCGTGCCAGCGCGCTGCAAGGCCGCATCGGGCCGCGCGTTGGCGCTGCCGACACCGCTGACGCTGCGGCGTACGTCGAGGTTACGCGAAACCACCAGCACCACCCGCCGGTTGCGCCCCCGCCCCTGCGCCGTCGCATTGTCGGCGACCGGCTGAAACTCGCCATAGCCCACCGCGGCCAAACGCCCAGGGTTGACCCCGTCCATCGCCAGCATCCGCACGATACTCGCGGCACGTGCGGTGGATAGCTCCCAATTGGTCGGATACTGGGCGGTCTGGATCGGCAAGTTATCGGTGAAGCCTTCTACGTGAATAGGGTTTTCGTAGGGTGCCAGAATCTTGGCAATTTTCTCGATGATGTCGAATGCGGCATTGTTCGGCAACGCATCGCCACTGGGAAACAGCAGGCTGGAACTGAGCTCGATCTCGATCCACAGCTCATTGCCGCGCACCTGCAGTTGCTCGTCGGCGATCAGATCGCCAAAGGCCTCGCGGACCAGGCCGGCGATGCTCTCCAGGGAATCCGGGGCCGCCTGAGTGAGGTCCTCGTCGACCAGTGAATGGTCCGGTTCGCTGGTACGCGGGCGCTGCTCGCCAACGGGAATCGGCTTTATCGCCCGATCCGGCTGATTGAAAACCCCGACCAGGCTCTCCGAAAGAATCTTGTACTTGCCTTCGTTGATCGACGATACCGAATACATCACCACGAAAAAGGCGAACAGCAAGGTGATGAAGTCCGCATAGGAGACCAGCCAGCGCTCGTGGTTTTCATGTTCTTCATGGGGACGACGACGGGCCATGGTTCAGTCCATGAAGCCTTGCAGCTTCAGCTCGATGGAACGCGGGTTCTCGCCTTCGGCAATCGACAAAATCCCCTCCAACAGCATCTCGCGATAACGCGACTGGCGCTGGGCGATGGCCTTGAGCTTGTTACCCACGGGCAACAGCAGCAGGTTGGCGAAACCGACCCCGTAAATGGTCGCGACGAAGGCCACCGCGATGCCGTTGCCGAGCATACTCGGGTCGGCGAGGTTGCCCATGACATGGATCAGGCCCATCACCGCACCGATGATGCCGATGGTCGGGGCATACCCGCCCATGCTTTCGAATACCTTGGCGGATTGGATATCGCGACCTTCCTGGGTGTACAGATCGACCTCGAGAATGCTGCGGATGGCTTCCGGCTCGGTACCGTCCACCAGCAATTGCAAGCCCTTGCGCGCGTAGGGGTCCGGCTCGGCGTCGGCGATCGACTCGAGCCCCAGCAGCCCCTCCTTGCGCGCCGCCATACTCCAGCCGACCACGCGCCCGACGCCGCCGGGCAGATCGATGCGCGGCGGAAAGACGATCCAGCGGATGATCACCAGCGAACGCTTGAACACACTCATCGGCGTCTGCAGAAAGGCCGCACCCAGGGTGCCGCCGATTACGATCAACGCCGCCGGCCCATTGAGCAGAGCGCCCACATGGCCGCCCTCGAGGTAATTGCCCCCGAGAATGGCCACGAACGCGAGTATGACGCCAATCAGGCTCAGTACATCCACTATGGCGCACTCACATTGGCGATAACCGCACCGAGCGAACGAACGCCTGCGCGGGCATCAACGCATAGCGCCGGGCGGCATGTGTCCGAATCAACCACAGCGTTTCTCCTCGGGGTCCCGGCGCAACCATGGGCGCGCCGCTACAGCCCTAAATGCAGGCCTCGACCAGATGCTTGCCGATTTCTTCCAGGGGATAGATCGCATCGGCCAGGTCCGCTTTGACAATGGCCATGGGCATGCCGTAGATGACGCAACTGGCCTCATCCTGGGCCCAAACCTGACTGCCGCCCTGCTTGAGCAGACGCGCGCCTTCACGGCCATCCGCGCCCATGCCGGTGAGGACCACGGCCAATACCTTGTCGTGGTAGGACTTGGCCACCGAGCCGAAGGTAATGTCCACGCAGGGCTTGTAATTCAGGCGTTCGTCGCCCGGCAGTATTTTGATCACGCCGCGGGCATCGACCATCATCTGCTTGCCTCCTGGTGCCAGCAGTGCGAGACCGGGACGCAGGACATCGCCGTCGGCGGCTTCCTTGACGCTGATCTGACAGAGCTTGTCGAGCCGCTCGGCGAACGCCTTGGTAAAGGCGGCGGGCATGTGCTGGATCAGCACCAGGGGCGCAGGGAAATTCGCCGGCAACTGGGTCAAGACCCGCTGCAAGGCCACCGGGCCGCCAGTTGAGGTACCGATTGCGACCAGCTTGTATGCCTTGCGTTTAGGCGCGGCGGCCCCTGCCGGTGCGGCCGGCGCGGCGCCAGGTGCTCGCGGCGCCACACTTCTGGCAGGCGCAGCCGGCTTGGCGAGGTTGCCGGGAGCGGCAGCAGACGAAGCCGGCGGCGGTGTCGTGACGATACCGCGGCGATTGGTGCGGGCGATGGTATGCACCTTCTCGCACAGCAGTTGCTTGACCTTCTCCGGGTTACGCGAGATGTCCTCGAAATTTTTCGGCAGGAAATCGACAGCGCCGGCGTCCAGCGCATCCAGGGTCACCCGCGCGCCTTCATGGGTCAGCGAGGAGAACATCAACACCGGCGTCGGACAACGCTGCATGATGTTCCGCACCGAGGTGATGCCGTCCATCATCGGCATCTCATAATCCATGGTGATCACATCGGGTTTCAGCGCCAGCGCCTGGTCGATCGCTTCACGGCCATTGGTGGCCGTGCCAACCACCTTGATGTTCGGATCGGTAGCTAGAATTTCCGAAACACGCCGGCGAAAAAAGCCGGAATCGTCTACCACCAATACCTTAACAACCATTAAACACTCCCCAATGGCCGGGCCGATGCCCGTGCCATAAACAATCAGATACGCCGGGCGTAGCGCTTGAGCATGCTGGGTACATCGAGAATCAGGGCGATACGGCCGTCACCGGTGATAGTTGCACCGGACATGCCAGGAGTGCCCTGCAGCATTTTCCCCAGGGGCTTGATCACCACCTCTTCCTGACCGACCAGTTGGTCGACGACGAAGCCGATGCGCTGGTTGCCGACCGTGAGAATCACCACGTGACCTTCACCCTGCTCGACATGGGCCGCTTTGCTCACCAGCCAGCGCTTGAGGTAGAACAGCGGTAGCGCCTTGTCGCGCACGATAACCACTTCCTGGCCATCGACCACGTTGGTGCGTGACAGGTCGAGGTGGAAAATCTCATTGACGTTGACCAGCGGAAAGGCAAAGGCCTGATCGCCGAGCATCACCATCAGGGTCGGCATGATCGCCAGTGTCAGCGGCACCTTGATCACGATCTTCGAGCCCTGCCCTTGCACCGAGAACACGTTGACCGTGCCGTTGAGCTGGGAAATCTTGGTCTTCACCACATCCATGCCGACACCGCGGCCGGATACGTCGGAAATCTCGGTCTTGGTCGAGAAGCCCGGGGCGAAGATCAGGTTGTAGCACTCGAATTCGTTGAGCCGGTCGGCCGCGTCCTTGTCCAGCAGGCCTTTCTCCACGGCCTTGGCGCGCAGCACATTGGCATCCATCCCTTTGCCGTCATCGGAAATCGACAGCAGGATATGATCGCCCTCCTGCTCCGCCGACAGTACCACCTTGCCGCCGCGCTGCTTGCCGCTGGCTTCGCGCTCTTCCGGGGTTTCGATGCCATGGTCGACGGCATTGCGCACCAAGTGCACCAGCGGGTCGGCCAGCGCCTCGACCAGATTCTTGTCGAGGTCGGTTTCTTCCCCGACCAGTTCCAGGATGATTTCTTTCTTCAAGCTGCGCGCCAGATCGCGAACCAGGCGCGGGAATCGTCCGAAGACTTTCTTGATCGGCTGCATGCGGGTCTTCATCACGGCCGTCTGCAGATCCGCGGTGACCACATCGAGGTTGGACACGGCTTTGGCCATGGCCTCGTCGCCGCTGTTGGAGCCGAGGCGAACCAGGCGGTTACGCACCAGCACCAGTTCACCGACCATGTTCATGATCTCGTCCAGGCGCGCGGTATCGACCCGCACCGTGGTTTCCGCTTCGCTGGCCGCCGGGGCTTTATCGCCCGCTGACGCTGGCGTCGGTGCGGGTGCCGGTGTTGGCGCAGCGGCTTTCGCCGGCTCGGCCTTGGCCGCCGCGGCCGGTTTGGCGACGGGCTTCGCGGCAGGCTTGGCCGCCGCGGCAGATGCAGCCGGTTTGGCCGGTGCCGCCGGTGCCGCCGGCTTGGCCGGCGCCGCAGCTGGCTCGACGAACTTGCCCTTGCCGTGCAACTGATCGAGCAACGCTTCGAACTCGTCGTCGGTGATCTCGTCGCTGCCCGCCGCCGAAGGAGCGGGCGCAGGCGCTGCCGGCGCGGCAGGAGCCGGCTCGGCGCTCGCCGCCGCGGCGAACTGGCCCTTGCCATGCAGCTGATCGAGCAGTGCTTCGAACTCGTCGTCGGTGATCTCGTCGCTGGAAGCGGCATCCGGTGCCGGCGCTTTCGCCGTTGGCGCGGGCGCAGCGGGAGCCGCGGCCGCACCGACGGCGAACTGGCCCTTGCCATGCAACTGGTCGAGCAACGACTCGAATTCGTCGTCGGTGATTTCATCGGAATTGGATGCGGGGGCTGCGCTGGCCGCTGGTTGCTCGGTCATCGCATCGAGCAGCTGTTCGAACTCGCTATCGGTGATATCGCCCGCGGCCGCAGTTTCCACCGGTTCAGGCTCGGACTCAGGTTCCGCTTCGGGCTCAGGCTCGGGCTCGGCGCCGGCTGGTTCGGCCAGGCGTGCCAATGCTGCCAATAACTCGGGAGTTGCCGGGGTCAGCTCGACCCGTTCACGCACCTGGCTGAACATGCTGTTGACCGCATCCAGCGCTTCGAGCACGACGTCCATGAGCTCGGAGTCGACGCGTCTTTCGCCCTTGCGCAGGATGTCGAACACGTTTTCCGCGATGTGGCAGCATTCCACCAGTTCGTTGAGCTGCAGGAATCCAGCGCCGCCCTTGACGGTATGGAAGCCGCGAAAGATCGCATTAAGCAGATTCATATCGTCCGGGCGGCTTTCCAGCTCAACCAGCTGCTCGGACAACAGTTCGAGAATCTCGCCGGCCTCTACCAGGAAATCCTGGAGGATTTCTTCATCGGCGCCGAAGCTCATAAGACGTGCTCCTAAAATCCCAGACTGGACAGCAGGTCGTCGACATCATCTTGATTCGATGCGACGTCTTCACGCTTATCGGCATGAATCTGCGGACCTTCACCACGGGAAGGCGATTTTTGTTGTTCTTGTTCGGCGCGGAGCGCGCTGTGGTCATGCTCGACGCCGGCCAGGCGGTCGACATGACTGGCCATCAGCACCAGCTTGAGCAGATTGCTTTCCACTTCGGTGACCAACTGGGTCACGCGTTTGATCACCTGACCGGTCAGGTCCTGATAGTCCTGAGCCAGCAGAATATCGTTGAGATGCCCGGACAGTTCGCCACTGCTTCGCTCGCTCAAGGCGAGGAACGCCTCGATGCGCTTGGCCAGATCGCGGAAGCCGTCGGCGCTCATTTCCCGGCGCATGAACCGACCCCAGTCGGCGCTCAGGGCCTGCGCCTGATCGCCAATACCATTGACCAGTGGCGAACTCTGCTCGACCAGGTCCATGGTGCGGTTGGCCGCTTTCTCGGTCATCGTCACCACATAGTTCAAACGCTCGGTGGCGTCGGTGATCTGCGAGACTTCGGTGGCATGGGGCACACGCGGATCGAGCTGGAAATTGACAATGGCGTTGTGCAGCTCACGGGTCAGCTTGCCGACTTCATGATACAAACCGCGATCACGCGTCTTGTTCAGCTCGTTGATAAATTGCACCGCTTCGCCAAAGTTGCCTGTTTCAAGGCTATCGACCAGTTGGCGAGCATTGGTTTTCAGGCTCGACTCGAAGTCGTCCTGAAGATGATCATCGTGTTCCATAGAACCTCGCGGCGCACATCAGCCGTTGACTCGCTCAAAGATCTTTTCAATCTTCTCTTTCAGCACCTGAGCCGTGAACGGCTTGACTACGTAACCATTCACGCCAGCTTGCGCAGCTTCGATGATCTGATCGCGCTTCGCTTCCGCGGTCACCATCAGAACCGGCAGGGTCTTCAGGCGATCGTCGGCGCGGACTGCGCGCAACAGATCGATACCCGTCATGCCCGGCATGTTCCAATCGGTTACCAGAAAGTCGAAACCGCCACTCTGCAACATCGGCAGCGCAGTGGTGCCGTCGTCGGCCTCCGCGGTATTGGTGAACCCCAAGTCACGCAGGAGGTTCTTGATGATCCGTCGCATCGTTGAAAAGTCATCAACGATGAGGATTTTCATATTTTTGTCCAAGTCGACCTCCGTACCGTCCCAAACGTAACCAGCATCTGGTTACGCCCTTAATCGTGAAACCGGCCTGGCAGGCCGCTGCAAAATCACTGCGTTCGGCTGTGCCCGTGTTGTCGGGCCGGCAATTATCCGGCCCTAGTGTACTCGTCTAGCTCGCTCGCCAATCGCCGAGCCGTGCCCGCAAACGCGCCGCACATTGACTATGTAGCTGACTGACGCGCGATTCGCTAACCCCGAGCACTTCACCAATTTCTTTTAAATTCAGTTCTTCGTCGTAATACAACGCCAGCACCAGACGTTCACGCTCCGGCAGATGCGCGATCGCATCGGCCAGGGCGGCCTGAAAACGTTCGTCCTCCAGGTCGCGCGAGGGTTCGGTGTATGCCGAACTGGCGTCTTCGCGCAGCCCGCCATGCTCGCCGTCCTGCAAGAGATCGTCGAAGCTGAACAGACGGCTGCCCAAAGTGTCGCCAAGAATGCCGTAGTAATCCTCGAGACTCAATTGGAGTTCGGCCGCAACCTCTTGATCTTTAGCGTCTCGTCCTGTTCTGGCCTCAATTACCCGGATGGCATCGCTGACCATTCGGCTGTTGCGGTGCACTGAACGGGGTGCCCAGTCGCCCTTGCGCACCTCGTCGAGCATCGAGCCGCGGATGCGAATACCGGCGAAGGTTTCGAAACTGGCGCCTTTACCGCCGTCGTATTTTTTCGAGGCTTCGAGCAGGCCGATCATGCCGGCCTGGATCAAATCGTCGACCTGAACGCTCGCCGGCAAGCGCGCCAGCAGGTGATAGGCAATGCGTTTGACCAAGGGCGCATAGCGCTCGATCAATTGATGCTGGGAATCCTGAGCCTGCGCTTTGCTGTACATAAGGAGTCCAGTGGCTGCTGTCATATAGCCGAGCCCGCAGTCGGTTGCTGCACCAGGCGCTCGACGAAAAATTCCAGATGGCCGCGCGGGTTGGCCGGTAGCGGCCAGGTGTCGACTTTCTGGGCTATCGCCTTGAACGCCAACGAACATTTGGAACGCGGAAAAGCTTCATAGACCGCACGTTGTTTCTGTACGGCCTTGCGAACCGACTCGTCGTAGGGCACGGCCCCTACATATTGGAGCGCCACATCGAGAAATCGATCGGTTACTTTGGTTAGCTTAGCAAACAGATTGCGACCTTCCTGGGGACTGTGGGCCATATTGGCCAACACCCGGAAGCGATTCATGCCGTGGTCGCGGTTGAGCAACTTGATCAGGGCGTAGGCGTCGGTGATCGAGGTTGGCTCATCGCATACCACCACCAGCACTTCCTGGGCGGCGCGCACGAAGCTGACCACCGAATCGCCGATACCGGCCGCGGTGTCGATGATCAGCACATCGAGGTTGTCGCTGATATCGCTGAACGCCTGGATCAAACCGGCATGTTGCATGGGCGTGAGCTGCACCATGCTCTGGGTGCCGGACGCCGCCGGAACGATGCGAATACCGCCCGGCCCCTGCAGCAGCACATCGCGCAGTTCGCACTCGCCATTGATCACGTCTTCCAGGGTGCGCTTGGCGCTCAGACCGAGCAGCACGTCGACGTTGGCCAGACCGAGGTCGGCGTCCATCAACATCACCCGGCGGCCGAGATCGGCCAATGCGAGGGCCAGATTCACCGACACATTGGTCTTGCCGACGCCACCCTTGCCGCCGGTCACCGCGATCACCTGTACGGGATGCATACCCATGTTATCTATACACCTTGTCAATCTTCGACTGGAGCCGCATGGCCGTCCGCGCTTTCACGAGCGGCCAGGATGACACCCTGATCACGACGCGTGCCATCAACTGGCCCGCCGAGTCGACTGCTGATAGAGACCGGCGAACATCTCCGCCATCGTATCTTCGCTTGGAACTTCTTCCGTTTGCAGCCCCACCGCACGGCTTACCAACTGATGGCTACGCGGCACATGCACGTCATCCGGAATCCTGGGGCCGTCAGTTATGTAGGCTACCGGCAGACGCTGGCTAATAGCCAGCCCTAATACCTCGCCCAGACTGGTGGCTTCATCCAGTTTGGTCAGAATGCAACCGGACAAACCGCACTGCTTATAACTATGGTAGGCGGCTTTGAGCACTTGGCTCTGGCTGGTGGCCGCCAATACCAGATAATTTTTCGACTTGATCCCGCGCCCCGCAAGGCTTTCCAGCTGCATGCGCAACGCCGGATCGTTGCCCGGCAGGCCAGCGGTATCGAGCAGCACCACGCGCTTGCGCGCCAAAGGCGCCAACGCCTGGGTCAGCGACTGGCTGGGGTCGACCTGAGTCACCGAGACATTGAGGATCCGCCCCAGGGTCTTGAGTTGTTCCTGAGCGCCGATGCGGTAGCTGTCCATGCCCACCAGGGCGATGTTCTGCGCGCCGTACTTGAGCACATAACGCGCGGCCAGCTTGGCCAGCGTGGTGGTCTTGCCCATGCCCGCCGGGCCGACCAGGGCGATCACTCCGCCCTCCTCCAGAGGTTCCTGCTTCGGGGTTTTGATCGCATGGGCCAGGTGCGCCAGAAGCATGCGCCAGGCCTGACGCGGCTCGGCGATGGTTCCCACGCGCTCGAGCAAGGCCCGTGACAGCTCGGCCGACAGGCCCATGCGTTGCAAGCGACGCCAGAGGTTGGCCTGTTGCGGGCGCCGGGTCTGCATCTGCCCCCAGGCGATCGAACCCAGTTGCACTTCGATCAATTCGCGCAGGCCATGCAGTTCGAAGCGCATGGCATCCAGAGCGCGCTGGTCGGTTGCGGCGGCCGGGGCTTGCGGCTTGCGCAATGCGGCGGCGAGGTTATCCGCCGGCACGCTCGGCGCGGCGCCAAAAAGCTGGCGATCCTTGGCCCCGTCGCCGTTCTCGCGGGTAGCCAGTTCAGTTTGCGCCGACAGGATCCGCGCCTGGGTCTTGCGCAGTTCGGCCTCCAGCGCCGGATTGGGCTGGCGAGCAGGTGCGGCGGGAATCTGATAATCCAGCGCCGCCGTCAGTTCGACACCGCCGGCAACCCGGCGATTGGCGATGATCGAGGCATCCGCGCCCAACTCATCGCGCACCAGTTTCATGGCTTGACGCATATCGGCGGCGAAAAAGCGTTTGACCTGCATGGCCTGTTACCTCGGTTAGTTCTGCCCCACCGTCGCAACGATGGTGACCTGCTTGTTATCCGGAATTTCCTGGTATGCCAGTACATGCATACTCGGAACCGACAGCCGCGCGAATCGCGAAAGCATCGCCCGGACCGGACCGGCCACCAGCAGTATCACCGGCTTGCCGAGCATTTCCTGGCGCTGCGCCGCGTCCACCAGGGAACGCTGCAGCTTCTCGGCCATGCCAGGTTCCAGGAGGATCCCATCCTCGGAGCCCTGACCGGCCTTCTGAAGACTATTCAGCAATATCTGTTCCAACCTTGGTTCCAGAGTGATCACAGGCAGCTCCGGCTCTAGTCCTGCAATGCTTTGCACGATTGCACGGGCCAAGGCCACCCGGACCGCGGCGACCATCGCGGCGGGATCTTGACTCTTCGGCGCGATGTTCGCGATGGCCTCGGCGATGGTACGGATATCACGAACCGGTACCTGCTCCTGCAGCAGCGCCTGCAGCACCTTGAGCAAGGTGGACAGCGATACCAGGCCGGGCACCAGCTCTTCCGCCAGCTTCGGCGAGCTCTTGGCCAGCACCTGCATCAACTGCTGCACTTCCTCGTGGCCAAGCAACTCGTGGGCATGCTTGTGCAGGATCTGGTTGATATGGGTGGCCACCACCGTGCTGGCGTCGACCACGGTATAACCGAGGGATTGCGCCTGGTCGCGCTGGTTCGGATCGATCCATACCGCCTCCAGGCCGAACGCCGGGTCCTTGGCGGCGATGCCGTTGAGCGTGCCAAAAACCTGCCCGGGATTGATCGCCAACTCGCGATCCGGGAACACCTCGGCTTCGGCCACGCTGACGCCCATCAGCGTCAGACGGTAAGCATTCGGTTGCAGGTCGAGGTTGTCGCGGATATGCACCGAGGGCATCAGGAAGCCCATCTCCTGGGAGAGCTTCTTGCGCACCCCCTTGATCCGCGCCAGCAGCTGTCCACCCTGGTTGCGATCCACCAGGGGAATCAGCCGATAGCCAACCTCCAGACCGACCATGTCCACCGGGGTCACGTCATCCCAGCCCAGTTCCTTGACTTCCTGGGCGCGCTGGGCCGGCAGCAGCTCCTGCTGGCGCTGCACTTCCTTGACCTCGTTTTCCTTGACCAGACGCTGCTTGTTGGCAATCCAGTAAGCGGCGCAGGCCGCCACCAGGCCAAGGCCGATAAAGGAAAAATGCGGCATCCCCGGCACCAGGCCGATGGCGATCATGATCGCTGCCGCAACCGCCAGGGCGCGCGGTGAGGCGAACATCTGCCGACCGACTTGAGCGCCCATGTCTTCGGCGCTGGAAACCCGGGTGACCATGATCGCGGCGGCCGTGGACAGCAACAGCGAAGGAATCTGCGCGACCAGGCCGTCACCGATGGTCAGCAGGGTATAGACCTTGCCCGCATCGACGAAGCTGAGGCTATGCTGGAAAATCCCGATAGCGATGCCGCCGATCAGGTTGATGAACAGAATCAGCAGGCCGGCGATGGCGTCGCCGCGCACGAACTTGCTGGCACCGTCCATCGAACCGTAGAAATCCGCCTCTTGCGAGACCTCGGCGCGGCGCTTTTTGGCCTCCGCCTGTTCGATCAGGCCTGCATTAAGATCGGCGTCGATGGCCATCTGCTTGCCCGGCATGGCGTCCAGGGTGAAACGTGCGGACACCTCGGAAATACGCCCGGCGCCCTTGGTGACCACCACGAAGTTGATGATCATCAGGATCGCGAACACCACGATACCGACCACGTAGTTGCCGCCGATCACCACTTCACCGAATGCCTGGATCACCTGCCCTGCCGCCGCATGGCCATCATGGCCGTTGAGCAGGACCACCCGCGTCGAAGCCACATTCAATGCCAGACGCATCAGGGTGGCGGCCAGCAGAATGGTCGGGAACACCGCGAAATCCAGGGGCCGCAGCGCATAGATGCTGACCAGCAGCACAACGATCGACAAGGCGATACTGAAGGTGAACAGCACGTCGAGGAGAAACGGCGGGATCGGCAACATGACCATGCCGAGCATGACCAGCAGCAACAATGGAATACCCAGGTTGCCTTGACGCAAGCCGGACAGGTTGCTCCGCACATTGCCGATCATTTGTGAGCGATCTACTGCCACTGCATTACCCCAACCGATTCAATCTTTTGACGCCGCGGCGCCGCTAAGCGCTGGGTTGCAAAAAGCTGTCCAGCTTTACCCGGTCACGGAAAAAACCTCCCAGGCACGCCCATCGGTGCGGGCCCACGAACCTCCCGGAAAAAATCCAGTCCCAACTGCGTGGAATTCTCCACCCATGAAGGAGCAAACGATGAACAAATGGATAGCCGCCGCCGTTGCCGGCTGCGCCTCGATGAGCCTGCACGCCGCCAGTCTCGAAGTATCGCTGCAGAGTGTCAGCGCCGAAGGCCAGGGCAGCTCGGTGGGCAACGTGGAAATCGACAAGACGCCTTACGGGCTGGTATTTACGCCACACCTGCAAGGTCTCGAACCGGGCATACATGGCTTTCATCTGCACGCCAAGGGCAACTGCGCACCGGCTGAAAAGGACGGCAAGACCATTGCTGCCGGAGCGGCCGGCGGTCATTGGGATCCGCAAAACACCGGCAAGCACGACATGCCCTGGGGCGATGGCCATCTTGGCGACCTGCCGGCGCTGCTGGTCGATGCCGAAGGCAACGCCAATCAACCGGTGCTGGCGCCGCGGCTCAAGAGCCTGGACGACCTGAAAGGGCTGGCGATCATGGTTCACCAGGGCGGCGACAACCATGCCGACCATCCCGCCCCGCTGGGTGGTGGCGGTGCGCGCGTGGCCTGCGGGGTAATCGAATAGCCGGGATGGCCGCGACCTACGCGCGCTCCCTCAGCCCCTCTCCCGCAGGAGCAGCAAGCTGGTCAGGCTACAACCGCGGGGTAGGCTGCCTTAGGCTTACTGATCGCGGCGCAGGTCCGGCGGGATGGGTAGGTCCGGCAACGGCGAGGGCCGCTTGCCCTTGCCGGTTTTGTACTGGCGCAACTGATAGACGTAGGCCAGCACTTGGGCCACCGCCAAATAGAGGCCAGCGGGAATCTCCTGATCCAGTTCGGTGGAATAGAACACCGCGCGGGCAAGCGCCGGCGACTCCAGCAGCATGACGCCATGCTCCTGGGCAATTTCGCGGATTTTCAACGCAGTGAAGTCGCTGCCCTTGGCCAGCAGCATCGGCGCATTGCCCTTCGCCGGGTCGTATTTCAGGGCGACGGCGAAGTGCGTCGGGTTGGTGATGATCACATCGGCCTGCGGTACCGCCTGCATCATCCGCCGCTCGGCCATCTCGCGCTGCAGTTGACGGATACGCTGCTTGACCTCGGGTTTACCCTCGCTGTCCTTGTATTCGTCGCGCACTTCCTGCTTGGTCATCATCAGCTTCTGCTTGTTGTCCCAGAGCTGAAACGGCACGTCGACAGCAGCGATCAGGATCAATCCGCAGGACATCCACAACGCGCTCCAGCCGACCACCTGAGCCGCATGCAGGATCGCCATCTCGATCGGCTCATGGGCCATTGCCAGCAAGTCGTCCTGGTCCGATGCCAGCACCGAGAGCGCCACCGCGAGAATGATCAGGAACTTAGCCAGCGCCTTCACCAGCTCGACCAGGGCCTTGACCGAGAACATCCGCTTGAGCCCGGCCAACGGGTCCATGCGGCTGAACTTGGGCGCCATCGCCTCGGCCGAGAACAACCAGCCGCCCAGGGCGATGGGGCCGACAATCGAAGCAATCAATAACGCGAGCAGCAGGGGCATCAGCGCTTCCAGCGCGACCTTCCCCGCCGCGAGCAATAGCAACCCCATGCTCTGCTCACTCATCAACACTTCGCGGCTCAGGGAAAAGCTGGCATGCATGACCTGCAGCATGGCGGCCCCCAACTCGCCGCCGGTGGCCAGCAACGCGCCGGTACCGGCGAGCATCACCGCCAGGGTATTGAGCTCCTTGGATCGGGCGACCTGGCCTTTTTCACGGGACTCACGGAGGCGTTTCTCCGTGGGTTCCTCGCTTTTGTCGGCGCCACTTTCGGATTCAGCCATGGCTCATCCTCAGCCCGCCCGGGCCATCTCGCGGAGAAACTGCAGCGCTTCGGTGGCGAACACCTGATACTGCGCCAGAATGTCGGCCATACCGATCCAGACGATGATGAAACCGAGCAGCAGCGTCAGCGGAAAACCGATGGAAAAGATGTTCAGTTGCGGCGCCGCGCGGGTCATCACCCCGAACGCCATATTGACCACCAGCAAGGCGGTGATCGCCGGCAACACCAGGATCAGGGCGGCACCGAACACCCAACCCAGCTTGTTCGCCAGCTCCCAGTAATGCTGATTGACCAGCCCCTCGCCGACCGGCAGGGTGACGAAGCTTTCCGCCAGCACCTCGAACACCACCAGATGGCCATTCATGGCCAGGAACAGCAGGGTGACCAGCATCAGGAAAAACTGACCGATCACCGGCACCGAAATGCCGTTGGCCGGATCGACCATGGAGGCGAAACCCAGGCCCATTTGCGTCGCCACGATCTGCCCGGCGATCACGAACGCCTGAAACAGCAGTTGCAGGGTAAACCCCAGCAGTGCCCCGATCAGCACTTCCTGGGCGATCAGCAGAAACGCCCGCAAATTGATGGCGTCGACCTGCGGCATCGCCGGCAGTGTCGGCATCACCACCACGCAAACCGCCAATGCCAGGTACAGGCGCACGCGATTGGGCACCAGCTGGGTGCCAATGATCGGCATCACCATGAACATCGAGGCGATACGAAATAACGGCAACAGGAAGCTGCCCACCCAGCCGCCGATCTGCGCATCGCTGAGTTCGAGCATCTCAGCCGATCAACATCGGGATGTTCATGATCAGGTTCTGCGTATACTCCATCAGCTGGTGTACCAGCCAGGGGCCGATGACGATCAGCACCATCAGGATCACCAGCAGGCGCGGCAGAAAGCTCAGGGTCTGCTCGTTGATCTGTGTCGCCGCCTGGAACATCGCCACCAGCAGACCGACCAGCAGGCTCGGCACCACCACCACGGAGACGATCATCGCGGTAAGCCAGAGCGCTTCGCGGAACAGATCGACGGCAACTTCGGGAGTCATGCCTAGGTGCCTCCGAAACTGGCGGCCAGGGTACCCATGATCAGCGCCCAGCCATCGATCAGCACGAACAGCATGATCTTGAACGGCAGCGAGATGATCAGCGGCGAAAGCATCATCATGCCCATCGCCATGAGGATACTGGCGACCACCATGTCGATGATCAGGAACGGAATGAAGATCATGAAGCCGATCTGAAACGCCGTCTTCAGCTCGGAGGTGACGAACGCCGGGACCACGATCGTCAGCGGGGCGTCTTCAGGCGCGGCGATATCGGTGCGCTTGGACAGTCGCACGAACAGCTCCAGGTCGCTCTCGCGGGTCTGCGCCAGCATGAAGTTCTTCAACGGCACTTCCGCCCGGCTGATCGCTTCCTGGGCCGGCAACTGCTCGTTGAGGTAGGGCTGCAGCGCTTCGCGGTTAACCTGGTCGAACACCGGCGCCATGATGAACATGGTCAGAAATAGCGCCATGCCGGTGAGGATCTGGTTCGACGGTGCCTGCTGCAGGCCGAGCGCCTGACGCAGTATGGAGAACACGATGATGATGCGGGTGAAGCTGGTCATCAGCATGACGAACGCCGGAATGAAGCTCAGCGCCGTCATGATCAGAAGGATTTGCAGACTGACCGAATACTCCTGCTGGCCCTGAGCATCGGTGCTCAGGGTGATCGCCGGAATCGACAATGGATTGTCGGCGCCCCAGGCCAGTGGCGCGGCGACGCTGAACAGCAGGAGCAACAGCAGGCGCAAAGCGCTCATCAAGACTTGTCCTTCTGGTCCTTGCCCAGCAGCTCCATCAGGCGCTGGGCGAATTCGGCGCTGGCCGGCTCGCCATCGGGCAGATGCACCGGTTCGGCCATGACGTGCAAGGGGGTGATCCGCCCGGGCGTCAGGCCGAGCAGAATCTGTTCGGAGCCGACCTGCACCAGCACCAGGCGGTCGCGCGGGCCAAGCGCCTGGCTGGCCAGCAGTTTGATCACCTGGCCGCCACGCGGCCCCATTTGCTGCACCCGGCGCATCAACCAGGCCAGCAAAAAGATCAACCCGATGACCACCAGCAGGCCCAGCAGCATCTGTCCCAATTCCGCGCCGAAACCGCTACTGCCCAGCGGCTTGACCGCTTGCGTGGCGGGTTCGGCGGCGAACGCGGCGAACGGTGATAACAGTAGGATGGCGAGGATTCTGCTCATGGCGTCAGCGCAGCTTCTGAATGCGTTCGCTCGGACTGATCACGTCGGTCAAACGGATGCCGAATTTTTCATTGACCACCACCACCTCGCCATGGGCGATAAGGGTGCCGTTGACCAGCACATCGAGCGGTTCGCCAGCCAGACGGTCGAGCTCGATGACCGAACCCTGGTTGAGCTGCAGAAGGTTGCGGATGGTGATGTTGGTGTTGCCCACCTCCATGGAGATCGACACCGGAATATCCAGGATCACATCCAGGTTCGGCCCGTCCAGGCTGACCGGCTGGTTGCTCTTGGCGACGCTGCCGAACTCCTCCATGGGTGCACGCGGCGGCGCCGGCTCGCTCGAGGCGCCGGCCAGCATCGCATCGATATCGTCCTGCCCACCGGCATCGCCCGACTCCGACAGGGCGGCGGCCCATTCATCGGCTAGCGCTTGTTCCTCGGGGGAGGTGTTTTCGTCGTCTGCCATCGTCTTTCCTCGGCTGGCTCAAAGGGATTTGCCGCAGGCATTCAGCGCTGGCGGTCGATTGGTTCGATGATCTGGAACGCCAGGTTGCCCTTGTGCCCACCCAGCTTGACCTTGAAGGCCGGAACGCCGTTGGCGCGCATGATCACCTGCTCGGGCAGGTCCACCGGAATCACGTCGCCGGGCTGCATGTGCAGGATGTCGCGCAACCGCAACTGACGTTTGGCCACGGTGGCGCCCAGGGGCACGCTGACATCGAGGATGTCCTCGCGTAGCGACTTGACCCAGCGCTCGTCCTGATCGTCGACGTCGGACTGAAAGCCGGCGTCGAGCATCTCGCGAATCGGTTCAATCATCGAATACGGCATGGTGATATGCAGGTCGCCGCCACCGCCATCCAGCTCGATATGGAAGGTCGAGACGACGATGACTTCGCTGGGGCTGACGATGTTGGCCAGGGCGGGGTTGACCTCCGAGTTGACATACTCGAAGTTGATGTCCATCACCGCGTGCCAGGCCTCTTTCAGGTCGACGAACGCCTGGTCCAGCACCATCCGCACCACGCGTAGTTCGGTGGGAGTGAACTCGCGCCCCTCGATCTTGGCATGGCGACCGTCGCCACCGAAGAAGTTGTCGACCAGTTTGAATACCAGCTTGGCATCCAGGATAAACAGGCCAGTGCCGCGCAACGGCTTCATCTTCACCAGATTGAGGCTGGTCGGCACATACAGCGAATGCACGTACTCGCCGAACTTCATCACCTGCACGCCACCCACGGCGACGTCGGCGGAGCGACGCAACAAGTTGAACATACTGATGCGGGTATAGCGGGCGAAGCGTTCGTTGATCATTTCCAGGGTCGGCATGCGTCCGCGAACGATACGGTCCTGGCTGGTCAGGTCGTATTGCCTGACGCTCCCCGGCTCGACCGCATCTTCGGTATCGACCAGGCCGTCGTCGACGCCATGCAGCAGCGCATCGATTTCATCCTGGGACAGCAGATCCTGCACAGCCATGGTCGGCTCCTGACTACTGCAACACTAAATTGGTGAACAACACGCGCTCGATGGCCGCCTTGCCGGTTTCCTTCTCGGCCAACTCCTGCACGCTGGCGGTGGCCTGCTGAAGCAGCATTTCCTTGCCTATGGGGGTGGTCAAGACTTCGAAATCCTGGCTGGAAAACAGCATTACCAGGCGGTTGCGCAATACCGGCATATGCACCTTGAGGGCATCCAGCGCGGCCTGATCACGCGCCATCAGCGCAACACTCACCTGCATATAGCGGGCACGCCCCTTGTGTTTGAAGTTGACCACGAAGGCTGGCGTCAACTCTTCGTATATCGCCGGCCGTTTGACTGGCGCGCTGACCTCGCTGGTTTGCTCTTTGACCTCGCTCTTGTCCGCGTGCTTGTTCAGCACAAACCAGGTCACGCCTACGGAAAGACCCACGGCCAGCAGCAGAACCACCACAATCAGGATAATCAGTTTCATCTTGCCGGCCGGCTTGCCAGCCTCGGCTGCTGCGGTGTCTTGCGGCGCGTTTTTCTTAGCCATGCCAATAATCCGTCAATTCTCGGAACTCTATACGCTTTCAAAGGTTTAGCAGCAAGTGTTATGCCAGCTTATGAACAGTAGCGGCCCGCGCCGTTTGGCCACGGCGCCAAGAGCCTGACGACCCGAAAAAGCAAAGGCCCCATCTGAAAGCACCTCGCCCGCGACTCTTGCGAGCAACGGGCGAGGTGCAGTTTAGATCAGTGGCACTGTCGACTACAGCGCAAACCGTGCCGAAGGTCGGCGATGTTCCGTACAGGGGCCGCTTCGGGAAACGCCGCGCCGCAGCGATTGCGACGACCAGCCGTGATCCCCCTGCGACCCGCAGGAAGCGCGATCCGCGGCGCATGCGGCCTGCAGAGCTGCCCGCCGATCGCTTGAGCCAGACGGCGAAACGCTCGCCGCAAGGTCACGGAACGTCGCCCGGCCCGTCCCACAAGAGACCGCGCATCAACCCTCAAGGGGTACAGGTCAGGCGTAATAGTCGACCATACCGCGCCCGCCATCGAGCGGACGGCTCTTGAGCTCCATAGCGGCGTTCACCGCGCCGTCCTCGGACGTACCCGCCAGCTCGTTGCCGCCATTGCCGCCGCGCCCACGGCCGTCGCCCTCCTGGCCCTGCCAGCCGCGACTGAGCGACTGGTCGGAGACATTCACATCAACCATGTTCATGCCCTGCTGGGCGAACAGCTCGCGCAAACGATGCATTTGACCGTCCAGCGCATCACGTACGTTGGCATGCGGGCTGGCGAACGTCACCTGGGTCTGATCCTGGTTCATGTGGATGCGCACCTCCAGCCGCCCCAGTTCGGCGGGGTCCAGCTGGATTTCCGCGGACTTGAGGTTCTGGCTGGACAACCACATCACCCTGTCGACCACCGCCTCGCCCCAGGCGCCCTGCTGCATTGGTACCGGCGCCCCCGGCACCAACGGAGCCCGTGGCGCGGCCGCGGCTTGCTGGCCGATGGCTTCGCTCAAGGCGCTGAGCTTGCTGACGAAATTTTCCGGCAGGCTATCCGCGGAGCTTTCCTTGAGCGCTTCGATCCCCTCTGCGGTGAGCTCGATCAACGGCACCTCGCCGCTCTCGGCCGCATCCGGCTCGACCTGCAAGGCACCGAGGGCGGCCAGGGTGCCGGCAAAACCTTGCCCGGCGCTCTGCGCGGTCAAATTCGCCAGGACATCGGGTGAGCCGGGGGTCGCCGCACCGGTCTTGGCGCCGACCTCGAGCGCCAGCTTCACTGCCGGCAGCTGATTGAGCGCGTCGATTTCCGCGTCGAAGCTGGCCTCGGTCATGCTCGCTGGGCCGGAGCTGAGCAAATTGGCACTAGCCACCAACCCATCGGGGTCGCCCCCCTCCAGCTCGACGTCGAGCGCCGTATCGAGCTCGCTATCCAATTCAGCGTCGGCGACGGGACTCATCCCCAAGAGCATCAGCGGATCGAGCACCGGCGGTTGCAGTGCGGGGTCGGTCGGCAACGGATTGCCGCTATCGGCAACGGGCGGCTGCTGAACGGCAGTCTCATCGTCGCTGGAGCGCTCGTCTGCGTTCTTGGATTGTGCATCGCGACCGGGCTTGGCTGGTGCTTCGGAGCGCTCCGCGGCTTTCGCCTGGCGTTCCTTGGCATATACCTGGGCGAAGCTGGAAGCCTCATGGTTGCGCGGCTCATGCGCTTTGGCAGGGGCTTTGCTCGCAGCGCTTTTCGGCTTTATGTCGGGAGCCGACTTGAGCAGCAGATCGGGAGCGACGGACATGGATGGTCTCCGTTCGGTATGGGTCGTAACGGAGAGAAAGCAAAGGCTGGGCCAACTTTCTGGCCGCAAGCGCAGCCACTGGGATAGCGCTTACAGTCGGTAGCGCTGACGCTCGGATTTCAGCAGGATGCGCACAATGGCGAATTCGCGTTCGACCTGTTCGATAAGGTCCGGCGCATCGGCCATCAAGTCACGCCGCCCGACTTCTTCCAGCTGCTTGCATAGACCGGCGAGCATCAACGCCCCCATGTTGCTGCAGCTGCCTTTGAAGCTGTGCGCGGCCAAGCGCAGGTTCTGTGCATCGCCCGCCAGCTGCGCCTGGCGCAACAGGCGCAGGCGTTCTTCGGAGTCGGCCATGAACGTATCCAGCAGCACCGGATACTCGTCCTCCATGACGTCCTGCAATGCGGCCAGAACGGTGCTATCTAGATGAATATCGGACAATGGGTCACTCCCCGAACAGAAGGCGTCGGATTATGCCTCAGCTGACCATGAAAACTCCACGCTAACCCCGCGGCCGTCGTCGGTCAGAGTGCAGCGCTCGCTCAATTGGCGGATCAGCGTCAGACCGCGACCGAACAACCGACTGCTGTGCAATTGCTGCTGCAGAATCGCTTGCCCGTCGAAACCCGCACCGCTGTCTTCGACGCGCACCACCAGGCGCCCGCCCGATGCCTCCGGCGACAATTGCAGATGGAAACGCACATAGCCGTCAGCGAGATCGCCGAGTCGCTCGCTGCGTTGCCGGTAATACTCGGCGAAGCCCGCGGCATTGCGCTTGAGCGCCGAATCCAGCCCCAGCACACCATGCTCCAGGGCATTCGAGTAGAGTTCCGCCAGTACACTGAACAGTGCCCCGCCCTGGGGGCGCAGGCCCTGCACCTCGAGCAGCAGTTGCAGTAGAAACGGCAAGGGATTGAAACGCTGCAAGGTCTCGCCACGGAATTCGAAAGTGGCCGACCAGTCCAGCGGGCTGCTTTGCCCGCTGTCGGCGAAGCGCAACGGCGGACGATTGAGCAGCGCCTCGTCGATCATGCTGATTTCCACCAGGCTGACATCGTCCTGCGGCGCACCACTGAAATGGGCCAACGCCTGGCGAATCTCGGCGAACAGCTGTGTCGGCTCGCGATTATTCGCGAACACCTCGAGCAAACGCGCCTCACCGAACAGCTCGGCCTGCTCGTTGCAAGCCTCCAGCACCCCGTCGGAGAGCAGCACGATGCGATCGCCCAGCTGCATCGGATAGACCTCATAGCTGTCATTGAACTGCGCGGGGTCGAGGATGCCGAGCGGCAGATGCCGCGATACCAGAGGTATGCGCCCGTCGCCATGGAGCAAGTGGCCGTCGGGCAGGCCGCCGTTCCAAACCTCGATCACCCGGCGCTGAAAGCTGAGGTTGAGCACGGTCGCGCAACAGAACACGCCAACCGGCAGGATATGTTTGAGCTTGGCATTGAGCTCGCGAAGGATCTCCGTCAAGCAGTGTCCCTTCGCCGTCATGCCGTAAAACACTTCAGCCAGGGGCATGGCACCGATCGCCGCCGGCAAACCATGGCCAGTGAAATCACCGAGCAGCACATGCATGCCGCCGGACGGTTTATAGGCCGCCAGCAACAGATCGCCGTTGAACAGCGCATAGGGCGATTGCAGATAGCGGATATTCGGCGCCGCCAGACAGCCCGAATGCGCCACTTTGTCGAATACCGCCTTGGCTACGCGCTGCTCGGTCAGTAGATGCTCGTTGTGTTTGGCGATCAGGTCGCGCTGACGCAGGACCGTATCGTGCAAGCGTCGCAGACGGTCCATTGCCTTGATCTTCGCTTCGAGAATCACCCGGTTGTAGGGTTTGGCGAGAAAGTCGTCGCCGCCGGCCTCCAGGCAGCGCACCAGCGCTTCGCCCTCGGTCAGCGAGGTCAGGAAGATGATCGGCACCAGCGATTCGCCAGCCATCAGCTTGATCCGTCGCGCTGCCTCGAAACCATCCATCATCGGCATCAGCGCATCCATCAGGACCAGTTGCGGACGCTCCTGTCCGAACAGCGCGACCGCTTCCAGGCCATTGCTGGCAGTCAGCGTACGATGCCCCTGGCGGCTGACGATCGTCGACAACAGCATGCGGTCGGCCGCATTGTCCTCGGCGATCAGGATGGACAGACTCGCTGGCATGTTGGCGCCCTGCTAGGCGATCTGGAACAGCTGTTCGAAATTGGAAATGGCGAGAATCTTGCGTACGTCCGGATTGCAGTTGAGCAGACGGATCTGCGACTGATCGCCACCGGCGTGATCGCGCAGCAGCAACAGCATGCCGAGCGCGGAGCTGTCGAGGTAGGTGGTGCCCTTGAGATCGACTACGTAGCTCTTCGGCGTGGTGTCGACACGCTCGTAGGCATCGCGAAATTCCTGATGCGCACCGAAATCGAAGCGCCCTTGAATGGTAATGGTCAACTCTTGCCCATCTGCCGAAGGCAGCGAGGTGATGGCCATGAACTACTCCTTTACTCAGCGAAACAGTTGACCGACCACGCGCCCGCTCAGCAGCCGGTCAAGGTCCGCCGCGAATAGCCAAGTGCGTAATCCGCATGAAGAAGATTTAGCACCCAGAACCACTTACGGCAACTGCCAATCAGTGCAAATCTCTACCAGTCAGGCGTTGTGCCAACTCGTCGAGGAGTTTTTGCTCGCGTTTATCCTCGGCCCTACGGGCCTCGTCATGATAACGCTGGACTAGTTTGCGCAGCGCTTCGAGGCGTGCGTAGCGCTGCTGCCAGACATCGCGCACCTTCTGCACATTGTTGCGGTGCCACTCCATGGTGTTGCGCTGCTGGCCGATCGCGGTTTCCAGTTGCGAGAGAAACCGCTGATAGTTCATCAACCATTGGCCGGACACGCCGCGTTGGCCTTCATCGATCCACTGCTGCTGGTAATCGCTGCGATAGTGCTCCAGCTCGCCCAGTTTCACCTCGGCCTGACTGAGCAAGCCCTGGCAATGGCCCAATTGCAGGGCGGCTTCGCGCTCGGCCCGCTCGGCCATCGCGATCACCGGTGCCAGGCGCGCAGCGCGGCTCTGCGCCATGCCTTAAGCCCCCGGTGCGGCGGAGGGCTTGAGGGTGGTCGCGAGTAACTCGCTGCTGCGCTGCAGGCCTTCGCTGTCGCGCAGCCCCTGGCGCAGATACTGCTGCATCGCCGGGTGGCGGGCGATGGCCAGATCGGTGTCGGCATCGCCACCTGGCACATAGGCCCCCACGCTTATCAGGTCGCGGCTTTGTTGATAGCGTGACCACAGCTGCTTGAAGCGCTGCGAATGCTTCAAGTGCTCGACCGAAACCACCTGCGGCATCACCCGACTGATCGAGGCTTCGATGTCGATGGCCGGATAGTGCCCCTCCTCAGCCAGGCGCCGCGATAACACGATATGGCCGTCGAGCACGCCGCGCGCTGCATCGGCAATCGGGTCCTGCTGGTCGTCGCCCTCGCTCAGTACGGTGTAGAACGCGGTAATCGAGCCGCCGCCAGCCTCGGCATTACCGGCCCGCTCGACCAGTTTGGGCAGTTTGGCGAACACCGAAGGCGGATAACCCTTGGTCGCCGGCGGTTCGCCGATGGCCAGGGCGATTTCCCGTTGGGCCTGGGCGAAACGGGTCAGCGAGTCCATCAGCAGCAGAACATTCTTGCCCTTGTCGCGAAAATATTCGGCGATGCGTGTGCAGTACATGGCAGCACGCAAACGCATCAGCGGCGCCTCGTCGGCGGGCGAAGCGACCACCACCGAGCGTTGCATGCCCTCCTCGCCGAGTATCTCGTCGATGAATTCCTTGACCTCGCGGCCACGCTCGCCGATCAGCCCGACCACGATGATGTCGGCCTCGGTGAAGCGGGTCATCATGCCCAGCAGCACGCTCTTGCCGACCCCGGTACCGGCGAACAGACCAAGGCGCTGACCGCGCCCGACCGTGAGTAAACCATTGATACTGCGGATACCGACGTCCAGCGGCTGGCTGATCGGATGGCGCTTGAGCGGGTTGATCGTCGGCCCGTCGAGCGGTACCCAATCCTCGGCCTTCATCCCGCCCTTGCCGTCCAGCGCGCGACCCGTCCCATCGAGCACCCGGCCGAGCATCGACATACCCATCGGCAGGCGTCCGCTATCGGGCAGCGGCACAACCCTGGCGCCCGGCGCGATGCCGGCCAGGCTGCCGACCGGCATCAGGTAGATTTTGCCGCTGGAAAACCCCATCACCTCGGCCTCGACCTGCACCGGCTGATAGCTGTCGTCGTTGATTACCAGGCAGCGGCTGCCCAGCGCCGCGCGCAAACCTTCGGCCTCCAGGGTGAGCCCGACCATGCGCAGCAGGCGCCCTTCCACCACCGGTTGGCTGGGTAACTGGATGGCCTCGCTGTAACCGGCCAGGCGTTTGGCGAAGCTGGTGCGTTCAAGGCGCATCGCTGGTTTCCCCGGAACCATCCAGGTCCATCGTCAGATCGGCCGCTGGCGTGTGCGCCGCTTGCTCGCGCTGCTGCTCGAATAACTGCTTGAGTACCTGAGCGAGCCGGGTTTCGACGCTCGCATCGATGCGGCTATGTTCGGTTTCGACCCGGCACCCGCCGGGCATCAGGGCATCGTCTTCGAGAATGCGCCAGCTTTCTTCATGGCGCTCGCGCAGGGCTTTGACCATCTCGAAGTCCTGCGGATTGAGATGAATACGAATGCTGTCGGCGCCCATCGGCAGCATTTTCAGGGCTTCGCGCAACACCTGGCGGATCTGGCTGGAGTCGCTGTTGAGTTCGCGTCGGATGACCTCACGAGCCATATGGCTGACCAGGTCCACCAGCGCCGCTTCCATCTGCTGATCCTGTTCGGCAATGGGCTCGAACAAGTGCCCCATCAACCCCTCGAGCGCAGCCAGCTTGGCGCCGAGGGCGGCATCGGCCTCCTGCTTGGCTTTCAATTGGCCGGCATGGAAGCCGTCTTTCTCGCCGGTAGCGAACCCTTCGTTGTAGGCGTCCTGACGAATTGCCTCCAATTCGTCCAACGTCAGGGGTTTGACGTCTTCCAGCGCCACGTCTTCGCTTTCGGCCGGCGCAGCCTGCGCGATCGTCTCGACATCGGCCGGCGCCTCTTCCGCTTCGGCTGGGTCGGTTTCGCCCTCCACGTCGAAGCTGGGCAGCGACCAGCGATCGAAACCGCTGATATCTTTGGCGCGAATCAACTCGCTGGGTAATTCCTTGGCAGCCATGCTGGATATCCTCTAGCCGCGCGGGCTAACAGGCCGTTGAAAAACTACCTGTGTTGGCAATACTGCGTTAAAAACGGCCTCAAAATGCTCATTTACAGCACGTAGACTCCGCTTTTTCGGCCATTTTTGCCTTGTCTTGCCTGCCTCGCCTACGTTTTTCAACGGCCTGCTACACCATTTCTTCGCCGCCCTTGCCACCGAGCACGATTTCTCCGGCTTCGGCCATACGGCGGGCGATGGTGAGGATTTCTTTCTGCGCCGTTTCCACGTCGCTGACGCGCACCGGCCCCTTGGCTTCCAGGTCGTCGCGCAGCAATTCCGCCGCGCGCTTGGACATGTTCTTGAATACCTTTTCCTTGATCGCCTCGTCGGCGCCCTTGAGCGCCAGCACCAGCACGTCGGAGGACACCTCGCGCAGCAGCGCCTGAATGCCGCGGTCGTCGACATCGGCCAGGTTGTCGAAGACGAACATCAGGTCCTCGATCTGCGACGACAGGTCTTCATCGACTTCGCGAATCGAGTCCATCAACTGGCCTTCGATCGAGCTGTCGAGGAAGTTCATGATATCCGCCGCACGCTTGACCCCGCCCATCGAAGCCCGCGTGGTGTTGGAACTGCCGGAGAACTGCTTCTCGAGAATCTGATTGAGTTCCTTGAGTGCCGAAGGCTGCACGGTATTCAACGAGGACACGCGCAGGACGATATCCAGGCGCACCTTATGGTCGAAATGGCCGAGCACCTCGCCAGCCTGGTCGGGGTCGAGATAAGCGACCACGATCGCCTGGATCTGCGGGTGTTCGTAGCGGATCACGTCGGCGACCGCTCGCGGCTCCATCCACTTCAGGCTGTCCAGGCCGCTGGTGCTGCCGCCGAGCAGGATGCGGTCGATCAGGTTGCCGGCTTTGTCTTCGCCGAGGGCCTGGGTCAGCATCTTGCGGATATAACCGTCGGCACCGACGCCCAGGCTGGTCTGGTCGCCGACAATGTCGACGAATTCGCCCATGACCTTCTCGACCTGCTCGCGGTGCACGTTGCGCATGCCCGCCATGGCCACGCCGACCCGCTGAACTTCCTTGGGCCCGAGGTGACGCAATACCTGGGCGGCGTCGGTTTCGCCAAGCGACAGCAGGAGGATTGCAGCCTTGTCCACCTTGCTCAGTTTCGTGGTACGGGCGTTTTCGTTACTCATCGGCGTTGATCCACTCTTTCACCACCTGGGCGACCCGACCCGGGTCTTCGGCGACCAGATTTTTGATCGCGTTCAGTTGCCCATCATACCCTTCACTCGGGCTCGGCAGGAGGATGCTTTGCGGCCCTCCGAGGCTGACCCGATCGTCCGACAGCTCGCCGTTCAGGCCGCCCATATCGCCGAGCTCGGCATCGTCGCCACGACCGTCACGCAGGGCCTTGCCATTGCCGCCGCTGGTGATGTTCTTCATCACCGGACGCAAGACGAACCAGACCAGGATGAAAATCAGCAACGCCGGCATCAGTTGCTTCAACCCGGCCAATGCCAGACGGAAGTATTCGCTTTCGTACCACGGCACGTCCGCCAACTCATCCTGTACCGAGGTGAACGGGGTGTTGATGACGCTGACGCTGTCGCCGCGACTGGCGTCGAAGCCGACCGAGTCCTGCACCAGGCGGGTAAACCGCGCGAGGTCGTCGCTGCTCCACGGCACCCGGGTGGTTTCGCCGGTGGCGCTGTCGACTTTCACTTGATCGTCCACCACCACCGCGACCGACAGGCGACGCAAACGCCCCTGCTGCTGCTTGGTGTAGCTGATCGAACGGTCCAGCTCGAAATTGCGCGTGGACTGCTCGCGCTTGTCGGCCGGATACGGCGCCAGCATCGGCTGACCGGTGGCCTTGTCGATGACTTGTTCGCCATTGGCGTCGAGCAGCGGTTGCCCCGGCGCGACGGCCGCGGCGACCGCGGTACCGCCGGCTTTTTCCGGAGCCGAGGAGGCGCCCGGTGGTTGATTGCTGACCGCACCGGGGATGCCCTGCGGTGCCAGGCCGCTGGTGCGCTGCTCGTTGACCTGCTGCTCACTGCGCAGCGCCGGTTGATCCGGGTTGAACATCTCCGAAGTGGATTCGACCGCGCTGAAATCCACGTCCGCCGAGACCTCGGCCTTGTAGCGGCCGGCGCCGAGCACCGGCTGCAGAATGTTGTGCACGCGCTGGGTGAACATGCTTTCCATGCGCCGGCTGTAGTCGAACTGCTTGCCGGCCATGCTCAGCTCGGACAGCTCCTGCTGATCGGAGAGCAGGTTGCCCTTCTGATCGACCACGGTGACCTGGGCCTTGTTCATCTCCGGGACGCTACTGGCCACCAGGTTGGTGATCGCCATGACCTGGCTCGGCTCCAGCGCACGCCCGGAATACAGCTCGACCAGCACCGAGGCGCTGGGCTTGCGTTCGTCGCGCACGAACACCGAGCTTTTCGGGATGGCCAGATGCACGCGGGCGCTCTTGACGTTGTTCAGGCTGGATACAGTGCGGGCCAATTCGCCTTCCAGGCTCCGGCGGTAGCGGGTCGCCTCCATGAACTGGCTGGTGCCGAGCCCCTGTTCCTGATCGAGCAGCTCGAAACCGACGCTGGTGTCGCGTGGCGATACGCCGGCAGCAGCCAGGCGCATGCGCGCGCGCGCCAAATCATCGGCGCGGACCAGCAAGGCCCCCGAAGTGGGCTCGACGGTGTACTGGATATCCGAGGCAGACAAGGTCTCCATGACCTGGCTGGCGTCCATGCCATCGAGACTGCCGTACAGCGGGCGATAGTCCGGCTGCTGCGACCAGAGCACCACGGCAAAGCCGATCGCCACGCTGGCCGCCAATCCGACCAGCAGGCCGACCTGTCGCAGCATCGACATATCGGCAAGGTTTTCCAGAAAAGTCAGGCCGAAGAGCGGTTTCTTCGACTCGTCGCCATCCAGAGTGGCGGGTACGTTTGCAGCGGCGGCTTCGGCCATGGTCTAGCACCTATCCTTAAACGGGCATCTGCATGATGTCTTGATACGCCTGAACCAGCTTATTGCGTACCTGGGTCATGGCCTGGAAGGACACACTGGCTTTCTGCGAGGCGATCATCACATCGGTGAGATCCACGCCGCTTTTGCCCATTTCGAAGGCGGTCGCCAACTGATTGGAGGCCTGCTGGGTCTCGTTGACCTTATTGACCGCCTGGCCAAGCATTTCCGAAAAGCTCGGCGCGCCCGGCTCCGGGGCGCTGGCCACCGGCTTTTGCCGGGCCATGGCCTCGGTTTGCATGGAACGCATTTCCAACATCAGGCGATTGAATTCAACACCCTGGCTCATGATCTTTCCTCCACGACCGCAGTTTTTTGACGCTATGCGGCTTGATACAGGAATGATTGCAACAAGGGTGCCAGATGGGAGCAGCCATAAGCCCCAAGCCATAAGCTGCAAGAAAAATTCTCGTAGAGGGTTAGGCCGCAAGGGATGCGGCGCAACGCGGTAGATCGCCGGGCGGATTGCGCGCCAGGATTGCGCTCAGATTTACGAGAAACGTACCGTGTCCACAACCCGTCCTTAACCAGCGCGCGTAGCCCGGATGCAATCCGGGGGGCGGTGGCGCGATCGACACCGCTCCCGGATTGCGTCCAGGCTACAAGTGCATAGCTGCCAGGGCTAGCTGGCGAACAGATAAGCCTCCACATCCATCCCCGCGTCACGCATCTGCGCCAACTTGTAACGCAAGGTACGCGGGCTGATGCCCAGGCGCTCGGCGGCCTCTTTGCGACGGCCGCGTTCGGCGCGCAGGGTGTCGATGATCATCTGGAACTCGTGGCGACGCATGTCATCGCCCAGGGCGCCCGCCTCCGCCGCCTGCTCGGCCGGCAGCGGCGCCGGTACGCTAGCTGGCACCATGCTCAGCAGCGGCGCGGCGACGACCGGGGCCGCGCCGATGGGCGCGCTCAGACACAGATCCTGGGGCTGAATCAGCCCGCCCTGCTGCAGGATCAACGCGCGCTGGATGGCGTTGTCCAGCTCGCGCACATTGCCCGGCCATGGGTGACGAACCAGACTCGCCTGCGCCTGCGGAGACAACCGCACCGGTGCGTGATTCATTTTTTTGACGTATTTGCCCAGCAGGCGCTCGGCCAGCGGCAGGATATCCGCAGGGCGCTCGCGCAGTGGCCGCCAGGCCAGCGGAAATACCGACAGGCGATAGTAGAGATCCTCGCGGAAGCGCCCCGCCGCCACTTCGCCGGCCAGGTCGCGGTTACTGGTGGCCAGCACGCGGATATCGAGGGTAACGGGTTTACGCGCGCCCACCCGCTCGACTTCACGCTCCTGCAGTACGCGCAGCAATTTGGCCTGCAAGCCGAGGGGCATTTCGGAAATCTCGTCGAGCAGGATGGTGCCGCCCTCGGCCATTTCGAACTTGCCGGGTGCGCTGGCGATAGCGCCGGTAAAGGCGCCTTTCTCGTGACCGAACAGCGTCGCTTCGAGCATGTTGTCGGGAATCGCCGCACAGTTGATCGCAATAAAGGGTTTGCCCGCACGCGGCGACTGCTGGTGGATATAACGTGCCAGCACCTCCTTGCCGGTACCGGACTCGCCAGTGATCAGCACCGTCGAGTCGCTCTGCGCCACCCGCGACGCCAGCTCCAGCAACTGCAGGCTGGCGGGCTCGCATGCCACCGGCCCATCCTGCTCGCTGGCACTGATGCGCCCCAGGGCATGCCGCTCGACCAGGTTGAGCAAGGTTTTCGGTTCGAACGGTTTGACCAGGTAATCCGCCGCGCCCTGACGCATGGCCTCCACCGCGCGCTCGACTGCGCCGTAGGCGGTCATCAACAGCATCGGCAGCTGTGGCTGACGCTGGCGAATCGCAGCCAGCAATTGGTGGCCGTCCATGCCCGGCATATTCACATCACTGACCACCAGGCCGAAGGCTTCCTGCTCGATGGCCAGCAATGCCGCCTCGGCGCAGTCCACCGCGCGGAAATCATGCCCACCCAGCGCCAGGGTATCGGCCAGGGCCTCACGCAGGGCGCGGTCGTCTTCGACCAACAAAACTTTGGCAGCCATGGGGTTACTCCTGAATCAAAGGTAGCGCCGCGGGAATCAGCGGCAAAATCAACGAGGCGCAGGTACCACGACCCGCACGCGAACGCAGCTGCAACTCGCCCTGATGGGCGCGCGCCACGGCCTTGACCACCGCCAGGCCGAGTCCGGTTCCGGTGGTTTTGGTAGTGAAAAAGGGTTCGCCGAGGCGCGCCAGGGTGGCCGGATCCATGCCCGGGCCGTTGTCGCTGACGCACAGGCGCAGACTGTTGCCGCGCCGATACAGGTGAACCTTCAGGCGCACCTCGCGCCCGCCGGCCTGAATGGCGTTTTCAAGCAGGTTAAGCACGGTGCCGACCAGGGTGTCGCGGTTGCACAGCAATTCGCCGTCGCGGCTGTCGCACTGCCAGCGCACGGCCATGCCCTGCACATGCGACTCGGCAGCTCCACGCAAAGCATCGAACAGGGCATTGGGCGGCAGACGATCGGGCAGCGGCAGATCGCCACGGGCGAAGATCAGCATGTCGCGCACCTGATGCTCCAGCTCGTGCAGGCGCTCTTTCAAGCGCCCGGCAAAGCGTTGCTGCTGTTCGGCCGGTAGCACCTGCTCACTCAGATGGCTGGCGTAAAGCAGCGCAGCGGACAATGGCGTACGAATCTGGTGGGCCAGCGAGGCGACCATTCGCCCCAGGGCGGACAAGCGTTCATGGCGCGATAGCTGGTCCTGCAGGCGCCGGGTTTCCGTCAGGTCGGTCAACAGCACCAATTGACCGGGCTCGGCATGCAGCGAACGGGTGGCGATAGACAGACGCCGCCCGTCCTTCATCGAGATTTCATGACCGTCGTCTTCGCGGGGGGCGAAGTTACGCGCGATCACCTGGCGCCACAGCATGCCGACCAGGGGTTGGCCGAGCTGCGTGCGCGCCACTGGATTGGCTTCGCGCACCACGCCCTGGCCATCGATCACGATCACCCCGCCGGGCAGCAGGTCGAGCAGGCTTTGCAAGCGATGCGCGAGGCGCTCCTTTTCCGCCAGTTCCTGCATGCGCTGGGCGCTGACCAGGGCCAGCTGCCCTTTCAGCTCGGTGACCCGGGCCTCCAGCATGCTGTAGGACTCGCTGAGCTGGGTCGACATCTGGTTGAACAAGGCGAAGGCCTGTTCCAGGCCGGCGCGGCTGGCATCTTCGGCGGCAGCGGATGAAACGGGCTCAGCCTGCAAGGGCGGTACGGCAGAAGGCTTCATGGTTTTCTCTCGTGCAGCAAGCCGTCATAAGACAGGCGGTTACAGGAGAGATAGCAATACCCGTGCCTAAAAAATATCGCTTATTTTTCAGTTACTTAAAAATAACGAGGGAAACGGCGTCAAAGTGCCGGCTATCAGGGAGGGGTTGGCTTAACAGCAACCTTTGCGGATTTCACCCAGACCACCAGAGGAAGAGCTGTAGCCTCAATGGCGGACAAGCCTTCGGCATGTCCGCCCTACGACATTCCAGGACAGGGTAAACCGCGGACGCGAGGAACGGACTTACTCGTCCAGCTCTTCGCCCTCACGGCGGCCCATGCCGTACTTACGCATTTTCTCGACCAGGGTGGTACGACGAATACGCAAGCGTTCGGCGGCACGGGCAACCACGCCATTGGCATCATCCAGCGCCTGCTGGATCAAGCCCTGCTCCAGATTGCCGAGGTAGTCCTTGAGGTCGAGCCCTTCGGGCGGCAGCATCGCCGGCGAATCCATACCGGGCAGGCCTGCCACTATCGCGGCGCGCTCTTCCAGCTCGTCGCGCAGGCTGCTGGTCAAGTCTTCGTCTTCGTCGTCGACATGACGGAATTTCTTCGGTAATTCCCCGACGCCGATCACCCCGTAGGGATGCATGATTGCCATGCGCTCGACCAGATTGGCCAGCTCGCGCACGTTACCCGCCCAGTCATGCCGGCACAGCGACATGATTGCCGCCGAGTTGAAGCGAATCGAACCACGCTTCTCGAACTCCATGCGCGAGATCAGCTCGTTCATCAACAGCGGGATGTCTTCGACACGCTCACGCAGCGGCGCCATTTCGATGGGGAAGACATTCAGTCGGTAATACAGATCCTCACGAAAGCTGCCGGCCTCGATCATCTGCTCCAGTTGCTTGTGGGTGGCCGCGATGATGCGCACGTCGGCGTGCTGGGTCTTGTTGCTGCCCACCCGCTCGAAGGTTCGTTCCTGCAGTACCCGCAGCAGTTTGACCTGCATGGGCAACGGCATATCGCCGATTTCGTCGAGAAACAGGGTGCCGCCGTTAGCCAGTTCGAAGCGTCCGGCGCGGCTGGTGATGGCGCCGGTAAAAGCGCCTTTCTCATGACCGAACAGCTCGCTTTCCAGCAATTCAGCGGGAATCGCGCCGCAGTTGACCGGGACAAAGGGCGCATCGCGACGCTTGGAATGGTAATGCAGGTTACGCGCGACCACTTCCTTGCCGGTACCGGACTCACCAAGGATCAATACATTGGCTTCGGTGTCGGCCACCTGCTGCATCATCTGCCGCACTTGCTGAATCGCCCGGCTGGTACCGACCAGGCTACGGAACAGATTGGTTTCGCGCTGGCGACCACGCTCGCGGGCCTGGTCGTACATTTCACGGTAGACCTGCGCCCGGTGCAGCGAGTCGAGCAGCTTGTTGTAGCTGGGCGGCATTTCCAGGCTGGCAAGGACGCGGCGGCGCAGGTCTTCGGGCCATTCCATGGCCGCCTGCTGATCGAGCATCAGCACCGGCAGGAACTCATCCCAGGCGGCCAATTGCTTGAGTAACTCGAGCGCACCGCCCTTGCTCTGCACGTCCCCCAGCAACACCGTCAGGACTTCTCGGCTGGATGGCAATGCATCGACTGCTTCGCGCCAATTATGGCTACCGCAAGCGAGATGATCTTCCCCCAGAAAATTCAGGATGACCGTTACATCGCGACGCCGTTCATGGTCGTCGTCAATCAGCAGAATTTTGGTTTCACGCCACATATTATTTTTCTGACTCGGGAATGACAGGATGCGCACATCCTTCGGGCGCACAGCGCACAGTGAGAGCAATCAATTGGCCACTAGTAAAGTCAATTTAGCAGGCGCAGTCAATTTTATGGCGTGCTTTTTTTGTTCCACCCGACAGATAGCCCAAGGGCCTGTTTGAAAAGATCGGATTAGCAATAGGAGTGTAGCCAAATTGGCTAATGGTGCAGGAAGGGAGAAATGTACCTGGCAAGGCAACTCCAAAAGTTCTCAGCCAAACAGCTGGTAGACCTTGGCACCTTGCTGGGATTGGTTCAATTGCAGCAATTCGCCAGCCAGACGCCGCTGTTCGGCTTGGCAGACACCAACCAGCTCACGGTACAGGTCCAGCAACTCCTGCATGCGCGCGCGCAACACCTCTTCGTCGAGAACGGCCTCGACCATGGCTTCGTCGACAGCTTGCCGGCATTGCAGATCCAGCTCGCCAATCGCCGTCCAATCCTTATTGGCCAAGGCGGTGCGCAGAGCACTACCGGTTTCTTCCAAGCGCTGGACAGATGAACTCATGGACTTGCTCCTCACACTCGGAACGCAATCATTGGCCGATCGCATCCCAACCGCTCTTCACATTACGCAGCAGCCCCGCCACCTCGTCCAGCGGCGCAGCTTCGTTCTTCAGGTTCGCCTCGAGCAAACGCGTCACCATGTACTCGTAGAGACTATCCAGATTGGCAGCCACTTCGCCACCCTGTTCCAGATTAAGCCCTTCACGCAAACCGCCAATGATACCGATGGTCTTGCCGATCAGTTCGCCCTTGAGGGCCGTCTGCTCGCGCTCCATCGCACCGCGCGCCTGGGCCAAACGCGTCAGGCCGCCTTCCATCAGCATCTGGATCAGCCGATGCGGGCTGGCTTCCATGGCCTGGGCCTGGGTGTTGACGGTTTGATACTGCTTGAGGGCCGCCATCGCGTTCATTGTCGCTCTCGCTATTCTGCTTGCTGGATACCTTAGTATCGGCGCAGCGGCGCAAAGCTTTAACGCCGAAATCAGTTTCCTGCGGTAGATTCTGTCTGGGGATCGATAGCGTCCCAGGCGCTCTTGATCTGCTCAAGTAGCGCTTGCACTTCATCGAGCGTGCGCGGTGTGTCATCCAGCGCAACACCTGCCAGACGGCGGGTCATGTAGTCGTAGAGCGAGTCGAGGTTCTCGGCGATGTTGCCGCCCTGCTCCTTATCCAAACTGGCCTGCAAGGCGCCGAGGATGGTAATGGTGCTGCCTACCGCCATTCCCCTGATCTCGGTATCGCCTTCGACCTGGGCATGCTTGGCCAGCATCACCCGCTGCAAAGCGCCCTCGAGCAACAGCTGTACGGTGCGGTACGGCGATACGTCCTGGCTGGTATTGACCTGCTTGTAGGTGTCGATTGGGTGCTTGCTCATTAGTTATCCTTTTTCACGAGGCCCGGCAGGCTGGCGAGTTGGTTGGCGAGATTCTCGCTGGTTTTCTGTAGGCGGCCAACCAGCATGTCCATCGCGTTGTATTGACTGAACAAGCGAGCCTGAACTTTTTCGATACGCAAATCCAGCGCCTCTTTCTGCTTGTCGACGCTGCTCAGCGTGCCTTGCAGGCTTTTCTGGCGCTGGCCCAATATGCCGTCGTCATCGGCATAGGGCTTGACGACAGCCTCCAGACGTCCCATCAAACCATCATCGCCAGCCATGAAAGTAGCGACTGCGTCGTAGTTGCTGCTAAGCGCCTCATCGAGCTTGACCGTGTCAATGCTGAGCTTGCCGTCCTTTTGCGTGGAGATACCGAGCTCCGCAAGCGAACCGAGCCCCGACTCGTCACCGAGCCGCGTCATTTCCTTACGCACGCCGGAAAGCAGATTTCGCAGCGAGCTATCACCCAACAAGGCGCCGGTAACCGGCTTTTTGCCCTCACCCACCTGCACGACAGCAGTCAGGTCATTGTTGGTCTGGATCAGCTTGTTATAAGCCTCGACAAATTTCTGCAGATTGCTTTTGACGCTGCCCTTGTCCTGCCCAACCGTCACATCAATGGTTTTACCGGCCGCGATATCGTCGGCGGACTGAGCGGCAACCAGATTCAAGGTAAGGCCGTCGATGACGCCCGTAACGCTGTTGCTGTCCTGAACGACCGCCAGACCATCAACGGTGAACATTGCGGACTTCGCCGTATCGATAGTGCGCGCATTACTATCACTGACCGAGTTCAGCGCCGACAGATTATTGTCGCCCAAACCGGTGTCCGGGCTGCTGGACGTAACCGCTACCGGGTCACCACTGCTGGAATAGACCATCAGGCGCGCCGCGCCGCCCTCGACGCTTTCCAGCGTTGCGGAAAAACCCTGGCCGGCGCCATCGAGATTGATCGCGGCGCGAATATCGTCGAGGGTGGCATCCGCGGCGACCGCAATATCCAGGTTAACCGCGCCACTGGTCAGGCTCAGCGTTCCGGCCTTGAAGGTCGCAGCAGCCCCGGCGGAGAAAGACGGCAACTGCACCGCGGAAGCAGTGCTGGAAAAACCCAATGCCGACAGCGAATTGGCGCCCTGGGTGACGCCGTCGGACGTGGCCGTTACCTGGATGTCATTACCGGCGCCCGTCTTGCTCGAGCTCAATACCAGGCGAGAACCCGACGCGTCGCTAACGATGCTGGCACTGATGCCCTGGCTTGAACCGGCGGTATTGATCGCGTCGCGGATACCCAACAGGCTGTTGTTATCTTCGGTCACGTCGATATCGATACTGCTGCTACCGGCGGAAATGGTCAGTTTGCCGCTGTTGAAGGTCGCGGCCGAGGTGCCGCTCACCGACTGCAACGCGACCTTGCTGCTGGAGGCCACCTGCTGCACCTGCAGACTGAATCGACCGGCCGGTATAGTGCCGGTGGAAGTGGCCGTCAGTATCGAAGAGTTGGTCGAGGAAACCGTCTGTTTCTGAAAAGCCGAGAGCTTGTTCAGGCTTGTCAGCGCACTGGAAAATTCCCCGATCGCCGAGCGCATGGTGCCCAGTGCGGAGATGCGAGATGAAGTGGTTTGCTCAAGCCGGTCCAGTTGGGCTTGTTTGGGTGCTCGTTCGGCATCGACCAACGCTTTCACGATGCTGTTGATGTCGATCCCGGACCCAAGACCTGTGATTCCAGCCATCTTTCACCTCGCCAAAAAAGTGACTTCCAAAGTCATCAATACTTTGGAGAGTCAAAAGCCGTGCCAATAATCAGGCTTCGGCTTTGAACAACAAACTGCGGACCTCCGAAAGGTTCTCTGCCAGTTGCAGGGCTTCTTCAGAAGGTATCTGCCGGATTACATCGCCGGACCCGGCGTCGGTAACCTTGACCACGACTCGGCCACTGGTTTCTTCGACGGAAAAATTGATGCTGCGTTGAACCGATTGCACGAAGTCCTGAATGGAAGCCACCGCGCCCTCGATCTGCTCGCGGCTCACGCTCTCGCCGTCAGCCGTAGCGGGGGTCTTGCCAGCCACCGGCTCATCGCCAGGGTTGCCTGCAGCATTAGGCGCCAAGTCCTTTTGCCGCGCGAGATCATCCGGCGCCGTACGCACAGACTCCCGTGATGCAACTTGAATAAGCGGATTTTGTATTGAGCCGATGTCCATAAATTTCTCCTCGCAATGAGGGAACGGGGAGAAGAGCCACGCCCTTCTCCCCGCAGTCTAGCGCTTTTTACCCTTAGCCGAGCAGACTGAGTACAGCCTGCGGCAGCTGGTTGGCCTGGGCCAGAATCGCGGTACCGGCCTGCTGCAGGATCTGATTCTTGGTCAGCTCCGAGGTTTCAGCAGCATAGTCGGTATCACGGATCCGGCTGCGGGCAGCGGAAGCGTTTTCACCAATGTTTTGCAAGTTGGAGATGGTGTTCTCGAAACGGTTCTGCACCGCACCGAGTTGCGCACGCTGGCTGTCGATGTTCGAGATCGCGCTACTGATAATACCCAGCGCGTTCTGCGCACCGATCGCCGTGCCGATGTTGACCGAATCCACCGCTTCCAGGACGCTATATTTGCTGGCTGCCTGGTTACCGCCATCAACGGTGTCGAAGTTTTCCACCTCGAAGGCATCCGGCGATTCGAAACGCACCTGGCCTACAGCGGTAGCGCCGTTAGTGCCATCACCGGTCAGAGCAGCTGCGGTACCCACGGTATCGCTGGCATCATCGGCATCGTCGATACCGTTATCGCCATCGAACGCCAGGCTCTGCAACTGCGCGGCAATAGCCGTGGTGCCGTCATCGCCCACCGCGTTGTAGTCGTTGATGGCGATGTCATCGCCACGCTCACTGACCATTTCCAGGGAGCCGTTGTTCAGCACCCGTGCGCTGATACCAGTACGGCCGGTTTCCTTGTTGATCGCGTCGGCCAGGCCGGACAGATCGCCCCAGTCGGTGATGCTGGCGGAGATCGCCACGCCGTCGCCTTCTTTGGCATTGTTCGAGCCATACAGCGTGAAGCTGATGGTCCCGCTGGTGTCGGTGTTGGTGAAGCCGCCACTGGCATCCTGTTGCAGGCGAACTGCAGTACGGGCGGTGGAGGTCACACCGGTGGAATCCGAGGTGCGGTTCACCGCGCTGGAAAGCTCACGCGCCGAACTGCCATCGACCAGAGCGACCGAGGCTTCGCCCAGCTTGCCCTTGATGGTCAAACCATCGGTAGTAGCTGGCGAAGAGGCATAACCCACGCTGGTAGAGCTGATATCGGCGAAACCGGTGACGACGCTGGCGGCAATACCGCTTTGCGCTGCGGTATCACTGGCCACGCTGCTATTGAAACGGCTGGCGCCGATGCGCGAAGCCGAAGCCGCACCCACCGCAACGCTGATGGTTTCAAAGGCGTTGGCGCCGACCTGGAAGCTCTGCGAACCGAAGGTACCGTCGAGAATCTTGCGACCACCGAAACTGGTGGTTTCAGCGATACGGTTCAGTTCCTGCTGCAGCTGGGCCACTTCGCCTTGCAGAGCGTCACGCTCGCTGGCGCCGTTCGAGCCGTTGGCCGATTGCAGTGCCAGATCGCGCATCCGCTGCAGGATACCGGTCGACTGTTGCAAGGCACCTTCAGCGGTTTGCGCCAGGGAGATACCATCGTTGGAGTTGCGCACCGCTACGTTCAGACCATTGATCTGACTGGTCAGACGGTTGGAAATCTGCAGGCCGGCCGCATCGTCCTTGGCACTGTTGATGCGGAAACCGGTGGAAAGACGTTGCAGGGAGGTGTCCAGGCCTTTGGCCGAACTGCCCAAGTTACGCTGAGTATTCAGCGACGCTACGTTTGTGTTGACTGTAAGGGCCATGGTATTTGCCTCCAAAGGACCGCTAAGTTTGCCTGAGCCTGCGAGCTTCGGGCCTGCATGCTCAGACACCCTATAAAGTTCGCATTCGATCTTTGTATCGGCGCCACCCGGAGCAACTTTAGGCGGCTTCGGCAAGAAAAATTTGAGACTTTTTTCTGCCGATCGATCAGGCAGTTACACTGGCCGATGAGGTCATGTCGAAAACTTGACGCTTCATTTTCGGTCGGCCCGGGGCACTGCCTACGAGGCTATCGGCAGCGTCATCGAATAGTTTAGGCCTGGCTGGACGCACGCAGGAAAGCGCAGCGCCGGGAGATAATGCGGACAAGGAGCGAGCAAAACGACAACGGGGCGGAGCGGATCACTCCGCCTCGCCCCGTTGCCCCGCCAGTTTGAATTACTGAAGCAAGCTGAGCACCGCCTGCGGCAACTGGTTGGCCTGAGCCAGAATCGCGGTACCGGCCTGCTGCAGGATCTGGTTCTTGGTCAGCTCCGAGGTTTCCGCCGCATAGTCGGTATCACGAATCCGGCTGCGCGCAGCGGATGCGTTTTCCCCGATGTTTTGCAGGTTGGAAATAGTGTTCTCGAAGCGGTTCTGTACCGCACCCAACTGGGCTCGCTGGCTATCGATGTTGGATATCGCAGCCGTGATGATGCCCAGTGCGTTCTGCGCACCGACATAGGTGCTCACGTCCACCTCGTCGACTGACTCGAGCTGACTGTAAACGTCGGCTGTTTGCACACCGCCATCGATGGTGTCGAAGTTCTCCACCTTGAAGGCATCGGGCGACTCGAAGCGCACCTGGCCCACGGCAACCGCGCCGTTAGTGCCGTCGCCGGTCAAGGTCGCGGCTACGCCGACGGTATCGCTGGCGTCCGCCGCGTCATCGATGCTGTTATCGCCATTAAACGCCAGGGTTTGCAACTCGGCGGCGATGGTATTGCCCGTCGAGCCCTCGGCGGTGTAACCATCGATGGCGATATTGTCGCCTCGCTCGTTGACCATCTCCAGGGAACCGTTGACCAATATCTTGGCACTGATGCCGGTACGCCCAGTTTCCTTGTTGATCGCGTCGGCCAGGCCGGACAGATCGCCCCAGTCGGAGATGGTCGCGGAAATCGCCACGCCATCGCCCACCTTGGCGTCGTTGGCGCCATAGAGCGTGAAGCTGATGGTGCCGGAGATGTCGGTGTTGGTGAAACCGCCACTGGCATCCTGCTGCAGACGAACCGAGGTGCGCGCGCTGGCGGTGACGCCGGTGGAATCGGTGGCGCGATTGACGGCGGTGGACAGTTCGCGCGCCGAACTGCCGTCGACCAAGCCAATCGACGCCTCACCGAGCTTGCCCTTGATGGTCAGACCATCGGTGGTCGCCGGCGAGGAGGCGTAGCCCACATCGGTGGAAGTGATTTCGGCAAAACCGGTGACAGTGCTGGCGGCGATCCCGCTTTGCGCAGCGGTATCGCTGGCCACACTGCTGTTGAAGCGGCTGGCGCCAATACGGGAAGCGGACGCAGCACCGACTGACACACTGATGGTTTCGAAGGCATTGGCGCCGACCTGGAAGCTCTGCGAGCCGAACGAGCCATCGAGAATCTTGCGGCCGCCGAAACTGGTGGTTTCGGCGATACGGTTGATCTCCTGTTGCAGTTGCGCGACCTCGCCCTGCAGGGCGGCGCGCTCGCTGGCGCCATTGGAACCGTTGGCCGACTGCAACGCCAAGTCGCGCATGCGCTGCAGAATACCGGTGGACTGCTGCAGGGCACCTTCAGCGGTTTGCGCCAGAGAGATGCCGTCGTTGGAGTTACGCACCGCCACCGCCAGACCTTGAATCTGGCTGGTCAGCCGGTTGGAAATCTGCAGGCCGGCCGCATCGTCCTTGGCGCTGTTGATGCGCAAGCCGGTCGACAGACGCTGCAGGGAGGTGTCCAAACCCTTGGACGAGGAATTCAGGTTGCGCTGAGTATTCAGCGACGCCACGTTGGTATTGACTGTCAGAGCCATGGTTTTTCTCCAATGAATATGTCTGCTGCATATGCGCTTCGGGCCGGAACCGATAGAGCACCAGGCGCCGACATCTAGTGACAACCCCTGCAATGCCAATAGCGTGCCAATTCAGTTTTTCTATAAAAAACCAATAAAAAACAGTTAGTTGTAATTATTCGAAAACCTAGCGGCAAAGGCTTGCCGGGGTTTTAGCGGCAGCACCCGGCAAGCCGCTGCCGCCCTGCTTGCCCCTTGCGGCAAAACGCCGACCGCGGCAAGCCATCGACAGCGCACCCAGACGCGAGGCTATGGCACTGCACAACTATCTGAGGGTAAACAGGCAATGCCTGGCCGGTCCGGATCGAGCACCCGGAGCACAGAGAGAGGAAAGAGGACGAAAATCAGGAAGCAGAAGAAGACGAGGCGCATAGACGCCGGGGGAGAGGAATGGCCGCCGGCCAAGCGCGGCGGCCAAGCGGAATCAGGAAAGGCGCTTCAACCAGGCATTGGGCCAGTGGGTGATGTTCTTGCTCAAGCTGCTTTCATTGAACGGCCAGCCCGGCTGTTCGATAACGAACTGCGTATTGTCCTTGGCGAAATCGATCGCCGCCTGGGACGGATTGTCCTTGCCCCAGCCCGGGTTACCGCGCGGTACGTCGGTCAGGTCGCGCATCACGCCATCGGTAGAGACGATATAGGAGCCGGGTGTAACCAGCGGCGAATAGCGACGCAGCTCTTCGCTGACATGGGCATAGGTGTGGTTGGAATCGAGGATCACCAATACCTTCTCGCCTGGTTTGACCAGCGCCTGAACCTGAGCGACGACCTCGTCGGCGATCGAGCTGCCTTCGATCAGGGTCAGGTATTCGAACAGCTCGTGCTCTTCGATGGCCTTGCGGTTGTGCGGGCGGATTTCTATGTCCACACCGATCACCCGGCCCTTGCCCATGGCCTTGAACAGGCTGGCGTAATAGATCAGCGAGCCGCCGTGGGCGATACCGGTTTCGATCACCACATCAGGCTTGACCTGATAGATGACCTCCTGGATGCGAATCATGTCTTCCGGCAACTGGATGACCGGGCGACCCATCCACGAGAAGGTATAGGGGTACTTCTGATTCCAGCCCAGACGCACCCACTCATGACTCAGCAGCTCGAAGGCCTCGTCGGTATAGAGCTCCAGCTCGCGAACGGCGCCCTGCTCGTCGAGGATCAGCTTGTTGTTATCGGTATCGACCGTCAGTTTCATGTCCTGCTCCTATCGAGAATCCTATCGAGAATTAAATTTGCCCACGCCACCAGGCCAGGGCGTCGTCCAAACCACTGTGTAGATCGAACCGCGGCCGCCAGCCGGTCGCCAGCAGACGCTGGTTGTCGGCGATCAGCAGCGGCGGATCGTTGGCCGCAACCGGGATCGCCCCGAATTGCAGCAGATGCTCGGCATTCAGCCGCCTGGCCAGGTATTCGATGACCTCGCGCAGGCGTATCGGGCGACCGCCCCCGATATTGAAAGCCCCTTCGGCCTTCACATTCAGCAGTTGCACCAGGGCCGAGGCCACATCCGCCACATGCAGCAGGTCACGCAACTGCTCACCATGGGAGCAGCGCGCCGGCTCGCCCTTGAGCAGCGCGGTGAGCACTGCCGGCACCAGGCGGCCCGGGGCCTCATGGGGACCATAGGCATGGAAGATCCGCGCCCAGGCCACCGGCAGGCCGTGCAGCTGGCCAAACAGCTCGGCTAGTTCGCGGGTGGCATTCTTGCATTGCCCATAGGGCGTCGCCGGCTGCAGGGGCGTTTCATACTCCCGACAGATGCCCTCACCGCTCCAGTCGTATTCGGCGCAGCTGCCGACCAGCACGGCCTGCTCGCCGCCGTGGCGCTGGAAGGCCTCCAGCAGCTCCAGGGTCGCGCGTACCCAACCGATATTCTCCGGTGAAGTCCAGTAGACCCCTGGCTTGGCACACCAAGCCAGGTGCAACAAACGATCGGGGCGAACGACTGCCATCAAGCGGGCGGCAGCCCCTGGCTCCAGCAGATCGACGACATGCGCTGTACAGCCCTCAGCCCCATCGTCCACTCGCTGATGTCGGCTATAAACCGCATGCACCTCGCGCTTTCCATCCGCAAGTTGTTGGAGCACCTGGCGTCCAACAAAGCCTCCGGCACCCGTCAGCAGAATTCGCCTCATACCGTCTCGTACACTCCAGCACTTCAGGCTTTAATCAGGGCAATCAGGGTTTGACCAGCAGACCTTGGCCGGTGGGCAATTCAAGAATTCGCTCGAAATAGCGTTCGGCCAACCAGGCATCCTCGGCCAGCTTCTGCTCCTCATAAAATATCCAGCCGTAATCGTCGAAAACGATCATTCCCCCTGGCACCAAGCGTTCATACAAAGCATCCAGGACAGCCACTTCCGCGGTCGCGTTATTCATATCGATATGCATGAACGCGATCTTTTCCGGAATCCCCTTCTTGAAGGATTCAGGCACCAAGCCCTGAATTATTTTCACCCGCGGATAATTCTGGAAACGCGCACACACCGTCTCATAGAGACTATCGGAATGCGCCGACAACTCAGGGTGTTCCATTTCAGCGGAATGATGGAAAACGTCATACAAGTAATAATCCCGATCCATCGAATTGAAATTTAGATAATCGCAAATAACCTTGACCGTAAACCCTTTATAAACGCCAGCCTCAACAAAGTCGCCCGAGAGCTGACTGCACTGCCGCGCCGCCCAGCACAGTGTGTTCAGGCGCCAGACCAGCGACAACTCCTGGCGATCGGGATGATTGTTGTCAACTGCCGAAGCGAAGTCCTTATCCTGCAGAAAACCCAGACTCCGTGACCAAGTAAGAAGATTGTCTCCGGCAAAAATACCATCGGGAGTGAGCGAATTAATGGCACTCGACATCCCTTCGGAGAACATCTTCTTATCCATGACGCCATAGAATTCTTCGGTAATAAAATTAGCCATTTTTCACTCCTGAATAATGATGCGGCACTTCTCAGTCCAGCTGAGGAAATTCTCGCAGCTCCGGCACCGCCACAATAAATTTCCCGCCCCAATCAATGACCTGCCTTTGCTGCTCCATTACCTCGGTCAGCAAATTCCATGGCAGCACCAGCAGGTAATCGGGCTTGTCGGCGGCAATACGCGCCGGATCGACGATGGGGATGCGGCTGCCCGGCATGAACTTGCCTTGCTTGTGCGGGTTGGCGTCGGCCACCCAGGCCACCAGATCGCTGCGTACCCCAGCATAGTTGAGCAAGGTATTGCCCTTGGCCGCGGCGCCGTAAGCGGCCACCGTCTTGCCTGCGGCCTTGGCCTGCAGCAGGAACCCCAACAGGTCATGCTTGATGCGCTCGGCCGCCGGCGCCAGGGTCGCGTAGAACGCAGCCGTTTTGACTCCCGCGGCCTCTTCGCGCACCAGCAACTCGGCGACCGCAGGCGAAACCGCGCGCGCCGATGCGGCCCGCTGCACGTAGACTCGCAGCGATCCGCCGTGGGTCGGCAGCTCTTCGACATCGAAGATCGCCAAGCCATTGCGCGCGCACAGCGCCTGCACGGCGGTCAAGGACAGGTAGGAATAGTGTTCGTGGTAGAGCGTGTCGAATTGCTGCTCGGCCATCAGGCGTAGCAAATGGGGAAACTCGAAGGTCGCCACCCCGCTCGGCTTGAGCAGCATCGCGAAGCCCTTGAGGAAATCATTGATATCCGGCACATGGGCCAGAACGTTATTGGCCGCCATCAGATCGGCCGACCAACCCTCCGCCACCAGGGCTTGAGCCGTCTGCTCGCCGAAAAACAGCTCGCGAATCTCCAGCCCTTTATCGCGAGCCGCACGGGCCGTGCTCGCGGTCGGTTCGACGCCCAGGCAGGGAATGCCACGCCGGGCCACGTACTGCAGCAGGTAGCCGTCATTGGCGGCGACCTCCACCACCCGGCTCTGTGCATCCAAACCGAAACGCTCGACCATCTGCGCCACGTAGCGCTCGGCATGCGCCAGCCAACTGCTGGAGTAGGAGCTGAAGTAGGCGTAGTCGGCATCGAACAGGCTGTCGGCGGAACGAAAATCCTCGGTCTGCACCAGCCAGCAGCTGTCGCAGACCAATACCCGCAACGGCACCCATTGCTCGGCCTGGTCGAGTTGTTCAGGACGCAGGTAAGCGTTGGAAGGCGGCGCGGTACCCAGATCGATCAAGGGCAGATGCAGCGCGGCCCCACAACCACGGCAGTTCATAACTCGACTCCTTGGCTCACACCTTGAAAGCTGTCGTCCAGCAATGGATGGGCCGCGTCGCGCGCGGACAGATTGTCGATCGCCAGCGGCCAGTCGATCGCCAGGCGCGGATCGCTCGGCGACAGCCCGCCCTCATGCTCGGGGCTGTAGTCGGCGCTATGCAGGTAAAGCAATTCGCTATCGTCCTCGAGCGTCTGGAAGCCATGGGCGAACCCTGGCGAGAGCAACAGGCTGCGACCGTCGCCGGCTTGCAGACGCTCGGCGTGCCAGTGCAAAAAAGTCGCGGAGTCACGGCGCAAATCCACCGCCACATCCCAGACCGCGCCGCGCAAACAGGTGATCAGCTTGCTCTCGGCATGCGGTGGGTACTGAAAGTGCAGGCCGCGTACGGTGCCGCGCCGGGCGGTGCGCGAATGGTTGATCTGGCGAATCTGCAACGACTGGCCGAACGCCGCCAGACTGCCCTGGCAGAACAACCGGGCGAAGCGCCCACGCTCGTCCTCATGGACCTTGTGTTGCAGGCTGAATAGCCCGGCCAACGGCAGCGCGAGCAGATTCAATTCGCTCATACGCCCCCCCGGTAGGTTGCCAACTGCGCCAGGCTGACCGCACGCATGTCCTCGCCACGCTGCCAGGCCTGGTGCCAATCCAGGGTATGCGCCAGGCAGTCGTCCAACGACCAGCGTGGCTGCCAACCCAACAACTGGCGCGCACGACTGCTGTCCAGGCGTAGCAGCCCGGCCTCGTGCAACTCGCTGCGCTCGACGATCAGTCCCGGCGCCTGGGGCCAGCCCCGAGCCATGCGCTCGACCACCTCGCCCACCGTGCACATATCGCTATCGGCGGGGCCGAAATTCCAGGCACCGGAGAAGGCGCAGCCCTGCTCGTACAGCCCCTGGGCCAATTGCAGATAGCCGGCCAGTGGCTCCAGCGCGTGCTGCCAGGGGCGCACCGCCTGCGGGTAACGCAGGGTCACCGGCTCGCCGCGATCCCAGGCGGCGAGAATGTCGGGTACCAGCCGATCGGCGGCAAAGTCACCGCCACCCAGGACATTGCCGGCACGCGCGGTGGCCATTGCCAGGCCATGCTCGGCGTAGCGGGCAGGCGGAAAATAGGACGCGGCAAAGGACTGCGCGACCAGTTCGCAACAGGCTTTGCTACTGCTATAGGGATCGTGGCCGCCCAGGGCCTCGTTCTCGCGATACGGCCAGGGCCATTCGTGGTTGGCGTAAACCTTGTCGGTGGTCACCAGCACGCAGGCGCGCACGCCGCCGGTTCGACGCACCGCTTCGAGCAGATGCAGGGTGCCCATCACATTGCTCGCGTAGGTGCCGAGCGGGTCACGGTAGCCTTCGCGCACCAGCGGCTGGGCGGCGAGGTGCAAGACGATCTCCGGCCGGACGCTGTCCATCACCTGCTGCACAGTGGCGAGATCGCGCAAATCGCCGATATGGCTGTCGATGCCCTCGCCCACCCGCGCCAGTTCGAACAGGTTCGGCGAGGTCGACGGCGCCAGGGCGAAGCCGCTGACCTGGGCGCCCCAGCTTTGCAGCCAGAGCGCCAGCCAACCGCCTTTGAAACCGCTGTGGCCGGTGAGCAGGACGCGTTTGCCGGCCCAGAATGCCGGGCTCAGCTCCACTGTTTCCACGGGGCCTCCCCGCTCGTCCACAGTTGTTCCAGGTAGTTCTTGTCGCGCAGGGTATCCATCGGGTGCCAGAAGCCCTGGTGCTGAAACGCCTGCAATTGGCCTTCGCTCGCCAGGCGGGTCAGCGGCTCGGCCTCCCACGAGGTGTCGAGGCTGGCGATGTAGGGCAGCACTTTCGGTGACAGCACGAAGAACCCGCCATTGATCCAGCCGCCGTCGCCGCGCGGCTTCTCGATAAAGCCGGTGACCTGATCGCCGATCCGCTCCAGCGCGCCATAGCGGCCCGGCGGCTGCACCGCGGTAACGGTCGCGTACTTGCCATGGGCCTGGTGGAACGCCACCAGGGCGCTGATATCCAGGTCGGACACACCGTCGCCATAGGTGAAGCAGAACGCCTCGTCGGCATCCAGATAACGTCCGGCGCTCTTCAGCCGGCCGCCGGTCATGGTGTCCTCGCCGGTGTCGACCAGGGTCACGCGCCAGGGCTCGCTGTAGTTCTGGTGCACTTCCATCTCGTTGCTGCGCATGTCGAAGGTGACGTCCGAGGTGTGCAGGAAGTAGTTGGCGAAGAAATCCTTGATCGCGTAGCCCTTGTAACCCAGGCAGATGACGAAGTCGTGGATCCCATGGGCCGAGTACTGCTTCATGATGTGCCAGAGAATCGGCTTGCCGCCGATCTCGATCATCGGCTTCGGTTTGAGGTGCGATTCCTCGCTGATACGCGTGCCCAGGCCACCGGCCAGAATGACTGCCTTCATTTTTGTTCTCCTGCGCAGTAGCGCTGCCACATCTGCCGATAGGTCGCTTCCATTCGGCGGGTGAAATCGACGTCGTCGCATAACCGCGACGCGCGCATCTCTTCGCGCAGCCCGGCGCGGATCGCTGCCAGGGCGGGCACATCGCTGGCCAGGGCAACCAACTTGTCGAGGTACTCTTGCTCGGTGTCGGCGATCCACTCGTCGCGGCCCATGCCGTGCAGGATCAGCGCGCCGACCCGGCCCATCGAGGGACGATCGCGCAGGCTGACCACCGGCAGGCCCATCCACAGGCTTTCATAGAGCGTAGTGCCGGAGTTGTGCGGGAAACAATCGAGGGCGATATCCATCTGTGCCAAAGCGGCCGTCGCCGGGGAGGTATAGCCCAGCAGCAGGCGCTCCGGCTCGATGCCCTGGGCGGCGAACAAGGTCTCGTAGTGATCGCGCAGGCTCTCATCCTGAAACGAGCCGCTGTCGAGCATCAGCCGCGAATTCGGCACGCGCTTGAGCAACTCGGACCAGGCGCGAATCACCCGGTGATTGAGGCGCACCGGACGGGTCAAACTGCCGAAGGTGATATAGCCGTTGCTCGAAGCCGGCAGCGGCCCCACCTCGGCCGCCTGCATGTGCGCAGGCGCGCAGTAGGCCACGGCGGGTGCCGGCATACGCCACAGCGACTCGGCGAACGAGGATTCGCAACCGGCCGGCAGCATCTGCTCGTCGGCGAGGAAATAGTCGACCTGATCCAGGCCAGTCCCGAACGCGAAACCCATCCACCAGCTGACCTGTACCGGCGCGGGCTTGAGCGCGAAGACCTGCAAACGGTTGTTGCCGGTATGGCCGGCGAGATCGACGAGGATATCGATACCATCTTCGCGGATTCGCTCGGCAATCGCTTCGTCCTTGAGGCCGACGCAGTGACGCCAATGGTCGACATGACCCATAAAGCGCTCGGTCACCGCATCCTCGCGGCGCACCAGCGAATAGGCGAAGAGCTCGACCTGGGTGCGGTCGTGGTTGCGCAGCAAGGGTTCGATGAACAACGCGCAGACGTGATGACGGAAATCTGGCGAGACATAGCCGATGCGCAGCCGGCGCTGCGGCTCCAGGCTGTTGGCATAGTCGAAATACAGTCGATCAGGAAAACGCCGGGTGACCTCGCGATACAGCTCGAACACCTGCTCCCCGGTCCAATCCGGGTGGTAGTTGGCGAAGAACAGCAAGTTGGTCCGCGACCCCGGCAGATGGAGCACCTGGCGCAGCAGCGAAATCGAGCGGTCGAGGTTGCCGAAGTGCGACTCGACGCCGGCCAGGTTGATCAGCACCGGCTCGTAGCCGGGGTGAACCTCCAGGGTTTTGCGGAAGGCCTCGCGCGCTTCCTTGAGCCGGCGCCCGGCGCTGAGGATATTGCCCAGGTTGTTCCACAGGCTGGGGTCGTCGGGATTGAGCTGCAAGGCGACCTGCATGACATGCTCGGCTTCGTCGAGCACATGGCCGTCCAGATAGGTATTGGCCAGGTTGTTCCAGGCCAGCGGCTGCAGGGGCGCGATCGCCAGGGCGCGCATGAAGCAGCCCTCGGACTCGTGCTGGCGACCCACCGACTGGTAGACGCCACCGAGCATGTTCCAACCCGGCTGGTAATCGGGCTTGAGCTGCAGGCCACGCGCCAGGTATTCCAACGCCCGGTGCGGATCCTGTTCCTGCTGATAGGACTGCCCCAGCCAGCACATCGCCTCGTGGCTGTTGGGGTCCAATGCCAAGGCACGGTTCAGGTACTCGCGCCCGGCCTCGATCTCGCCATTCATCACTGCGGACATGCCGCAGTGGCACCAGGCTTCGGCGCTGTCCGGGCAACGCTGGGTCCATTCGCGCATCGCCGCCAGGTCGTCCTCGACACGCTGATTCTTGCGCAGGAAGTAACTCAGGCGTTGCCAGGCCAGGACGCAACCCGGGTTGTGCTGCAACAACTCGCGCAACACCCGTTCCGACTCCAGCGGCCGGCCAAAACGCGCATGGCAGGCCGCCAGCACCAGGCTCGCACGCCAGCTTCCAGGCTCGGCCGCCAGCACCGACTCGGCCAGGCGCTGCGCCAGGCTGACATCCTGATCGAGTTCGAGGTCGGCCAAGGCCGCGCGCAGCTCCAGATCGCCGGGATTGCGTTGATAGGCGGCCTTGATCAATGGATAGGCCGGCGCGCGCTGGGACAGTTGATAACGCGCCAGGGCCAGGGCCCGGCAAACCTCATCCGGCGCTTGCTGCAGCTCGGCGCCAAGATCGATGACCTGCTGCCATTGCTCTGCGGCGAAGGCCTGGTCGAAGCGCTGCCGAATCATCGCCTGGGAGCTTTTTTCCAGGCAGCATTTCTTGTACTTGAGACCGCTGCCGCAGGGGCAGGGATCGTTGCGCCTGGGTTGAGCGCCGGTGCTTTGACCGAGGATGTTCAGACGCGCCTGCAATTGATCGACAAGGGCCAGAGCCTCCTGGGCGCCGGCGTGCTCGGGTTGCAACTCGAGCACCTGCCTGAACGCCGAGACCGCCGCGGGCCAGTCCTGAGCCTGCAGGCAGGCCTGGCCGAGCTTCATCGCATAGTCGGCATTGTCCGGCTGCAGTTCGAGCAGTTGATCGAATGCGCGCAAGGCCGCCACGCTGTCGCGGCTGGCCAGGGCGGCTTCGCCAAGCAGGGTCCAGGCCTCGGCATCGTCGGGCAGGTATTGCAGGAGTTCACGACAGCTATTGCGGGTACGCGTGTAGTCGCCTTCTTCGAAGCCCAAACGTGCTTGCCGGCGAAAGAAATCCACAATCCACTCGGTATCAACTGTCATGCCCGGTTCCGTCAATTTTTCAGCGTCGTCTAAGCAAGTTAGCAATTAACACGCCAGATGAACGGAAAAAATTAACGCATAGCATGCCATCGATACCGGCAAACGCCGGCTCCAGGCCGTGCCGGGATCCCGCCAGAAACTCAACGCAGCTGATTGAACAGGTTCAATCCGGCAATTTTCACGTAGCTCTGCTGGGCGGCTTCAAGAACCACGGTCTGGAACGACAGACGCGACAGCGCCTCGGCGTAATCCAGCTCGCGCAGGTCGGCTTGTATCGACTTGTTCACCAGGGTCACGCTTTCATTGTCGGTCTCGGTGGAGTCGATCAGGTTCAGCCGCGCGCCGATTTCGGTCTGCACCTCCAGCACCTTGCCGACGCCGTTGTCGATATTGGTCAGCGCAATCGCGACCTCATCGCGAATCGCCAGGTTACCGACCGGCGAAACCGGCGAGGACTCCAGCGCCTGACGCAGGCGACTGATGGTGTTGAGAATGCTGCGTTGTTCCTGGAATTGCGGCTGCACGGTGAACTCGTCGCCACCGCCAACAGCCGCCGGGGCGGAAATACTGAAGTCGGCGCCGAACACCGTGAACGTCGACGGGTAAGGCCCGGCCGCGGTGCCCGTGGCGATGGCCGGGCTGCTTGGGCCCACCGGCTGCGAATACACCTCGTAGTCGGTGTCGTTGATAAAGCGCAGGACGATACCCGAAGTCGGGAACTGGCTGTCGAAGGTCGCCTGGTTGCTGATGCCACCGGCCGAGATGATCGCGGTCGAGCTGTTGGTCGAGGAGCGGGTCACGGCGAAATCGGTTGGTGCGGACTGCAGGGTGAAGGTGTGGGTGTTGATCCCCGGGGTGCCGGGCGTGGTGGTATCGGCCAGCAGGCTGTCGAGATCCAGTTCGTTGTCACCGTCCTGCAGGACCACGTCGAGCTGGAAGCGCATGCCGCGGAAATTGATGGTGTTGCCACCCTTGGCCAGCGGTTCGATCTTGCCGCCGCCGGGTATTTCCGAGGTGACATCGGCGCCGGCGCTGTCGTAGATGCGGAATTCGGTACCGCTGACAAAAGCCAGGGAATAGGGCTCGCCGCCACGAAAGTCGCTGTTGAAGGTCTGATTGTCCTGCACCAGCCCCGGCGACATGAACACCCGCTGATCGGCGGCCGGCAGCGCCGGAATGGTGGTCGCGGGCAACGGCGGCGTAGGCAGCGCGGCGTTGCTGATGCCGGCAGCTTCGAGCACCCGGTCGGCGTTGCTCACCGCTTCGAACAGACGCTTGCCGTTGTCGTTGATCGCCACGTTGGTCGAGCCGGCGACCTGCAGGCTGCGCTGCCCCTCGTCGCCCTGATAGGAATAGGTGCCGTCCGGATTACGCTGAAACGGCTCGGTCTTGCCGAGAAAACCACCGAACAGGTATTCGCCACGGGCGTTGCGGCTGTTCATCAAGTTGAGCAGTTCGTCCTCGCGCTCGCCGAGCTCCTTGGCGATGGAGCGGCGGTCTTCGCCGGAGAGCGCCCCGCCACCGGCCTGCACCGCCAGCTCGCGGATACGCTGCAGTACGTTGACGGTCGAGGTGATGGTGGTTTCTTCCTGGGTCAGGCTGTTCTGCGCCGCGGTGAGGTTGTCCTTGTACTGCGTGAGCAGCGCATCCTGTTGTTCGAGCTGCAACAAGCGCACCGAGGCCACCGGATCGTCCGCCGGGGTGAGGATGCGGTTGCCGCTACTGATCTGCTCCTGGGTGCGAATCACATTGGCATAGTTACGCCCGAGGCCGGTTACCCCGTTGTTGAATGCCTGGATCGAAGAGATGCGCATGACCATAGAACTAACCTCAATGCTCCGAGCGACGCGAAGCGCCGTCAGAACGTATTAATCAATGTATCGAACAGATTGCGGGCAACTTGAATGATTTGCGCCGAGGCCTGGTAGTACTGCTCGAACTGGATCAGCTTGGCCGCTTCTTCGTCGAGGTTGACCGCCGAAATCGAGTCGCGGTTGTCCGTGGCCTGTTTGAGAATCGCCCCGGTCGCCTCGCTATCGACTCGCGCCTGGCTGGTCAAGGTACCGACCCGCTCGACCAGATCGCCATAGGCATCGGTAAAGCTCGACCCGGTGGTCGCCGGTGCAGCCGGGTTGATGCCGATCACCGTACGGTTCTGCAGGTCGATCAGCTTCAGCGCGTTACGGTTATCGGAAACCCCGTTGGTGTTGAACGACACCGTAAAGTTGTCGCCGCTCTGCGGCCGGCCACCAATGCTCACTTCATATTCGAAAGCTGTCGGCACCACGGGCGGGCCGGCCGCCGCGGGCACACTGATGGTCAGGTTGTTGCTCTGCCCCGGCACGATGATGCCGCTGTCGATCACGTTGCCGTTGATATCGACCACGTCGTAACCCTGACTCGCGCCGCCGGACGCGCCCATGACGATGCGCAGCGGCGGCGCATTGCGCAGGCTGGTTTCCAGATCGGCCTGGGCCACAGGGTCGTATATGTCGATCTCGGTGATCAGGGTCGGCTGGCTGATCGCACCGGTGCCAATGTTCGCCGGGCTGGTTTGCGACTTCAGCGGCGCGGCGAACGCGAGCTCTTCGGGCTTGGTCATGTCGGCACGGATATACGAGCCGGCGTTGCGCGTGGGCATCACGCGGAAGCGGTCGCCAGCGGCGAAGGTGCCGCTGGCCACATCAAGGGAGAAGCCATCGACCTCCGCCGCCGGCACCACGGTGATATCGAAGGGGCCGAAACTGGTACCGTCGGAAACCCGACGCACGGTGTAATCGACAGCGCTGGTGAACTCCACCTCGTAGTCGCTGGTGGTCAGCTGGGTGGTGTCTTCGATGTAGACATTGAGGTTGGCCGTGGTATCGCTGTTACCCAGGCGCGCCAGGCTGCGCTCGCCGATCACGGTCGTATCGTTGAGCGGGCGAAACAGGTTGTTGCCGAATTCGCCATTGAGGTCCAGGCCCTGGCCGAGCTGGCGATTGACCTGATCGGTGATCGACAGGGCCAGGCGTCCGACCGAGTTCAGGGTGGTATCCAGCACGTCTTCGCGGTAACGGATCATCCCGCCCATCTCGCCGCCGGTAATCAGCGAGGTGATGCCCTGGCGCGAATTGCCGCTGACGAACTCCACTTCGCTGCGCAGCGGGTCGGACAGGCCGGGCGACACTTCCAGACGCGACGCGGTGCTACCGACCACCAGCGGCTGCCCCGAGCCGACAAACAGGTTGTAGCTGTTGTCGTCCTGAGGCACTACGGTGACGCCGATAAAGGTCGAGAGCTTGCGCACCGCTTCCTCGCGGGCATCGAGCAGGTCGTTGGGCTGCTGGCCATTGGAGGCGGCCACGGCAATCGCATCGTTGTAGCCGGCAATAGTGCCGGCCAGCTGGTTGACCTGATCGGTCACCGCCGACAGCTGTTTGTTGATGAATTCGTTCTGTTCGTACAGACGGTCGTAAACGGTGTTGAAGCGCTTGGCCAGACCTTCGGACTCGGACAGTGCCAACTGCCGTGCCGGAATATTGGCGGGGTCTTCGGCGGCGGTTTGCAGCGCGGCGAAGACTTTCTGCATCCCCGGGTTGATCCCCGTGGTGCTGCCCGCGAGCAGGGAGTCGAGCTGGTTGATCTGGCTCAGGTAGGACTGCACATCGCTATTGAGCGCGGTGCTGCTGCGCACCTGGGTCGTGAGGAACTCGTTGTAGATGCGCCGCACATCGACCAGGGTGGTGCCGGAGCCGATATAGCCCACACCGCTGAACTGCGGCGTGCGCGTGGCCTGGATGGTTTCCTGACGCGAGAAGCCCGGAGTGTTGACGTTGGTGATGTTGTGGCCGGTGACCGCCAACGAGGTCTTGTTCGCGGACAGCCCGGACAGGCCAATATTGAGTAAGTCAGCCATGGCTCGATCTTATCCGCTGGTGGTCGGGGTGCTGGCAGCGGCGACCATCTGGTAGGTCTGCATCTGCCGGGCGATTTGATTGATCTTGCGCGCGTAGTGCGGGTCGGTGGCATAACCGGCCTGCTGCAGTTCGCGGACGAAACGCTCGGGATTGTCGGTGGAATTCAGCGCGGTTTCGTAGCGGCCGTTGCTCTGCAGGAAACTCACGTAATCCTCGAAACTCTGCGCGAAGGAATCGTATTGGCGAAACGACGCCGCCGCCTTCACTGCCTTGCCGCCCTGATATTCGGTGGTCAGCACCTTGGTCGACTCGCCGTCCCAGCTGTTGTGGGTCTTGATACCGAACAGGTTGTGGCTGCTGGTGCCGTCGCTGTGACGGATGATCGACTTGCCCCAACCGGTTTCCAGCGCGGCCTGGGCCACCAGGTAGCGGGGGTCGACGCCGATCTTGTCCGCGGCTTTTTCCGCCATCGGCAGCATCGCGGCGATGAATTCATCCTTAGAGCCGAACGCGGTCTTGCCGTCTACGCCCGTCGGCTTGGTCAGGCGGCGGCCACTGACGGCATCGCTGCCATTGACGCTGAGCGGCTTGTCGCCAGGCGCGGCAAACGCCTTGGCCGGCAGCCAGTTGTTCTGCGCCAGGGCCTGGGTGCCCGTGGTATCGGTGGTGGGCACGATACCGGCGAGCAAACGGCTGCTCAATTTTCCCGGCAGCGCCAGGCGGCGCTGGTTGATCAGGGCCGCGTCATTGCGGCTATCGTCAGCACTGGCCTCGACCTTGGCCAGCGGTTTGCTCGGCGCGGCGGGTGACGGCGCATCGACCTTGGCGAAGGGGTTGGGCCGGCTGTCGGCCTGCTTGATCTTCGAGAGCTGGCGCACCAGCACGTCGGCCAGGCCGATACCGTGCTGGTTATTCGACATGCTCACCGACAGCTGCTGGTCGTACATGTCCTGATAGGTTTTGCTCTCGTTGCTGTTCATGAAGTTGCCTTCGGCGAACACTTCGTTGGCCGAGCGCATGGCCTTGAGCATTTCATTGAGGAACAGCGATTCGAATTCCTTGGCGACCTTGTTGATGTTCTTTTCGTTGTCGCCGCCGACCTTGAATTGCTGCAGGCGATTGAGGTCGTTGAAGGCGCCGCTATCCAGCGGGCTGTTGCCCGCGCCGAGTAGTCCTGCCGAAAGTCGAGAGTCCATGGGCGTGGTCCTCAGATAACGATCAGGTCGGCCTGCAGCGCGCCAGCTTGCTTGAGCGCCTCCAGGATGGCCATCAGATCGGAAGGTGCGGCGCCGACCTGGTTCACCGCCCGGACGATTTCATCCAGGGTGGTGCCCGGGCCGAATTTGAACATCGGCTTGGCTTCCTGATCGGCATTAACCCGCGAGCGCGGCACGACTGCGGTGACGCCGTTGGATAGGGCGTCCGGCTGGCTGACGATCGGGTCTTCGGTAATGGTTACGGTGAGGCTGCCATGGGTCACGGCGGCCGGCTGCACGCGCACGTTCTGGCCGATGACGATGGTGCCGGTACGCGAGTTGATGATGACCTTGGCCACCGCCTGGCCGACCTCGACCTCAAGGTTTTCCAGGATCGACAGATAATCGACGCGCTGGCTCGGATCGAGCGGTGCGCTGACCTGGATCGAACCGCCGTCGAGCGCCTGCGCCACGCCAGGGCCGAGCAGTTCATTGATGTGGTCGACGATATGCTTGGCGGTGGTGAAATCCGGACGATTGAGGTTCAGGGTCAGGGTATTGCCCTGATTGAAGCCGCTCGGCACCGGCCGCTCGACAGTGGCGCCGCCGGGAATCCGCCCGGCCGAAGGCACGTTGACGGTGATTCGCGAACCGTCGCCGCCCTGGGCATCGAAACCGCCGACGACCAGGTTGCCCTGAGCGATGGCGTAGACATTGCCGTCGATGCCTTTCAGCGGCGTCATCAGCAGGCTGCCGCCGCGCAGGCTCTTGGCATTGCCGATCGAGGAAATGGTGATGTCGATGGTTTGCCCCGGCTTGGCGAACGCCGGCAGGTCGGCATGGATCGACACCGCCGCGACGTTCTTCAACTGCACGTTGCCGCCTTGCGGCACGCGGATGCCGAACTGCGCCATCATGTTGTTGAAGGTCTGCACGGTGAAGGGCGTCTGCGTGGTCTGGTCGCCGGTGCCATTCAGACCGACCACCAGGCCATAGCCGATCAGCTGGTTGCTGCGCACGCCCTGGATGCTCGCCAGGTCCTTGAGTCGCTCAGCCTGGGCGGTTCCAGCCAGCAACAGGGCCAGCGCCATGATCATCGATTTGTACATGTGCATGCTCCTCAGCCTCAGAACGGCCACAACGGGCTGATGAAGAAGCGATCCAGCCAGCCCGGCTGACTCGCGTCGGCGAAAGCGCCGGTGCCGGAATAGGTGATCCGTGCATTGGCGATGCGGGTGGACGGCACAGTGTTATCGGTGGCGACATCGTCGGAGCGAACCAGGCCGGCGATACGCACCAGCTCGTCGCCGGTGTTGAGGGTCATCCACTTCTCACCGCGGACCGAAAGAATGCCGTTGGGCAACACTTCGGCCACGGTCACGGTGATCGAGCCGGTAAGGCTGTTGCTCTGCCCCGCCTGACCCGAACCATCGGTATCCCGAGCTGCGTCGTAACTCGAATTAAGCCCCAGATTATCCGCGCCCATGCCCAGCGCGCTGATCGCGGCCAGCGGATTCTTCGGCGTTACCGCCATGCCGAACAGGGTCGGCAATCCGATATCGGTGGTGCTGTCCTTCTGAACCTTGCTGCTGGCGTTCTTGCTCGCCTGGGTGCGCTCGTTGAGGGTCACGGTGATGATGTCGCCGACGCGGTGGGCCTTGCGGTCGTCGAACAGACTGTTTTCGAAGCCGGCCTGGTAGATCGCCCCGTTGTTCTGCGCCGCCGGCAACGGCGTACGCGGCAGCACCGGCGCGTAGTACGGATCGTCCGGCTTGGGCGCAGGCGCCACGCAGCCGCTCAGGACCATAGGACCAAGGACTGCGAGAAGAATAAGAAGCCGGTTCATAACCACTACCTCACGGCGTTGCATGGTGAAACGGGACCGGGCTAACGCCCTACCCCGGTGTTAAAGATTCTGCGACAGCGCACCGAGCATCTGGTCGGCAGTGGAGATGACCTTTGAGTTCATCTCGTAAGCGCGTTGGGTGGTGATCATGTTCACCAGCTCCTCGACCACGCTGACGTTGGAGTTTTCCAGGGTGTTCTGCAGGGTCGGGCCGAGGCCGTTGAGGCCCGGCGTACCGACCTGCGGGGCGCCGCTGGCGGCGGTTTCCAGGAACAGGTTGTTGCCGATGGCTTCCAGGCCCGCCGGGTTGATGAAGTCGGCGGTCTGCAGGTTGCCGACGATCTGCGGCTGCGGGTTGCCGGTGGTGGTCACCGAGACGGTGCCGTCTTCGCCGACGGTGAAAGTGCGTACTTCATCGGGCAGCACGATCGCCGGCTCCAGGGCGTAACCGTTGGAGGTGACCATCTGCCCGTCGGAGTTCAGGTGAAAACTGCCGTCGCGGGTGTAGGACACAGTGCCGTCGGGCATCAGCACCTGGAAGAAACCACGACCATTGATCGCCAGGTCCAGGGGCTGCTCGGTGGTCTGCAGGCTGCCGGCGGTGAAAATCTTCTGGGTGCCAACCACCCGTACGCCGGTACCGAGCTGCAAGCCGGACGGCAGTTGACTGTCCTGGCTGGACTGACCGCCGGGCTGGCGACGGATCTGGTACAACAGGTCTTCGAACTCGGCGCGATCGCGCTTGAAGCCAGTGGTCGAGACGTTGGCCAGGTTGTTGGAAATGGTGGTCAGGTTCATGTCCTGAGCGGACAGACCGGTCTTGCTGACCCACAGTGCCGGAAGCATAACGATTCTCCTCGGGTGCCGTTTTATCGGCGCCGCGTGCTGGTAATTAGTTCATCTGCAAAACGCGCGCCATCGCTGCCGAGTCGTCTTCGGCGGTGCGCATCATCTTCACTTGCAGTTCGAATTGCCGGGACAGCGAGAGGATCGCGGTCATCTCCTCCACGGCATTGACGTTGCTCGACTCGAGAAAGCCCGAGGTGACTTGCACCGTGGCGTCGGCCAATACGGGTTCCTGGCCCTTGAAGCGAATCATGCCGTCGCTGCCCTTCTCCAACTGCTTGGGATCGGGATCAACCAGCTTCAGGCGGTCGACTTCGGCGAGCACGCTGGGGCCCTCGCCGAGGGCGCGGATGCTGATGGTGCCGTCCTGGCCGATTTCGATTTTCTGCTCCGGCGGCACCGCGATCGGTCCGGCATTGCCCATCACCGGCAAGCCATTGCCGGTACGCAGTACGCCCAGGGCATCGACATTCAGGCTGGCGGTGCGCACATAGGCTTCGCTGCCATCGGGCGCCTGCACCGCGAGCCAGCCTTTGCCGCCTACCGCCACGTCGAGGTCGCGGCCGGTCTCCTGCATCGAGCCGGGGGTGAAGTCGGTGCCGGGACGCTCGCTCATGGCATAGACCCGCGTCGGATAACCGTCACCGAAAATCGGCATCGAGCGCGCCTGCTCGAAATCGCGGCGGAAGCCATTGGTCGAGATGTTCGCCAGGTTGTTGGCGTGGGCGCGCTGGGCCAGGGTGTTGTTGTGGGCTCCGGTCATGGAGACGTACAGCATTTTGTCCATGGTCAATTCTCCGCGATGGGCATGCCGCCCTGTGCTCTGTACAAGCAATACAGCAAGGCTCGTGCCAGCCAACGCAGAATCTATTTAACCAATTGAAATTTATATATTTTTTAAATAAAAAAGACCCCATAAAGGAGTCTTCTACGGCGAATGGTTGCCGCCTGCGGCAAGGCGCGGCCCGGGGTGGCAACCCCGACCGCGCCCTCCTATCAACGCAGGTTGATGATGGTCTGGGTCACCGCGCTTTCCGTCTCGATGGTTTTCGCGTTGGCCTGGTAGTTGCGCTGGGCGACGATCAGGTTGACCAACTGATCGGAGAGTTCGACGTTGGAGTCCTCCAGAGCGCCGGACTGCAAGGCGCCGAGAGTCCCGCTGCGCGGCGTGCCGACCACAGGCTCACCGGAGGCGAAGGATTGCACCCAGGCGGTCTTGCCCACCGGGGTCAACCCCTGCACGTTGGCGAAACTGGCCAAAATCACCTGGCCCTGGATATTCGACTGGCCGTTGGTGTAGCGGGCGAAAATCACCCCGGTATCGTCGATTTCCAAACCAGCCAGTTGGCCGGTGGTGTAACCGTCCTGACTGACGCTGTTGACCGCGAACGAGCTGGAGAATTGAGTGGCGCCGCGCAGGTCGATATTCACCCCGGTCGCCGCGGCGGTCGCACCGTTGGACGACCATACCGGCGGTATCGAGGTGTCCGGTGCGGCCGGCACCCAGGTGGTCAGATCGATGGTGCCGTCGGCGGTGACCGAGAAGCCGGTCGGTGTCGAGGCGATCAACGCGGCCACATCCAACTGCCCGGAGGTAGTGAATTGCAGGTTCACCGTCGAGGGCGTGGTCAGGGTCGGATCATCCGGATTACGGCCGTCGATCAGCACGTTCATATCCCAGGTGTTGGCCCCGGTCTTGAGAAAGTACTGGGTGAACACATGGGAGTTGCCCTGGGTGTCATAGATATTGGTCGAGGTCGAGGAGTTATAGGAGGTCGGATCGCTCGGGTCGAACGGCACGGTGGTCGGCACCGTATTGGTCGAGTTGAGGTTGAAGACCTGGTCGAGATTCTCGGTGGCCTTTGGCGCCTGGCTGGCGGTTTCGATGCGCAAGTCGTCGATGATGCCGTTCTGCAGATTGCCGTTTGCGTCCACCGCATAACCCTGCAGGCGGTAACCGAAGTTATTGACCATGTAGCCGTCGCGATCGGTGCCGAAATAACCGGCACGGGTGTAGCTGATTTCGCCGTTGTTACTGGTCTGGAAGAAGCCGTTGCCGTTGATCGCCAGGTCCAGGGCATTCTGCGTGTAGTTGATATTGCCCTGGTTGAACAGTTGCGACACATCGCCCAGGAGCACACCGCTACCCTGCGGGTTGGAACCGGACCCCAGCACGGATGCCGCATAGACATCGGCGAATTCGGCGCGCGATTGCTTGAAACCGGCTGTGCCGGCGTTGGCAATGTTATTGCCGGTCACGTTGAGGTCGCTGGTCGCCGCGCGCAGTCCACTCAGACCGATATTGAACGCCATGGATGTCTCCTTTGCCGGTCCCGCCGGCGCTTAGAATCTGTTGGTTACTGGCCGATGACCTGAACTTGCGAGAGCGGCACGCTGCCGAGCCCGGCGAGGTTGAGCATCAACTCGCTGCCGCCCAGGGTGACGCTGTCGACGTTGGCTGGCAGCATGGTGTAAAGCGCCTTGGTTTCGCCGTCGTAGGTGGCCTGGGCCTCGAACTTGTAGGTGCCGGGCGGCAACAGATTGCCGCTGGAATCCTTGCCATCCCAGATGAAGTTGACATTGCCGGCCGCCTGCTCGCCCAGGTTGATGCGGCTCACCACCGACCCGGCGTTGTTGTAGACGTTAACGAAGACGTTATTGCTGGTCACCGGCAATACCGCGCTGGCCTTGAAGCTTTCACTGGTATCGACCACCGCCTTGTCGGTCGGCACTATCACCTTGCGCCCGACCATCGACGAGGCCTGCAGCGCCTGGGACGACTGATAGCCGCTGAGCAACGAGCCCATGCTGGTATTGAGCTTCTCGATGCCCTCGACCTGGCTGAACTGCGCCAACTGGGCGATGAACTCGCCATTGCCTTGAGGCTCCAGCGGGTTCTGGTTATTCAACTGGGCCACCAATAGGTTGAGGAACTCGTTCTTGCCCAGGTCCTTATTGGTACTGCGCTCGTTCTTGATCTGGTATTGATCGAGGAACGAACCGGTAACGTCGCCAACACTGCTCATGTCTATGCGCTCCTTATGCGATGGCTCACTGACCCAGGGTCAGCACGCGCTGCAACATCTGCTTGGCGGTATTCATCATTTCAACGTTGGTCTGGAAGGCACGGCTGGCGGAGATCATGTCAGCCATTTCCTCGACCACGTTGACGTTGGGGTAGTACACATAGCCATCCGCATCGGCGGCCGGGTGGTTGGGTTCGTAGCGCGGCATCAGGCTGCTTTGGTCCTCGACGATGCCCAGCACCTGCACGCCGCGACCGGCTTCGTCCTGCTCGGCGAACAGCGAACCGCGACTGCCGTCTTGCGCCTGCTGAAACATGGTGGCGAATACCGGATGACGGGCACGGTAGGTCTGGTCGATGCTCGACGAAACCGTCTCGGCGTTGGCGATGTTGCTGGAGATGGTATTCAGGCGAGTGCTCTGGGCACTCATGCCGGTACCGGCAATATTGAAAACACTGGCTAGTGACATGGCATCAGCTCCTTTTATTCGCCGCGCAGGGCGCCGATCAGCCCTTTGAATTTGCTGTTGAGGAAGGTGAAGCTGGCCTGGAAATCGACCGCGTTTTCCGCGTAGCTGGATTGCTCTATCTGCAAATCGACGGTGTTCTGGTCGATCGAGGCGCTAAGCGGGTTGCGGTAAACCAGGCTGGCGTCGCCAGTGCTAAGACCCTCTGCGGCGATATGACGACTGTCGGTAAGCTTCAGGTCGACCGGGCCGCGCTGGGTTTTGGCGCTTTGCTCGGCCAGAACCGAAGCGAAGTCCAGGTCCCGCGCCTTGTAGTGCGGGGTATCGGCGTTCGCGATGTTGTTGGCGAGCACCTCGGCACGCTGGGCGCGAAAGCCGAGAGCCTGCTCATGGATGCCGAGTGCGCGATCGAAGCTGATACTCATGGTCTGAACCTTTGCCGTTGGCTTGCAGTTGTTCCGTGCAAGACATTTAGCAAGGCCCGTGCCATATAATTTTCTCTTTATTTATCAATTACTTAATAAATAATTGCCACCGGAAATCAGGCCGAGCGGCAAGGCTTTTCCGCCTCCCGGCAAGCAAAGCGGCAAGCCTGAGTGGCGCTTGCCGCACTGGCAGGCGAGGTGTTGCCAGGGGCGAATGGCCCGCGGCCCCTAGGAATTCGTCTGCCGTTACCGTCGTACCCCGGGCCAAGGAATGCCGTGCCGCCCTTCCTGCAAGAGACCACGAATGCCACGGTTGCCGGATACGGAGCCAAACAAAAACGGGAGACCCTTGGCCTCCCGTTTATCAATTGCCTGTCGCCGCTATTTCGCCTTGTAGATGATCCCAGGGCTGCACTGCACCATCTGATAACGCTCGGGCAAGCCGTTCAGGGCTTCGGATGCGCCTAGCACCAGGTAACCGCCGGGCTTCAGGGTGGCATGGATGCGGGTGAGGATGTCCTTCTTCACCTCGGCGGAGAAGTAGATCAATACGTTGCGGCAGAACACGATGTCGAACTTGCCCAGCGCGGCGTAAGTATCCAACAGGTTCAACGGACGAAATTCGACGCGGCTTTTGATCGCCGGCTTGACCACCCAACGGCCCGGGCCTTTGGGGTCGAAGTAACGCTGCAAACGCTCCTGCGACAAACCGCGGCCCATGGCCAGACTGTCGTATTCGCCGGATTTGCAGTTGGCCAGCATCGACGGAGAGAGGTCGGTGGCGATGATTTGCACACCGCCCTTGAGCTGCCCGATATTGGTTTTCTCGAACTCGTCGATACTCATCGACAGCGAATAGGGTTCCTGCCCCGAAGACGAGGCCGCGGACCAGATGCGCAAGCGCTGCCCGGGATTAGCCTTGATCAACTCCGGCAAAATCCGCTTTTTCAGTACTTCGAACGGATAGGTATCGCGAAACCACAAGGTTTCATTAGTGGTCATGGCGTCCACGACCTGCTCACGCAAGCCGCTACGCGGTTGATTTTGCATACGCTGCACCAACTCCCCAAGGGTCTTGATGCTGTTCTGCTCCATCAGTTTGTTCAGCCGGCTGGAAACCAGGTACTGCTTGTTGCTACCCAACAGAATGCCGCACGCTTTTTCCAGGAAAGTCCGGAACTGCTCAAAATCCAAATTACCTGAAGACACTAGCGAGGCCTCGCCGATCATAGTTAGCACTGAGGGCTACGCCCTCAGCCCCCATCTGCTGCCGCATTGATGCGCTCTGCCACCCGAGCAGCCAGCTCATCCGGGCGAAACTTGGCCAAGAAATCATCCGCCCCTACCTTTTTTACCATTGCCTGGTTGAATACCCCTGAAAGCGAAGTATGCAAGATGATATGCAGCTTTTGCATGCGTGGATCGGCACGAATTTCCGCCGTCAGGGTATAACCATCCATTTCCGGCATCTCGATGTCTGAAATCAGCATGAGAAATTCTTCTTCCGGCTTGCGACCTTCCGCCACCATGGCCTTCAGATAATCCAGGGCCTGCCGCCCGTCGTTCAGGGCCACCACCTCCACGCCGACCGTCTGCAGACAACGGGTGACCTGCTTGCGTGCAACCGATGAGTCGTCGCAGGTCAGTACCTTCTTGCTAATCGCTTTCTCCTGGGTCTGCGGGTCGAGCACGCCCACGGAGATGACCTCGGAGGTGGGCGCCACCTCGGCCAGAACCTTCTCCACGTCGATGATCTCGACCATCTTGTTATCCAGATGGGTCACCGCCGTGAGGTAGTGATCGCGCCCAGTGCCCTTGGGTGGCGGGTGGATCTCTTCCCAGTTCATGTTGACGATGCGCTCCACCGAATGGACCAGGAAGCCCTGCACCTTGGTGTTGTATTCGGTGATGATGACGAAACTGTTTTCGATATTATCGAGAGGCCCGCTGCCGGTCGCCATCGACAGATCCAGAATCGGAATGGTGCCGCCACGAATGCTCGCGACGCCTCGTACCACGGGACTGGACTTCGGCATGACGGTAAGTTTGGGGCACTGCAGTACTTCTTTTACCTTGAACACGTTAATGCCATAGAGCTGCTGGCCACCCAGGCGAAACAACAGCAATTCCAGGCGATTCTGTCCAACCAGCTGAGTGCGCTGGTTGACTGAATCCAATACACCGGCCATGCCCAAACTCCTCTTGTTCTTGGATCGTGCACCGCACCTACAGCCTAGCAGGCGGCACGAGCCTTGCTTTTAACTCAGCATGAGCACACAAACGACAACTTTTCGACGGTTAATGGCAAAATGCCGCCATCACTGGCTAGTTCTACCCGCTTTAGCGGCGCTCGGCTATCCCCTTCAGGCGGCGGCAGCCATCACCACGACCGAACAGCTTATCGGCACCGCTCAGGTGTTTCTTGAGCAAGCCGTCAGCGACTATTTGCAGCGTAGCGGAATCGAGGGGCGGTATGAAATTGAAATCAGCCGCCTCGACCCACGCCTGCGCATGCCCCTGTGCGACAAAGAATTGACTACAAGCCTGGAAAGCCCCGCGCAACCGCTGGGCCGTGTGACCCTGCGCGTTCGCTGCGACGGTAGCGCGCCTTGGACGGTATTTGTTCCCGGCCAGGTGAGCCTGTACCGGGAAGTGGTCGTCGCCCGTCGTCCGCTCAAGCGCGACAGCGTATTGAGCGAAATGGACGTAGCGCTGGCGGAGCGCGATGTCGGCCTGCTCAATCAGGGCTACCTGAATGCGCTCAAGCAAGCGATCGGCAAAAAACTGACACGCCCGTTGCTGCCCGACCAGATACTTGCACCGCTGCATGTCGAACAAGCCGAAGTGGTTCACCGCGGCGAGCATGTCGTGATCAGCGCCCTGAGTGGTGGCATCAGTGTACGCATGCCCGGCGAAGCCTTATCGGATGGCGGCATGGGCCAACAGATCAAGGTACGCAACCTCAGTTCGCAGCGAGTGATCAGAGCGCGGGTGACCGGCCCCGGCCAAGTCGAAGTGGCGATGTAGGCATGATTCTTGTTAGGTTTCTTGTTGAGTGGTTGGCGTGACGATTAGCTGACGATTTTTCATACTGCGTTTAGACTGTGGCTAGCACGGACCACTATCAGCTTATCGAGCGAACTTTTTTATCAGTTGCGCTCTAAAGTTTTTCCGCTAATCGCCGACAAGCTAGGCAAGCGTCCATACACCGTTCGAGGTTCAGCACCATGGTCATCGACTTCAACCGACCTAACAATGCAGTAACGCCAGCCAATACGGGGCGTGCCGGCAGTGCTCAATCCGGCGGTCGCAGCGAAACCGCCGCCACCCAGCAGCCTGCCAGCGCACCGACGATTGATTCGGCCGCCCCCAAGAGCGGGGAATCCGTTCAGCTCAGCAGCCAGGCACAGCAACTGCAGACCATCAGCGACAAACTGCGCGAGCAGCCGGACGTGGATAAAGAGCGGGTTGCCCAGATCAAGCAAGCCATTGCCGACGGTAGCTATAAAGTCGATAGCCAGCGCGTTGCCGGCAAACTGCTCAATTTCGAATCCCAGCGCTAGCCTTCAGCCGGCACTGGGGTATTTGACGCTTGGCAAGGATTGCTCGCAGTGATTCCTCGATCCACTGCATACCCCAAGAGCCCGCACTATGCATGACACCAGCCTGCTTGACCTGTTTACCCAGGATATCGACACCGCCGAGCGCCTGCTTGAGCTGATCGATAGCGAATTCCAGACGCTCGGCGAACGCGACCTACCCCGCCTGCAAACCATCCTGGCCGACAAACTGCCGCTACTCAGCCTACTCGATCAGCACGCCAAGGCGCGTAGCCAAATGCTCCTCAGCCTGCAACTGAGCGCCGACCGCGAGGGTCTGCTGGCACTGGCGAAGGGATCAAGTGTGGGCAAAGAGCTGATTGACGCCGGCGATCGGCTGAATGCATTGCTCGAACACTGCCAAGCCGCCAACCTGCGCAACGGCCGACTGATACGCTCCAGCCAGGCATCGACGACCAGCATGCTCGGCATACTGCGCGGCGGGGAAACGCCAAACCTCTATGACAGGCGCGGCAGTACCGCTAGAATCGGCCAGCATCGCCCACTCAGCCAAGCCTGAGCGCTTCCAATAAGACACCGGCGACATACTGTCACAATGCCAGTATGCTAGTGTCAACGTTTTGTTCGGAGATTACTGGACCGTGTCCAATTCCTTTAGCGAGGACAATGGCCCGCAACCACCCAAGGTGCTCAAGACGCCGGTGGAAATCGTTGCCAACCTACGCCAACTGCAGCAGAACCATGATCCGCTGATCGTTACCTTCACCGGCCGCAATCAGCGTTTTCAAAGCTATCTGATCGACGTCAACCGCGACAAAAATCAGCTGCTGCTCGACGAGCTCATGCCGAGGGACGGCGAGCGCTTCCTGCAGAATGGCGAAACCTTTCATGTCGAAGCCTTCCATGAAGGCGTGCGTGTTGCGTGGGAATGCTTGCATAGCCCGGAGATCGTCGAGCACGAAGGTGCCCGCTGCTATGTCAGCCAGATGCCCACCCAGGTGCACTATCACCAGCGCCGTAATGCATTCAGGGCACCACTGAAGCAGGGCGAACAGGTGGCGATCGAATTGGCGGGCGATAAATTGAACGTGCCGTTAAAAGGCTTCCTGCTGGACATTTCGGCTACCGGCTGCAAGTTACGCCTTCCCGGCAACCTGACTTCCGGCCTGCAATCCGGCCAGATATACGAACGCCTAAGCGTCCAGTTGCCCTTTGGGGCGCTGACGCTCGCAGTGGAGTTGCGCCACCTGCAATACCTGGAGAAAGTCGACACCACCTTTATCGGTGCACGCTTCTATCGCATAAACGGGCAGCAACAACGCCAGATCGAACGTTTCGTTTATCAGCTCCAGCGTGAAGCCCGACGCTTCGATAGCGACGGCCTGTTCTAGCAGGCCGCTGAAAAACGCTGGGCTTGCATACAAGGCCCTTTAAGACTGCGTAGCCCCTGCGTGCTGCGCGGGCCGCCTGGGGAAGTGAACTGCTTGCCGGGGCCGCAATGGGTCGCCGCCCATGGCGCACCTCATGTGCGGCGCCATCTCAGATGTCGACATGAATCCCCAACCTGGCAAGGCGCGGCAAGTCCTCAGGGCGATCGACATCCCACAATACCGGCAGCAGCTGATGCCCCCAGCTCAGTTGCTGCAGGCGGTCCTGGGTCATCGCCAGGATCTGATCGGTCCCCCAGGGCAGATTACAGAACAGCTGTGGATCGATACGCCGTAAACCGAGCAATACATAACCGCCATCTTCCGCCGGCCCCAGCACCACGGGCTCATCGTGCAGCGCCGCGCAGGCACTGCTCAGGTAATCGGCGTCCAGCGCCGGGCAATCGTTGCCGATCAGCAGTACCGCATCGCTTTCCGCCAACCCCAGGGTCGCAATGCGCCGCATCCGCTCGCCCAGATCACCCGCGGGCTGTTCGACCAACACCCAACCGAGACTCTCGGCCAAGGTTTCGAGTTCGTTATCGGGTATGTCGTCCAGCCAGAGGAAGCGCTGACTGAATATCGCGCCGGGCAATTGCAATGCATGGCAGAGCAGCCGGCGCTGCAGATCGCATGCCCCCTCCTCTCCCAAGGCAGGAATCAGCCGGGTCTTGACCCGCCCCGGAATGGGCGAGCGCGCCAGCATATGCAATGAAATCGTCAGACTCATAACGGTGGCCCTCGGTAATACTGGCGCGCCAGGCGCTCCGGGCTCGCGCCGCAGTAATACGCAAGGCGCAGGCGCCACATGAGCAACACGGTGCGCCACACACCTCCCCGCTCCCAGCGTCGACTCGAGGTCGACAGGGGCGGCCGCAGGCATTCAGGACGGGACAAACGCTTGAGTCGACGACAGAGATCGAGATCCTCCATCAGCGGGATCTGCACATAGCCGCCCAAGGCTTCGAAAGTCGTGCGCATAACGAAAATGCCCTGATCTCCGCTCGCCACCCCGGTCAACCGCGACCGCAGATTGATCATGCTGCCGATCAAGCGAAATGCCAACCCCGGAGCCGACAAGCACACATCGAAACGCCCCCAACGCGGCCGCCTCGTGAGGACATGCAGCAGACGTTCGATAGCGGTGGCCGGGACGCGCGTATCGGCATGCAGGAACCACAGATATTCGCCGGTGGCGGCCGCCGCGCCGGCATTCATCTGCAGCGCACGCCCGGGCGAACTGCGTAGCAACAGATCGACCTGCGCGGCCGCCAGTTCGCAGGTGCCGTCTTCACTGCCGCCATCCACCAGAATCAACTGCGCCCCCATGGCCCTCAGCGGCGCCAGGTCAGCCAGCAGCAAAGGCAGAGCCTGCGCCTCGTTACGCGCCGGAATGATGACGCTGAGGTGCGCGGCACTCATCGGCTCAAAGGCTCCTCAACCACTTCGTCATTCGTCGCATCGACAGGCGCGGTGTCGAGCATCTGCTGTTGCACGACCTGCTCATCGACACGCGGATCGAGCGCAGCAATCAGCGGCGAGCCGGTCATATTGTCAGGCATGGGGATATGGTGCAGCGGTGCATCGTCGACCTGGTGCTGATGGGTGACGGTGGCGGGCCGCACCCGCAAGACCAGCACGACCCCACAAAAGCAGACGAAAGCGTAAAGCATGTTGGCACCGAAAAAGCGCATCAGCACCCCGACCAGCAATGGCCCGAGACTGGCGCCCACCCCGAACGTGACCAGCAGCGTCGCCGTCAGGGAAACCCGCCGCTCGCCTTCGACATGGTCATTGGCGAACGCTACCGCCAGCGGGTAAAGGCTGAACATCAACAAACTCACGACAAACCCCACCCCCAGCAGCGGCAGCAGCGACACCTGCGGAGCCAGGGCCAACGGCAGTGCGACCAGAGCCATCAATCCCGCACAGAGGCGGATCAGCCAGACCCGGTCGCTACGGTCGGAAAGCCAGCCGAGCGGCCACTGCACCAGCAAACCCGCAAAAACGCTGCAGCCCATAAACAAGCCGACCTGCTCGGTGGACAAGCCCATGCGGGAGGCATATAGCGGCGCCAGGCCATAGAACGAACCGATCAGCAACCCGGACGCCAGGATGGTGGTCAACGACAGCGGTACCCGTTCAATGAAGAAGCGCAAGTCCAAGGGTGCCGGATGCAGAGGCGCCGGGTGTAGCCTGCGCGTCAGGGCGACAGGCACCAGGCACAGGGAAAAACACAAAGCCACCAGCATCAGTAACTCCACCCCCAGGGCCGGGTGCACGACCAATACCAGCTGCCCGAGAATCAGGCCCAGATAAGAAGCGCTCATGTAGCCGGAAAACACCCGGCCACGCTCCAGGGTGCCGGCCTGTTCGTTGAGCCAGCTCTCGACCACCATGTACTGGCACATCATTCCCAGCCCCACCAGCATGCGCAGCACCAGCCAGCTGGGCAGCCAATCGCTTAAGCCGTGCCCGAGCACGGCAGCCGTTACCACGCCGGCGCAGGCGACGTACGCACGAATATGGCCGACCCTGGCGATCAGCCTGTGCCCCACCTTGCCGCCGAGCACCAACCCCACGTAGTAGGCCGCCATTAGCGCACCAACCCAGAGGCCGTCGACGGTTTCCGCCAGCCGCAACGCCAGATAGGTACCCAACAAACCCGACCCCAACAGCATCAGCAGAGTGGCGGCATACAACGAGCCGAACAATTTCATGATATGTGGCATGGACCTGCGACCGACTCCAATGGGGAAGAAGTGAAAACGCCAGACGGGCGCCAGCATAGACCTGAGGCGCGCCCGCGGCGAACGCGGAACCTACGGAATGAAAAGACCCCGGGCGATTGAACCATACCGACTGACCATGCCCCGAATCTCTGGGGCATATGGTGAACGGCAGCGCGAGAGGCCCGCGAAGAGCGAAGATCCGCAACGAACCTGCTCCGAACAGATCGCCGCCATGCCCCAAGCCATCGCGGCGATAGGGATAGACGGCGATCGATGCACGCATGATACATGCGCTGCCGCCGCGATTGCGGCTTGCCGCCCTATCTCGCCGTACCACATCCGACACAACGCACCGCGCACACGGATAACCTACCGGCATAAGCATCTAATAATTAGATATTTAGGATCAAAGACCCAGCGCTGACAAACACTTGAAATTTACCCGGCTGTGCAGCGGAGAGTATTGATATAGAGCATTTAAACCCCAGTATCGACGACATCGATTATTACCATGAATCACCTCTACTTCTTAATCAAAATTCCAAATGTAAGATGGGCTCCACAGTCACTCACCGCTTGAACCAGGAGCCAAACATGAAAAAGCAAATCCTCGCCGCCGTGATCCTGAGCAGCTTATCCGCAGCCACTTTCGCACTGCCGCAAACAGATCCCCAACCTCTACTGGGTGAAGTCAAAGCCACCAGACTCGAAGGCTTCAGAGGCGTCAACCCGCTGGCCGAAAGCGGCGCCGAGCGTCTGCAGGAACGCTTCGCCGAGAGCGGTGCCGATCGTCTGCAGCAACGCTTCGCCGAAGGCGGTGCCGACCGTCTGCAGGATCGCTTCGCCGAAGGCGGTGCCGAGCGTCTGCAGGATCGCTTCGCCGAAGGCGGTGCCGAGCGTCTGCAGGATCGCTTCGCCGAAGGCGGTGCCAAGCGTCTGCAGGATCGCTTCGCCGAGGGCGGTGCCGAGCGCACCCTTAATCAGCGCATTGGCTAAATCCATGGCAGCGCGCAGCGTTTCACCTAACCCAGAGCCAAAGGCCCGGCAACCGGTGCCTTTGGCTTTTTAGCTAGCCCCTTCGACCCTTCCGCTACCGCCACCATTCCTGCGGCAGCCAAGCGATCGTAGCCATTCGGCATTATCGATCGAACCAATCACCCATCGCCCTCTTGCAACCAGCCAGCCTCACCGACAGGCCAGAAATGCTGGCATCAAGCATCAATTTCATCGATTTCTTACATGAACTTTCCGCAACTACCAATCAACTTAATCAATGTAATATGGGATCCAAGGTTACTCCTCGCCCTTACCAGGAACCCAGACATGAAAAACCAGATACTCGCCACGCTGCTCCTGGCCAGCCTTTCCATCGCCGCTTTCGCCTTGACAAGCGACCCCCGACGATTCGCCGAGAACGACGCGGAGCACCAGTTTGAGCACTTCACTGAGAAAGGTTCCGAGCAGCTGCAACAGCACTTTGTCGAAGGCTGTAGCGAGCCCCGGCAACAGAAACCGCTGGACAATGGCGAGCGCCTGCTCGAACGCTTTGCCGAAGACGGCGCCGAGTGCGCAGACAACCAGCTTGGCTGAGCACTCAGGAGTGCAGAACTGACGCCATCGCCGTTAACCGCTGGCGTCGCGCTACTCGAGCTCGGCCAGACGCGCTTCCAAGGCCGCTACGCGCGCCTCCAGCGCCTCCAGACGGGCCTCGGCATGAGAACCGTGATCGGCGCCGCGAACGGGCTCGTGCGCACGCGCCTCCAGCAGCGCCTGCAGATCCGCCGGCTCACCCAACAGATGCATATAGCGGTCTTCGCGCTGGCCGGCCTGACGCGGCAGTTGGCAAAACAGTCCGCGATGGATCATACGATCGAGGTGATGCTGCAATTGCTCGGCATCCTCGAAATCATGCATGCGGTTGCTCCGCGTCAGCAGCTCGTTGACCGTCTGAGGTCCGCGCAACAGCAATAACCCCAGCAACACCAGCTGCGGTGCCACCAATTCCAGGGCCTTGTCGCAACGCTGCTCCCAGCGATCGGCGCGACTGCCCATCACCAGACGTGCGAAACCCCGTCCTTCGAGGCTGCGCAAACCCTGACCGACCGCCCCGGCGGTGAGGTTCATCAGCGGTTCGCGACTGGTCTTCTGGTTGCAGGCCAGCACCAGCGCATTCAAGGTCAGCGGGTAGACCTCGGGAGTGGTGGCCTGCTTTTCGATCAGACAACCGAGGATCCGCGCTTCAACCGCGGTCAACGGGGCTTCTGCAATCTCGGTGACAATATCGCTGGGCATGGCATTCCTCTCCTGTTCTGAGCTGGCGCAAGCCTAGCCTGATAGCGGGCGACCATCAAAGCGGCTCAACGCTGCAACGAAAAAGGCCTGCGCAATGCGCAGGCCTTTTTTGTTTGGCGTCCCCTGCTGGAGTCGAACCAGCATCTAGCCCTTAGGAGGGGCTTGTTCTATCCATTGAACTAAGGAGACTTGTTCAGGCCGGATGACGAACATCCAGCGGGCGGCATCTTAGCGAGCCTGAGCGAATTTGTCATGCCACTGCCTTGTCGCGTTGCCATACTGCTCATAGATCGCTTTGGAGATCGCTATGCGCCAAGCCGCCCCGCAGCACCTGCCCGACTCCCCGTTCGCCGACTTCCAACTGCGCGCCGCCAGCCCAACCGACGCACCCGCACTGACCGTGTTGCTGCAACAGCTGGCGCCGGACGAACCCCGCGCCGACCCAAAGCTGATGGCCCTGCGCCTGGCCGAGCTGCCCACCAGCCGCGTCGTCCTGGTGGCCGAGCGCGACGGTAAACTGCTCGGCACCTGCACCCTGAACCTGATCGAGCACCTGGCGCACAATTTCGCTCGCTCGGCGATTCTCGAGGACGTGGTGGTGGATAGCGATGCCCGCGGCCTGGGCATCGGCCAGGCCTTGGTGGGCAAAGCCATGGAACGCGCCCGTGCCTGGGATTGTTACAAGGTGGCGCTATCCAGCAGCCAGAGCCGTGAAGCCGCTCATCGATTCTATGCGCGACTGGGCTTCGAGCCCCACGGCATCAGCCTGGCCCTGGCGCTGGATTAACGGAGGATCAACGTCGACCGAAACGCTCTTCGGCCAGGCGATCGGCGACCTCGACGGTGGTACGCCCTTCGTGCTCGGCGCGCTGGAATATCTGCTGCAAGGTCTCGCCGATGCCTTCGATATGCGCCTTCAGCTGCATTGCGCTGCCGCCGATGCGTTCGTAGCAGACATCGATAATCCCACCGGCGTTGATCGCATAATCCGGCGCGTACAGGCATTCGCGCCGGCGCAGTTCCTCGGCCAAGCCGGCATCGGCCAGCTGATTGTTCGCCGCCCCGGCAACAATGGGCGCACGCAGGGCTTCAAGGGTCTGGCGGTTGATAATGCCGCCCATGGCACAGGGTGCGAACACATCGACGTCCAGGCCGAAAATATCCTGCTGGCCCACCGCCTTGGCGCCCAGTTGCTCGACTGCGCGCTGTACGTTGGCCTCGACTATATCGGTGACCCACAACTCGGCACCGGCCTCTTTCAGGTGCCGCGCCAGGCTGAAACCGACCTGCCCGACGCCCTGAATCGCAACCCTGAGCCCTTGCAAATCGTCGCGCCCCAGGCGCTGCTTGACCGCTGCCTGAATGCCGACGAACACCCCATAAGCCGTGGACGGCGACGGGTCGCCATTGCGCATGCCACCTCCAAACGCCTCGCGCTGGCCGGCGCCGGATACATGCTTGGTGCGCTCAGCCATGATCTGCATCTCGGGCACGCCGGTGCCGGAATCCGCGGCGGTGATATAGCGCCCGCCCAGGCTGTTGACGAAATCGCCCATGGCCTGGAACAGCGCCTCGCTCTTGCCGGAGTGCGGATCGCCGATGATCACCGCCTTGCCACCGCCCAACGGCAAGCGCGCCAGCGCCGACTTGTAGGTCATGCCGCGCGACAGCCGCAGCACATCACGTAGCGCCTCCTCGTCGTTGGCGTAAGGCCACATGCGGCAACCGCCCAGGGCCGGGCCGAGGTTGCTGTTGTGGATGGCGATAATGGCTTTCAGGCCGCTGGCTTTGTCGTGGCCGAATACAACTTGCTCGTGGCCATCGAACTCGATATGGGAAAACACGGACATGGGGGTTCCTTGGGCGTTTTTGTAATAAGGGATTTGGAGGCTTTGCGTAGACCTAACAACCTGTAGGAGCCAGGGGGACGCCTAGTTCTTGCTGCGGTCCGGCGTCCCGGCGATCCGTTGGACCGCACCGGGCGCCAATGATCGCCAGCAAGCTGGCTCCTAGGTTACGAATACGTGAATCAGGCGGCCGGTTCGAACAGCTGCACCGCCTGAATCTCGCTGACCAGCATGCGCGCCTTGAGCTGCTGGGCCTGCTCGCGCACCTTGGGCAAACTCTTCTCCTTGACGTGGCCGTAGCCGCGGATCTGCTCCGGCAACTCGGCCAGAGCCACCGCGGTGCGGTAGTTGTCGGCGTTGAGCTCTTTCAGCAGGTAATCGAGGTTGCGCTCATATTCCTCGATCAAGTCCAGCTCCAGCCGGCGTTCGGCGCTATAGCCGAACGGATCGAATGGCGTACCGCGGAGGAACTTGAACCTGGCCAGCACGCCGAAGGCCTTGAGCATCCAGGGACCGAACTGGCGTTTGCGCGGCTGACCAGTAACCGCATCGGGCTTGCTCAGCCAGGACGGCGCCAGATGGAACTCCAGACGGTAATCGCCCTGGAACTGCGCCTCGAGCTGCTTGATAAAGCTGCCGTCACTGTAAAGCCGCGCCACCTCGTACTCGTCCTTGTAGGCCAGCAATTTGAAATAGTTACGGGCGACGGCACGGCTCAGCGCCTGATCGGCGCCCTTGTCGGCCCGACTTACCCGCGCCACCAGCTCGCGGTAACGCTCGGCATAGCTCGCGTTCTGGTACGCGGTGAGAAACTCGACGCGGTAGTCGACAATTTCTTTCAGGGTTTCGCAGCGCGGCGCCGCGGCCGTCTTCGGCGTCGCCAATTTCTCCACCGCGGCCGCATCGTGCGCCGTGCGACGCCCCCAGAGGAACGCCTGCTGGTTCAGCTGCACCGCCACGCCATTGAGTTCGATGGCCTTGTCGATGGCCTCGGCGGAAACCGGGACGAAGCCCTTCTGATAGGCATAACCGAGCATAAACAGGTTACCGGCGATGCTGTCGCCGAGCAGGCTGGCGGCCAGGCGAGTGGCGTCGACGAAATACGTCTTGCCCGCGCCCACCGCCTCGATCAAGGCCTCGCGCATGGCAGCGCCCGGCACCTGGGCATCGGGGTTGCGGGTGAACTCGGCGGTGGCCGCCTCAAAGCTATTGATTACCGCATGGGCGATGTTTTCGTTGAGTTTGGCCAGGGCCTCTTCGCTGGCGGCCACCACCAGATCGCAACCAAGCAACAGGTCGGTCTCGCCAGCGGCGATGCGCACGGCAAAGATATCGTCTTGCTTGGCGGCGACGCGGATATGGGTGATCACCGGGCCGAACTTCTGCGCCAGACCCGCTTGATCAAGCACGCTGCAGCCCTTGCCTTCGAGGTGCGCGGCCATGCCCAGCAGTGCGCCGACGGTGGTCACGCCGCTGCCACCGACACCCGGCAGAAGGATGTTCCAGGGGCGTTCCAGGCTCGGCTGCCTGGGCTCCGGCAGGCTGATAAACAACGCATTGGCGCCCACCGCTTCGGGCTTGCGCAGGCCGCCGCCGTGCACGGTGACGAAGCTCGGGCAGAAGCCCTCTACGCAGGAGAAATCCTTGTTGCAGGAATTCTGGTCGATCTCGCGCTTGCGCCCCAATTCGGTTTCCAGCGGCAGCACCGACAGGCAATTGGACTTGACGCTGCAATCGCCGCAGCCCTCGCACACCGCGGGGTTGATAAAGGCACGCTTGGCCGGGTCGACCAGTTTTCCGCGCTTGCGCCGACGTCGCTTCTCGGTGGCGCAGGTCTGGTCATAGATGATCACCGAGCAGCCCTTGAACTCACGCAGCTCGCGCTGCACCGCATCCAGCTCGCTGCGATGGTGAAAGGTCACGATGGGCGCAAAGGTTTTGCGGGTCGGGTATTTGTCCGGCTCGTCACTGACCAGGGCGATGCGTTTGACGCCCTCGGCGAAGATTTGCTGGCTTAGCTGGTCGACACGCAATTCGCCGTCAATCGGCTGGCCACCGGTCATTGCCACCGCGTCGTTATAGAGAATCTTGTAGGTGATATTCACCCCGGCCGCGACCGACGCGCGCAAGGCCAACTGACCGGAGTGGAAGTAGGTGCCGTCGCCGAGGTTCTGGAAGATATGCGGCGTATCGGTGAACGGCGCCTGGCCGATCCAAGTCGCACCCTCGCCGCCCATCTGGGTGAAGGTATCGGTATTGCGATCCATCCACTGGGTCATGTAATGGCAACCGATGCCGCCCTGGGCGCGGCTGCCTTCCGGCAGCTTGGTCGAGGTGTTGTGCGGGCAACCGGAACAGAAGTGCGGGGTGCGCAGCGTGGCGTGCTTGGGCGCGGCCAGGGCTTTCTCCTTGGCTGCGAGAAAGGCCAGACGCTGTTCGATGGTATCGCTGGTATAGATCGGCGCCAGGCGCTTGGCGATGGCCCGGGCGATCATCGCCGGGGTCAGCTCGGACAGGTTCGGCAGCAAGGAGACGCCCTGCTCGTCGAACTCGCCGACCACCACCGGGCGTTTGCCCACCGGCCAGTTGTAGAGCTGGCCGGTCAGTTGGTCCTCAATGATGCTGCGCTTCTCTTCGACCACCAGAATTTCGTCCAGCCCCTCGGCGAACTCGTGCACCGAGACCGGTTCCAGCGGCCAGCTCATGCCAATCTTGAGCACGCGCAGACCGACCCGCGCGCAGAGTTCTTCGTCCAGGCCGAGGTCTTCCAGGGCCTGACGCACATCCAGATAGGACTTGCCGGTGGTGATGATGCCCAGGCGCGGATTCGGCGAATCGAGCATCACCTGATTCAGGTTATTGGCGCGGGCGAAGGCGCGGGCGGCGTAAATCTTGTAGGTGTTGAGACGCTTTTCCTGGGCCAGGGGCGGGTCGGGCCAGCGGATATACACGCCGTCTTCCGGTAATTGGAAGTCTTCGGGAATCCGCACCTGAATGCGCAGCGGGTCGACGTCCACCACCGCCGAGGAATCGACGTTTTCGGCGATGGTCTTCAGCGCCACCCAGCAGCCGCTGTAGCGCGACAGCTCCCAGCCGATGATGCCGTAGTCGAGGATCTCCTGAACGTTTGCCGGGTTGAGCACCGGGATCGAGGCGGCGATAAACGCGTGCTCGCTCTGGTTGGCGATGCTTGATGACTTGCAGCCATGGTCGTCGCCAGCCAGCAGCAACACACCGCCATGCTCGGAAACGCCAGCCGAATTGCCGTGTTTGAACACGTCGCCGCAGCGGTCGACACCGGGGCCCTTGCCGTACCACATGGCGAACACGCCGTCGTAGCGGGCGCCGGGAAACAGGCTGGTCTGCTGGCTGCCCCATACCGAAGTGGCGGCCAACTCTTCGTTGACTCCGGGCTGGAAGTGAATGTGGTTTTCCTGGAGAAAGCCCTTGGCTTCCCACAGGCTCTTGTCGAGGTTGCCCAGCGGCGAACCGCGATAGCCGGAAATGAAACAAGCGGTGTTCAGGCCATGGGCCGCGTCGCGTTGCTTCTGCAGCATCGGCAGGCGGGTCAGCGCCTGGGTGCCGGTGAGATACAGGTGACCAGTGGCAAGGCGATACTTGTCATCCAGGCGGATCTCGGCCAGAGACATTGGAGCGCTCCTTTTATTATTTTGACGAGCTATGGCGGCACCGGTTAATGCCGTCCCGATTCAGTTGCGCCCAGGATCACCGGGCGTAACGGCTGGCTAAAAATATGACTGAGCGGTGTCGCTTTTTTCTTTCTAATTTTCAGCCAAAACCCTGATACTTCGCATAAATCTTCTAATTTAATTAGAAATCGGAGATAAAATATGCAAGATAAACTCAGTCCCATCGATCGCAAGATTCTCCGCCTGCTGCAACACGATGCCGACCTTTCCGCAGCCGAGATCGCCGAGCGGGTGGAATTGTCGCAATCGCCCTGCTGGCGGCGGATCCATCGCATGCAGGAGGAAGGCCTGATCGAACGCAAGGTCGCCCTGCTCAACCCCAAGCTGCTGGGCCTGAGCATGACGGTCTTCGTCGATATCAAACTGTCGGCCCACGGCCGCAAGAACCTGGAGGAATTCGAACAGGCGGTGGTCGGCTACCCCGAGGTATTGGAATGCCACACCATGGCCGGCAGTTCGGACTACCTGCTCAAGGTGGTGGCCAAGGACATCGCCAGCTACGAGCGCTTCCTGCGCGACCACCTGCTGCAACGCCCGCACGTGCAGGAGGCCCATTCGAATATCGCCATGAGCGAAGTCAAACGCACCACCGAACTACCGCTGGATTGAGAAGAGCCCTGGGTACCACGGAAGGTGCTTTAGCCGCGATAGCTCTTGGGCCACGCCGGCAGCGCGAATCGGCCCGTGCGCGCAGGCCACGCAGCTCCGGCTGCACACCGACACCTGACGGATATCGCCGCTTACGAGCAGGGTCAGGCGCTTGCGCGACGACCGCTGGCGACCAATGCCAGCAGGTTATCCAGGGTGCGCGGAAAATCACTGGAATTATCCAGTACGTGCACGCCCTCGATATCGGCAGCGGCCTCGTCGAACAGCGCGTTACGCGCCAGACGCTGCTCGATCTGCGCTGGCGCCTCACGGCCGCGGGTCAACAGCCGCTCACGGAGCACCGCGCTGTCGACCCGCAGCAGCACGGCAAGCAATGCCGGATAGCGCTGGCGCGCCTCGGGCAAATGGGCGCGCGAGCCATTGACCAGCACATCCTCGCCGGCCGCCAGCCAATCGTCGATTTGCTTCGGGATGCCATAGGCCAGGCCATTGGCGCGCCAACTCAAGGCAAAAGCGCCGGACGCTTCCTGTTGCTCGAACTCAGCCAGGGATACCGCAACGGCCGCTTCGCCGACCGCTTCGGCGGAACGGGTGATGACCCGACGGGCGATCCGACAGCCATCCGCCGCCAAGCGCTCGCGCGCGGCATTCAGCAAGCTGTCCTTGCCCGAACCCGAAGGCCCCATTAGATAGATCAATCTGCCGCCCATCAGAACACCCTTTTGGCCCGTCGCCAGACTCGTTGATTCACCGCCTGCGCGGCATGCACCTATACCTGCAGCAGATCGGCGCGCAGGCTGCGTGCTCGGGAATTCGGCTGACGACGGCAATCGCCTGCGCTAAATCATAGCCGTTGTCTCGGTCAGCCAGAAGTAAAGCAACCTTCAGCAGGCAGGCCCTATATAGTCGCGGGAAAGAATATTCAGAACGCGCCAGTTGACGGACCCATTGAACTACCGGAAGAGGTAACCGATATCCACCCCCACGCTCCGCACCTGACTATTCAGGTGGCCTTGGACCTGCACTTCGTGATCGAACACTCGAACGCTATCGCCAGTGCCGCGGTCACAACAGGCAAGGCCGGCAAGATGGCGCAGCACAGTCGACTTGTCGAAACCCGACGCACCAATCAGAGCAACTATTTCGTCCGGTTCTACACTCAGCGCCAGGTCGAACAACACTTATTGCGATCGAAGGTTTTCTTCAAACTCTCGACCCGGATCACTACACCCATAAAATGCCTCCTTTATAAAGACGTTACACCAGGGCTCACGGCCGCTTACTGGTGTAGACCAAGGTAGGCAAGTCAGATGTCAGCGCCATTAGTGGCCCGCGACGCTTCGACGACAATTACGACAGGAGGATCAATCAGTGCCGCCGACAAGCACCTTTATGCTAAACCGCGCATTTCTGACAATCGGTGCTGGCAAAAAGCCTTTATGAAAGCCAAAATACGACATGTATTTGGCGTCAACGGAATGACTAACCCTTTTCGCCAATCGACGTACCGATACAAATTGCGATTCTGACGGAACGGCTAGAGCCAAGGGTGGTCAAAACCGTGACTATCAAATAGCTCATTGCCAGTATCGCCTTCCTGAACTAACCGGTTTATTGTGTGCGCCCTATGAAACAAGCTCTCTATTCCAGCCGTACGGCTGACAAATTTGTCGTTCGCTTGCCCGATGGCATGCGTGAGCGTATTGCTGATGTCGCTCGCAACCACCATCGCAGCATGAATTCGGAAATCATCGCCCGTCTAGAGCAGAGCATGCTCCAGGAAGGCAGCCTGGGTGATGACCTGAACATGCGTTTGGACAGCCCCGAGCTGTCCCTGCATGAGCGAGAGTTGTTGCAGCGCTTCCGTCAACTGTCTCGTCGCCAGCAAAACGCCCTAGTGGCGCTGATTGCTCACGACGCCGAGATGGCCGCGGAAGAAGCCTGACGCACGACAAACAAAAAAACCGGCTACTGGCCGGTTTTTTTGCTTGCGCGCGAAATATCAGACAAGACGCCACCTTGCAGCCATGATTGCCGCCCGAGCCCAAGGGCATAAACGCGCCGCAGGACTAAAGACCTCGGTAAGTTTTCCCCACCAGTGCCGGCTGAAAGATGGCCGCCGAGGGGCTGCATCTGCATTTAGGCTTCCGCCGCCCACGCCCGGGACTAAACATTCGGCGCAGCAGCGCCGGCGCAGACTCCTGTCGGACAGGACATTCCGCCCTGCACGGCCTCTGCAAGCGGCGCCGGTCTAGCCCGGGCAAATCTGCAAAAAAAACCGCCTGAGCAGGCGGTTTTTTGACCAGCGGAACATCAGCCGACGAAGTTGAGCAATACCCCCGCCGCCACCGCCGAGCCGATCACACCTGCCACGTTAGGACCCATGGCATGCATCAGCAGGAAGTTCTGCGGATTGGACTCAAGGCCAACCTTGTTCGATACACGCGCCGCCATCGGCACTGCGGAGACGCCAGCAGAGCCGATCAGCGGATTGATCTTGTTGCTGCTGAAAAGATTCATCAGCCTGGCCATCAATACGCCAGCCGCCGTACCCGCGCAGAACGCCAACATACCGAGAGTGAGGATGCCCAGGGTTTTCACCTGCAGGAAGGACTCAGCCGATAATTTCGAACCCACGGTCAGGCCGAGAAAGATGGTGACGATGTTGATCAGCGCATTGCGCGAGGTATCCGCCAGACGCTCGACCACACCGCTTTCACGCAGCAGGTTGCCCAGCGCAAACATGCCCACCAGCGGTGCTGCGTCGGGCAACAACAAACCGATCAGCAGGCACAGCACGATAGGGAAGATGATCTTCTCGGTCTGTCCAACCGGGCGCAATTGCTGCATGACGATGGCGCGCTCTTCCTTGGTGGTCAGGGCACGCATGATCGGCGGCTGAATCAAGGGCACCAGCGCCATATAGGCATAGGCCGCAACAGCGATAGGCCCGAGCAGATGGGGCGCCAGCTTGGAGGTCACGAAGATCGAGGTCGGGCCGTCCGCCCCGCCGATGATGGCGATGGAGGCGGCCTCCTTGAGCGTGAATTCCAACCCGGGAATCCCGCTGGCGGCCAGCGCCAAGGCGCCGAGCAAGGTGCCGAAAATCCCGAACTGCGCCGCCGCCCCCAGTAACAGCGTCTTGGGGTTGGCCAGCATTGGGCCGAAGTCGGTCATGGCGCCGACACCGAGAAAAATCAGCAGCGGGAAAATACTGGTCGGCAAGCCGACCTCATAGATCATGTGCAGAAATCCGGAACCCTGCGCCATGTTGGCCACGGGAATGTTGGCCAGCAGCCCGCCGAAACCGATCGGGATCAGCAACAAGGGCTCGAAGCCCTTCTTGATCGCCAGATAGATCAGCAGCACGCAGACCGCCATCATGAACAGCTGGCCCGGCTCAACGTGATACAAGCCCGTGCTCTGCCAAAGTTTAAGGAGCTTATCCATTACCTGCGCCCCTTAAGCGATGGTCAGCAGACTGTCGCCCACCGCCACCGCATCGCCCACTTTGACGTTGACCGCACCAATGGTGCCGGACTTGAACGCGCGGATTTCGGTTTCCATTTTCATCGCCTCGAGAATGATCACCAGGTGACCCTCCTCGACCAGTTGGCCCGGCTGCACCAGCACCTTGAAGATATTGCCAGCCAGCGGAGCCAGTTGCGGCTCGCCAGCACCGACGGCGGCCGCCGCGGTCGACGCCACGGCCGAGCCGACAGCAGCACCGAGCGGCTTGATACCCTCGATATCGCCACCTTCGCTAACCTGCACGACGAACGACTTGCCGCTGACTTCAACGGTGTAGACCTCGGGCTTGCCAGCCACGGGCACCGGAGACTCGTTGCCGGTCAGCACCGGCTCGAACGCTGCGGGATTACCGCGGTTCTCCAGGAACTTCAGGCCGATCTGCGGAAACAGGGCATAGGTCAGTACATCGTCGATCTCATCCTTGGCCAGCTGAATGCCCTTCTCCCTGGCCATGCCTTTGAGCTCTGCCGTGAGCCTGTCCATCTCCGCTTCCAGCAGATCGGCCGGACGGCAAGTAATGGCTTCAGCACCATCGAGGACGCGAGCCTGCAGCTCTTTATTGAAAGGCGCCGGCGCTGCGCCGTACTCGCCCTTCAATACACCCGCGGTTTCCTTGGTGATCGACTTGTAACGCTCGCCGGTGAGGACGTTGATCACCGCCTGGGTGCCGACAATCTGCGAAGTCGGGGTTACCAACGGAATAAAGCCCAGATCCTCGCGCACGCGCGGAATCTCCGCGAGCACTTCATCGAACTTATCCTGTGCCCCCTGCTCCTTCAGCTGACTCTCCATATTGGTCAGCATGCCGCCTGGCACCTGGGCGACCAGGATGCGCGAATCGACGCCCTTGAGGTTGCCCTCGAACTTGGCATATTTCTTCCGCACTTCGCGGAAATAGGCGGCGACCTCTTCAAGCAGCTCCAGGTTCAAGCCAGTGTCGCGCTCGGAGCCCTGGAAGATCGCCACCACCGACTCGGTCGGCGAGTGGCCATAGGTCATCGACAACGAGGAAATCGCCGTATCGACGTTATCGATCCCCGCCTCGACCGCCTTGAGGATGGCCGCGGTCGACAAGCCCGCGGTGGCATGGCACTGCATGTGAATCGGGATCGACAGCGTGGCCTTCAGACGTGTCACCAGCTCGAAAGCGGTGTAGGGGTTGAGAATCCCGGCCATGTCTTTGATGGCCACAGAATCGGCACCCATGTCTTCGATCTGCTTGGCTAGATCAACCCACATTTCCAGGGTATGGACCGGGCTAGTGGTGTAGGAAATCGTGCCCTGAGCGTGTTTGCCCAGTTGTTTGACCGCCTTGAGTGCGGTCTGCAGGTTGCGCGGGTCGTTCATCGCGTCGAACACGCGGAACACATCGACACCGTTGAAAGCCGCTCGCTCGACGAACTTCTCCACCACATCGTCGGCATAGTGGCGATAGCCGAGCAGATTCTGGCCCCGCAGCAGCATCTGCTGAGGGGTATTGGGCATCGCCTTCTTCAGTTCGCGGATGCGCTCCCAGGGATCTTCGCCAAGGTAACGAATGCAGGCATCGAACGTCGCCCCGCCCCAGGACTCGACCGACCAGAACCCTACCTGATCGAGCTTCGGCGCGATCGGCAACATATCCTCCAGGCGCATGCGCGTGGCCAGGATCGATTGATGGGCGTCGCGCAGCACCACATCGGTAATTCCGAGTGCTTTCTTTACGGCAGTCATACAGGTGCTCCCTTTCGAACCTGATTCAACCGCGGCGATCGCGGTGCTGATGAATGGCGGTTTGGATGGCGGCCAGCAACTCGGCGCTTGGCGCTTCGTCGGCAAACTTGGCGATGGGGGTTACAGCTGCAGGCGCAGGATTTTTCGATTCCAGAAGCTCGACGGCCCAGGACATAAAACGAATCATCGCCACTAGCAGGATCAGGAAAAGAAACACGAAGCCCAGGCCGAATAGCATGAGCTCGACGCCCTCGAGCAGGAGTTCACTAGGGGTCATCTTGGCTCCTTGTGCCAGCAGCGCTCGCTGCATTCATATTATTAGGAGGAGCGCCCGGAAATTTGCACCGGGCAAAGCTGGCGAACCTTAGCCTGAAACAGTTGTTTCAGGCAAATCCAAGTGCCATCAATGGGACATTTCCTGACGTAAAAGCGTCATCGTGGCACATGACCGGCTAGAGCAAAAACAGACTGGCCAGTCCAAGGAAAATAAAGAATCCGCCGCTGTCGGTGACCGCCGTGATCATTACGCTGGCGCCCAATGCGGGGTCGCGCCCCATGCGCACCAGAGTCATGGGGATCAGCACCCCCATCATGGCCGCGAGCAACATGTTCAGCGTCATCGCGGCAGTCATCACCACCCCCAGCGACCAACTGCCATAGAGCAGATAGGCGACCACACCGATCACCCCGCCCCAGACGATACCATTGACCAGCGCGACGCCCACCTCCTTGCGAATCAGCCGCGAGGTGTTGCCCGTGCTCACCTGATCCAGCGCCATGGCGCGGACGATCATGGTGATCGTCTGATTGCCGGAGTTGCCACCGATACCGGCAACGATCGGCATCAGCGCCGCCAAGGCCACCAGCTTTTCTATCGAACCTTCGAACAGGCCAATAACCCGCGACGCCATAAATGCGGTAATCAGGTTGATGGCCAACCAGGCCCAGCGGTTGCGCAGCGATTTCCATACCGAGGCGAAGATATCTTCTTCTTCGCGCAGACCGGCCATGTTGAGGACTTCGCTTTCGCTTTCCTCACGAATCAGGTCAACCATTTCGTCGATGGTCAGGCGCCCGATCAACTTGCTGTTCTTGTCCACCACCGGCGAAGAAATCAGGTCGTAGCGCTCGAACGCCTGCGCAGCATCGTAGGCGTCCTCATCCGGATGAAAACTCACCGGGTCGGTCGCCATTACCTCGCTGACCAGTTTTTCAGGATCGTTGACCAGCAGTCGCTTGACCGGCAGCACCCCCTTGAGCACACCGTCGTAGTCGACCACGAACAATTTATCGGTATGGCCCGGCAGCTCCTTGAGACGGCGCAGATAACGCAGGACCACCTCCAGGCTGACGTCTTCGCGGATGGTGACCATCTCGAAGTCCATCAGCGCACCGACCCGATCCTCCTCATAGGACAACGCCGAGCGCACGCGCTCGCGCTGCTGCGCATCGAGGGTTTCCATCAGTTCGTGAACGACATCGCGCGGCAGCTCGGAGGCCAGGTCCGCCAGCTCGTCGGCATCCATGTCCTTGGCCGCCGCGAGAATCTCGTGGTCGTCCATGTCCGCCAGCAGTGTTTCGCGCACCGCGTCGGATACTTCGAGAAGGATGTCGCCGTCGCGCTCGACCTTGACCAATTGCCAAACGGTCAGGCGGTCATCGAGCGGGAGCGCTTCGAGGATATGAGCAACGTCGGCAGAGTGCAGATCATCGAGCTTGCGCTGCAGTTCGACGAGGTTCTGCCGATGAACCAGGCTCTCTACCCGGCTCTGCTGCGGGCCGTCCTGACGATGAGTCAGGTCTTCGACCACCTTGTGGCGGTGCAGCAGTTCGACCACCTGGGCCAGGCGATCCTGAAGGCTTTCTTGCGGTTTCTTTACTTCTACTACTTCAGTCATGGCGCGCTCCACCCCCAGCAGCAGCGCTCGCCACGGAGGGTCAATCAGTCAATACGCGATTGCACAATCGAGATGTTGAGGAACTACTGGGTAAGTCCATGGTGATTTTCCACAAGCCCCGGCGGAGCTGACGCGGCAAATGATAACACTGCATGATCTCATTGCACGTTACAAAACCAGTCTAGAACAAGCCTTTGCATCACAATCTTCAAATGGTTTTTCAATGCATGTAGCTGCGACGCCCGCGAATCGAAACAAGGCACCACTGGCATTGCCAGACACATCGACTACCCTTGCGATTCAACGGTCAAGGAGGACAACCGCATGCACGGACTGCATCGCGTCTTTTTTTGCGTCATCGCCATGGCGTCGACAACCGCTCAGGCGGCCACGGTTTTCCGCTGCGAAGATCGACAGGGGAATGTCACTTTCACCCGGCAAGGCTGCCCCGTGGAGCAGGCGCAATACCTGCAGGAGGCCTATAACCCAACGCCCGGCAGCGGCAAGCCGATACCCCTGGCGCAAACAGCAAGAGCCTCGCACAGCAAGGCCAAAGGCAAGGCGACAAGCGAGCCCAATGGACTGATCGTGGTGGGCGAGAAACAGGACGGCTGCGGTAATCGCGTGACCGGCAGCGCCCGGCGCGAGGCGGTGATCAAACAGCAGATCCGCAGCGGCATGACCCTCGAGGACGTGGAAAGCAGCCTGGGCACCCCGGACAAGATCAGCCGCCAGAATGGCCAGACTCGCTATCACTACCGCGACCAGCAAGGCAACAGCCGCCAAGTCAGCTTCGACGAAGCCGGCTGCGTTAAAGGCAAGCGCTAGCACCTGTTAATCGCAGCACAAACGAAAAAGGGCCTGCATCGCTGCAGGCCCTTTTTCGATACTTCTATATGGTGCACTCAGGAGGATTCGAACCTCCGACCGCTCGGTTCGTAGCCGAGTACT
>CBIHLF010000007.1:0-142967 GCA_966210435.1 uncultured Pseudomonas sp. | reverse complement strand
CCATTCACGTTCACACTGATGATCCGCATAAATGGCCCCCAAAAACACGTGCGTGTATGATACCCGAGCTGGTCTACATTAGCGAAATTGCTAGGCGCTGTTGCCTGAGATAGTCGCTCGGCGCGCATGCGTGCCGGGCATAGGTAAGCACGAAGCGCGAGGTTTGTCGTTCGGATAAGTGTCGAGCGGGCCGGCGCAGCTCGCGCGTGACCCTGTCCGGGTGGGCCGATTACCTTAGGCGAACAGTGCTATCCTCCAAGCTGTCCGGGGCTTTCAATGCAAGCGTATCAACGCGAATTCATCCGTTTTGCCATCGAGCGCGGCGTGCTGCGTTTTGGTCAATTCACCCTCAAGTCGGGGCGCACCAGCCCCTACTTTTTCAATGCCGGGCTGTTTGATAGCGGTTTGGCGCTCGCCCAGCTCGGACGTTTCTACGCCGCGGCGGTAGTCGACAGCGGTATCGATTTCGATGTGCTGTTCGGTCCGGCGTATAAGGGCATACCACTGGCGGCCACCACCGCGGTGGCGCTGGCCGAGCATCATCAGCGCGATGTGCCCTGGTGTTTCAATCGCAAGGAAGCCAAGGATCATGGCGAAGGCGGCACCCTGGTCGGCGCGCCGCTGGCCGGTCGGGTACTGATCGTCGATGACGTGATTACCGCGGGTACGGCGATTCGCGAAGTGATGCAGATCATCCAGGCGCAGGGCGCGCAGGCCGCCGGCGTATTGATCGCGCTGAACCGCCAGGAGCGAGGGCAGGGCGAGTTATCGGCTATTCAGGAAGTCGAGCGTGACTTCGGTATGCCGGTCGTAAGTATTGTGTCGCTCGAACAGGTGCTTGAGTATCTGGCGGGCGATGCGGAACTCAAGCAGTATCTGCCGGCGGTGCAAGCGTACCGCGCGGAGTACGGAATCTAGCCGCAGGCTGAGGTAGCACCTTGATGCGCAAACCGGTACTGATAAGTTGTTCGTTGTCGCTCGGCCTGTTGCTCTCCTTGGCGGCGGGCGCTACCGAGTTGTATCGCTATACCGACGACAAGGGCATCACGGTGCTGAGCCGGCAAGGCGTGCCGCCGGAGTTCATTGCCGGCGGCTATGAGGTGCTCAGCGAGCAGGGCCGGGTAATCAAGGTAATCCCGCCGGCGCCGAGCGCCGAGGAGATGAAGGAAATTCTCGCGGAGAAGGCTCGCGCCGGTTCCGATGCGCAGCTCGTTCGTCTATACAGCCGCCCAGAGGACATCGATCGTGCGCTCGCGCGCAAGTTGGCCGAGCTGGATGCCCTGATCGGGGTGGCGCACAGCAACCTGCAATCGTCGCGTCTGCAGCAGTCCAATCTGCAAAGCCAGGCCGCCGACTACGAGCGCGCCGGGCGAACGGTGCCGCCGCAGTTGCTGACCCAGATCGAGAATCAGAAGGCCGAGCAGGAGCGTCTGCAGGCGACTATCGAGCGCTATAAAGCCGCTCGTGAAGCCGCCGAGGCCAGCTTCGCCGCCGACCGCGCCCGGCTCGAGGTCCTGCTGCAACGGCGCGGCCAGTGAGCGTCAATGGTCGCCGGACGGCCCGAGGGTAAGCGGGCCACCGGCTGACGGCCGGGATCAGTGGCGCTTGCGATTGCAGATCAGGGTGCCGACGCCGCTGTCGGTGAATATCTCCAGCAGTACCGCATTGGGTACCCGGCCGTCGATGATGTGCGCGCTGATTACCCCGCCTTGCACGGCTTCCAGGGCGCAACGAATCTTCGGCAACATGCCGCCATAGATGGTGCCGTCGGCGATCAGGCCATCGACCTGTTCGGTGGTCAGGCCGGTCAACACTTCACCCTGCTTATCCATCAGGCCGGCGATGTTGGTCAGCAGCATCAGCTTTTCGGCTTTCAGCGCTTCGGCGACCTTGCCGGCCACCAGGTCGGCGTTGATGTTGTAGGACTCGCCGTCCGGGCCGACGCCGATAGGCGCGATCACCGGAATGAAGTCCCCCTTGACCAGCATGTTCAACAGGTCGGTATTGACCCCGGTGACTTCGCCGACGTGGCCGATGTCGATGATTTCCGGAGTGGTCATCTCCGGGGTCTGGCGGCTTACGGTGAGCTTCTTGGCGCGGATCAGTTTGGCATCCTTGCCGGTCAGGCCGATGGCGCTGCCGCCGTGCTGGTTGATCAGGTTGACGATGCTCTTGTTGACCTGGCCGCCGAGGACCATTTCCACCACATCCATGGTGGCGGTATCGGTGACGCGCATGCCGTCGATAAAGTGGCTTTCGATCGACAGGCGCTTGAGCAGGTCGCCAATCTGCGGGCCGCCGCCATGCACCACCACCGGGTTGATACCCACTGCTTTCATCAACACGATGTCGCGGGCGAAGCCTTGCTTGAGTTCTTCGCTTTCCATGGCGTTACCGCCGTACTTGATCACCAGCGTCTTGCCAACGAAGCGGCGGATATACGGCAGGGCTTCGGACAGCACCTTGGCGACGTTGGTGGCGGCATCACGTTCGAGGGTCATGCAAGGCTCCAATAACAACTAATCGATCAGAATGGCAGGTTGATGTCAGGGGCGACGCTATACAGCTGGGCGCGGAACACTTCCTTGATGCGCTCCAGTTCTTCCTGGGTTTCGGCTTCGAAGCGCAGCACCAGCACCGGCGTGGTATTGGAGGCGCGCACCAGGCCCCAGCCCTTAGGGTAGTCGACGCGCACGCCGTCCAGGGTGGTGAGGTTGGCGTCGCCCCAGTGGCCGTCGCGTTGCAGGCGGTCGATGATGCTGAACTTGCTCGCATCGGTGACCTGGATATTAATTTCCGGGGTACTGACGTCGTCGGGAAAGGCGTTGAATACCTGTTCGGCGCTGCGTTTGTCCTGGCTGAGGATTTCCAGCAGGCGGGCGGCGCTGTAGATGCCGTCGTCGAAGCCGAACCAGCGTTCCTTGAAGAAGATATGCCCGCTCATTTCGCCGGCTAGCAAAGCGCCGGTTTCCTTCATCTTCTTCTTGATCAGCGAGTGGCCGGTCTTCCACATCACCGGGCGGCCGCCGTAGCCGCTGATCAAGGGGGTCAGGCGGCGGGTGCATTTGACGTCAAAGATGATGTCGGCGCCGGGGTTGCGTGCCACCACATCCTTGGCGAACAGCATCAGCAAACGATCCGGGTAGACCACGTTGCCGGTGTTGGTCACTACGCCGACGCGGTCGCCGTCGCCGTCGAAGGCCAGGCCCAGATCGGCGTTTTCGCTTTTCACCTTGGCGATCAGGTCGACCAGGTTTTCCAGCTTGCCGGGATCGGGATGGTGGTTGGGGAAGGTTCCGTCGACCTCGCAGAACAGCGGGATGACCTTGCAACCCAGGGCTTCGATCAATTGCGGGGCAATCACCCCGGCGGCGCCGTTGCCGCAGTCGACCACCACCTTCATCTGCTTGGCCATGGCGATGTCGTCGCGGATCTGCTTGAAGTAGCGCGGCAATACATCGACCTGTTCGACGGTGCCGACGCCGCTGGCCAGATCGTTGTTATCGATGCGCGCTTTCAGCGCCTGGATCTGCTCGTTGGCCAGGGTGTCGCCGGCGATGACGATCTTGAAACCGTTGTAATCCGGTGGGTTATGGCTGCCGGTGAGCATCACCGCGGACTTGCCGGCGAGGATGTGCCCGGCGTAATAGACCACCGGGGTCGGCACCATGCCGACGTCGCTGACGTTGCAGCCGCAGTCGAGCAGGCCCTGGATCAGCTGTTGCACCAGTTCGGGGCCGGACAGGCGGCCGTCGCGGCCGACGGCGACATTCGGCTCGCCTTGGGCGAGGCTCTGCGAGCCGATCGCGCGGCCGATCCAGTAGGCGGTTTCCGCCGTCAGGCTGCTGCCGACGATGCCGCGGATGTCATAGGCACGAAAAATCTCCGCCGGAAGTGCGGGGGCCTTCGGGGCGATCTGCTGGGTACTCATCATAGGGGGCTGCTCCAATCCCAGGAGATCCTGGTCTTCGTCAAGAATGTCGATATCGAGGATATCGGTGTCTTGAAAAAGCGGGTCGAGCAACTCCACCGCAGGTTCGGGTTCGCTCGGTGCGGCGGGCGCTGGACCTGCTTTTCCGCTGGGGCTTGCCGTTGACGAAGGCTGGGAGGTGCGGCGTGGCATTCGTGCCAGGCTCTGGCCCAGGCCATCGAGCGCAGGCAGGCTCAGGCTGAAGGGTTGGACGGCTTTACCCGCCGAGAGTTCTTTGACCATATGCGCCAATTGCAGGGCATCGCGCCGCAACTGCCGTTGCAAGCCGTTTTGCACCAGGTACATGCCTACCAATCCGCCGACCAGAACGATCGCGGCGGCCAGGCAGAGGAGGATCGGCGACAGGGCTGCTTCATGCAGCGCAGGCCCGGCGCTAAAGGTTAATTGCCAGTTGGGGTTGCCGCTGTCGAAGCTTTGTCCGGCGCCCTCGCCCTGACCGCGCTGCAGCAGTATCTGCGGATTGCCTTTGTCGAAGGTCTGTTGCAACTGCAGGTGGCCGACACCCGCTGGCAGGGTGGGTAGGCCGGTCAGTAGTCGGTTGAGGTCGACCGCCAGCAGCAGGGTGCCTTGTACCGGCTGGTCATCGGTCTGACGTAGCGGTGCGGCGCTGTAGACCAGCCAGCGCTGGCCGATCTTGTAAGCCTCCACCGCTGGCGAACCGCCCGCTTCGGTGCGGCGCAGCATATCCAGTGCGGCGAAATTCATCGGCGCCGGGCGGCCCATGTCCTGGATGGCTTGGCCACGGCCATTGAGATGCGCATCGACCACGCCGTCCCAATACTGCAGGCTGCGTTCGGCGGCGCGGATCTGGTTGATATCCTCGCTCTGCAGCGCTTCGATCAGCTGCGGATTGCGCGCGGCGCTGTGAGTGTCTTCGACCAGTTGCTGCAGGGCGCCTTGCAGGGCTGCGGCTTGGCCGCTGCCCCAGGCATGCACGAGTTGTTGCTGCTGGTGCTGGGCGCTGCTGTTCAGGCCGAACCACAGCAGGCCGCTGGCCAACAGTACGCCGACTATTGCCGCGAGCAGGCCGGGTAACAAGGCATTAGCCGTATGCCGCTTGGTACTCGGGGCGCCGGTGGAGGTATTGCCAGGTGGCGTGGCTGCTGCGTCCTTGGTCGCGCGCTTGAAGAGTTTCATCGAGCGTCTCCTGGGCAATCCGTTATAGAAAGGTAAGGCACTCAGTGGCTGCCGGAATGGCCGAAGCCGCCGCCGCCGCGCTGGCTCTGATCGAACTCGTCGACCAGCTCGAAATGCGCCTGCACCACCGGCACCAGCACCAATTGCGCGATGCGTTCGCCAATGGCCATGCTGAAAGCGCTCTGGCCGCGATTCCAGCAGGACACCATCAGTTCGCCCTGGTAGTCCGAGTCGATCAGGCCGACCAGGTTGCCGAGGACGATGCCGTGCTTATGGCCGAGCCCGGAGCGCGGCAGGATCAGCGCGGCCAGGCCCGGGTCGGCGATGTGGATCGACAGGCCGGTGGGGATCAGTACGGTTTGCCCCGGCTCCAGCAGCAGGTCTTCCTGGAGCATGGCGCGCAAGTCGAGGCCAGCGGAGCCGGGTGTGGCGTATTGCGGCAGGGGGAATTCGCTGCCCAGGCGGGGGTCGAGAATCTTGGCTTGTAACGCGTGCATATCAGGCTCTGTGGTCGATGAATGGAGGCATCAGGCGCGCGGCAGACGCTCGGCGATCAGCGCAACCAACTGGCGGGCAATCTTGCCCTTGCTGGTCTGCTCGAAACTGCTCTGTTGCAACTCGCGGTCGATGATGGTGATGGCGTTTTCCTCGCTATTGAAGCCAATCGTTGGGTTGGCCACATCGTTGGCGACGATCAGGTCGAGGTTCTTGTCCTTGAGTTTGCGCGATGCGTACTCCAGGAGGTTTTCGGTTTCGGCGGCGAAGCCAACGCTGAACGGGCGGTCGGCGCGTCCGGCCAAGGTGGCGAGAATATCCGGGTTGCGCACCATTTGCAGGAGCAAACCGTCACCGCTGCTCGGGTCTTTCTTCAATTTGTGCTGGGCGACCACTTCCGGGCGGTAATCGGCGACTGCGGCGGCGGCGATCAGCAGGTCGCAGGGCATCGCGGCTTCGCAGGCGGCGAGCATGTCGCGGGCGCTGATCACGTTGATGCGGGTTACCCGGTCCGGGGTCGGCAAGTGCACCGGGCCGCTGATCAGGGTCACCCTGGCACCGGCTTCGGCGGCGGCTTCGGCGAGGGCGAAACCCATTTTGCCGGAGCTGTGGTTGGTGATGTAGCGCACCGGGTCGATGTTTTCCTGGGTCGGCCCGGCGGTGATCAGCACGTGTTTGCCGGTCAACGCCTGGCCCTGGAAGCAGTCGGCGGCGCATTGCGCCAGTTGTTCGGCTTCGAGCATGCGCCCTGGGCCCACGTCGCCGCAGGCCTGGCTGCCGGCGGCCGGGCCGAATAGGCGCAGGCCACGTTGGCTCAGCAGTGCGGCGTTGGCCTGGGTCGCCGGGTCACGCCACATCGCCTGGTTCATCGCCGGCGCCAGCGCTACCGGAGCGTCGGTGGCCAGCACCAGGGTGGTCAGCAGATCGTCGGCGGTGCCTTGGGCCAGGCGCGCCATCAGATCGGCGGTGGCTGGTGCGATCAGCACCAGGTCGGCCCAGCGCGCCAGTTCGATATGACCCATGGCGGCTTCGGCGCCGGGGTCGAGCAGGTCCAGGTGCACCGGATTGCCGGACAATGCCTGCAGCGTCAGAGGGGTGATGAATTCGCGACCGCCCTTGGTCATCACCACATGCACTTCTGCGCCCTGATCGCGTAGACGACGGATCAACTCGGCACTTTTGTACGCAGCAATTCCGCCGCCCACGCCAAGAACGATGCGCTTTCGATAGAGCCGCTGCATAGGCCTGCCTATTATCCAAGATGAATGCGTGCGCGCCTCCCGGGCCGGTCGCAGCGCAAAAGTTGCGCTACGATAGCACAGCGCAAGCACTCAAGCAGCGCAGCAAGGCGTGCGCCAGGCCAGGGCTGCAGGCATTACCGAGGCTTGCTCGAGGAGTGCGAAGCAGCGGCGCAGGCGCTGCGCCATTAACGGTAATAAAGCATGGCCACGGCAAGGGTTTGCCGAACCTGAGACTATCGATACACAAGGAGGTGGTATGAGTATTCGCGATTGGCCCGCCGCGGAGCGTCCGCGGGAGAAGCTGCTGGCCCAGGGCGCCGTCAGCCTGACCGACGCCGAATTGCTGGCGATTTTTCTACGTACCGGGGTGGCCGGGCAAAGCGCGGTGGATCTGGCGCGGCACCTGCTGGGCGACTTCGGCAGCTTGCGCGCCTTGTTGCAGGCTGACTTGACGTCCTTCAGTCAGCGTCTCGGCCTGGGTCCGGCGAAGTTCGCCCAACTGCAGGCCGTGCTGGAAATGGCGCGCCGCCATCTGGCCGAGCAGCTGCGCCGCGATTCGGCGCTGGAAAGCCCGCAGGCGGTGCGCGATTACCTGAAAGCGCTGCTGCGTCATGAGCCACACGAGGTCTTCGGCTGCCTGTTTCTCGATGCCAAGCACCGGGTGCTGGCATTCGAGGCGCTGTTCCACGGCTCCATCGACAGCGCTAGCGTCTACCCGCGTCAGGTGGTCAAACGCGCCCTGGCGCATAACGCCGCGGCACTGATCCTGACCCACAACCACCCCTCCGGCGTAGCCGAACCCAGTCAAGCCGACCGGGTGCTGACCCGGCGCCTGAAAGAAGCCCTGGAGCTGGTCGACGTGCGGGTGCTCGACCACTTTATCGTCGGCGATGGGGAGCCGTTATCGATGGCCGAATACGGCTGGCTGTAACCATCAGCCCTCGCCAACAAATCGCGCCCAGAGTTTATCGCGCACCGCGCTGTGTTTTTCCGGGAGGGCTTCCAGGGCGTGCAGGCGGCGCTTGGTCTCGCCATCCGGGTAGAGACCGGGCTGGTTGCGCAATTGCTTATCGAGAAATTCATAGGAATCGGCGTTGCCGTTGGGGTAAAGGGTTTCCGCGGTAATCAGCGCGGCGACCTCGGGCTGCATCAGGTAATTGATAAAACGATGCGCAAGATCGGCGCGGCGCGCGCTGCTGGGGATCACCAGGTTGTCGATGAATAGCACCGAACCTTCATCGGGCACCAGGAAGCGTACCGGTTGACCGGCGTCCGCTGCCGCCAGGGCATCGCCAACCCAGGCCATGGCCACACACAGGCGACCGTTGGCCAGGTCCTCGATATAGCGCTCGCTGTCGACGTAGCGCAGGTTGGGCCTCAATTCGTCGAGTATTGCGCCAGCGCGTTCGATCCGGCTCGGCGCGCTGCGTACCAGGCTGCGACCCTGGTAGTTGAGCAGTATCGATAGCGTTTCGTCCGGCGCGTCCAGCACGCTGACGCCGCAGCTGGCCAGGCGCGTGCTCTGTTCGGCCTCGAACAGCAGGCTCCAGCTGTTCGGCAAGGGGCCGCCGAACGCCGCCTCGGCCTGCGGTGTGTTGATTGCCAGGCCCACCGCGCCCCACAGATAGGGCACCGCGTAACGGTTGCCGGAGTCGACCGCGGCCAGCTTGCTCAGCAGCTGAATATCCAGATGGGAGCGGTTGGGTAGCAAAGCGAAGTCCAGCGGTTGTAGCTGGCCGTTCTTGATCAGGCGCGGCAAGTCGTTATGTGAGGGCACGGCGATGTCGAAGGATTCGCCGCTGGCAAGGGCCGCGTTCAGCTCCTCGGTGGTGCTGAAGGTGCGGTATTCGACATGGATACCGGTTTCCTTTTCGAAGTCCTTGAGTACCTGCGGGGCAATGTAGTCGTTCCAGTTCAGCACGCGGATGAAATTTTCCGTGCCCTCGGGGCCCTGAGCAATTGCCAGAACCGGCGTGAGCAGTAGCAGCAAAGCGAACAGACGAAGCATTGTGAATCTCCCGATAAGCCGATGGGGCCTGGCCCTTGTGGCTGGCGACAACTATCCAGGTCTGCTGAATGCCGCGCAGCCGAATCCCCGCCAGGGCGCAAGGCGCCCGGCTTGGGGTATGGCTGGTTCGGCAGATCCGGCTAGCCGGCCATTGAAAAACTACCTGCGTTGGCAACACTGCGTTAAAAACAGGCTCGGAATGCTCATTTACAGCACGTAAACTCCGCTTCCTCGCCTGTTTTTGCCTTGTCTTGCCTACCTCGCTTACGTTTCTCAATGGCCGGCTGGATAAAACAACGCCGGCTTAGGGCCGGCGTCGGGTATTGCTTAGACGGTGTGCAGGTACCAGTTGTATTCGAGGTCGGAGATCGAATTCTCGAACTCGGCCAACTCGCTTTCCTTGCAGGCGACGAAGATATCGATGTACTTCGGATCGATATAACGGGCGAGGATTTCGCTGTCGTCCAACTCGCGCAAGGCATCGCGCAGGTTGTTCGGCAGGCTCTGCTCGTTCTGCTCGTAGGAGTTGCCTTCCACCGGTGCGCTTGGCTCGATCTTGTTCACCAGACCGTGGTGCACGCCGGCCAATACCGCGGCCAGCAGCAGGTAGGGGTTGGCATCGGCGCCGGCGACACGGTGTTCGATGCGCACGGCATCGGCGCTGTCGTTCGGTACGCGCAAGGCCACGGTGCGGTTGTCGATGCCCCAGCACGGCGAGTTTGGCACGTAGTACTGGGCGCCGAAGCGCCGGTAGGAATTGACGTTCGGGCAGAGGAAGGCCATCGAAGCCGGCATGGTTTCCAGTACGCCGCCGATGGCGTGACGCAGCGCGTCGTTCTGCACCGGGTCGTCGCAAGCGAAGACGTTTTTGCCTTCTTTGTCGAGAATCGAGATGTGCACGTGCAAGCCATTACCCGCTTGGTTTGGGTACGGCTTGGCCATGAACGTCGTGTCCATCTCGTGGTCGTAGGCGATGTTCTTCACCAGACGCTTTAGCAGCAGCGCGTAGTCGCAGGCTTTGATCGGGTCGGCGACGTGGTGCAGGTTGACTTCAAATTGCGCCGGGGCACTTTCCTTGACGATGGCGTCGGCTGGAATGCCCTGCTCCTTGGCGCCTTCGAGGATGTCCTGCAGGCATTCGGCGTATTCGTCGAGATCGTCGATCAGGTACACCTGGGTCGAATGCGGACGCTTGCCCGACAGCGGCGACAGCGGTGGCTGCGGGCGACCGTTCACGTTGGCCTGGTCGATCAGGTAGAACTCGAGTTCGAAGGCTGCGCAGATGGTAAGGCCCAGTTCGTCGAACTTCGCGACCACCTGCCGCAATACCTCGCGCGGGTCGGCGAAGAACGGCTCGCCTTCCAGCTCGTGCATGGTCATCAACAGTTGCGCGGTGGGGCGCTTCTGCCAAGGCTCGTAGCACAGGGTATTGGGGATGGGGAAGCAGATACGGTCGGCATCGCCGATATCCAGACCCAGGCCGGTGCTTTCCACCGTCGAGCCATTGATATCCAGGGCGAACAGCGAGGCCGGCAGGTTGATGCCGCGCTCGTAAACCTTGTGAAGGCTTGCGCGCTCGATGCGCTTGCCGCGCACCACGCCATTCATATCTGCAATGAGAAGGTCGACGAACAGGACCTCAGGATGTTTCTTAAGGAACGCGTTCGCTTCGTTAAGCTGAACGGCACGCGGGGGTACCGACATGATGCAACACCTTTGTTGTTAAAAATATCAATCATGCAATTGCATGGGAGTGAGTCAATCTTAAACACTCAGTACTGTCAAGAGAGCGACATTCTGCCCTAAAAAGGGGCCGTGTGGCCATTTTTAGGGCGTTTCAGGGCGTTCGCTCAGTGCTTGAGCCTTGATTTGACGGAGTGCTCAGCGGGGTGTGTTCAATTTTTTACATGGCTATTGTGTAAAAAAATGAACAAGGCTAAGCTCCGCTCCAACCCATAACAGCAATAAAACGGGTGTCACATGTCACGTCTGCCGTTGATCGGCGTCACCGCCTGCACCAAGCAGGTCGGTCCTCAAGTCCAGCATACAACCGGCGACAAGTACGTCCGTGCGGTGGCCACCGGTGCCGGGGGCCTGCCGTTGATCATACCGGCGCTGGGCGAGCTGATCGATCAGTCCGCCCTGCTCGATAATCTGGACGGCCTGCTGTTGACCGGCTCGCCTTCCAACGTCGAACCTCATCATTATAGTGGCCCTGCCAGCGCGCAAGGCACCGATCATGATCCCGAACGCGACCGTACGACCCTGCCGTTGATCCGCCTGGCGGTCGCCGCCGGTATTCCGGTGCTCGGCATCTGCCGCGGTTTTCAGGAAATGAACGTGGCGTTCGGCGGCACCCTGCATCAAAAGGTGCACGAAGTGCCCGGTTTGATGGATCACCGCGAACCCGCGGATCAGCCTTTCGAAGTGCAGTACGCACCGCGCCATCCGCTGCACGTGCAGCCGGGCGGTTTGCTCGCCGGCCTCGGCTTGCCGGACGAGATCATCGTTAACTCCATTCATGGCCAGGGCGTTGAGCGTCTGGCGCCGGGCCTGCGCGTGGAAGCACTGGCGCCCGACGGGTTGATCGAAGCCTTCTCCGTCGAAGGTGCAAAAAACTTTGCGCTGGGGGTGCAATGGCATCCCGAGTACCAAGTAGGATCGAACCCGAATTATCTCGCCATCTTCCAGGCCTTTGGTGAGGCTTGCAGGAAGAGGGCGGGGCAACGCCGGGCCGACTATATATAAGTCGGCTCTCTATAACCCTGAGGTCTCTATGAGCACCAAACTAGACCAGCTTTCGAGCTGGCTGAAAGAACGCAAAATCACCGAAGTTGAATGCCTGATCAGCGATCTTACCGGGATTGCCCGCGGCAAGATCTCGCCGACCAACAAGTTTCTCGACGAGAAGGGCATGCGCCTTCCCGAGAGTGTGCTGCTGCAGACCGTGACCGGCGACTACGTCGAGGACGAGATTTATTATGAGCTGCTCGACGAGGCGGACATCGATATGTTCTGCCGCCCGGACGAGAACGCCGCGTTCATGGTGCCCTGGGCCCTCGAACCGACCGCGATGGTGATTCACGACACCTTCGACAAGCAGGGCAACCCGATCGAGCTGTCGCCGCGCAACATCCTCAAGAACATCCTCAAGTTGTACGCCGACAAGGGCTGGAAGCCGATAGTCGCACCGGAAATGGAGTTCTACCTGACCAAACGCTGCAGCGACCCGGACTTCCCGCTGGAAGCGCCGATGGGCCGTTCCGGTCGCCCGGAAGTGGGCCGTCAGTCGTTCTCCATCGACGCCGCCAACGAATTCGACCCGCTGTTCGAGGACGTCTACGACTGGTGTGAAATCCAGGGCCTGGATCTCGACACGCTGATCCACGAAGACGGTCCGGCGCAGATGGAAATCAACTTCCGGCATGGCGAGGCTTTGCACCTGGCCGACCAGATCACCGTATTCAAACGCACCATGCGCGAGGCCTCGCTCAAGCACGATGTGGCGGCGACCTTCATGGCCAAGCCGATCACCGATCAGCCGGGCAGCGCCATGCACATTCACCAGAGCGTGGTGGACATCAAGACCGGCAAGAACCTGTTTTCCAATGCCGACGGCAGCATGAGCCAGCTGTTCCTCAACCATATTGGCGGTCTGCAGAAGTACATCCCCGAATTGCTGCCGCTGTTCGCGCCCAACGTCAACTCGTTCCGTCGCTTCCTGCCGGACACCTCGGCACCGGTCAACGTTGAGTGGGGCGAAGAGAACCGCACTGTCGGCCTGCGCGTGCCGGAAGCCAACCCGCAAAATCGCCGGGTGGAAAACCGTCTGGCCGGTGCCGATGCCAACCCCTACCTGGTGCTGGCCGCTTCGCTGCTGTGCGGCTATATGGGCATGGTCGAAGACATCAAGCCCAGCGCGCCAGTCAAGGGCCGCGGCTACGAGCGCCGCAACCTGCGCCTGCCGATCACCATCGAGCACGCGCTGGAGCGCATGGAAGCCTGCAAGGCGGCCGAGAAGTACCTGGGCGAGAAGTTCATGCGCGGCTATGTCGCGGTGAAGCGCGCCGAGCATGAGAACTACAAGCGGGTGATCAGCTCCTGGGAGCGCGAGTTCCTCTTGCTGTCGGTGTAATACCCCGGCCATCTGCCCTGGGCGATCCTATGGCAGATGGCCGCAACGAATACTTCGGAGCTGCCGCAGGCGGTTCCTGTAATAAAGGTGTGTCTATGAGCAAGCCTATGAAAAACCCGCAGACCCTCGAGTGGCAGGCGATGAGCCGCGATCACCACCTGGCCCCCTTCAGCGATTTTCAGCAGCTGGCGCAACGTGGCCCGCGAATCATCACCCGCGCCGACGGCGTATATCTGTGGGACAGCGAGGGCAACAAGATTCTCGACGCCATGGCGGGGCTGTGGTGCGTGGCCATCGGTTATGGGCGCGCCGAACTGGCCGAGGCCGCCGCCAAACAGATGAAGGAATTGCCCTACTACAACATGTTCTTCCAGACCGCCACGCCGCCGGCGCTGGAATTGGCCAAGGCGATCGCCGAGCTGGCCCCGGAAGGCATGAACCACGTGTTCTTCACCGGCTCCGGTTCGGAAGGTAACGACACCATGCTGCGCATGGTTCGCCATTACTGGGCGATCAAGGGCCAGCCGAACAAGAAGGTCATCATCAGCCGGGTCAACGGTTACCACGGCTCGACCGTCGCCGGGGCCAGTCTGGGCGGCATGAAGTACATGCACGAACAGGGCGACCTGCCGATTCCCGGCATCGTGCACATTCCCCAGCCTTACTGGTACGGCGAAGGCGGCGATATGACGCCCGAGGCGTTCGGTATCTGGGCCGCCGAGCAGCTGGAGGCGAAGATTCTCGAAGTCGGCGAGGAGAATGTCGCGGCGTTTATCGCCGAGCCGATTCAGGGCGCGGGCGGCGTGATAGTGCCGCCGGACAGCTACTGGCCGAAGATCCGCGAGATTCTTGCCCGCTACGACATCCTGTTTGTCGCCGATGAGGTGATCTGCGGGTTCGGCCGTACCGGCGAATGGTTCGGCAGCGATTACTACGGCAACAAACCGGACATGATGACCATCGCCAAGGGCCTGACTTCCGGCTATATCCCCATGGGCGGGCTGATCGTGCGCGACGAAGTGGTCGAGGTGCTCAACCAGGGCGGCGACTTCAACCACGGCTTCACCTATTCCGGGCACCCGGTGGCGGCAGCGGTGGCTCTGGAAAACCTCCGCATTCTGCGCGAAGAGAAAATCGTCGAGCGGGTCAAGGCGCAAACGGCACCTTACTTGCAGAGACGTTTGCGCGAGCTCGCCGAGCACCCGCTGGTGGGTGAAGTCCGCGGCGTTGGCATGCTCGGTGCGATCGAACTGGTGAAGGACAAGGCCACCCATGAGCGTTTCGGGCAGGGCGCCGGGATGATCTGCCGCGGTCACTGTTTCAATAACGGGCTGATCATGCGGGCGGTGGGCGACACCATGATCATTTCGCCGCCCCTGGTGATCAGCGAGTCGGAGATCGACGAACTGATCGACAAGGCCCGTCTGTGCCTCGACCTGACCGCGAAAGAGTTGTTGGCTTGACGGGGCGGATAGGGTCCGTGGTTGGGGGGAATCGCGACTTGTCTCGCAGGCTACCCACAGGCAATGCCCTTTGTGCGTCTGAAAGTTGTAAAGAGTGCCGTGTCCTTGCCAGACTGCGCCAGTGCGTCAGCCAGGCCCGCCGGAAGGTGTCGCAGATGGGCTGCACCACCTACTGGAATAAAACCAATACGACAACAGGAGCTGTAAGCATGAATACATTCGGCAAAACCCTTCTCGCGTTGTCCTTGGCGGGTGCCGTTATCGGCACCGCGCAAGCCGAGGAAAAAGTGCTGCACGTTTATAACTGGTCGGACTACATTGCCGAAGACACCCTGGCAAACTTCGAAAAAGAGACCGGTATCAAGGTCGTCTACGACGTCTTCGACAGCAACGAAACCCTGGAAGCCAAGCTGCTGTCCGGTGGTTCGGGCTACGACGTGGTGGTGCCTTCCAACCAGTTCCTGGCCAAGCAGATCAAGGCCGGGGTATTCCAGAAACTCGACAAATCCAAGCTGCCGAACTGGAAGAACCTCAATCCGGACCTGATGAAGGCGCTGGACAACGCCGACCCGGGCAACCAGTACGCCTTCCCCTACCTGTGGGGCACCACCGGCATCGGTTACAACCCGGAGAAGGTCAAAGCCGCGCTGGGCGTCGACACCATCGACTCCTGGGATGTGATCTTCAAGCCGGAAAACATGGCCAAGCTCAAGGAGTGCGGTGTTTCCATGCTCGATGCGCCGGATGAAATCTATGCCGCCGCGCTGCACTACCAGGGCCTGCCGCCGAACCCGACCAGCGTCGAGGATGTGAAGAAGGCCGAAGAGCTGCTGATGAAGGTGCGTCCTTACATCACCTACTTCCACTCCTCCAAGTACATCTCCGACCTGGCCAACGGCAATATCTGCGTCGCCCTGGGCTGGTCCGGCGACGTCTTCCAGGCGCAAGCCCGTGCCGAAGAAGCGAAGAACAACGTACCGGTCTCCTACGCAATTCCCAAGGAAGGCGCGGCCTCGTTCTTCGACATGATGGCGATTCCGGCTGACGCGAAGAACGTCGATGAGGCCCATGCGTTCCTCAACTACATCCTCACCCCGGAAGTCATCGCGCCGATCTCCGACTATGTTGCCTATCCGAACGGCAACGCGGCCGCCACGCCGCTGGTGGACGAGGAAATCCGCAACAACCCGGGCATCTACCCGACCGAAGCAGCCAGCAAGAAGCTCTACACCTTCTCCGAGCTGAGCCCGTCGGTGCAGCGTGCCGTTACCCGCAGCTGGACCAAGGTCAAGTCGGGCCGGTAAGACCACACGAAGCGATCCAATATCTGGCGGGCTCGTCCGCCAGATACCTAACAATAAAAGGAAGCTTGTATGCGTTATTCAATCTATCTGGCGGGCCCTCTGTTACGCCGGTATGCCGTTGTTCGTTATCGCTAAGTAGCTGAACGGAAAATACTTTTTTCTAAATTCGGAGCCTTTTTGCGGTCTGCCCGACAACAAGAAGAGCCTCAGGTGCGCATTTTTTTTGGCAACACCTCGATGCGAGCGTGGGTTGGCTGAATCAGTTGAATCATTTCGAAACGCCTGGCCGCCGGGGCCGGGTGCTACTTTTGCGGGAGTTTGGTAATGGCAGTTGCATCCAGTGCCTATAAAAAGGTTCTAGAGGGCGATCAGCAACCGAAAGAGGTGCTGGTCAAAATCGAGCGGGTGACGAAGAAGTTCGACGAAACCATTGCGGTCGACGATGTGTCCCTGACCATCAACAAGGGCGAGATATTTGCCCTGCTCGGCGGCTCCGGTTCCGGCAAGTCGACCCTGCTGCGCATGCTGGCCGGCTTCGAACGGCCGACCGAAGGGCGGATCTTCCTCGACGGCGAGGACATCACCGACCTGCCGCCGTACGAGCGGCCGATCAACATGATGTTCCAGTCCTATGCGCTGTTTCCGCACATGACCGTGGCGCAGAACATCGCGTTTGGCCTCAAGCAGGACAGGATGCCCGCCGCCGAGATCAATGCGCGCGTCGAGGAAATGCTCAAGCTGGTGCAGATGAGCCAATACGCCAAGCGCAAACCGCATCAGTTGTCCGGCGGCCAGCGTCAGCGCGTGGCCCTGGCCCGCTCCCTGGCCAAGAGCCCGAAGCTGCTACTGCTCGATGAGCCCATGGGCGCGCTGGACAAGAAGCTGCGCTCGCAGATGCAGCTGGAACTGGTCGAGATCATCGAGCGGGTCGGCGTGACCTGCGTGATGGTTACCCACGATCAGGAAGAGGCCATGACCATGGCCCAGCGCATCGCCATCATGCACCTTGGCTGGATCGCGCAGATCGGCAGCCCGGTGGACATCTACGAAACCCCGACCAGCCGCCTGGTCTGTGAATTCATCGGCAACGTCAACCTGTTCGACGGCCAGGTGGTCGAGGACATGGAAGGCCACGCCCTGATCGACAGTCCCGATCTGGAGCGCAACATCTACGTCGGCCACGGCGTCAGCACCTCGGTGCAGGACAAGAGCATCACCTACGCGATCCGTCCGGAAAAGCTGCTGGTCACCACCGAACAGCCGAGCTGCGAGTACAACTGGTCGCGCGGCACCGTGCACGACATCGCCTACCTGGGCGGCCATTCGGTATTCCATGTGGAGCTGCCGAGCGGCAAGATCGTCCAGTCGTTCGTCGCCAACGCCGAACGCCGCGGTGCCCGGCCGACCTGGGACGACCAGGTCTATGTCTGGTGGGAGGATGACAGCGGGGTGGCATTGCGCTCATGAATATTTCCCGAAGCCTCAGCCGTCGCCTACCCAAGGGCCGGCACTTCGTAATCGGGGTGCCGTTCCTCTGGTTGTTCCTGTTCTTCCTGCTGCCCTTCATCATCGTTCTGAAGATCAGCTTCGCCGAAGCCGCGGTCGCTATCCCGCCGTACACCGAGATCTACACCTGGGTGGAAAGCAAGCTGTCGCTGGTGGTCAACCTGAGCAACTACATCTTCCTCAGCGAGGACGACCTCTACCTGGCCGCCTACCTCGGCTCGCTGAAGATGGCGTTTTTCAGCACCCTGCTGTGTCTGCTGATCGGCTACCCGATGGCCTATGCCATCGCCCGTGCCGACAAGGAATTGCAGACGGTGTTTCTGCTGTTGATCATGATGCCGACCTGGACCGCGATCCTGATCCGGGTCTATGCCTGGATGGGCATCCTCAGCAGCAACGGCCTGCTTAACAGCCTGCTGCTGAGCCTCGGTCTGATCGACGAACCGATCCGTATCCTCAACACCAACACCGCGGTGTATATCGGCGTGGTCTATTCCTACCTGCCATTTATGATCCTGCCGCTGTTTGCCAACCTGGTGAAGCACGATCAGAGCCTGCTGGAGGCCGCCGCAGACCTGGGGTCGAGCACCTTCAACAGCTTCTGGAAGATCACCGTGCCGCTGTCGAAAAACGGCATCATCGCCGGCTGCATGCTGGTGTTCATCCCGGTGGTCGGCGAGTTCGTCATCCCCGAGCTGCTCGGCGGACCGGAGACGCTGATGATCGGCAAGGTGCTCTGGCAGGAATTCTTCAATAACCGCGACTGGCCGGTGGCGTCCGCCCTGGCGGTGGTGATGCTGGCGATCCTGATCGTGCCAATCATTCTATTCAACCGTAACCAGGCCAAAGAGATGGAGGGCAGGGAATGAACAAGTACCGTTTCTCCAACTTTATGCTGTGGCTCGGCCTGCTGTTCATCTACCTGCCGATGCTGATCCTGGTGATCTACTCGTTCAACGGCTCGCGTCTGGTCACGGTGTGGGGCGGCTGGTCGCTGAAGTGGTATATCGGCCTGCTCGACAACACCCAGTTGATGAGCGCGGTGATGCGTTCCCTGGAAATCGCCTGCTACACCGCGTTCGCTGCGGTAGTGCTGGGGACCATGGCGGCGTTCGTGCTGACCCGGGTGACCCGCTTCAAGGGCCGCACGCTGTTCGGTGGCCTGGTCACCGCACCGCTGGTGATGCCCGAAGTGATCACCGGTCTGTCGCTGTTGCTGCTGTTCGTGGCCATGGCGCAGATGATCGGCTGGCCGGCGGAGCGCGGCGTGCTGACCATCTGGATCGCCCACACCACCTTCTGCGCCTCCTATGTCTCGGTGGTGGTCTCGGCGCGTCTGCGTGAGCTGGACCTGTCCATCGAAGAGGCGGCCATGGACCTGGGCGCGAAACCCTGGAAGGTGTTCTTTTTGATCACCATCCCGATGATCGCGCCGTCGCTGGCGGCCGGCGGCATGATGTCCTTCGCCTTGTCGCTGGATGATCTGGTGCTCGCCAGCTTCGTATCCGGGCCAGGCTCCACCACCCTGCCGATGGAGGTCTTCTCCGCCGTGCGTCTGGGTGTGAAGCCGGAAATCAACGCGGTGGCCAGTCTGATTCTGCTGTCGGTATCGCTGATCACCTTCCTGATCTGGTTCTTTGCCCGTCGTGCCGAGCAGAAGCGCAAGAAGGCCTTGCAGCAGGCCATGGACGAAACCACCGGTGTGCACTTGCAGAGCGGTCCGGACAATCGTCGCGATCCATCGCAGCTGCACGCTCCCGCCTGACCAGCGAGATGGCGGACATGCCAAAGGCCTGTCCGCCATCTCGTTCTTCCGCGGTCAACCAGGCTGCGCACACAATGAAGCCCGAGGTATTGGTGTAGTCGATGCCGCCCCCGGATTACGTCTGGGCTATCGGCACCATGCAGATGTTCAGCGTTTTGCCTGAGCCTGGAAGAACCGCCAAATGACATCCGTCGCGTTCAGCGCGGTACTGGGCGTATCGCCGCGGCGACTGCCCGGTTGCCCGCCCGGCCAGGCATGGCCGTTATCCTTGATCAGGTACAGCATCACCGCCGCGTCGGGCGCACAGGTATAGCGCCATAGCAGGTAGTCGCCGTTGTCCTGTTGCGACGGAGTCCCGGCGCAGCCATTGGCCTTCGCCCAGAACTCCGCCTGGGCAAGCGCCGGCTTGGTCGGTGTGCCATCCCAGGCATCGCTAACCCGTCCGCCGGGAGGGCCGCCGAGGTGGGGCACCGCCTTGTCGAGCAGACCGTTGATCATCAGCGTGGGCAGCGGGCCGCGCGGTTGTGGTTCGTCGCCGAACAGGGTCGCGACCACCGGCGCTATGGCGGCGAGCTGGGGCGCCAGTTCGATGCCGAGGCGGTGGCTCATCATGCCGCCGTTGGACATGCCGGTGACATAGACCCGCTGCGGGTCCACCGGATACGTTTCGATCAGGTGCTCGATCAGCGCGCGGATAAAGGCCACATCGTCGACATGCCGATTCATCGCATAGCCGCAGCAATGGCCGGCATTCCAGGTCAGCAGTTTGCCGGCGAAGCGGCTACTGCCCTCGGGGTAGGCGACGATAAAACCTTCCTGCCGGGCCTTCTCGCTGAAGCCGGTCATGGTTTCCGCATTGGCCGCGTTGCCGCCGCCGCCATGTAGCACCAGCACCAGCGGCACCCGTTGCATCCACGGTTTGGGAAGGTGGGCCGCGCGCACCACATAGCTGCGCTCGACACCATCAACCCGCAACGATTGCCGTGGTTCCGGCGTGCGTGACGCCGCCCGGGCCGGGTCAACCAGCAGCGGGCTCGCCAGCCCCAGCAGCAATAACAGCAGGCCGAGGTTGTTCCTGAGTGTAAAAGCCAAGTCGCCGCCCCCTTCCTGATGCGCGAAAGCCGCTCTCGTCCGCATGGTTATTCGCTCGTCCTAGCCCATGCGTGCTCCTGCTGAGCAGAGGCCACATCAGGTATAGGTGTTCGGCTGCTAGATGCGCAAATCCCTGGAAACCGCCGCCTCCGGGGCAAAGCTGTAGCTCATGTACTTCACCACGAACGGCAGGTGCGGGAATTCCTTGCTTTCGCCGTCCTTGAAACCCAGCGCTCGATACCAGCGCTGCAGTTCGAGATGTTGTTCGATCACGCCGATGCTGATGATTTGCACCGCCTGCGTTTCCGCATACTGGATAAAGTGCTCGACCAGCCGGGTGCCGACGCCACGTTTGCGGTGTTTGGGCAGCACCGACAGCCGGTTCAGGTAGGCGATCCCGGCACGCGGGCTTTCATAGGCCACGCAGCCTATGGGCGTGGCGTTCTCGGCAATGACGAAATACTTCTCGCCGCGGGCGAAATCGGCCTTTACCCATTCGGGCGTGCAGAACGACGGGTGCTTCGGACAATTGTTCGCATTCAGCCCGAACCGCAGGGCGACATCCTTGTTCGATTCACTGATCAGCATGGCGATGGTGCTTAAACCGTTGAGTGTGGCTTCGCTGATGTTCATCTCGGTGGTCGTCCGTGTGAAGGGAATGGAAAAGCCTTATTCATGCGCAGCCGACGCGAGGGCGCGCTGGGTTTTTTGGGGCAAGCTGCCGAGCGCCTTGTGGTAAGACCAGGCGATCAACTGCTGGAGGTAGTCGGGATCAAGGGCCTGGGTGCTGACCATGGATACCCAGTGAAAACGCTGCAGATAGCGCGCCGGGGTCACGCTGGGTTGATCGGTCAGTTCGATAAACCTGTCCGGCGTCACGCGAATGCTGAAACGCCAGCGCTGTGGTTCGCTGGTCTTGAAGTAGGCGAACTGCTTGCCACCGACGCTATAGACCAGCACGTTCGCAGGCGCAGCCAGCAGCTGCTCCTGTGCACCGGGGAAGCTCAAGCAAAAGCGTTTAACAGCGCCAATATCCATGATGTGCGGTTTCTTCCAGGTCCATGAGAAACAGCGCCTGCGCGCGAATGGCCGCAGCAAGCGATTTGAGCTCGGCCGCAAAGGGAGGTTCCGTCGGCGAACCCGCCGTTGGCCGGAAGGTTGCGTGTCGCCTGGATGCCTGCTCGGTAGCGCGATTTTAGCGATCTTAAAGCAGGCTGCCGGCGGATTCGATCAGCTCGATGCGATAGCCGTCGGGGTCTTCGATAAAGGCGATGATGTCGTCCTGGCTACGTCCCGCTGCAACGGCGGCCATGGGCCCAGGCGCCCGCGGTATCGGCACCCCGGCGGCCTCAAGCCCGCTACAAGTGGCATGGATGTCGGTCACCGCCAGTGCAATATGGCCGAATGCGCTGCCCGGCTCGTACGCCTGCGTGTCCCAGTTGTGAGTCAGTTCCAGCACCGTGCCCGCGCGCTCGTCCTCATAGCCGACGAAGGCCAGGGTGAAGCGCTCGCCGGGATAGTCCTCACGGCGCAACATGCGCATACCCAGCTGTTCGGTATAGAACCGCAACGAGCGCTGCAGGTCACCTACGCGCAGCATCGTATGCAGTAATCGGTGGGGCGGCGGGACGCCCCGGTGGTCGTTGACGTCTTGGTTCATGCCTGCACTCCCGAAAAATAATGTCTGCGCTGCAATCCAGCGGTACGCCCCCCAAAGGAGGCGTACCGCGGGCATCAGGCGTAGAGCGGGGAGCCCATTGCGCGGCTGGCCTGCTCGCTCGGTGCGGCCTCGAACAGGCGCGTGGTGTAGGCGGCATTCAGTTCGGCGGTTTCGCCGGGGAAGTAGTCGGTGACGAAACGCCGCGCGTTGTCGAGGTTGTCGAACGCGTAGAAGCCGCCCACCGACTGGTTGTCCACACCGCTCAGCCAGGTTTTGTGCAGCAACCCGGGCTGGCGCTTGAGGATCGGATTCATCTCGCGCCACGGTGCTTGATCGAAGGGCACCGACAGTTGCACTTCGGTGTAGACGAAGGCGCCTGGGCAGCGTTCCGGGCGTACGCCGAAATATGCCGAGCTCATCTGCCGGCTGGCCTCTTCAACGGCGGCCATGTCGAACACCCGGGTGGTCTGCGCAACTCCGAATTTGCGGGCCTCCGCAGGGAAGTAGCCGGTGACGAAGCGTTTCGCGTTGGCGATCGAGTCGAACTCGTAGAACCCGCCGACCGACTGGTTCAGCGACCCGGCGAGCCAGGTTTTATTGCGGAAACCCGGCTGTTCGACTATCTGCGTATTGAGTTCGCGCCATGGCGCTTGGGCGAAGGGTAGGGAGATTTGCAGCTCGGTGTAGACGAAGGCTTTCGACATGATGAGTTCCTGTCAGTGGGAAATGTACGTCCTGTTGGGTACGGTGCAATCCATAGGATAACGACCGTGATCCAAGATAGGATTGCGATCGTTATCCTGTCAAGTACAATGCGCTCACTGCCTGACGGAAGAATTGCCCATGCGCTACACACCGGAACAAAAGCAGAAAACCGCAGCGAACATCCTTGCGGCCGCCGGCCGCGGTTTTCGCCTGGAAGGTTATGGCGGCGCCGGGGTCGATGGCCTGGCGCGCGAGGCAGGGGTAACGTCGGGAGCCTTCTACAAGCACTTCCCGTCCAAGGCGGCGGCGTTCGAAGCCGCAGTGGCGGCCGGGCTCGATGATTTCCAGCAAACCATGCAACAGGCGATCGCCGACCCGCAGCAGGATTGGCTGAGCGCGCTGGTGGACTATTACTTCAGCCGCGAACACCGCGCCAATCTTGCCGGCGGCTGTGCTGTGCCGGGCCTGACCGGCGAGGTAATGCGCGGCAGCGAACAGGTACGGGCGGTTTACCAGCAGGGCATCGAACGGGTGGTCGAGACCCTGGAAACCGGCCTGACCCACCTCGACCCCGAGCTACGCCGGGAGCGCGCCTGGGCCATCCTGGCGATGCTTAGCGGCGGCCTGCAGATCGCCCGGGCGGTGCACGACGAGGCTCAGGCCACGGTGATTGCCGTCGCCATGCGTGAGGCGGTACTGCGCTTCGCCCGCGCGCCGGGCTAGGTGGTTTCCGTCCGCTCCGGATGCAGATGCACGGCCAGCCAGATCGCACCCTCGGAAACCCGCATCACGGTATGGGGCATACCCGCCGGCAGGAATAGATAATCGCCCGCTGCCAGTACCACCGACTCGCCATCGACCAGCATCTCCGCCTCGCCATGGGCCAGCAGCACCCACTCGTCCTGCGTCTGCACGTACTCGCTCGGCGTTATCGCCGCAGAGCTGAGAATGCGCTCGACGACCAGGTTCCGATGCTGCAACAGGGTTTCGAAGCGCTCGCCCTCGGCAGGGGGCATGGCATCAGCAAACAGGTTTCCGCTTCGCATCGACGAGCCTCGTTTTGATTGGTGGGGCCAGGCTATCGATTAAACACCGGCATCGCTGCAGACGGTGAACTCGTTGTCGTTGGGTTCGACGAAGTGAAAGCGCGGGCCGCGGATGCACCGCGACCTCGGGTGACGCAGGGTGAACGGGGAGAAAAGCGGAGGCGATTGCCCCCGCCGGGTTGCCCCTCAGTGTTTGGCGGCTTCGGCGACGATGCGGTCGAAGCTGCCATCGGCTTTCATCTGCGCGATGGCTTCGTTGAACTTGCTCAGCAGATCCTGCCGCTTGGTGGACTTGTTGAAGGCCAGGTAGGACTCGGCGGAAGACAGATACTTGGCGTTCATCTGCACGCCGGGGAAGTTTCCGGTAGCGAGCAGGGCGTTGCCGGACTGTTCGATGGCCAGCACTGCGTCGACCCGCTTGGCCGCCAACTTCTGGAAGTTCTTTTCGTCGCCACTCACTTCGTCGATGGTCAGCTTGCCGGCCTTGTCCGCCGCACTGAATTCATCGGTATACAGCCAGCCGCGAATGGTGCCGACCCGTTTACCGTTCAGGCTGTCCATGTTCTCGTAGTTCACCGGATTGTCCTGATGGAAGTACACCGCAATGTTCTCCACCATGATCACGTCGCTGTAATCGTACTTCTGCCGCCGTTCTTCGCTGGAGTAGATACCGGCGACACCCGCCTCGCCCTGATCGATCTCTTCGATCACCCGTTTCCACGGCCGGGCGGCGAGGGTGACGGGCACCTGCATGCGGGAGAAGGCTTCTTTCACCAGTTCTGGATAGATGCCTTTGGCCTGGCCGTTCTCGGCATACATGAACGGCGGGTTTTCGATATCGACATCAATCACCACCGGCTCTTCGGCCCAGGCGAGAGTGCTGGTGAGGGCGAGCAGCGGAAGCAGCCATTTGCTTGTAAACCAGTTTTTAGCCATCGGGATTCTCCTTCGCAGTGGGCTTTTGCTTCTGGGAGTATTGATCAGATCGCGCGGCCTGCAAGGAGCCGCCCCGGCCAGTGGCTATTGAATCGACATACGGCGATAGACGAAGCCCCGGCTCCCGATGGCGTATGCAGCGACGCCGAACCTGCTGCATCTAGCGGTAGTACGCATCCCACAACTTATTGCGGAATTTATTGCTTGGGTCGAGGCGCTTTTTCAGGGCGAAGAATTGTTCGCGGCTTGCGTGAATCTGGTAGGGCAGGATCAATGGGGCTGCATGGAGAAGAGCAGCGAGCAGGCCAATTTTGGGGCCGCAGAGATCGACGATCTTCGACCGGAATCGCTCGCGCAACTACACGGGCTGAAGTGAGTATCGTAAGAACGGAATCTCAGGCCAGACCTGAGCGCTATTGCTCCAGTACTTCCTGCCGTTCGCGTTCATATTCATCATAGGGTTTATTGGCATTCTTCATGCATTCATCATATTGCGATGGCGGAAGCTTGGTGCACTCGAATCTGTTACTGGTTTGAATACCTTCATAAGCGCCCCTGCTAGAACATCCGGCTATGACGAGAGGGATTAAAATCAAGTATCTGACTTTCATTATTTCATCCTGTTTGGCTCATGCTGTTTACTAAAGAGATGGCTCGGTTGCTTATCGCTTTGCTGCTATGCGGATGATAAGAGGCTGTCTCTGTCAGACCTGCCGCTTATACATCACATCCGTGCGTAACACGTATTTGACCCCGGAAATAATCGCAGCGCCTTGATGCATCATCAAGTGGGGGAAAGCCAAGGCCATGCCAGCCTCCGGTTTAATAACATCCCATCGGAATTCCGTTTCGCCGCCGGCATAATCGCCGTTCAGGTACAGCAATAGCGACAGCTGACTGACCTCAGTGTTGCTCCGGCAATAGAAACCGTCCTTGTGCCATTTGAAATATTGCTCGGGCGTGTATCAATAAAATCTGAACCGCTCGTTCAGGCCCAATAGCCTCCAATCATCGATGCTGTCAGGCAGAAACTGCTTGGCTCGTTCGAAGAGAAAGGCGGCTAGATCAATATCGTCAAAAATTATGCGATCGTTATTTCTAACCGTTTTCAGCACTTCCGGACCCTCTCTGGTCTGAATTGCGGCCTCTTCGAACCCGATATTTTCACTCATCTGAATATACGAAGCGCACTCAGTTGGGGAGAGGAAGTTTTTGACGGTAAAGATTCCAGCGCCGAATTCTATTTTTTGCATATAAGACTCTTTTTCATGACTCGTTCGCTACTGTGCGGTTTGCAGGCGATATTGAATAACGACCGCAATTGCGGCCAAGAGAATAGCCAGTGAGTACGCAAACATCCCCAGGTTCAAGCCGAATATGGTTTTCTCGTTGCCGTCGAGCAGTACCATGGAGCCGCCATAATAGTCGCGCAATAGATAAGCCAGCAAAAGTCCACCGGTAACCAAAATCGTCATCAAAGCGGTAAGGCGGAAATTGCTCTTCGCCCATGTCAGCCACAGGCTGGAAATACCGGTGGAGGTATTGGTGGACAGCTGCCAGACCTCGTGCAGCCGTGCATGTGGTTTCCAGTTGGGGTTGAAAACATGGCTAACATTGATTTCGAAGTATGGGACCACTCCAGCATAGAAGAAGATGCCGATGGTAAGCAGGATTTAGGGGGCGTTTTATTACTTATGTGCACTAAAAATCTAATTCGGCATGCTAATTATTTTATTTGTGCAATGGTGGATGCAGATCGCGGTTAACGCTTTGTCGCAATCTGCTCTCCCGGATTTTCGTTACCACTTAATATTACGTAACTTGGACATATCTTTGTTTGCTTGCTTGGACGCTTTAAAACAGTTGATATCTTTCTCGGCCTCGGGGAACTGACAAAATTCCCTTACATACTGTATTGCCGTATAGCTTTTGTCATTGATAGTGATATTTTCGATATCTTTTATCTCGGGTGTTTTCGAAGCGTCGGTGCAGCCAGCTAAGAGAATTGACGCCAGCATTAGTGATTTTTTCATTTTCAAATTCATTTTTATCTATGAAGCCTGTGCTTTCTGGATGAAGGGGTTAAGTCGCTCACAGTGAACAAGAGTAAAGTGACTTTAGTCGTTCGCCATAGTGCGCAGAGATTAACGAGTAAACAGCCACTCACCGCTTGGCTGCTTAACGACTTCATGATTGCCTTTTACCACTTCGCCGCTTGTATCTGAGATATATGAGACTTCAAAGCGCAGTGCATTTCTGGCGGGCATTTTCCAATCCTGAATTCTCAGGACGCTGGCGCATGAGGTTTTATTGTGATAGCGCATTTGTGGTACTGGTGCGCCTAGGTAGTTGTTGCTTGCGTATCGCTTTCCTGGTGCTGCGTATCTGTTGAGCATGCTGCCGTTGTAATTAGTGATACAAGAATTCATGCCGATAAACTCAGAAATCACTGGCGATGCTTCAGATATGGCGGTGTCGATATTTTTGTCCTGGGTTTTTTGACTCAGCGTTGACTGTAGCTTGGCCTGTTGCGTTGAAGATAGTGAGGCGCCGCTTCCTTGTTGTAGCGCCGGCTGTCCGGATAGCGTGCTGTTTACGGTAGAAAGGCCGCTGTTAATAGTCGACAGGCCAGTGTTTATATCCTTTAGTGTGCTTGTACATCCAGAGATGGATAGTGCAATTGCAGTGATGGCGACGCTTTTTTTCATTTGTACACTCCTTGTATGTTTAGGTTGGCCCAAAGGGCATGTCTTGCTTCTTCGCAAACTATAAAAGATTTAGTTCTCGGTATTTTTTGAAAGAGAATTTTGGATGGTATGACGCATACCGCTGTTGAAACTGATATGGCTTTCGCCATCCTGGCGGTAGCTCACGGCTACGAGGTCGTCGCCATAACGTTCGGCAAAGCATTTAATGCCGTTTTTTGCCCGGGTGAAGGCTTTTCACAACGTCCATATTGCACCCTGCTGGTGGGGAGTGTCCTGTATGCCGGCAGCGTGCCCAGCATTGCTCGGCGGCTCAAGTCTTCGTGGCTTTTTTTGAACTGCGCCTACCGGTAGTACGCATCCCACAACTTATTGCGGAATTTATTGCTTGGGTCGAGGCGCTTTTTCAGGGCGAAGAACTCTTCGGCGCAGGGGTAGGCGGCGAGGAATTGTTCTCGGCTGGCGTGGATCTGATAGGGCAGGTAGTAGCTGCCCTGATGGGCGATGGCCAGGTCGATCAACTCGCTGGTCCAGTTGGCGACAGCGGTGCGGTCGCCGGGCGAGACGCCTTGGCGGTAGTAGAGCACCAGGGCGAAGGTGTCGCCGCGGGCCCAGGCCAGCAGGGTGCCGGGGTCGGCCTTGGCGTGGCGGATGGAGACGTTGGCGATATTCACCCGGTGCTGGTCGAGTAGCCGATGCATGCCGGCGACGAAGCTTTGCAGCTGCGCCTCGGGCACGAAGTATTCCTGCAGTACGTAGCTGTAGTCGGGGCCGGAGATCGGTTGCAGTTCGCCGACGTCGAGGCTGGCCTGGTGGTTGCGCCACTGCACCGGCGCGCCCTTGAGCAGCAATGGGTCGATCAGCGCCTTGCGTACTTTGCTGCCGCCGGGGCTGCTGGCCAGCGCCAGGGCGGCGCGCAGTGCCCCGTAGCTGCGTGTGCTGGGGACCAGGCGCTCGGGTATCGTCAGTGGCGCGTCGCTGCGCAGGTAGGACACGGCGCGCACACTGTCGTAGTCGTCGGTATAGAGGATGCCGTTGTGCATCACCATATCCGGGTTGTCGCGTACCTGGCTGGCGAAGAACGCTGGGTATTGGCTGAGCGGCATCAGTTGCGATTGACGCAGCAGTTTGCTGTTGTCGACCAGCGGCAGGGTGGCTTCGACGATCACGCCGAGCCCGCCGTAGCCGCCGATGGCGCCGTAGAACAGTTCGCTGTTGTGCGTCGGGCTGGCGTCTACCAGGTTGCCGTCGGCCAGCACCAGGCGCAGCGAGCGCACGCCGAGTACCAGCGGGCCCTGGCCGACATAGCGGCCATGAGCGTTGACACTGAGGGCGCCGCCGACGGTGAAGTTGGCGTAGGACTGCATGATTTGCGGCGACAGGCCGTAAGGGTCGATGTATTCGAGCACTTCGCGCCAGGTGATGCCGGCTTGCACGCGGATTTCCCGGCGCTCGGCGGAGAATTCCAGCACTTCGTCGAAGTCGCGCATGTCCAGTTGCAGGGCGCCTTCGGTGGCGGTCTGCCCGCCCATGCTGAAGCGAGCGCCGCCGATGGCAATGGGGCCGGGGTGTTCACGCACCGCCTCGACTATCTGACTCAGCTCGGTCGGCGCGAGCACCTGGGCGACTTCGATGGGATTCATGCCGCTGACGTCATTGACGGTTTCGGCGGCGTATGCGGCCTGGCACAGCAGCAGGATCAGGACGGCGATGATGCGCATGGAGCTTCCTTGTTCGGGGCGCTGGGGGATGGGGTAGCTCAGTATTCTGGGCTACCCAGCAGTTCTTGTACCTGACAGTCGATAGTGACCTGTCCTCTATTTTCCGTGAGGCCGCTTACGTTGCCTTCGCCTCAGAGCGATGCGAGGTGCCGAATGCACTCCAGCTTCTCTTCCGCCAGGCCCGCCAGTTGGGCCTCCTGGATGTGTCCTTGACGCAGTAGCTGAGCGAATACACGGGGCAACTGCGAGTAGCGATAGTCGTATTTGCGGTCGATCTCGCGCCTTTTGCGCTCCAGGTACTCCTGGATGGCCCACATCTCGTCGGGCTCCGCGGCGGCGGCGACTCTTTTTTTGAGCGTCGTCATGATCTCGGCCAGTTCGGTTGCGAGTGCCTCTTCGAACACCCGGTGTGCGAGCTTCTTCTCGGAGGCGGACCATTTGAGGGCGTACATGGATGCTCCTGATGGGCGCGGCGGCCCCGCTGGATTGCACAATGCTCGGGGCAGGCCGCAGTCCTGCGCCGCCCCGTCAGCTCGATTAAAGCCCTCACCAGCCCGCTGTTCAATCGGGTCAGCATCGATGCGCTGGCAAGTTCGTCGTCTGTTTCGACTCGATTTGCCGATCTGCGCTCAAATTCCGCCGAAGTTCCGGCCGCTTAGCGCGGCGGCAACAGCGTCAGGGTGCTGCGGGTATTGTTCGCCACGTCCGCCTCGCTCAGGTGCTGCGGTTGGTACTGGCCGGCAACAAAGGCCTCGGCCTGGTCGCTGTAGTGGGCGTCGAAGGGTACGCCGCTTTGCCCGACCGGGTTGCCGCCGAGCGCCAGATCGGCGTTGGCCAGGTCGACCAGCCTGCGGGTGGAGGGACCATAGGCCACCGTCCAGGGTGCCGGGCCGATTCGCTGTGACATGTTATTGGGGGTTTCGTGGCTGCCCGGCGTGGCGAAGGGGCCGACGTTGAGCAGCTTGTCCAGAGGCTTCTGCTGGCCCAGCGGGTGGTTGTGGGTGAGGGTATGGGCATTTCCCCATTGCCAATGCGTCGGGTCGTCGCCGAGGGTTTCGCGCAGATGGGCGAGGCTGGCTCGCCAAGCGAGCCTGACGATATCGGCGCGGCTTTCCACGGCCTTGCTGTCGCGGTTGTCCCACCAGGGCGAGCCGGCATCGGCGAACAGGCGCGGTAGCGCGGAATCCAGGGCGCGGGTGGTCAGCAGGTTGTCGAAGAAGGCGCCGCTCAGTTCGTCGGCCATGGCTTGCCGGGTCAATTGGTAGAGCAGTTGGTTGAACAGCGTCGCGGCTACCGAGTCGAGGCTGTGGTCGCCATTCCAGCCCGCCAGTTGCTCGACCAGTGCGCGCTCCTGTTCACCGTTGGCGGCGGCGCGCAGCTCGTCGATGATCGGTGTCAGCAGCTTGTTCGCGTAGCCGTTGCCGGCGTCGAGCTGCAGCGCCTGGCTGTTGTGCAGGTCCCACTTCACCATGCTGTCGGCCAGTTGCTGGTCGAGGCGTTGGCCGCGCTCGGCGGGGTTGTAGTAGCCGGGGATTTCGATGCCGCTGGCGGCCTGGGGCTGGAAGTTGGCCGAGACGATATAGCCGCGTGCGGGATTCTCTTCCTGGGGGTTGGAGCTGAACGGGTAGAAGCCGAGTTTTTCCGCCTCGCCTTTGCTCGCGTCGAGAATAAAGCTCGGGTTGACCCCGCTCGGACGTCGCGGCAGCTTGGCCGCGGCCCACCAGCCGATATCGCCGGAGGCCGAGGCCCAGATCACATTGAGCCCCGGCGCTTCGATCTGTTCGGCGGCGGCGCGGGCCTTGTCCAGGCTGTCGGCGCGATTGAGCTGGTAGAAGCCCTCGAGCAGCGGGTTGGCGGTCTCGAGAAACGCCCACCACATGGCGATGGGCGTGCTGCCGGCGCTCTCGCCCAGGGCGGCGTTGATAATCGGTCCGTGGGGCGAGGTACGCAGGGTGAGGGTCACAGGTTCCGCACCCTTTACCGCGATCACTTCCTCGCGGCTTTGCAGGTCGACCCAGGCACCGCGGTAGCGAACCTGGTTGGGATTGGCCGGGTTGGCGGTTTCCGCGATCAGGTCGAGGTCGTCGTTCTGGAACATCGTCAGGCTCCAGGCGAAGTCACGGTTGTGGCCCAGGGAGGCGACCGGGTTGAGCGCCTGGTGATAGCCGTAGAGCTCGAAGCCCGGATAGCTCAGGTGCGCTTCGTACCACACCGCAGGTACGGCGAAGCGGATATGCGGGTCGCCGGCCAGCAAGGGTTTGCCGCTGGCGGTGCGGCTGCCGGATACGGCCCAGGCATTGCTGCCTTCGAATTGCGGCAGGCCGGCGTCGCGCAGGGCGGCGTGGCTGGTGTGGGCGATGGCGTTGAGGTCCTGCCAGTCGCCGGCGGTCAATCGTCGCCCGAGCACTCCCTGTGGATGCCAATCGAGGTCGAAGGCCTTCAGGTAGTCGGCGCCGAGTTCGTCGCGGATATAGCTCAATACCGGTTCGGTGCGGAATGCGGCGGCGAAACTGTAGGCCATGAAACCGGCCACGCTGATGGTGTCGGCCACCGTGAACGGGCGCTTTTCGATGCCCAGCAGGTCGAACTCCATCGGTGCCGGCCGGCTGGCCTGGTACTGATTGACACCATCCAGGTACGCCGACAGTGCCTGGGCCGCCGGGCTGCTCATGTCCATATTCCGGGCGTAGGCGTCGGCATAAGCGCGAATGCCCAGGGTGCGGAATAGCCGATCGGTGTCCACCAGCTTGGGGCCCAGCACCTCGGCCAGTTCGCCGCGGGCCAGGCGCCGCAGCACTTCCATCTGGAACAGGCGGTCCTGGGCATGCACGTAGCCCAGCGCACGGTACATATCGGCTTCGTGCTGCGCCTGGATATGTGGCACCCCGCGTTCGTCATAGCGCACGCTGACCGGCGCCTGCAACCCGGCCAGCGAGAGTTCGCCGTCGCGTTGCGGCAGTTTGCTATCGAGGTACCAGGCCGTGCCTGCCGTAACGCTGGCGATTAGCAGGGCGAGCACGATCAGGGTGCGTTTCATTACGACTTCCTTGTTGAGCGGGAGTGCATTCTGCTCAGGTTGACCGGTGGCAGCTATTGACCCTTGATGTGCCGAATGGAAGTATTCGGTCAACTTTGAGGCTTCGATGATCACCTACTCCGGCAATCCTCTGACCCATTCCGCCTCTCTGCGGCGCCTGCTGTACGAGGCCATGGAGCAACTCGGCCTTGATCCCGCCGAGGTCTATCGACGCATCTACCATTACCGGCGCCTACCACCACCGATCCTCGACGAGCGTCTGGCACACGAGGATGCGCCGCTGTTCTGGCGCGGTCTGGTGCAGATAACCGACGACGTGGATATCGGCCTGCACCTGGGCGAGGCGATCAAGCCGCGTCTGCTCGATGTGGTCGGTTGCCTGCTGCTGGCGAGCCGCGACCTGCAGCAAGGGTTGGAAACCTTCGTGCGCTTTCAGCATCTGCTGTCGGGCGGGTTCGCCGCGCGCCTGGATATCTTGAGCGATCAGGCGCAGCTGATCTTCGACCTTAATTACCTCGGTTCACCGCCGCTGCGCCAGCAGATGGAGTGCCTGACGCTACTGCTGATCAAATTGCTGGATTCGGTCTGCGATGGCGAACTGCGGGTCACCGCTGTGAGCTTCCGACATGCCGCGCCGCCACGCACCGACGAGCATCGGCGGCTGTTCGGCCTGCTGCCGCGCTTCGGCCAGGCGCACGACAGCCTGAGCCTGCCCCTGGTGTTGCTCAAGCGGCCATCGCGTACCGCCAACAGCGGTCTGTATGAGCTGCTCAGCCGGCACGCGACTACCCAGCTGCATGCGCTGGACGAAAACCAGCTGCTCAAGCAATTGCATGTTCTTTTGCAGCAACGCCTGGCCGAGCAGGATTGCCGTCTACCCGACCTGGCGCGCGAACTGGGGATGGCCAGCGGTGCCCTGCAGCGCGCCCTGGCGCAACAGGGCCTGAACCTGCGTGGCCTGCGCGAGGGTTTGCGCCAGCAGCGCGCGTTGCAACTACTGGCTGAGGGTGGGCCCATTCGCGACGTGGCCCGGGCTTGTGGCTTCGCCGAACTGTCGCCGTTCTACCGCGCCTTCAAACGCTGGTACGGCAGCACGCCCCATCAATATCGCGCGCATTTGCAGGTCGCGAGCGCCGCTGAAGATTAGCCGCGCGAAAGGCGCCGGCTTGTCAGCAGGTTGGTGTGGTCGCGGGTCAGTCGTCCGCTACGGACCAAGCGCAGAAGCAACCGACCGCGAGGTTATTGCTCGCACTCACCTGGCGTCCGGCCGCCAACGCCTCGAGAATCGGCTCGATAAAACTGTTGCTCGAATTGCAGGTGGCGCCGCTGCTGTAAGGGCCGAAATAGGCCAGTTGGCCGCTTCGATCCCAGATCGCCACCGCCGGGCTGGCCGGCAACTGCTCGCTGCCGGCGAAGCCGGGCAGGTTCTTCAGGCCGCTCAGGGTGGTGGGCAAATGCCCCTTGCTGCCGTTTTTTTGCACCGCGTAGAACTGCACGCCCTGGGGGCCGTAGTGGGCGATCAGCTCGCTCAGGTGTTGCTGATTGCCGACGTTGCAGGGGCAGGCCGGGTCCCAGAAATGCACCAGACGGATCGGCCCGGGCCCGGCCAGCTCGTCGGGCAGGCGCAGTTGGTCGCCGTAGAACAGGGCGGTTTGATCGCTGAAGCTGCGCAGATAGCGCGCTTCGTACCAGCGCCACGCCGCGAGCATGGCGAGCCCCCAGAGCCCGAGTAGCAGCACGGTAAGCAGGATCTTGCGGGTGGATTGCGGCATGGTCGGTCTCTGTATACAGGCGCGCAGCTTGCCATGACCGGCCGCGCAGCTGAATATTCCCCTTCGATGTCGCTCGCCGGGATGGCCTGCGATGCACCCGTTGGATTCGATGGAAGCCTTATGCCAGAGCCTTTTCGACCTGAACTCCTGCTTGCCGAGCTGCGACCCTTGGCCGCAGCTTCGCCGCTGTCGGCGCAGCAGCAGGCCTACCGGAACTTTTACGGTTTTGCCGAGATGGACGCGCAGCACACCCGCATGGGAGTGATCGAGGCCGGTGGCTACCGGATCGTCGTACAAGCCTGGTGGCCACAGGAACCGCGCGCGACCCTGGTACTGCTACATGGCTACTACGACCACAGCGGGCTGTATCGCCATGTGATCGAGTGGGCGCTGGGCATGGGATTCTCCGTGCTGACCTGCGACCTGCCGGGGCATGGGCTGTCCAGCGGTCCGCGCGCCAGTATCGGGGATTTCGCCGAATACCAGGTGGTGCTGCGGGCCTTGCTGGAACAAGCCGCCAACCTCGCCATGCCGCAGCCCTGGCATCTCTGCGGGCAGAGCACCGGCGCGGCGATTCTGATCGACTACCTGCTGACCGGCAGCCCTGCTGCCGAAATCGGCGAAAGTATTCTGCTGGCGCCCCTGGTGCGGCCGCGTGCCTGGGGCTGGTCGCAGCTCAGCTATCACCTGTTGCGAGCCTTCGTCAGCGAAATTCCCCGGCGCTTCAGCAACAACTCCAACGACGCCGACTTTATCGACTTCATCCAGAGCGGTGACCCGCTGCAGCCGCGTAACCTGCCCACCGCCTGGGTCGGCGCCTTGCGCCGTTGGGTGCCGCGCATCGAGCATGCACCGGCCAGCCCGCGCAGTCCGTTGATCGTCCAGGGCGAGGCGGATATGACCGTGGACTGGCGGCACAATCTGGCGTTGCTACAGGAAAAGTTCGCCGAGCCGCGGATTCTGCGCCTGCCCGAGGCGCGTCATCACCTGGCCAATGAAACGCCGGCGTTGCGCGAGCGCTATTTCGATTTTCTCAGCCGGCAGCTGAGCTGAGGGTGCGATTGTGGCCAGTTAGATCCCCTGCGGGGCCGGCGCCAGGCTGGCGGCGCTCTGGCCGACCGCCAAACCCGCGCGCAACGCGGCCAGCGCCGCCTGGTAATAGGCCTGACCGTCACCGGATTGGGCGAATTCGACGAACTCCTCCAGCTCCGGGTCGGACAGGTCGCGGTAGACATACAGCAGGGTATTGTCCAGGTCCGCACCTATCTGCTCCATCAGCCGCTGGCGCTGGCTATTGAGCATGGCCTGGGTGGTGTCGCCGCCGAACAGGCCGGGGAGCATCTGGCTGAGGCTGTCGGCCGCCACGCCGGCGAGTGCCAGGCTGATCTCGGCGCCGGCTTCCTCGGCCGGCAACGCCTGGGCCAGGTGGCGGATCAGCAGGCGTCGAGTGGCCTCGGCTTCGATGCGCGGCAGGCCGTTGGCATGGCGCGCCAGTTGCTCGCGGCGGGTGGCGAGCACTTCGGCGGCGACGATCTTGCGTCCCAGCGGTGATTGGAAGAATTGCAGCGCCGGTTGCGGATTGGCGAGCTGTTCGCGCAGGCCGCGTTGCGCCCGCTGATCGATCGCGGTCGCGGCGAAACGCTGATTGCTGTTGTTCACCAGGGCCTGATACACCGCGGGTGGCAGGCTGTCGCGGTAACGCGTCTGGGCGGCCTGCAGGGCGTCGTTGAAATTGGCCCGTTGTTGCGGCCAGCCGGCGGCCTGATACAACTGCAGGTAGCTCTCGGCCTGGCTGGAGAGGCTGAACAGCAACAGCAAAACACTACAAAGGATGCGCATACGGATTCCTGTCTCGCGGGCGGCTATTTTCAATGGGCCGGGGGTGGCTTGTCGAGGTAAAGCCTGCGCGCGGATAATCGCCGGCATGACTTCAGATACCTCACTCGCTTGCATCGTCGACGACCTCGCTACCCGGGGTTGGTCGCAACAAAAGCTGTTCGTCCCGCAATCTCTGACCCTGGCCTTGGCCGATGAGTGCCGTCGCCGCGCCGGGCAAGGCGTTTTGGCGCCTGCCGGCGTCGGCCGTGGCGAGGCGCAGCAGATCAGCGAAGGCATTCGCGGCGACCGTATCCAGTGGCTGGAGCCGGGCCAGGCGGCTTGCTGCGATCAGTACCTGGCACTTTTCGACGAGCTGCGCCAGGCGATCAATCGGAACCTGTACCTGGGCCTGGAGGATTACGAAAGCCACTTCGCCCTGTATCCGCCCGGCGCCTTCTATCAGAAGCACCTGGACCGTTTCCGCGACGACGACCGTCGCGCGGTGTCGGCGGTGTTCTATCTCAACCCGGATTGGCAGGCCGAGCAGGGCGGCGCCTTGCGCCTGTACCTGGCGGACGGCTCGACCCATGATGTTCTGCCCGAAGCCGGCACTCTGGTGGTGTTTCTCTCGGCCGACCTGCCCCACGAGGTGCTGCCGGCCAGCCGCGAGCGCTTGTCGCTGACCGGCTGGTTCAGGCGACGCGGTGAGGGGCTCTGGTAGCTCGGATGCAATCCGGGCGCTGGCGATGGGGCGTCGAATAGGCGCGATCTCGTAGCCCGAATAAGCCTAGGCGCAATCCGGGGCGGTGGTGCATGCACAGGCTTTCCCCGGATTGCATCCGGGCTACAAGAGCGTGTCGTGCGTTATTCATCGATGCTGGAGAAGGCTGTATGCAAAAGATATTGGTCAGCCGCTGCCTGTTGGGTCATCCCGTGCGCTATGACGGCGGCGCCCACGGCCCCTTCGATCAGCTGCAGCACTGGCAGGCGGAGGGGCGAGTCGTCGCGCTGTGCCCGGAAGTGGCCGGTGGCTTGCCGACCCCGCGAGCGCCGGCGGAAATTGCCGGCGGCCAGGGCGCGCTGGTGCTTGATGGTCGCCTGCCGGTGCTGACGGTGGCGGGCGAAGACGTCAGCGCCGCCTTTATCGCCGGCGCCGAACAGGCCCTGGCGTTGGTCCGCCAACATGGCATCCGCATTGCCCTGCTCAAGGCGCGCAGCCCTTCATGCGGCAATAGGGAAAATTACGACGGCAGTTTCAGCGGCACCAAGGTCGCGGGCGAGGGCGTGACCGCCGCCGCGTTGCGCCGGGCCGGGGTGCAGGTGTTCAGCGAGGAGGAATTGCCGGCGGCGATGGCGGCGCTCCGGGCGTTGGCGGAGTAGGAAGATGCCATTGTTGGGTCACGCGGCGCGCTGAGATTGTGTCGTCTGAGAGGTAAGCCACAGGCGCCGCTAACCTGCGCGACCCAACCTAAGCGCTAATAAGCCGCGGATGTGGGAGGGGTCGGGCGGCGCACCGCTTTAGCCGCGACAGCGGTTGTGAGAGATCGCCGCTAAAGCGCCTTCCACATGCTGGCGTCGTCGGCATAAAAAAGGGAAGCCGAAGCTTCCCTTTTTGCATTGCATCCGCGCTTAGAATAGTACGCGGCTACGGATGGTGCCGTTGACGTGCTGGAGTTTTTCCAGCGCCAGGTCCGAGTACTCGGCGTCGACGTCGATCACCACGTAGCCGACCTTGTCGTTGGTCTGCAGGAACTGGCCGGAGATGTTGATGGCGTTTTCGGCGAATACCTTGTTGATCTCGCTCATCACGCCCGGCACGTTCTGGTGAATGTGCAGCAGGCGGTGCTTGCCCGGGTGCGCCGGCAGGGCGACTTCGGGGAAGTTGACCGAGGACACCGAGGTGCCGTTGTCGCTGTACTTGACCAACTTTTCCGCCACTTCCAGACCGATGTTGGCCTGGGCTTCGGCGGTCGAGCCGCCGATGTGCGGGGTCAGGATCACCCGATCCAGGCCGCGCAGCGGGCTTTCGAACTCTTCGTCGTTGGACTTCGGCTCGACCGGGAACACGTCGATGGCGGCGCCGATCAGGTGCTCGTCCTTGATCGCCTGGGCCAGATGTTCGAGCTCGACCACGGTACCGCGGGCGGCGTTGATCAGGATGCCGCCCTTCTTCATCGCGCGGATTTCCTTCTCGCCGATCATCCACTGGGTGGATGGCAGCTCCGGCACGTGCAGGGACACGATGTCGCACATGCCCAGCAGGTCATGCAGCTTGGCGATCTGGGTGGCGTTGCCCAGCGGCAGCTTGGTTACGGTGTCGTAGAAGAACACCTGCATCCCTAAGGCTTCGGCGAGTACCGAGAGCTGGGTGCCGATCGAGCCGTAGCCGATGATGCCGAGCTTCTTGCCGCGGATCTCGAAGGAGTTGGCCGCCGACTTGATCCAGCCGCCACGGTGGCAGGAGGCGTTCTTTTCCGGAATGCCGCGCAGCAGCAGGATGGCCTGGGCCAGCACCAGTTCGGCCACCGAGCGGGTGTTCGAATAGGGCGCGTTGAATACCGCGATGCCGCGTTCGCGGGCGGCGTCCAGGTCGACCTGGTTGGTGCCGATGCAGAAGCAACCGACGGCGACCAGGCGCTTGGCGCAGTCGAAGACCTCGGCGGTCAGCTGGGTGCGCGAGCGAATACCGATAAAGTGCGCGTCGGCGATCTTTTCTTTCAGCTCCGCGTCGGAGAGCGCGCCCTTGAGGTACTCGATGTTGGTGTAGCCGGCGGACTTCAGGGTGTCCACGGCATTTTGGTGGACGCCTTCAAGAAGAAGGAACTTGATCTTGCTCTTGTCGAGAGAGGTCTTGCTGCTCATCGGAGTACCTGTCGTCCCACAAATAGTGTCAGGGAAATGCATCGGCGGCGTCGCCGAGCGAGCCCGCTGAATCAGCTCGGGGGCACGATTCGCGGGGTGCGTATGCTAGCATGATCTTCTTTTTCCATGCTCGGTTGCGACCTGAATGGTTCTCAGGGCGACCATGAATTGTTTGAGAGTTCACTTGATGACTACTGCTGCCCTGATCGAAGAGCTGAAGACCCTGGTTGAGCCCGGCAAAGTACTGACCGATGCCGATTCCCTCGCCACCTTCGGCAAGGATTGGACCAAGCATTTCGCCCCAGCCCCCGTGGCGATCGTCTTTCCCAAGAGCATCGAACAGGTCCAGGCAGTGGTCCGTTGGGCCAACCAGCACAAAGTCGCGCTGGTGCCGTCGGGCGGTCGTACCGGGCTCTCCGCTGGCGCCGTGGCGGCCAATGGCGAGGTGGTGGTGTCGTTCGACTACATGAACCAGATTCTCGCTTTCAACGAATTCGACCGTACCGCCGTGTGTCAGCCAGGGGTGGTCACCAAGCAGCTGCAGATGTTCGCCGAAGACAAGGGCCTGTACTACCCGGTGGATTTCGCTTCCGCTGGTTCCAGCCAGATTGGCGGCAATATCGGCACCAATGCCGGCGGGATCAAGGTGATTCGCTATGGTATGACCCGCAACTGGGTAGCCGGGCTGAAGGTCGTCACCGGCACCGGCGAGCTGCTGGAGCTGAACAAGGACCTGATCAAGAACGCCACCGGTTACGACCTGCGTCAGCTGTTTATCGGCGCCGAGGGCACGCTCGGTTTCGTGGTGGAAGCCACCATGCGCCTGGATCGCGCACCTAAGAACCTTACCGCGATGGTCCTCGGCACCCCGGATTTCGACTCGATCATGCCCGTGCTGCACGCCTTCCAGGGCAAGCTCGACCTGACCGCCTTCGAATTCTTCTCCGACAAGGCTCTGGCCAAGATCATGGCCCGTGGCGACGTGCCGGCCGCATTTGAAACCGAATGCCCGTTCTACGCGCTGCTGGAATTCGAGGCGACCACCGAGGAAGTGGCCAACCATGCCCTGGAAACCTTCGAGCATTGCGTCGAGCAAGGCTGGGTGCTCGATGGCGTGATGAGCCAGAGCGAGCAGCAACTGCAGAACCTGTGGAAGCTGCGCGAATACATCTCGGAAACCATCAGCCACTGGACGCCATACAAGAACGACATCTCGGTGACTGTCTCCCAGGTGCCGGCCTTTTTGCACGATATCGACGCGATCGTCGGCCAGCACTACCCGGATTTCGAGATCGTCTGGTTCGGCCATATCGGCGACGGCAACCTGCACCTGAACATCTTGAAGCCCGAGAACCTGTCCAAGGACGAGTTCTTCGCCAAGTGCGCCACCGTCAACAAGTGGGTGTTCGAGACCGTGCAGAAGTACAACGGCTCGATCAGCGCCGAACACGGCGTGGGCATGACCAAGCGCGATTACCTGACCTACAGCCGCTCGGAAGCCGAGATCGGCTATATGAAGGCGATCAAGCAGGTGTTCGACCCGAACGGCATTATGAACCCCGGCAAGATCTTCCCCTGAAAGCTACTGCGCTCGGCCATGCGGCGTTGGCGGGGTCGGGAAAAATGCTCATTGGCACCAGCCAACTCCGCTTTTTCCCGACCCCGCCGCCTTGCCTGGCCGTCGCTCGTGACGCTTTCAGAATCGTAGGGCGGGTGTAGCCCGCCAACTGAAGCCGCACCACACGCGGGCTCTCACAAAGAGCCACGCTTAACAAAATGCCGCACCGCATTCCCATAAGGAGTCGCCCATGAGTTACCAACACCAGTACACCGACGGCACCCATATTCACTTCCCCATGGGCAAGGTGGTGTGTATCGGTCGCAACTACGCCGAGCACGCCAAGGAGCTGAACAACCCGGTGCCGAGCGAGCCGCTGCTATTTATCAAGGCGGGCAGCTGTGTGGCGGCGCTGGACGATGGTTTCGTCATTCCCGACGACCGTGGCGATGTTCACTACGAGGCGGAAATCGCCGTACTGATCGGCAAGCCGCTGTCGCGCAAACCGAATGCCGAAGAAGTGATGGACGCGATTTCCGGCTTCGCCCCGGCCCTCGACCTGACTCTGCGCGACCTGCAGGCCACGCTCAAGGCCAAGGGCTATCCATGGGAAACCGCCAAATCCTTCGATGGCGCCTGTGTACTGGCGCCCTTCGTTGCCAGCGCTGAGGTCGAGGACTTGGCCGATATCGGCATCCGCCTGAGCATCAACGGCGATGTGCGTCAGGACGGCAACAGCCGCGACATGCTTAACCCGATTCTGCCGATGATCCAGCACATCTGTGGGCATTTCAGTCTGCAGCCGGGCGATGTCATCCTCACCGGTACCCCGGCCGGGGTCGGCGTGCTGCGCAAGGGCGATGAGCTGACCCTGGAGTTGGTCGGGCTGGCGCAGTTCAGCAGCCGCGTACTTTGACCCAAGGGATGCCTGGAGGCGTCCCGGTCGGTAACAGAACTTTAAGCAACGGCCGCTAGTCTGACGGCCGTCGCCCCCAGAGTCGCTTCCGATGACCGCCGTCCGTGCGCGTTTTACCGCTTTCCGTTGGCCGTTGTTTGCGCTTGCCTGCATCGGTCTGTTCATATTGCTCGGTCAGTATCTGCGCTGGGACGGCCAGGTTTATTTGCTGTTCAAGGAGCACCGGCAAAACCCCGCCGTACAGCAGGCGAGCATCTGGTTACCCGGGTACCGGGCGGTGCTGCAGGGTAAGCCCCTGCTTGGCCTGGAGCACGACGAAACCTCCGGGCTGACCTACAGCCCCTACAGCAATACGCTGTTTACCGTGACTGGGAAAAAGCCGCAGCTGGTCGAGCTATCTCTCGACGGCGAGATTCTGCGGCGTATCCAGCTGCTCGGCTTCAGCAACCCCGAGGGCGTCGAGGTAGTGGCGGGAGGCCGTCTGGCGATCATCGATGAGCGCCAGCGCAAGCTTGTTCTGTTCAGTCTCGACGAGCACACCAGCAGCATCGACGGGCGGCTCTACCAGTCGATCGATCTGGGTTTCGCCGATGCCGGCAACAAGGGCTTCGAGGGCATCGCCTGGGATGCCGGCCGGCAGCGCCTATTGCTGGGCAAGGAGCGCAGCCCGCTGGGGTTGTTCAGCCTGCCGTTTCCGGGCGAAGACGGCGCGGTGGGTGCCTTGCAGCCCCTGCCCAGTGGAAATCTATTTGTCCGCGATATCTCGTCGTTGAGTTTCGATACCCGTACCGGCCACTCGCTAGTGCTTTCCGACGAGTCGCGGCTGTTGCTGGAAGTCGATGCCCAGGGCGAGCCGGTCAGCTTTATCAGCCTGATCGGCGGTTTCAATGGGCTGAGCCACAGCATCGAACAGGCCGAAGGGGTGACCATGGATGCGGCCGGGGATATCTATATCGTCAGCGAGCCAAACCTGTTCTATCGCTTGCGCAAGGGGCGGTCAGGCCCCGAGCCGGATGCAAGTTGAGTGGCCGGTTAAGCCTGGTTTCAGTTTCGCGCTCTACTCTGACGCCCGGTTCAATGGTCTGTTAGAGGTTCACGGCATGCTGCTTCGCGCTCTGGTTATATCGTTCGATCCACGCCAGGGCAGGGGGCGGGGCCATGCGTGACAGGTTCACTGTGAAGCGGCTGCTGTCCGGCGGCGCACTGATCGGCCTGTTGCTGCTGGCCTTGCTGGCGCAGGAGTTTCGCCTGTTCGAGCGCGGCTGGTTCAACCTGCGGCAGTGGCGGCATGCCGCGCAATGGCAGGAAGAGTCGATCTGGCTGTCGAATTACCGGGTCGAGATCGAGGCGCAGCCGATTATCGGTCTGGATGACGATATATCCGCGCTGACCTACGACCCGGACCGACGCAGCCTGTTCACCGTCAGCAACAAGAACCCGCAACTGATCGAGCTGTCTCTCGACGGTCGCGTGCTGCGCCGCGTGGACCTGCTCAATTTCGGCGATGCCGAGGCGGTCGAGTACATCAGCCCGGGGCGCTACGTGATCAGCGACGAGCGCCGCCAGCGCTTGATCAAGGTGCGCCTGGACGACGACACCACGGCGATCGATGGGCGTGATTTGCCGCAGCTGTCCCTGGGCCTGGGGCTGAATGGCAATAAGGGCTTCGAGGGCCTGGCCTACGATCCCCGGGGGCAGCGGTTATTCGTCGCCAAGGAGCGCGATCCGCTGCGTATTTATGAAATTCACGGCTTCCCGCAGCTCGACCCCGAGCAGCCGTTCGCCGTGCATGTGCTCGACGACCAGAAGCGTGATGCCGGCTTGTTCGTGCGCGATCTGTCCAGCCTGCAATACGACCAGGGCACCGGGCATTTGCTGGCGCTGTCCGACGAGTCGCGGCTGGTGCTGGAACTGAATGTCGATGGCCAGCCGATCAGCAGCCTGTCGCTGCTCGGCGGTCAGCAGGGGCTGCGTAAATCGGTACCGCAGGCCGAAGGTCTGGCCATGGACAACGACGGCGGGCTGTACCTGATCAGCGAGCCCAACCTGTTCTATGTGTTCAAGAAAAAGGCTGGGGCCTAGGCTGTCGTAACCAGGCTCTTCGAAGATCCAGGGCGGACATGTCGCAGGCTTGTCCGCGCGGGCGTTCGCGGTGGACAAGGCTTCGCCATGTCCACCCTACAAGACGCGCTTGCTCGGATCTTTAAGGGGTCAGGCGCTTCACGCCTTCGCTGGTGCCGAGCAGCAGCAGGTCCGCCGGGCGGGCGGCGAACAGGCCATTGGTGACCACGCCGACGATATTGTTGATCTGCGCTTCCAGCTCGCGCGGGTTGACGATCGACAGGTTGTGCACGTCGAGGATCTGGTTGCCGTTGTCGGTGATCACCCCTTCGCGGTACACCGGATCGCCGCCCAGCTTCACCAGCTCGCGAGCGACGTGGCTGCGGGCCATGGGAATCACTTCCACCGGTAGCGGAAAGGCGCCAAGCACCGGCACCAATTTGCTGGCGTCGGCGATGCAGATAAAGGTTTTCGCCACGGCGGCGACGATCTTCTCGCGGGTCAGCGCGGCGCCGCCGCCCTTGATCAGGTTGAGGTGCTCGTCGCTTTCGTCGGCGCCGTCGATATAGAACTCCAGGTCACTGACCGTGTTCAGTTCGTACACCGGGATGCCGTGACCTCTGAGGCGTGCGGCGGTGGCTTCGGAACTGGCCACGGCACCGTCGAATTCCATCTTGTGTTGGGCCAGGGCGTCGATAAAGCAGTTGGCGGTGGAGCCGGTGCCGACACCGATCACGCTCTTGGCGTCGAGTTGGGGAAGGATGGTGTCGACGGCCGCCTGGGCGACGGCTTGCTTGAGTTGATCCTGATTCATCGCGGATTCTGCGCCTGGGGAGGGTGAGAGTGGGGGCGGAAGGTGCGAATTATAGCGCGTGAGCGCGACAAAACCTCGCCCGGTGTCAATAGGACACAGGGGCAAAGGATTGATCCTATGTTTATTTGCAATGCCGGCGAACAAAAGCGGGTTTTCCAACCCGCCAAGCTTTTGTGGCCCAGCTGCAATGCGGAAAAATCCTGAGAACGCCGCGGATTTCATTCGCGCAACGAAGCTGCGCTGCGCGTCTGCATTGCCGGTGGTTTCCCGGTCGAGCCCTGGGGTAGACTCGCTGACTACCCAAAAAACCGCCTGCGATGCCCGCCATGCTCGAACAGTACGTCAAGAAGATCCTCACCTCGCGCGTCTACGACGTCGCGGTGGAAACGCCGCTGCAAAGCGCCCCGCAACTGTCCGAGCGCCTCGGCAACCAGATTCTGCTCAAGCGCGAAGACCTGCAGCCCGTTTACTCGTTCAAGATTCGTGGCGCCTATAACAAGTTGGCGCAGCTTTCGGCAGAGGAGCAGGCCCGCGGCGTGGTCACCGCATCGGCCGGCAACCATGCCCAGGGCCTGGCACTGGCGGCCAAGGTGCTGGGGGTCAGCGCGACCATCGTGATGCCCAAGACCACCCCGGAGATCAAGGTCCACGGTGTGCGCTCGCGCGGCGGCAAGGTCGTGCTGCACGGTGACAGCTTCCCCGAGGCGCTGGCCTATTCGCTGAAGCTGGTCGACGAGAAGGGCTACATCTATATCCATCCCTATGACGACCCGCACACCATTGCCGGTCAGGGCACGGTGGCGATGGAGATACTTCGTCAGCATCCCGGCCAACTGGATGCGATCTTCGTCCCGGTGGGCGGCGGCGGCCTGATTGCCGGTATCGCCGCTTACGTCAAATACCTGCGCCCGGAGATCAAGGTCATCGGCGTCGAGCCGGACGACTCCAATTGCCTGCAGGCCGCGATGGCGGCCGGTGAACGCGTGGTGCTGCCGCAGGTCGGGCTGTTCGCCGACGGCGTGGCGGTGGCGCAGATCGGCCAGCACACTTTCGATGTCTGCAAGGATTATGTCGACGAGGTGATCACCGTCAGCACCGACGAGATCTGCGCGGCGATCAAGGATATCTACGACGACACCCGCTCGATCACCGAACCGGCCGGCGCCCTGAGCGTCGCCGGGATCAAGAAGTATGTGGAGCGAGAGCGCTGCACTGGGCAGGTGCTGGTGGGCATCGACTCGGGCGCCAACGTCAACTTCGACCGCCTGCGCCATGTCGCCGAGCGCGCCGAACTGGGCGAAAAGCGCGAGGCGATCATCGCCGTGACCATCCCCGAACAGCCGGGCAGCTTCAAGGCGTTCTGCGAGGCGATCGGCAAGCGCCAGATCACCGAGTTCAACTACCGCTACCACACCGACAAGGAAGCGCACATCTTCGTCGGCGTGCAGACCCACCCGGAAACCGACCCGCGCGCGGCACTGGTGGCAAGCCTGAGCGCCCAGGGTTTCCCGGTAGTCGACCTGACCGACAACGAACTGGCCAAGCTGCATATCCGTCACATGGTCGGCGGCCATGCGGCGCGGGTGCGCGACGAAGTGGTGTTTCGCTTCGAGTTCCCCGAGCGTCCGGGGGCGTTGTTCAACTTCCTCCAGCGCCTGGGCGGGCGCTGGAACATCTCGATGTTCCACTACCGCAACCACGGCGCCGCCGATGGTCGCGTGGTCGCCGGCTTGCAGGTGCCGGAGGCTGAGCGCCACTTGGTGCCGGCGGCGTTGGACGCGATCGGTTATCCCTACTGGGACGAAAGCGAGAATCCGGCCTACAGCCTTTTTCTCGGTTAACCCGCCACAGCCACAGGAATGCCGTCGATGGAACATTACACACTGCTGAAAATCGTCCACAGCCTGTTCGGCATCCTGCTGCTGCTCGGCGTGCTGGCCCATATCGGGATGTTGTGGAAGGCGGTGCGCGGCGGCGATGCGGCGGTGCTGCAGCGTAAGCTCAGGCGCACCCGGCTGATCAGCTTGCCGGTGCTCGGCTTGCTGGCGCTGAGCCTGCCGCTCAGCGGCTGGTGGCTGGTCGACCTGGCCGGTTTGTCCCTGGGACAGAGCTGGCTGCTGTTCAGCAGCATCCTGTTCGGCGTGCTGATGCTGGCCGGCCTGCTGCTGGCCGGACGCCTGAGCGCCTGGCAGGCACTGGGAGACAATCCCGCATCCAGCCGCCTGCTGGCATTTACCGCGGCTTATGCCGGGCTGATCCTGCTGCTACTGTTGGCGATCATGGGCCTGATGGGCGCCAAGCCGGCATAGCAGAGGCGCGCTCTGGTAGCCCGGATGCAATCCGGGCTACAAAGACCGCTTATGCCAAGCAGGCCTGTTTCGCGGTGGGCGCCGGGCGCAGCAGGCGTGCGGTCTTCCATTCGAAGCCCAGGGTCAGGCCGGTTGCCGCGCACGCCAGGCCGGCGGCCAAGCCCCACCATACGCCCTGTGCGCCCCAGCCCAGCGGGAATGCCAGCAACCAGGCCAGCGGCACGCCGACCAGCCAGTAGCAACCAAGGCCGACGAGGAAGGTTGTCTTGGCATCCTTCAGGCCGCGGATCGCGCCCATGGCGATGGTCTGGATACCGTCGAAAAACTCGAACCAGGCGGCAATCGCCAGCAAACCGATCGCCAGGTTGACGATAGCCGCATAGGCCGGGTCGAAACGGTCGAGAAACAACCCCACGACCCACTCCGGCGCGAGCCAGAACAGCGCTGCGAAACCCAGCATGCAGCTGGCGCCGAGGGCGATGCCGAGGCGCCCTGCACGTTGTGCATCGAGCAAACGGCCGGCGCCGAAGTGCTGGCCGATGCGAAAGGTCACCGCGTAGGAAATGCCCACCGGCACCATAAAGGCCACATACACCGACATGATCGCGATCTGGTGCGCCGCCAGCTCAACGCTGCCCAGGGCGCCCATGCACAGCGCGGCGAAGGCAAACATTCCGGACTCCACGGCGTAGGTGCCGCCGATCGGCAGGCCCAGACGCAGCAACTCCTTCAGTTCGCCCCAGACCGGGCGCCACAGCCCGCGCCACAGTGGGTAGCCAGCGTAGGCGCTGTGGCGCAGTACATGCCAGGCCAGCAGCAATGCCATCAGGTTCATTACCACCGCGGTGACCAGGCCGATGCCGGCCAGCCCCAGGTGTGGCAGGCCGAACCAGCCCTTGATCAGCGCGTAATTGAGCAGCCCATTGGCCACTGCACCGCCGATACTGATGGTCATCACCGGGCCGGGCCGGCCTATCGCACTGGTAAAGCCGCGCAGCGCCATAAAACTCATATAGCCGGGCAGGGCGAACACCAGGGTGGCGAGAAACTGCATGGCACCCTCGACGTTCGCCGGCAATTGGCCGAATTGCAGCAAGGCCGGTTGCAGGTTCCACAGCCCCACGCCGGCCAGCAGGGCCAAGCCCCAACCGAGCCACAGGCCGTTTTGGGTCAGGCGGGTCACTCCCGCGGCGTCGCTGGCACCGTGGCGGATGGCGACCAGGTTGCCGACCGCAGCGATCACCCCGACGCAGAAAATCGACACGAAGGAATAGCTGGCCGCCCCCAGACCGCCGCCGGCCAGGGCCGCGGGGCCGAGCAGGCCCATCATCACGGTGTCGGTGAAGACCATCACGACATGCGCCAATTGCGCAGCGATCAGCGGGGCCGCGAGGTGCAGGATGGCCCGCAGCTCGCTTCGAATAGATTGCTTCATGATGAGTAGGGCTCAGTGATAGCGCTTGCCCGAGGTTTCTCGGTCAGCGGAGAATGAGGCCATTCTCGGGAGATCCATGGGTCGTCACAAAGGGAAAAAAGCGATGTGTAGCATGAGTATGACTAATGGATAAGAACCGCCGTCTGGCGCCTTTATATGCGCTGCGCGCGTTCGAAGCCGCGGCGCGTCATCGTTCCTTCACCCGCGCGGCGGACGAATTGGCGATCAGCCAAAGCGCGGTGAGCCATCACGTGCGCACCCTTGAACAACACTTCGCCTGCCGTCTGTTCGAGCGCCAGGGCCGTAACCTGCAGCTGACCGAGACGGCGCGCCTGCTGCTGCCCGGCCTGCGCGACGGCTTCGATGCCTTGGAGCGCGCCTGCACCACCCTGCGCGCGGATGATGGAGTGCTGCGCCTGAAGGCGCCTTCGACCCTGACCATGCGCTGGCTATTGGCGCGTTTGTCGCGCTTCCGCTTGCAGAACGACGACATCGAAGTGCAGCTGACCAGCGCCTGGATGGACGTCGACAAGGTGGATTTCCAGCACGAGCCGTTCGACTGCGCGGTGCTGCTGGGCAACGGCGAATTCCCCGACGAATGGGACAGCACGCTGTTGTTCGCCGAATGGCTGATTCCAGTCTGCGCGCCCGAGGCGGCGAGCGATTGCCCCTGGGACCTGGCGCGGCTGCAGGGCGCCGAACTGGTGCACCCGACCCCGGACCGCCGCGATTGGCGTCAGTGGTTGCAGGCCATGGGCCTGGCTGAGCAGGTACCGCTCAAGGGTGGTCAGGTATTCGATACTTTGGAGCTGGGCATGGTCGCCGCCGCCCGTGGTTACGGCGTATCGATCGGCGATCTGGTGCTGGTCGCCGAAGACGTCGCCCAGGGCCGCCTCGGCCTGCCCTGGCCATGCGCGGTGCCCAGCGGTTGCAGCTATTACCTGGTCTGGCCCAAGGCCCGGCGCGGCCAGGAGCGCTACCTGCGTTTGCGCGATTACCTGGTCAGCGAGGTGGCGGCAATGCAGTTGCCGGACGTGCGGCGCGTTGCTTGAGCGGCCCTGTGGCGGTGCCGGCAAACTCGATGGCAAGCCGTCCGCAGATCAGTCCCAGGCGTGTGGCAGGCTCAGGCAATAAGCGTTTTTGCCTTGCTGCTTGGCCTGGTACATCGCCTGATCCGCCTGGTTGAGCAGCTGTTCGCCGGCCTGTTCGAGGTTAGCCGCGCCACGCAGGCTGCCGATGCCGATGCTGGCTGAGATTCGCACCGTATGACCGGCAACCTGGGTCAGCGCGCGCAGCTCCTGAAGTATCGCCTGGGCCACACGAATCGCCCCCTCAGGCGTGCTGACCTGATTGAGCAGAATGACAAACTCGTCACCGCCGAGGCGGGCGAAGGTGTCCTCCTTGCGCACATGGCGTTTGATGCGTGCGGCGACTTCCTGCAGCAGCAGATCGCCCGTGGCGTGGCCGTATTTGTCATTGACCCCCTTGAAGCCGTCGAGATCGAAATACATCAGTGCGACTACCCAATCGCGGCGTTCGGCGCGCAGCAAACTGTCGGTCAGTTCGACCATCAATTGGCGACGGTTGATCAGCCCGGTCAGCGTGTCACGGGTTGCCAGCTCCTTCAGTTGCGCCGACTGCCGTTGCAGCTCCGCGGTACGTTCGGCTACGCGCTGTTCCAGGGTTTCGTTGGCAGTTTGCAGGTGCTGGTTGACCTGCGCGATCGTCCGGTAACTGTGCAGCAGGCGCCATGCCGCGTACGCCAAGAGTGCCAGCAGTACGCCGGAATAGAGGAACAGGTAGTTCCGATAGTGCTGCTTCTGTTCCAGCATGCCCTGGAACGCCTGCTCGAGCGCAGCGCTCAAGTCGTCGATGGTCTGTGCAGTCGGGGTGTTGGCGATGCGCGCCATCAGAGTGTCTTCCACCACCCGTTGGCGCAGGGTAATGCTGGCGTGCCGGGCCAACAGCGTCAGTGGTTCGAGCAGAACATCGGGATAGTCGCCACTGTTGTTGTCGAGGGTCTTGAGCGTGGCGGAAATCTTCTCCCCAAGCCTCTCCTCCGGCAGCAGATTGAACCTGAGGACGTCGCGCAGCAGGCCATCTATCACCTCGCCCAGCAGGTGCAACGTGCTCTGGTCGGTCGGTGGCAGCGACGCCAGCAGTTCTTTGAACGTCTCCACGGCGGTGGGGAAATAGCGCAGCGAATTGCGCAATAAGGCGTTTTGCGATTTGAACTGCTCGACCAGGTCTTCCTTGGCGACGAATGCGCGCTCCATGTCTTCGAGCCGTTTTTGCAAGAGTTCGGCGTGGCTCATTGGCGGGCTCATCGCCAGACGCTGCTGCAGTTCGTGCACATGGGGCAGCGGGGCGCTTAGCGGGTCGTAGTTGTTATGCATGCCGGCCCGCGTCTTGAGAATGTTGGCATTCCATTCGGCGTCCAGCTGTTTCAGTTCGCGCAATGCTGCCATCACCTGATTCTGTGTGCTGGCATTGAGCGCCTGGGTGCGTTCATAGAGGAACGCGGGTACTGCCAGCAAGATGACGAAAACGGTGCCGAGCAGCTGCAGGCCGGTGCGTTTCAATGTGCCGACTCCGCCAGGGCGTGGGCCGGGACTTCACCGTTCAGGCTGCGCAGGAATTTAACGATCAGGGTTTTGTCGGCCTGGGGGGCGGTACGCCCGAGCTGGTAGCGGAACATCACCTCGATGGCTTCTTCCAGCGTCGCCGCCGAACCGTTGTGAAAGTAGGGCGCGGTGAGTGCGACGTTGCGCAGGCTGGGCACCTTGAACACATATTTGTCGATCTCGCGCTTGGTCACCTGGTAGCGGCCGAGGTCGGTCTCGGAGTTGCTGTCGTGATCCTGGGCGTAAGGGCTTATCACCCCGAATACCTGAAACATGTTGCCGCCGATATTGATGCCCTGATGGCAGGCGACGCAGCCATAGCTCTTGAACTTCGCGTAGCCGAGTTTCTCCTCGGCATCGATTGCCTGTGCGTCGCCGCGCAGGTAGGCGTCGAAGCGCGATGGGGTGACCAGCGAACGCTCGAACACGGCCAGGGCATCGATGGCGTTGCGCTGGTTGAGGCCGTCGCGGTAGACACGCTTGAAGCCTTTTAGCAGCGTGGCGTCCTGGTTCAGCTTGGCGAGAATGGCGGGCCAGGACGAGTCGAACACCTTGGCGCTGCCGATCACCATGCTGACCTGATCTTCCAGCGACTCGGCCTTGCCGGTCCAGAACTGGCGGAAGTTGAAGCCGGTATTGAACACGCTGGGCGAGTTGAAGGAGCTGAGGTGGCCGCCGATACCCGCGGAGTGCGCGCGGCCATCGGCACCGCCCTGGGCGAAATCATGGCAACTGGCGCAGCTCAGTGTGTCGTCGCGGGAAAGCCGCCGATCGAAAAACAATTGTTTGCCGAGCGCCGCCTTGTCGCGATCGAACTCGATGGTTTTCGGCAGTGGGCGAATCGGTTCGTTGGTCAGCGCCGTCTCGCTATTATCAGCATGGCTGAAACCGCCATACAGCAGCGCCATCAGGATCAAGCAGCGTGCGCCGCGTCCTGATCTGGGCGCCGTTGCAACATCGAGAGAGTCATTGTCGGGCATGATAATTTCCCTTCGCCGGGCCGCGAGCAGCGCGGTTGGCTTCTCTTAGGCTAGCTAACAGGCGAGGAGAGGGAGGCGAAAAGCCTAACCGCGTATCGCATCGTTCGCTTGCGACTACCGGCTCAGCTCTGCGGATTCCCCCGATATTGCAGGGCCTCGGCCAGATGGCTGCGGGCGATCTGTTCCACCTGCTCGAGGTCGGCCAGGGTACGCGCGACCTTGAGAATGCGGTGGGCTGCGCGTAGCGATAGGCCGAGGCGCTCGCAGGCGCTTTCCAGCCAACTCTGGTCGGCCGCGTGCAGCGCACAGTGTTGGCGCAGGCCGGGTAAGTCGAGAAAGGCATTGGCCATGCCCTGGCGCGCCACCTGACGCTGGCGGGCGCGGGCGACCAGGGCCGCGCTGCTCGCGGTGTCGGCGCCATCGCTGGGTTGCACGTGCAGGGCGGTGGTTTCGCGCGCCACCGTCACGTGCAGGTCGATGCGGTCGAGCAGCGGCCCGGACAGCTTGCCACGGTAGCGCTGAATCTGTTCCGGGGTGCAACGGCAGCGCCCGCTGGGGTCGCCGAGAAAACCGCAAGGGCAGGGGTTCATCGCCGCGACCAATTGGAACCGCGCCGGGAAACGCACCTTGTCCCGCGCTCGGGCGATCACGATCTGCCCGCTTTCCAGGGGTTCGCGTAAGACCTCCAACACCTTGCGGTCGAATTCGGGTAGTTCATCCAAAAATAAAACGCCCTGATGGGCCAAGGTGATCTCGCCGGGTTGCGGGCGACTGCCGCCCCCAACCAGTGCCGGGCCGGAAGCGCTGTGATGCGGATTTCTAAAAGGTCGCTGTGGCCAGGCCTCCAGCGGCGCATGGCTGGCCACCGAATGAATCGCGGCGACTTCCAGTGCCTCCTGCTCTTCCAGCGGCGGCAACAAGCCGGGCAGGCGGCTGGCCAGTAGAGTTTTGCCGGTGCCGGGCGGGCCGCTGAATAATAGATTGTGCGAGCCAGCTGCGGCCACCAGCAGTGCGCGTTTGGCGGCGATCTGGCCTTGAACCTCGGAAAGGTCCGGGTAGGGCAGGGTCTGCCGCAGCAGACCCGCGGCTTGGTAGGGCGCAATCGGTGTCTGGCCGTTGAGGTGGGCGGCCAGCTCGAGCAAATGACCGACGGCGATGACCGTCAGTCCGGAGGCCAGGCTGGCTTCTTCGGCGTTGGCCTTAGGCACCACTAAGGTGCGTCCGCTGGCGCGGGCGGCCAGGGCAGCGGGCAATACACCCTGTACCGGGCGTACTTCGCCGGAGAGTGCCAGTTCGCCGAGGCATTCCAGCTGTTCCAGGGCGGCGGCCGGCACCTGGCCGCTGGCGGCGAGAATTCCCAGGGCGATGGCCAGGTCGAAGCGCCCGCCGTCTTTCGGCAGGTCGGCCGGCGCCAGGTTCAAGGTGATGCGTCTGGGCGGGAAATCGAAGGCGCAGTTGAGGATGGCGCTACGCACGCGGTCTTTGCTTTCCTTGACCGCGGTTTCCGGCAAGCCGACCAGCGCCAGCGACGGCAAACCGTTGGCCAGGTGGGCTTCGACGGTGACGGCGGGGGCTTCGACGCCGACTTGGGCGCGGCTGTGGACTATGGCCAGGGACATCGATCGCTCCTTGATCGTCGCTCGGCCGAGCGGATTACTCGGCGGGTGGCGTTGGCTCTGCGGTAGTGCGTGCTTCCATTTCGGCAACCTTGGCTTCCAGGGCTTCGAGGCGTGCACGGGTGCGCGCGAGGACGGCCATCTGGCTGTCGAATTCTTCCCGGCTGACCAGATCCAGTTTACTGAAACCGCTCTGCAGCAGGGCTTTGAACTGCGCTTCGAATTCCCCGCGGGGTAGCGGCGTTTCGCCGTTGAACAGGCGCGAGGCGTGGGCGCTGAGGGCGTCTAACAGGGCTTTGGGCGGCAACATGAAGGGGCTCCGGATGCAAACGAGCGGCAGTGTAGCACGCGACCCATGCGCAGGCGGGGCGGGCGGCGGCTGCACGGTTTTCGCGCGTGGATACGGGGCATGGTCTGGCGTGGTGCACGTTTATGGTGCGTTGCTTTGTGCCAGGGCCTTGCGGAGAAAGCGAAATTAATCGCTAAACGACTGAATAAAATAGCTTTTTCATGTTTTGGCAAGCTTTCTGCTTGTTCGCTGACACCCAAGCGCCAATGCGGTTCCGGTGCATCAGGCGAGGCGGGGAAGTGTTTCGTTGGAGCGGTTGGTGGGTATCGGTGTTGCCGAGATAGCTCGGCCGATGCATTACAAAAGCCAGACACTGCGCTTAGACTTGAGCCGGGTTGGTAATTCCTGGGGCAAGTCCACCTTACACGGGAGAGAGTTTCATGAAGCTAGTCACTGCCATCATCAAGCCGTTCAAGCTGGACGACGTCCGTGAGTCACTGTCGGAGATCGGCGTGCAGGGTATCACCGTCACCGAAGTCAAAGGCTTCGGTCGGCAAAAGGGTCACACCGAGTTGTATCGCGGCGCTGAATATGTCGTCGACTTTCTGCCGAAAGTGAAGATCGACGTGGCCATCGCCGATGACCAGCTGGATCGGGTCATCGAGGCCATCACCAAGGCAGCCAATACCGGCAAGATCGGCGACGGCAAGATTTTCGTCGTCAATCTGGAACAGGCGATTCGTATCCGTACCGGCGAAACCGATACCGACGCAATCTAAGCCCAGCTAACCCCACGCCCCAGGAGTAACCCCCATGACTCTGCGAAAAATCGCAGGGCTAGGAGCCCTTTTGTCTCTCGTTCCCGGCATTGCCATGGCCGACGAGGCAGTTTTGAACAGTGGTGACACGGCTTGGATGCTGGTCGCGACTGCGCTTGTGCTGTTCATGACCATTCCCGGTCTGGCGCTGTTTTACGGCGGTATGGTGCGTTCCAAGAACGTGCTGTCAGTGTTGATGCAGTGTTTCGCCATTACCGGTCTGATCAGTGTCCTATGGGTGCTTTACGGTTACAGCCTGGCGTTTGACACCACCGGCATGGAGCAAGGTGTGGTCAACCTCAACTCGTTCATTGGCGGCCTGTCCAAAGCCTTCCTCAGCGGTCTGACCCTGGACAGCCTGGTGGCTGGCATTCCGGAAAGCGTGTTCATCACCTTTCAGATGACCTTCGCCATCATCACCCCGGCGCTGATCGTCGGTGCATTCGCCGAGCGCATGAAATTCTCCGCGATGCTGATCTTCATGGCGGTCTGGTTCACCCTGGTTTACGCCCCCATCGCCCATATGGTGTGGAGCGGCGACGGTGCGCTGTTGTGGGACTGGGGCGTGCTCGACTTCGCTGGCGGCACCGTGGTGCACATCAACGCCGGTATCGCCGGCCTGGTGGCCTGCCTGGTTCTGGGCAAGCGCAAGGGCTTCCCGACCACCGCCATGCCACCGCACAACCTTGGCTACACCCTGATCGGCGCAAGCATGCTCTGGGTCGGCTGGTTCGGCTTCAACGCAGGCTCCGCACTGGCGGCCAACGGCAGTGCCGGTATGGCCATGCTGGTCACCCAGATCGCCACCGCTACCGCGGCGCTGAGCTGGATGTTCGCCGAATGGATCACGCACCGGAAGCCGAGCGTGCTGGGAATTGCCTCCGGCGCCGTTGCCGGTCTGGTGGCGATCACTCCGGCGTCCGGCACCGTGGGGCCGATGGGGGCCCTGGTTATCGGTCTGCTGGCCGGGGTGATCTGCTTCCTCTGTGCCACCAGCCTGAAGCGCAAGCTGGGTTATGACGACTCGCTGGATGTCTTCGGCGTACATGCCGTGGGCGGCATCGTCGGCGCGATCCTCACCGGTGCGTTCGCGTCGCCGATATTGGGTGGCTTCGGCACGGTGGAGAGCATTCCCGCGCAGTTGTGGGTGCAGTTCGAGGGCGTGGCGTTCACGGTGGTTTACACGACCGTATTGACCTTCGTGATCCTGAAAGTGATTGACCTGGTAATGGGTCTGCGTGTCAGCGACGAGCAAGAGACCATCGGCCTCGATCTCGCCGAGCACAATGAGCGTGGCTACAACCTGTAAGCACACGGAGCACGCCCGGAGCCAACCCGGGCGTCTTAACCGAACAGCGCTATAAAAGCGCGCCGGCAAGAGGTGAACCATGGATAACACAGCATTGACTGCATTGCAGTACGGCTTCGATACCTTCTATTTTCTGATCTGCGGTGCCCTGGTGATGTGGATGGCAGCTGGCTTTGCCATGCTTGAAGCCGGCCTGGTCCGGGCCAAGAACACCACTGAAATCCTCACCAAGAATATCGCCCTGTACGCTGTCGCCAGCGTCATGTATCTGGTGATCGGCTATCACATCATGTACTCCAGCCCGGAAGGCGGCATCCTGCCGAGCCTGGGCTTCCTGCTCGGCGACGAGAACAGCGTCCAGTCGGTACTGGCTGGCGGCGACGATGCGCCTTACTACTCGGCTCGTTCGGACTTCTTCTTCCAAGTGGTGTTCGCCGCGACCTGCATGTCGATCGTCTCCGGTGCGGTGGCCGAGCGCATGAAGCTGTGGGCCTTCCTGGCCTTCGCTGTGGTCATGACCGGCTTCATCTACCCGGTTCAGGGTTTCTGGAAATGGGGTTCGGGCTTCCTCAACGAAGCGGGCTTCCTCGACTTCGCCGGTTCCGGCGTGGTGCACATGGCCGGCGCTTCCGCCGCGCTGGCTGGCGTGTTGCTGCTCGGCGCGCGTAAAGGCAAGTACAGTGCGAACGGCCAGGTCAATGCCATTCCGGGCGCCAACCTGCCAATTGCAACCCTGGGCGCGTTCATTCTGTGGATGGGCTGGTTCGGCTTCAACGGCGGCTCGCAGCTGAAGATGAGCACCATCGAAGACGCCAACGCCGTCGCCAACGTGTTCGTCAACACCAACATGGCCGCCGCCGGTGGCCTGATCGCGGCGTTGATAGTCGCACGCATCCTGTTCGGCAAGGCCGACCTGACCATGGCCCTGAACGGCGCCCTGGCTGGCCTGGTGGCAATCACCGCCGAGCCGCTGACCCCGACCGCCCTGCAAGCGACGCTGATCGGCGGTGTCGGTGGCGTGCTGGTGGTGTTCTCGATTCTTGGCCTGGACAAGCTCAAGCTCGACGATCCGGTCGGTGCCATTTCGGTGCATGGCGTGGTCGGTATCTGGGGCTTGCTGGCAGTCTGCCTGACCAACGGTGATGCCAGCCTCGGCGCACAGTTGCTTGGCATCGGTGCGATCTTCGCCTGGGTGTTTGTCGCCAGCCTGATCGTCTGGTCCATCATCAAACTGGTGATCGGCCTGCGGGTAAGCGAGGAAGAAGAATACGAAGGCGTGGATATCGCCGAATGCGGCATGGAAGCTTATCCGGAATTCACCAAGAGCTGATTTCCCGGAGTTTCGACGAGGGCGCCTTATGGCGCCCTTTGTTTTTTCTGACAGCGCGCTAGAATGCGCGCCGTTGAGCACGTTTTCGTTGCGGGAATGTCTGCTCCAGTCAGCACCGGGATGGGCTGTCGATTTGGCCAGGCACGGTCAATTGAATTTTTTCCAGTGGCGTTCGAAAGATTGCGCAGCTGGGCTATAACTAACCTGCTTTTCGCAAGTCATGAGGCTGAACATGAGCGACGAAGAACTGGAACAAGACGACCTGGAAGGGGCGGACGAGGACGAGGGCGAAGAACTGGCCTCGGCCAGTGATGATTCCGGCGACGAAAGCGACGACGGCGATGACGTAGTCGCCACCGGCAAGAGCAAGGCCAAGGCCAAGGCAGCCGTGGACGTCGACGAGCTGCCGAGCGTCGAAGCCAAGCAGAAAGAACGCGATGCCCTGGCCCGTGCCATGGAGGAGTTTCTTTCGCGCGGCGGCAAGGTGCAGGAAGTCGAGCCGAATGTGGTGTCCGATCCACCCAAGAAGCCCGATAGCAAATACGGCAGCCGCCCGATCTAACGGCGGGTTGTCGGCTGAAGAGCCCGCATGCCACAAGCATGCGGGCTTTCTTTTTTGGCGCTGTAGCAACCATTTGCCGCCTGCGGCATTTCTAGATGGAGATGCAGCCCCTGGGGCGGGTTGGCCGCATCGGCAATCGTCCAGCATCGCTGAGTAAGGATGCGGCGTAACCAATCGGCCCAGCGTCCTTGCCGATCAGCCCCAGCTCTGCAGCAGTGTCGGCAATTCGGCCAGGCTGCGAATCTCGGCATCCGGCGATTGCTCGGCTTCCCAGGGTTTGCTCAGGGGGTTGAACCAGATCGCCCGCAGACCGGCCGCCTGGGCGCCGGCAATGTCGTCGCTGGGATGGTCGCCGATGTGCACCGCATGCTCGGCGGCGATGCCGGCGCGCTTGAGCGCTTCCTGGAAGGGTTTCGGATCGGGTTTGCCGACGCCGAGCTCTTCCGCGCACAAGGCGAACTGGAAATAGTCGGCCAGGCCCAGGCGACGGACATCGGCGTTGCCGTTGGTGATCACGCCGAGCTGGAAGCGGTTGGCGAGGATCTCGAGGGTGGGGTGTACCTCGGCGAACAGTTGCACCTGATGGCGAGCGGCGAGAAATACCTGAAAGCCGCCTTCTGCCAGCGTCTCGGCGTCGGCGCGGGCATAACCCACATCCTCCAGGGCGTGCAGCAGAATGCGTCGACGCAGCTCGCTGAGGCGGTGCTTGAGGCCCGGGTCGGTCTGCAACAGCCCGGCGCGGATGGTCCACAGGTGCTCGATCGGCACCGGTCCCAGACGTGGGGCATGCATGGCCAGCCAATTACGCAGCGCGGCTTCGGCGTCCTGCATCACCGGGGTTACATCCCACAGGGTATCGTCGAGGTCGAAAGTGATCAGCTTGATGGTCATTCGTCATTGCCTTTGCGTTTGGCCCGCGGGTGAGCCTTGTCGTATACCGTTGCCAGATGCTGGAAGTCCAGGTGGGTGTAGATTTGCGTGGTGGCGATATCGGCATGACCGAGCAGCTCCTGCACCGCGCGCAGGTCTTGCGAAGACTCCAGCATATGGCTGGCGAACGAGTGACGCAGCATGTGCGGGTGCAGATTTTGCCCGAGTTCGCGCACGCCGGCCTGGCGTACCCGCAGTTGCACCGCGCGTGGCCCGATACGCCGGCCCTGTTGGCTGATAAACACCGCGCCGTCTGCCGGGTTGGCGAGGGCGCGTAGCGGCAGCCACTGTTCCAGGGCTTGGCGAGCCATGCGCCCTATGGGCAGTTCGCGGGTCTTGTTGCCCTTGCCGATCACCCGCACCAGGCCGGCGGGCAGATCCAGGCCGTCGAGATTCAAGCTGACAAGCTCTGATAGACGCAAACCCGAGGAATAGAACAGCTCGAGCATGGCTTGGTCGCGGCGGGCGATAAAGTCGTCTTCCTGGGCGCCATCGAGTAGTTGCGCGGTGCGGTCGGCATCCAGGGTTTTCGGTAGGCGGCGCTCGCCTTTCGGTGGTGTCAGGCCGCTCGCCGGGTCGTTCTGGCAGATACCTTCGCGGATCAGATAGCGGTACAGCCCGCGGGTCGCCGAGAGCAGGCGGGCGAGGCTGCGGCTGGACTGGCCTTCGAGGTTGAGGCGGGCGACCAGGCGGCGCAGGCGTTGGGTGTCCAGTGCGGACCAGGTGGGCAGTTGCTCGCGTTCGCAATAAGCCAGCAGCTTGCTCAGGTCGCGGCCATAGCCATCGAGGGTGTGCGCCGACACCTGGCGCTCGCTGCGCAGATGTTCGAGGTAGGCGTCCAGGTCAGCTGCAAGCTTCAAGCGTCAAGCTCCGTAGGATGGGGCGGGCCGCGCAGGTTAGTGGCGCATGGCGCAGATTTATGCGCTAGGTATTAATCGTGCGCCGCGTAACCCATCGGCCGATCTCTAGAGCGATGATGGGTATCGCTCTGCTTAACCCATCCTACGTCTAGCGTACCGACCGCAGCGGGGTGGCGAAGCGCGGCAGCACACGGGCCAGGACCTCGGCGATATAGCCGAGGAACAGGGTGCCCAGGGAACTCTTGTAATGCTGCGGGTCGGCGCTGCCGATCGCCAGCACGCCATGTAGGCCCTGGTAGGTCAGGGCGACCACGGCGGCCGAACCGACCTGCGCGCCCGCTTCCTCGCCGAAGAGGAATTTCAGCTCGTGTTCGCGCAATACGCCACAGATGGTCTTGCCGCCGGCGAGCAGGCCGCCGACGGCCTGGTGGGCTTCGGCGCTGCTGACCGAGCGCCCTACCGGCAAGGGCGCATCGCTGAACAGGATAAGGCCGACGAAGGGCACCTGGAATTCCCGGCGCAGGCTGTCTTCCACTGCGCTGACCACTTCTTCGAGGCTGGTGGCATCGAGCAGATCGAGCACCAGGCGGCGGGTCTTGTCGAACAGGCGGTCGTTGTCGCGGGCCACGTCCATCAATTGCGAGAGGCGGTGGCGCATCTCGATATTGCGTTCGCGCAGCAGTTTTACCTGCCGCTCCACCAGCGACACGGTATCGCCGCGCTGGTGCGGGATGCGCAGCTCGGGGATCAGCTCGTCGTGGTCGATAAAGAATTCCGGATGCAGACGCAAATAGGCGGCAACCGTTTCCGAGTCGAGCGGCTTGGGCGAATCCTGCTGGTCAGTCATAAGCGAACCTGTCCTTCGTACACGCGCATGGCGGGCCCGGTCATCATAACGGGCTGATCGGCGCCTGCCCACTCGATGGTCAGTTTGCCGCCCGGCAGTTCCAGTTGCACCGGCGAATCCATCCAGCCCTGGCTGATCGCCGCTACGGCCGCGGCACAAGCTCCGGTGCCGCAGGCCTGGGTCTCCCCGGCGCCGCGTTCCCAGACACGCAGCCTGGCGCGTTGACGGTCGATAACCTGCAGAAAGCCGACATTGACCCGCTGCGGAAAGCGCGGATGTTGTTCGAGTTTCGCGCCCAGGCTGTGCACCGGCGCTTCATCGACGTTGTCGACGCGCAGCACCGCATGGGGGTTGCCCATCGACACGGCGGCCAACTCGACTTTCAGGCCATCGACGTCGACGGAGTAGCTCAGCGCCTGCTGCTCGGCCTGGAACGGAATCTGCGCCGGGTTCAGGCGCGGTGGGCCCATATTCACCCGCACCTGGCCGTCGGCGCGCACGTCCAGTTCGATGATGCCGCCCTTGGTTTCCACGCGAATCTGTTTTTTCACCGTCAGGCGCTTGTCCAGCACGAAGCGCGCGAAGCAGCGCGCGCCGTTGCCGCATTGCTCAACTTCCGAGCCGTCGGCGTTGAAGATGCGGTAGCGGAAGTCGACGTCCGGATTGCTCGGCGGCTCGACGATCAGCAACTGATCGAAGCCGATGCCGGTGTGGCGATCGCCCCACTGCTTGGCGTTCTTCGGCTGGATATGCGCGTGCTGGCTGACCAGGTCGAGGACCATGAAGTCGTTGCCGAGGCCGTGCATCTTGGTAAAGCGCAATAACATCCGCATCACTCCGGCAGGCGGCTTTCGCCCGCAAAGAGTTCGCTGAGAGTCTCGCGACGACGCACTTCAATCGCCTGCTCGCCATCCACCATCACCTCGGCGGCGCGGCCGCGGGTGTTGTAGTTGGAGCTCATGACGAAGCCGTAGGCACCGGCCGAACGAACCGCCAGCAAATCGCCTTCGGCCAGCGCCAGCGGACGCTCCTTGGCCAGGAAGTCGCCGGTTTCGCAGATCGGTCCGACGATATCGTAATTGCGTGTGGCGCCTTCGCGCGGCTGCACCGCCGCTACTTCCATCCAGGCCTGGTACAGCGCCGGACGGATCAGGTCGTTCATCGCCGCGTCGACGATGGCGAAATCCTTGTGCCCGGTGTGCTTGAGGTATTCGACCCGGGTCAGCAGCACCCCGGCGTTGGCGACGATCGAGCGGCCCGGCTCGAATACCAGGGCCAGATCGCGGCCGGCAATGCGTTCGCGCACTGCTTGAATATAGTCGCCGGCCAGCGGTGGCTGCTCGTCGCGGTACTGCACGCCAAGGCCGCCGCCCAGATCCAGGTGCTTGATCTGGATGCCGTTCTCGGCCAGTTGGTCGACCAGGGAGAGCAGGCGATCCAGAGCGTCGAGGAATGGCGGCAGGCTGGTCAGTTGCGAACCGATATGGCAATCCACGCCGACTATCTGCAAGTTGGCCAGCGTCGCGGCGCGAGCGTAGACCGCAGGCGCCTGCTCGATGTCGATGCCGAACTTGTTTTCTTTCAGGCCGGTGGAGATATACGGGTGGGTGCCGGCGTCCACGTCCGGGTTGACCCGCAGCGACACCGCAGCGGTCTTGTCGAGCTCGGCGGCGACCAGTTGCAGGCGTTCCAGCTCATCGGTGGATTCGACGTTGAAGCAGTGCACGCCGACTTCCAGGGCGCGGCGCATGTCGTCGCGGCTCTTGCCAACGCCGGAGAAGACGATTTTCTCAGGCGCGCCACCGGCGGCCAGCACCCGCTCCAGCTCGCCACGCGAGACGATATCGAAACCGGCGCCGAGACGCGCCAGCACGTTCAGCACGCCGATATTGGAGTTGGCTTTGACGGCGAAGCAGACCAGGTGCGGCACGCCCTGCAGGGCATCGGCATAAGCGCGATACTGCGCTTCGATGTGCGCGCGCGAGTACACGTAGGTCGGCGTGCCGAAGCGTTGGGCGATGGCGGACAAGGCCACGCCTTCCGCGAACAGCTCGCCGTCGCGGTAGTTGAAGGCGTTCATCAGCTGTCCTTATTCGGTTTGCGCGGGCGCGGGCTGGCTTTCATCCGGCAGGAACAGCGGGCCTTTCTGGCCGCAGCCGGCCAGCAGGGTGCTGATGGCGACAAGTGCGATAAGGGCAGTAAATAGCCGCTTCATGGTGAAGTCCTTGTAAAAAGCATAATTGCGCCGGAGTATACCGACCCCCCGGCGCCTTGCCTATGCGCCAGGATTCCCGTCCGACGGGGCTTTGCCCGCTGCGATCGAGGGAACATTTAGCTGCGCGCTGTTTTCGATAAAAGCAGGGCACAAGCAGCCGCCTGGGATTGGCGCAGCGCAATCCCTGGTTGCGCCATGGCGTGTCGGGCCGCGGCGTCCTCCTCCGTGCAGCGCGCCTGAAAGCGCTGAGTGGAGCGAGTGGTGCCCATACAGTTGTACAATGCGCCCTTTCGCCTGCGTACGCCTTGCCGGCCCTCCGCTGGCAATGCTTCGAACGCGTCAAAATGCAGACTGTCGCAGTCGCCGAATTTGAGGACACCCGTAATGAGTTTGACCGAAGCCCGCTTTCATGACCTGGTCGATGCCGTGCAACAAGCGGTGGAGGACATTTTCGATGACAGCGACCTGGATCTCGACCTGGAAAATTCGGCGGGCGTGCTCACGGTGCGTTTCGAGAATGGTTCGCAGCTGATCTTCAGCCGGCAGGAGCCGATCCGTCAGCTGTGGCTGGCGGCGCGCTCCGGCGGCTTCCACTTCGATTACGACGAAGCCAGCGAGCGTTGGATTTGCGACAGCAGCGATGAACTGCTGGGGGAAATGCTTGCGCGCATCACCCTCGAACAATCGGGTGCCGACCTTGAGTTCGACGAACTCTGAGCGTCCTGACGCGGCGAGCGACGAGGTCGCTTCGCCGTGCCGGCGCCAATGCTGTCTGGACGACCAGGACATCTGCATCGGCTGCGGCCGCACCCTGGCCGAGATCCTCGAATGGGGGCAGGCCGATGGCGCACGCCGCCGGTCGATTTGCCAGAGCGCCCAGGAACGGGTGAAGCGGCGCCTCTGACCCGCCGGTCTTGTATATTTGTTCGGCTGTGATACGGTCGGCTCAACGACTGCAAAACCCCATCCTCGCGATGGGGTTTTTGCTTTTTCCGCGTTATACCCTTTTCGGCAAACGAGCTCATGTGCCATGAGCGTTGCGTTATAGAGGTTTGCGTTCCACCAGGAGAGTTCCTTTCGTCATGACCAATACCCCGCCAATCACCATCACCCGTCTCGATTTGCAGCGTCTGGAGCGTTTGCTCGACAGCCTGGAGGATTTTGGCCCGGGCGCCGTTGCCTTGCAGGCGGAGCTGGACCGCGCGGAAGTCGTCGGCCATGACCAGGTGCCGGCGGGCGTGGTGACGATGAATTCGCGGGTGCATTGCCGCGAGGAAAGCAGCGGCAAGGACTATCATCTCAAGCTGGTCTATCCTCAGGACGCCGGCGGCGAAGGTTGCGTTTCCATCCTGGCGCCGGTCGGTAGCGCGCTGCTGGGTTTGAGCGTCGGCCAGCATATCGACTGGAAGGCCCCAGGCGGCAAGGTCCTGCAACTGACCCTGCTGGCGGTTGAATACCAGCCGGAAGCGGCCGGTGAATATAATCGCTGAGCCCCTCGGCGGGTTCAGTGATAGCGATGTAGTGCGACAAGGAGGTCAGTATGGCCAGTCTCCCGTTGTATTTTCCCCAGAATTTCGTCCTCAGTCAGGCCCTGCAGTGCGCGCAGATGGTCGAACTGGCCTATGCGCAGTACGACCAGTGGCAAGCGCAGAAGCGCCCACGGCGGCCCCAGGATTTCCATTGGCAATTGCCGCAGATGGCTGGTTGGAGTTTTTCCGAGCCGATCTGGAGCGTGCTCAGCGAACTGCACTTTCTCAATGAATCGGAGCCCTTCGGCTTCGCCGCCCGCGATCCGCAGGGTGCGTTCTATCTGGTGTTCCGCGGTACCGACACGGCGCAGGACTGGCTCGATGATCTGGATGCCGATCAGCGCGACTACCCCTGGCAGGCTGGCGTCGGTCGGGTCCATGACGGTTTCCTCAAACTCTATACCTCGCTGCGCGACCTCGCGCTGCATGCTCTGGATGGCCTGCAGCCAAGCGGCCCGCTGTGGGTCTGCGGGCATAGCCTGGGTTGCACGTTGTCGAGCCTGGCGGTGCTGGATTTGCGCGAGCGCTGGCCGGATCTGCCGCTGCAGCACTACAACTTCGCCAGTCCGCGCCTGGCTGCGCCGGACTTCGCTGCCTACTACAACGCCTTGGGCGTGCCGACCTACCGGGTGGTCAACGACAGCGATCTGGTGCCGCAGGTACCACCCGGCGCGGTGGATGGCATGCTCTATCAACACCTGGGGTTGGCCGTGACCTTCACCGCCAGCTATGCCGGGGTGGCGGCCAATCACAGCCTGGCCGACTGCTACCTGTACGCGCTGCAAAACCCGCAGGCGCCGATGCGCGGCTGAGTTGGTCAGAGCCACTGGCAAGTTATGCCGGTGGCTCTGCCGAACCCGCAAAACCTCTTCTAGTCACCGCCGCCACCGCAGCCACCACCGCAACCTCCGCCGCTATCCCCGCCACCGTCTGTGCCACTGTCACCGCTGCTGCTGCCGCCACAGCCGCCACCGCATCCGGAACTACAGCCAATGTGCCCTGCGCAATAAGCATCGCCGCGGCCATTTTTTCCATCAGTGCAATTGAGGCTGTAGTGGAAGCCATCGGCGATCGCCAGCTCGGCGTCCAGGGCGAACAGCAGCGGTAAACGCTGCGGCGTCTTGGGCGCGATGCCCTCCTGGGCGCAGGCCAGGCGCCAGGCGCGACGGATGCCCTCCTGCGCCACGGTCGGGCTGGTCATGGCCTCGCTCGGTACATGGTGGAGGAAGCGGCCGATACCCTGGCTGCAGAACTGTTGGTACTGGCGCGTGTGCAGGATGAATTCGTGCCAGAGCACATCGACCGCCTGCGATGGCATGGCGACCATACGGCGTCTGGCCTGGCGGCAGAGCTGGAAGTACTGGCGCAGGCCGAGCAGGGCATGCGCGGTCTGCTGGTCGCTGAGGTGCGGGTAGTGCTCGGCCAGCTTGCGCCGCAGGCGTTGGGGAAAGGCGTAGCCGTCGATAAAGCGCTCGCGGGCGCGGATGCGCTTTTGCCGCAGAAGCAGGCCGGCGGGGATCAGGGCAAGACCGAGAAACAGCATCAGGCTCATGGCGGGTTTCCAGCATTCAGGCTTTTTGCAGGGCGGTATTCAGGGCTTCTTCCAGTCGCGACTTGTAGCGCAGGTAGTGCACGGTCTGCGCCTGGCCTTCGCCGATCACTGCCGACAGGTCGAGGTCGGTGATGTAGCAGGGGTAGCGCTGGCCGTCGCGGCGCTGGGCGAGGATGTGTTGCGCCACCGCGGCGAACAGATCGCCGCCGTATTCCAGCTCTGAAAATTCGCGGTGGTTGCAGTAGAGCGTGACATGCGCATTCTTGCCGCCGGCTGGTTCGACGATCGCCTGCACGTCATAGAACGGGTGGCTCACCGGCGAGCGCGGTGGGGGGCGCGACTCCAGGCGTTGCGCCCGCCCCGGTGGCTGCGGCAGCACTTCGTAATAGAGCACTTGCAGCATCATCTCCAGGGGTTGCTGGCCATCGAGGGGTAGCGAGGCGTTGCGCCGATACAGCAGCGACTGCAGGAAGCGTTGCAGTGGGGTCAGCAAATTGTGTTGGTCGTGATAGGGCAGATGCTGGCGCCAGAGCGCATTGTGCTCGTCGAGTACGGTCAGCTCGGCCTGCCCCGCGGCCTCGTCGAGACGGTAGAACACCTGGATGCAGGTCGGGCGCCCGGCGGGCAGGATCAGCGCCAGGTCGTCGCCTTCGAGGGCGTTGCGATCCAGGTGCAGCGAGCTGTAGCTCGGTTGCTCTTTACCCAGGTAGTCGAGCAGCGCCGGCAGGTCGATGAGCGCCTTGTGGCTGACCTTGCCGGGAGCCAGGTCGAGCAAGTGGAACTGGTGCCTGATCTGCAGCAAGTAGCGATGGTGTTCGGCGCTGCCGAAGTTCTCGAGGATATCGCGGAACAGCTCCTCGACCCGTTCGGCAATCGCCGTGGCGCGGTTGCGGCAGAAACAACGGACCCGCAGATTGGGCTTTGCCGCTCCGGGCGGCAGACTGTTGAGGAAATCACTCAGGCAGTCGAGCAGGGCATGGGGGCCGTCATAGCGGTTGACCAGCAGCTCGTTCCAGCTGTTCAGGCAGACCTGATCGATGGTCAGGATCAGGTTTTCACGCACCCCGGAATAGCCCAGCGCATCCGTGCGGTCGGTGGTCATGTGCACATTCATCTGGCTGTGCTGCCTGAGCGGATCCACGCCGACATTCACCAATAGCAACACTTCGCTGGGGCTACTGGTCTTCAGTAGGGCGTTTTCCGTGACCGCTGGCAGTGGCAGCGGCACCGTCTGTTGCAGGCTGGTGAGCAGATTGAACAGCTCGGGCTCGCTCAGGTCGCTATTGCCGGGGTGCAGGGACAGCCGCGTGCTGGGGTCGATCACGCCGTTGCGATGGCACCAGGCGAGCAGTTCGATCAGCTCACGGGCGCGCTTGAGCGGGGCGAAGTCCTGCCACTCCTGGGCGTTCAGGCTGCCGCTGAACAGTGCCCATTGATGTTCCTGCGGTGCTTCCTGGCTGGGACACTGCACCAGGGTCAGGGTGTCTTCGGCGATATCCGGAGCGATCCCCGGGTTGATGAATTCGATCTTCCCGGCCTTGCGTTCGAAGGCGGCGTAGAGGCGCCGGCCGAGCACCCCGAGGTCGCGGCTGTTGAGCGAGCTGCCGGCGTGTTCGGTGCGGGCGAACTGCGAGAGAAAGCGATAGCTGAAGGTCAGCTCGTTGACCAGCGCACGGCGTTCGGCGCTGACCTGGCGCACCTTCCATTGGCTGCGGCTGTCGAGCATCGCCAGTTGGCGTTGGTCCCAGTTCCAGTCGCGGGTCAGGCGCTCGAGCAGCAGGCGTTGCCAGCTCTTGAAGCGGTTGCGTGGCGGTCGGCTGAGTTTCTTGCCGACCTTGAGGTACAGGCAGCGGCGGATCAGCTCCAGGCGTTCGCTTTCGCCGCGGGCGAGCAGGTATTCCTCGAGGCGACGGTATACGACGATGTAAGGGTCGAGTTCATCGAGATCGGCATGGCCCTCGAACACCGTCTGCTTGAAACGCAGCGACAGGCACTCGACCTTCGGGTGCTCGCTGGCATAGACCTCGGTGAGCAACAGCTTGAGCACCGATTTGTACGGCGACTCGATGCCCTTGAACAGCTGCCACATGCCGGCACCGATAAACTCGTTCGGCGGGATCTGCGCCAAATGACCGAGGTCGAGCACATCGTCGGCGCGGATGAAACGCTTGCTCAGCAGGATTTGCGTGTAATGCAGGTAGCGCTGTTCCTCGTACACCGGCACCAGCCACCACAACGGCGTGCGGCCGGCCAGCCAGATCGCGGTGCGATAGAACTCGTCGAGCAACAGGTAGTGCTGGGTCGTGCCGCAGTCGTCCGAGGTCAGCTTGGCCTCGCGGTCGCCGACGGTGAAGCGCGCTGGGTCGACCAGGAAGAAATGCGCTTCGGCGCCCAGGGTCGCCGCCCAGGTTTCCAGCAGATCGCACTTTCTGCGCAGTTCGCCGATTTCCTGAGCATTGAGGTTGGGCGCATGGCAGACCCACATGTCCATGTCGCTTCGCTCGTCCTGGGCGATGGTGCCTAGGCTGCCCATCAGGAACAGACCATGGATCGGCATGGCCGGTTTACCGCGTTGCGCCTTATAAGCGAAGGAGCGGGTCAGGCGTTGAGCCTCGGCGAGCAGTTGCTCGTCCGGCTCGAAGCCGCTGACGCCCGCCGGGGTAAGCCCGGAAACATAGCCAGGGAGCAATGGGTGGTTGACGTGAAACAGCAGCGGCAGCAGCTTCAGGGCCAGCTGCTGACGGGTCGATAGCGCCTCCATGGTGCGTTGCAGGCGCCCATGGTTGATCTGCAGAAAGCGTGCGCGCAACTGGGTAAGGACCTTGCGATCGATACCTTCGTCGATGTTCGGGCGAATTTCGGGGGCGCGACTCATGCTCGGGCTCTGTACGGCGATGGCGCAAAAATATCAGGTCGTGCCGACGCTGTGCATAAGTCCGGCGCCAAATGTCTGTCGGCGACGGGCTCGGCGCTCCGCTCGCACGCGCCGCCGGCAACGCTACGGCGCGGGCCGCGGACCCGACTCAGGCGGTTTCGGCAACGTTGAGGATGATCAGCAGCGCTTGCGCATGCTCGGCGGCGTCCAGGCCCAGGCTGGTCAGATAGCCGCCGTCCGGCTGCGTGAGCAGGCCCTTGTCGTGCAGGCGCTTGGCGGCGGCGACTGCTTGCGGCGCAGCGGCCTGGTGAACCTTGAGACCCTCCTGGGTATTGGCCAGGTTGTACAGCGAAAGAAGTTCCAGTTCAGCGACCAGCTCGGGAGTAAAGGACATAGGTGCTCCAGGTTCTTGTCAGTGGGGGCGCGGTTGGCCCGGATGCCATGGCCAGGATGATCGATCTGACCCGGCTTGTCTGCAGTGTAGCGAGGCATCGGCCGCTGTGCCGCGTGCGCTGCTGTGGTCCGAACGTTTTTCGCCTCAGGGCGCAGGTTCAGGCAGTTGCGGCAATGCGCGCAGCATCTGTTCGTAGCGGTCGCGGTCGAATGGCCGGTCGGCACTGAGCATGGCCTGGATTTCGTCCGACAGTACCAGCGCCATCAATTCCAGGATTTCCTCACGCGGATAGCCGACCAGGGTCAATTTGTTCAGCGTGGCCCTGGCCGCAGCGGGATCACCGCTTTCGATCTGATTTTCGATGGCGTCGATCAATACGTTTTCGGCGAAGACCTCATCGTCGTCTTCTTTCAGCATAAGCGGCTCCTTGGTTCGAACCGGGTGGCAGGGTACGGATCAGGGTAACCCCCGGCCGCGGCTACGCCTACGGCGATTTCACCGGGGCATAGTAGCGTTCGGTCAGCGCCTTGCCATGCCGGCGACTGAGTAGCGTGCGCAAGGTGCCGTCCGCGACCATCGCACGCACGTGTCGGCTCAGCCAGTCGATGGTCGCCGGCTCCAGAGTCAGGCGTGAGAGGTACAGCCCTACTGCCAGGGTATCGGCCTGCGGCACCTGAATGATGCGCACTTCATCGCTCAGCTCCAGATCATCGAGTTCCTTCTGATACAACCCGGCGGTCATCAGGGTGGACTGGACGCGCCCGGCATGCATCCGCAGAAAGACATTGCGCGCATTGGGCGACATCTGCACGCGTGCTGTCTCCTTGAGCGGCTGCAGGCGCTCGTCGAAATAGGGGCCGTTGGAGTGGCCGCGAATCAGGCCGATGGTGATTGCCGGGTCGGCCAGCAACTGCTCGAGCGTGGCGATGTGCTGGGCGGCGCTGCGCAGGATGATGATGTCGTTGCGATTGCGGAAATACTCGACGAACTGACCGTGCTGGTCGCGTTCCGGGGTGCGGAAGGTCGGGGAGATGACGTCCAGCTGGCGCTGTTCGCTGTCATGCCAGGCGCGGATGCGCGGCTGCGGCACCAGGGTGAATACGCAGCCGCTGCGGCGCGCGAGTTCCTCGTAGAAATCGAACGAGGAGCCCGCGGGCGTGCCGTCTTCGCGCAGGTAGTAGCTATAGCCGATCTGCGAAATGCCGACGCGCAGCGGCTGCGGGCAGGGCGATTTGGCCAGTGCCAGACCGTGCGCCAGCAGCCCCAGGAGCAGGACTAACCAGCGCATGGATACGAGATGGCTGATGTATAGGGCCGGCTGTTCCGGCCCAGGTAGCAGGCAGTACTCAACGGTTGGCCAGCAGCGCCTGGCCCCGCGCGACGGCGGCGAGAACCTGTTTAGGCGCAGTGCCGCCGATATGGTCGCGGGCATTCACCGAGCCTTCCAGGGTCAGTACGGCGAACACGTCCTGTTCGATCTGATCGCTGAACTGGCGCAGTTCCTCCAGGCTCATCTCGGCCAGGTCCTTGCCCGTGTCCACGCCGTACTTCACCGCATGGCCGACGATCTCATGGCAGTCGCGGAATGGCAGGCCCTTGCGCACCAGGTAGTCGGCCAGGTCGGTGGCGGTGGAGAAGCCGCGTAGCGCCGCTTCGCGCATGATCGCGTGCTTGGGTTTGATCGCCGGAATCATGTCGGCGAAGGCGCGCAACGAGTCGCGCAAGGTATCGGCAGCGTCGAACAGCGGTTCCTTGTCTTCCTGGTTGTCCTTGTTGTAGGCCAGCGGCTGGCCTTTCATCAGGGTCAGCAGGCCGGTCAGGGCGCCGAATACCCGGCCGGTTTTGCCGCGTACCAGTTCCGGGACATCAGGGTTCTTTTTCTGCGGCATGATCGAACTGCCGGTGCAGAAACGATCCGGCAGGTCGATGAACTGGAACTGCGCGGAGGTCCACAGCACCAGCTCTTCGGAGAAGCGCGAGAGGTGCATCATCGCCAGGGAGGCGGCGGCGCAGAATTCGATGGCGAAGTCGCGATCCGAAACGCCGTCCAGCGAGTTGCCGGCGACGGCCTCGAAACCGAGCAGCTTGCAGGTCAGCTCGCGGTCGATCGGGTAGGTGGTGCCGGCCAGCGCGGCGCTGCCCAGGGGCATGCGGTTGGTGCGCTTACGGCAGTCGACCAGGCGCTCGTAGTCGCGGCTGAGCATCTCGAACCAGGCCAGCAGGTGGTGGCCGAAGGTCACCGGTTGGGCGGTCTGCAGGTGGGTGAAACCGGGCATGATGGTTTCGGCTTCCCGTTCGGCCTGCTCCAGCAAGCCGCGCTGCAGGCGGGTGATTTCGCCGAGGATCAGGTCGATCTCGTCGCGCAGCCACAGGCGGATATCGGTGGCCACCTGGTCGTTGCGGCTGCGGCCGGTGTGCAGCTTCTTGCCGGTGATGCCGATGCGGTCGGTGAGGCGCGCCTCGATGTTCATGTGCACATCTTCGAGGTCGATACGCCAGTCGAAATTGTCGGCCTCGATCTCAGCCTGGATGGTGTTCAGGCCATCGACGATAGTGTCGCGTTCGGCGTCGCTGAGCACGCCGACCTGCGCCAGCATGGTGGCGTGGGCGATCGAACCCATGATGTCGTGGCGGTACAGGCGCTTGTCGAATTCGACGGAGGCGGTGAAGCGGGCGACGAAGGCGTCGACGGGTTCGCTGAAGCGACCGCCCCAGGATTGGTTGGTTTTCTCGGTGCTCATGAATTTCGCTCGGCTGATGCGCTAAAAACGGGCGGGTCGTTCGACGTGGATAACGCAGACGCTATCGGCGCCATGGCGACCTGCTGGGCAGAAAAGTCGGCCAATAATAACAGGCTGGCGCACAAAGTCGCCGCGCCGCATTGTCGGCGACCGTCCGGTCAGGTTGCGGGCAGTGTTGCGGGCATCACAAATTTGCATTCGCGGCGGCATTTCAGTGCTTTATTTTGCCCGGCTGGAGCCGTCTGTCTTGCCGCTTGCACGGGCCGCGCGGAAACTGCATCGATGAAGATAAAAAAACTGATCGACAATACGCCCCCCGCTCCCGAGGATGATTTTTTCGTCCCCGAATTGTGCGAGCCCGAAGCGCTGCTGAGCATGGTTCTGCTGGCTGAGTTGCTGGTGCTGGTGCTGGTGCTGGCCGAGCCGATGCTGCCGGGTTTCGACTGGGTGCGCCTGGCGCTGACTTCGCTGTTCGTGCAGTGGATCGTGCTGCTGTCCGCCGCGCTGTTGTGTCGCCTGCGTGCGTTGATGGCACGCATGAGCGCGGCGCTGGCGGGAATCCTCTGCTGTGCGATCGTGGTTGGCTTGACCCTGACCTGCACTGCGGTGGCCGATTACTACCAGCTCGGCGGCCCCTTGCCGCGTGCCGGTGAAGTCAATTTATACCTGCGCCATGCCTTGATCAGCATGATCATGTCGATGTTGCTGCTACGCTATTTTTATCTGCAGAGCCAATGGCGGCGTCAGGAGCAGGCTGAGCTGCGTGCGCGTATCGAATCGTTGCAAGCGCGAATCCGCCCGCATTTTCTGTTCAACAGCCTGAACAGCATCGCCAGCCTGGTCGTCGTCGATCCTTACAAGGCCGAGCAGGCCGTGCTGGATCTGTCCGATCTGTTCCGCGCCAGTCTGGCCAAACCCGGCAGCCTGGTGCCCTGGCGCGAGGAGTTGGCGTTGGCTAAACGATACCTTTCGATCGAACACTATCGTCTTGGCGAGCGTCTACAGTTGCAATGGGACGTCGACGAAGTACCGGAGGATCTGCCGATTCCACAGTTAACCCTGCAACCGTTACTGGAGAATGCCTTGATCTATGGTATTCAGCCGCGCATCGAAGGAGGCTTGGTGCGTGTCGAGGCGAAATACGCCGAGGGTGTGTTTCAGCTCTGCGTGAGCAATCCGTTTACCGCGCCGGCAGATGAAACGCCTTCACGCGGCACGCATCAGGGGCTGACAAATATTGACGCCCGACTAACGGCACTTTTCGGACCGCGAGCCAGTCTCAGCGTAGAGCGCCGTGACGGCCGCCACTTCACCTGTCTACGCTATCCTTGTGCGAGACTCACGCAGGAAGCCAGAACAATATGAATGTCCTTATCGTCGATGACGAACCCTTGGCCCGTGAGCGCCTCAGCCGCATGGTCGGCGAGCTCGAAGGCTATCGTGTGCTCGAACCGGCAGCCACTAATGGCGAAGAAGCGCTGGTGCTGATCGATAGCCTGAAGCCCGATATCGTGCTCCTGGATATCCGCATGCCGGGTATGGACGGTTTGCAGGTCGCCGCCAAACTCTGTGAGCGCGATTCGCCACCTGCGGTGATTTTCTGCACCGCCCATGATGAGTTCGCCCTGGAGGCGTTTCAGGTCAGCGCGGTGGGCTATCTGGTCAAACCGGTGCGTCTGGAGGACCTGCGCGAAGCGCTGAAAAAGGCCGAACGTCCCAATCGCGTGCAGCTCGCAGCCTTGACCCGTCCGGCGGTGGAGGGCGGGGCGGGGCCGCGCAGTCATATCAGCGCGCGTACGCGCAAAGGCATCGAGTTGATTCCGCTCGATCAGGTCATCTATTTCATTGCCGACCATAAATATGTGACCTTGCGTCACGGCGGCGGCGAAGTGCTGCTCGACGAGCCGCTGAAAGCGCTGGAGGATGAGTTCGGCGATCGTTTTGTGCGCATCCATCGCAATGCGCTGGTAGCCCGCGAGCGCATCGAGCGGCTGCAGCGTACCCCGCTGGGGCACTTCCAGCTGTTCCTTAAAGGCTTCGATGGCGATGCGTTGATCGTCAGCCGCCGGCATGTGGCCGGGGTACGCAAGCTGATGCATAACCTTTAAGTGAGCAGCAAGCTGCAAGCCACAAGCTGCAAGTAGGAGAGAAAAGCTTGACGGTGCTGGGCCGCTACTCGCACTGATTCGCTTGCTGGGGCGGCACCCGCCTTGCCGCTTCTTGCTATCATCTGCGGCAATCCGTTTTCTGGAAATTGCCCCATGCCCCGCGAAATTCGCATCGCCACCCGCAATAGTGCCCTGGCCCTGTGGCAGGCCGAACATGTCAAAGCCCGCCTGGAGCAGGCGCACCCGGGGCTCCGGGTCAGCCTGGTGCCGATGGTCAGCCGTGGCGATAAGCTGCTCGATGCCCCTTTGGCTAAGATTGGCGGCAAGGGCCTGTTCGTCAAGGAGCTGGAAACCGCGATGCTGGAGAATCAGGCCGATATCGCCGTGCACTCGATGAAAGACGTGCCCATGGACTTCCCCGAGGGGCTGGGCCTGTACTGCATTTGCGAGCGTGAAGATCCGCGCGACGCCTTCGTTTCCAACACCTACGCAAGTCTCGATCAGTTGCCGGCCGGCAGCGTGGTCGGCACCTCCAGCCTGCGCCGTCAGGCGCAGCTGCTGGCGCATCGACCGGATCTGAAAATCCAGTTCCTGCGCGGCAACGTCAACACCCGTCTGGCCAAGCTCGACGCCGGTGACTACGACGCCATTATCCTTGCCGCCGCGGGTCTGATTCGTCTGGGCTTCGAGGCGCGCATCCGTGCCTCCATCAGCGTCGAGGACAGCCTGCCGGCTGGCGGCCAGGGCGCCGTGGGCATCGAATGCCGTACCGGCGACAGTGAAATTCATGCCCTGCTGGCGCCACTGCATCACCACGATACCGCGGTGCGGGTCAGTGCCGAGCGCGCCCTGAACAAGCGCCTGAACGGTGGCTGCCAGGTGCCGATCGCCTGTTATGCGGTGCTGGAGGGCGGGCAGCTGTGGCTGCGCGGTCTGGTAGGCCAGCCGGACGGCGGCCTGCTGCTCAGCGCACAAGGTCGCGCGCCGGCTAGCGAGGCCGAGCGTCTCGGTGTCGAGGTGGCCGAAGCGCTGCTGGCGCAAGGCGCCGGCGCTATCTTGCAAGCGGTGTACGGCGAGGGCGCCGCCGAGTGAGTGAGTGGCGCTTGCTGCTGACGCGCCCGGCCGAGGAGTCCCAGGCGCTGGCAGAGGCCTTGGCCGAGCAGGGGATTTACAGCGCCAGTATGCCGCTGCTGGCGATCGAGCCCTTGGCCGAAACCGCCGAACAGCGCAGCGCCTTTCTCGAACTGGATCGCTATACGGCGCTGATCGTGATCAGCAAACCGGCGGCCCGCCTGAGTCTTCAGCTGCTTGCCCGCTATTGGCCGCAGCCCCCGATCGAACAACCCTGGTTCGCCGTCGGCGCCGCGACCGCGGAAATTCTCGATGCCCATGGCTTGAACGTGCATTACCCGGTTGACGGGGACGATAGCGAGGCGCTGCTGTCGCTGCCGGTCTTGCAGCAGCGGCTGGCTGCGAGCGCTGCCCCGCGGGTGCTCATTCTGCGCGGCGAGGGTGGTCGGGAGTGGCTTGCCGAGCGTTTGCGCGAGCAAGGCGTCCAGGTGGATTATCTGGCGCTGTATTGTCGCCAGTTGCCGCATTACCCGGCTGGTGCCCTTTGCCAGCGCGTGCATGCGGAACGCTTGAATGGCCTGGCGGTCAGCAGTGGTCAGGGGCTGACCCACATGATGCAATTGGCGGGTAGCGACTGGCCGATGCTGGCTCGTCTACCCTTGTTCGTGCCCAGCCCACGTGTAGCCGAACTGGCGCGCGAGGCGGGGGCCGAGAATGTTGTGGATTGCCGCGGGGCGAGTGCCGCGGCGTTGCTGGCGGCATTGCACAGTCATGCCGCCCCCAACCTCTGATGCAAAGGACGGATACGTGAGCGAAGCAGTCTCCACGCAAGATCAGGATCAACCCTCGCGGGATGGAACCACAGGCGCGCCATCGACCCCGCCCCAGGTTGCCGCTAAACCCACCGCGCGGGGCAATGGCCTGGCGCTGCTGGCCTTGCTGGTGGGCGCCGTCGGTGCCGCTGCCGGTGGCTGGGGCGTATGGCAAATGCAGGGGCTGCAGAACCGCCAGCAGCAATACGCCGGGCAGCTGCAGGAAATGCAGCAAACCCAGGTGGGGCATGATGAGGCGCAGAGCCTGGCGCAGACCAGTGAAAAGCTCAATGCCCGTTTGGCGCAGCTGCCGACCGCCGACGAACTGGAGTCCCAGCGCCGTCTGTTGGCCCGGCTGCAGGGCGATCAACAACTGCTTAATCAACGCCTGGAAACGGTACTCGGTGCGAGCCGTCAGGAGTGGCGACTGGCCGAGGCCGAGCACCTGCTGCGGTTGGCCAGTCTGCGTCTTTCCGCGCTGCAGGATATCAACAGCGCCACCGCTCTGGTCCGGGCCGCCGATGACATCCTCCAGGGGCAGGACGATCCCGCGGCGTTTACCGCCCGCGAGCAATTGGCCAAAAGCCTGGCCGCGTTGCGCGCGACACCCGACCCGGATCGCACCGGCCTGTTTCTTCAGCTCGGCGCGCTGCGCGATCAGGTCGCTCAGCTCAACGCCAAGGCGCCGACGTTCACCGCCGATGGCGGAGTGCTCGGCGAGTTGGCCGCTACGGAAGGTGAAGCCGTGTGGTGGAAAACATGGCTGCGCACCCTGTCCGAGTACTTCCGTGTCGATTTCAACGCTGACAGCAATATCCGTCCGGTACTCGCCGGCCAGTCGCTGCTGCAGGTGCGCCTGGCGCTGAGCCTGGCCCTGGAGCAGGCGCAATGGGCGGCCTTGCACGGCGAAACCGCGGTCTATCGGCAGGCCCTGCAGCAGGCCCGTGAGGTGTTGGATGCCCATTTCGAGGCCGAGAATCCGAACAGTCGCGCCTTGCGCGTGCGTATCGACGAGCTATTCGACACCCCGATCGAAGTGCAGGCGCCCGATCTGAGCCAGTCGCTGAATGCCGTGGAAGCCTATATCGAAGCCAAGCAATCGGCCCGTCAGGCGCTCGGGGTCGAGGCGCCCGCTTCCGCGGATGTGGAGGAGGCTCGCCCATGAAGCGTGTCTACCTCCTGCTTGCTCTGGCGCTGCTGGTACTCGCCGCGGGCGCGGCAGTGGCATTGTTCGGCGTGCCGATCGCCGCGCACAAGGGTTATGTACTGATCGCTTTCCAGGGCTTTCGCTACGAGTCCAGCTTGTGGGCCTTTGTCGCGCTGGTGCTGGTGCTCTGGTTGCTGGTCTATCTGCTGCGCCTGTTCCTGCGCCTGCTGGCGACATCCGGCGGCCTGGTCAATCCTTGGTCGCGCCTGCATCGGCGTCGACGGGTTCGCCTGGCCTCGGAACAGGGCTTCCTCGACCTGGCCGAAGGGCGCTGGGCGCGGGCACTGCGTCACCTGAAGCGTGCCGCGCAAAATGAACCGCAACCGCTGAACTACTACCTGGGCGCCGCCCGTGCCGCCAATCACTTGGAGCAGTACCAGGACAGCGATGCGCTGATCGAAGAGGCGCTGGATCGCCAGCCGGGCGCCGAGCTGGCAATCGCCCTGACCCATGCCGAGCTGCAGCTGGCACGCGGTCAAACCCGCGAGGCTACGGATACCCTGCAGGCGATGCGCAGCCGCCATCCACACCACCATCTGGTGCTGCGCCGCCTGCAACAGCTCTATCTGCAGGTTGGCGATTGGTCGGCCCTGCTCGGTTTGCTCCCCGAACTGCGCAAGGACAAGGCCCTGGGCAGTGCTGAACTGAGCGAACTCGAGCGACAGGCGTGGTGCGGTCGGTTACAGCAGGTCGGCGAGTCGGCCGCGGAAGATGGGCCGGTTGCGCTCGCCGCATTACGGCAGGCCTGGCAGTCGATGCCGTCTGCGTTGCGGCAGGAGCCGGTGCTGCTCGCGGGCTATGCCGAGCAACTCCGTTTGCTCGGCGCCGAAGGCGAGGCTGAAGAACTCCTGCGTGGCGCCCTGCAACAACGTTTCGACAGTCGCCTGGTGCGCCTGTACGGTCTGCTGCATGGCCAGGATTCTGCTCGCCAGCTGCAGGTTGCCGAGGGCTGGTTGAAGCGGCACCCGGAAGATGCCGGGTTGCTGCTGACCTTGGGACGCCTTTGCGTGCACGACCAACTCTGGGGTAAAGCCAAGGGCTACCTGGAAAGCAGTCTGGCGTTTGAGCGGCACCTGGAGACCTGCGTGGAACTGGCGCGCCTGCTCGCCAAGCTGGGTGAGGTCGAGCGCAGCAACGAGCTGTTTCAGGAAGGCCTGGGGTTGCTCGATCGGCGCCTCGGCAGCGATTCGTCTGCGCTTGCGACGGCCAGCTAAGCGGTATTTTTTCGCTGCCCGTGCGTTGGCGTGGGCGGTGTATTTGGCTTCTGCAGGGGCTTGTTCGATGAGCCCGCCTGATTTGGACTGATTTAGTGCGGGCCAGGCGGGGCAAGGCGCTCGTATTAAACGCCTGTATGAAATTTATCGTGCGGGCGTCTTGATGGCTTCGGCGTGCAAGCATAATCTGGCTCTACGCACCGCTGGCTGCCGGGTCGCTTGCATGGCAACCTGCACGGCGAATAGCCGTTACGCGGTGCTCCCCCCGTTGCATCGAGTGGCCAAGACGTCTCGAAACAGATGTATAACAGCAATACCGAATAAGGGAAGTGAGGTCATCATGCTCGAGAGTTGTCAGAACGCCCAGGAACGTTGGGGTGGGGTCCACCTGCTGATAGACCGTTGGCTGCAGGAACGCGGCGAACTGGTTGCGGCTTATACGGCGTTGAGCGCCCCTGCTGGGTTGGCGAGCGATGCTTCGGGCCTGCAGCGGTTCTGCGAAATTCTGGTCGATTACGTATCCGCAGGGCATTTCGAGGTCTACGAGCAATTGACCAACGAGGCCAAGGCTTTCGGCGATCAGCGTGGTCTCGATCTGGCCAAGCAGATTTATCCGCGTATCGAGGCGATCACCGAAGTGGCGTTGGCATTCAATGACCGCTGCGATAATGGCGACTGTCGCGACAACGCCTCGTTGAGCGACGAGCTCAACCATCTGGGGCAATTGCTGCATGAGCGTTTCGAACTGGAAGATTGCCTGATCGAAGTGCTGCACAATGCCCACCAGCAGCAGGCCGTTGCGGAAAACGCAGTCTAACCGCGCCGCTGTTTCAGTCCTTGGTGTCCAGCAACTCCAGCTCGAACACCAGGGGCGCATAAGGCGGGATCAGATCGCCTGCGCCTTGTGCCCCATAGGCCTGGGCCGATGGAATTATCAAACGCCATTGTGCACCCACCGGCATCTGCGCAACCGCGCTTTGCCAGCCGGGGATCACGCTATCCAGGCGATACCACTGTGGCGTCTGGCTTTCGTCGAACTGACGGCCGTCGGCCAGAAACCCCATATAACGTACCTGCACCTGGCCCTTCGGGCTCGGCTTCGCACCTTTTCCCGCCCTTAACTCCTGCAGCAGCACGCCGTGTTTCAGCATGCGTATCCCAGGCTTGGTTCTTTCGCCGGCAAGAAAGCGCTGCTCCGCAGCAACCGCACGTTCGGCCTGTTGCGAGGCAGCGGTCAGGTGCGCTTCGTGCTCGGCCAGCAGACGCTTCATGCGCCGCGCGTCAATCTGCAGGGGTTCGCCTGAATAAGCGTGACGCACACCATCGAGCACGGCCTGCACCGGCAACTCGGGTGCTTGTTCACGCAATTGTTCGCCGAGCCGCGCGCCCAGGGCGTAGGCCATATCGCGGGTATCGTCCTGTGCCTGAATCCAGGGTGCGAACAGGCACAGTGCAAGCACGGCGAGGCGCGGCATATAAAGAGTCTCCGACAAAATGTACTGGGATTATGCCAGCATGTGGCGACGCGGAATGCGCGCTAGTATGAACATCTTCTGCAACCCACTAGGAGGCGTGCCATGACGGCCACCAAGAACACCAAGAAAAAAAGCGCTAAGAAAAGCTCGGTCAGCACCCCTCTGCATTTGCTTCAGCAGCTCTCCGCCAGCCTGCTGGAGCATCTGGAAAACGCCTGTGCAGAAGCCTTGGCCGAAGCAGAAACGCTGCTAGCCAAACTGGAAACGCAGCGCGGCAAAGCCCAGGAAAAACTGCACAAGGCGCGTGGCAAACTGCAGGACGCCGCCACCGCCGGCAAGGCCAAGGCGCAGAGCAAAGCCAAGGCGGCAATCGCCGAGTTGGAGGAATTGCTGGATGTTCTCAAGGCACGGCAAACCGAAACGCGCGGCTACATTGCCGGGCTCAAGCGCGATGCCCAGGAAAGCCTGAAATTGGCCCAGGGCGTGGGCAAGGTCAAGGAGGCGGTAAATCAAGCGCTCAATAGGCGTACCGCCAAAGCCGCGACGGTGAAACCTGCGGCAACCAAGGCGCCAGCCAAGCCGGTCGCGAGCAGGTCGGCCGCTAAACCGGCCAGTGCCGCCAAGCCCGTCGCCAAGGCACCCGTCAAACCGGCCGCAAAAGCTGCCGCCAAACCTGCCACGAGCAAGCCTGCGGCAAAAACCGCTGCGGGTAAAACCGCCGCCGTCAAGCCAGTCGCAGGCAAACCGGTAGCGGCCAAGACCGTTGCCGCCAAACCTGCGGGCAAAGCCGCAACAGCGTCCGCCGCCAAGCCAGCGGCGAAGAAACCGGCTGCTGCGGTTGCCAAGCCCGTCGCCGCGAAACCGGTCGCCAAAGCTGCAGCCAAGCCCGTCGCGGCTAAGGCTGCCGCCAAGCCGGCAGCATCCAAGACAGCCGCCAAGCCCGCAGCTAAACCCGCTGCCAAAGCTGCAACCGCGCCTGCCGCCAAGCCTGCTGCGAAGAAGCCCGTTGCTGCCAAGGCCAAGCCGGCGGCGGCCAAACCAGTGGCTGCGCCTGCTGCTGTCGAACCCGTTAAACCCGCCGTCAGCGGCAATGGTAGCGCCGCGCCAAGCGCGTCCTAAACGGGAACCTGCGCCGCCGCGACGCGCAGTGATTGCAGCGCGTCGGGGGCGGCCGCATCGCCCGCCATCCGAGCTAACCAGCACGCCTGCTGGCCGTCAGCGGCATCCGGCCAATCACGGCTGAGAGCCGCCAGGCGCTGCAGCAGTTCGCGTTCGGCCTCCAGTTCGAGTCGTTTGACCTGCTCGCGCAACGCGGTCAGGGCGCTGTCATCCTGCGCCGCTGCGCGCCAGTTCTGTCGCAATTGCCTGAGCGGCATCACCACCTGCGTTTGCCAGGGCTGCGCCAGGTTACGCAGGGCCTGACCGCGCGCCTCGTTCCAGGACACCGCACGTGCATCCAGCCAGAGCGCGCAGAGCAGCAGGCAGACATCCATTCCCTGCGCCTGCAATTGCAAGCACGTGGCTTCGACGCCGGGGCGCTGGTACAACTCTTCGGCGAATCGCCACAGGTCAGGGGGCATGGTGCTTTCCGCGTAAGTGAAAGGCGACTCTGGTAGACTCCGCCGCCATTATGATCCGACTCCAAAACCTCACTTTACAGCGTGGTCCTCAGCGTCTGCTAGAAGACGCCGAAATGACCCTGCACCCCGGCCATAAAGCCGGCCTGATCGGCGCCAACGGCGCCGGTAAATCCAGCCTGTTCGCTTTGCTACGTGGCGAGCTCAGCGCGGATGCGGGCGATTGCCTGATTCCCGCCGATTGGCGTATCGCCCATATGCGCCAGGAGATCGACGCGGTCGAGCGCCAAGCGGTCGACTATGTCCTCGATGGCGACGTGCGTCTGCGTCAGGTGCAAACCGAACTGGCGGCCGCCGAGGCCGGCCACGACGGCGCGGCCATCGCGCGCCTGCATACCGAACTGGATAATCTCGACGGTTATAGCGCCGATGCCCGGGCGCGCAAATTGCTCGCCGGTCTGGGCTTCGACAGTGCGCAGATGGATAAGCGCGTTGGCGATTTTTCCGGTGGCTGGCGCATGCGCCTGAACCTGGCCCAGGCGCTGATGTGCCCGTCCGATCTGCTGCTGCTCGACGAACCGACCAACCACCTCGATCTCGACGCGATCCTCTGGCTGGAAGGCTGGTTACAGAGCTATCCCGGCACGCTATTGCTGATTTCCCACGACCGCGACTTTCTCGACGCCGTGGTCGATCATGTCGCCCATGTCGACCAGCGCAAGCTGACCCTGTATCGCGGTGGCTATTCGGCTTTCGAGCGTACCCGCGCCGAGCGTTTGGCCCAGCAGCAACAAGCCTACGAGAAGCAACAGGCGCAACGCGCGCACATGGAAAAGTACATCGCCCGCTTCAAGGCCCAGGCGACCAAGGCGCGTCAGGCGCAGAGCCGGATCAAGGCGTTGGAGCGCATGGAAGAGCTGTCCGCGGCGCATGTCGACTCGCCCTTCGACTTCAGCTTCCGTGAGGCCGACAAGATCTCCAGCCCGTTGCTGGATCTTAGCGAAGGCCGCCTCGGCTATGGCGACAAGGTGGTGCTCGAGCAGGTCAAGCTGCAACTCACCCCGGGCGCCCGTCTCGGTCTGCTGGGCCCGAACGGTGCCGGCAAGTCGACCCTGATCAAGAACCTGGCGGCTGAACTGGCGCCGATCAGTGGCCGTCTGCAGCGCGGCGAAAACCTGGTGGTCGGCTATTTCGCCCAGCATCAGCTCGATGCCTTGGACGACAAGGCCAGCCCGCTGCTGCACTTCCAGCGCCTGGCGCCGAGCGAGCGCGAGCAGACCTTACGCGACTTTCTCGGCGGCTTTGATTTCCGCGGCCCGCGCTGCGACGAGCCGGTGGTGAATTTCTCCGGCGGCGAGAAAGCCCGCCTGGCCCTGGCGCTGATCGCCTGGGGCAAGCCCAACCTGCTGCTGCTCGACGAACCGACCAACCACCTCGACCTGGAAATGCGCCTGGCCCTGACCATGGCCCTGCAGGAGTTTTCCGGCGCGGTGGTGGTGGTGTCCCACGATCGGCATTTGTTGAAAAGCACCACCGACGAGTTCTACCTGGTCGCCGATGGTCGGGTGCAGAGCTTCGACGGCGACCTGGAAGATTATGCGCGTTGGCTGGTCGACTACCGGGCGCGTCAGCAGGCGCCTGTCAGTGCCGGCGAAAGCAACCCGGATCGAACCGACAAGCGCGCTCAGCGCCAAGCCGCGGCGGCCCTACGTCAGCAGCTGGCGCCGCACAAGCGCGAAGCGGATAAGTTGGAAAAAGAGCTCGGCCAGTTGCATCAGCAGCTCGCCACGGTGGAAGCCCGCCTCGGTGACAGTGGCATCTACGAGGCAGCGCGCAAGAATGAGTTGCGCGACGCGTTGGCTGAGCAGGCCAAGTTGAAGGGCCGCGAAGCGGATCTGGAGGAGCGCTGGATGCTCGCTCTGGAAACGCTCGAAGCCTTGCAGGCGGAATTGGAGGCGGTCAGCTGATGCTCGAACTGTCCAATGTCGAGTGGCTGAGTGCCTACAGCGAGCCGCTGATCCGCGCTGGCCAGGTGTTGCTGATCCTGCTGTTGGCGGCGGTGTTGCAGCGCTTGCTGGTACGCGCCACCCACCGTTTGGCGGCGCGCTATCCGCAATTGCCGGCACAGCTGCTGGTGCCGTTGCGCGGCGGCCTGCGCTGGCTGATCATGGGCAGCGCTTTGCTCTTGGTGTTGGAGCGTCTGGGTGTTTCCGCCCAAGTGTTGTGGGCCGCCCTGACTGGCTTCGTCGCCGTCGCGGCGGTGGCGTTTTTCGCCATCTGGAGCGTGTTGTCCAACCTGTTCTGCGCCTTGTTGATCGTGACGCTGTCGCCGTTTCGCATCGGCGACAGCGTGGAGATCATCGAGACCGCCGACAAGCCCGGGGTCAAGGGGCGGGTGCTATCGATCAACCTGTTCTATACCACGCTCGAAGACCTGAGCGAGGAAGGCGCTGGAACCTGGGTGCAGGTGCCCAACAGTCTGTTCTTTCAAAAAGCCGTGCGCCGCTGGCGTATCGGAGATGTGCCTGGCGCACGTAAACTCGAGAAATAACCTTTATGGAATGGCTGGCCAACCCCGAACTCTGGGTCGCGTTTCTGACCCTGACCGCCCTTGAAATCGTTCTGGGCATCGACAACATCATCTTTATCTCGATCCTGGTCAGCCGCCTGCCCAAGGAGCAGCAGCCGAACGCGCGCTTCTTCGGCCTGGCGCTGGCCATGGGCACACGCATCCTGTTGCTGTTGTCGATCAGCTGGGTGATGCGCCTGACCAACGACCTGTTTCAGATATTCGGCGAAGGCTTCTCCGGGCGTGACTTGATCCTGTTTTTCGGCGGCTTGTTCCTGTTGTTCAAAAGCACCGGGGAGATCTACCACGGCCTGGAGGGTGAAGAGGAAGGCCAGGCCGCTGGCGGCAAGGCGCGCGGGCTGTTGGCGATCATCGTGCAGATCGCGATCATCGATATCGTCTTCTCCCTGGACTCGGTGATTACCGCGGTCGGCCTGGTCGACAACGTGCCGGTGATGATTGCCGCGATCGTGATTTCGGTGATCGTGATGATGCTTTCGGCCGGGACCATCAGCGCCTTTATCGACAAACACCCGAGCCTGAAAATGCTCGCGCTGTCGTTCCTGATCGTGGTCGGTACGGTGCTGATCGCCGAGGCGTTCGATGTGCATGTGCCCAAAGGCTACGTTTACTTCGCCATGGCCTTTTCACTGGCGGTGGAAGCGATCAATATCCGTATGCGCGGAGCCCGTGCGCGTAAGCTGGGGCAGGAGCCGGTGCAGTTGCGCAAGGATCTGCCCGACTGAGCGAGCCGCTGCGCAAGCGAATCGGCAGGTCTGGGCCTGCCGTCTTTTATTGACCCGTCCGAGGTAGCGCCATGGCACTCGAAACCTGGCTTGCGTTCTTTGTTGCGTGTTGGATCATCAGCCTGTCGCCGGGCGCCGGGGCGATCGCCTCGATGTCGGCCGGCTTGCAGTACGGTTTCTGGCGCGGCTACTGGAACGCGCTGGGCTTGCAGCTGGGTCTGGCATTGCAAATCGCAATTGTTGCCGCCGGTGTCGGCGCGATTCTCGCGGCTTCGGAGCTGGCCTTCAGTCTGATCAAATGGTTTGGCGTGGTTTATCTGGTCTATCTCGGCTACCGCCAGTGGCGAGCGCTGCCCAGTGATATGGAGGCCCAGACCGAGCGCTCGATCGGGCGGCCGCTGACCCTGGTGTTGCGCGGCTTTCTGGTCAACTTCAGCAACCCCAAGGCGATCGTATTCATGCTCGCGGTGCTGCCGCAGTTCATCAACCCGCAGGCACCGCTGCTCGGGCAGTACCTGATGATGGGCATCACCATGATCTGTGTCGACCTGATCGTCATGGCCGGCTACACCGGGCTGGCCTCGCGGGTGCTGCGCGCGCTGCGCTCGCCACGCCAGCAGCGCATCATGAACCGCAGCTTCGGCGCCTTGTTTGTCGGGGCGGCTGCGCTATTGGCCACCGTGCGCCGCGCGACGGTTTAGCCGATAGCCGTTGTCAACGGCCAGCCAGGCTCTACCAGGCAATCGGCTGGCCATCCCAACCCCAGAAACTGCCGCTCTGCTGCGGGCCGTGCCGCGCCACCTGGGTGAGGATGCACTGCGCCGCAAACTCCGGGCTGAAGAGTTTTTCCGCGGGAACGTTGGCCTGAAAGGGTTTCGACAGCTGGGTGTCGGTGGTGCCTGGATGCAGGCTGAGCACGCAGCTGTTGGGGTTCAGTCGCGTCAGCTCGATGCTGGCGGTATGCAGCAGTTGATTCAGCGCCGCCTTGCTGGCGCGATAGCTGTACCAGCCGCCAAGGCGGTTATCGCCAATCGAGCCGACCCGTGCCGAAAGCGCGGCCACAGTGCAGGGGTGGCGTCCGCGCAGCAGTGGCAGTAGATGCTTGAGCAGCAGGATCGGGGCAAAGGCGTTGACCTGGAAGGTCGCCTGCAGCCCGGCGATGTCCAGCTGGGCGAGTCCTTTCTCGGCTTTCGCCATGCCGTTCTGGAGTACCCCTGTGGTGCACAACAGCAGGTGCAGCTGCCCTGTATGGGTCTTCAGCTGGCTGGCGAGCCGCGCCAGCGAATCTTCATCGCAGGCGTCCGCATCCAGACGAATCAGGCGTTCGCCATAGCGCTCGGCGAGGGCGGCGAGCTCCGCTGAAGTGCTGGCTTGCCGGGCAACGGCCCACACCCGGGCCACGTCATCGCGCTGCAGCAGTTGTTCGGTGAGCGCCAGGCCGATACCGCGGCTGGCCCCGCAGACCAGGGCATTGGCTGGCTCCGGCAAACGATTCCATAGACTCATGAGAGCTCCGCTGATTGTGACAAATGGTCACGCATAATCTAGGGGTGGGGGCTTGAGGAAAGTAGGTAGGAGGATAACAATGTAACGTCACCCATTCGTATTTGGGATTAACTCCTATATGCCTTCTTTTTCTCGTTTACTGCGTTGGTCATTGGTGCCCCTGCTGGCGCTCTGCAGTCTGAGCGTTTTGGCCGAAACCGGCGCAGAGGCGGCCCAGGCTTTGCACCTGCTCGGTTACCTGAGCGCCGACTATCCGGCCACCGTGGCCGGTGGCGAGGTGATCGATGCCGGCGAATACCGCGAGCAGCTGGAGTTTCTCGGCGTGCTGCAGGGCCTGATAGTCGCACTGCCGGCCCGCCCCGAGCGCGCCGAGCTGGAGCGCGGAATCGCCAGCCTACGCCAGGACATGGAACGGCGCGAGGATGGCGCCACGGTCGCCGCCGTTGCTCGGCAGCTGGCCGGAACCCTGGCGGAGGTTTATGCCGTCAGCCAAACCCCGGTTATCACCCCTGATCCCGCGCGCGGCGAACCGCTCTATGCCCAGCATTGCAGTGTCTGCCATGGTGCGCAGGGGGGCGGTGACGGGCCCGCCGGAATCGGCTTGGAGCCGCCGCCAAGCAACCTGCGGGATTCGGCGCGGATGGATCGGCTGAGTCTCTACGACCTGTATAACACTATCGGCTTGGGCGTCGATGGCACCGATATGGCGATGTTCGCCGACCAGCTGGACGAGCGTCAGCGTTGGGATCTGGCCAGCTATATTGCCGGCTTCAGCGCCGAATCGGCAGCGGCGGCGCAGCCATTTGCCCTCGCCGAACTGGCCGGCAAAACCCCGCAACAGATCACCCAGGAGCATGGCGCCGAGGCTGCTGCGGCTTTCCGCTCCCAGCGTGCCCGGCCGCCGCAGCAGCAGCGTGGGCCCTTGCAACTGATCGATTACACGCGCTCGACCCTGGAGCAGAGTCTGGCAGCGTACCGCCGCGGCGAGCGAGACCAGGCCTACGATCTGTCGGTCGGCGCCTATCTGGAAGGCTTCGAACTGGTCGAGAGTGCACTGGACAATCTCGACCCGCAGCAACGCAAGACCACCGAGCGGGCGTTGATGGATTACCGTCAAGCGCTACAGGACGGTCTTTCGGTCGGCCAGGCGGCGCAACGCCTGGAGGCGGCTAAAGGCGAACTGGCCAAGGCCGCATCGCTGCTCGACGTTGACGGTTTGTCGGATTCGCTGAGCTTTTTCTCCAGCCTGCTGATTCTGCTGCGCGAGGGTCTGGAGGCGATTCTGGTGTTGGCGGCGATTCTCGCCTTCCTGCGCAACACCGGGCAGGCCCAGGCGGTGCGTAGCGTGCATATCGGCTGGGGCATGGCATTGCTGGCCGGTGTCGCGACCTGGGCGCTGGCGGCTTACCTGATCGATGTCAGCGGCGCCCAGCGTGAACTGCTGGAAGGGCTGACGGCCTTGTTTGCCTGCGTCATGGTGCTCTGGCTCGGCGTATGGATGCACGACCGACGGCACGCCGCGGCCTGGCAGGACTATATCAAGAGCAGCCTGGTCGGCGGTGGCGGACGTTTCGGTTTTGCCGTGCTGGCGTTTTTCTCGGTCTATCGCGAATTGTTCGAAGTCATCCTGTTCTACGAAACCCTCTGGCTGCAGGCCGGCCCAGCCGGGCATGGCATGGTGCTGGCCGGAGCCGGTGCGGCGCTGGTGCTGTTGTTGGGCCTGGCCTGGGTGATCCTGCGCGGTTCGCGTAAGTTGCCGCTGGCAACCTTCTTCAGCGCTAACGCCATACTGTTGTGTGCGCTTTCGGTGGTATTCGCCGGGCATGGCATAGCCGCGCTGCAGGAGGCAGGCGTGCTCGGTACTCGGCCGGTGGCGTTCTTCGAATTCGACTGGCTGGGCATTCATGCCGACGCCTACAGCCTGTCGGCCCAGTCGCTGGCGCTGGCGGCGATCGTCGTGCTTTACGGGCGCAGCTGGCTGGGTGAGCGGCGGCGGCTGTCGGCGAACAACGCCTGAGTCGGTCTTGTCGCGGCCTGGTCGTTTCTCTTGGAATGCCGGGCGCGACAGTTATGGGGGAGCTGAAGGTCAATGCGAGTCTGGATAGATGCCGATGCCTGTCCGCGGGCGGCGCGCGACCAAGTGGTGAAGTTCGCCCTCAAGCGCAGCTTCGAGGTGGTCATGGTCGCCGGTCAGGCGCAGAGCAAGCCGAGCTACAACTGCGTGCGGTTGATCGTCGTGCCGGCAGGCCCCGATGCCGCCGACGACTATCTGGTGGCGCACGCCGTAGCGGGTGAGTTGGTGATCTGCAGCGACGTGCCGCTGGCCGATCGGCTGGTCAAGAAGGGCGTCGCCGCCCTCGATCCACGTGGACGCGAGTTCGACGAGCGCAATATGGGCGACAAGCTGGCGGTGCGCAATCTGTTCACCGAGTTGCGCGAGCAAGGCCAGATCGGCGGTGGCCAGGGAGTCTACGGCGAGCGCGACAGACAGGCGTTCGCCAACGCCCTGGACCGGATTCTCACCCGCTTGCTGCGCCAGGCGGGCACAACCGCGGGCTGAACGCGCATTGGCGCCAGTTGGTCAGCGGACTGTACTGATGACCCTGCGCCAGGTCGCGTAGGTATCCTGCAGCAGTTGTGCACTCATTCAGCCGCAAAGGTAGGTGCCGGTACCGACCGCTACCAGCGTGCCCTCGTCGTTATGCAGTTCGCTCCGCACCACTGCTACCTTGTTGCCCGACCGCAGCAGCATCGCCGTCGCAGTGAAGCGTTCGCCGCGACCAGGGCGCAGGTAATCGATGCGCAAGTCGATGGTGCCGAGTTTCGACAGTCGCGCCATGCGCTCCTCGGCGGACAGGTGGCGATGCTTGTCGAATGCTCCGATCAGCGCCATGGCGCCGCCGGCCACGTCCAGCAGGGACGCAATCACTCCGCCGTGGAGAATCCCGTGAACGAAGTTGCCGATCAGTTCGGGCTTCATCGGCAGGTGCATCATGACTCGCTCGGCGCTCAGTTCATCAAGCTCGATTCCCAGCATGCGGTTGAAAGGGATGCGTTCGAAAAACAGGCTGATCGCCTGTTGAAGTTCGGCGTTGAGGTCAAAGGGTTCGCTGGTCATGAGTTCGGGCCTGGACGCGGGAACGGCTAAACTGCCGCACCGACGCCGAATTGGCCAGAGGCGCGGCCGGAGTACCGCGCGCATTGGCGTGATAGGCCTGTCAGCTGCCGTGGGCGAGCTCGAGAATGCGGTCGACCAGCTTGTTGATGCCCGATGCGGCTTCGCTGATCGACTGTGCCAGCATATAGGCCGGGGTGGTGACCAGCTTGCGCGAGCTGTCCTCGACAATCTCGCTGACCGCACACTCATGGTGCATCGCGCCCATCTGGGTAAGGGTGCTGGCGGTCTCCTGGTCGTCGCCGATGGTGCAGATCACGCCGGCGCCGAATACCTTGGCGGCCAGCGCCCCGGCGATGCACATCATGCCGACCGGCTTGCCGGCGCTGGCAAAGGCCTGGATGGCGGCCAGCACGTCGGCCTGGACGCTGCAGTTGGCGCCGCTGATGGCGAAATCCGAGAGGTTTTTCGCGACTCCGAAACCGCCCGGCAGGATCAGTGCATCGAACTGGCCGACGTGCAATTCCTTGACGTCCTTGATTGCGCCGCGGGCGATGCGCGCCGACTCCACCAATACGTTGCGCGTCTGGTCCATCTCGTCGCCGCTGTAGTGATCGACCACGTGCAGCTGCGGCACATCGGGTGCGAAGCATTGCACCTGGGCGCCGCGCTGATCCAGGCGCAGCAGGGTGATCACGCTTTCATGGATTTCCGCGCCGTCGTATACCCCGCAGCCGGAAAGAATCACCGCAACTTTTTTGTGCATCGCCGTCTCCTGATTGCTGATTCGTGCCTGCGATTTATTTTAGAAGCAAAAATTTCGCCACGGCGCTGTCGTCAAAGCCACTCGAGTCGCAGATCATGGGCGATTGTCTTACCCGGGGCTGGGATTCCTCAAGTCTAGCTTCGGTCGAGGCTCAACGATATGGCGTCGACATGAACTGCATCCTTGCATGCCTGTCGAGAGTTGTTCGGTTTGCCTCGCTGGCAAGTGATCGAGCGCTGTCTTGCGTCGTCATACTTTGGTCATAATGTGCGCCTATAACTGTCACACTCGCCCGTTGAAGCGGGCTATGGAGTCTGCCGTGAGTTTTACCCCCGCCAATCGCCTGTTTCCCGCCACCCGCCTGCGGCGCAATCGCCGTGACGATTTTTCCCGGCGGCTGGTGCGCGAGCATCGGTTGAGCGTCGATGACCTGATCCTGCCGGTATTCGTACTCGATGGCGACAACCGCCGCGAGGCGATTGCGTCGATGCCCGGGGTCGAGCGCCTGTCCATTGACCTGCTGCTGCAGGAAGCGGAGAAATGGGTGGCTTTGGGGATTCCGGCGCTGGCGCTGTTTCCGGTAACGCCGCTGGAAAACAAATCCCTCGATGGCAGCGAAGCCTGGAACCCGGACGGTATCGCCCAGCGCGCGATCCGTGCGCTGCGTGCACGTTTCCCGGAGCTGGGGGTGATCAGCGACGTGGCCCTCGACCCGTTCACCACTCACGGTCAGGACGGCATCCTCGACGAGCACGGTTACGTGCAGAACGATGTCACCGTCGACGCCCTGGTCAAGCAGGCGCTGTCCCATGCCGCCGCTGGCGCCCAGGTCGTGGCACCCTCGGATATGATGGACGGCCGCGTGCAGGCGATTCGCGAGGCCCTGGAACTGGCCGACCACAGCAACGTGCGCATCATGGCCTACTCGGCCAAGTACGCCAGCGCCTATTACGGCCCGTTCCGCGATGCGGTGGGTTCGGCTGCTAACCTGGGTAAGGCCAACAAGGCCAGTTATCAGATGGACCCGGCCAATGGCGATGAAGCGCTGCACGAAGTCGCGGCGGACCTCGCCGAAGGCGCCGACATGGTGATGGTCAAGCCGGGCATGCCGTACCTGGACATCCTTTATCGGGTCAAACAAGAATTTCGCGTGCCGACCTTTGTCTATCAGGTCAGCGGCGAGTACGCCATGCACATGGCGGCCATTCAGAATGGTTGGCTGGGCGAGGCGGTGATCCTCGAATCGCTGACCGCGTTCAAGCGCGCGGGTGCCGATGGCATCCTGACTTATTTCGCCGTACGTGCGGCAGAACTGTTGAAGCAGGGGCACTAGCCCCCCGGGACTAAAAAAACATGAACACCGAAGCACCCAGTAGTAGCGAGTTGCAGGATGCCCAGCCGGCTGCCGAGGAGCTTGTAAGCATCGATGCGCCGGTCAGCGAGGCCCCGGTCGCACCGGTGGCGCCACCCCTGGTGGTGCCGAACCTTGACGACAGCAGCCTGTATATCCATCGCGAGCTGTCGCAGCTGCAATTCAATATTCGCGTGCTCGAGCAAGCGCTGGACGAGTCCTACCCGCTGCTCGAGCGCTTGAAGTTTTTGCTGATTTTCTCCAGCAACCTCGACGAGTTTTTCGAAATCCGCGTCGCCGGCCTGAAGAAGCAGATCAACTTCGCGCGCGAGCAGGCCGGCGCGGATGGCTTGCAGCCGCACCAGGCACTGGCGCGCATCGCCGAATTGGCGCATGAGCAGGTCGAGCGGCAGTACGCGATCCTCAACGACACCCTGCTACCGGCGCTGGAAAAGCACCAGGTGCGCTTTATTCGTCGGCGTTTCTGGAACACCAAGCTGAAGGCCTGGGTGCGGCGCTACTTCCGCGATGAAATCGCGCCGATCATCACGCCGATCGGCTTGGATCCGACCCACCCCTTCCCGTTGCTGGTGAACAAGAGCCTGAACTTCATCGTCGAGCTGGAAGGCGTCGACGCCTTCGGGCGCGACTCGGGTCTCGCGATCATCCCAGCACCGCGTCTGCTGCCGCGGATCATCAAGGTGCCTGAAGACGTCGGCGGCCCCGGCGACAACTACGTGTTCCTCTCCTCGATGATTCACGCCCACGCCGACGACCTGTTCCAAGGCATGAAGGTCAAGGGCTGCTATCAGTTCCGCCTGACCCGAAACGCCGACCTCTCGGTGGACACCGAGGATGTCGAAGACCTGGCCCGTGCGCTACGCGGCGAACTGTTCTCCCGGCGCTATGGCGATGCCGTGCGCCTGGAGGTGGTCGATACCTGCCCGCGTCCCTTGCTCGACTACTTGCTCAAGCAGTTCAGCCTGAGCGAGAGCGAACTCTACCGGGTCAACGGGCCGGTCAACCTGACCCGCCTGTTCAGCATCACCGGGCTGGCCAGCCACCCGGAATTGCAGTACGCGCCTTTCACCCCGGTGATCCCCAAGCTGTTGCAGAACAGCGAGAACATCTTCAGCGTGGTCAGCAAACAGGACATCCTCCTGCTGCACCCCTTCGAATCGTTCACTCCGGTCGTCGACCTGTTGCGCCAGGCCGCCAAGGACCCGCACGTGCTGGCGATCAAGCAGACGCTGTACCGCAGCGGGGCCAACTCGGAGATCGTCGACGCGCTGGTCGAAGCCGCGCGCAACGGCAAGGAAGTGACCGCGGTGATCGAACTGCGTGCGCGTTTCGACGAGGAGTCCAACCTGCAGCTGGCCAGCCGCCTGCAGGCCGCCGGCGCGGTGGTGATCTACGGTGTGGTCGGCTTCAAGACCCACGCCAAGATGATGCTGATTTTGCGCCGCGAGAACGGCGAAATCGTCCGCTATGCGCACCTCGGTACCGGCAACTACCACGCCAGCAATGCCCGGCTATACACCGACTACAGCCTGCTCACCGCCGACGTGGCGCTGTGCGAGGACGTATCAAAGATGTTCAGCCAATTGATCGGCATGGGTAAAACGCTGCGCATGAAGAAGCTCCTGCATGCGCCCTTCACCTTGAAGAAAACCCTGCTGGACATGATCACCCGCGAGACCAACCTGGCCGCCGAGGGCAAACCGGCGCACATCATCGCCAAGTTCAACTCGCTGACTGACCCGAAGATCATCCGCGCGCTGTACAAGGCCAGCCAGACCGGAGTGAAGATCGACCTGGTGGTGCGTGGCATGTGCTGCCTGCGTCCCGGCATCGCCGGGGTCTCGCACAACATTCAGGTGCGCTCGATCATCGGTCGCTTCCTCGAACATACCCGGGTGTTCTATTTCCTCAACGAGGGCGAGGAAAAGATCTACCTGTCCAGCGCCGACTGGATGGAGCGCAATCTGGATAAGCGCGTCGAGACCTGCTTTCCGGTGGAAGGCAAGAAGCTGATCATGCGGGTGAAGAAAGAGTTGGAAGCCTACCTGACCGACAACACCCAGAGCTGGGTGCTGCAACCGGATGGGCGCTATCTGCGTAGCAGCCCGACCGGTAACCAAAACCCGCGCAGCGCCCAGGCCGGGTTGCTGGACAAACTCACGGTGCCGCTGGTCAGCGCACGCTGAGTTCGACGCCGATGCGCTTGAGCCAGCCCGCTTCCTGAGTGAAATCCGCTTGGGTCAGCGGGTTGGCGTCCAGCCAATCCGTGGGAAACACGATTTCCAGGCTCTGCGCGCTGGCGTGTAGCTGAACCTTGGGCATTTCCTGGCTGCCGCGGATGTGGTGGAACAGGATGGCGAAGCGCAGCAGCACGCATAGGCGGATCAGCTTGAGCCCTTCCTCGCCGAATTCGGCGAACTTGTCCTTGGGAATATTGCGCCGGTGGCCGCGTACCAGCAGGGCGAGCATGTGCTGATCCTGACGCGAGAAGCCGGCCAGGTCGGAATGTTCGACCAGGTAGGCGCCGTGCTTGTGGTATTGGTAGTGGGCGATGTCCAGGCCCAGTTCATGCACCCGCGCGGCCCAGACCAGCAGGTCGCGGTGCCACTCGTCATCCAGCTGCCAGGCGTCGGCGACCTGCTCCAGCGCCTCCAGGGCCTTGGCCTCGACGCGGGCGGCCTGATCCAGATCGACGTGGTAGCGTTCCATCAATGCGCTGAGGGTGCGTTCGCGCACGTCCTCGTGATGATGGCGGCCGAGCAGGTCATAGAGCACGCCTTCGCGTAGCGCACCCTCGGAATGACTCATGCGCTGAATATCGCAGGCGTCGAAGATCGCCTCGAGGATCGCCAGACCCGCCGGAAAAATCCCCCGGCGATCGGGCTTGATCCCGTCGAGGTCGAGCTTTTCTACTTCGCCGAGCTTGAAAATCTTGCGTTTCAGCCAGGCCAGGCCCTGCGGATTGACGTCGCCGTTGCCCAGGCCGGCGGATTGGATCGCCAGGCCGATGGCCTTGATCGTGCCGGACGCGCCGACCGCATCTTCCCAACCCAGGCGACGCAGGGCGTGTTCGATGCCCATGATTTCCAGGCGTGCGGCGGTATAGGCCTGGGCGTAGCGCGCCGGGGTGATCTTGCCATCCTTGAAGAAACGCTGGGTGTAGCTCACGCAGCCCATTTGCAGGCTTTCGCGCAGCAGGGGCTCGAAGCGTTGACCAATGATGAACTCGGTGCTGCCGCCGCCAATATCGGCGACCAGGCGTTTACCTGGGGTGTCGGCGATGCTGTGCGACACGCCGAGGTAGATCAGTCGGGCTTCTTCGCGGCCGGAAATGACTTCCACCGGATGGCCCAATACCTCTTCCGCGCGGCGGATAAATTCGCCGCGGTTGTGCGCCTCGCGCAGGGCATTAGTGCCGACCACGCGCACCGCGCCTTCCGGCAGGCTGGCGGTCAACTGGGCGAAGCGCCGCAAACAATCGAGCCCACGCTGCATGGCTTCCTCGCTGAGCTGGCGCTGCTCGTCGACACCGGCCGCCAACTGCACCTTGTCGCCGAGGCGTTCGAGGATGCGCAACTCGCCATGATCGGCCTTGGCCAGCACCATATGGAAGCTGTTGGAACCCAGATCGATGGCTGCAATCAAGGGGAAAGACTCGGCAGGGGTATGCGGCATAGCGTAGACATCTCGATGCGGAACCGCGTCATCGTGCCACGATAGGTCGGGTACGCCAACGCATACCGATGTCGCATGTCGTCGAAAATGTCTTCATGACGAGCCAGAAACTGCCGTTCATCCACTCGGAACTGGCCATGGAACCCTGACAGGAGCACCGCAAAATTCTCAAAGCGCTGGGCCGGCGCAGAAGGCCATGCGGCAGCGCATTCGTGCCGCTGCCTCGCGTACCGGTATTGTTTTCGTGCGATTAATCGCTTGGGAATTTGAATACCCCGATAGATAAGCGCAATGGCCCGAGCCTTCCTGTGTCAGAGAAGCCGGGCTATGATGTCGACCATCTTTTGCTTCCGAACACGGAGAATTTCCATGAGCGAATTCATTACCAATGTCAGCGATGCCAGCTTCGATCAGGATGTCATCCAGGCAGAAGGACCGGTATTGGTCGATTACTGGGCCGAGTGGTGCGGCCCGTGCAAGATGATCGCCCCGGTGCTGGACGAGATCGCCCAGACCTATCAAGGCAAGCTCAAGGTGTGCAAGCTGAACATCGACGAAAACCAGGACACGCCACCGAAGTACGGCGTGCGCGGGATTCCGACGCTGATGCTGTTCAAGAACGGCAATGTTGAGGCGACCAAGGTCGGCGCTCTGTCGAAGTCGCAACTGGCGGCCTTCCTCGACAGCAATATCTAAGCTGTTGCGCAAACGATAAGCCCCGCGAATTGCGGGGTTTTTTCTATCCGGGTGCTGGACGCGCCGATAAAACCGGTGTTACATTCGGCCTCGCTGCATTTCCTATGCGGCCCCCTGCATGCCGTCGTCGACGCATTCCCTTCGAATACTCTCGATACACAAGCTGGCGATCCAGTCGTCACTTAGCGGCGCGGCCTCCCAAGCTGAACAGCTTATTTTCCCTCCTTCATGATTACGTCATTCCTATGAATCTGACCGAACTCAAGCAAAAGCCGATTACCGAACTGCTGGAACTCGCTGAACAAATGGGCCTGGAAAACATGGCCCGTTCGCGCAAGCAGGACGTAATTTTCTCGCTGTTGAAGAAACACGCAAAAAGCGGTGAGGAAATTTCCGGTGATGGCGTGCTGGAGATTCTCCAGGACGGTTTCGGCTTCCTCCGCTCCGCGGACGCTTCCTATCTCGCCGGCCCCGACGATATCTATGTCTCGCCGAGCCAGATCCGTCGCTTCAACCTGCGTACCGGCGATACCATTGTCGGCAAGATCCGCCCGCCGAAAGAAGGCGAGCGTTACTTCGCACTGCTCAAGGTCGATACGATCAACTACGATCGTCCGGAGAATGCGAAGAACAAGATCCTTTTCGAAAACCTGACGCCGCTGTTCCCCACCAAGCGTCTGGTCATGGAGGCCGGTAACGGCTCCACCGAAGACATTACCGGCCGCATCATTGATCTTTGCGCGCCTATCGGCAAAGGCCAGCGTGGCCTGATCGTCGCGCCGCCGAAAGCCGGTAAGACCATCATGCTGCAGAACATCGCGGCCAACATCACGCGTAATAATCCGGAAGTGCACCTGATCGTCCTGCTGATCGACGAGCGCCCGGAAGAAGTCACCGAGATGCAGCGCACCGTGCGCGGCGAAGTGGTCGCCTCGACTTTCGATGAGCCGCCGACCCGCCACGTGCAGGTCGCCGAGATGGTGATCGAGAAGGCCAAGCGCCTGGTCGAGCACAAGAAGGACGTGGTCATCCTGCTCGACTCCATCACCCGCCTGGCGCGTGCCTACAACACCGTGATCCCGAGTTCCGGCAAGGTCCTCACCGGTGGTGTCGACGCCCACGCCCTGGAGAAGCCGAAGCGCTTCTTCGGTGCCGCGCGTAACATCGAGGAGGGCGGTTCGCTGACCATCATCGCCACCGCGCTGGTGGAAACCGGCTCGAAGATGGACGAGGTGATCTACGAAGAATTCAAAGGCACCGGCAACATGGAGCTGCCTTTGGACCGTCGTATCGCCGAGAAGCGCGTGTTCCCGGCCATCAACATCAACCGCTCCGGCACCCGCCGCGAAGAGTTGCTGACCGCCGAAGACGAGCTGCAGCGCATGTGGATCCTGCGCAAGCTGCTGCACCCGATGGACGAAATCGCCGCCATCGAGTTCCTTATCGACAAGCTGAAAGCGACCAAGACGAACGAAGAGTTCTTCATGTCAATGAAGCGCAAGTAAGCCGAGCAGTCTCACCAAGGCCGGGGAAACCCGGCTTTTGTGCGTCTGAAGGTTGCCAATCCTTCTGAAAGACCTAGTTCGGCGCTAAACTTTGCGCCCTTATCTGGCCCGCCCGACACGAGGCTCAAGTATGCAGTATCGCGACCTGCGCGATTTCATTCGCGGTCTGGAACAGCGCGGCGAACTCAAGCGCATCCAGACACCGATATCCCCGGTGCTGGAAATGACCGAAATCTGCGACCGTACCCTGCGCAAGGGCGGCCCGGCGCTGCTGTTCGAAAACCCCACGGGCTTCGCCATGCCGGTGCTCGGCAATCTGTTCGGCACGCCCAAGCGGGTGGCCCTGGGTATGGGCGCTGAAGAGGTGAGCGAACTGCGTGAAATCGGCAAGCTGCTGGCTTTTCTCAAGGAGCCCGAGCCGCCGAAAGGCCTGAAAGACGCCTGGTCGAAGCTGCCGATTTTCAAGAAGGTCCTGTCGATGGCGCCCAAGGTGCTGAAAGACGCGCCCTGCCAGGAAGTGATCGAAGAAGGCGATGACGTCGACCTCGGCAAGCTGCCGGTGCAGACCTGCTGGCCCGGCGACGTCGGCCCGCTGATCACCTGGGGGCTGACCGTGACCAAGGGGCCGAACAAGGAACGGCAAAATCTCGGCATCTATCGTCAGCAGGTGATCGGTCGCAACAAGGTGATCATGCGCTGGCTCAGCCACCGTGGCGGCGCTCTGGATTTCCGCGACTGGTGCGAGAAGTTCCCCGGCCAGCCCTACCCGGTGGCCGTCGCCCTGGGCGCGGATCCAGCGACCATTCTCGGCGCGGTGACCCCGGTACCGGACAGCCTTTCCGAATACGCTTTCGCCGGCCTGCTGCGGGGCAACAAGACCGAGCTGGTGAAGTGTCGCGGCAACGATTTGCAGGTGCCGGCCAGTGCCGAGATCGTGCTGGAAGGGGTGATCCATCCCGGCGAGATGGCCGACGAGGGCCCTTACGGCGACCACACCGGCTATTACAACGAAGTCGACCGCTTCCCGGTGATGACGGTCGAGCGCATCACCCGCCGACAAAAGCCGATCTATCACAGCACCTACACCGGAAGGCCGCCGGACGAGCCGGCGATTCTCGGCGTGGCGCTCAACGAAGTGTTCGTGCCGATCCTGCAGAAGCAGTTCCCCGAGATCACCGACTTCTATCTACCGCCGGAAGGCTGTTCCTACCGCATGGCGGTGGTGACCATGAAGAAGCAGTACCCCGGCCACGCCAAGCGCGTGATGCTCGGTGTCTGGTCGTTTTTGCGACAGTTCATGTATACCAAGTTCGTTATCGTCACCGACGACGACATCAATGCACGCGACTGGAACGACGTGATCTGGGCGATTACCACGCGCATGGACCCCAAGCGCGACACCGTATTGATCGACAATACACCGATCGATTACCTCGATTTCGCCTCGCCGGTCTCCGGCCTCGGCAGCAAGATGGGTCTCGACGCCACCCATAAATGGCCCGGCGAGACCAGTCGCGAGTGGGGACGGGCTATCGTTCAGGATGAGGCGATCAAGCGCCGGGTCGATGAGCTCTGGTCGCAGCTGGGAATCGACTGATGGACCCGGTGTCGCTGGCGATTATGGCAATGCGCGCAACAGGCGTGCGAACAGGCTGTGGATTGAAAACGTTATGAAAGTAACCTTGCAACCCTCGGGCGCGGTGCTCGATGTCGACAGCGGCGAACGCATTCTCGATGCCGCGCGCCGCCTCGGCTATGACTGCCCGCAGAGTTGTCGCAACGGCAATTGCCATATTTGCGCGGCCTTGCTGGTCAACGGGCGGGTGCGCCAGACCGGCGAAAGCCGCGACCATGGCGAGGTGTTTACCTGCCTGGCGGAGCCCGAGGAGGACTGCGTGCTGCTCTGGGACGGCGTGCTGGCGCCCGGCGAATTACCGGTTCGCGAGCTCACCTGCCAGGTCGTCGAATGCCTCGACGTGGGCGGCGATGTATTCCGCGTGCGGTTGCTCGCGCCGGCCGGCAAGTTGCCGCGCTACCACGCCGGCCAGTACCTGCTGCTGCAGCGCGAAGGCGAGGACTATGCGGCGTTCTCCCTGGCCTCGGCACCGCATGCCGGGCGCGAGTTGGAGTTGCATATCCTGGCGCGCGACGACGGCACCCGCAGCCTGCTCGCGCGCTTGCGCCGCGAAGGCGTGGCGCGGGTAAAAATGCCGTTTGGCGATACTCACCTGGTCGAGTTGCCGGACGGGCCGCTGGTGCTGATCGCCGCGGGTACCGGCATGGCGCAGATGAACAGCCTGATCGAGCATTGCCGCGTGGCCGGCTTCAAGCATCCGCTGCACCTCTATTGGGGCGCGCGCCGCCCAGAGGACTTCTACCAGCTGGTGCACTGGGATGAGTGGCGGCAACTGCCGAACCTGATCCTGCATCGGGTGGTCAGCGATCAGTGCGATTGGCAAGGCCGTTGCGGTTTGCTCCATGAAGCGGTGCGCGAGGACTTCACCGACCTCAAAACCCTGCACCTCTATGCCAGCGGTTCGCCGCCGATGGTTTATGCCACGCTCGACGCCCTGGTCGAAGCCGGCATGGATGCGCGGCAGATGCGCGCCGATGTGTTCGCCTACGCGCCGCGTTCGCCCTCCGAGCGGTAACAACTCCCCAGCAGACTGACATTTGGACTCGGGCGCCCGTTATTCGGGCAGCCCGGCGCTTCCGTGCGCGCAAGCCGAAGGGTGATGCACTTCGGGTATTGGTTATATTTATTAGTGATCGATATAAAATTATTGAGCCTGGTGCCATGCCTGCGCTAGCATCTGCATGTTCGGCGAATTTGCGTGAGTCTTACGGCACCGTATGTCGGCTCAAACTTCGATGAATCCGAATGTCGGTTGGATAGCAGGGAGGCAAATGCCGTTATGGCTAGCATGTTTCATTCGCGTAACGACCTGGTAAAACTTCTCGAGCTCGCGCAGTGCTGTATCAAGGCCAGTAGCGACAAGGCCGAGGTCGATCAAGTCGTCGACCTCGCCCGGAGTGTCATCCCGTATTCGTCCATGGTCATCTGTTTCGACAATATCGCTACCTCCGATCCCCAGGCCAGTCGCAAGTTGCTCAATTACGGTTACAGCGACGAGTGGGTCGACCTGTACTTCCGCAAATCTTTTCAATTGCAAGATCCGATCCTGAAAACCGCCGAGCGTGAATCGGGCGCGTTTTCCTGGGGTGTGGGCTTTGCCGCCGCGCCGCCGAGCAAGGAGTTCCTCGAGTTATCGCGGGATTTCGTCGGCAGCAATGGCGTCGCCTGCTGCGTTCGCGGGCGCTCGCGCACCAGCAGCACGCTGATTTCCATGACGCTGCCGGCGCACGAGCGCGCGGACGACTACCTCGAGCCGCTGGAATATCTGGCGCCGCACCTGCATGAGATATTCAACCGCCAGGGCAGTCTCAATCGCCATAGCCTGCTGGCGCCGGATATCTCCCAGCGCGAGCTGGAAGTGCTGCACTGGGCCAAGGAAGGCAAGAGCACCTGGGATATTTCCAATATCCTCAGCATCTCCGAGCGCACGGTGAAGTTTCACTTCGGCAATATCTTCCGCAAGCTCGATGTGCTCAATCGCTCCCAGGCCATTGCCAAGGCCATTCATTTCGGGGTGATTGCGGCCTGAGGGGGAATCTTCCGTGGTTCGCTGTCAGGAGCCGACGGCAAGCGCCGGGCATTGGTAGCCGTCGGTGAAGAAGGGCGCGGCGATGGCGAGAAACGCGGCCAGGTCGATACGTACCGCCAGTGTCTGCACGCCGTCGGGCATGCGTACCTGTGGACCGAGACGCTCGCACGGCAGCCCCTTGCTCAGCAGCAGACGGTAGATGGGTTCTGCCACCACCACGTACCAATAGCGTGCGTTGCTGGCCAGCGAGTGCTCGACGATGCCCTTGATCAGCAGGTCGAAGACGCCGAAGGTGCCAAGCGGCTTGTGCCCGCGGTATTGGCGTTCGACGGCCAGACGCGAGACTTCCAGGCTATCGCTCTCGAAGTTCCGGGAAATTCCGGGCTCAAGTAGAAAGTCGAAGCATTCGCTGAGCATCCAGGGTTTGCCCTGCGGCGTCAGGCGCAGATAGCCGGCTGGGCGCCAGCGGTGAATGACCGCGACGTGCACGCTGAAGGGATCGAACTGGTCGCGTTCGCGGCCGTCGACGCTGTGCGGCACCCAGCCCAGTTCGTGGGCGAACACCGCTTCGCGAAGTTCCAGGCAGGCCGGCAACTGGCTGAGCCAAGGGCTGACGATCAGTCGGAAATCCCGCGAGGTCGTGGGCTGCGCTTGTGCTGGCATCGTGGTCCCTCCCGTGTGGATGTGCTGGGAGGGACTGTAGAAGTGCGATTGGCGATCCGGCAGCTGTCTTATCGGGCAGTTGCCGGATCGCCAGCCATCGGGCCTAAGGCGTGATTGTCAGGGCTTGTCGATGGGGTAGTTGGGGAAGTTGCTGTTGAACTGGATATTCGGACTCAGCTGGGTCAGCAGCGGGTCGACCTTGAGCAGGGTGATGCGCCAGACGCCGGGGCGTACTGCTTTCAGGCCCAGGGTGTTGTTGCTGACGAACAGTTGTGGGCCGGGCGTCGGGTCGAACGGTTTGGGGTCGCCGGAGACCGCGGTGATGTTCTGATGCACCATGACATTGAAGTTCAGTTCGATGGTGCCGGTGCCGGCCAGGCGGCCGCCGTCGTATTTGCTGATGTAGGGCGCACTGAGCGAGAACGAGGCGCTATCGCGAATGCTCGCCAGCCCCTGGGTGGCGATGGCCAGCGCGGAGGCGCGCCCGTCGGAGAGGTTGCCGCCGATATTGATATGGATATTGTCGTCGACGGTTTCGTTGAAGCATTTCTCGACATTTTCCAGCACGCCCGGTTCCAGCTTGTGGTTGGACGCTTCCGGGATGCACAGGAAGAAGCGGCGCACCACCTGGTTGGCCTCGAAATAGGCGCTCTGCTTGATCAGGCTGGAGCTGACGAACGTCAGGTTGGCCAGTTGTTCGAGCATCGGCGGCTTGTAGGCGCTCGGTTGGGCCTGGGCCAGCGAATGGCCGCCGAGGCCGATGGCGAACAGAATCAGGGTGGCGCGTAGTGTCGGACGCATGGTGTTTCTCCATTGTGTTGTGTGGGTTTGGTTTTATGGTTGTGTTGCAGGGGCCTTGCTTTCAGTTGCCGGCATTGCGGTCCCGTTGCCTGGCGGTTTGAGCGGGATCCAGCCGCGTACGTCGTGCTCGAGTGTGGAATCCTTGAATATGGTGAAGTTCGGGCAGGCGAAACGAATACCGCCGACCCGTGTGAGCAAGGGCTTGTAGCTCTGCAGTCCGGCCTCTTCGAGGGCGCAATTGATCTGCTTGATCGCGCGGAAGATCTTCACGTTGAGCTGCGCCTGGCTGTCGCCGATCATCTTGTGCAGGTGTTCGCGTTCGACCCAGCCGAGGCTCATCGGGTCGCTCGCTCCGCCACGTGCCCGCGACTGTTGGCAGAATTCGCGGGCCAGCAGCAGGAGCACGTAGTGATGCACGCGCTCGCCCAGGTCGAGCTGCCGATCACCCACTTCGATCAGCAGTTGCACGTGCCAGTCGTCGGCGCTGACCTTGAATATGAAGCGCGGGCAGTCGCTCCCCGAATATTCCGGCTCGACGGCTGCGATCGGCGGCTGCACCTCGGCGTCGAGCATGGCGAAGGCCTGGCCGGGGCCACTGTCGACCGGCAAGCCGGTAAGTCGGCTGATCAGCTCGGCATAGTGGTTCGCCTGCCGGGCCTGGGGGATTGCGTAGTTGCTCAGCAGCTGGTTCAGCGCCAGCGGGCTTCCCCGGGTCGTTTCGCCGAGAATCGCGCCGTGCACGAAATGAATGCCATTGGCGATTGCCGACATGCTGTTGGCCAGGGCGAAGCCATGCCGATCGTTGCCTTTGAACGCCAGGGCCGGGCCGTTCTCGTGCAGATCCGGAAACTGCTCGAGCAGGTGCGTCAGCAGGTTGCGCACGCCCAGCGGGGTCAGCCGTGCCTGTTGATCGCAGAGGGTGATCCGCTCGATGGCGAAATGGCGGGCGAATTCGATGCAGGCATGCAGCTGCGCGGGCGCCGCACTCGGCGCATCCTGCAACACCAGGCAGATGGCGGCGCCGTGCCGCTGGAGCTGTTCGACGACTTCGATCAGGCTGAACAGTTGCTCGCCGATCTGTTCGCAACTGCGCCCGCCGAGCGGCACGCGCAGCTGGATACCGCACTGCGGGTGGCGCTCGACCAGGTCTGCCAGGGATTCGAGCGCGACTGGCCGTGGCACGTCCAGCCAGGGGCGTAGCTGCGGCGCGCAGGCCCGCAGCTGCGCCAAGGGCGCATCCAGCTGGCGGACATCGGCAGGTACCCGACCCAGCGCGATATCGCCGAACGGGGTTTGCGATAGCTGCTCGATATAGCGTTGCCAGGCGTAGCTGTGGTCTTCGCTCGCCAACAGACTGGGCGTGTGGTCCACGCAGCCGCGAAACGTATCGGGCAGCGGGAAACGGTTCCATTCGCTGAATGGAACAAGCGGGGAGGCGGTCGGCTGCCGGTTCATACCCTCTCCTTGGACGATTCAGATAACACGGGTGGAGTGGGACAGACGCTGGGTTCTATGCTGCCAGCCGCTCAGGGCTGCGCTCAGGAGCAGGCCGAGCAGGGCGCACCAGATCAAGCCGAAACCAGCCAGCTTGTAGGCGCCGACCGGCTCGCCGAACAACAGCACGGCCAGCAGGAACATCAACGTTGGGTTGAGGTACTGAAGAAAGCCCACGGTGGTCAGCGACAAGGCCTTTACCGAGGCGATATACAGCCACATGGGCAGGGTGGTGATGAGTCCGAGCGCACCGAGCAATAGCCAGTCGCGAGTGGCGTATTGCACCGTTGCGCCGTTATCGATGCTGCTGTAGAGCAGCACGCCGCTGGCGGGTATCGCCGCCAGGGCGGTTTCCAGGGCCAAGCCGAGCAGCGGCGCGACCGTCGAGCGCTTTTTCACGGCGCTGTACAGCGCGAAGGTCGCGGCGATGGTCAGGCCGATCCAGGGCACTTGCAGGCTGTGTTCGCCGGCGACGATCAGCATTACGCCGACCAGGCACAGCGACCCGGCCAGCCATTCGCGGCGCCCACCGGGCTCGCGGAACAACCAGTGCGCGAGCAGCACGCTGAGCAGCGGCGACAGGTAGTAGCCGAGGCTGGCATCCAGCAGGCGCTCATGCGCCACCGCCCATATCACCAGGAACCAGTTGCAGGCGATCAGGGCGCTACTCAGCAGGAGCAACGCCAACTGTCGTCCTGAACCGAGAATCCGCCAGGCCTGCCCCAGGGCGCCGGCGACCGTGAGGCCCAGCACACACCAGGCCAGCGAGCCCAGCACCCGGTAGGCGAACACTTCCCATACCGGTAGATGAGCCAGCAGCTTGAATAGCAGGGTGGCCGAAGCCCACAGCAGGAAGGCGCTGACATTCAGCAACAGCGCTTGCCTTGGGCACAGGGGTGTGGCGATCGGGACGTTGGGCATGCTTGGCTTCACTCGCGGGTCAGGCTGACCTTGCCCAGTGCCTGGCCGGATTCGGCGTAGACATGGGCGGCGGCGATATCGCCGAAGCTGAAGCGCTGCTCGTCGAGCAGCGGGCGCAGGGCGCCGGCTTCCGCCAGCTTGGCGGCCTCGCGAAGAATCCAGCCGTGATGTTCCATGCCCACGCCGGTCGCCATTGGCCAGGTCATGTTGACGCAATGCACGGTCTGCTTGCGGGCCCAGGCCACGGTCATGTCCAGTTTGCCCATGGCCAGCACGGTGACCACGGTGCCGCCGACGCGGGTGGCCAGCAGGCTCTGCTCGAAAGTCTCGCCGCCGACAGTATCGAGTACCACATCGAAGCCCGCGCCGCCGGTCAGACGCTCGACGTACTGGGCGACATCCTCGGCGCGGTAATCAATGGTTTCGTCGGCGCCGAACTCGCGCGAGAGGGCGGCTTTTTCGGCACTGCTGACCGTGGTGTAGACCTTGGCCCCCTGCCATTTCGCCAGTTGCGCGGCGACATGGCCGACGCCGCCGGTGCCGCCGTGCACCAGCACACGATCGCCCGGCTTGATCGCGGCGGTATCGATCAGCCCTTCCCAGGCGGTGAGCACCACCAGCGGCAGCACCGCCGCTTCGGCCAGGCTCAGGTTGCGCGGCTTGGGTGCCACCAGCGCGGCATCCACCAGCATGTAGTCGGCCAGCGCGCCTTGTCGGCCGCGTACGCCGCCAGCGCAACCGTACACCTCGTCGCCTTCGGCGAAGCCCGTTACCTCGGCGCCGACCGCGCTGACCGTACCGGCGAAGTCGCCATGCAGAATCGCTGGGAACTCATGGGTAAAGGCCGGAATGTCGCCGCGCCGCAGCTTGTAATCCAGCGGGTTGATGCCGGTCGCCGCGACCTTGATCAGCAATTGGCCGGCTGCGACTTGTGGGGTCGGCAGCTCTACTTCCTGAAACACATCGGCCGGGCCGAATGAATTGATTACGAATGCTTTCATAGCGAGTTCTCACTGGTGTGGGTGATGAAGGTGTCCATCAGGTCGTTGAATCGGGCCGGGTCCTCGAGGTGCGGGCAGTGACCGCATCCATCGAACAACACGACCGAGACATCGGCGGGGGCGAACATGCCCGGTTCGGCGCAAGCGCTGGCATCGATAAAGGCATCTTCGCGGCCCTGCAGCAGCACCGTCGGCACCGCGCTGGCGGCCAGCAATGCAACCTCGTCGGCGAATGCGCCGGCGGCCAGGCTGGTGCCCAGAGCTGCGCGGACTTGCGGGTCGGTGGCGCGGATGTAATGCGCCAGGGTGTCGAGTTGCGTCTGGTCGACGCAGTCGGGGTTGACGAACGCGCGGGCCAGCTGGGCAACCTCGGCGTCGCTCAGCTCTGCGCGGAAGACCAGGCCACCGGTAGGTTCGGCACGGAACAGGCGGCCGGCATTGTCGGCGTTGAACGGCGCCGCGCCGATCAGGCCGAGGCCGCGGATGCCGGGCAGGCGCGGCAGCGCTTCGAGCGCCGCATGGCCGCCCAGGCTATGGCCGAAGATCAGATAATCGTGCAGCTGTAGGCGTTCGACGAACTCCACCAGGGCATCGGCATAGCCGGCGAAACTGTAGTGCTCGGCCGCTGCGGCCGCGGACTGTCCATGGCCGGGCAGGTCCAGGGCGAGCAAGCGATAGCGCGTGCCGAAGGCGGCGAACTGCGCGGCGAAGGCTGAGGCCGCGGACGAGTTGCCATGCAACAGCACTATGGCGCGGCGCGGCGCGGCGCCATCGGTTCCCGAGTCCGCGGGCCCCTGACTGTCGAAATAATGCAGCGGGCCGGTGGATAACTGGATGCGTGCGGATTTCATGGGGTCGCCCTCGAGTTGGAAATGAAGTCGAGCAGGTTCTGTCGCATCTTGCTTTTCAGCAGTCGCACCAGTGCTTCGTCCATCAGCGGCACGGGGAAGGTGAAGCACAAGGACAGGGCCGAGGCGTAGCTGGTGACATGCAGGGCCACGGCGAAATTGCCCACCACCCGCGATGCCGCGTTGGCGTAGTCGAGCACCTTGAAGTGGCGGTAGTGCGGAAAGTTGATGGCGCCGTGGTTGGTCAGGGCGATGCCATGGGCGAAGCTCTGGCACGAGCGCAACGAGTGAATGCGCGTGCGCATGGCCTCGAGTTCCTGCTCGGGTTGGCGCCTGGCCATCTGCGGCAGGCTGGCGTGCAGTTGGCGCTGATAATCGACGGCGAGGCTGGTCAGTGAGCGGGCAGCTACGGCCAGGCGATGGCTGGCGACGCCGATAAAACAGCCGATGGCGCCGTCGCCGATCGGGCGTGCCGCGCGCTGGCGCAGGGATACCGCAGTGTTGATGCGGATCTGTTTGCCCAGCTCGACTTCATTGGTGGCCTTGAGTAAAGCGCCGGCGAGCAAGGAGTTGAGGCTCAGCCCTTGGGCCTTGGCCAGGCGGCGAAGCTCATCGCTGGTGTGGCCATCGAGCTCCAGCCGGCGCACGCCCGTGCGCCGCCGGGCCAGCGGTACGCTCTGCATAAAACGCACCGGGGTCGGCGTTTCGCAGGGGGGGAGCGGTTCCTGGGCCGGTTCCATGTGGCTTTCCAGAGCATCGGCCAGGGGCTCTTGCGGGATGTGCATCTGCCCTCCGATCTGCTGGCTTTCGCACAGGCTCAGCAGTTCGCCGAGTAGTTGCGCGAGGCTCACTGCATCGGCAATCGAGTGATGGCAGGTCAGCAGCAGATGATGGCTGCCACGGTCCGGAGCAGAAAGCAGCAGCAGGCGCCAGAGGTGGCGTTGCGCATCGAGCACGCTGTCGAGTTGGCGCTGCAGCAGCTGGGCGGGCGTTTGCCCGGCCAGCAGCGTGTGATTGGTAATGGTGATCTGGGTGAACGGCACATCGGTCTTGAAGTGCAGCGCCTGCGCGTCCTCGACGATGCGGCTTTGCAACAGCGGGTGGCGCCAGTGCAACTTCTCCGCTGCGCGCAGCAGGGTGTTGGTCGAGAGTGGGCCGGTGAAACTGAGCAGGCTGGCGGTTTGCGTGCCGCCGTTGAGCTCATGCATCAAGGCCATGCTGGTTTCGATTTGGCCGAGTGGGCGGCCAGGACTTTTTAGCGTCGAATCTTTCAGCATGGCTGCACTCCAGCCAGTTGCCGGGTGTTTGCCGGGACATGGGTCCGGTAGAGCCGCGCGATCAGCGCGCTGACGCCTGCGTAGTCGTCGAGGTGACCGCGGCAATCGATAAACAGGTCCGGACGTACCAGAAGGAATTCGCCGTCGCTCAGTTTCCAGGCATCGCGTAGGCGTGGATCAGGGAGCGAGCGTCCCTGGGGCAGGTCTTTGGGTTGCTCGCCCAGCCAGTAGATGTTCAGGCGGCTATTCAATGGCTCGAGCACTGCCAGCAAACGATCGAATGCGGCTCGGTCTGAGGGGCCGGGCGGAAGGATCAGCAGGCTGTGCCGGCCTTGACCGAACCGGTCCGCGCCGTCGACATAGGGTAGCAGGCAGCCGGCATGGACCTCGCTGCGCGGGGTGCCGTAGCGCAGCGTCAGGCCGGCGGTTTCCAGTGGAAAGCGGCGGATGAAGTCGCGATTGACCAGACGCGGCAGATAAGCCTGTTCATCGGCCGGTAGATGGCGATTGAGGCGGGCGATCAATGAGGTCGACTTGTCGGTCTTGGCCAGCAGCGTGCGGGTGTTCTGCTCGCGCTCCTCGACATAGGACTGCAGCAGGTGGTCGTTGCCCAGGCCGTTGAGGGTGTAGCCGAGTTTCCAGCCGAGGTTGAAGGCGTCGGCGATGCCCGAGTTCATGCCGAAGCCACCGATCGGACTGAACAGGTGCGCGGCGTCGCCACCGAGAAATACCCGGCCACGCCGGATGGTGGTCGCCGAGCGGTTGTAGAAGGGCGCGCTGGAAAGCCAGATCGGGTCGCTGACCTGCAGGCCGGTGATCTCGTAACGGGCGATGTAGCTGCGGATCTCCTCCAGGCTCGGCTTGTAGCCGGGAGCGCACTGCTCGTCGACCTTGATCACGATGCGGTGATAGCCATCCTTGAGCGGCAACAGGATCAGGAAGCCGTCATCGCGAATGAAATAGAAACCCTGTTCCTTGGCCCCCTGCCATTCGATGCGCAGGTCGGCGAGGATAAAGTGCATGTTGTAGTCGTAGCCGCTGAAGTCCAGCCCCAGCTCGTTGCGCACCTTGCTCAGGCCGCCGTCGCAGCCCACCACATAGTCGAAGTGTTGGCGTTGGCGAGCATTGCCGCAGCGCAGTTCGACCTCCACGCTGGCGTCATGCTGACGCAGGTTGAGCAATTCACAGTCGCGCTCGATGAAATGGCCAAGCTGGTTCAGGCGCTGCTCCAGCACCTGTTCGGTTTCCGGTTGCGGCAGCATCAGGAAGAACGGAAATTTACTCGGCAGGCGGGCAAAGCGGGCACGCATCAGCGGCCGGTTGTCATACACCAGGTTGATCACTTCGGTTTTATGGCCCAGGCCGACCAGGGTCTCGGCGACACCCAGGTCGTCGAGCAGGTTCAGCGAGGCGGGGTTGATGCTCAGGGCCTTGGAACCGGAGGGTTCCTTCTGGCGCTTCTCGATCAAGCGGAAATCGATGCCGAAGCGTTGCAGCTGCAGTGCCAGGGTCATGCCGGTGGGGCCGCCGCCGACGATTAATACGTGCGGTTTCATCTACGCGATACCTCGTTACCTTCTTGCGCGCAGCGGTCCGCCTTGGGGCCGCTGCGCCCATGTGACTCAGATGTTGGTGCCTTTGAGGATGGCGTCCGGGTAGCGTTTGCCGGCAATCGCCTGGGGCGCGAAGATCTTGCCGAGCATGGCCGAGGCAGCGGCATCCAGCTGGATCTGCTGGGCGGTGAAATTCCCTTCCAGGTACTTGATTCGCTTGGTACCGGGAATCACATGGAGGTTTTCGTACTGGTCCAACAGCCAGGCCAGGGCCAGTTGCGCGGAGGTGCAGCCGAGTTCGCTGCTAAGCTCCTCGAGGGCCTTGACCAATTGCAGGTTGGCGTCCAGGTTCTCGCCCTGGAAGCGCGGCAGCTTGGCGCGGAAATCGCTGTCGGCGCTGGCCTGTTCGATGTGCTCCTTGGTGATCGCGCCGGTGAGGAAGCCACGGCCCAGCGGGCTGTAGGCGACCAGTGCGATGTTCAACTCCTCGAGGACCGGCAGCGTGTGCTCTTCCAGGTCGCGGCTCCATAGCGAGTATTCGCTCTGCAACGCTGCAATCGGGTGCACGGCGTGGGCCTTGCGCAGGGTTTCGACCGACACTTCGGAGAGACCGATTGCCTTGATCTTGCCTTCCTGCACCAGCTCGGCGAGAGCGCCGACGGTTTCCTCGATCGGCGTGTTGGGGTCGCGGCGGTGCACGTAGTAGAGGTCGATGCAGTCGGTGTTGAGGCGCTTGAGCGAGGCCTCGCAGGCTTTCTTGACGTACTCGCGCGAACCGTCGATCAGCAGGTTGTACTTGTCGGCGGGGTCACGGTAGATGCCGAATTTAGTGGCCAGCAGTATTTCGTCGCGGCGGCTGCCCAGTTGCTTGATGAACTTGCCGAGCAATTCCTCGTTGTGGCCACGGCCGTACATGTCGGACGTATCGAAGTGGCGGTAACCGAGATCGAGCGCGGCATGCAGGGTTTCCAGGGACTGCGCGTCGTCGGTCTCGCCGTAGAACTCGCTCATGCCCATGCAGCCGAGGCCCACGGCCGGGACGCTCTTGTTCGCCAGGGTTCTGTTCATTTGGTGCTCCAAAATCAGGTGAATGCGGGCCGCGATGACCACGGCCGAGGACTGAAGTTGCACGTTACCCAGCCCATTGCAGGTGCATCACTGTTCGAACGGACAGGTCCGCCGCAGGGTGCTGGGTCGACCGTTGCGCAAGCGTGCGACATGGCACGAGCGCCTCGCAGCCGGGGCCCGTGGAGAATCGAGAGGAAGAACGAGAGGAAAAAGTAAGGGAGCCGCGGCTCCCTTAAAAGAGGGGGGAAAGGCGTAGTGGCGTCAGGCGGCTTCGATGATGTCCCAGTTGCGCTGCTGGCAGAGGTTGCGGCTACCGGGATCCGGATTGACCATCACGGGATAGCCGACCTGCTCGAGCATCGGGATATCGGAGATGTCGTCGCCATAGGCATAACAGCGTTGCGCGTGCAGGCCGTGCTCGCGGGTGAAGGCGAGCACGCCATCGGCCTTGCCCTGGCCGATGGTCGGGTGGCCGGTGAGTTGCCCGGTGTAGCATCCGTCGCGCACCTCCAGCGGTGCGGCGATGATGAACTCGGCGCCCAGTTCCTCGGCCAGCGGCGCAAGAATCGCCGCAAAGGATCCGGAAACCAGGACAATGCTCGCCCCCTGACGCTGGTGCCAGCGGATCTCATCGCGCATGCGAGGGAAAAACAGGCCGTCGTCGCGCCTGACCTGGGCGTACCAGGCACGACCCAGGTCGGCCACCATCGCGACGTCCAGGCCTGCGTAGATGCTGTAGTAGAAACGGTTGATCGCCTCGCGCGGTTGCTCTTCGGCGATCATCCGCTGCAATGTCGTGCGGTACGCCTCGACCACCGCCGACTCGCCCAGCGACAGCTGGTCGATCAGGTAATCGAGGAAGCTGAACATGCTCTTGATGCTGATCAGGGTACCGTCCACATCGAAGAACGCCGACCAGCGCTCGGTGTGCTCAGGCGCGTTTCTCATGGGCGACCTCCGGGTTCAGCTCGCTGAGAATCGCCTGCTGCGCCAAGCCCGCCTCTTTTTCCGCAATGAGCGCATCGGGATAGGTGGAGAACTTGGTCTTGATCACGCAGCAGGTCTGCTGGGCCTGGATCACCGACATGCGTACTTCGAAACGCTGCGATTGGCTGCGCTCGCTGACCCGGTGTTCGAGCACCTCGTAGAGAATCGTCATGGGCAAGGGAAAGACGAAGCGCAGGTATTCGGTGTCCATGGTGTTGATCACGAAGTAGCTGCTGTGCGGTTCGTCCTGCAGGTAGAACTTCTCGCTGACCGCGAGGAAGGTCTGCCGGGCGGCCTCGGTGAGTACCATGCCCTGGATGTGCTGGCCGGTGACGTGGTCGCTCATCTCCGCGCACTGCTCGTCGAGCAGCACGTCGACCTCGAAGCTGTCGTGGCTTAAACGGCGCGGCACGCTGATCATCGAGTTCGCTTGCTGGTGCTTGTGCGCCAGCTCGCGGCCGGCCTTGAGCGGCTTGACGAAGTCGGCAAGCCAGGGCTTCTTCAGGCTCGCGGTTTTTTCCAGCAGCCGGGCGATCCGTTCTTCGGAAACCCCCTGGCCTAATTGAAAACGCAGATTCGGCCGTATCAGATCGCTGTCGAGAATGGCCTCGAGTTCGCTGACAGCCAGGACATTCGCGTTTTGGGCGAACAGTTCGAACTTGTCGCCAACGATAAAGATTCTTTCCACAGACATGGCGGTTCCCTTAGCTAGTGGCCTTGAAAAGCATTGATGCCGGATGAGTTGAAGCGGCAGTCAAATGAGCCGTTCGCATCAACCCACTTCTGCGAGCGGGTTATTCCGATGACGTACGGTGCCAGCTACAACCGAAGCGGTATTAGCTAGCGATCGCTAAAGTAGGGCGCGGGTCGGTCGCTGTATATTTCAGGGCATTTCAACGCATAACAGCAGGCGGGAAGCCCGAGAAACTCGGGCGGATGGCGAGCAGGCGGTCGGTTCGGGCGGGCTGTTGGCGCAGCCTTTCAGGCCTGTGGCCAACTGGCCATCGCCTGGTTGGCCATGGCATGCAGGTCGCTGGCATTGGCGCCGTCGCGGGCCTGGATCGACATGCCCTGAATCACCGCGCCGAAGAAGCGCGCCAGGCTGTTGCAGTCGGTGCTGGCGGGCAGCTCGCCACAATCCTTGGCCTGTTCGAAGCGCTGGTTGATCAGCCCGAGGGTGGCCGTGCGCAAGTCGCTCATGTTCTGCGCCATCTTGTGGTGCAAGGTCGCGCTGGTCAGCAGGCCGCTGGAGACGATGCAGCCCGGTGGATGGTTGTGTGCGGTGAATTCGTCGGCCGCATTGCTGAGTACCTGCTGGGTGAAGCTGCGGGCGTCGCTGGTTTGCACCAGCGCATGCTGGATGAAATTGCCCGGGCCCTGCAGATAGAGCTCGACGACCTCGAGATAGAGCTGCTCCTTGGAGCCGAACGCGGTGTACAGGCTGGGTGGCGCGATGCCCATGGCGCTGACCAGGTCGGCGATCGAGGTGCCCTCGTAGCCCTGCTTCCAGAACAACTGCAGTGCTGTTTGCAAGGCGCTTTCGCGGTTGAAGCTAAGGGGGCGACCACGTCTGTTCTTTTCATTGGCTTTTTTCATAGCGGTCATTATTTAAATCACGGATATGGCTCGTCAAGCACGCAGACGTGCTCGGGTACTTGCCGGAATGCACCGAGTCTTTTGACGCGCGAAGCAGGTTGCAGGGGCCATGCCTATGGCCCTGCGTAAGGCGGCTGTCTAGCATGCCGTGGGAAACCACCTGCGGTATCGGGTGTGGTTGAAGATTGCCTGTCAACCGGCGCCAAGAGGCGGCCTGCGCCGGTGCATCATTCTGGTTTCAAAGTATTTCGTCGATCTGAATGATGGGCTGCAGATTGGTGTAGTTGGGGATGTCGCCGAGGACTTTGGCGCTGTGCTCGGCCATCACTTGAGCGAACTGCTCAGGGGAGCGGATGTGCGTGTTGAGCAGGCACAGATAGGGCGCAGGTGCGCCGTCCACGGCCTGAATGCCGCGGCGCAATTCGGTGCTCAGGACGTTATCGCCGAGCAGTTCGAGCATCATCGGGATGTGCTTGTCGCGGTAGTAGGCGAAGTCGAAATGACCGTCGCGGTCATTCGGATAGAGCACGGTGACGCAGTACATTGCGGACTCCTGGTGAGAATGAAAGGGCCAGTGTGAACAAGTCATGCAATGGCTCGCCAGTGTCCGAACGGACAGCTGGCGAGTCGCTTCCGCGGCCGCCGCTGGGCCTTAGCGGACCTGAACCACGACCTTGCCCACCGCCTTGCGTTGACCCAGGGTGTCGATCGCGGCGGCAGTCTGCTGCAGCGGGAACGTTTGCGAAACCAGGGGTTTGAGTTTGCCCTCGCTGTGCCAGGTGAACAGCTGCTGGAAGTTGGCGGCATTGTCCTGCGGCTGACGCTGGGCGAATGCGCCCCAGAATACGCCAACCACTGCGGCACCTTTGAGCAGAGTCAGATTGACCGGTAACTCGGGGATGCGTCCGCTGGCGAACCCCACCACCAGCAGGCGGCCGTTCCAGGCGATGCTACGGATGGCTTGATCGAACAGGTCGCCGCCCACCGGGTCGTAGATCACGTCGGCACCCTGACCATTGGTCAGGCGCTTGACCTCGTCCTTCAGGCTGCTCTCGCTGTAGTTGATCAACTCGTCGGCGCCAGCGGCTTTGGCCACTTCCAGCTTCTCGGCGCTGCTCGCCGCGGCGATCACTCTGGCGCCCATGGCTTTGCCGATTTCCACCGCGGCCAGGCCGACGCCGCCGGAGGCACCGAGCACCAGCAGGGTTTCCCCCGGTTGCAGGTTGGCGCGCTGCTTGAGGGCGTGCATCGAGGTGCCGTAAGTCATGCCGAACGCGGCGGCGGTGGAAAAATCCATGCTCGCGGGAATCGGCATGACGTTATAGCCGGGTACCGCGACTTCCTCGGCGAAGCTGCCCCAGCCGGTCAGCGCCATCACCCGGTCGCCGACTTTCAGGTGGCTGACCTTTTCACCCACCACGGTGACCACGCCTGCGGCCTCGCCGCCAGGTGAAAACGGGAAGGGCGGTTTGAACTGATATTTGCCCTCGATAATCAGGGTGTCGGGAAAGTTGACCCCGGCCGCATGCACTTCAAGGAGGACTTCGGTCTTCTTCGCTTCGGGGCTGGCAACTTCTTCCAGTACCAGGGTTTCGGCTGGGCCGAAGGCTTTGCACAGCATGGCTTTCATCGAGCTATTCCTCTGCGGGTGTGGCCTAGCAGTTTAGGTAGGAGGGGCCTGTGGTCAACGAGCATGGTTGGCCATGATGCATGTGCATAAGCACAGGGCTTGGGCCAGCGCCCCGCTGTGGCTATGCTATGGCTCGAGCCCTGGAGGAAACGCCCCTGTGAAAGTCTGGATCGTATTGCTGTTCGCCCTTTGCCTGTCGTCGTTGGCGCAGGCCGAGGAACATGAAAAAGCCGAAGAAGGCGAAGCGGCTGCCGCCCCTGTAGTGGCCTATATCAGCCTGTTTCCGGCGTTGGTCGGCAATTTCGGTACGGGGCCGAAGCTGAAATTCTTCAAGGCGGATATTTCCCTACGGGTCACCGGCGCGGAGGCCGAGGCCGCGGTGAAACACCATGAACCGCTGATCCGCAATCAGTTGGTCATGTTGTTTTCCGCGCAGACCGAGGCGTCGATGAATGCGCCCGAGGCCAAGGAAACCCTGCGCGCCGAAGCACTCAAGCAGGTGCAGGACGTGCTGACCCAGGAGGAGGGCAAGCCGCTGGTGGAAGATCTACTGTTCAACAACCTGATCATTCAGTAGGGAGCCGCTCAGCTCTCGGCCATGTCCAGGCTCCATTCGCAGGTGCGGTTGCGGCCTTGGTGCTTGGCCTGATAGAGCGCCTGGTCGCTGCGCGCGATCAGCACATAGGGCTGGTTGTCCTGGGTCGGTTCGATGGTGGCCTGACCAATACTCAGGGTAATACGACCGATCGGGCTGGCGGAGTGGGGAATATTCAAGGCGGCCAGCCGCCGATGAATCTGACTGGCGACATAAGCCCCGCCTTGTACGTCGGTATTGGCCAGGATGATCGCAAATTCCTCGCCGCCGTAGCGGCAGGCCACATCGCCTTCGCGTTGCAGGCATTTCTGCAGCAGCTCGGCGACCTGCTGCAGGGCATCGTCGCCGGCCAGGTGGCCAAACTGGTCGTTGTACGCCTTGAAGTAATCGATATCGAGCATCAGCAGCGTCAGCGTGGCGTTGTGTCGGCGCAAGCGCCGCCATTCGCTGGCCAGCTGGCTGTCGAAGAAGCGTCGGTTGTACAGGCTGGTCAAGCCGTCCTGCTGCGACAGGCGCTGCAGTTGCGCCTCGACTTGCAGGCGCTCGCGGTTGTCGCGGGAAACCCCGATCAGGTATTCGCGCTGGTTCACCATCATCAAGTGGGCGCTGATTTCCGCTGCTTGGTAGCTGCCGTCGAGCCTGCGCATTTCTCGTTGAAAAATCGGTGATTGTTGATTCCGCTGAGCCTGCCGTACGCTTTCCAGCCACTCATGGAAGCCTGTGAGCAGTTGTTCCGGGTCGTCCTTGAGCAGTTGGCCGAAGGCTTGCGCGCTGTAGCCGAGGCTGTCGTGCATGGCCTTGTTCATGTGCAGGATATCGCGGGTGTGCGGGTCGATGATGAACAAGCCATCGCGACTGGAATCGCTGAGGTCGAGCACCAGCTGCAGGCGCTCGCGGCTGTCGCGCAGAATCTGCTCGATCTGCTCGCGCTGCGCGACTTCGGCGTTCAGGCGGCGGTTGCTGCTCTGCAGGGCGTTGGCCCGACGGGTGTTCTGCAGGGCCAGTGCCAGGGCAGCAACCAACAGCAGGCTGATCACCAGGCTCGCGGCGAACACCATTTCCGGTAACGGAGTGGTCAGTCGTTGCACCAGGCTGTCGGTCGGTGTCAGGCGTAGGGTGAAGCTCGTGTTGTTCAGCAAATGCAGGGGGATATCCTGCTGCAGGGTTTTGTCTGCCTGGCCTGGTTCATGCCGGTAGATCGGTCGTCCGGCCTCGAGCAGTGCCGCATGGAAATCGCCGCTATCGAGGTTGCGGAGCAGTTCGTCCATCAGGTCTTCGACGCGAAAGACCCCCTGGATAAAGCCATCGAAGGCCTGCTCATTGCGGTCATCGGCGATATACAGCGGCGTATAGAGAATGAATCCGCGGCCGCCCTGGACCAGCGAGAAACTATTGGAGAAGCGCGGTTCACCGGTATCTTTGGCGCGCATCGCCAGTGGGTAATTGGGGTGTTCGGGGGTGAGCCGAAACTGCTGCGCCGCCTCATTGCCCTTCAAGGGTTCGACCCAGCGCATGCTCAGGTCCGGCCCCAGCCACTGAATCGACTGGTAGCCTTTGAAGTTGTGCAGGGAGAAGCGACTGTCGAGTGTCCACTCGTCGAACGGGATACGCCCGCGGTAGTTCCATAGCAACGCCAGTCGACCGAGGCCATCGACCTGCTCGATCAGGCTGCTCTCCAGTTGCCGGGCCAGACTGTGGGCCTGGAAATCGACGCGTTCGGCGATGCGCTGTTCCTGATTGCGCAACAGCTGCTGGCGCAGCAACAGGCTGGCGAGGCTCAGGGCGAGTAGCATGGCGACCAGCGCTAAGCGGGCTGGCCATGGGGACAGGGAACGCCGCAACATAAATGATCTCGCAGAGGCTCACCTGTTTTAATAGCACAACGAATGCGGCGCTATCTCAGCGGATAGCGAGGATCGCCGTCCATTGTGCACCGTCGACGGGCATAACCGACAGACGGCTACCCTTTTGCACCAGTGGCAATTCCTGCAAGGCGCTCTGTGCCTTCAATTCGGTCAGGGTCAGGACTCGCGTAAACGCTTCCACGAACGCGACGTCGACTGCGCTCCAGGGGTTTTTCTCGGCGCTCGCCTTGGCGTCGAAGTAATGGCTATCGGGATCGAGCGCGGTCGGGTCGGCATACGCCGGGCTGTCTATCCTGGCGATACCGGCGATACCCGGTTCGGGGCAGCTGGAATGATAGAAGAAGAACAGGTCGCCCTGCTGCATGCTGCGCATGAAGTTGCGCGCCTGGTAATTGCGCACCCCATCCCAGCGGGTTCGACCCAGCCTCTGCAGCTCGTGGATCGACAACTCATCGGGTTCCGACTTCATCAGCCAATAGGGCATGAACTTTGCTCCAGATAGCCGGTCCTTGAAGCGGACCGAGTGTGCAGTAGGCTCGAAAACAATAATTGCCGTGCGGATCAACCGTGCGCTCATGCCTTTAGGGGGAGGCATTAAATGAAACGTAAACCTGATCTGCTTTGGATTTTGGTGATTCTGTTCAGCCTGGGCGTGGTAACCACGGGTTACACCCAGAGCCAGTGGGACCGTCAAAACGAGCTACCGACCAGCCAGCCACGTACTGCTGAGTGAGTCTGTCGGGCGCCGCAGGGAGCGCGGCGCCATCCATTCTCAATACCAGCCTTTGCCCGTCACTGTTGCCGCCAGCGGCATATCCCAGCTAGCCATGACCAATCGATCGACCTGCTGGCATTCGTGCGCCAGGCCCAATAGCGTCGGTTTGTGCCATTTTTTGCGCATTTTACGGTAGGCCAGGCTGCGGTCATAGAAACCACCGCCCATCCCCAGGCGTCCGCCGAAGCGATCGAAGCCCACGAGGGGCATCAAGACCAGGTCCAGGGCCCAGACTTTACGTTGTCGCTTGGGGTTGTAGCGGGGCTCGGGGATGCCGAAACGGTTGGCGCTCAGGCGTTCGTCTGGGCGCACACGCTGAAACACCATCTTGCTGCGCGGCCAGGCATTGAGCACTGGAAGGTACGTGGCTTTGCCGCGACGCTGGGCCGCCCGCAGCAGTGGGCGCGGATCGATCTCGCCGTCATTGGGCAGGTACAGGGCGACATGTCGCGCCCGGCGAAACAGCGGGTGTTGCGCCAATTGCCGATACAACGCGCGCGCCGCCAGGTGCTGAGCGGCTGTGCCGAGCGCCTTGCGCCGTTGGCGGAGCATGCGACGCAGCTGTGCGCGGGACAGGTTGTGGGTTTCGAGTATGGTCATGTAGGCGTCCTATCGCCAAGAAGGGGCCATAGGCAGGAAAGAGTGACTCCCCGACGTGCCGCTGTCGGCTTAGCCCTTGAACCCGAGAGTTCAAGGTGGAGGTTGCAGGAGACGTTCAGGCTTTCCGTCAGGCGGACATGCACACCGGCCTCAACTTGCAACCCCCGGGTTTGTGCGTATCGGCTCAGGGACATCACCAACTGGCGCACACTTCAGGGAGCTGGAGCGAGTATACCCGAATCCTTCGCCGTTGCGATCAGACACTGTCCGTGTCGCTGGCCAGGGCGTGGTCGACGCGCACCAGCAGGTCGCGCACATGGTCGCGGGTCGAGGTGGCTTGCTGGTCGAGGTGCTGCTGCTTGTGCAGCAGGTCGTGAGTGATGTTCAGCGCGGCCATCACGGCGACGCGGTCGGCGCCGATGACTTTGCCGCTCGAGCGGATCTCGCGCATCTTGCCGTCCAGATAGCGTGCGGCGCTCTCCAGGTTGGCGCGCTCGGTGGCCGGGCAAGTGATGCAATATTCTTTATCGAGGATCTGTACGGTGACTGTGTTCGGCTGGGTCATTAGTCCTGCTCCAGAGCTTTCAGGCGCGAAATCATGGATTCGACCTTATGCCGGGCCATTTCGTTCTTTTCGATCAGATGAGCGCGCTCTTCGCGCCAGGTCTTTTCATTCGCCAGAAGCAGTCGGTTGTGCGCTTTAAGCTGCTCGACACGCTGGATCAGTTGCTCCAGTTTGGTCGTGAGGGCTTGCAGGTCGGCGTCTTCCATGGGGGCTCGCTAAGGCAAGGAATGACCGGACTATATAGGCTTGTCCCCGGAATAGGTCAAACCTGTCGGCGGGCTCGGATGGTCTTGGCGCGCCTGCCGGTGCTAGGATACGTGGCCTCCATTCTAGTGATTGCGCAGCGAAGCGCCTAGTTATCTTATGCCGACTTCAAGTTCACCCTATGCCGCTTTTGCCGCGCTGCTCGCCAGTAGCGGTCATCCCGTCTCTCCCGCGGAATTACATGGCCTGTTATTGGGCCGCAGCTGCGCCGGTGCCGGCTTCGAGATCGACCCCTGGCTGGTCGACGCCGCCGAATTGCTTGGCGCCGCGCCGCAGGACAATGTGCGCCAGGCGCTGATCGGGCTGCAGGAAATGGTCAAGACCGAGCTGTCCGGCAGCGACGTCACCATCGTGTTGCTGCTGCCCGGTGACGACGCGCCGCTTCAGGAGCGCGCCAGTGCCTTGGGCCAGTGGTGCCAGGGCTTCCTAGGCGGTTTCGGACTGACCGCCCGCGACACCGCGCTGAGCAGCGAAGCGATGGAAGTGTTGCAGGACCTTTCGGCCATCGCCCAGGTGCAGAATGCCCTGGATGAATCCGAGGACGGCGAGAACGATTATATGGAGGTGATGGAATACCTGCGCGTCGCGCCGCTGTTGCTGTTCAGCGAATGCGCCAAGCCCGTCGCACCGGCCGCCAAGCCGTCGCTGCATTGACCCTTATTCGTTTGACCTGACCGAGTCGCTCATGATCAGCATCCCCAAGTCGGAATACGCCCGTCGGCGCAAGGCGCTGATGGCGCAGATGGAACCCAACAGCATCGCGATTCTGCCGGCGGCGCCGGTGTATATCCGCAACCGCGACGTCGAGCACGTCTATCGGCAGGACAGCGACTTCCAGTACCTGTCCGGTTTCCCCGAGCCGGAGGCGGTGATCGCGCTGATTCCGGGGCGCGAGCATGGCGAGTACGTGCTGTTCTGTCGCGAGCGTGACCCCGAGCGCGAATTGTGGGATGGCCTGCGTGCCGGTCAGGACGGCGCGATCAGCCAGTACGGCGCCGACGATGCCTTCCCCATCGGCGATATCGACGACATCCTCCCCGGGCTGATCGAAGGCCGTGAGCGGGTCTATTACGCCATGGGCACCAACCAGGAATTCGATCGCCACCTGATGGAGTGGATCAACGTGATCCGCTCCAAGGCGCGCCAGGGTGCCTCGCCGCCCAACGAGTTCGTGGCCCTCGATCATCTGCTGCACGATATGCGTCTGTACAAGAGCGCGGCGGAGGTCAAGGTCATGCGCGAGGCCGCGGAGATTTCCGCGCGTGCCCATGTGCGGGCGATGCAGACCAGCCGCGCCGGGTTGTACGAGTATCACCTGGAGGCCGAGCTGGATTACGAGTTCCGCAAGGGCGGGGCGAAGATGCCGGCCTACGGCTCGATCGTCGCTGCCGGCAAGAACGCCTGCATCCTGCATTACCGCGAGAACGACGCAGCGCTCAAGGACGGCGATCTGGTATTGATCGACGCGGCCTGTGAGATCGACTGCTACGCCAGCGACATCACCCGCACCTTTCCGGTCAGCGGCAAGTTTTCCGCCGAACAGAAGGCCATCTACGAGCTGGTGCTGGCGTCCCAGGAAGAGGCGTTCAAGCAGATCGCACCGGGCAAGCACTGGAACGAAGCCCACGAGGCCGCGGTGCGAGTAATCACCGCCGGCCTGGTCGAGTTGGGGCTGCTCCAGGGCGAGGTCGACGAGCTGATTGCCAGCGAGGCCTACAAACCGTTCTATATGCACCGGGTCGGCCATTGGCTGGGCATGGATGTGCACGATGTCGGCGATTACAAGGTCGGCGGCGAATGGCGGGTACTCGAGGTCGGCATGGCAATGACCGTCGAGCCGGGTATCTATGTCGCCGTCGACAACCTCAATGTGGCGAAGAAATGGCGCGGCATCGGCGTGCGCATCGAGGACGACGTGGTGGTGACCAAGACCGGCTGCGAAATTCTCACCGAGGGTGTGCCGAAAACCGTCGCCGAGATCGAAGCGCTGATGGCCGCAGCCCGCACCGAGGCGGCCTAACTCATGCAGCAGGTCGAGCTGGCGATCGTTGGTGGCGGCCTGGTCGGTGCCAGCCTGGCTCTGGCCTTGCAGGAAGGCGCGCGCGCGCGCGGCTGGCGGATTGCGCTGATCGAGCCCTTCACCCCCGGCGCCGGCTATCAACCGAGCTACGACGCGCGTTCGACGGCGCTGTCGTTCGGCACCCGACAGATCTATCAGCAGCTCGGCCTGTGGCAGCGGATCGCTCAGCATGCCGAGCCGATCATGCAGATCCATGTGTCCGATCGCGGGCGCTTCGCCGCTGCGCGTCTGAGCGCCCAGGACGAAGGTGTGCCGGCGCTCGGCTACGTGGTCGAGAACGCCTGGCTCGGCGAGTGCTTGTGGCATGCCCTGGACCCGCAGGTGGTCACCTGGCACAGCCCGGCTGAAGTGATTCATATGCAAGCGGGCGACGCCGGCTATCGCTTGACCCTCAACGATCAATCCAGACTGCACTGCGAGCTGGCGATTCTTGCCGACGGCGGGCGTTCCGCGCTGCGCGAGCAACTGGGTATCGGCGTCAGCCATACGCCTTACGGGCAGAGCGCGCTGATCGCCAACGTCAGCCCCGAATACGGCCACAACGGCCAAGCTTTCGAGCGTTTTACCGAGCAGGGGCCGATGGCCCTGTTGCCATTGGCGGACAACCGTTGTGCACTGGTCTGGACCCGCGCCTCGAGCGATGCCGAGCGCTTGCTGGCGCTGAGCGACCGGGCGTTTCTTGATGAGCTGCAGCAGGCCTTTGGTTATCGGCTCGGCGCCTTGCGCCAGGTCGGCAAGCGCCACCTTTATCCGCTGGCGCTGATCGAGGCGCAGGAACAGGTCCGGCCGCATCTGGTGGTGCTGGGCAATGCCGCGCACAGCCTGCATCCGATCGCCGGGCAGGGCTATAACCTGTCGCTGCGCGATACTCTGGCGCTGGCGCAAACGCTGCTGGGCGGCAGCGCGCCGCTGGGCGACTTCGCCACGTTGCAGCGTTACGTGCAGAACCAGCAAAGCGACCAGCAGCTCACCGTGGGTTTCTCCGATCGGGTCACGCGTCTGTTCGGCAGCGGCGAGCCGTTGCTCGCCGCGGGGCGCAACCTCGGTTTGCTCGGCCTCGATTTATTGCCGCCGGCCAAGCGTTGGTTCGCCCGCCAGGCCATGGGGCTCGGCACTCGGCCACTATGACGCGCCTCGTCCACTTATTGAAGGAAGCACGATGCAAGCGGATCTGATCATTGTCGGTGCCGGTATGGTCGGCAGCGCCCTGGCCCTGGCTCTGCGGGAACAGGGTTTGGACATCCTGCTGATCGACGGCGGGCCGCTGAGTGTCACGCCCTTCGACAAGAACGCCGCCTTCGAACCGCGGGTCAGCGCCCTGTCGGTTGCCAGTCAGCGTGTGCTCGAACGTTTGGGCGTGTGGGGCGGCGTAATCGCGCGGCGCAGCAGCCCCTACCGCGAAATGCAGGTGTGGGATGGCTCCGGCACCGGGCAGATCCATTTCAGCGCGGCCAGTGTGCATGCCGAGGTGCTTGGCCATATCGTCGAGAACCGGGTGGTGCAGGATGCCTTGCTCGAACGTCTGCACGACAGCGATATCGGCTTGTTGGCCAACGGTCGTCTGGAGCAGATGCGTCGCTCCGGTGATGGCTGGTTGCTGACGTTGCTCGATGGCCGCGAGTTGCGTGCGCCGCTGTTGGTCGCGGCGGACGGCGCCAACTCCGCGGTGCGCCGCTTGGCTGGCTGCGCGACCCGCGAGTGGGATTACCTGCACCACGCCATCGTCACCAGCGTGCGTTGCGCCAAACCGCACCAGTCGACCGCCTGGCAGCGCTTCACCGATGACGGCCCGCTGGCCTTCCTGCCCCTGGACGGGCCGGCCGGCGAACACTGGTGTTCGATCGTCTGGTCGATTACCCCGAGCGAAGCCGAGCGGGTAATGGCGCTGGACGATGCGGCATTTTGTGCTGAGCTGAGCAAGGCGTTCGAATGGCGTCTGGGCGAGGTGCTGCACGCCGACCGTCGCCTGTGTATCCCGTTACGTCAACGGCATGCAAAGCGTTATGTCGAAGACGGCCTGGCGTTGATCGGCGATGCCGCGCACAGCATCCATCCGCTGGCCGGGCAGGGGGTAAACATGGGCTTTCTCGATGCCGCGGTATTGGCCGATGTGCTGAGCCACGCCCTGGCGCGTGGCGAGCGTCTGGCCGATGAGCGGGTGCTGAGCCGCTACGAGCGCAAGCGCATGCCGCACAACCTGGCAATGATGGCGGCGATGGAAGGCTTCGAGCGGCTGTTCCAGGCCGATCCCTTGCCGGTGCGCTGGTTGCGCAATGCCGGGCTCAATTGGGTCGATGAATTACCTGAAGCCAAGGCGCTGTTCGTGCGCCAGGCGCTCGGGCTGTCCGGCGATCTGCCGACCTTGGCGCAGCCCTGAGCACGGCCTATCCGCCTTTCTCCGTCCTTGGCGGAGGCCTGCGTAATAGCCGGTTACAGGCTCGGAGCTGGGCTCGGTTGAGAAACTAAATGACATTCACTATCATTTTGACCTCTCACCTAACGTCACTCCAGAGGCAGTACCTATGCAGGTCGGCAAGCGGCTACTCGCAGCTCTCACCCTCTCCACGATGGCTGGCGCCGTGCAGGCCGCCGATGAGGTAGTGGTTTACTCCTCGCGCATCGATGAGCTGATCAAGCCGGTATTCGATGCCTACACCGCGAAGACCGGCGTGCCGGTGAAATTTATCAGCGACAAGGAAGCGCCGCTGTTGGCGCGCCTGAAGGCCGAAGGGGCGAATACCCCGGCCGACATGCTGATCACGGTAGATGCCGGGAATCTCTGGCAGGCTGAGCAGCAGGGTGTATTGAAGGCGCTGGATTCGCCCGTCATTGCCAACAATATCCCGCCGCAATACCGCTCCAGCACTGGCAGCTGGACCGGCCTGTCGCTGCGTGCGCGGACCATTGTCTATTCCACCGAGCGGGTCAAACCGGAAGAGTTGAGCACCTATGAAGCGCTTGCCGACGACGCCTGGGAAGGTCGCCTGTGCCTGCGCACCAGCAAGAAGGTCTACAACCAGTCGCTGACCGCGACCCTGATCGAGACCCATGGTGCGGAAAAGACCGAAGCCATCATCCAGGGCTGGGTGAACAACCTGGCGACCGACGTGTTCGCCGACGATACCGCTCTGATCCAGGCCGTGGATGCCGGCTTGTGTGACGTGGGTATCGTCAACACGTACTACTTCGGCCGTTTGCATAAACAGCAGCCGGACCTGAAAGCCAGGCTGTTCTGGCCGAACCAGGCCGACCGCGGTGTCCACGTCAACCTTTCCGGAGCGGGCGTCACCCGATACGCCCCGCATGCCGAGGCGGCGCAGAAGCTCCTGGAATGGATGACCTCCGACGAAGCGCAAGGCCTGTTCGCCGGCCTCAATCAGGAATTTCCGGCCAACCCGGCTGTTGCGCCGTCCGAGGAAGTGGCTGCCTGGGGTGATTTCAAGGCCGATAGCATTCCGTTGGAAGTGGCCGGCAAGCGTCAGGCCGAAGCGACCATGCTGATGGACCGCGCCGGCTGGAACTAAGACGGCCGTCGGACCGGCATGACCGGCGAGGCGAGCGATATCCCTTGCCGATGTTGATCGCCGCTACGCGCCTAAACCCATTCTGCTTGCTGCCGTTATACTCGATGCCCCGGCCTGGCCCGGGGCGTCGTGTTTCAAGCCTGAGGAGTTTGCGTGGCCCTTCCCGCCCAGCGTCGCTGGTATCCCATTGCCTTTGCGGTCGCGTTGTTGGTGTTGCTGCCGCTCAGCGTATTGCTGTTCAGCTGGCACACGGTGGACCGGCAGATCTGGGCGCATCTGTGGGATACCCAACTGCTTCGCCTGATCGGCAATACCCTGGTGTTGGTACTCGGGGTGGGCGTCGGCGTCACCGTGCTCGGAGTAAGCCTGGCGTGGCTGACCAGCCTCTGCGAATTCCCTGGAAGGCGCTGGCTGGATTGGGCGCTGATGCTGCCGTTCGCCATCCCCGCCTATGTCCTGGCCTTCGTATTCGTCGGTTTGCTGGACTTCGCCGGGCCGCTGCAAACCCTGCTGCGCGACTGGTTCGGCAGTGGCTTTCGCCTGCCGCGGGTACGCTCCACCGGCGGGGTGATCACCGTCCTGGTGCTGGTGTTCTATCCCTACGTCTACCTGCTCGCGCGCAACGCCTTTCTGGCCCAGGGCAAGGGCCTGATGGAGGCGGCGCGCGTGCTTGGTCAGACCCCCTGGCAAGCTTTCTGGCGCGTGGCGCTGCCGATGGCCAGGCCGGCCATCGGTGCTGGCCTGGCGCTGGCGATCATGGAGACCCTGGCCGATTTCGGCGCCGTCTCGGTGTTCAACTTCGACACCTTCACCACGGCGATCTACAAGACCTGGTACAGCTTCTACAGCCTGACCAGTGCAACCCAGCTGGCCAGCCTGCTGTTGCTCGCGGTGATGCTGGTGCTCTACGGCGAGCGTCGTGCCCGCGGTGCGGTGCGCCCGGCCAACGAGCGGCCGCGCGGCAATGCGCTGTACCACCTGCGTGGCGGCCGGGCGTTGGCCGCCAGTGCCTGGTGCGGTTTGGTGTTCGCCTGCGGTTTCGTGATCCCGTTGTTGCAACTGTTGGCGTGGTTCTGGCAGCGCGGGCGTTTCGACCTGGACGAGCGCTACACCGCGTTGATTCTGCATACCCTCTACCTCGGTGGCCTGGCCGCGTTGATCACCGTCAGCGTGGCCTTGTTGCTGGCCTTCGCGCGGCGGCTGGCGCCGACCCGGCTGATGCGCGGGACGGTCGGCGTGGCGAATCTCGGCTATGCGCTGCCGGGCTCAATGCTGGCGGTGGCGATCATGTTGGCCTTCAGCTATCTGGATCGCGAGCTGGTCATTCCGTTGTCCGCCTGGCTCGGTGGCGCCGGCAAACCGCTGCTGCTCGGCAGCCTGTCGGCTTTGCTGCTGGCCTACCTGATCCGCTTTATGGCGGTCGCCTACGGGCCGCTGGAGAACAGCCTGGCGCGAATCCGACCCTCTTTGCCGGAGGCCTCGCGGAGTCTCGGTGTGGGCGGTATCGGCCTGTTCTTCAGGGTCTACCTGCCACTGCTGGTGCCGGGCGCACTGTCGGCGGCATTGCTGGTATTCGTCGATGTGCTCAAGGAAATGCCGGCGACCCTGCTGATGCGTCCTTTTGGCTGGGGCACCCTGTCGGTACGGGTATTCGAGCTGACCAGCGAGGGCGAATGGGCGCGCGCCGCGTTGCCGGCCTTGACATTGGTGCTGGTCGGATTGTTGCCAGTGATCTTGCTGATCCGCCGTTCAGCGCGGCGGCTTGGATAGGGAAGGCTATCGATCAGCCGAGCCCCTGCGCATGCGGAGGCTTTGGACATGATCGATTTGAGTGATGGCGCGCTCAACGCTGAGTTCGGTATAAGGCATCAAAGACAGCGACGCCCCGGAACAGTCAGGTGCGGATTGAAAATAGGCAGGGGACTTTTCAGGAAGCAACGAAACTGATCCCATTGAGCCGCTGACCCCGTTAATCGTGATAACGACCTGTAAGGCTGGAGTTTTATCCATGAAAGTTACGCTTGTCCTGCTGCTGTGCCTGATCTCCGCTAGCGCCATGGCCTTGGAAACCGGCGAGCGTCTGGCGCCCTGGACCCTGCTGGACCAGTATGACCAGGCTTACACCCTGGACAACCAACTGCAGGTGCTACTGGTGGCCCGCAGCATGGAGGCCGCCAAGCTGGTCGACGCCGCGCTGCAAGGTAAGCCCAAAGGTTACCTGGAACAGCATCATGCGGTCTTTCTCGCCGATATCAGCCGCATGCCCAAGGTGATTGCGAGCCTGATCGCCCTGCCCAAAATGCGCGACTACAACTACCGCATCCTCCTCGACCGCAACGCCCGTATCACCCCCCGTTACCCGGTAGACGCCGCCAGCGTGCTTTGGCTCGACTTGCGCGACGGCAAGCTGCAGCGGCAGCGCCACTTCAGTGACGCAGCCGCGCTGTCACAGGCGCTTGAGGCGTCTGCGCAGTAAACGGCTGACGCTTGCCAGGCTCGCCCTGGGCGACCCCCGATGGAAGATGGCGTGAACCCGCAGGCCGACCGGTGCTGCAGGGCCTGAATGGTGCGGATCCGGGCGCTCGCTGATCCGCTTTCTTCGCGGCGGGCGCTGGGCCGCTGAATGTGCAAATGCAAAAGGGCAGGCGCGCTCGGCTTCCGGGTCGGCTTGTGGCTTGGGTAATTGCGGGAGGTCTGCCAACGCCATCGCCAAGATGACCCGTCCCGATGTTGCGGCTACAATGCGCGCCATTCGCAGTGGCCCGTCATCTCGATAGCCCGTGTCAGTGCCCTTCTTCAGGGCTCAGCCGGGTTGCCGCTGCACTGCCCAGCCCGCAAGGAGACACCCATGGGACAGCGCACACCTCTGTATGACTTGCACCTCGCTTTGGGTGCCAAGATGGTCGACTTCGGCGGTTGGGATATGCCGTTGCACTATGGCTCGCAAGTCGAGGAGCATCATCAGGTACGTCGCGACTGCGGCGTCTTCGATGTGTCGCACATGACTGTGGTGGATGTCGGCGGCAGCCAGGCCAAGGCTTATCTGCAACACCTGCTGGCAAACGATATCGAGCGCCTGCAGGTACCCGGCAAGGCGTTGTACAGCGCGATGCTCAATGAACAGGGTGGGGTGATCGACGACCTGATCGTCTATCTGCTCGAGCAGGACGGCTATCGCGTAGTGGTCAACGCTTCGACCCGCGACAAAGACCTGGCCTGGATGCGCCTGCAAAGCGCCGGCTTCGCGGTCGAGCTGCAGGAGCGTAGCGAGCTGGCCATGCTGGCGATTCAGGGGCCGCACGCACGCAGCAAAACCGCCGAACTGGTGAGCCAGTCACGTGCCAGCCTGATTCAGAGCCTCAAGCCCTTCGAAGGGCGGCCCGATGGCGATTGGTTTATCGCACGTACCGGCTACACCGGTGAGGACGGTCTGGAAATCATGCTGCCGACCACCGAAGCGGTGGCCTTTCTCAATGAGTTGGTCGGTGCCGGCATTCCGCCTATCGGTTTGGGCGCGCGGGATACCTTGCGCCTGGAAGCCGGGATGAACCTCTACGGCCAGGACATGGACGAAAACGTAACGCCGTTGGCCGCCAACATGGCCTGGACCATCGCCTGGGAACCGGCAGCTCGCGGTTTCGTTGGGCGCAACGCGCTGCAACGGCAAAAGGCCGAAGGCGTGCCTGCCAAGCTGGTCGGGCTGGTGCTGGAGGAGCGTGGCGTGCTGCGCGCTCATCAGGTGGTGCGGGTCGAGGGCGTGGGCGAGGGCGAGATCACCAGTGGCAGCTTCTCCCCGACCCTGGGCAAATCCATTGCACTGGCGCGGGTTCCGGCGGCGACCAGCGAGCGCGCCGAAGTGGAGATTCGCGGTAAGTGGTACCCGGTGCGGGTGGTCAAGCCGACCTTCGTACGCAATGGCAAGGCCCTGATTTGATAGCCCCGGTATTGCCGGGTTTGCAAACGGACAAAGACTTTCTTTCGGTACGGCTAACGCCTGCTAAATTTCCATGACGGCATCGTTGCCGCCATGCCAGATGAGGAACGAAATATGAGCACTATTCCCGCCGATCTGCGTTACGCCGTCAGCCACGAGTGGGCGCGTCTGGAAGCCGATGGCAGCGTGACCGTCGGCATTTCCGATCATGCTCAGGAAGCCCTGGGCGATGTGGTTTTCATCGAGTTACCGGAAGTCGGCAAGACCTTGAACGCCGGCCAGGAAGCCGGTGTGGTGGAATCGGTGAAGGCCGCTTCGGACATCTACGCGCCGATTGCTGGCGAAGTCATCGCCATCAACGAGAGCCTGGCCGATAGTCCGGAAAGCGTGAACAGCGACCCCTATGGCAGCTGGTTCTTCAAACTCAAGCCCAGCGATGCCGGCGAGCTGGACAAGCTGCTCGATGCCGAAGGCTACAAGGCGGCCGCCGACTCCGACGCCTGAGGGATGCGGCAGCATCGGCTAGCAGGCTGCTGAAAAGGCCAGCTTGGCTGGCCGATTGGCCGATCCGGATCTTCGCCGCAAATCGCCTAGGTTCCCTAGGCGAGCCGCTTTTCACCGGCGCCCCTTGCTCCAACCCACTAAAACGCCACTGCCAGAAGGCAATGGCGCAGGCTGACTTGGCCTGAAAATGCGCCGCTATTCGGCTGCCAGTATCGCACTGGCCAATTCGAAGTCGCTGGCTTGCAGGTCCGGGTGATCCGCGCGTACCTGGCGTAACGCCGCCTCCAGATAGGGGCCGCGAATCGCGCCGTCGCTGGCGATAAAGCTGCTGGCATCCTCGCGGGCGGGGACGATCAGCTTCTTGTCCTTGGATGTCAGGTAGGTAGAGGCAGTGGTCGCCCCGGACGAAAGAATATCGCGGACGAAACTATCGGCGAATGCCGGCGCGGCGGCGAGGATACATGCCATAGCCACAATCGGTTTAAAGAAGCGCATGAGCAGACTCCTGTGCGAGGTCCCTTTAGCTGAGAGCTTGATGCACACGTTTGGGTTCAACCCATTGTCAGCATGTTCGTTGCAGGTAGCGCTGATGCAGGCCATCCAGGGACAAGCTACCGGTCTGTTCGAAGCCATGACGACGATATAGCGCAAGATTGCGAGGCTCCGCGGTTTCCAGGGCGACCCTGTTGCAACCGTCTGCCTTCAGCTGCACCAGGCACTGCCGGAGCAGGGCGCTACCGATGCCTTGTCCGTGCAGCTCCGGCACTACACCAATGAATTCGATACGGGCGTGATCGCCCGCTGCGCCGAGATGGCGCTCGAAGGCCTCGATCAGGTGATCGAGACGCGCCAGGCAGGCCTCGCCGCATTGCTCACGAATTGCCTGGCCGATCTGCAGCAGGCTGGCGTCGCTCGGCGTTTGCCCGGGCCCGCTGAAATAGCAGGCTCCGACCAGTCGCCGGGCCTGCCAGGCGGCTAGCAGGCCGTTGAAAAGCTACCTGCGTTGGCAATACTGCGTTAAAAACGGCCTCAAAATGCTCATTTACAACACGTAAACTCCGCTTTTTCGGCCGTTTTTGCCTTGTCTTGCCTGCCTCGCCTACATTTTTCAACGGCCTGCGTCATCAGCCGATTGGCGCGGTGAAATCGCTGGTAGCTGGCGAGATAGACGCGGCGCCGCGCGGCATAGTCGGGACGGTCTGCGTGCAGGTACCAGGCCAGGCTCGGGTCATCGGCAAACGCCCGATCGAGTAGCTCGAGCGCATCGCCATCTTGCGCCGCCGTCAGGGGCGCAAGTCGCGACAGGCTCATTGCAGGGCTTCGACCTTGAGCACCACACCGTCCTGGCCGACCACTCTGACGGTCTGGCCGGCAGGCAGTTCCGGGCCGCTGACCAGCCACAGCGAATCACCGGCCTTGATCTTGCCGCGGCCGTCGCGAATGGCTTCGTGCAGAACGAACAGGCGGCCCTGCAATTCGCTCCCGCGACGGTTCAGCCCAGGTTGATCCGAGGGCTTGGCCGAAGTGCGCTGGCGTTGCCACCAGAACACCGCGGTGAGCACCGACAGCACGCCGAACAGGACGAATTGCAGGGCCCAGGGCAGGGCCGGGAATACGAACAGGATGGCCCCGACGCTGGCTGCCGCCATGCCGATCCACAGCAGATAGCCGCCGGCGCCGAATATTTCCAGGATCAGCAACACGGTGCCGAGCGCCAGCCAGTTCCAGTAGGACAGATGTTGCAGACTATCCCACATGCGTCACGCCTTCTTTTCGCTGCCGAACGTGGCTTTGACGATTTCGCCGATGCCGCCCACCGCACCGATCATCTGGCTGGCTTCCAGCGGCATCAGCACCACCTTGCTGTTGTTGGCGCTGGCCAGTTGGCCGAGGGCGTCGATATATTTCTGCGCGACGAAGTAGTTGATTGCCTGCACATTACCGGCGGCGATGGCGGCCGAGACCATGCGGGTTGCCTCGGCCTCGGCGCCGGCGGCACGTTCGCGGGCCTCGGCTTCAAGGAAGGCGGCCTGGCGTTCGCCTTCGGCTTCGAGGATTTGCGCCTGTTTCTTGCCTTCGGCGGTGAGGATCGCGGCGGCGCGCAGGCCTTCGGCTTCGAGAATCTGCGCACGCTTGATCCGCTCGGCTTTCATCTGCCCGGACATGGCCGCCATCAGGTCGGCGGGCGGGCTGATGTCCTTGATCTCGATCCGGGTGATCTTGATACCCCAGGGCGCGGTCGCTTCGTCCACAGTGCGCAGCAGTTTTTCGTTGATCGCGTCGCGCTGGCTGAGCATGGCATCGAGCTCCATCGAACCGAGCACGGTGCGGATATTGGTTTGCAGCAGATTGCGGATCGCATGGGTGAGGTTGTTCACCTCATAGGCGGCCTGGGCGGCGTTGATCACCTGGAAGAAGCACACCGCATCGATCTGCACCGTGGCGTTGTCGGAGGTGATCACCTCCTGTGGGGGGATATCCAGCACCGTTTCCATGACGCTGAGCTTGTGACCGATGCGGTCCATCACCGGCACGATGATGTTCAAGCCCGGGGTCAGTGTATTGGTATAGCGGCCGAAGCGCTCCACCGTCCATTGCGAACCTTGCGGGACGACCTTGAATCCCATGAAGACCACGGCGACGGCGAGGCCGACGAAGAGCACTATCACACTGCCGATTTCCATAAACTGCTTCTCTGATTAGTGGGCGTTATGACATCTAAGCACAACCCGGGCGAATCCGGTGCCGATCAGTGTGACTGCGGTTATCCGGCGCTGCGCTGTACGGTGGTAATCATTTAATCGCGCGTGCTGGCGGCGGCCAGCGCGGCTATCAGCCGGGCATCCAGATCGTAGATGTCGGGGGCATAGTGCAGGCTGCCGTCGGCGCTGGCTTCGGCGGTCCAGTAAGCGATCAGCAGCGGCGCCGGGTGTTGCAGGCGGTATTCCTGGGTTTTGCCGCTGGCGATGCGGCTTTGTACGCCCTCCACCTCATCGGGGGCCAGCAGCCAGGCGAGCAGGGTGTCGATGGTTTCCACCCGGACGCAACCGGAACTGAACGGACGCGGCGCTTTGTCGAACAGCTGCTGGCTGGGCGTATCGTGCAGGTACACGGAAAACGGGTTGGTGAAACGCACGGCCGCGCGCCCCAGAGGGTTGCGGATGCCGGCCGCCTGACGCAACAGGATGCTCCCGGGGTTGCTCCAGTCCAGGGTTTGCGGGTCGAGACGGTTGCCGTCGCGGTCGAAAACGCTCAGCTGGTTTTGCTCAAGGTAGGCGATGTCCTCGCGGATCGCCGGCAGTTTGTCTTCACGCAGAATGGTCGGCGGCACCGTCCAGGTCGGGTTCAACGTCAGCCGGGTGATCCGCGATGCGAGCAGCGGGGTTCTCCGTGCTGGGCGACCGACCTGGGTGCGGGTGCGCCAGAGCGTGCGTCCCTCGCGCACGACCAACAGCTCGGCGGCAGCGACGTTGATCGCAACCTGGGCGGCGTCCAGATCGTCGGCAAGCCAGCGCAGGCGCTCCAGGTTGGCGCGTAGCTGATCGCGGCGATGTTGGGCGCTCAGGTTCAGCTCGACCAGGCTGGCGGGGCCGAGGATGCCGTCGTCCTTGAGCCCGTGCTCAGCCTGGAAGCGTTGCAGCGCGGCGGCGGTGGCCGAGTCGTAAGCCTCGGGTAGTTCATTGCTGGCTACGTGCAGGTAGCCTTCGGCCGCGAGCCGTGTGCGCAAGGCCGCGAGCCTTGCGTCTTCTTGCGCCGGCCTTAACAGCGGACCGTTCGGCAATGCCGACCACTCGGCCAGGGGTTGGCGCCGTTGCGCCGCATAGGCGGCGCGCAGGCGGCGATAGCGTTCGTTGGCGGGACGGGCCTGGGCGAATGCGCGGGCGGGATCGTCGAGGTGGTACAGGGCAAGTGACAGCGTCGCCAGTCTCGGGTCCGCATGGCCCAGTTGCGCATCTCGCCAGAGGGGTTCCAGACGCTGTTGCAGCAGCCGGCCGCGGCGCAGATGCAGCAGTGCTTGCAGGTAGCTGTGGCTGGTGAGCAGGTCCGCGCAATCGCGTTGCTCGCTGGGCTCGGCCATGCTCGGCGTGGGCAGCGGGTATTCATCGGGCTGCAGGCCGTCGTCCGCCAGCTGTTCGATCTGTTCGCGCAACTGCTGCTGTTGCGCCTCGGTCTGCCAGGCGCGGCGGCCTTCGCGTTGCAGGTAGAAATCCACCAGCAATCGCTGCGCATCGCCATCCAGGTTGGCCGACTGCGCTGCGCAATACGCCGCCTGCGCCTGCAGTTGCGGGCGTAGATCGGCGTTGCTGCCGACCAGCTGCTCCGTAGCCTGGGCGACCAGTGGCAGGCTGAGCAGGGCGGCGCTCAGGTAGGATGCGCATTTATTGATCAATGTACTGCTCCGTTCCTTGGCTCACAATGGCATGGCAATGTGCCGTAAAGAGTATAAGCGAGTCGCGGTTGGATCTTGTGACAGGATGTCCTGGAGCAGCTTTCCTAGGGGATTTTGCGCGCATGTTTCGACGTTCTGGCCGGCTCTGCCTGGCGGGGTTGTGGTTTTTTTGTGCATCGCTGCTGGCGGCCACGCCGCAGCAGGATGCACTGTTCGATGACCTGGCGCGAATTGCCCCCGGGCTCGACCGCCAGGCACTGCAGCATGCCCTGGCGGCGATGCAGTGCGCGGTCAATCATGGCGCCGAACCGGCCCGCCGTCTGGCGGTAATCGACTTTTCCCGGCCGTCCGTCGAGCGCCGCCTGTGGATTTTCGACCTGCGTCAGAAGCGTTTGTTGCTGCGCGATTTCGTCGCCCATGGCCGTGCGTCGGGGGAGAACTTCGCTGACAGCTTCTCCAACCTCCTCGGCAGCCATCAGAGCAGCCTCGGCTTGTTTCGCACCGCCGAGAGTTACAGTGGCAAGCATGGCTATTCGCTGCGTATGGACGGCCTCGAGCCCGGCCTGAACGATCTGGCACGTGAACGCGCCATCGTCATCCATGGCGCTGACTACGTGAACCCGCTATTGGCGCGCAGTCAGGGGCGGATCGGGCGGAGCCTGGGGTGCCCGGCGGTGCGCCCCGAGGTTGCGCGGATGGTGGTCGACGAGCTCAAGGGCGGGCAGTTTCTCTTCGCCTGGCATTCCGACCCGCGTTGGCTGCAGGGTTCGGCTTATCTGAATTGCAAGCCGCAGCATATCGCGACGCTGGCTTCCCGGGGCTAGTGCGCGAAGCGCATCTGCAGTTTATAGGCGTCTGCCGACGGGCGATCAGGGTATCCACGGCAGCGGTCTGGGGATCGCCTGCAAGCTAGCTGCTGCAAGTCTCTGCGATCAGGACGAGCCAAGGTCGCGCAAGTGCCCGCTGGTTATTTCTGTTCGCTCTGCGGGGTGACGCGCAGCACTTCCTCGATGGTGGTCAGGCCGGCGGCAACCTTTTGCGCGCCTGACAGGCGCAGGCTGCGCATGCCCTCCTTGAACGCATGGCGGCGCAGGCTGGAGAGGTCGGTATCGGCGCTGATCAGCGGCTTCATCGCGTCGTTGATCAGCATGATTTCGTAGACCCCGGCGCGGCCGCGGTAGCCGGTGTCGCGGCACTCCAGGCAGCCCACGGCCTTCTGCGCGCCGGACGGCAGCGGCGCATTCCAGGGCTTGGTCAGGCTCTGCCAGTCATCCTCGTTGAGTTCGTGCGGCACCTTGCAGTGTGGGCACAGGGTGCGCACCAGGCGCTGGGCCATGACGCCGAGCAATGTGGCCTTGAGCAGGTAATGCGGCACGCCGAGTTCCAGCAGGCGGGTGATGGCGCTCGGCGAGTCGTTGGTGTGCAGGGTGGAGAGCACCAGGTGACCGGTGAGTGCGGCCTGGATCGCCATCTCGGCGGTCTCCAGGTCGCGGATTTCGCCGACCATGATGATATCCGGGTCTTGGCGCATCAGCGCCCGTACGCCGCTGGCGAAGGTCAGCTCGATATTGCTCTGCACCTGCATCTGGTTGAAGGCGCCTTCGATCATCTCGATCGGGTCTTCGATGGTGCAGACGTTGACCTCGTCGGTGGCCAGCTGCTTGAGCGTGGTATAGAGCGTGGTGGTCTTGCCCGAACCGGTCGGTCCGGTGACCAGAATGATGCCGTTGGGCTGGCTGGTCATGCTCTGCCAGCGTTTCAGGTCGTCCGGCGAGAAGCCCAGCTGGTCGAAGCTTTTCAACAGCACTTCCGGGTCGAAAATCCGCATCACCATCTTTTCGCCGAAGGCCGTCGGCAGGGTCGACAGACGCAGTTCGACTTCGCCGCCATCCGGGGTCTTGGTCTTGACCCGGCCGTCCTGGGGTTTGCGTTTTTCCGCGACGTTCATCCGGCCCAGGCTCTTCAGGCGGCTGACCACGGCCATGGTCACCTGCGGCGGGAATTGGTAGACGGTGTGCAGCACGCCGTCGATGCGAAAGCGCACGCTACCCTGTTCGCGGCGCGGCTCGATATGGATATCGCTGGCGCGCTGCTGGAAGGCGTACTGGAACAGCCAGTCGACGATGTTGACGATGTGGGCGTCGTTGGCGTCGGGCTCCTGGTCCTGGGCGCCAAGGTTGAGCAGCTGCTCGAAGTTGCCGACCCCGCTGATCTTGTCGCCACCGGCGCTGGCGCCGCTGACCGATTTGGCCAGGCGATAGAACTCCACGGTAAAGCGCTGGATATCCAGCGGGTTGGCCACAACGCGCTTGATCGGGCGCTTGAGCACATGGGTCAGGTTGGCTTCCCAGCTGCGCATCAGCGGCTGCGCGCTGGCGATGGTGACGCTCTCGCTGTCCACCGCCACGGCGAGAATCTTGTGGCGTTGGGCGAAGGCATAGGACATCAGCGGGGTCACCGCCGCGACATCGATCTTCAGCGGGTCGATACGCAGGTAAGGCTGGCCGGCGAACTCGGCCAGCCAGGTGGTCAGGTACTCCAGATCCAGGGTTTTACCAGGGCGGCTGAGGTCGTCCAGGTGCTGCGCGGCGAGAAATTCCAGGGGGTGCTGCTGATTGTTTACCGCGCTGCGGCGGATGGTCAGGCATTGCTCGGCGCTGTCCTGCGCGACCTTGCCCTGGGCGATCAGCTCGCGCAGCAGGTCGTTGAGATCCAGCAGGCGATCGGGGGCGTTCGCAGCTAATGCAGACATGGGGCTCCTCAGCAGGCAGGGCAGTAGACGCCAAGTTTAAAGCGCTGGCGCAAAGACTATTGCGCGCCAACGCATAAACGCCACACTAGGAGCCTGTCGGACTTGACCGTTCGTAGCGAGGGAAAGTTCGGCTTGAGTCAGTTTTGTTGGTCTTTCGAGGCGAATAGCTGGCTATTTAACGAGAAAGAGCAGCAAAAATGGCCAAGTCCGGCTTTTCCGCAGTAGAGCAGTGTTAAGTCCGACAGGCTCCTAGCTTGCAGCTTACTTCACCAGTGCGCGCCAGGCTTTTAGCGATGCCACAGTATGGGCCTGGGCTTGCCGCGCGGCCAATATCTCGGGATCGATGGCCTGCTGCGCCAACTCGCTCAACTTGCTCAGCTCGCCATACAGGCGGTCGACCTCCGGCACCTCCAGGGTGCTGCGCGCCAGACGCAGCCAGACCAGCAGGCGTTCGATACGCGGCAACTGCTCGGCGAGGTCTTCCGGTTGTTGATGGTAGCGCTTGAGTTGCAGCTCCTTGCCTTCTTCGGCAATCAGGGTCGGCAACCAGTTGCCCAAAGGCGCTGCGCCCTGGCGATTGCCGCGGTTGTTGCGCGCGGCGGTCCAGCCACGAGCGAGCAGCCAGCGCGAACTGTTCAGGGAGAACCGACCCCAGCGAGTGCCCTGCAGTTCGGCGGCGAATCGCGCCGGTGCGGCCTTGCGTACGGCGTCGTCGAGCTGGCCGGCTTGCAGTCGCGGGCGCCAGTCGCTCAGCAGCGCATCGAGGTTCTGACGCAGTTCGCTACTGCTGCTGCGCGGTGCTGCCTGGCCGAGGCTGGCGAGCAATGCGCGCAGGCCGATAAGCTGTTCCAGCCAATCGCCGAGCAAGCGCCAATGGCCGTTGAAACGGTACTGTTCGGCCAGGCGCTGACTGCTGCCGAGCAGGTGCCAGGCCAGGGCGGCGACGCTGTCGTCCAGGCTCAATTCGGCGCTGAGCTGCGGCGCGGGCAGGCTGAGGCTGTAGCTGCCTGAATCAAACAGGCGATAACCGCGCTCGGCCTTGCTGATGTCGCAGGGCATAAGCGGCAGGTCGGCGGCGAGCTCGGCGGCCAGTTCCAGCAAGGCGTCGGGTTCGCCCTGGCGCAGTTCCAGCTCCAGCTCGCAGATTTCTTCTTCGCCCTCGCCGGCAGTGACTTTTCCCAGGTCCAAGGCCGCTTCGATCTGCACCTTGGCCTTGCCGCGGCCCCAGGCAATATCGGCGCGCTGGCGCACGAAGTCGGTAGTGAAGATCGGTTGCAACAGGCTTTTGTCGAGGTCAGCCAAAGCCGCCGGCCAGCAGCTGTCGTCGAGCTTGCTCAGGTCCAGTTCGGCGCTTTCCAGGTACCAGTCCCACTCGTTGCGTTCGGACAGGCCGGCGACGCTTTGTCCGCGGGTTTTCAGGGTCTGGATAATGGCATCGCCGTCGCGGCGCAAGCGCAGGGCGACCTTGGCATTGGCCAGGTCGCGTGCGGGGGTATCGAAATATTGGTTGAACAGGTCGCGCTGTTCCCAGCCGCTCTTGTTGCGTTTTTTCAGTAGCGGATGATCGCGCAGGGCAGCCAGGGTTTCGCGGCTGGCGCGCAATTTGATTTCGGTTTCTTTGTTCATGATGATGAGTCGAGCGCCTACTATGAAGTTGTGACAGTCCGATTACCTGAGGTGGCGAGTCGCGGGAGCGAACCGTATACTTGGCGCCTTCTCAAAACTGGGGTTCACCCTAATGCCAATCAATCCATTCGCCAGCCTGTTCGGTCGCTCACCCATCGGGCCGATGCAGAAGCACTTCGCCAAAGCCCACGAATGTGCAGCAAATCTGCTGCCATTCTTCGAAGCCGTGATGGCCGAGGATTGGGCTAAAGCGGAACAGGTGCAACAGGACATGGCGCGGCTGGAGGATGAGGCCGACAAGCTCAAGAAGAGCGTGCGCTTGCACCTGCCCAAGAGCCTGTTTCTGCCGGTACCGCGTTCGGACCTGCTTGAGCTGCTGAGTGTACAGGACAAAGTGGCCAACCGCGCCAAGGACATCTCCGGCTTGATGCTCGGCCGCGAGATGGCCATTCCGCTGGCGTTGCAACCGTTGATGCGCGCCTTCGTGCAGCGCACCGTGGAGGCCAGCGCGCAGGCGCTGAAGGCGATGAACGAACTGGACGAATTGCTGGAAACCGGCTTCGGCGGGCGCGAAGCGGCGCTGGTCGAGTCCATGGTCGAAGAATTGGAGCAAATCGAACGCGATACCGACGTCATGCAGATCGACGTGCGTCGGGCGCTGTTCAAACTGGAAAAGGACCTTCCGGCGGTCGACGTGATGTTCCTCTACAAGATCATCGAGTGGATTGGTGATGTAGCCGATCGCGCCGAGCGCGTCGGTAACCGACTGGAGCAACTGCTGGCGCGCTAAGCGCCAGTGTTCTTTCTGGAATCTACGGATTAATAACTTATGTCTTTGATTGCGGACTACGGCTTCGTACTTCTGCTGCTCGCCTGCCTCTTCGGTTTTTTCATGGCCTGGGGCGTGGGTGCCAATGATGTGGCGAATGCCATGGGCACCTCGGTGGGTTCCCATGCATTGACCATCAAACAGGCGATCATGGTCGCCATGGTGTTCGAGTTCGCCGGTGCCTACCTGGCTGGTGGCCAGGTAACCGAGACGATCAAAAGCGGCATCGTCGACGCCTCAGCGATCAGCCCCGATCTGATGGTGTTGGGCATGATGTCGGCGCTGCTGGCGGCAGGCACCTGGCTGGCGATCGCCTCGATCAAGGGCTGGCCTGTCTCCACCACCCACTCGATCGTCGGTGCGATCATCGGTTTCGCCGCGGTCGGTGTGTCCGTTGATTCGGTGCATTGGGCCGGCGTCGGCCCTATCGTCGCCAGCTGGGTGATCTCGCCGCTGCTCTCCGGGTTCGTTGCTTTCGGCCTGTTTATCAGTGTGCAGAAGTTGATCATCGATACCGATCAGCCGTTCCTCAACGCCAAGCGCTTCGTGCCGCTGTATATGTTCGCCACCGGTTTCATGGTCAGCGTCCTGACCGTAACCAAGGGCCTCAAGCATATCGGCCTGAATCTCTCCGGCACCGAAGGTTTCTTTCTCGCGTTGGGCGTCGGCGCGCTGATTATGCTGTTGGGCATCGCTCTGCTCAGCCGGATCAAGGTCGATATCGAAGCGGATAAGGCTTTCCACTACGCCAGCGTGGAGAAAGTCTTCGCTGTGCTGATGATTTTCACCGCCTGCTCGATGGCCTTCGCCCATGGCTCCAACGACGTAGCCAATGCCGTCGGCCCGTTGGCGGCCATCGTCGGGGTGATCCAGTCCGGTGGCGAGGCCGTCGGCGCCAAGGCCGCACTGCCGAGCTGGGTGCTGCTGCTCGGCGCGGTGGGCATCGTCATCGGTCTGGCCACCTACGGGTACAAGGTGATCGCGACCATCGGCAAGCAGATCACCGAGCTGACCCCAAGCCGTGGTTTCGCCGCCGAGCTGGCCACCGCCACCACGGTGGTCGGTGCCTCGGCCATCGGCCTGCCGGTATCTACTACCCACACCCTGGTGGGCGCGGTATTGGGCATCGGCCTGGCTCGCGGTATAGGTGCGTTGAACCTGGGCGTGATCGGCAAGATCTTCATGTCCTGGCTGATCACCCTGCCGGTGGGCGCGCTGCTGGCGATCGTGTTCTTCTTTATCCTGCGCGGCATTTTCCTCTGAGTTAGCCCCGCACTGCGGTTCCCTCCGCCACGGCGTTGGCCCTATCATGGGCCTCGCCAGCGGAGACCACAGATGCCTTTGCCCTCCTTCCAAGAACAGTTTGCCGCGCTGATCGCCGCGCCTTCGGTGAGCTGTACCCAGGCGTCTTTGGATCAGTCCAACCGTGCCGTGATCGATCTGTTGTCGAGCTGGCTCGGCGACCTCGGTTTCACCTGCGAGATACAGCAGGTCAGCCCCGGCAAATTCAATCTGCTCGCCAGCTATGGCTCCGGCCCCGGCGGCCTGGTGCTGGCCGGGCACAGCGACACCGTGCCTTTCGATGAGGCGTTATGGCAGAGCGATCCGCTCAAGCTCACCGAGGTCGATGGCCGTTGGGTCGGCTTGGGCAGTTGCGACATGAAGGGCTTCTTCGCCCTGGTGATCGAGGCCGTGCAGCCCTTGCTGAGTCGGCGCTTTCAGCAACCACTGCTGATCCTCGCGACCTGCGACGAGGAGAGCTCGATGTCCGGCGCCCGCGCCCTGGCTGCTGCCGGCAAGCCCCTGGGGCGCGCCGCGGTGATCGGCGAACCGACCGGCCTGAAACCGATCCGCCTGCACAAGGGGATCATGATGGAACGCATCGATATCCTCGGCCAGAGCGGGCATTCCTCCGACCCGGCATTGGGTCACAGCGCGCTGGAAGCGATGCAGGATGTGATGCTCGAATTGCGGGGTTTGCGCAGCCAATGGCAAGCCGAGTTCAATAATCCGCAATTCACCATGCCGTTACCCACGCTGAACTTCGGCTGTATTCATGGCGGTGACAACCCCAACCGCATCTGCGGGCAATGTTCCCTGGAGTTCGATTTGCGGCCGCTGCCGGGTATGCAGCCGGAGGCGCTCAGGGCGGCGATCCGGCAAAAGCTGCAGCCGTTGGCCGAGCGCCATCAGGTGCAGATCGACTTCGCCCCGTTGTTTCCCAGCGTGCCGCCATTCGAGCAGGGTGCGGACAGCGAACTGGTGCGCATCGCCGAACGTTTGACCGGGCATGCCGCGGCTTCAGTGGCATTTGCCACCGAAGCGCCTTATCTTCAGCAGCTTGGCTGCGATACCCTGGTGCTCGGCCCCGGCGATATAGATTGCGCCCACCAGCCCGGCGAATATCTGGAAATGTCACGTATCGAGCCGACCCTGCGTCTGCTACGTGAATTGATTGGGCACTATTGCCTGAACCCGGTCGACACCCCTTCGGTGACTGTCGGCCTGTGAACCTCGGAGGAACGCGCGCGTGAAGCTGTTTCAACTGCGACGATAACACCGCTGCTATCGGCTGTTCGTCTGGCGCTCTTGGGCGCCCAATTCATGCGCTGCACACGACTCACAGGTTGTTTTTACATGCACGACTACGTCAATTGGCTTCGCCACGCGTCCCCCTATATCAATGCCCACCGTGACTGCACCTTCGTGGTGATGTTGCCGGGCGAGGGCGTCGCCCATCCGAATTTCGGCAATATCGTTCACGATCTGGTGCTGCTGCATAGCCTCGGCGTGCGTCTGGTGCTGGTGCACGGCTCGCGCCCACAGATCGAAGCACGCCTGGCTGCGCGCGGGCTGACGCCGCATTTCTATCGCGACCTGCGAGTGACCGACGGGCCGACCCTGGAGTGCGTGATCGACGCTGTCGGCCAGTTGCGTATCGCCATCGAAGCGCGCCTGTCGATGGACATGGCCGCCTCGCCGATGCAGGGCTCGCGCTTGCGCGTGGCCAGCGGCAATCTGGTCACCGCACGGCCGATTGGCGTGGTCGACGGCGTCGACTATCACCATACCGGCGAGGTGCGGCGGGTCGACCGCAAGGGCATCGGCCGTCTGCTCGACGAGCGCAGCATCGTCCTGTTGTCGTCGTTGGGTTACTCGCCAACCGGGGAGATCTTCAACCTGGCCTGCGAAGATGTTGCCACCCGCGCCGCGATCGACCTGGGCGCCGACAAGCTGTTGCTGTTCAGCGCGGAGCGCGGTCTGCTCGACGAGGATGGCAAACTGGTGCGCGAGCTGCGTCCGCAGCAGGTGCCGGCATATCTGGCGCGGCTCGGCAGCAGCTACCAGGCGGAACTGCTCGATGCCGCCGCACAGGCCTGCCGCGGCGGGGTCAAGCGCGCGCATATCGTCAGTTATACCGATGACGGGTCTCTGTTGACCGAGCTGTTCACCCGCGACGGCGGCGGCACCCTGGTCGACCAGGAGCAGTTCGAATCCCTGCGCGAGGCGAATATCGGCGATGTCGGCGGTCTGATCGAACTGATCAGTCCGCTGGAGGAGCAGGGCATTCTGGTACGCCGCTCGCGCGAAGTGCTGGAGCGCGAGATTGGTCAATTCAGTATCGTCGAGCGCGACGGCATGATCATCGCCTGCGCGGCGCTCTATCAGATCGCCGATTCGGACTTCGGCGAACTGGCCTGTCTGGCGGTCAACCCGGCCTACCGCCACGGTGGGCGCGGCGACGAATTGCTCGAGCGCATCGAAGATCGCGCACGCGCCCAGGGCCTGAAGACCCTGTTCGTGCTCACCACCCGTACCGCCCACTGGTTTCGCGAGCGCGGTTTCGTGCCGAGCAGCGTCGACCGCCTGCCGGCGGCGCGCGCCTCGTTGTACAACTTCCAGCGCAACTCCAAGGTGTTCGAGAAGGCGCTGTAAAGATTAAGTGGCAGGCGATTCCGGCGGGGGTGAACAATCCCTTGCCGGCGCGTCGCGAGTTGGCTCATATCATTTTTGCCTGCGGCTTGGTCGTCGCCGGGATGTGAGTTTAATTGCAGGATTTCATGGGGCATGAACGGCACAGCTCTGACTCTCACGAAGACCCGGTCATGCGCCCTTGTGTGCAGAACAGGCCGCGGTACGCCGAAACTCCCAACTAAGAACCGAATAATTGCGCAAGTTGTTGCGCAGTCCTGTTTTTATTGCGAACCCAAACGCTAAAACCGTGCGTTTCAGTTGCACCGGCAGAGGGCTTTATTGCAAGGTTCGCGTTTGTCCGCCGCCTATAGCGCAACCGGAGAACATCGGATGTTCAACCCCGCCAACCAAACCCATTTCAGCCTTTCCATCGAAGGCCTCGACCACGACCTGCAAGTGCTCGAATTCAGCGGGCGCGAAACCATCAGCCAGCCATATCGCTTCGAAGTCGAGCTGATCAGCGAGCGCCCGGATCTGGACTATCTAGGCCTGCTGCACCGGCCGGCCTTTCTCGCCTTTACCCCGGACGGCCTGGGGATTCACGGCATCATCTATCGCGTCGCCCAGGGCGAGTCCGGCAAGCGCCTGACCCGCTACAGCCTGTCCATCGTGCCGCAGCTCAGTTACCTCGGCTGTCGTACCAACCAGCGCATTTTCCAGCATCTTACGGTTCCGCAGATAGTCGCCCAGGTGCTGGAGGAACACGGCATTCAGGCCAACGCCTACCAATTTCTGCTCGGCCCCACGGTCTATCCCGAGCGCGATTACTGCGTGCAATACGACGAATCGGATCTGCACTTTATCCAGC